>NZ_JBEYTO010000004.1:0-640274 GCF_040643095.1 Micromonospora sp. NPDC047467 | reverse complement strand
CTCCACGTTCAGATAGCCCCCCCCCCTCGGCTTCCCCGCCCCCGCGACCCCCCAGGTCGTGGCATCTTTCAAGGCGTTTTTGGGTCACGTCGGGGTGTCGGCCGACACCCCGACGTCCCGGACGCGAGTCGATCAACCTGCGGCGCCAACCCCCATCATCGGATACGCGCCAACGGGGCGAGGCCCAGCGCTCAGGCCAGCGAGATCTGGTCCCCGGTGACCTTGATCTCCTTGGAGGGCAGCGGCTTGGTGGCCGGGCCGGCCTTCACCGAGCCGTCCTCGATCGAGAACCTGCTGCCGTGGCAGGTGCAGTTGATGGTGCCGCCGTCGATGTTCGACACCGGGCAGGTCTGGTGCGTACAGATCGGGCTGAAGCCCTTGAACTGCCCGGCGGTCGGCTGGGTGATCACCACGCCCTCGGCGGCGAGGATCTTGCCGCCACCGACCGGGATGTCGGCCGTGGTGGCCAGCGACTGGGCGTCCTGCCGATTGCCGCCGCCAGCGTCACCGGTGCTGGGCACCGGCGGGCCACCGCTGGTCGGGGCGGCGGCGCCGTCACCGGTGTCGTCGCTGCCGCAGGCAGCCAGGACGACGGCCGCGCCGGCCGCTCCGACACCGGTGAGCAGAGCCCGACGGGTCTGCATACCCGGACCGGTCAGCGCCTGATCGTCACTCATGCCTCGCCTCTCTGTAGCCCGCTGGGCCGGTCCAAAGCCGGCCACACTTCTCCACACGGGCAACTGTGCCGGACGGTTCACCCCGGCATCTGGCCGACCAGGAAATGAGACGGGGCGGGCCGAACCGGCTCGCCCACGCCCACTCGGCGTACACGAAAGGGTTCGGACCCGCCCCGGCTGTCGGGGTCAGCGTGCGCCGGCTGCCACCTTGCGGCTGGCCCGCGCCTTGGTGACGCCGTTGGCCTTGGCGGCGCGGGTGGAGGCGGCCGCCGCGCCCTTGGCCTCGCCGTCGAGCTTGAGGACCCCGCGCAGGAACTGACCGGTGTGGCTCTCGGGCACCTCGGCGACCTCTTCCGGGGTGCCGGTGGCGAGCACCGTGCCACCTCGGTGCCCACCCTCCGGGCCCATGTCGATCAGCCAGTCGGCCGTCTTGATCACGTCGAGGTTGTGCTCGATGGTGATCACCGTGTTGCCCTTGTCGACGAGCCCCTCCAACACCATCAGCAGCTTGCGGATGTCCTCGAAGTGCAGGCCGGTGGTCGGCTCGTCGAGCACGTAGACCGTCCGACCGGTGGAGCGCTTCTGCAGCTCGGAGGCGAGCTTGACCCGCTGCGCCTCACCGCCGGACAGCGTCGGCGCGGGCTGGCCGAGGCGGACGTAGCCCAGGCCGACGTCGACAAGCGTCTTGAGGTGCCGGTGGATGGCCGGGATGGCGGAGAAGAACTCGGCGGCCTCCTCGATCGGCATCTCCAGCACGTCCGAGACGGTCTTGCCCTTGTAGTGCACCTCGAGGGTCTCCCGGTTGTACCGGGCGCCCTTGCAGACCTCGCAGGGGACGTACACGTCGGGCAGGAAGTTCATCTCGATCTTGATGGTGCCGTCACCGGAGCAGGCCTCGCAGCGGCCGCCCTTGACGTTGAACGAGAACCGGCCCGGCCCGTACCCCCGGACCTTGGCCTCGGTGGTCTCGGCGAAGAGCTTGCGGACGTGGTCCCAGACCCCGGTGTAGGTGGCCGGGTTGGAGCGCGGCGTCCGGCCGATCGGCGACTGGTCCACGCCGACGACCTTGTCCACGTGCTCCAGACCGGAGACCCGGGTGTGCCGGCCGGGCACCAGCCGGGCGCCGTTGATCTGGTTGGCCAGGACCGCGTACAGGATGTCGTTGACCAGCGTCGACTTGCCCGAGCCGCTGACGCCGGTGACGGCGATCAACTGGCCGAGCGGGAACCCGACGGTCAGGTTGCGCAGGTTGTGCTCCCGCGCGCCGTGCACCACCAACTCGCGGCCCGGGTCCTGCGCGCGGCGGCCGGTCGGCGTCGGGATCGACCGTCGCCGGGACAGGTACGCCCCGGTGATCGACTCCTTGTTCTTCAGCAGCGCAGGCACCGAACCGCTGTGCACGATCTTGCCGCCGTGCTCGCCGGCCCCGGGCCCGATGTCGACGATCCAGTCGGCGGTGCGGATCGTGTCCTCGTCGTGCTCCACCACGATCAGCGTGTTGCCCAGCCCCCGCAGCCGGATCAGGGTTTCGATCAGCCGGTGGTTGTCGCGCTGGTGCAGCCCGATCGACGGCTCGTCGAGCACGTAGAGCACGCCCACCAGGCCGGAGCCGATCTGGGTGGCGAGCCGGATGCGCTGCGCCTCACCACCGGACAGGGTGCCGGCCGGCCGGTCCAGGGAGAGGTAGTCCAGGCCGACGTCGAGCAGGAACCGCAGCCGGGCGTTGATCTCCTTGAGGACCCGCTCGGCGATCATCTTCTGCCGGTCGGTCAGCTCGATGCCGGCGAGCAGGTCGGCGCAGTCCCCGACGGAGAGGTTGCAGACCTCGGCGATGCTCTTGCCGGCCAGGGTGACCGCGAGCACCTCGGGCTTGAGCCGGGCTCCACCGCAGGCCGCGCACGGCACGTCGCGCATGTAGCCCTCGTACTTGTCGCGGGACCACTCGGACTCGGTGTCGGAGTGCCGGCGCTCGATCCACTGCACCACGCCCTCGAAGCCGGTGTAGTAGGAGCGCTCACGGCCGTACTTGTTGCGGTAGCGCACGTGCACCTGGTCGTCGGAGCCGTGCAGGATCGTCTTCTGCGCGCGGGCCGGCAACGCCCGCCACGGGGTGTCGACGTCGAAGTGCTGGGCCTCGCCGAGCGCCTCCAGCAGCCGCAGGAAGTATTCGAGGTTGTGCCCGGTGGACCACGGCTGGATGGCACCCTCGCGCAGGCTGCGCTCCGGGTCGGGCACCAGCAGCTCCGGGTCGACCTCCTTCTTGGTGCCCAGACCGGTGCACTCCGGGCAGGCGCCGTACGGCGCGTTGAAGGAGAAGACCCGGGGCTCCAGATCCTCGATGGCGAGCGGGTGGTCGTTGGGGCAGGCCAGGTGCTCGGAGTAGCGGCGCTCCCGGTCCGGGTCGTCCTCCGGAAGGTCGACGAAGTCGAGCAGCACCAGGCCGCTGGACAGGCCCAGGGCGGCCTCGACCGAGTCGGTCAGCCGCTGCTTGGCGCTCGGCTTGACGGTGAGCCGGTCGATCACCACCTCGATGGTGTGCTTCTCCTGCTTCTTGAGCTTCGGTGGCTCGGTCAGCGGGTGCACCACGCCGTCGACCCGGGCCCGGGCGTAGCCCTTGGCCTGCAGTTCGGCGAAGAGGTCGACGTACTCGCCCTTGCGGCCGCGGATGACCGGGGCGAGCACCATGAACTTGGTGCCCTCGGCCATCGCGAGGACCCGGTCGACGATCTGCTGCGGGCTCTGCCGGGAGATCCGCTCACCGCAGACCGGGCAGTGTGGCTCGCCGATGCGGGCGAAGAGAAGGCGCAGGTAGTCGTAGACCTCGGTGATGGTGCCGACGGTCGAGCGTGGGTTGCGCGAGGTGGACTTCTGGTCGATCGAGACGGCCGGGCTCAGCCCCTCGATGAAGTCGACGTCGGGCTTGTCCATCTGGCCGAGGAACTGCCGGGCGTACGACGAGAGCGACTCCACGTAGCGCCGCTGGCCCTCGGCGAAGATCGTGTCGAAGGCCAGGCTCGACTTGCCCGACCCGGACAGCCCGGTGAACACGATCAGTGCGTCCCGGGGCAGGTCGAGACTGACGTCACGCAGGTTGTGCTCGCGCGCGCCACGGATGATGAGTCGGTCGGCCACGGTACGTGTACTCCCGGGTGAAGGTGAAGCGGAGGGATCTGTCCCGCTCTGCGATGGTTCGGAGCGGTGGTTCGGAGCGGTGGTTCTGAGCGGTCGTGCGGGCGCGGAAAACACGCCTCGGCAACTCTAGCCCCGAGGTACGACAGTTTCCCTCGCCCGCACATTCCCCCAGCTCAGCCCGGTCGGCCGCGCCGACCAGCCGGTCGGCGCATCGACCAGCCGCCCGACGATCGTGCCGGTCAGTAGCCCCCGGGCGACGGCGGCCGGGCTGCCCTGCGCCGGGCCCCGCGCCAGCCACCGCGCCGCTCGGCGGCCAGCCGCGCCTCCCGCCGCCGGCTCTCGTGGGCCACCTCCCCCTGCAGTCGCCGCCAACTCTCCCACCGCCGGGGGGACAACTCCCCGGTGCGCAGCGCGTCGCGGACCGCGCAGGCGGGCTCGCCGTCGTGCCCGCAGTCGGCGTACCGGCAGCCCTCGGCCAGCCCGGCGATGTCGGCGAACGCCCGGTCCAACCCGGCGGCGCCGTCGAGCAGGCCGACCGCCCGCACGCCGGGCGTGTCGATCACCGCGCCGCCGCCCGGGATCGGCACCAGGGCCCGCCAGGTGGTGGTGTGCCGACCCTTGCCGTCGACCCGACGGATCGCCTGTGTCGGCATCATCACGGCCCCGGCGAGGGCGTTGACCAGGCTCGACTTGCCGGCGCCGGACGGCCCGAGCAGGCCCAGCGTGCGACCCGGCGCGACCTCGGCGCGCAGCGGGTCCAGCCCGACGCCACGCTCCGCGCTGACCGGCAGCACCGGCACCCCGGGCGCCACCTCGGCGATCTGGCGGGCCAGCGCGGCGGGGTCGGCCGCGAGGTCGGCCTTGGTCAGCACCACGAGCGGCCGCGCGCCGGACTCGTGGGCCAGCGAGAGCAGCCGCTCGATGCGGCCGACGTCCGGCTCCGGGTGCACCGGCTCGACCACCGCGGCGGCGTCGAGGTTGGCGGCCAGCACCTGGCCGCTGGCGTCCTTGCCCGCGGTACGGCGGATCAGCGCGGCCCGCCGGGGCAGCACGGTCGCCACGGTGGTCCGGCGGTCCGGCCAGTGCGTGAGCAGCACCCAGTCGCCGGCGCAGGGCAGCGCGGAGGGATCCTGGGCGGCGGCGGTGAGCACCGCCGGGCCGAGGCTGGCCCGGACCGGGCCGGCGGCGGTGAGCACCGTGCAGACTCCCCGGTCCACCCGGGCCACCCGGCCCGGGTGGTGCTCGCCACGCCGGGCGGCGTAGGCCGCGCGGTCGGCGTCCCAGCCGAGGGCGGTCAGATCGATCGTCATGGCATCCTCATCGGTGTCGAAGCTGGTGATGGCGGAACACGCGTGCCACGTCCGGCATGAACACCACCTCCATCCGACGCCCCGGTGCCGCGTATGGCGCCGACGGTAGGGCGCGGGCCGACGCGCCGAAAGCGATTTCCCCGACGACGGCGCGTCAGCGGACCGCTAGGGTCGACGCGTGACCACGGACCCGCTGCTGCTGATGGGCGAGGTGGACGCGGCCACCAGCCGGCTGCTGCGTACCGCCGCCTCCTTCGACGCCGCCGACCTGGCCGCGGCGTCGCTGCTGCCGGGCTGGTCGCGCGGTCACGTTCTGGCCCACCTGGCCCGCAACGCGGACGGTTTCGTCAACCTGCTCACCGCGGCCCGCACCGGTGAGCCGCTGCCGATGTACGCCTCGCTGGCGGCCCGGACGGCGGACATCGAGGCTGGAGCGGGCCGGCCGGCCGCCGAGCACCTGGACGACCTGCGGCGCACCGCGGACCTGTTCACCGAGGCGGTCGAGGCGATGCCGGCCGAGGCGTGGGGGGCGACGGTGCAGGCGCGCCGAGGGCCGTGGCCCGCCGTCCTGCTCGTCTGGGGTCGCCTGCGCGAGATCGAGGTGCACCACCTGGACCTGGCCGCCAGCTACCGGCCCGGCGACTGGTCGGAGACGTTCGCCCACCGGCTGCTGCGCGAGGCGGCCACCCATCACGGCGACGGGCCGGCACCGCCGTCGATGGTGCTGCGCGTCGACGGCAGCCACCACGAGGTGGTCATCGGGGACCGCGCCGGCGCACCGACCGTCACCGGTCCCGCCCCCGACCTGGCCGCCTGGCTGATCGGCCGGGACGGCGGCCATGCGCTCGCCGTCACCCCGGACGGCCCCCTGCCCACTCCACCGGAATGGATATAGACACCACATGACATACACCGGAGACGTCACCTCGGGCGGCGCGCCAGCGGTACGGGAACTGGACGGGCTCACCATCAGCAAGCTGTCGGTGGGTCCGATGGACAACAACGCCTACCTGCTGCGCTGCACCAGCACGGGCGACCAGGTGCTCATCGACGCCGCCAACGAGGCGCCGCGGCTGCTGGAGCTGATCGGCGACGGCGGGCTGACCGCCGTGGTGACCACCCACCAGCACATGGACCACTGGGTGGCGCTGGAGGAGGTGGTGGCCAAGACCGGCGCGCGGGCTCTGGTGCACGCCGACGACGCCGCCGGGCTGCCGATCGAGGCGGAGCACCTCGCCGACGGCGACACCGTGTCGGTCGGTGACCGCGCCCTGGAGGTCATCCACATCAAGGGGCACACGCCCGGCTCGATCGCCCTGCTCTACCGCGACCCGAACGGCACCCCGCACCTCTGGACCGGGGACAGCCTCTTCCCGGGCGGCGTCGGCAACACCGACAAGGACCAGCAGCGATTCGCCGCGCTGATCGATGACGTCGAGCACAAGTTGTTCGACCGGCTTCCGGACGAGACCTGGTTCTACCCGGGCCACGGCAAGGACAGCACCCTGGGAGCAGAACGCCCGGCCCTCCCCCAGTGGCGCGCCCGAGGCTGGTAACCCCCCACCACGACGGGCGGGCGAGGCGGCTCAGACCGCGCGCAACCGCCGCCGCGCGCCCAGCAGCACGGCGGTGGCCAGCACCAGCCCGACCGCCATGGTGACCAGCAGCGGGCTGGGCGCCCCCGGGAGCAGCTCGGCAAACGACCGGGAAACGGTGCCCAGCGCCAGGTAGAGACCGGCCCAGGCCGCGCCGCCGAGGGCCGCGCAGCCGAGGAACCGCCGGTACGACATCCGTAGCCCGCCCGCGGCCAGGGGCAGCAGCGCGTTGAACACCGGCAGGAACGGCGCGACCATCATCATCCGGCCGCCGCCGCGGTGCAGGATGCCCTCCGCCGCACTCCAGCGGGCCTCGCCGATCCAGTTGCCGATCCGGCTGTGGCGGAGGCGTTCGGCGTACCGGCGGCCGACCAGGAAGCTCAGCGACCAGCCGACCAGGCAGCCGGCCAGGACCGCCGCGAAGGTCGCCAGGCCGGTGGCCGGTCGGCCCACCCCGACCGCGGCCAGGATCGCCACGTCACCGGGGACGAGGACGCCCAGCAGCGGGATGGCGTCGAAGACCATGACCAGCCCGAGCGCACCCATCAGCACACCGATGGGCAGTTCTCCGACCTGAGCCAGCCATTGCGTCATACGCCGTACGCTATGGCCGCCGGGCCATCGTGGACATCCGGTAGCGACCCCACCGAGCCCTGGTATCGGCCTAGGGGTCACCCTGAGACGGTGTCAGGCGGGTCGCAGCACCTGTACGTGGCGCAGCGACGAGTCCACCGACGGTTCGGTGGTGGGGACCGGGTAGTCGGCCAGCACTGTCAGCTGGTCCGCCGGCAGGTGCCCCCGCCCGGGGTCGCCGACGAGCACGTCGGCGCCGGCGGCGGCGACCCGTTGCAGGAACGGCAGCACCCGGTCGGACATGGCGCCGCTGTAGAAGACGTCTCCGGCGACCACCAGGTCCGCCTCGGTGTCGGCGCCGTCGAGCAGGTCGTCGCCGCTGGCGTCCACGGCGACCCGGTTGGCGCGGGCGTTGACGGTGACGGCCGCGACGGCGTACGGGTCGATGTCGTTGGCGACGACCCGGGCCGCGCCGGCGAGCGCGGCGGCGATGGCCACCAGCCCCGAGCCGGCGGCGAGGTCGAGGACCCGCCGGCCGGCGGCGAGTTCGGGATGGTCCAGCAGGTGGCGGGCGAGGGCCTGGCCGCCGGGCCAGGCGGAGGCCCAGTAGGGCGGGGGCAGGGGGTGACCGGCAGCCGCCTCCATCCGGGCCCACCAGACAATCGCGTCCTCGGCCAGGTACAGGCGTACCTCCGGGACGAACGGGGTGGGCACCAGGCGCAGCCGGTCCATGCCGTCGCCGGGCGCGTCGATCTCGCGCTCCAGCTCGGACAGCGCGGTGGCTGTGGCACCTCTCATCGGCGCAAGCATGCCCCAGCGGAGGGTCACCGGGGCGGGTTTCACGTGCCGCCGCGCAGAGTTCACCCGAGATCGCACAAACACCTACGGCACTTCGGCCGGCAGAACGGGGTTTCGCCCGTTACTGTCGAACAGGTACGGGCGATCATCGGCCACAGGTCGGTGTTCAGCCGCTTTGAACAGGGAGAGATGCATGGCAACCGGCACGGTTAAGTGGTTCAACTCGGAAAAGGGCTTCGGCTTCATCGAGCAGGACGGTGGAGGGCCGGACGTGTTCGTCCACTACTCCGCCATCGCGACGAGCGGCTACCGGGAGCTCAACGAGGGCCAGAAGGTCGAGTTCGAGGTGACCCAGGGGCAGAAGGGCCCGCAGGCGGACAACGTCCGCCCGATGTAGCTCCGTGCCGGTGACGGCGGCCGGTCTCCGGCCGCCGTCGCAGCGCACTCAAGACGCCGGGGCGGCGGGCAGGTCCCGCCGCCGCCGGAGCGGCCCTATCAGCAGGATCAGCGGGGTGAGCGCCAACCAGGCGGTCATCACGCTGATTGCCGTCCCGGCGCCGTAACGCGCGCCGAGGGCGCCGGCCAGCACGGCTGCCAGCGGGATGGTGCCGTAGTTGAGCAGCTGCATGCTCACCGTCACCCGGCCGAGCACCTGGTGCGGCGTGTATCTCTGCCGGAAGCTCGCCTTGACCACGTTGCCGATGGCCACACCGAGGCCGATCAGCAGTCCTCCGAGGGCCGGCCAGGTCAGCCCGAGGCCGGGCGCGGCGAGTGGGATGAGCAGGGCGGGCGGGCCGGTGAGTGCTGCCCCGATGAGCAGGGCCCGCGCGGTGCCGTAGCGCCGGCCCAGCACGGTGGCCACCAGCGCGCCGACGATTCCGCCTGCGCTCATCACCGCGACCAGCAGGCCCACCAGGCCCGGCGCGAGCCCCAGTTCGCGGACCAGGAAGACCACCAGGATGGCCTGGTAGCCGGTCAGCCCGATGTTGCTGGCCGCACCGAAGAGCGTCAGCACCCGCAGGTACGGGTCACGGACGACGAAGCGCAGCCCCTCGACGATGTCCCGTCGCAGCGACCGGGACGCGTCCGGCCTGCCGGGGCGCGGCTCGACGGTGCGGATCCGCAGCAGGAAAACGGCGGAGAGCAGGAACGTGAACGCGTTCAGCAACAGCCCCACGACGGCACCGGCGAGCTGGGCGATCAGACCGGCGAGGCCGGGTCCGGCGACGTAGCTCACGGTCTGGGTGGCCTGCAGCTTTGCGTTGCCCTCGGGCAGTTGCTCGGGTCGCAGCAACACCGGCAGGTACACCTGGTCGGCGGTCTCGAAGAAGACTCGCGCGGTGCCGGCGACGACCGCCACCACGAGCAACTGCCCGACGGTGAGCAGGCCGACCACGGCGACAAGCGGCACGCTGAGGAACGCCAGCGCGCAGACCACGTCGCAGACCACCATCACCGGTCGACGGGGCAGCCGGTCCACCCAGGCGCCGGCCGGCAGGCCGATCAGCAGCCAGGGCAGCCACGCGGCGGCGGTGAGCACCGCCACCTGGAAGGTGTCGGCGTCGAGGACGGCCACCGCGACCAGCGGCAGCGCGACAGTGGTGACGTTGCTGCCGACGCTGCTGACCGCCTGCCCGGCCCAGAGCAGCCGGAAGTCCCGGTGCCGCAGCAGCCCACCGGGCGGCCGGACCGGACCCGGATCGGCGCGGGTGGCGGCGGTCACGGCCGGGCCGGCACGCCGTAGGCGAACACGAACACCGGCTGACGCTCGGCCCCGTCGTCGGGCACGGCGCGGTCGCCCCAGCGCGCCAGGAGGTCGATGATCTCGCGGCTCAGCTCGGCCAGTTCCTCGGGAGTGAGGTGCAGCCAGCGGTCGGTGGAGAACGGTCCGTCGGCCCAGGCGGCCTGCGCCGACTCGTCGGCGGCGTGCCAGGCCCGGGCCAGGGCGACGTGCCGGTCCAGGTTGAGCGAGGTGGCGGCGTCGGCGACCGCCCGGGCGGCCGGGTCGGCGTCGAAGTCGGTGTTGGACCAGCGCACCGCCCGCGTGACCAGTTGCCACCACCGCTCGCGGCGGTCCCGGGCGAGTTCGGGGGCCTCGGTGACCAGGTCGGCGGCGGCGAGCACCTTGAGGTGATGGCTGACGTTGGCGGGCGCCTGGTCGGTGCGGTCGGCGAGCAGGCCGACGGTCGACGGGCCGTGCACCTTGAGCACGTCCATCAGTCGTCGGCGCAGCGGGTGGGACATGGCGGCCAGCACCCGCGAGTCGGTGACCTGGCGTACGTCGCGGTTCTCCATGCCGCCAGCATCACATCCGCAACGACACTTGTGCAACACTTATTGCTCAAGTGTCGTTGCGGATGAGTGGGAGAGGGGTGGCCCGGCGGGGACGGGCCACCCCATCCCTCAGGCGACGAGCCGGCGGGCCAACTCGTCGGCGACCTGCTTGGCCATGGTGGCCGGGATGGCCGCGGCGATCTTCTCCGGCGTCAGCCCGGCCAGCACCCCCTGCACGATCGCCGGCTCGTCGGTGAAGTCCCGGCCGGACAACGCGTTGAGCGCCGTCTGCAGCGCTGTCAGCTGCACGCCGAGGCTCTTGAGGTTCGGGTGGCCGGTGACCGGCGCCCCGGTGTCGTCCCGACCCTCCGCCAGCCGCAGGTAGACCTGCCCGATCGGGTTGCGGCCGTCGAGGACGGTGAGGTTCTTGTGGACGGTGGCCAGCCAGTTGTGCTCTTCGGGGGTCATGTCGTCCTCCAGGAATCCGATGGAGCTGAGGTAGCGGCGGAACAGGGGCCGCTGGTCGCGGCCCGCCTTGATGGCGTCACGGAAGAAGCTGAAATGGGTGTGCCAGCGGTGCGAGTCGTCCCCCGTGCTGCGCTTGCCGAGCCGGTCCCACCGCTTCACGGTCTTGCCGTCGAGGCTGTAGATGATCTCGCGGATGTCCCGGGTGTCAGCCGCGTTGCGCTGGCACTCCCCCACGCACCAGGCCGAGAAGCTGGCCAGGGTGTGCGTGCGGCCACCGGAGCGGACCTCGAAGCCGCCGACGTCCAGCGCCGCCGCGTCGAGGGTCAGGCCGGTCCGGTCCCGGGACGACTCCACCACCGAGTAGTCGTTCGTGACCACCCGGTCCGATCCGCAGTGGTAGCCGCCACGATGGGACGGATCACCGACGATGCCGACCTCCGCCGGCTCCAGGTCGGCCGCGCGGACGGTGTTCGGATCGACGTTCAGGTGGGTGAGGAGCAGGCTTCGGACGGCCAACAGGTTAGCCGGGGCCCGGGTCATGGGGTCCCCCTTTCCGATAGGCGGGGGCCGGGCACGACGTCACACCGCGTAAACGGCGCGGGGCTTCGGGCGAGCCCGGCCTACTGGTGCACGGCGCCGGGCGTGACTCAACCATAGCCCGCGTTTTCGGCGAATGCCCAGCTCAGAGCCGGTCTGTTCAGAATGGAGGCGACGCCGGGGCAGTGTGGACGATCGGCAACAGCAGCGCCGAGGGGTGCTCGGGATCGTGCAGGATCTGCCGCCAGCCGGCACGCAGCGTCACCGCCGTACCGAGGGGCTCGCCGGTGCCCGGGTTGCGCGCCCAGCGCGGGTGGGCGCCACCGGAGACCTGCACGCGCAGCCGGTGCCCGGCCCGGAACCGGTACGCGGTCGGCCAGAGCGGCACCGGCACCCGCAGCGCACCGGACGGGTCGGCCGGGAACCGCCCGGGCTCGACCCGGACCAACCCGTCGCACACGTTCCAGGAGCGCCCGCGTCGGTCCACGTCGCACAGTCGAACGAAGACGTCCAGGTACGACAGCTCACTGCGGACGTGGATCTCGGCGCGTACCGGGCCGATCACCTCGACCGGCCGGGTCAGCGGCGCGCTGGTGTAGGTCAGCACGTCGGGCCGGGCCTCGACGCGCCGGTTGTCCACCGGGCCGGCCCGCTGCGCGACCAGCAGCGGCCCGCCGAGCGACGGGGTGGGATCGGCCGGGTCGTAGCGGAACTCGTCCGGCGCCGAGGGTGCGGGTGGGCGTACCGCCAGTTCACCGCCCGGGTGCAGGTGCCAGGCCGTGTCGACGGCCGGTGGTGGCCAGTCCGGCAGGTCACGCCAGCCGCCGTCGGCGCCGCTCACGTACAGCCGGACCGGCGCCGATCCGCCACGGTGCGAGGGCCCGCCCGCGCTCAGGTGCTCGTCGAGCCAGGTCAGCCCCTCCCGCAGGGCGGCCACGAACAGGCCGGGGCTGCCGTGCGTCCACGGGCCGATCACGAGACGCGGTCGGGCTCCGGCGGCGCGCAGGGTGGCGTGGTCGTCGAGTTGGGCGGGCAGGAAGATGTCGTGCCACCCGGTGACCATGACCACCGGCGCCCGCACCCGGGCCACCCGGTCGGCGAAGACCCGGGTCCGCCAGTACGCGGCGTCGGGGGTGTGGTGACGCAGCCACTCCTGGAAGAACGAGATGGTGACCCCGGTCGCCACCCGGTCCGCCCCGGCCAGGGGCAGGTGCTCCAGCCCGGCGGCCAGGTGCGGCTGCCCGCGCTTGAGCTCCCACTGGCGGGCCAGCCATGGCACGGTCTGCGCGTGCAGCAACTCCGCCCAGGTCAGCACGGTGTCCAGGGCGAAGGACTCCCCCGCGTAGGTGGAGTCCCGGGTGGTCGAGGCGGTCACCACCGCGACCATCGCGCGCAGGTCGTCGCCAGCGTCGTCGGCCAGCGCCCACTGGGCGAAGCCCTGGTAGCTGATCCCGAACATGCCGAGCGCCCCGGACCACCAGGGCTGGCGGCGCAGCCAGTCCAGGGTGTCCACCCCGTCGTCGCGCTCGTGCACCAGCGGCGCGAACGTCCCACCCGAGCCGCCGGTGCCCCGGCAGGACTGGATCACCGCGTGCTGGCCGCGCGCGGCGAGCAGCCGGCCGAGCAGCCGCAACGGCCCACCCCGTCCGTACGGGGTGCGGATCAACACGGTCGGCGCGCTCTCGTCGACCGGCGCGTAGTGGTCGGTACGCAGCACCACGCCGTCGCGGACCCGTACCGGGATGTGGCGGGTGACCCGTACCGGGCCGGGCCGGGTCACCGGCAGCCGGAGCGCGGCGGCGGCGAGACGTGCGACGAGCCGGCCCGGCACCGGTCAGCCCGTCGGGCGGCGGGACTGCTCGGGTCGGGCGGCGCGGACCATGTCGCGGTGTGCCCGCACCGATTCGCTCATCTCCACCATGAAGCGGTGCACGACTTGCAACTCGTCATCGCTGAAGCGGTCCATCACGGTGTCGGTGCGTGCGCCCAGGGGCCGGAAGAACTCCATGGCCAGCGCGGCGCCCTGGTCGGCGTAGTGCAGCAGCACCTTGCGCCGGTCGGCGGTGTCCCGGTCGCGGCGGATGTGCCCGGCCCGCTCCAGCCGGTCGATCAGGGCGGTGATGGAGCCGGAGGAGAGGTTGAGATGCTCCCCGAGGCGCCCGGGGGTGATCGGGTCACCGAGCAGTTCGGCGTCCATGACCGCGATCAGGGCGTGGAGGTCGGTGGGGTTCAGCCCGTGCAGGTTGGCGAAGGCGTGGCCAACCTGCTGGGCGTCCGCCGCGTACCGCCGGAGGTCCGTGGTGATCTCGGCAACGAGCCGCTCTCGGGGTGTGTCCCGCCGCCGGTACATGCCGTGAGTTGCCACGTCGCGCCGCTACCCCCATCTCGTTTCCCGAGTTGCAGCTTAGAGTAGCCCTAGATAATCTCGGTAATCAAGATACTCGACTTTCGAAGGACCTAAGGTAACTGATGTCTGTGTTCACCAGGGTCGCTCGCGGGCGGTTGGCCGCCTGGATCACTGTGGCCGTCGCCGTCGTCGTCGGCGTGGTCGTCTTCGCTCTGCCCCAGCCGGACAACCCCAAACCGGTCTCGGCTACCGGCCTCTCGGTGCAGTGGCAGTCGACCCAGGTGGAGCGCCTACAGGAGCAACTGCCGTCCAGCGAGGTCCAACCCGCCATCGTGGTGGTGAGCCGGGACGACGGCGGCGCGTTGAGCGAGGCCGACCGGGCCGCCCTCACCGCCCGATCCGGCGACCTGGCCCGCTTCGCCGTGGGCGGGCAGGTCAGCCCGCCGCAGGTCTCCCCGGACGGCTCTGTCGCGCTGCTCGCCGTGCCCGTCACCACCGACGGTGGTCAGGAGGCGGTCACCGCGAAGGTCGATGACCTGCGCGCCACGCTCTCCGGCCTGCCGGACGGAATGAAAGCCGAGGTCACCGGCTCCCCCGCCTTCACCGCCGACCTGTCCTCGGTCTTCGACGGCGCCGACATCACCCTGCTCGCGGTGACCGCGGCCGTGGTCGCGGTGCTGCTGCTCATCACGTACCGCAGCCCGTTCCTGTGGATCGTGCCGCTCGTGGTGGTCGCCGCCACCGAGCAGATCACCCTGCGGGCGGTGGACACGATCGTCCCGGCCGTCGGCATCCACCTCCAGGCGGGCCAGGTCACGGGCATCGCCAGCGTGCTGGTCTTCGGCGCCGCCACGAACTACGCGCTGCTGCTCATCGCCCGCTACCGCGAGGAGTTGCGACGCGAGGAGGACCGGTTCGCCGCGATGCGCGCGGCACTACGCCGCACCGCCGAGCCGATCCTGGCCAGCGGCTCGACAGTGGTCCTCGGCGTGCTGACCCTGCTGCTCAGCGAGCAGGAGACCAACCGGGCACTGGCGGTGGCCTGCGCCACGGGTGTGGTCCTCGCCATGGCCTCGGCCCTGTTCGTGCTCCCCGCCGTGCTGGTGCTCTTCGGTCGCGGCCTGTTCTGGCCGTTCGTCCCCCGGGTCGGCGGACCGGCCCGTGAAGGCAAGATCTGGGGCCGGCTCGGCAGCGCCGTGGAACGCCGCCCGGCGGTCGTCGCGGTGCTCGCCATCGTGCTGCTCGGCGGCCTGGCGCTGGGTGGGCTGGGGATCCGCACCGGCCTGTCGGAGACCGAGCAGTTCCGGGCCCAGCCCGAGGCGGTCACCGGTGCGCAGACCCTGGCCCGGGCCTTCCCCGCCGGCAGCACCCAACCGGTGACCGTGATCACCACCCCGGCGGCGGTACGGGCGGTCACCGACGTCGCCGCCGACGTGCCCGGCGTGGCCTCCGCCCGCCCCTCCGACGCCGGTGACGCTGTCGCCCAGGTCGACGTGGTGCTGGAGGCGGAGCCCGGCACCGCCGCCTCCGACCGGGCGATCGAGGCGCTCCGCGAGGCAGTGGTCGCCGTTCCCGACTCCGCGCCGCCCGCCGCACCGGGCGCGGATGCGCCGTCCGGGGCGATCGTCGGTGGCTCCGTGGCCGCCACCTACGACTCCGACGAGGCCAACGACCGGGACCTGCGGCTCATCCTGCCGATCATCCTGCTGCTGGTCGCCGCCGTGCTCGTGCTGCTGCTGCGGGGCCTGCTCGCGCCGGTGCTGCTGGTCCTCACCGTGATCGCGTCGTTCTTTGCCAGCCTCGGTGCGGCGTGGCTGCTCTTCGACCACGTGCTGGACTTCCCGGCTCTGGACAGCGGCGTGCTGCTGCTCGCCTTCGTGTTCCTGGTGGCACTCGGGGTGGACTACAACATCTTCCTGGTCACCCGGGCTCGGGAGGACGCCCGCACGGCCGGCACCCGCGCCGGGATGCTCTCCGCGCTGCGCGTCACCGGCGGTGTCATCACGAGCGCCGGAGTGCTGCTCGCCGCGGTGTTCGCCGTCCTCGGCGTGCTGCCGCTGATCACGCTGACCCAGATCGGCATCATCGTCTGCATCGGCGTCCTCCTGGACACCCTGCTGGTCCGCACGGTGTTGGTGCCGGCACTGGCGTTCCTGCTCGGCGACCGCTTCTGGTGGCCGGGGCGCATCGACGCGCGACGGGAAGAGACCACGCCGGAGCCGGTGACCGCACGCGACTGACCGCCCACGCGACGGGGGCGAGGCCGGGGACCACCCGACCCCGCCCCCGTTCGCGCGCTCAGTAGTCCAGACAGACGCACTCGGTCATCAGCGCCCGCACGTTGCGCACGTAGGACGGGTTGGGGATGGTCAGCGGCTCCCCCTTCCGCGCCACCGCCCCGTGCCCGTAGTTGTACGCCGCGATCACCGCGTTGAGCAGGCAGGAATCCAGCTCGGCGGTGCACAGGCCCGCGTCGAGTCGGAAGTCGGACTCGAAGTACATGTCGCCGATGTACTTGGTCAACCAGGCCAGGTAGTTGGCGCCCAGGTACGCGTTGTCGCGGTAGTCGGCGATGTCGTAGCGCTGCTCGAACCGCTGGTTCATCCAGGTCGCCGTGCCCGGCATCACCTGCATCAGCCCGACGCCGCCGTCGCACGCGTAGATGTTGGACTGCCAGCCGCTCTCCTGCCACGCGGTGGCCTTCACCAGGTTGAGTGGGACCTTGATGTCCGGTGCGGAGGTCGGCCAGTAGGTGCGCGCCGCCGCGTCGGCCAGCGCGGCCTTCGCCTCGGCCCGGCTGGCCTGGGTGCCCTTGTACGAGGGCTTGCAGGACACCGGGGCGGGCTTCGGGGGCGCCGGCGGGACCTGGGTCTCGGTCGGCGGCTTGGCCACCGCGCGGGGTTTCGGCGCCGTGGTCTTCGGTCGGGTCGGCTTCTTCGACGGCGTGGGGGACGCTGACGCGCTGCGGCTCGGCGCCACGCCGATCGACTCCACGGCGCTCACCGACGGGCTCGGCTCGACGATCGCCTCATCGACCGGGTCGACGGTCGGCTCCTCGGTGACCGACACGGGGGCGGCCTGGCCCGACGGGCGTTCCCCCCGGTCGGCGCAGCCGGCCGCCGTGCCGGCGAGCAGCAGCCCGGCGAGCAGCACGGCACCCACTTGGGCGGTCCGTCCACGCATTGCGTTCCTCCCCCGTGTGACAGTCGTCGCAACTTAGCAAGGTTCGACCGGTCGTCGGGGCCCCTGCGGTGGCCGCACCGGGTCGGTCGGCTGCTCCCGATCGCCCATCGCCCGGTCCCGGGTGGCCCAGGCGACCATGAACACCACCGTCCACAGCACACCGAGCAGCACCGCCGCCGCCGTGCCGCTCGCCGTGTCCAACCCGAGGTAGAGCCGCGCGCCGCCGACCCCCAGCACGCCTGCGGCGGCGGCCGTCCACGCGGTCACCGCCACCGGCCAGTGGGCGCTGCGCGACACCAGCCACGCCAGGGTGCAAAAACTTGCCGCGACCACCGCGTTCTGCGTCGGGAACCGGGTCTCGTTGCCGGCCGAGCCGGTCAACTCGGCCACCACGGCCAACACCACCAGCGGCACGAACGCGCCCACCGTGCCGACCACGCTGAGCAGATCCGCCCGCCACGGTCGATTGCGCCACGCCAGCACCGCCGCCACCAGGGCCACCAGCACGATCAACACCCACCCGCGCACCAGGGACACCACGATCAGGGTGGCGTCGGCCGCGTCCGGCGTCCGGCGGGCCGCGAACCAGCTCGCGATCGCCCCGTCCAGCGCGGCCAACCCGCTGTTGCCCACCGCGACGGCGAGCAGACCGGCGATGGCGAACCCGGTGGCGAAGAGCAGCAGCAACCCGGCGGCGAGGTTGAGCAGCAGCGTCCAGGCCGGCCCGATCCGCATGGCCAACAGGAAGAACAGGATCCCGTAGCGGGCGCTGAGCCAGCGCACCGGAGGCAACGCCCCGGCCCGGGACAGCAGGGCGCGCACCGGGTCGGGATTCCGACCGAGCCACCGCCCGGCGAGCACCACACCCAGCAGCCCGGCCAGCAGCACCAGCACCGCGCCGGTGGCCCGACCGAGCAGCCGGGAGACCGTGTCGTACGACTCACCGGCGAGATGACCGAGCAGCACGGAGCCGCCCACCCAGGTGATGACGCCGGCCAGGTTCCACGGGGCGAACCGCCGGTACGACATGCCGGCCGAGCCGGCCAGCCGGGGAACCAGGGTGCGGGCGAAGGCCACCCAGCGGGCCGCGAACACGCCCCGACCACCGAGCCGGGCGAGCATGGTGTCGGCCCGGCGCCACCGCTCGGGCCCGACCCGGTGGCCCAGCCCGGCACGCAACTTCGGGCCGTACCGCCGACCGGCGCGGAACGCCAGCGTGTCGCCGACCACCGCCGCGGCGATCATCGCGAGCAACGCCGGCCCGAGCCGCAAGGTACCGTTGTAGGTGAGGAAGCCGACGAGCAGCAGGGTAGCCTCGCCCGGCACCAGCAGGCCGAAGATCACCGCGGTTTCGCCCGCCACGATGAGCGCGGCGACCAGGTAGATCCACAGGGTGGGCAGACCCTGCACCACGGTCAGCAGGTCGTGCACTCAGGCCCCCGGGACACGGGAGCCAGCATGCCAGCCGGGGTAACGACCCGGACAGCAGTTTCACCATAGATCAGGGGCACCTGGGGGTGACCCCGACGCAGCCTGCGCGAGCGCAGGCGGAAGGATAGAGGGTATGCAGCTTCGCACCGACCTCCGCAACGTCGCCATCATCGCTCACGTCGACCACGGCAAGACCACCCTGGTCGACGCCATGTTGCGGCAGGCCGGCGCGTACGGCGCACGCGGCGAGACCACCGAGCGGGTGATGGACTCCGGTGACCTGGAACGGGAGAAGGGCATCACCATCCTGGCCAAGAACACCGGCGTGCGTTACCTGCCGGCGGACGGCTCCGACCCGGTCACCATCAACATCATCGACACCCCCGGTCACGCCGACTTCGGTGGCGAGGTCGAGCGCGGCCTGACCATGGTCGACGGCGTGGTGCTGCTCGTCGACGCCAGCGAGGGGCCGCTGCCGCAGACCCGCTTCGTGCTGCGCAAGGCGCTGCGGGCGCGCATGCCGATCATCCTGGTGATCAACAAGGTGGACCGTCCGGACGCCCGGATCAAGGAGGTCGTGGACGACACCTACGAGCTCTTCCTCGACCTGGACGCCGACGAGGAGCAGATCGACTTCCCGATCGTCTACGCCTGCGCCCGCGACGGCATCGCCTCGCTGACCCAGCCCGCCGACGGCTCGGTGCCGGACGACAGCGACTCCCTGGAGCCACTGTTCCGCACCCTGCTGGACACCATCCCGGCACCCGCGTACGAGGAGGACGCGCCGTTGCAGGCGCACGTGACGAACCTCGACGCCTCGCCGTTCCTCGGCCGCCTCGCGCTGTGCCGGATCCGCCAGGGCACGATCAGCAAGGGCCAGACGGTGGCCTGGTGCCGCACCGACGGCAGCACCCAGCGGGTCCGCATCTCCGAGATGCTGATGACCGAAGGCCTGGAGCGCAAGCCGGCCGAGAGCGCCGGCCCGGGCGACATCATCGCCGTCGCCGGCATCCCCGAGATCATGATCGGTGAGACCCTCGCGGACGTGGAGAACCCGGTGGCGCTGCCGCTGATCACCGTCGACGAGCCGGCCATCTCGATGACCATCGGCACCAACACCTCGCCGCTGGTCGGCCGGGTCAAGGGCTCCAAGGTCACCGCGCGGATGGTCAAGGACCGGCTCGACAAGGAGCTGGTCGGCAACGTGTCGCTGCGGGTGCTGCCCACCGAGCGGCCGGACGCCTGGGAGGTGCAGGGCCGCGGCGAGCTGGCGCTGGCCATCCTGGTCGAGCAGATGCGCCGGGAGAGCTACGAGCTGACCGTCGGCAAGCCGCAGGTGGTCACCCGGGAGATCGACGGCAAGACCTGCGAGCCGGTCGAGCGGCTCACCATCGACGCCCCCGAGGAGTACCTGGGCGCGATCACCCAGCTCCTGGCGACCCGCAAGGGCCGCATGGAGCAGCTGGTCAACCACGGCACCGGCTGGATCCGGATGGAGTGGCTGGTCCCGGCGCGTGGCCTGATCGGCTTCCGCACCGAGTTCCTGACCGACACCCGGGGCACCGGCATCCTGCACCACGTCTTCGAGTCGTACGAGCCGTGGTTCGGCGAGCTGCGGACCCGCAACAACGGTTCGCTGGTCGCGGACCGGGCCGGTGCGGTCACCGCCTTCGCGATGATCAACCTGCAGGAGCGCGGCCAGCTCTTCGTCGACCCGACCACCGAGGTGTACGAGGGCATGATCGTCGGCGAGAACTCGCGCTCCGACGACATGGACGTCAACATCACCAAGGAGAAGAAGCTCACCAACATGCGGGCCTCGACCTCCGACGAGACCGAGAAGCTGATCCCGCCGCGCAAGCTCTCGCTGGAGCAGGCGCTGGAGTTCTGCCGCGAGGACGAGTGCGTCGAGGTCACCCCGACCGCGGTTCGCATCCGCAAGGTGGTGCTCGACCAGCAGCTGCGGGGTCGGGCCGCCGCCCGCCGCAAGCACGCCGGCTGACCCACCGACGTCCGGTACCGGGCGCGTCGGCCGCTTGCGGCCGACGCGCCCGTCCGTTTTCCGACGGGGGTACGCGGCCGGCCGACCGAACCGCCGGTGATCCGCTACGGTCACCGGCATGACCTGGGATGATCTCGACGCCCACCTGGACCGGGTGCCGGGCACCGTCTCGGCGTACGTGGGTCGACTCGACGCGCCGCCGACCTGGACCCGCCACGCGGACGCCGCCCACTACGCCGCCAGCACCATGAAGGTGGCGGTGCTCGCCGCCCTGCACCGCGCCGCCGAGGCCGGCACGCTGGAGCTGGACGGCGACGTCCCGGTGGTCAACGAGTTCGACTCGGCCCAGCCCGGCGCGCCCCGGTTCTCCTGCGCACCGCACTACGACAACGACGACGCGGTGTGGGAGCGGGTCGGCGGCAGCGCGCCGCTGCGCTGGCTCGCCGAACGGATGATCGTGCGGTCCAGCAACCTGGCCACCAACCTGCTCATCGGGCAGGTCGGCCTGCCCGCCGTCGCCGAGGTGTGGGCGCTGGCCGGAGCCCGGCACAGTGTCACCGGCCGGGGCATCGAGGACTTCGCCGCCCGCGAGGCCGGCATCACCAACGCGGTCACCGCCGCCGACCTGGCCGCCCTGCTGGGTGCGCTGGCCACCGGGGCCGCGGCCACCGGCCGGCTCGCCTCACCTGCCGGCTGCGCCGACATGCTGGACGTGCTGCTCGCCCAGGAGCACCGCGAGGACCTGGCCGCCGGCCTGCCGGAGGGCACCCGGATCGCGCACAAGAACGGTTGGGTACGCGGTGTGCGCCACGGCGCCGGCGTGGTGCTGCCCGACGACGCACCGCCGTACGTCATCGCTGTGTGCACCACCACCGACCTGGCCGACGGCGGGTCCGGCGGCGAGGAGGTCGAGGACGACGTCTGTCGTCTGATCGCCCACATCTCGGCCCAGGTCTGGGCGGCCCGCCACCGGCTCTGACCGGCACCCGTCGACCCGGCTAGGCTGCTCCCACCCCCCACCTCGGAGCCGCTGATGCCCCGCAGCCGTGTCCTGCTCGTCGCCTTCCTCGCCGTGACCGCGGCGAACCTGCTGGCCAACGCCGTCGACAGCCGTGTCGCCGAGCTGCTCACCAAGCCACTGCTGATGCCGCTGCTGGCCGCGTACCTCTGGCGGGCCACCGCCGAGCGCGGCGCCCGTCCGGACCGGCTGGTGCTCGCCGCGTTGGCGTTCTCCACCGGCGGCGACGTGGCGTTGCTGGGCGACGGCACCGGCTGGTTCATCGCCGGCATGGTCCTCTTCCTCGCCGCCCACGTCTGCTACCTCGTGGCCTTCACCCGGCACGGCGCCGCGACCGCGCTGCGCCGTCCGCCGCTTGTCGCGGTCCCGCTGGGGTACGCGGTGCTGACCGTCGTCGCGCTGGCCTGGATGTGGGCGGGGCTGACCGACGCCGGGCTGGCCGTTCCGGTGGCCGGGTACGCGTTCGCGCTGGCGGCGATGGCCGCCACCGCCGTGACCCAGGGCTGGCGGGTCGGTCTGGGGGCCGCGCTGTTCCTCGGCTCCGACCTGCTGATCGCCGCCGGGGTGGCGGGGGTGGCCCAGCCGCCCGGCGCGCCGGTGCTGGTGATGGCGACGTACGCGGCCGGTCAGGCGCTGATCGTCGTCGGACGGGTTACCCGCGCCGCCGCGCCGCCCGGTGCGGCTGTCACTCCAGCAGTTGCGCCCGCAGCGCCGTGAGGACCTCGTCGGTCAGCCCCAGCCCGTCACGCAGGTAGCCGTCGAACGAGCCGTGCAGCCGGTGCACCTCCTGGTAGCCGGCGTCGAGGTATTCGGTCCGGACCTCCAGCACCGGCAGCACCGCGTCGACGTCCAGTGTGGGTTGTCGCCGCCGCATCGCCTCGATGAGCACCGCGCGGAGGCTGTCGGTCAGCTCGTTGTTGCGCAGGTACTCGGCGCGGATGTCGGCCTCGTCCACGCCGAGCGCGCTGAGCAGGATGACGGTGAGCCAGCCGGTGCGGTCCTTGCCGGCCGAGCAGTGGTAGACCAACGGCAGGTTCTCCGGCTGGGCGGCGAGCCGTACCGCCGCGCCGAAGTTGACCCGGGCCGCCTCGCCTGTGACGAACCACCGGTAGATCTCGGCCATCGCCCCCGCCGTGCCCTGCCGGGCCAGCTCCGCGTACGCGTCGAGGTCGTGGCCGAGCAGCACCGCCGAGACGTACGTGAAGACCGGGTGGTCCGGGTCGTGTATCGGCAGGTGCAGGACGCGCGGCTCGCCGGCCAGCCGGTCCGCCGGGGCGACCGCGATCTCGGAGCCGTCGCGCAGGTCGAGCACGCAGGTCGGCCCGAGCTTGGCGAGCACCGGCAGGTCCTCGTCGGTGAGCCGGCCCAGCGCCGGGGTGCGGATCAACCGTCCCGAGCGCACCCGCCGGCCGTCGACGGCGACGAGGCCGCCCAGGTCACGTGCGTTCGGCGCGCCGACCATCGCCCAGTCCCGCCCGGTCATCCGGTGTCCCCTTCCGCCGCGTGCCTGCGTATAGGGTGCCCCACATGACGATCTCGGCGGTACGCACCCACCGGGTTTCTGCCCCCTTACACACCCCGTTCGTGACCGCGCTGCGCCGAACGACCACGGTGGACACCCTGATCGTCGAACTGATCGACGCCGATGGCCGGTCCGGCTTCGGCGAGGCACCGCAGGTCTGGCAGGTCACCGGCGCGTCGGTCGCCGGAGCGCAGGCGTGTGTCCGGGAGCTGCTCGGGCCGCTGCTCACCGGACGCGACCCGGACGACCTGGTGGCCCGCTGCGCCGAGGTGCGACGCGCGGTGGTCGGCAACGAGGCGGCGAAGGCGGCGGTGGACGTGGCGCTGCACGACCTTGCCGCGCGGCGTTTGGGCGTACCCCTGGTGCGGTTGCTCGGCGGCACGACCCTGCGCGTTCCGACGGACGTCACGCTGGCGGCGGGCGACGCGGTGGACCTGGCGTCGGCCGCGCGCCAGCGGCAGGCCGACGGCTTCGGCGTGCTGAAGCTGAAGGTCGGCACGGACGCGGCAGGCGACCTGGACCGGGTACGAGCGGTCCGGGCGGCGGTCGGCGCCGGCGCTCGGATCCGGCTCGACGCGAACCAGGGCTGGACGCCGCGCGAGGCGGTCCGGGTGATCCGCGGTATCGAGGACGCGGGGCTGGACGTGGAGCTGGTCGAGCAGCCGGTGGCCCGCTGGGACCTGGACGGGCTGGCCTGGGTCAGCGACCGGGTGTCCGTGCCGATCCTGGCCGACGAGGCGGTCTTCGGGACCCGTGACCTGGTGGAGGTGATCCGCCGCCGGGCCGCCGACCTGGTCAACGTCAAGCTGGCCAAGTGCGGTGGGCTGCAGCCGGCGCGCACCCTGCTGGAGCTGGCCGACGCGCACGGGCTCGGCACGGTGGTCGGCTCGATGATGGAGACCCAGGTCGGCATCGGCGCGGCGGCGAGTCTGGTCGCCGCGTACGGCACCACGGCGGTCTCCGACCTGGATGCCGCCTGGTGGCTGGCCTGGTCGCCGGTGCGGGGTGGCATCCGGTACGAGGGGCCGACCGTGGTGCTGCCGGACGCGCCCGGGCTCGGCATCTCCGGCCTTGCTGAAGTAAAGATTCAGACTCACGGTTGATGGTCGTTGCTTTCTTTCATAGAGTTTCCCTGACAGCCAACACGAGCTGGGGGTTGACGTGGAGCTCCAACCGGGCCGCGAGGCCCTCGTCCGGGTCGCGGTCGCGACGCTGTGGTCCTCCCCCGAGGCGGTCCGGTCGATCGACGGGCCGGCGCTCACCGCCGGCGCCGACATCCCGGCCTGGGTCTCCGGCATGGACACCGACCAGCAGGTGGGCGACTGTGTGCTGAGCCAGCTCCTGCTCGGCGAGCGGGTCCTCGTCAGCGAGCTACGCCCGGATGGGTGGGCGCGCGTGGTCGCCGTCGAACAACCGGCGGCCAAGCTCGATCCGCGCGGCTACCCGGGCTGGCTCCCCGCCGACCAACTGGTCGGTGTCGGCCCGGCCGTCACGGGCGACCCGCTGGTGGTGGACGCCACGGTCACCGGACTGCGCGCCGACCCGGACGGGCCGGTGGTGCTGCCCGGCGTCGTCGTCGGCACCCGCCTCGTCCCGGCCGGCCCGGCGCGTGGCGGCTGGCGGCCGGTGCACGTCCCCGGTCGGGCCACGCCGCTCTGGCTCTCCGACAGCCAGCTCGTCCCGACGCCGGTCGGGCCACCCGACCCCGCCGACGTGCTCGCCGTGGCCCAGCGGCTGCTGCACGTGGCCTACGTCTGGGGCGGGCTCTCCGCACACGGCATCGACTGCTCGGGCCTCGTGCACCTCGCCTGGCGCCGGTTCGGGGTGCTGCTGCCGCGCGACGCCGACGACCAGGCGGTGGCGACGAACCCGCTGCCGCTGGGCGCGGAGCGCCCCGGCGACCTCTACTTCTTCGCCCGCCCCGGCCGCAAGATCCACCACATCGGCATCGTCACCGCCGTCGCCGGGGGTCGCGGCAACCGGCGGATGCTGCACGCCTGCTACCGGCGGCGGCGGGTGTTGGAGGAGCCGATGCCGGCCGACCGCGCCGCGACCCTGGTCGGCGTGCACCGGGTCTGACCGGCCGGGCGCCTCGGGGCACCCGGCCGGGGGTGGTTCAGCGTCGGGCCTCGGCCAGCTCACGGCGTCGGTCCCGGCCGGACTTGACCAGGCTGGCGACGGTGGCGACGCCCAGCGTGCCGACGATGACCAGCAGGGAGAGCCAGATCGGGATGTGTGGCGCCCAGCCGACGTGCTCCCCGCCGTTGATGAACGGCAGGTTGTTGTCGGCCAGCGCCTCCAGCACCAGCTTGACCCCGATGAAGCCCAGCACGACGGCCAGCCCGTAGCTCAGGTAGATCAGTCGGTTGAGCAGGCCGCCGAGCAGGAAGTAGAGCTGGCGCAGACCCATCAGCGCGAAGACGTTCGCGGTGAAGACCAGGTACGGCTCCTGGGTGATGCCGAAGATCGCCGGGATCGAGTCCAGGGCGAAGATCAGGTCGGTGGTGCCGATGGCGATCATCACGATCAGCAGCGGGGTGAAGACTCGGCGACCGCCCTCGTGGGTGACCAGCTTCGCGCCGTCGTACGTCTTGGAGATCGGCAGCGCCTTGCGGCTCCACCGGATCAGCACGTTCTCGGAGAACTCGTCCTCGTCCGGCTCGCCCTGACGAGCCAGGTTCACCGCCGTGTAGATCAGGAACGCCCCGAAGATGTAGAACACCCAGGAGAACTGGCTGATCAGCGCCGCGCCCGCGGCGATGAAGCCGCCGCGCATCAGCAACGCCAGCACGATGCCGACAAGCAGCACCTTCTGCTGGTACGGCCGGGGCACCCCGAAGCGAGCCATGATGATCACGAAGACGAAGAGGTTGTCCACCGAGAGGCTGTACTCGGTGAGCCAGCCGGTGTAGAACTGCCCGGCCGCACTGGCCCCGGAGGTCAGCCAGACGCCGACGCCGAAGAGCAGGGCCAGACCGACGTAGAAGGCGACCCAGAGGCTCGACTCCCGCACGCTCGGCTCATGTGGGCGCCTGCCGATGATCAACAGATCGACGAGCAGCACCGCAGTCAGTGCGACGAGAGTCCCCGCCCACACCAGTCCGGACACGTCCAACGTTTCATTCCTCCGGCAGACACGCGGCGTCGGGCACACCGTACGCCCCCGGGAGGGCCGGTGTGCCGCTGTCGCTCACTCTGGTGACTGTCGGAGGTCTCTTCCGTCCCCGCCCGCGATCGGACGGCGACCGACGAAGCCGGGTCGACGCCGACGTTCCGACGATCGACCGTGCTGACGACTTCGTCGCGAGGGAATACTCCCCTCCGCGCGGACCATTGTTGCCCACCACTCGCCGTGATCACACCTCGGGCAGCCGGTGGGCAGCCACCGCCCCGCGGAACGGACCCTCGGCACCCGCGCTCCCCCACCCCGTGGGAGGCTTCCCCCATGGTGCTAGAGGTTGCGCTGATCGACGTACTACCCGGACACGAGGACGCGTTCGTCGCCGCGTACGCCCAGGGTCACCCGGTCCTCGCCGGGACCCCCGGCTGCCGTTCGGTGCGGATGACCCGTGGCATCGAGTCCCCGACCCGGTTCGTGCTGCTGGTCGAATGGGACTCGGTCGAGGCGCACGAGGAGAACTTCCGGGCCACCGAGCGGTTCGCGCAGTGGCGTGACCTGATCGGGCCGCACTTCGCCGGGCCGCCGCTGGTCGAGCACTTCCTCGACGTACCGGCCTGAGTGGAGCTGTCGTACCCCAGGTTTATCGTGCGCACCGCACGCGTCGGTCCCCGGTCCCGACGGGCTCGGGGGCGCCGGGCCCGGTGACCGCGCGGCGTGCCGCCGTGCGCGTCACCCGGCGGCGCTCACCCGACGGCGCTCACTCGCCGACGCGCCGGGCCAGCGCCGTGACCGTCTCCTCCGGTGACAGCGCAGCCGCCAACAGCGCCTCGGTCATCCGCTCGTACCGCTCGACGTCGAGCGTCGTCGCCAGCCGGACGTCGGTCGTCAACGCCTCCAGCATCACCGTGCGCGGATCCTCCGGGTCGGGGAAGGCATACCACGAGTACGGCGTGAGCGGGTGCAGCCCGTCGCCGGACGCCCCGCGCGGCAGCAGCCGCACCGTCACGTGCGCCAGCCCGGTCACGGCCACCAGGTGTCGCAGCTGTTCCCGCCAGACCGCGACCGGCAGGTCACCCGGCTCGCACACCGCCTCGGCGAGCACCGCCGTGTAGCGGGGCGGGTCGGCCCGGCGCAGCACCTCCTGCCGCAGCGCCCGGGCGCGCACCTCCGCCTCCACGTCGACCTTCGGCGCGACCAGAGCACCAGCGGCGACCCGGGACCTGGCGTACGCCGGTGTCTGGAGCAGCCCTGGCACGACCGCCGGTTGGAACTCGACGATGTGGGCCGCCCCCGCCTCCAACTCGGCGTAGACGCGCTGGCGCTCACTCATCTCGCCGAGCGTCTTCCACCAGCCACGGCTGGTGGCCGCGTCCCGCGCGATCACGATCAGCGCGTCCCGGTCCGACACCGGCACCTGGTAGACGTCGAGCAGATCCAGCACGTCGGCGAGGTCCGGACGGCTCTGGCCCAGCTCGATGCGGGACAGCTTCGACGTCGAGGCCCAACCCAACCGGTCGCAGACCTGCTCCAGGGTCAGCGCCTCACGCCGGCGTAGCTGGCGCAGCTCGGCGCCGAGCCGTGCGCGTCGAATGACAGGACTTGTTGGCAACGGCATCCCGGCCTCCCCATCGAGGGAGCGTACGCAGGACGATCACCCAGTGCAATAGCTCGCTCGCACACCGCAATCAAACGGTCAGTGCGGTGAACCGGTCGAACAGCGCCGTACCTGCCGTTCGACCGGTTCTCGACCGTGGTCGCCGGGTCGCACCCACCGGACCGCCCTCTTCGATGCCAGCCCGGCCCGGGGCGGTCACTTCACGCCGGCGACGTCCATCCCGCGCAGCTCCTTCTTCAGGTCGGAGACCTCGTCGCGGATCCGCGCCGCCAGCTCGAACTGCAACTCGCGGGCGGCGGCCAGCATCTGGTCGTTCAGCTCCTGGATGAGCTGGGCGAGGTCGGCGCGGGCCATGCCCTCCCGGGAGGTGGTGGCGGCAGCGGACCGACTGCGGCTGCGGGTCTCCTTGACCGGCGCCTTGCCCCGCGAAAGCTGCCGCGCCGCGCCGCCGACGCGGGAGTTTTCGGTGTCCTCCGCCTCGCGGTAGATGTCGTCCAGAATGTCGTGGATCTTCTTACGCAGCGGCTCGGGGCTGATCCCGTGCGCCTCGTTGTGCGCGATCTGCTTGGCGCGACGCCGGTCGGTCTCGTCGATCGCCGCCGCCATCGACGGGGTGATCTTGTCGGCGTACATGTGCACCTGGCCGGACACGTTACGGGCGGCCCGCCCGATGGTCTGGATCAGGGAGCGACCACTGCGCAGGAAGCCCTCCTTGTCGGCGTCGAGGATCGCCACCAGCGACACCTCGGGCAGGTCCAGACCCTCGCGGAGCAGGTTGATGCCGACCAGCACGTCGTACTCACCCTGACGCAGCTCGCGCAGCAGCTCCACCCGGCGCAGCGTGTCGACCTCGGAGTGCAGGTAACGCACCCGGACGCCGTTCTCCAGCAGGTAGTCCGACAGATCCTCGGCCATCTTCTTGGTCAGAGTGGTGACGAGGACCCGCTCGTCGGCGTCGGTCCGCAGCTTGATCTCGTGCATGAGGTCGTCGATCTGGCCCTTGGTCGGCTTGATCACGACCTGCGGGTCGACCAGGCCGGTGGGGCGGATGACCTGCTCGACGAACTCGCCCTGGGCCTGCTCCATCTCCCACGTGCCGGGGGTCGCGGAGAGGTAGACCATCTGGCCGACCCGCTCCAGGAACTCGTCGAAGCGCAACGGCCGGTTGTCGGCGGCGCTGGGCAGCCGGAAACCGTGGTCGATGAGCATCCGCTTACGCGACGCGTCGCCCTCGTACATGCCGCCGATCTGCGGGATCGTCACGTGCGACTCGTCGACGACGGTGAGGAAGTCGTCCGGGAAGTAGTCGAGCAGGCAGTGCGGTGGGCTGCCGGGCAGCCGCCCGTCCATGTGCATGGAGTAGTTCTCGATGCCGGAGCAGAAACCGACCTGCCGCATCATCTCGATGTCGTACGTGGTGCGCATCCGCAGCCGCTGCGCCTCCAGCAGCTTGCCCTGCCGCTCCAACTCGGCCAGCCGCTCGGCCAGCTCCGCCTCGATGTCGCGGATGGCCCGCTCCATCCGCTCCGGGCCGGCCGCGTAATGGGTCGCCGGGAAGATCACCAACTGGTTGACCTCGCGGACCACGTCACCGGTCAACGGGTTGAGGTAATAGAGCTTCTCCACCTCGTCGCCGAACATCTCGATGCGGACCGCCAACTCCTCGTACGCCGGGATGATCTCCAGCGTGTCGCCCCGGACGCGGAAGGTGCCCCGCTGGAAGGCCATGTCGTTGCGGGTGTAGCGGATGTCGACCAGCCGCCGGAGCAGCTGGTCGCGGTCGACCTCCTGGCCGACCTCGACCCGGATCGCCCGGTCGAGGTACTCCTCCGGGGTGCCCAGGCCGTAGATCGCCGAGACGGTCGCCACGACGACCACGTCGCGGCGGGTGAGCAGCGACATCGTCGCCGAGTGCCGCAGCCGCTCGACCTCCTCGTTGATCGAGGAGTCCTTCTCGATGTAGGTGTCGGTCTGCGGGATGTATGCCTCGGGCTGGTAATAGTCGTAGTACGAGACGAAGTATTCGACCGCGTTGTCCGGCAGCAACTCGCCGAACTCCTTGGCCAACTGCGCGCAGAGCGTCTTGTTCGGGGCGAGCACCAGGGTCGGGCGCTGCAACCGCTCGATCAGCCACGCCGTGGTGGCGCTCTTTCCGGTGCCGGTCGCGCCGAGCAGCACCGTGTTGCGGTCGCCGCGCCGAACCCGCCGCTCAAGATCGTCGATGGCGGCCGGCTGGTCACCGGCCGGCTGGAAGTCGCTGACGACCTGGAAGCGGCCGTCGAGCCGGGGAATGTCGAGCGCCATGACGTCAACGGTACGCCGGAGGTCCGACAGGTTCGGGCCGTCGCGCAGGGTACGTGATCGGCTTCGATATTCCCATTGTGTGGCACATGTCACCGGGACTACCCTCTTCATGTAGGCCGCTCGCGGCGGCCGACCGGGCCGGTGGCCACGCCGTCATCACGGCGGGCCGCCCCCGGCACAGCGGTCGCAGCACCCGGCCCATCCGGCGTGCGCACCCGTGTGGTCGCGCTCATGGCGCAGACCGGCCGCCGCGAGCGCCCCTGCTCGTCACCCCGGCACCGTCCCGCCCGTTTCACATCCGTGGACACCTCTGCGACCCCGGCACCCGAGTCCGATCCCGGGGACCCGTCCCGGCGCCACCACACCGGCACCCCCAGCGGCCGACGCGGCACCGGCCGGCCCGGCGCGGGCGCCGACTCGGGCCGGCCCGGCACCGGCCGGCACCGCACCGGTTCGGCGAGCGCCGCAGCCGCCACCGCCGGCCGGTCGGCGGGCGCCGCCCCCACCGGCGGGGGTGCGGGCACCAGCGGCCCTTCCGCCCGGATGAGCCGCACCGCCGACGCCACCGACGCCACCGACACGGACGCCGTCGGTTCGTCCCCGGCGAGCCGCCGCCGACGTACGGTGCTGCTGCTGCTCGGGCTGACCGCGGTGACGTCCGCGACGGCGCTGGTGATCGGGCTGCTGAGCTGGGCGCCCGACCCTCCCGAGCCGGCCCGGCCGCTGACCGTCGCGGAGGCCGAGCGACTGGCCGCGATGCGGGTCACCAACCTGCGGGACCTGCGCTCCGGGGTGCACGTCACCGCCGGGACCGGCGCCGCCCGTACCGAACTGGTGGGGTGGGTGGACTGGTCGCAGCCCCTGCTCTACCTGGACGTGGGCGGGCCGGGGGCAGGCGTCGACCGGGGTTTGTTGCAGAGCACCGGGTCGGTGCTGGTGATCCGACCGGACCCGACCGCCGTGCCCACCCCCGCCGCGCCGCCGCTGGTGCCACCTCCGGACCGCTGGCGGCTGCACCGGCTGACGCCCGGTGCGGGGCTGGCGCCGGTCCTCGACCTGCTCCGGAGCCTCACCGCCGACCGCCCGGACTCGGCGGACGGCGACGCCCGTTGGGTCGCCCGGGAGGTGCTCGCGGCCGGGCCGGTGGACGTCGTGTCGGCACCGCTGCCCACGGCCCCACCCGCCGCGGGCGGCACCAGACCAGGCGGCACCACGCCGGACAGCAGCACGCCGGGCGGCACCACCGCCGGGGCCGCGCCGGACGGGTCGACCCGCTACTGGCTGGACCAGGATGCGCGACTGCACAAGTTGACGACCCGGCTGCCCGGCGTCGGCCCCGTCACGGTGCTCCTCAACCGGATCGACCGGCCCACGCTGCGCCCGGTGGACGCGCTCGGTGGCCGCCCCGGTCTGCCCCGCGCCCTGACCGACGCGGAGCAGCGACGGGTGGCCCGGCTGCCGGCCCGGCTACGAGCCCAGGGCGGTGCCACGGTGACGGTGAGCGCGCCGGTGGGCACGGACGCCAACCTGCGGGGCTCGGGCTGGTTGAGCTGGACCGCCGGCACCGCGTACCTGGCGGTCGCCGACCTGGGCGTACCGGACCGCCGGACCCTGCTGCGCCGGGACGCGGCCGGTCTGTCCCGGGCGGACGTGCCGGCCGAGGCCGGTGGCGGCGGCACCGCGGAGACGCCGGGCCGGCCGCCGCTGCCGGCGCCCGGAGGGTCGTGGCGGCTCACCCGGTCGGGCGGGGACGACCTGGACCGGCTGGTCGACGCCGCGGTGGCCGCCGCCGGGCCGGTGGGGCAACGCGGCGCGGCCGTACGGGTACGCGAGGACGTCGCCGACGGGCGGATCGTGGACGTCGTGGAGCTGCGCACGGCCGCCGGACGGCTGCGCTACTGGATCGAGCGGGACGGGTCGCTGCGCCGGGTGGAGCTGCACACCGGCGCCGGCGCGTGGGCACAGCTGAACCTCAGTCCGGCCGTGGTGCCCCGCCTCAGCCCGCCGCCCCGCCCGGCGGCCACCACCCGACCGGGCGGCCCGCCACGGCCGAGCGTCCGCTGATCCACCGCTCACCCGGCGCGCTGGCCGGTTCCGCTCAGGGCCGCCAGCCAGTCTGCGCGGCCCACTGCTCGGCCCGCAGGTACTCCTCGTCGAACCAGGGATCGCGGGCCGTGCCGGGGCCGCCGACGTCCGGTGCCGCTTCGACCAGATCCCGCTTGAGCAGCAGGTACGCCGCCCGCTGATCCGGATCGGCGCGCAGGTGGTCGCGCATCAGCAGCGCGTACCGCCAGCCCGGGGAGTCGGCCGCCCGCACGTGCAGGCGCACCGGCCGGGCCGGGTCGGCGCTGCCGTGCAGCCGCTTCTCCCACCGGCCCTGGCCGGCCGGACGCGGGTCGTCCCACCAGTGCCCCGGCACCCGTGGGAACCCGGCGTTCGCCAGCCGGTCGGCCAGTGCCCCGTCGGCGTCGGCGAGGGTGGGCACGGCCACCTGCACGTCGATGACGTCGGCGGCGGCGGAGCCGGACACCGCGGTCGCGCCGATGTGGTCGATCCGCAGGTCGGCCGGGGCGAGCGCGTGACGGATCCGGGCGGCCAGCCGTGCGTACTGCTCGGGCCAGCTCGGGTCGCTCCTCGCCACCCGGCCCTCACCCGGCGGGACCACCCGCCGCTCCCGCAGGTTGTGCTCGTAGGGCTGCAGCCGCTGCCGCCACAGCGCGTCGACGGCGGCGTGCAGCGCCGCAAGGCTCGCGTCGTTGGTCAACACCACGTCCGCCGCCGCGCGGCGACGCGCGTCGTCGGTCTGCGCGGCGATCCGGCGCTCGGCCTCCGCGCGGTCCATCCCCCGGTTACGCGTCAGTCGCTCCAGTCGGGTCGCGACGGCCGTCTGCACGACGACCACCAGGTGGTACGTCGGCGCGAGCCCCACCTCCACCAGCAGCGGTACGTCGTTCACGACGATCGCGTCCGGTGCCGCCGCGGCCATGAGCTCGGCGGTACGGGCGCGGACCCGGGGGTGGGTGATCGCCTCCAGCCGGCGGCGGGCGGCCTCGTCGGCGAACACCACCGCGCCCAGCGCGGCGCGGTCGAGCGCGCCGTCGGCGTCCAACACCCGTTCGGAGAAGGCGGCGACGATCTCGGCCAGCCCTTCGGTGCCCGGTGCGACGACCTCCCGCGCGACGCGATCCGCGTCGATGAGCACCGCACCCAACTCGACCAGCCGCGCAGCCACCGCGCTCTTGCCCGACCCGATACCGCCGGTCAACCCCACCCTCAGCACCCGACCAGTCAACCGGATCACGAATCCCGCCGCCACATCCACCCCCGTACAACGGGTCCGCGGGGCACGGGCAGGGTCAGATCGGTCGATCAAGGATGTAGTGGCATCCCGGCCGACCGGAGGCCCCTACATCCACGATCGAGCACGATCTGGTGGCCGAGACTGCGCGGCGGGAACGGCGAGGGCCCCGCCCCCGACGATCCGAAGATCGCGGGGACGGGGCCCTTCGTCGTTCAGCGGGTCACTTACCGCCGGCGAGCTTCTCCCGCAGTGCGGCGAGCGCCTCGTCGGTGGCCAGCGTGCCGGCCGGCTCCTCGGCCTGCCTGCTCGGGGCCGGGCTGGACGAGGAGGTGGTGCCACCGCCGCCGCCGCCAGCGGCCGGAACGACCGGAGTCGGGTTGGCAGCAGCCTCGGCGTCGGCGGCCCGAGAGGTCTGCACCTGCTTGGTGTGGGCCTCCCAGCGCTGACGAGCCTCGGCGTACTGGTTCTCCCAGGTCTCGCGCTGCTTGTCGTACCCCTCGAGCCACTCGCCCGTCTCCGGGTCGAAGCCCTCCGGGTAGATGTAGTTGCCCTCGGTGTCGTACGTCGCGGCCATGCCGTAGAGGGTCGGGTCGAAGTGCTCCTCGCCCTCGACGAAGCCCTCGTTGGCCTGCTTGAGCGACAGCGAGATCCGGCGACGCTCAAGGTCGATGTCGATGACCTTGACCATGACCTCGGAGCCGACCTGGACGACCTGCTCCGGGATCTCCACGTGGCGCTCGGCCAGCTCGGAGATGTGGACCAGGCCCTCGATGCCGTCGTCCACCCGGACGAACGCACCGAACGGCACCAGCTTGGTGACCTTACCCGGCACGATCTGCTGGATCGCGTGGGTGCGGGCGAACTGCCGCCACGGGTCCTCCTGCGTCGCCTTCAGCGACAGCGAGACGCGCTCGCGGTCCAGGTCGACGTCCAGGACCTCGACCTCGACCTCCTGGCCCACCTCGACGACCTCGGACGGGTGGTCGATGTGCTTCCAGGACAGCTCGGAGACGTGCACCAGACCGTCGACGCCGCCAAGGTCCACGAAGGCGCCGAAGTTGACGATCGAGGACACGACGCCCTTGCGGACCTGGCCCTTCTGCAGCTTGTTGAGGAACTCGGTGCGCACCTCGGACTGCGTCTGCTCCAGCCAGGCCCGGCGGGACAGGACCACGTTGTTGCGGTTCTTGTCCAGCTCGATGATCTTGGCCTCGAGCTCACGCCCGACGTACGGCTGCAGGTCACGCACGCGCCGCATCTCGACCAGGGACGCGGGCAGGAAGCCGCGCAGCCCGATGTCGAGGATGAGGCCACCCTTGACAACCTCGATGACCGAGCCGCGGACGACACCGTCCTCGTCCTTGATCTTCTCGATCGTGCCCCAGGCCCGCTCGTACTGCGCCCGCTTCTTGGAGAGGATCAGACGACCCTCCTTGTCCTCCTTCTGGAGGACCAGGGCCTCGATGTGGTCACCAACCGTCACAACCTCGGCGGGGTCCACGTCGTGCTTGATCGACAACTCCCGAGAGGGGATGACACCCTCGGTCTTGTAGCCGATGTCGAGCAGGACCTCGTCCCGATCGACCTTGACGACGGTGCCTTCGACAATGTCGCCGTCGTTGAAGTACTTGATGGTCTCGTCGATCGCGGCGAGGAAAGCCTCCTCGGAACCGAGATCGTCGTGGGTGACCCGGGTGGCGCTCGAGGGGGCCTCGATGCTGCTCGTCATGTGGGCGGTTGCTCCGGTCGGTGGGTTGTCACAGCAGGCTGGTGTCGCGGTGACCTGTTCGCGCCAGCGGATCCGTCGCCGGGCACACCGAACGATCGCCTAGTGAGATCATGATGTGCTCCGTCGACCGCGCACCTGCTCCCTGCCGAGACACACGATCCGCGAGCGCATCGTCTAGCCTACCGTGCGCATTACCACAGCGTGCAAGCCCTCCCTTCTCCTCGCCGTGTGATGACCTGCGAAAGCCGAACAATCGCCCGGAAACCACCTCTGGTGTCTCGTGTGTCACAGCGGCCCCGGGGGCACCAGCGAGAAGGTGCGCCGAACCGGCCCGGCGGGTCGGCCCCGCCCACCGCTTGACCTGGCCACGGCGGGGCCTAGCGTGAGCCCGGTGGATGACGACAGCCGGGTGACCCGGCGCCGGGTGGGTGACGCCGAGGCTCGGCGGGCTAACCGCGGCTGGTGGGACACCGACGCCGACGACTACCAGGCCGAGCACGGCGCGTTCCTCGGTGACGTGGACTTCGTCTGGTGCCCGGAGGGTCTGCGCGAGGCCGACGCCCGGCTGCTCGGTGACGTGTCCGGGCGGCGGGTGCTGGAGGTGGGCTGCGGGGCGGCGGCCGCCGCCCGCTGGCTGGCCACCCAGGGCGCCCGGCCGGTCGCCTTCGACCTGTCCGCCGGCATGTTGCGGCACGCGGCACAGGCCGCCGACCGCAGCGGGGTACGCGTACCGCTGGTGCAGGCCGACGCGCTCGCCCTACCGTTCGCCGACGAATCCTTCGACACGGCCTGCACCGCCTTCGGCGCGATCCCGTTCGTGGACGACTCGGCGGCCCTGCTCGCCGAGGTGCACCGGGTGTTGCGCCCCGGCGGTCGGTGGGTGTTCTCGGTGACCCACCCGATGCGGTGGATCTTCCTCGACGACCCGGGCGAGGGCGGGCTGACGGCCGTGCACTCGTACTTCGACCGCTCCCCCTACGTGGAGCAGGACGAGTTCGGCGTGGCCACCTACGTCGAGCAGCACCGCACGCTCGGCGACCGGATCCGCGAGCTGGTGGGCGTCGGGTTCCGGCTGCTGGATCTGGTGGAGCCGGAGTGGCCGGAGGGGCACGAGGGGATCTGGGGGCAGTGGAGCCCGCTGCGCGGCCGGCTCTTCCCCGGCACCGCCATCTTCGTCACCGAGAAGCCGGCCGCCTGAGCGCGTCGCACCCACAGTCCGACCTGCATCCACCCAGTTGGAGGCGGCGACCCACCTCGCGTTGCTTGAGGCGCTGTCCCATCGATGGGCCGTAGGCTCGCCCTATGAGCGCGGAGCCCATCCCGACACCACCTGGCCCCTGGTGTCCGGACCCGATGCGGCAGCAGCGTGCCGACTACACGCTGGAGGACCTGCTCGCCCTGCCGGACGACGCTCCCCGCGTCGAACTCGTCGATGGTGTTATCCAGGTGACCCCCTCCCCCACCCTGGGCCACCAGGACATCTCATTCCTGGTACGTCTGTGGCTCCAATCTCACGCGCCCAGCAACCTCCGGGTCGCCCAGGCCGTCGGCGTCGGGCTCGGTTTCAACACCAGCCGGCAGCCGGACGTCCTGCTGTACCGCGCCGAGGTGCCGGCTGATCAGTCCATGCTGCGATCGGCGGACGTTGTGCTCGCCGTGGAGATCGTCTCGCCGGGCACGCGGCGGATCGACCGCTTCGCCAAACCCGGCGAGTACGCCGCCGCCGGCATCCCCTTCTACTGGCGGATCGAGCAGGACCCGGTGCACGTCTACGCCTACCGGATCGGCGACCGGGTGGGCCCTGGCGGCGAGCGGCAGTACGAGCTGGCGGCCGACGGCGCCGACGTGATCGAGCTGACCGAACCGTTCGAGATCAAACTTCCGATCACCGAGATCAAGCCGTAGTCGGTCGGCTCGGCCGCCGTTTCGCCCCGGCGGTGCCGGGTAGCCGGAGCGTATGGCCGAGCAGAGGGAATTCCGCGAGGGCGACCACGTCTCCTGGGCCAGTCACAGCGGCCGGGCGCACGGCGTGGTCAGGGAGAAGCTGACCGATCGGACGCACGTACGCGGCCACACCGTGAACGCGTCCGAGGACGAGCCGCAGTACCGGATCCGCAACGACGACTCGGGCCGGGACGTGGCCCACCGACCCGAGGTGCTGCGTCATGAGCGGTCGTGACGAGGGGCGCGACACCTACCGGGAGTTCACCGAGGCGGTGAACATGAAGCCCGGTGAGCTGTCGTCCTGGCTGGAGACCGACGAGTCGAAGCAGGTCGGCTGGCACAAGGGCGGCCACGCGGGCGGCGGCGAGTCGGTCGGGCACGACTCCGGGCGGAAGATCGTCAACCTGTTGCGGCGCAAGCGTGCCGACCTGTCCGAGGGCGACTACAAGCACATGCGCAAGGTCGTCGGGTACGTCCGCCGACACATGGCCCAACGCCCCTCCGGCGACGTCCGCGACACCAAATGGCGCTGGTCCCTCATGAACTGGGGCCACGACCCGCTGAAGTAACTCAGTGGTCGGCGCTGTTCCAGTCCCGGCCTTCGCCCACCGACACCTCCAGCGGCACCGACAGCGGGTACGCGGCGCCCATCTCCCGTCGGACAAGCGCCTCCAGCGTCTCGCGCTCACCGGGGGCGACCTCGAAGACCAGCTCGTCGTGCACCTGCAACAGCATGCGGGAGCGCAGGCCAGCCTCGCCGAGCGCGGTGTCGACGTGCAGCATCGCCACCTTGATGATGTCGGCGGCCGAGCCCTGGATCGGGGCGTTGAGGGCCATCCGCTCGGCGATGTCGCGGCGTTGCCGGTTGTCGCTGACCAGGTCGGGCAGGTAGCGGCGGCGACCGAGGATGGTCGAGGTGTAGCCGTCCTGGCGGGCTCGGGCGACGACCTGGTGCAGGTAGTCGCGCACCCCGCCGAAGCCGGCGAAGTAGTTCTCCATCAGCCCGCGCGCCTCTTCGGTGCCGATGCTGAGCTGCTGGGACAGCCCGAACGCGCTCAGCCCGTACGCCAGGCCGTAGTTCATTGCCTTGATCTTGCGGCGCTGGTCCGGGGTGACCTCGTCGACCGGAACCCCGAAGACCGACGAGGCGGTGGCCGCGTGGAAGTCGGCGCCGGAGTTGAACGCCTCGATCAGCGCGTCGTCCGAGGAGAGGTGCGCCATGATCCGCATTTCGATCTGGCTGTAGTCGGCGGTGAGCAGGCACTCGAACCCCTCCCCCACGACGAAGGCCCGGCGGATGCGTCGGCCCTCCTCGGTGCGGATCGGGATGTTCTGCAGGTTGGGCTCGGTGGACGAGAGCCGCCCGGTGGCCGCCACCGTCTGGTTGAAGGTGGTGTGGATCCGGCCGTCGTCGGAGACCGACTTGAGCAGACCGTCCACTGTCGACTTGAGCTTGGCCACGTCGCGGTGGCGCAGCAGGTGGGCCAGCACCGGGTGCGGCTGCTGCGCGTAGAGCCACTGCAGGGCGTCGGCGTCGGTCGTGTAGCCGGTCTTGATCTTCTTGGTCTTGGGCAGGCCCAGCTCGGTGAAGAGGATCTCCTGCAACTGCTTGGGCGAGCCGAGGTTGAACTCCCGGCCCACCGCCTCGTACGCGCCCTGCGCGGCGGCCTTCACCTCGGCGGCGAAGTGCGCCTCCAGCTCGGACAGGTAGTCGGTGTCGGCGGCGATGCCGGTGCGCTCCATGCCGGCGAGGACCCGCATCAGCGGCAGCTCCACCCCGGCCATCAGCCGGGCGGACTGCTCACCATCGCGGGACAGCTCGGCGTCGATCGCATCGGCCAGGTCGAGGGTGGCCCGCGCCTGGAGCATGAGGTTCTGCTCGGCCACGCCCTCGTCGCCCAGCCCGTCGAGGGTGAGCTGGCCGGTCTCCGGCGTGTCCACCCGCAGCTCGCGGTGCAGGTAGCGCAGCGCCAGGTCGGTCAGATCGTAGGACCGCTGGTCGGGGCGGGCCAGGTACGCGGCGATCTGGGTGTCGCGGATGACGCCGGCCAACTCCCAGCCGTGCGCCGAGCAGGCCAGCACGGCCGGCTTGCTGTCGTGCAGCACCTTGGGCCGCTGCGCGTCGGCCAGCCAGCCGGCCAGCGCGCCCTCGTCGGTGGCGTCGAGGCCGGTGGGGTCGATCCAGGCGGCCGCGCCACCTGCGGTGGCCAGCGCCAGGCCGGTGATCGAGGCGGTGTGCCGGCGGTTGGGGCCGGTGTCGAGTTTGACGGCCAGCCCGACCGAGGTGCCGACCGGGGCGTGGGTGCCCAGCCAGGCGGTCAGCGCGCCGGGCTCGGTGAGCAGCTCGCCGGTGAGGTCGAAGCCGGACTCGGCCTCGGGCTCGACGGCCTCCAGATATTGGTAGAGGCGGTCGCGCAGGATGCGGAACTCCAGGGTGTCGAAGACCTGGTGCACCGCCTCGCGGTCCCAACCGGTCCAGCGGGTGTCCTCCGGGCGCAGCGGCAGCTCCAGATCGGACACGAGCCGGTTGATCTCGTAGTTGCGGATCACGTCGGCGAGCCGCTCGCGCAGGCTGTCGCCGGCCTTGCCCTTGATCTCGTCGGCGCGGGCGATCACGCCCTCCACCCCGCCGTACATGGTGATCCACTTGGCGGCGGTCTTCGGGCCGACGCCGGGGATGCCGGGCAGGTTGTCGCTGGTCTCGCCGACCAACGCGGCCAGGTCCCGGTACTGCTGGGGCCCGACGCCGTACTTCGCCTCGATCGCCGCCGGGTCCATCCGGGCGAGGTCGGAGACGCCCTTGCGTGGGTAGAGGACGGTGATCTGGTCGTCGACGAGTTGGAACGCGTCCCGGTCGCCGCTGCTGATCAGCACCGACATGCCCTGGTCGCGGGCCTGGCAGGCGAGCGTGGCGATGACGTCGTCGGCCTCGAAGCCCTCCTTCTCCACCACCGGGATCTGCAGTGCGGCCAGGACCTCCTTGACGAGGCTGACCTGGCCCTTGAAGTCGGTCGGCGTCTCGCTGCGGCCAGCCTTGTACTCCGCGTACCTGTCGGTGCGGAAGGAGCGGCGGGAGACGTCGAAGGCGACGACGATGTGGGTGGGCTGCTCGTCGCGCAGCACGTTGATCAGCATCGAGGTGAAGCCGTAGACGGCGTTGGTCGGCTGACCCGTCGTGGTGGAGAAGTTCTCCACCGGCAGGGCGAAGAACGCCCGGTAGGCCAGGGAGTGTCCGTCGACGAGGAGCAGGCGCGGCGTCGTAGCTGTCACGGCAGCGACTCTAGTCCGTCGGACCGACATCCCCGGGTGGCGGCACCGGGCCCCGGACGCGAAAACGGACAGCCGGCGTCAACGCCGACGGCCGGCCACCCCCGCGAGGGGACGGCCGGCCGCCGGACGAGGTGGCTCAGGCCACGCCGAGGTACGCCTCCTTGATCGACGGGTCGTGCAGCAGGTCCTGACCGGACCCCTCCTTCACGATCCGGCCGGTCTCCAACACATAGCCGCGGTGCGCCCGGGAGAGCGCCTGCTGGGCGTTCTGCTCCACCAGCAGGATCGTGGTGCCCTGCTGGTTGATCTCCGTGATGATGTCGAAGATCTGCCGGATCACCAGCGGGGCCAGACCCATCGACGGCTCGTCGAGCAGCAGCAGCTTCGGCCGGCTCATCAGCGCCCGACCGACCGCGAGCATCTGCTGCTCGCCGCCGGACAGGGTGCCGCCGGCCTGCTTGCGCCGCTCGCGCAGCCGCGGGAAGAGGGTCAACACCCGGTCCAGGTCGGCGGCGATGCCGGCGGAGTCCCGCCGGGTGTACGCCCCCATGTCCAGGTTCTCCATGACCGTCATACCCGGGAAAATCTGCCGACCCTCCGGGGACTGGCACAACCCCCGGACGACCCGCAGGTCGGCCCGGAGCTTGCTGATGTCCTCGCCGTTGAACGTGATCTTGCCGCCGGCGAGCGCCCGGGTCCCGGAGATGGCCCGCATGGTGGTGGTCTTACCGGCGCCGTTCGCGCCGATCAGGGCCACCACCTCACCCTCGTTGACGCTCAGGCTGATGCCGTGCAGCGCCTCGATCCGGCCGTAGGCGACGGAGACGTTCTCGAGATCAAGCAGCGTCATCGGCGGGCTCCCCCAGGTACGCGGCGATCACCTTCGGATCGCGGCTGACCTCCGTGGGCGCACCCTCGGCGATCTTGCGGCCGAACTCCAGCACCACGATCCGGTCGGTGACCCCCATGACCAGCCGCATGTCGTGCTCGATGAGCAGCACGGTCAGGCCCATGTCGCGGATCTTCCGGATCAGGGTGAGCAGTTCCTCCTTCTCCGCCGGGTTGAAGCCGGCGGCCGGCTCGTCCAGGCAGATCAGCTTCGGCTCGGTGGCCATCGCGCGGGCGATCTCCAACCGACGCTGGTAGCCGTACGGGAGGTTGCGCGCCTCGTCGTTGGCCCGGTCGGCGATCCCGACGAAGCGCAGCAGCTCCAGCGCCTTGGCCTCGGCTGCCCGTTCCTCGAGGATGTGCCGGGACAGGCCGAACGTCTTGGCGAACGACCGGCGCGTCTCCTGCCACGTCCGCCGGATGCCCGCCTCGGCGGTGACCTGCGGCAACTCGTGTGGCTTCGGCCGGAGCCGAGGCACCCGGAAGAGCGCCCCGGGCACGCTGGTCTTGTGCCGGGAGTCCGTGCCGACCATGACGTTCTCCAACGCCGTCATCTCCGGAAAGAGACGGATGTTCTGGAACGTCCGGGAGATGCCCAGCTGGCTGATCTGGTGCGGCTTGCGGCCGGTCACCTTCTGGCCCTGGAACCGGACCGCACCGGAGGTCGGCTTGTAGACCCCCGTCATCACGTTGAAGCTGGTGGTCTTGCCGGCGCCGTTCGGCCCGATGAGACCGAGGATCTCACCCTCGTAGATCTGGAAATTGATCTTGTCGAGGGCGACCACGCCGCCGAAGCGGAGCGTGACGTCGTCGACTTCGAGCAGCACCTTCCGAGGCCCCGGCTGAGTCGGGATCTTCGGCGTCGCGGTGCTGGTGGTCTGGTCAGACATGAGCGGGCGCCTCCTCTGCCTCGGCCGCGCGATCCTTCAACTCGCGGGCTCGCCGCCGGCTGGGGATCAGGCCCTGCGGACGCAGGATCATCACCAGCACCATGGCCAGGCCGAAGACCAGCCAACGGTAGTCGGCGAAGTCGCGGAACCGCTCCGGCAGGTACGCCAACAGCACCGCGCCGAGCGAGACGCCGATCATGTTGCCGGAACCGCCGACCACGACCATGGCGACGAAGAGGATGGACAGGTTCGCGTTGAACTGGGTCGGGTCGATGAACGCGTTTCGGCTGCCGAAGAGGAAGCCCGACAGGCCGCCGAGCGCCGCGCCCATGGCGAACGCCCAGAGCTTGAACTTGAACGGGTACACGCCCATCACCGCGGCGGCGTCCTCGTCCTCGCGGACCGCCAGCCACGCCCGGCCGACCCGGCTGTGCTCCAGCCGGCGGACCAGGACCACCATCAGCAGTACGAAGGTGATCGCCAGCCAGTACCAGGGCTTCGCGTCGATCAGACCGAAGACCTTGTTGTCCGCCGACGGCGGGCCCTCCGGGCCGGGAATGGCCGAGATGCCGACCGGGCCGTTGGTGACCCCGGTGGCGTTGCGGGCCACGATCCGGATGATCTCACCGAAGCCGAGCGTCACGATCGCCAGGTAGTCACCGCGCAGCCGAAGCGTCGGCCAGCCCAGGATCACCCCGGAGATCATCGTCAGCACGATCGCGAGCAGGAGACAGATGCCCCAGGTCACCGCCCAGGTCGGCGGCAGGTCGAACTCCTGCTGGATCCACTTGACCACCGGCGAGTTCACCGAGCCGAACAGCGCCACGCTGTAGGCGCCGATGGCGAAGAAGCCGATGTAGCCCAGGTCGAGCAGACCGGCGAGGCCGACCACGACGTTCAGGCCGATCGCGACCAGCACGTAGATGGCGCAGACGAAGAGCACGCCCGCCCAGTTGTTGCCGCCCTCGATCGAGTCGGTACGCAGGTTGTTCAGACCGGGGATCATGAGACCGCCGGGCAGCTTCCCCAGATACGGCAGGTGGTACAGGAAGACCAGCAGAGCGACCACGCCGACGGCCTTCTGCCACCTCGGCAACGCCCGCCAGCGGTCACCGACCGAGTTCAGCAGGCCGACACGACGGCGGTCAGCGGAACGGATTTTGTCGATCATGCGCGGGCCCTCCCGAGCGACTCACCCAACAGGCCGGTGGGCCGGAACATCAGCACCACGATCAGCACCACGAAGGCGATGACGTCCTCCCAGTTGGACGCGAAGAGCGTGGCGCCGTAGACCTCGACGATGCCGAGGAACAGGCCGCCCAGCAGCGCGCCGCGCAGGTTACCGATGCCGCCCAGGACCGCGGCGGTGAACGCCTTGAGGCCGAGCACGAACCCGATGCTGTTCTGGGTGAAACCGAACCGCATGCTCCACAACAGAGCGGCAGCGCCGGCCATGATGCCACCGAGCACGAAGATCAGCATGATCACGCGCTCCTGGTTGACCCCCATCAGCGCGGCGGTCTCCGGGTTCTGTGCCACCGCTCGCACACCCCGGCCGTACCGGGTGCGGTTGATGAACCAGTCCAGCAGCGCCATCATCACGACAGCCGACACGAAGACGATCAGCTGGATGTTCGTGATCGCCGTGTTGCCGATGGTGAACAGGGTCTCCTGCTGGATGATCGTCGGCATACCGACAATCTGCCGGGGCCGACCGAACGCCGCCGGCAGCACGTTGCCCAGCAGCTTGGGCAGCACCTGCCCGAAGAGTTCCACGAAGACCAGCGACAGGCCGATCGCGGTGATCAGGAAGATCAGCGGCGGCGCGTTCTTGCGCCGCAACGGTCGGTACGCGATCCGCTCCAGAGCCAGAGCTGTTCCGCCGGAGGCGACGGCCGCGACGACCAGACCGAGCAGCAGGAACAGGATCGCCTGGCCGATAGGAGGGTTATTTTCCACCCCGAGCTGGTTCCAGAGGATCAGCACCGCGAAGGTGCCGACCATGAAAACCTCGGAGTGCGCGAAGTTGATCAGACGAAGGACGCCATAGACGAGGGTGTAGCCAAGGGCGATCAGGGCGTAGATGGCGCCCTTGGACAGGCCGTCGACCGTGTGCTGGCCGAGATGGCCGATCAGTTCATCGAAATGCACCGGGGGTCTCCTTGAATCGAGTGCGGCCGGGGTGGTCGACCCCGGCCGCACTCCAGTGCCTGGGCGTCAGCTGAGCTTGAGCTCCTGCAGCGGCTCGATAGCCGTGCCCTTGATCTGGTAGGCCCAGATGACGACCTTCGACGGGTCGACGTCACCCTTGGCATCGAACTTGATGTACTTCGACACGCCCTGCTTGTCGTACGACTTCACGTACGCCAGGATGTCGGCCCGGGTCTTCTTGCCGTCCTTGAAGGCGTCCAGGTAGACCTTCGCGCCGTCAAAGCCCTCAGCGCCGTAGGAGCCCGGCGGGATGCCGTACTCCTTCTGGTAGTCGGCGGAGAAGGTGCCGCCGGCCTTGTCGGCCGGGAGGCACGGGCAGGTGATGATCGAGCCCTCGGCACCGCCGGAGGCACCCGCCGGGAACGCCGGGTCGTACAGACCGTCCGGGCCGACGAACTTGGCCTGGACACCGGCGGCACGCATCTGCTTCACCAGCGGAGCGGCCTCACGGGTGTAACCGCCGTAGAAGACGAAGTCCGCCCCAGCGGAGCGGATCTTGGAGACGGTGGCGTCGAACTGCGCCTGGCGCTCCTGGATCTTGTCCTTGTTGACCACCAGCGGGCCGAGCTGCTTGCCCAGCTCGTCGGTGATGCCCGCGCCGTACGCGCTGGCGTCATCGACGAGGAAGACCTTCTGCGCGTTCTGGGTCTTCAGGTAGCTCGCCACCGCGCCGGCCTGCGTGCCGTCGTTGCCGACGACCCGGTAGAAGGACGTGTTGCCCTTCTGGGTCAGGTCGGTGCGGGTCGCCGACGGGCTGACCATCGCCAGGCCAGCGGCCTGGTAGATCGGCATCGTGGCGTCCGACTCACCGGAGAAGTGACCACCGATGACACCGAGGAACGAGTTGTCCCCCGCGATCTGGTTCGCGAACGGGGTCGCGACAGCCGGGTCACCCTGGGTGTCGAACTCCTGCATGGTGACCTTGCAGTCCGGGTTCGCCTCGTTGAACTGCTTCACGGCGAGCTTGGCGCCGTTCAGCGACGGGATCACCAGACCCGCGTTGTCACCCGTGAACGCGCCGAAGATCGCGATCTTGCCACCGCAGTCACCGGACGCGGTCCCACCGCTTTCGCCACCGGAATCCTGGCACCCAGCAGCGACCACCAGGGACGCGGCGAGCGCGACAGTTCCCAGCGCTCGTACATAGCTTCGCCTCACGGCTTCCTGACCTCCTCCAGATGCGGACGCGGCTGACCCGTTAGCGACGGCGACAGCAGCAGACCCGCAATTCCACCCACCCCGCAGAGACTCCCCCTGCGTTACGGCTCGTGATGGCGGAGCGTACCGACACCGCACACCGTCGTGGAAGGCCTGAACGGGGGGTCTGCGAAACCGTTACGAAGACGTACGCAATCCAGTCGATGCCCGTAACAGGTGAATCCGTCGATCGGTCCTTAAGTCCGCGTCCGGATGGGACTCAGACACCCTTGTCCGTGCCGGTAAACGCCGCCTGAACACCGCCTGAACTGTAAAAACGTCCAGCAGTCAGCTCGGCCGGGCCGGTACGCCGCCGACACACCCCGCCATCAGGCGCCCGGCCCGCTCGCCGACCACAGACCGGCCCGTGACCCATCGTCCACCGCCAACCACCACCGGTCACCCACCGCCACCAGCGCCACATCGCGATCGGCACCCGCCCCGGCCTCCAGCGGCATCGCGGCCTGCCGCCACGACCCACCCCGGTCCGCCGACACCCACACCGAGTATCGCGTTCCGTCGGCCACCGCGGCGAACAACCGATCCCCCGCCGCCACCAGCGACGCCACCACCGGCACACCCGAGGAGGACCGCCGACCGAACGCCCCCGCGGCCACCCAGCCCCCCGCCTCCTGCCGCCACGCGCCGAACGTCGCCCCGCGCAGCCCGACCGCCACCGGCACCCCACCGACCAGCGCCACCCGCTGCAACTCCTCGTACTCCGAGCCGCCCGGCAACACCGTGCGCCGCCAGGACCGCCCGTCCGGCGACGACCACACCGCTGGATCCCGGTCGATCCGGCCAGCCGGCAGCAAGCCACCCACCGCCAACCAACCCGCCGGCACCGCCACCGCGTCGAACGCCCAGGTCACCCCCACGGCGTCACTCGCCAGCTCCGGCGCGCCCTCCACCAGCGCGAACTCCGCCGCGTCCGGCGCCGACACCCAGGAGGCCGCGCCCGCCGAGCGATTGCCGACGATCAGCCAGCCCGGCGGACCCGCCGCCAGCCGGGACACGTTCACCGCCTTCGGCCCGCCGTACGTCTCGAACGGCGCCTGCACCTCGACCAACGCGCCGTCGGCCCGCTGCCGCCAGGTGCTGATCCGCGGATAACCGTGCGCCCCACCGACCTTGGCGCCGATCACCGCCGCCGTCCCGTCGCGACAGGCGACTGAGGAGAGCACGTTCTGCCGGCCGTAGAAGGAATCCGCGCGCACGGGCAGCGACGTCCACGTCGTACCGTCCACACTGGTCCACGCTGCTGGACGGGTGCCGCCACCCGTGTCCGCGACGCCGCCGACCAGGAACCAGCGCCCCGAACAGGCCGCCAGGTCGCGTACCAGCAATCGGCCGGCGTCGCCCGGCGGCGCCGGCAGTGTCAGCGCCTGCCAGCCCGGCCGTAGCGCCGACGCGGCGGCCGACGTCGGCCCGGACGACCCGTCGCCGGTCGGCGGCGCCGGGCCGTCACAACCGGCGAGCAGCAGTGCGAAGAGGCCGAACACCGCGACGACCTGTCGGACGGACATCTGTCGATGCTAGCCACCGACCACCGTGCGGTGTGCCCTCCGCGTGCGCCGGGCGCTCAGACGGTCGGCTGGGGCGCCTCGCCGCCGGCGGTCTCCGTGAGGATCCGCTCGGCGACCTCCTTCATGGTCATCCGGTGGTCCATCGCCGTGCGCTGGATCCACTTGAACGCCTGCGGCTCGGTCATCCCATAGGTGGTCATCAGCGCGCCCTTGGCCCGCTCCACCGTCTTGCGGATCTCCAGGCGGTCGGTCAGGCTCGCGACCTCCGCCTCCAGGGCCGCGACCTCCGAGTAGCGCGACAGCGCGATCTCCACCGCCGGGACCAGGTCGCTCTTCTGGAAGGGCTTCACCAGGTACGCCATCGCGCCCGCCGCCCGCGCCCGCTCCACCAGGTCGCGCTGGCTGAACGCGGTCAGGATGATCACCGGGGCGATCCGGGCGCCGGCGATCCGCTCGGCGGCGGCCAGCCCATCCATGATCGGCATCTTGATGTCGAGGATGACGAGGTCAGGCTTCAGCTCCTCGGCGAGACGGACGGCGGTCTCGCCGTCACCGGCCTCCCCGACCACCTCGTAGCCCTCTTCGACCAGCATCTCGGCGAGGTCCAGCCGGATCAGCGCCTCGTCCTCGGCGATCAGCACGCGCCTGCGCTCGGTATCCGTCGGTATCTCGGCCACCAGCCCTACCCCCACCATCGTTTCTGCACGGCTACCACCCATGCTCCCGCAGAAGCGTAGTCGGGTACAGTAAGCCGCACTCGCCGGGATGGTGGAACGGCATACACGGAAGTCTCAAACACTTCTGCCCGAAAGGGCTTGCGGGTTCGAATCCCGCTCCCGGCACTTTGTCATACACCTGTTCGACCAGGTGGGCGTGAGTCCACCGCCGATGCGGGCACAGGCCACGCCCTCCCCGCTCGCAGGCGCGACATCCGCTCGACGGCCCACACGCCTCGTTGCCGGACACCACGGTCCGGCAGTGGTGCGTCGATCGGCCCGAACCCGCGACGTTCGGCACCGGCCACGGTGCTTTCACCGCCTGCCTGCCAGATGTCGACAATCCGACCGACCCCGCCCGCCTACGGGTATCCGCCCGGCCTGATCGACTCCGTATCGCCGATGTGGCGCCATCCCCCACCGGAGACACCGCCAGATCGGCGACATGGAGTGGATAAAGCCTGACCGACCGCGCCGGTCAGGCGATCGCGTCGAGCGCGCGGGCAAGATCGGCGCGCAGGTCCTCGGGGTCCTCCAGGCCGACCGAGAGGCGCAGCAGGCCGCCGGCGGGCTTCGCGTCGCCCTCGACGGGCCGGTGGGTGAGCGAGGCGGGGTGCTGGATGAGGGTGTCCACGCCGCCGAGGGAGACGGCGTGGGTGATCAGCTCGCAGGCGCCGGCGACGGCAGCCGCGGCGGGTGCGCCGCCGCGCACCTCGAAGGCGAGCAGGCTGCCAGGGCCGGCCATCTGCCGACCGACCAGCGCCGCCGGGTCGTACACCGAGGGGTGGTGCACCCGGTGTACGGCGGGGTGGTCGGCGAGCCAGCCGGCGAGCTTCTCGGCGCTGGCCTGCTGGGCGCGGACCCGCAGCGGCAGGGTTTGCAGGCCGCGGTGCAGGAGGTAGCCGCCGAGGGGATGCAGGATCGCGCCGGTGACCGCGCGGACCTGGCGCAGTCGGGTGGCCCATTCGGCGTCGCAGGCGACGACGCCGGCGAGGACGTCGCCGTGGCCGCCGATGCTCTTGGTGGCGCTGTGCAGGACGAGGGCGGCGCCGTGGCGGGCGGGTTGTTGCAGCACGGGGGTGGCGACGGTGTTGTCGACGAGCAGCGGGACGTCGCCGGCCGCGGTGGCGAGGGCCGCGATGTCGACGAGGTCGAGGGTGGGGTTGGCGGGCGTCTCGATGACGACCAGCGCGGTGTCCGGGCGGATGGCGGCGGCGACCTCGTCGGGGTGGGCCCAGGTGACGGTGGTGCCGAGCAGACCGGTGGCAAGGACGTGGTCGGTGCCGCCGTAGAGGGGCCGGACGGCGACGATGTGGCGCTGGCCGTCGCGGGTGGCGGCGAGCAGGGTGGCGGTGAGGGCGGCCATGCCGCTGGCGAAGGCGACCGCCTGGGCGGTGCCCTCCAGTTGGGCGAGGGCGGTCTCGAAGCGGGCCACGGTCGGGTTCCAGAGCCGTTGGTAGACGGCGCCGCCTTCGGCGGGGAGGGTGCCGCCGGTGGCGAGCTGCTCGTAGGCGTTGCCGCCGTCGTCGACCGAGGGCAGTGGGTTGGTCGTCGAGAAGTCGATCGGTGGTACGTGCACGCCGAGCGTGCGCAGGTCGTCGCGGCCGGCGTGTACAGCCTGGGTGTCCACCGTCATCATGGCGGTAGCGTCGAACATCCGGTGCCGTGTCGGCAATGGATTGGCAGATAATTCTGTCGCCAGCACTGGATTCGCCGTTTGGTTCGGGCGAGGATGGTGGGATGCCCCCTGAGCCGAACGATGTGCGGTCGAATTCGCCCCTCGACGAGGTGGACCGCGCGATCCTGACCGAGTTGGCGGCGGACGGCCGACTGCCCAACAACGCCCTCGCCGAGCGGGTGGGGGTGGCGCCGTCCACATGCCTGACGCGCACCCGGGCGCTGCGCGAGCGCGGGGCGATCCGCGGGTTCCACGCCGAGGTGGACCCGGCGGCACTGGGTTTGCCGTTGCAGGCGCTGGTGTCGGTGCGACTGACCGCGCACGAGCGGGCGGCGGTGGACGCGTTCCGGGCCCGGTCGGTGCGGCTGCCCGGGGTGGTGTCGGTGTTCCACGTGGCCGGCGCGGAGGACTACGTGCTGCACGTACGGGCGGCGTCGGGTGACGCGTTGCGGGACTTCGTGCTGGATCACCTGGCGGTCGACCCGGTGGTGCAGCACACGCAGACGAGTTTGATCTTCGAACAGGCCCGTGGGATGGGCTGAGCAGCGGGTGAGTTGCCCGACGAACACGGCGAGGCCGGAACAAAACCGGCCGGCGGCGGGTTGGCCACGCGTGTGATCACCGTACCGTTGTCTGTTCTTGATCTTGCCCCGGTCGCCAAGGGGACCACCGCCGGCGCCGCGCTGCAGGCCACCACCGAGTTGGCCCGGCGCACCGAGGAGTTGGGCTACCACCGGTTCTGGGTGGCCGAGCACCACAACATGCCGGCCATCGCCAGCTCGGCCCCGGCGGTGCTGCTGGCGCACCTGGCCGCGAACACCTCGACGATCCGACTCGGGTCGGGTGGGGTGATGCTGCCCAACCACGCGCCGCTGGTGGTGGCCGAGCAGTTCGGCACCCTGGAGGCACTGCACCCGGGCCGGATCGACCTGGGCATCGGCCGGGCGCCGGGCACCGACCAGGTGACCGCGCTGGCGTTGCGCCGCACCATGGAGGGGCTGTCGGCGGAGGGCTTCCCGCGCGAGTTGGCCGACCTGATGAACTACTTCAGCGGGGAACGCCCCGGGCAGATCATCGCCACGCCGGGTCAGGGTGAGCAGCCGGCCGTGTGGCTGCTCGGGTCCAGCGGTTTCAGCGCCCAACTCGCCGGCCTGCTCGGTCTGCCGTTCTCGTTCGCGCACCACTTCAGCTCGGCGAACACGCTGCCTGCGCTGGCGCTGTACCGACAGAACTTCCGGCCGTCGCAGTGGCTGGACAAGCCGTACGCGATGGTGGCCGTCAACGCGGTGTGCGCCGAGACCGACGAGCGGGCCGAGTGGCTGACCGGGCCGAGCGCCCTGTCGTTTCTGAAGCTGCGCTCCGGTCGGCCGGAGCCGCTGTCCACGCCCGATGAGGCGGCGGCCTACCCGTACACCGAGATCGAGCGGGAGTTCGTCCTGCAGCGGCGCGACGGTCAGGCGATGGGCTCGCCGGAGACGGTGCGTCGGCAGCTGACCGAGCTGCAGGAGCGCACGGGCGCGGACGAGCTGATGTTGACCACGCTGGTGTACGACGTGAAGGACCGGGTGCGCTCGTACGAGTTGATCGCCGAGCAGGTGGCGGGCGGTCTGCGCCGGGACGCGTGAAACACGATCTTCACGTCAGCGTCACCCCCGCGACCCGGACGGTGCCTAACGTTGATGCCGGTGGTGGTACGGCAACCCCGGTCGGGACGGGTCGGGATTGCCGCGGTGTGGAGCACCGGGCCGGAGCTGTGCGGATTCCGCGGCTGCGGCCCGGTGCCTGCCACCTTAGGCGAACCCGATGAGGATCGCCAGAGTCAGATCAACGTAGGTGGATGTTCGGGACGGGTGGGTTCGCCATCTGGTCACCGATGAAGAACCCCGGGTGTGGCGGCTGGTTGTAGGCGGTGTTCTGCCAGGCGATAGCCACGCGGTACTGCGGGTCGTGCATCAGCGTGTAGATCCGGGTGCTGGTCGGCGTGGGCGTGCTGTAGATGCGCAACGCCCGGCTGTCGCTGGTCCGCCAGATCACCTCTTCGCGCCAGTCGCCCAGGATGTCACCGGAGAGCGCCGGCGTGGACTTGGTGCCGTTGTTCGACGCCACGCCGTTGCCGGTGAGCAGCCGGGTCTCCCCGCCCGTGCCGTACTTGTCGATCTTCGTGGCGTCGAGCAGCTCCCGCACCGGGTCGCCGTCCCACCAGGCGAGGAAGTTTGCCGACGACGGCTTGCGGCCGACGTTCTGACCCCGGGTGTTGGCCAGCCCGGAAACCGCCGACGACCACGACTCGGCGCCAGGGCTGCCCGCCCAGATGTCCGCCGAGACGCCCCGGCCGTTGTCGCCCGAGGCCGGCGTGGACCACAAAATCTGACCGGTACGCGCGTCCGCGAACCAGGAACTGGGCTTGCTGGCGTCCTCGTCGACCTTGAACACCTCCAGGCCGGCACGACCCGGGTCGAGGTCGCCGACGTGCAGGGCGTCGCCGTGCCCGTTGCCGGTCGAGTAGAGCAGCCGGCCGTTGTCGTCGATGGTGGCGGCGCCGTACACAATCTCCTGGCGGCCGTCACCGTCGACGTCGGCGACGGAGAGCTGGTGGTTGCCCTGACCGGCGGCGGCGCCGTTGCCGGAGGAGTTCGAATCGAACGTCCAGCGCTTGGTCAGCGTCCCGTTGCGGAAGTCCCACGCGGCGATGACCGCACGGGTGTAGTAGCCCCGGGCCATGATCAGTGAAGGGCGCTGTCCGTCCAGATAGGCCGTGCCGGCGAGGAACCGGTCCACCCGGTTGCCGTACGAGTCGCCCCAGGACGACACGGTGCCGCGCGGCGGGTCGTAGTTGACGGTGGACAGGATCGCGCCGTTGCGTCCGTCGAACATGGTCAGGTACTCCGGACCGGCCAGCACGTAGCCGCTGGAGTTGCGGTGGTCCGCCGACGACGAGCCGATCACCTGGCCGGTGCCCGAGCGGGAGCCGTCGGCGGTCTTCATGGCCACCTCGGCGCGGCCGTCACCGTCGTAGTCGTACACCTGGAACTGTGTGTAGTGGGCTCCGGCGCGGATGTTGCGACCCAGGTCGATGCGCCACAACCGGGTGCCGGTCAGGGTGTACGCGTCGACGTAGACGTTGCCGGTGTAGCCGGACTGGGAGTTGTCCTTGGCGTTCGACGGGTCCCACTTGAGCACGATCTCGTAGCTGCCGTCACCGTTGAGGTCACCGACGGAGGCGTCGTTGGCGCTGTAGGTGTAGCTCTCCCCACTGGGGGTGGTGCCCCCGGCGGGGACCTGCAACGGCACGTCCAGGTAGCCGTCGCCGAACTGGAGCGCGGGCGCCGACGCCGCCTGCTCGGCACCGCCCACCACGGCCCGCACGGTGTACGCCGAGCCGGCCGCCGCGCCGCTGTCGAGGTAGTTGGTGGCACCGGTGATCGGGCTGGAGTTGACCCGGGTCGAGCCCCGGTAGAGGTTGAACGACACCCCGGAGGTCTCGGTGCCGAGCAGCCGCCAGGAGACCAGGTTGCCGTTGCCGGAGCGGACGCTGACGAGCCCCCGGTCCAGGTTCTCCATCTGCAGTACGCCGCCGGCGGGCGGTGGCGTCGTGGGCGGTGGGGTGGTCGGCGGTGGCGTCGTCGGCGGCGGGGTGGTGGACGGTGGCGTTGTCGGCGGTGGGGTTGTCGGCGCTGGCGTGGTCGGGCCGCTGGTGGGGGGCGCGCCGGTACAGGTCACGCCGTTGAGCGCGAAGCTGGTCGGTGCCGGGTTGCTGCTGGTCCACGAGCCGTTGAAGCCGAAGCCGGCGGTGCCGTTGGTGGCGATGGCGGCGTTGTAGTCGACGTTGCGGGCGGTGACCTGGGCGCCGGACTGGGTGACGGCGGCGTTCCACGCCTGCGTGACCTGCTGCCCGGCGGCGTACGACCAGGTCAGCGCCCAGCCGTTGACCGGGTCGCCCAGGTTGGTGATCGTGACGTTGGCGCCGAAGCCGCCCTGCCACTGGTTGGCGACCTGGTAGTCGACCCGGCAGCCGATAGCGGCGGCCGAGGCGACGACAGTGCCGACGGTGCCGGCCACGACGGCGGTCGCAGTCGTGGCGGCGAGCAGGATCAGCCGTTGTTTGGACGGGTGCATGAACTGCCTCCGGGGATCCGGTGGTGACCGCTGTGGGACCACCTGCCCTGCCCGGGAGGCACGGTGGACGGCCCGCCACGACGGCGACGGACGGCGATCTGATCGGGTGAGGCGCCCTGGAACTCACGGATTCGGCTCAAGGCGCATCGTATGGCAAGCGCTTTCCGATCCGCAATATCGATGACCGTCACACCCTGCCGTCGCCCGGCACTCACCGGCCGGTCTTGTTCCGACGACCGATGCCTGATCAACTCATTCGGTGAGCGTTCCCCACATGGACCCCGACGAGTTCCGCCGAGCCGGCCACGCCGTCGTCGACTGGATCGCCGACTACTGGGCCACGCTGGAGCAGCGACCGGTCGCCCCGGCCGACCCGCCGGGCACGGTGGCGAGCGCCCTGCCCGCCGCGCCGCCGACCGTCGGCGAGCCGATCGAAGCGGTCCTGCCCGACCTTGACAGCATCGTCGTGCCCGGGCTGACCCACTGGCAGCACCCTGGCTTCTTCGGCTACTTCCCAGCCAACACCTCCGGCCCGAGCGTGCTCGGCGACCTGGTCAGCTCCGGGCTCGGCGTGCAGGGCATGCTCTGGGCCACCAGCCCGGCCTGCACCGAGTTGGAGACGGTGACGATGGACTGGCTGGCCCAACTGCTGGACCTGCCACCGAGGTTCCGCTCGACCGGCGCCGGCGGCGGCGTCATCCAGGACTCGGCCTCCTCGGCGACCCTGGTGGCCACGCTCGCCGCGCTGCACCGGGCCAGCGGGGGCCGCTGGCGCGACGCCGGCATCGACCGGCGCTACCGCGCCTACACGTCCGTGCACGGGCACTCCTCCATCGAGAAGGCCGCGCGGATCGCCGGGCTGGGCACCGACGGGGTTCGCGCGGTCGACGTGGACCCGGCCACCCAGGCGCTGCTCCCGGACGCCCTGCGGGCCGCGATCGAGGCCGACCTGGCCGCCGGCGACGTACCCGCCATCGTGGTCGCCACCATCGGCACCACCTCCACCACCGCCGTCGACCCGCTGCCGGAGATCGGGGCGATCTGCGCCGAGTACGGGATCTGGCTGCACGTGGACGCCGCGTACGCGGGGTCCGCCGCCGTCTGCCCCGAGCTGCGCTGGTCGCACGCCGGCCTGGAGTACGCGGACTCGTACTGCTTCGACCCGCACAAGTGGCTGCTCACCGGCTTCGACTGCGACGCGTTCTGGGTGGCCGACCGTGGAGAGCTGATCGAGGCGCTGACCGTGCTGCCGGAGTTCCTGCGCAACGCAGCCTCCGAGTCGGGTGCGGTGATCGACTACCGGGACTGGCAGGTCCCGCTGGGCCGCCGCTTCCGGGCGCTGAAGCTGTGGTTCGTGCTGCGCTGGTACGGCGCCGAAGGGCTGCGCGCCCACATTCGCTCCGGGGTGGCGCTGGCCGCCCGGTTCGCCGACCAGGTCCGCTCCGACGACCGGTTCGAGTTGGCCGCGGCGCACCCGTTCTCGCTGGTCTGCTTCCGGCTGCGCGCCGACGACGACACCAATGCCGAGCTGCTGGCCCGGGTGAACCGCACCGGACGGGCGTACCTGACCCACACCCGGGTGAACGGCCGGTACACGCTGCGGCTGGCGGTCGGCTCGCCGCAGACCGCCGAGCGGCACGTCGACGAGGCGTGGGCGCTGCTGACCCGCGCGGCCGACGACCTGCTCCCCCGCTGACCGAGATGGGCCTGGCCGCTGACCGATACGTGCCTGGCCGCAAGGGCCGCTGACCGCCCGGCCGGCGGCTCGCCCGGGTGCCCCATGCCCGCACGGCCGCTGGCGGTTCCGATGCTCTGGCGGTCCGCATTCTCGCGGAGCGGCTGCCCACCTGCGGCAGCCGAAGCATGGTTGGCGTCCTTTGCTCTGCTTACACCCACGCACCAGTTACCGAAAGTCATCGCGGCCGGCGGGAGCAGCGACCGTCCCACCGGAGAGACGCGCTGGTCAGCGCGGTGTTGCGTATAGGTAAGCAGAGCAAAGGGAGCGAGGTGCATGCAGTGCCGGCGGTCGACTGTCACGACAGGTAACGACACCCGGACGGGCAGGCCCGTGGAATCGTCCGCAGGGCTCGGCGGGGCTCGGCGGGGCTCAGCAGGGTCAGCAGGGTCAGCGGGCTGCCGGCTGTGCCGGCTCCCTCGGGGTCGGGGGGACGCTCGCTGTGGCGGCGGCGCGGGTTCGGCGCAGGGCGCGCACGGCCAGCACCAACGCGGCCAACCAGCCGACGGCCAGGAGGGCGTAGAGCGCGGGGCCGACCGGGCCGTCCAGCTCAGCCGCCCGGACCAGGGTCCGGGCGTTGGTCAGGACGATCACGCCGCCGACCGCCGCGCCGAGCAGTTGAGCCGGCACGATTCGCACCAGCCAGGCGGCCAGCGGGGCGGCGATGAGGCCGCCGACGAGCAGCGCGGCGACAATGGGCAGCAGGAACCCTTCGGTGCCCAGCCCGATCAGGAAGCCGACGCTCGCCGCGCCCGCCACCACGAACTCGGCGGTGTCGACCGAGCCGATCACCTTGCGCGGCTCCAGACGGCCGGAGACCAGCAGCGCCGGGGTGGCGACCGGGCCCCAGCCTCCGCCGCCGGTGGCGTCGACGAAGCCGGCGACCAAGCCGAGGGGGCCGAGGAATCGCCCGCGCAGCCGCCCACCGATCCGGTCGGTGCGCAGTGGCCGGGCAAAGCGAACCAGCAGGTACGCGCCGAGTGTGAAGAGGATGCCGGCCATCCACGGCGCGGCCGCCTCGGTCGAGATCGAGCTGAGCAGGGTGGCGCCGGCGAACGCGCCGACCGCGCCGGGAAGGGCGATGCGGGTCACCACCCGCCAGTCGACGTTGCCGAAGCGCCAGTGCGCCACGCCCGCGGCCAGGGTGGTGCCGATCTCGGCCAGGTGCACCGAGGCCGACGCGGCGGCGGGTGCGACCCCGACGAGCAGCAGCAGGGTGGACGAGGTCAGCCCGTACGCCATACCGAGCGAGCCGTCGACCAGTTGCGCCGCGAGCCCGACCAGAGCGAGGACCAGCAGCTTGCGCACGAGCGCCCCCTAGCTTTTCGGCATCTCCTATCAACTTGGTCGACAATGCGCCACGAGGCAGCCGCGGTCAAGTGTCTGATCGGTGGATGGGACGTCGCCGAGCGGTGCGGCGGCGCGGCGCGGCGCGGCGCGGCGCGACAGGAGCCGGAGTCAGATCCAGGCTCGGGGGTCGGCGACCAGTTCGGTGATCCGGGGAGGCAGGGTGCCGGCGGCCACATCGGCGACGCTGACCAGCTCCAGGATCTCCCGTTCGCTGGCCCGCAGCGCGATCCAGACCTCCTGCAGTGCACGGGCCGGGCCGTGGTAGCCGAGTTGCTCCGGGCGCTGCCCACGGACGTGCGCGAGCGGCCCGTCGATCACCCTGATCACCTCCGCGAGGGAGATCTCCTCGGCCGGGCGAGCCAGCCAGTAGCCGCCCTCCGGGCCGCGCTGGGCGTGCACGATGCCGCCCCGGCGCAGCTGAAGCAGGATGCTCTCCAGGAACTTCGGCGGGATCTCCTGAGCCCGGGCGATCTGGTCGGCCGTGACCGGCCGGCCACGCCCGGGGCCACTGGCCGTCGCGGCGAGTTCGGCGGCCGCGCGGAGGGCATAGTCGACCCGGGCGGAGAGACGCATGTCGGCAAGGTTAGCCCGCTGGTCGTCCGCCCGGACGGGCGGCCCTCGGCCAATCGGTCAGGCATCGACGCATATCTGACGGCGCGGGATTCCGAGGCCTATCGGTGAGATAGGTGACGATTCGCCGCCCTCGGGGGCCCGGGAAGCTGATTCGGCGCGTCCCTATGCTGGGTGGCACGCACTACTGTCTGACCGTATGCGGGGGCTCGGGCAGCACATTGATAAACACCCGGGTTCCATCCGGGGGGAAGGCAACACCATGACCGATGTCGCCACACGCATCTGGGATGGCATGACCATCCCGGTCGCCGGCACCTATCGCCTCGATCAGGCGCACAAGCGGATCGGTTTCCTGTCCCGGCACATGATGGTGAGCCCCGTGCGCGGCGAGTTCGCCGAGGCGACCGCGGAGATCTCCGTGGCGGAGGACCCATTGCTCTCCAGCGTGACCGCTACCATCCAGGCGGCGAGCATCACCACCGGCAGCGCGGATCGGGACACCCACCTCAAGAGTGCCGACTTCCTCGACGTGGAGCGCTATTCCACGCTCGAATATCGAAGCACGGGTATCAACTGGCAGAGCAATGAGGACCCGATTTTCTACTGGGCCCGCCTGCGCAGCAATCGACTCGGCGGACGAGGCAGAGGTCACAATCCGCCACCCCAGCCCGACGCCGGACGATTCGTACTCACCGGCGAATTGACTGTGAAGGGGATCACGCGGGCCGTTGACCTACAGGTGAATTTCGGCGGCGCCCGCCGTGACCCGTACGGACAGAACATTTTCGGTTTCAGCGCGAACGCCGAAATCAACCGGGAGGACTACGGTCTGCTCTGGAATGTCGCGCTGGAAAGCGGCGGTGTTCTGGTCGGCAAGACCGTCCAGATCGAGATCGCCGGCGAGGCCATCCACCAGGCGTGACCCGCGTGACGCCCAACGGTCGTCCCCGCCACGACGCCTCGTCTGTACGAGCGCACACCTGGCGGGGATGACCGCGAGCGTCAGTCGCCGACGCGGCGCAGCAGGCCCTCCTGCACGGCGCTGGAGATCTGCCGGCCGTCGGTGGTGAACATCCGGCCGGTGGCCAGCCCTCGCGCACCGGACGCGGACGGGCTCCAGCAGTCGTAGAGGAACCACTCGTCGGCGCGGAACGGCCGGTGGAACCACAGCGCGTGGTCGAGGCTCGCGCCGACCACGCCGCCCGGCCCCCACACTTCCCCGTGCATGGAGAGCACCGAGTCCAGCAGGGTCAGGTCCGACGCGTAGGTGAGCAGGCAGGCGTGCAGCAGCGGATCGTCGGGCAGTTTGCCGTCGACGCGCATCCAGACCCGCTGGTGCGGGTCGGCCGGCCGGTCGCCGGGACGGACCCAGCCGGGCTCGCCGACGTAGCGCACATCGATCGGGCGGGGAATCTGACCCCAGATGCCCAGGCGCTCGGGATAACGGGCGAGCCGGTCCGACATCGTCGGCACGTCCTGCGGCGCCGGCACGTCCAGCGGAGACACGGTCTGATGGTCCAGCCCTTCCTCGGCCCGCTGGAAGGACGCCGACATGAAGAAGATCGGCTTGTCGTGCTGGAGCGCGACCGCGCGGCGGACCGAGAAGGATCGGCCGTCGCGGATGTTCTCCACCTGGTACTCGATGGGCTCGACGGGATCGCCAGGGCGCACGAAGTAGCCGTGCAGCGAGTGCACGAACCGCTCCGGGTCGACCGTGCGGCCGGCGGCGACCAGCGCCTGACCGGCCACCTGGCCGCCGTACACCCGCTGTGGGCCGACCCGGGGGCTCATCCCCCGGAAGGTCATCTCCCCGATCGGATCGAGGTCCAGCACCTCCAACAGCTGGTCCACGGCGGCCTGGCCGACTGCGGCCTGGCCGTCGCTCACTGCAACGCCCGCGCCGACGCGGCGTCGACCAGCGAGCCCAACTGGTGGACGCGCAGCGTGTTGGTCGAGCCGGGGGTGCCGGGCGGGCTGCCCGCGACGATCACCACGTAGTCGCCCGGGTTGGCCCGGTTGAGGCCGAGCAGCGCCTGGTCCACCTGACGGAACATGTCATCAGTGTGCTGCACGAAGGGCATCAGGAAGGTCTCGACGCCCCAGCTCAGGGCGAGCTGGTCGCGCACCTCGGGGACCGGGGTGAAGGCCAGCAGCGGCAGGTCGCAGTGCAGTCGGGAGAGCCGTCGAACGGTGTCGCCGGTCTGCGAGAAGGCGACAAGCGCCTTGGCGTTGATGGCCCGGGCGATCGACGAGGCAGCCACGGTGAGCGCTCCACCGTGGGTGCGCGGGTCGTGCTGCAACCGGGGCACGCCGATCGAGCCGGACTCGGTCGTCGTGACGATCTTGGCCATGGTGCTGACGGTCAGCACCGGATACTTGCCGACGCTGGTCTCGCCGGAGAGCATCACCGCGTCCGCGCCGTCGAGCACGGCGTTGGCAACGTCGGAGGCCTCCGCCCGGGTGGGCCGGGAATTCTCGATCATGGAGTCGAGCATCTGGGTGGCCACGATGACCGGCTTGGCGTTCTCCCGGCACAACTGCACGGCCCGCTTCTGCACCAGCGGAACCTCGTCCAGCGGCATCTCGACACCGAGGTCACCACGGGCGACCATGACGCCGTCGAAGGCCAGCACGATGGCCTCGAGGTTCTCCACGGCCTCTGGCTTCTCGACCTTCGCCAGCACCGGCCGGAACACGCCCTCCTCGGCCATGATGCCGTGGACGAGCTTGATGTCCTCGGCCGAGCGGACGAAGGAGAGTGCCACCAGGTCGACACCCAGCCCCAGGGAGAAGCGCAGGTCCTCGGCGTCCTTCTCCGACATCGCGGGCACGCTGACCGCCACGTTGGGCAGCGAGACACCCTTGTTGTTGGAGACCGGGCCGCCCTCGGTGACCAGGCAGCGGATGTCGTTGCCGGTGACGTCGGTGACCTCGACGGCGACCCGGCCGTCGTCGATCAGCAGACGGTCACCGGCCCGCACCTCCTGCGGCAGCTTGCGGTACGTGCAGGAGACCCGCTCCTTGGTGCCGACGATGTCATCGCCGGTGATCACGACCGAGTCGCCGGTGCGCCACTCGTGGGGGCCGTCGGCGAACCGGCCGAGCCGGATCTTGGGCCCCTGCAGGTCGGCGAGGACGGCGACCGGCTTACCGGCCGCCTCGGACGCCTCCCGAACCAGTCGGTAGACCGCCTCGTGGTCGGCGTGGCTGCCGTGGCTGAAGTTGAGCCTTGCCACGTTCATGCCGGCCTCGACAAGACCCCGGATGCGCTCCGGGGACGAGGTGGCGGGACCAAGAGTGCAGACGATCTTCGCGCGGCGTGTCACGCCCATCAGGCTAGTCTCTCCTTCAGGTCGGACTCGGGGCCGACCCCTTGCAGGCAGTGGAACTTTTGTCCAACGACGCGTGGTTCGCGTCGGGCCGGCGGGCGGAACCGCACCGGGAACGTTGTGGCGACGGGCAACGGCGACCGCGCGCCGGGAATCGTACGCCTCCATCGGCACCCGCTGTCGGGGTGCTCCCGGCCCAAGCTCACCGCCGGTGCACCGACGGAGGCCGGCTGGGCACCTCGGTGAGCAGGTCACGGGGGTCGGAGCGGCACCGGATGCCCCGGCCCTCGCTGGGCGCGACCGTAGCACCGGCAGGCGGCCGAACGCCGTCGCCATCACGACAGACGCCGATGCGTCGGCCGCTCAGCTGCCGGTCTTGACCAGCGGAAACTCCAGCGACCCGGCCGGGCAGAGGAAGGTCAGCACGTCGATCCGGTAAAGGCCGGCCTGCACCGCCGGGTCGGCCTCCAGCACGCTGCGCACGTCGTCGACGCTGCCGGTGCGGGCCAGCCCGAAGCCGATCGGCGGCTCCGGGTTGCTGGTGGTCCCGTCGATCGAGCCGGCGACCAGGACGATGCCGCGGCGCTGCAACGCCTGCATGTGCTCGGCGTGCTCAGCCTGCAACCGCTGCACCGTCTCGGCGGGCAGGGCCCGTCCGGCCGCACCGGGATAGATCACGATGCACTCGTACGTGTCGAGCGCGAAGTCGACCTGCGGCACCTCCGCCATGGTGCTCCCTCCGCCGGCCCGCATCAGCCCGGCCGCCCGAGCCCGCCGCACCGGCACGCGCCCAGCGTCGCACGCCGGCAACGGCGACACCGGCCGCTCGGCGCAACTCACCCTGGTCGGTCCCCGGGTCGAGGGCGACGCCGGCCGGGGCGCGGGGGTGTCGTGTCGCCGCGCACAATCGACCGGGCGGCCGCATGACTCCCCCATCCCGGGGGATGATCACGTGGTGGGAGGGCGCGTCGTCCCCGCCACGACGAAGACGATTGGGGATCCGCGTATGGCGACCGATATCAGCAAGCAGCCCGCGAAGGCGTCCGGCACGTACCGGATCGGGGGCGACATCACCGTCAATCGACTCGGCTACGGGGCGATGCAGCTCACCGGGCCGGGCGTCTGGGGAGACCCGAAGGACCCGGCCGAGGCGCTGCGGGTGCTGCGCCGGGCCGTCGAGCTGGGCGTGACCTTCATCGACACCGCCGACTCGTACGGCCCGTTCGTCTCCGAACTGTTGATCCGTGAGGCCCTGCACCCGTACGCCGACGACCTGGTGATCGCGACCAAGGCCGGCCTGAGCCGCTCCGGTCCCGGCGACTGGCGCCCGCTGGGCCGCCCGGAGTACCTGCGCCAGCAGTGTGAGCTGAGCCTGCGCCACCTCGGCCTGGACAGCATTCCGCTCTACCAGCTGCACCGGATCGACCGGCAGGTGCCGCTCGCCGACCAGTTGGGCGAGCTGGCGCTGCTGCGCGAGGAGGGCAAGATCCGGCACATCGGGTTGTCCGAGGTGACCGTCGAGCAGATCGAGGAGTCCCGGGCGATCACCGAGATCGTCTCCGTGCAGAACCTGTACAACCTCGCCAACCGCAGCGCCGAGGACGTGCTGGAGTACTGCGAGCGCAACGACCTCGCGTTCATCCCGTGGTTCCCGATCGCCACCGGTGAGCTGGCCCGGCCGGGCGGCCCGCTGGACGCCATCTCCACCGGGCACGGCGCGACGCCCGCGCAGCTCGCGCTGGCCTGGCTGCTGCGCCGCTCCCCGGTGATGCTGCCGATCCCCGGCACGTCCTCGGTGGCGCACCTGGAGGAGAACGTGGCCGCGGGCGACGTGCGGCTCACCGACGACGAGTTCGAGGCGCTGAGCAAGGCGAGTTGAGCACCCGCTGCCGGGGTGGGGGTGGTCCCGGCCGGGACCACCCCCACCCGGGCGAGGTCAGACCGCGAGGCAGTTGGGTCGCACCGGGCCGTCGACCAGGGCGCCGCGCACGAGGGTGTACGCGGTGCCGTCGAGCACCAGGCCGAGGTGCCCGACCACCCGCAACGGGCAGTACGTCTGGATGAGCACGTTCGTGGCACCGTCGTTGACGGCGGCGTTCCCGGTCGGCCGGACCAGCTCGTCCTGCAGGGTCCGGATGGTGGTGTAGCGCACCGCTCCCGGGGTGTCGTCGCCGGCGTTGAGGTCGGCGAGGAACGCGGAGCCGATGGTCATCTGTTGGCAGGCCACGACGCCGGCGCAGTTGCCCAGGCCGAGGAACGCCACGATGTTGGCGACGTACGTGCCGTAGTGCGGCGTGCCCAGGCTGACGTACCGGCCGATGCTGGCGGTGCCGCCGAGCCGTTTGAGGTAGTAGCGGCTGACCAGACCACCCTCGGAGTGTGCGACGACGTCCACGCTCGCCGCGCCGGTGCTGGCGCGCACCCGCTCGACGTAGCTGGCGAACGCGCGGGCCGAGGTGGGGATGTCGCCGAGGCCCAGCCCGGGCAGTTGATAGATGAAGGTCCGGTAGCCGTCGGCGCGCAGCCGGGAGGCGATCGGCTCGTACGCGACGGCGATGCCGCTGAGCCCGCCGACCACGATGACGGGGTTGGCCGCCGCCGCGCCGACCACGGCGGCCGGGGCGGGGGCGGTCGGGGCGGGGGCGGCGGTGGCCGCGGGGGCGGCCGTGAGCACGACGGCGGTGGCGAGGGACAGCACGAGGACGGTCTTTCGGAGCAGCATGGCCGCACCTCCGGGGGGAGGCACCCGGCGAACCGGGCAGGTGGGTGGGGGTGTCCGGTCGACCGTGCGACGATGATGCCCGCAACAATTTAGAAACGTCAATGACTTGTTACGCGCGGGTAACCCGTTGTTCCGGCGAGGGTGTAAACGGGCATTCCGCCGCGCTCCATATCGGACATGCGCGGGGCCGTCGCCTCGTCAGCCGGCAGCTCCGGCGCGCAGGCCGTCGAGGGCCACACCGAGCACCCGGTCACGCTGCTCGGACGACGGGAACTGGGCCATCGTGAGGCCGCTGATCAGCCGCACCACGTCGTCGAAGTCGATGTCGTCGCGGACCACCCCGGCGGCCTGGGCGCGCGCCATGAGCGGCTGGCCGGCGGCGTAGATCTCGGTGCGGCAGCTCCGGAAGATCTCGGAGTCCTGCAGCAACTGCTCGGCGAGCGCCCGCTTGGTGGCGACGTACGCGACGAACCGGTGCAGCCAGGCGACGAGGGCGTCCCACGGCGGCACCTCGGCGAGGTCCTCGGCGGAGCGGCTGAGGGCCCGGACCTCCTCGACGTAGACGGCCTCGAAGAGGTGCCGCCGGGTCGGGAAGTTGCGGTAGAGCGTGCCGATGCCCACCCCGGCACGCCGGGCCACGTCCTCCAGGGAGGCGGCGGCGCCGTTCTCGGCGAACGCGTCGCGCGCAGCGGCGATCAGGGCGTCGTAGTTTCGCCGCGCGTCGGCCCGCTTGGGTCGCTGCGCGAAGACCTCGGGCACCTGGCCGGCGCTGGTCATGACGTACGTCACCTCACCCTGGTTGCATCCGGAGGGAACCCTCCGCTAGCTTAGTGGAGGCACCCCTCCGGAATGCCGGAGGCCTGCCTCCGCTTAGCTTACCTCGGGAACCCGCCCGATCGCCGCCTGGCCACCCCGATCGCCCGGGACCCGACATCCGGCCCGTCACGAACGACGGCCGACAAGCCTCCTTCCGTACGTCATCAGGGAGTTTCCTCTCGTGGCAGTGACCTCCCGACGCAGCTCGCGTCGGCTCACCTTCACCGTGCTCGCGGCCGGTGCCGGGTTCTTCGCGATGCTCCAGTCGCTGATCACCCCGGTACTACCGACCATCCAGCAAGACCTGCACACCTCGCAGAACACCGTGACCTGGGTTCTCACCGCCTACCTGCTGTCCGCGTCGATCTTCACGCCCATCCTCGGGCGGGTCGGCGACATGGTCGGCAAGGAACGGATGCTCGTCGTCTCACTCGCCGCGCTCGCCCTCGGCTGCCTGCTGGCCGCCGTCGCGCCGACCATCGGCGTCCTCATCGTCGCCCGGGTCGTACAGGGCATCGGCGGCGCGGTCTTCCCGCTGTCGTTCGGCATCATCCGCGACGAGTTCCCCGCCGCGCGGGTCTCCGGCGCCGTCGCCGCCATCTCGGCGATCGTCGCCGCCGGCGGTGGCCTCGGCGTCGTGCTGGCCGGCCCGATCGTCACCGCGCTGGACTACCGGTGGCTGTTCTGGATCCCCATGGTCGTGGTCGGGTTGACCGCCGTGGCCGCCCACCTGTTCGTGCCCGAGTCGCCGGTGCGTACCCCCGGCCGGATCGACTGGCGCGCCACCCTGCTGCTCTCCGGCTGGCTGGTCGCGCTGCTCCTGCCGATCAGCCAGGGCGCCGCCTGGGGCTGGACCTCCGCCCGGGTGCTCGGACTGCTGGCGCTGGCCGTGGTGCTCCTGGTCGGTTGGCTGGTCGCCGAGGTGCGCTCGTCCAACCCGCTGATCGACATGCGGATGATGCGCCTGCCCGGCGTCTGGACCACCAACCTCGTCGCCCTGCTCTACGGCGCGTCGATGTTCTCCGTGTACGCCTTCCTGCCGCAGTTCGTGCAGACCCCCACCGTCGCCGGCTACGGCTTCGGCGCCAGCATCAGCCAGGCGGGCCTGCTCATGCTGCCGATGCTGGTCGCGATGTTCGTCGCCGGGCTCGTCGCCGGCCGCCTGCAGGCGGTGTTCAGCGCGAAGGCGCAGCTCGCCACGGGGGCCGCGTTCAACGTGGCCGCCTCCGCGATGTTGGCCGTCGCGCACGACACCCGCTGGGAGGTCGCCGTCGCCGGCGGTCTGGTGGGCCTCGGCATCGGCCTGGCCTTCGCCTCGATGGCCAACCTGATCGTCGGCAGCGTGCCCGCCAGCCAGACCGGCGTCGCGACCGGCATGAACGCCAACATCCGCACCATCGGCGGCGCGATCGGCGCCGCCGTGGTCAGCGGCGTGATCACCGCGAACCCGCAGGCCAACGGGCTACCCCGGGAGGCCGGCTTCACTGCCGGGTTTCTCGTCCTCACCGCGATCGCCCTGGCGGCCGCGCTCGCGGCCCTCGCCGTCCCGTCCGCCCGGCGGGCGTCGGCCGGTCGCCGGCCGTCCACCACGACGTTCGTCGAGTCGGAGCTAGCCGGCGAGTTCGCCGCCCTGCCCGCGACCCGCTGAGGGTCCGTGTCGCAGCCCGGGCGGTGAGCCGCCCGGGCTGCGACACGTCCGGGAGTACGCTGGCCGCTTCCCCGCCCAACGTCCGTCGTCTTCAGGATGAGCCCATGCCCGAACTGCTGACCACCGACCGCATCGACGAGATCGGCACCCTCGGATCGACCAGCCCGGACCCGGCCGCGCTGGCCGCCGAGCTGGTGAGCGCCGTCGACGAGGGGCGGGTTGCCGACCCCGACGACACCGGGTACGCGCTGCTGGTCGCCGCGGACATCCTGGAGCAGGCCGGCGACCTGGCCGACGCGCTCGCGCTGGCCACCCGCGCCATCGCCGAACAGCCCGACGAGGACGCGTACGCCCGATCGGTGCGCGGCGGACTGCTGCTGCGCCTCGGCCGCGAGGACGAGGGCCTGGCCGAGTTGACCGACCTGCGGCCCCTGCTGGAGACCAACCCCGACGCCACGTACCTCGTCGACGAGCTCGCCGAATCCGGCCACGCCGAGACGGCGCTGGAATGGCTGACCGCCGCGCTGGACGCGATCCTGGAACGGACCCGGGCCCAGCAGCACGCCTCCGAGGACGCGCAGGACGAGGCCGCCGCCATGATCTACGGCCTGACCCAGCGGCGACACGACCTGCGCGAGGAGATGGGCCTGCCGCACGACGAGTACGACAACCTCGCCGACCGGCTGCGCGCCGCGAGCAACCACGCGCTCGACGCGCTCGACGACGGCCCGGCGACGCTGCTGTTCTGGCCGCCGGCGGAGTTCACCGCGCTGCTGCTGCGCTGGCCCGCGCTGGTCGACACCTACCCCGCCACCTGGGACGAGCACCGCGCCCAGATCGAACGGGCCCTCGCCGAGGCCGCCAACCTGGGCGGCGCGGACCTGGGCGTGGTCGCCGGCACCGTCGCCGGTCTGGCGGCCTTCGCCGAACGCGCCGGCGGCGACCCCACCGACGAGGAGACCCTCGACGAGTACGCCGACAGTCTCGACGAGGCGGGCGTGACAGCCTGGCCGCCCGGCCGCAACGACACCTGCTGGTGTGGCTCGGGCAGCAAGTACAAGAAGTGCTGCCTGCCGCGCTCGCGCGCCTGACGTTCGCCGGAGCCCTCGGCTCCGGGCCATGTCCCTTGTGAGCGTGATGTCTGTGAGACATCTAGATGTCTCACAGACATCACGCTTCCCACCACATCCGGGCCGGACGGCGTCACTCTCCGTATCGGCGACCCGCTGCGCCGGAGGGGCCTGGCTGTGCTGCCACCACCCGTGGGTCAGTTTCCCAACGCGCGGACCTTCGCGATCGTCTCCTGCACGTGCTGCTTGGCCGGGTCGCCGCCCTGCGACGCCTGCGCGAGGGCCTGCCGGTACGCGTCGATCATGCCGACCAGCGGGCCCGCGGCCATGCCTTCCAGCGCTCCGGCGACGAGCGCCCGTGCCTCGGCCGCGTCCTGTGCCGCCGCTGCGGTCTTGGCCTTCGCCTCGTCGAGCTTCTGCGCCGCCGCCGCCAACCTGGCGATGATCTGTGCTGCGCTCACGCGCACCCTCCCCTGGTCGACCATCGCCTCCACCACCGCACCGGCGGAGACCACATCGGAGCGTACGAGATCCACGCACCCGGCGCGACCAGGCGAGCGCCTCAGCGCAGGGCGCGGAACAGCAGCAGGTAACCGCAGTAGCCCAGCGGCACCAGCAGGAAACAGATCAGGAACCCCAACGGCAGGTAGCGCGGCGGCGTACCGGCGACCATGGCGGGCCTCCCCCACCGACCGAGCACCAGATAACCGCCGAAGAACGCCAGCGCCGGCAGCCCTGCGCAGATCCACGCGCCGAGGGTGAACCCGTCGACCAGGCCCACCCCGGAGGCGAGCACCAGCGTCAGCATGAGCACCCCGGCGGCTGCCCCACACCCGGCGTAGACGGCGACCGCCCGCGCCAGCGGTGACCACGTCGGCAGGAGCGCCGGCCGCTGGGCCAGCAACTCGGCCTGCTGCCCGTGCCGGTCCGCCTCGTCGGCCATCCGCCGCGCCAGCTCCAGCTCCGTCGCCGGGTCGACCGCCGCCGCGCGTTGCGCCGGCACCCCGACGCCCGCCGGGCTCGTCGCCGTCGGCAGCGCCAGCCGCGCCTCCCCCGCCGGCAGCTCGGGGTACGCCTCGACACCCGACCGCCCCGACACGCCCGCTGCGCCGGCGGACCCACCGTCCCCGGATCCGTGCACCCCGACCGACCCGAACCCCGCGCCAGAGCCCCCGGTCGACCCGAAACGCGGAGCCGGCCCAAAACTCGACGACGGCCCGGAACCCGACGGCCCGGAACCCGGCGGCGGCCCGGACCCGGGCGCCGGGTCCGCGGCAGGGGCTGTCGGGGGCTGGTCGAGGCCGATCGCGCGGCCCAACTGGTCGAGGCGGTGCCCCTGGGCGGTCAACCGCTGGTGCAGGTAGTCGGCGGTGGCGTGCAGGTCACGGCGACGCTCGGACTCGGCCGCGGCGTCCCGCTCGCCGGTGCGGCGCTGCTCGGCGAGCTGTCGGGCCAGCGCCGCGTACTCCTCGAAGGACACCGTCAACGCTCCCCGTCCGGCTCGTGCCCGTCCCGGGCGAAGGGCACGATCAACCTGGTGCGCTGGTCGTGCCGGTCGACAAGCAGCGCCCGGTCGGCGCGCGGCGTGTAGGCCAGGTCGTGCACCCCGAGGTGCAGGGCCAGCTCGGGCCCGGGCACGTTGAGCGCGACGAGGCAGGCGACGTCGTCGCGGTTCTGCGTGCCGCCGAGGTCGTCGGCGAGCCGGCGCAGACCGCGCCACCAGCCGAGCAGGTGTATCCCCTGGGCCGGGCCGTGGCGCAGCAGGGTGCGCAGGTCGTCGAGGCCGGAGCGGAAGGTGACCGGGTCGACCGCTCCGAGGACCGGCGCGGCGGCGTCCATGCCGAACACCACCAGGTATTCGCGGCCGGCGGGCTCGGCGGCCAGCGCGGCGACCCGGTCGCGCAGCCCGGCCGCGTCCAGGCGGTGCACCGGGTGACCGGCGGCGCGCAGGGCGGCTGTGGTCTCGTCGGCGACCGGTTCGGCGGCGCTGACCAGCGAGGCGAGCTGGAACCGGGCGTCACCGGAGATGTGCTGGCGGGCCAGGCTGAGTGTCGCGGCACGCAGCACGTCGGCACCGCCCGGTGTGGTGCCGACGACGGCGAGGTGCCGGCCCGGGGTGCTGTCCATGAGGAAGAGCGCGGTGGTGCCGTGCACGTCGACCGTCCGCCCGACCAGGGCCATCGGGCGGCGGCCACCGGGGCGCAACCCGGCGAAGGTGGGATCGTCCTCGACCCGCGCCGCCTCGTACCCCCTGAAGACCGCCGGTGGCCGCGAGCCCGGCGGCCGGGCCTGCCACAGCTCGTGGCGCAGCGCGGCGAGGTCGGCGGATGCGGCGTGGGCGTCGGGGAAGCGCAGCACCGTGTCGGCGCCGACCGCGCCCGCGGCGGTGTTGACCACGGCGGAGCCGATCGGCAGGGCCGCCGCGGCGTCGTTGAGCGGGTCGAGCACCCCGCCCCCGCCGGGCAGCGCCACCCGGAGCGCGAACTGCCCGAAGATCGCCTCGGCCCGCCCGTAGAGAGCCTCGATGCCGGTCATGCTCTGACTGGCCAGCACCAGGTGTACGCCGTAGGAGCGGCCCTTGCGGGCCAACTCCTCCAGCAGGTCGACGGACTCGCGGGCCAGCGCGTCGTTGCCGGCGAGCAGCACGTGGAACTCGTCGATGACCGCCACGATGCGCGGCAACGCGTTGGCCGACTGCAGGTCGGCCAGCTTGGTGACACCGTGCCGTTTCAGGGTGGTGGCCCGGCGCTGTGCCTCCCGACGCAGCTCGCGCAGCACGGCGAGGCCGTACTCGCGGTCGGATTCGATGCCGACGGCGCGGGCGTGCGGCAGCCAGGACGGGTCACGCCCGGTGGGCACGAACTCGGTGAAGCTGACGCCCTCCTTGAAGTCGAGCAGGTAGAGCTGCAACTCGGCCGGCGAGTAACGCGCGGCCAGCCCGTAGAGGACGTCGAGGAGGAAGACGGTCTTGCCGGCGCCGGTGCGCCCGCCGACCAGCCAGTGTGGGGTGGCGTCGTCGAAGGCAACCGTCAGTGGCGTGTCGAAGGCGCCGGGCATCGGCGCGGAGCCGGCCCGACCGATGACGGTACGCAGCCCGTTGCCGGCGGACTCGGCCCAGCGCCGCTCGGGCAGCAGTTCGGCGAAGGGCAGCGCTTCGGAGCGGCGGGCGGCGGCGCCGAGGTGCTCGGCGAGCGCGCGTACCGAGGCCGGCGGCGGGTCGCCGTCGAGCTGCACCGGTGCGGCGAGGCCCCCGCCGTCGGCGCTGAACGGGGTGCCCGGCGGGTCGCCGACGTGCGCGTACCCCTCGAAGAGCCGGATGGCGGTGGTGCCGCCCAGCGGCGGCGAGGTCTCACCGGGCAGCCGGGACGGATGGCCGGCGAGCAGGACGCAGACGGCGGCGGCCGGGCCGGCGTGGGTGAGCGCGGCGAGCCGGGCCAGCTCGCGCGGCGGTGGGGCGGCGGTGGCCACCACCAGCAGAAGCTGCCGGGTGTGCGGCTCGGCGTGCTGCGCGGCGCGGGCGTGCCGTTCGGCGGCGTCCAGCAGGGCGGTCACCTCGGCGTCGCCGGTGGCCGGCGGGTCGAGCACGCCGGCGTCGAGCAGCGGGCGCAACGGCCCGAAGGTCGCGCCCAACGCGGCGGTGTCGATGCCGGCGACCCGGACCTGGCCGGGCGGCGCGGTGGCGACCAGCCGCAGCACCAGCGCCCGCAGCAGCGCGGCGACCCGGCGGTCCCGGGCGTCGGTGTCCAGCGCCAGGTGGTGCCCGCCGCCGAGCGGCACCAGCACCGGGAAGCCGCCGTCCGGGGTGGACGCCTCGCCGATCCGCACGGCGGCCGGCGCGTCGGTCAGCCCGGTGGCGCCCGGGGTGGGGGTGGCCAGCGCGCCGCCGAGGCGCGCGAGTCGGGCCACCAGGTCGCTCCCGCCGACCGGTGGGGTGGGAGCCGGTGCCGCGCCGAGCGCGCCCCGGGCGGTGTCGAGGTGGGCGCGGGCCGCCCGGTGGGCGGTGGCCGCCTGCCCGTACGCCGACGCGAGCCTGCCCACGCTCTGCCTCCCACGCCACGGCCGTCCGGTTCGCCGAAACCCTAACGGACGGCGGTGACACCGGCACAGTACCGACGCGGGTGTGGACGGGCCGGGTCGGCGCGCGGCGGCCGACGGTCCGGGGTGGACCGTCGGCCGCCAGGGCACGGTGTGCGGGTCAGCCGGTGACCGCGTTCAGCGCCGGCAGGTAGCCGTAGCGGTAGCCGTCGGCGTCCGGGTGGTACGCCTCGATCAACCCGGAGATGTCGTTGATCCACGGGTCGCCGGCGCAGACGCCGTGCCCGGAGAAGTAGCTGCGGGTGTCGGCGAAGGTGGCGCCGGCCGCGCTGGCCCGGCTCGCGGTGACCGAGGCGAGCACGTCGGCTGCCTCGTTGAGGATGGTGCGCTTGTAGGTGCTCATCGCCAACCAGCCGCAGGAGCTCGTCTCGAACAGGCGCGGGTAGCCGAGGACGATCAGTCGGGCGTTGGGCGCCCGGGTGCGGATGGCGGCGTACGTGGCGTCGAGCCGGGCGGGCAGGGTCGAGGTGGCGAAGGTCTTGGCGGTGTTGACGGCGTTGGTGCAGGACGACGTGCTGCCGAACCGGCAGCTGGTGATGACGTTGACGAAGCCGGCGTCGTTGCCACCGATGGTGATGGTGACCAGGGTGGTGCTGGCGCTGAGCGCGCTGACCTGGTCGTTGAGCACGTCGGCGGTGACCGCGCCGCCGCAGGCCCGGAAGTTGAAGCTGGTCACGCCGTGGGCGGCCGCCCAGAGCGGGGCGTACGACTTCTGGCTGCGCAGGCAGCCGGACGAGTCGTACGGGCCGGCGCCGACACCGGAGGAGTAGGAGTCGCCGAGCGCGACGTAGTTGACGGCGGCGGCCTGCGCGGTGCCGGGAACGAGCACGGCGCCGAGGGCGGCGGCGAAGAGTGCGACCAGCGCGGCGAGTGCGCGGGCCAGCGGGCGGTGGGGCATGACGGACCTCCACAGGACAGGGGTGGTGGGATCCTGCGACCGCGCGCGTGGCCAGGGACGAAGCAGTTGTTACTAGGCGGTAATGCTAGCGAAACAAACAGATCAATGGAATAGCCCGTCATCACTGCCTGGCGGGCAGCGACGTTCACAGTTGTCGATTAGGTTGGCGTGGCGTACACCCCGATGGAGGGAGTCCACACCGTGCGACGTGTCCTCACGGCGGCCACCGCCGCCCTGACCCTCACCACCGCCGGCACCATGCTCGCCGGCACTCCTGGCCAGGCCGCGCCGACCGCCTGGGGCCGGCCCGTCGTCACGGTCGCGCCGCAACCCGGCGCGCCCGGCCTGGGCGACAGCTACTTCCCCGACTACGGCAACGGCGGCTACGACGTCTCGCACTACGACGTCCGGCTGCGCTACGAGCCGGCCACCGACCGACTCACCGGCACCACCACGATCCTCGCCACCGCCACACAGGACCTCTCCCGGTTCAACCTGGACTTCCTGCTCGACGTCGAGTCGGTGCGGGTCAACGGCTGGGAGGCCAGCACCAGCACCGAGGGCGTGCACGAGTTGGTGGTCACGCCGGCCCGCACCATCACGCGAGGCCAGCAGTTGACGATCGTGGTGCGCTACGACGGCATCCCGTCGGAGACGCTGGTCGGCGGCTACACCGGCTGGACGCGTACCGACGACGGCGCGCTCGCGGTCAACGAGCCCGAGGCGGCGTGGTGGTGGTTCCCGAGCAACGACCACCCACTGGACAAGGCCACCTTCGACATCTCCGTCTCGGTGCCCACCGGGGTCGAGGTGATCAGCAACGGCGTGCAGCCACGGCCGCCGCTGGCCGAGGCCGGCAACCGCACCCGGTGGATCTGGCGGACCACCTCCCCCACCGCCACCTACCTGGCCTTCATGGCCATCGGCCAGTACGACATCGTCACCGACACCACGCCGAGCGGCCAGCCGGTGATCAACGCGTACAGCACCTCGCTGGGCGCGCTCGGGCCGGCCGCGCGGGCCAGCATCGAGCGGACCGCCGAGATCGTCGACTGGTGCAGCGGGATCTTCGGCCCGTACCCGTTCGAGGCGCAGGGTGGCGTGGCCGGGCCGGTGGACGGCATCAGCTTCGCCCTGGAGACGCAGACCCGACCGGTGTACGGGCCGGGCTTCTGGCGTCGCGGCGCCAACACGTACGTGGTGGTTCACGAGAACGCCCACCAGTGGTTCGGCGACTCGGTGTCCGTTGCCGAGTGGCGCGACATCTGGCTCAACGAGGGCTTCGCCTCGTACGCCGAGTGGCTGTGGTCGGAGGAGCAGTGGGAGGGCACCGCGCAGGAGCTCTTCGACTTCACCTACGCCAGCTACCCGGCCGATTCGGAGTTCTGGCAGGTGCTGCCCGGTGACCCGGGTGCGGCTCGGATCTTCGACAACGCCGTCTACGACCGGGGCGCGATGGCCCTGCACCAGCTACGGCTAGCCGTCGGTGACGACGCGTTCTTCGAGATCCTGCCGACCTGGGCCACCGAGCACCGGTACGGCAACGGCACCATCGCGCAGTTCCAGGCCCTGGCCGAACGGATCTCCGGACTGGACCTGGACGACCTGTTCACCACCTGGCTGTTCACCGCCGGCCGACCCGACGTGGCCAGTGCCGCCCGCAAGGCCGCTCCGCCGGCCGAGCCGAAGTCCTGGGTCAAGATCCGCGAGTCCCACCACCTGCTGTCGCACTAGGCACGACCCGTCGACCCGTCGACCCGTCGACCCGTCGACCCGTCGACCCGGAAGGCCCGCCGCCCACGCGGTGGGCCTTCCGCGCGTCCAGCCTCGACTGGTTGATCGACTCCATATCGCCGACATCGCGGCATCCCGATAACTCGATACCGCGATGTCGGCGACCTGGAGTCGATCACCGCGCGTCGATCACCTGGCGGGACACGGCCGAACCGACCAGCCCCGAGCCGGACACCGCCGAACCGGGCCGGGCGGGTGCGATGGCACAGACCGCGCCGCTCGGCCGGGCGATACGCGCCACCCTGAACGCCACCCGTCGTACCGGATGGCGCGGTTGCGGCACGACCAGCGTGAGGGTGGTCGCGCGGTTGCGCTGGCGGTCCAGGGCGACCGCCGCCGCCACTGTGGCGATCGCCGCGGCGGAACCGGCGAGGATGAGTGTCTGGCGTGGTCCGGCGTGTTCGGCGAGCCAGCCGAGCAGTGGAGCGCCGACCGCAGCGGAGACCGAGCCGGTGACCGCCAGGGCGGCGAGCACCCGGCCCCGCATCGCGCCGTCGGTGTCGAGTTGGGCGCGGGTGCCGACGGTGGTGTCGATGATCACCGCAGCGGCGGCGATCGGCAGGATGATCGCGGCGAAGCTCCAGGTCCCCGGTGCGAGGCCGGCGACGATCTGCAGTCCGCTGGCGAGCAGGCCCGCGGCGACCAGGGTCCGGTAGCCCAGTGAACGCCGACGGGCCGCGACGAACGCGCCCAACACCGTCCCGACGGCGAACACGGTCGACAGGAAACCGTAGCCGGACGCGCCGGCGTCCAGCGGCCCGTCGCTCATCGCCGCCATCGTGACCTGGTAGTTGCGGCCCAGGCTGCCGAGCACGAACGACAGGGCGAGCGCGAGGAGCAGCACCGGCTGCCCGCGCAGGTAGGCGAATCCGGCGCGGGCACCGCCGCGGGTCGGGCCCGCGCTCGGCACCGCCTGAGCGGGCAGGGCCCCCGGTCGTATGGCGAACAGCGCCACCACCACGGCGGCGAAGCTCGCCGCGTTGATGCCGAACAGCAGTCCGGGGCCGACGGCGGCCACCACGACGGCGCCGAGGCTCATGCCGAGGATGCGGCCGGCGGAGTTGGTGAGCGAGCCGAGCGCCAGGGCATTGCCCAGCGTCTCCCGGTCCACCAGCGTAGAGGCCCAGCGTCCCATCACCGGGCCCTCGATCGCCGAGACAGCACCGGTGGCCAACGAGATCGCGAAGATCAGCGGCATGCCACCTACCCCGGTCAGGGCGACCGCCGCCAGTCCGGCGGCGAGTGCCGCGTGGGCGACCTGGGCAGCGATCAGCAGCGGGCGGGCGGGCAGACGGTCGGCCAGCACACCGCCCCAGACGCTGAGCAGCAGGGTGGGCGCCGCCTGGAGCAGGACGGTGAAGCCCATGGACGTCGCCGAACCGGTTGCCTTCAGGACGTACCAGTTGACTCCGAGGACCTGCATCCAGGTGCCGATGACGGAGACGAACCCGGCGAGGGCCCAGATCCGGTAGTTGCGGTGGCGCAGCGCGGCGAAGGTGGCACCTCGGGCCACGACGAACCTCCAGCGATCGGCTGCATGATCATTCATGCCGATCGCGGCGCGGTTCGGCAGCCGACAAGTCTTGCCGGCCTAAACCCATTTGCCCAGGTTTGTGAGTGGGTTCACCAGCGGAGACGTCCGGCCGGTGGGCAGCGCTGCCGCCACACCGACCGGACGCACTCAGCTCACCGCGCGGCGAGAGCCTGCGCGGCCGGACCCACCGGGGCCGGCAGAGCACCGACACCACCGAGGTAACCGTGGATGGCGGCGGCCACCGCACGACCCTCGGCGATGGCCCAGACGATCAGCGAGGCACCCCGGTGCATATCGCCGGCCACGAACACCCCGTCGGCGTCGGTCTGCCAGTCGTCCCGGGCGTCGATGGCGCCCCGCGCGTTGCGGGTCACGCCGAACTGGGCCAGCAGCGGCTGCTGCTCGGTGCCCTCGAAGCCGATCGCCAACAGCACCAGATCCGCCGGCAACTCCCGCTCGGAGCCCGGCACCACGGTGACCACCCGCCGACCGTCCTGCTTCTGCACCGTCACCTCGGCGATCCGGACCGCCCGCACCTGGCCGGTGCCGTCGTCCACGAACTCCTGCACCGCCACCGCGAAGACCCGCTCGCCGCCCTCCTCGTGCGCCGGGTAGCTGCGCAGGAGCCACGGCCAGGTCGGCCACGGGTCCCGCGCCTCGTCGCGCTCGCTCGGAGGCTGCGGGTACAGGTCGAGCTGGTGCACACCAGCGGCACCCTGCCGGTGCGCGACACCGAGGCAGTCAGCGGCGGTGTCACCGCCCCCGATGATCACCACGTGCTTGCCGGCCGCGTCGATCGGCGTGCCGTCCGGCAGCACCGCCCGGGCCGCCCGGCCCTCGCCGGTGACGGCGGTGCCAGGCAGGTCGGTGGCCGCTGCCGCGACCGCGCGATTGGCCGCGACCAGATGCGCCATCGCCTGGTGTACGCCCCGCAGCGCCCGCCCCGGGGTCTCCGGGGTGTCCCGGCCCTGCAACGCGCCGCAGGCCAGCAGCACGGCGTCATGCTCGGCGCGCAACTGCTCGGCGGTGACGTCCACGCCGACGTTCACGCCGGTGCGGAAACGCACCCCCTCGGCGGAGAGCTGCGCCAACCGGGCGTCGACGTGCCGCTTCTCCAGCTTGAAGTCCGGGATGCCGTACCGGAGCAGGCCACCGATCGCGTCGTCGCGCTCGTACACCGTCACCGCGTGACCGGCGCGGGCCAACTGCTGCGCGGCAGCGAGGCCGGCGGGCCCGGAACCGACCACGGCGACCGACCGGCCGGACGGCGCCGGCACCGGGCGGGGCAGGAGGCCACCCGCCGCGGCAGCGTCGGCGATCTCCACCTCCACCTGCTTGATGGTCACCGGCTGCCCACCGGCGATGCCCAACACGCAGGCCGCCTCGCAGGGCGCCGGGCAGAGCCGGCCGGTGAACTCCGGGAAGTTGTTTGTGGCATGCAGCGACTCCACGGCGGCGTCCCAGCTGCCGGTGCGGACCAGGTCGTTCCAGTCCGGAATCCGGTTGCCCAGCGGGCAGCCGTCGTGGCAGAACGGGATGCCGCAGTCCATGCACCGGGTCGCCTGCTCGCGGACCAGTTCCTCGCCGGCCGGCGGGTACACCTCACGCCAGTCGCTGATCCGCACCGACACCGGACGGCGGGCCGGCAGTCGCCGGTCGTAGCGCAGGAAACCGTTCGGGTCAGGCACGGGCCACCTCCTGGGCAACCACCCGCGAAGCGGGCGGCACGGGCGCGGCCGAGGGTGCGCTGAGCGCGCCCATCACCGCGTCGTCGACGTCGAGGCCGGCGGCTTCGGCGGCCCGCATGATCTCCAGCACCCGGCGGTACTCGCGGGGCACCACCGCGGTGAACTCGGCCACCGCCTCCGGCCAGCGCTTGAGCAAATCCTCGGCGACCGCCGAACCGGTCTCGGCCACGTGCCGCTGGACCAGCTCGTGCAGCAGGGCCTGCTCCTGCTCGCCCAGCGGCGTCAGGTCGACCAGCTCCGCGTTGACCCGGGACCGGTCCAGCCGGTACACGAACGCCGTACCGCCGGACATGCCGGCGGCGAAGTTACGGCCGGTCGCGCCGAGCACCACCACCGTCCCGCCGGTCATGTACTCGCAGCCGTGGTCGCCGACACCCTCGACCACCGCGGTCGCGCCGGAGTTGCGCACCGCGAACCGCTCCCCCACCCGGCCACGCAGGAAGACCTCGCCGGCGGTGGCTCCGTACAGGATGGTGTTTCCGGCGATGATCTGGTCCTCGGCACGGTTGCCCGGCGCGGCGTCGGCGTCGAGGAACGGCGCGGCGGCGTCCGGGCGGACGATGATCCGCCCACCGGAGAGGCCCTTGGCCACGTAGTCGTTGGCGTCGCCGTGCAGCCGCAGGGTCACCCCGTGCGGCAGGAACGCGCCGAACGACTGCCCCGCCGTGCCGTGCAGCACGAACTCGATGGTGTCGTCGGGCAGGCCTGCGCCACCGAACCGGCGGGTCACCTCACCGCCGAGCATCGCGCCGACGCTGCGGTGCTCGTTGCGCACCGCCACCTCGACACGTACCGGCGTCACCTGGGCGGAGTCCCAGGCCTCGACGCTGGCCGCCTCCGCCCGGGACTCCGCAGCGGAGAGCACGGGACGGGCGAATGCGATCAGCTCGTTGTCCAGGGAGTGCTCCAGGCCGTGGTCCTGGGCGCGCACGCCACGCCGGGCGGCGCCGGCGGGCAACTCCGGCAGGTGCAGGACCGGCGCCAGGTCGAGCCCGTGCGCCTTCCAGTGCGTGACCGCCGGGGCCACGTCGAGCAGTTCGGTCTGCCCGATCGCCTCTTCGATCGACCGGAAACCCAGCTCGGCCAGGTACCCGCGGACCTCCTCGGCGAGGAACAGGAAGAAGTTCTCCACGAACTCCGGGGTGCCCGTGTACCGCTCACGCAGCACCGGGTTCTGGGTGGCGATGCCCACCGGGCAGGTGTCCAGGTGGCAGACCCGCATCATCACGCAGCCGGAGACGATCAGCGGCGCGGTCGCGAAGCCGAACTCCTCCGCGCCGAGCAGCGCCGCGATCAGCACGTCCCGACCGGTCTTGAGCTGGCCGTCGACCTGCACGGTGACCCGGTCGCGCAGCTTGTTGAGCAGCAGCGTCTGCTGCGCCTCGGCCAGCCCCAGCTCCCACGGGGTGCCCGCGTGCTTGAGCGAGTTCAGCGGGGACGCGCCGGTGCCGCCGTCGTGACCGGAGATCAGGATGACGTCGGCCTTGAGCTTGGCCACCCCGGCGGCGACGGTGCCGACACCCACCTCGCTGACCAGCTTGACGTGCACCCGGGCGGCCGGGTTGACGCACTTCAGGTCGTGGACGAGCTGGGCCAGGTCCTCGATGGAGTAGATGTCGTGGTGCGGCGGCGGGGAGATCAGGCCGACGCCGGGGGTGGCGTGCCGGGTCCGGGCGATCCACGGCCAGACCTTGTTGCCGGGCAGTTGGCCGCCCTCGCCGGGCTTGGCGCCCTGGGCCATCTTGATCTGGAGGTCGTCGGCGTTGACCAGGTATTCGCTTGTGACACCGAACCGGCCACTGGCGATCTGCTTGACCGACGAGCGGCGCAGCGGGTCGTGCAGCCGATCGACGTCCTCGCCGCCCTCGCCGGTGTTGGATTTGCCGCCGAGGCGGTTCATCGCGATGGCGAGCGTCTCGTGGGCCTCCGCCGAGATCGACCCGTACGACATGGCGCCGGTGGCGAACCGCTTGACGATCTCGGTGGCCGGCTCGACCTCCTCGATCGGCACCGCCGGGCGGACCCCGGTGCGCAGGGTGAACAGCCCGCGCAGCGAGCCGGCCTGCGCGGCGAGCGCGTCGACCTTCGCCGTGTACTGCCGGAAGACGTCGTACTGCCGGCTGCGGGTGGCGTGCTGGAGCAGGAAGACCGTCTCCGGGTTGAACAGGTGCAGCTCACCCTCACGGCGCCACTGGTACTCGCCGCCGACCTCCAGCCGGTCGGAGACGGCGGTGCCGGCCGGCGGCCAGGCCAGCGCGTGCCGGGCGGCCACCTCGGCGTGCACGCCGGTCAGGCCCACCCCGCCGATGCGGCTGGGGGTGCCCCGGAAGTAGCGGTGGATCAACCGGGTGTCCAGCCCGACCGCCTCGAAGACCTGAGCACCGCAGTACGACGAGACCGTCGAGATGCCCATCTTCGACATGATCTTCAGGACGCCCTTGCCGAGCCCCTTGGCGTAGTTGCGCACCGCGGCAGCCGGTTCGACACCGGTCAGCGCGCCGGTGGCGATCATGTCCTCCACCGACTCGAAGGCCAGGTACGGGTTGACCGCCGCCGCGCCGTACCCGATCAGGACGGCCGCGTGGTGCACCTCCCGGCAGTCGCCGGACTCGACGATCAGCGCCGCCTGCGTGCGGGTCTGCTCCCGCACCAGGTGCTGGTGCACGGCCGCGGTGAGCAGCAGCGACGGGATCGGCGCGAGATCGGCGTTGGAGTCCCGGTCGGAGAGCACCAGGATGCGGACGCCGTCCTCGATGGCCTCGGAGACGTGCCGGCAGATCTCGGTGAGCCGGGCCTTGATGCCGGCGGCACCCTCCCGGATACGGTACAGGCCGGAGACCCGGACCGCCTTGAAGCCGGGCAGGTCACCGTCCTCGTCGATGGAGAGGATCTTCGCCAGCTCGTCGTTGTCGATGATCGGATGCGGCAGCACGATCTGCCGGCAGCTCGCCGCACCCGGGTCGAGCAGGTTGCCCTCCGGCCCGATGGTCGACGCCAGGCTGGTCACCAGCTCCTCACGGATGGCGTCCAGCGGCGGGTTGGTGACCTGGGCGAAGAGCTGGTGGAAGTAGTCGTAGAGCAGTCGCGGCCGGGTGGACAGCGGCGAGATCGGGGTGTCGGTGCCCATCGAGCCGATCGGCTCGGCGCCGGTACGGGCCATCGGCGCGAGCAGGATCTTCAGCTCCTCCTGCGTGTAGCCGAAGGTCTGCTGGCGGCGCCGGACCGAGTCGTGGGTGTAGACGGTGTGCTCGCGGGCCGGCAGATCGTCGAGCTCGATCAGCCCGGCGTGCAGCCACTCGTCGTACGGCTGGGCGGCGGCCAGCTCGGACTTGATCTCGTCGTCGTGCACGATCCGGCCGGCGACGGTGTCGACCAGGAACATCTTGCCCGGCTGGAGCCGCCCCTTGGCGACCACACGGGCCGGGTCGAGGTCGAGCACGCCCGCCTCGGAGCCCAGCACGACCAGGCCGTCGGCGGTCTGCCACCAGCGCCCCGGGCGCAGCCCGTTGCGGTCCAGCACCGCGCCGACGATCTCGCCGTCGGTGAACGCCACCGACGCCGGCCCGTCCCACGGCTCCATGAGGCTCGCGTGGAAGCGGTAGAAGGCCCGCTTGTCCGGCTGCATGCCGGGGTCGTTCTCCCACGCCTCGGGGATCATCATGAGCACCGCGTGCGGCAGGCTCCGGCCGGCCAGGTGCAGCAGCTCCAGGACCTCGTCGAAGTTCGCCGAGTCGGAGGCGGCGGGGGTGCACACCGGGAAGACCCGCCGGATGTTGCCCGGCAGGTTCGGCGAGCGCAGCAGCGCCTCGCGGGCCTGCATCCAGTTGCGGTTGCCGCGGATCGTGTTGATCTCGCCGTTGTGGGCGATGAACCGGTACGGGTGCGCCAGCGGCCAGGACGGGAACGTGTTCGTGGAGAACCGGGAGTGCACGAGAGCGATAGCGCTGTCCACGCGCTCGTCGCGCAGGTCCGGGTAGAACGCCGGGAGCTGGTCGGGCGTGAGCATGCCCTTGTAGATCATGGTCCTGCTGGACAGCGACGGGAAGTACGCCGGCACGCCCCGCTCGGCGGTCTCCCGCTCGGCCTGCTTGCGCAGGCAGAACGCCACCCGGTCCAGGTCGATGCCGCGCAGCGGGGAGCCGGCCCGGCCGGCGGGCGAGTCGGTGAGCCGGTGCGCGGCGAGGAAGACCTGCCGGACCCTGGGCATCGCCGCCAGGGCGGTCTCGCCGAGCCCGGTCGGCTCGATCGGCACGTCCCGCCAGCCGAGGAGGTCAGCCCCCTCGACGACCGCGTACTTTTCGATGACCCGGCGGGCGCGAGCCTCGGCGGCGTCGTCGTCGGGGAGGAAGACCAGGCCGGTGGCGTACTCGCCGGCTGGCGGAAGCGTGACGTCGGCCACCGCGCGCAGGAACGCGTCCGGGACCTGGATCATGATGCCCGCGCCGTCGCCGGTGTTGGGCTCCGCGCCCCGGGCGCCGCGATGGTCCAGCCGGCAGAGCGCTCCGAGCCCGTTGGCGACGACCGAGTGCGACCGCCGGCCGTGCAGGTCCGCTACGAAGGCCACTCCGCAGGCGTCGTGCTCCTGCGCCGGGTCGTAGAGACCCTGGGCGGACGGGCGGGGGCCGGGCGTCGGCAAAGCCTGTGGGCTCTGCGGGTACGGAAAGGCCACCGGGCCTCCTGTCGTCACTCAGGTTGGATCATGGTGAGGGACGACGTCGGCCCGTGGGGTCTATTGAGTCTACGTTAGGGGGGTAAGCGCAAGGGCACTCAAGATTGATCACACCGTCCAGAGTCTGGGACGTGTAGTCTCGCGCGGTGGATCCGCTACACAAGGACGTCTTCGACCGTTTGGAACGCTTCTACGACGCTGTGCCCCGGGACGTCGCCGACGCGGAAGAACATGGCGCGTTGGTGCTGTTCGTCCGCGAAGGCACCGGCTGGCCGTTCTACGCCCGGCCCCGGATCGGCGCCAACGAGCCGCCGTCCCTGGCCGACATTACCTCGGTGCGGGAGCGACAGCGCAAGTTGGGCCTGCCCGAGGCCTTCGAGTGGGTGCACGACACCACCCCTGACCTGCTGGCGGTCGCCCGCTCTGCGGGGCTGAGCGTGCTGGAGGCGCCGCTGATGGTGCTCGATCCGGCCGCGCTGCCGGACCCGGCGACGCTGTCCGACGTACCGGTGCGGGTGCTGGCGGCGGACTCACCCGACTTCGCCGCCGACGTCGCCGCACGGCGGGCGGTGGCCGCCGTGGCGTTCAGCGCGGCCGGCACCGCGCCCGGGGAGGCCGGGCCGGCCGAACGGGACGCGGCGGTCACCGAGCTGGAGCTGGCCGCGCTGGACGAGGAGCGTGCCCGGATCGCCGACGGCCGACGGATCTCCGCCCTGGCCGGCACGCCGACCGAGGGTGCGCTGGCCAGCGGCATGGCGATGCGGGTGGACGACGTCGCGGAAATCGCCGGGGTGGCCACGCTGCCCGTCGCCCGCCGTCGCGGGATGGGCGCCGCGCTGACCGCCACCCTCGCCCGGGAACTGCTCGCCGCCGGCACCGACCTCGTCTTCCTGTCCGCTGGCAGCGAGGAGATCGCCCGGGTCTACCTGCGGGTCGGCTTCCGGCGCGTCGGCACCGCCTGCATCGCCGAACCCGCCGCCCTCATTCCCTGAGCATCGGGACGGGTCACGCCGGCGGACGCCACTGGGCGGCGGAGGCGGCGGCGCTGGAGAGCAGCCGCGAGTTGATCGTGCCGAGTGCGGCGTCCCGGGCGCGCAGCGCCAACCGGCCCCGGGTCTGGAGCACCGCCGACATGCGCCGGGTCTGCCGGACCACCGTCGCCGCCCGGGGGCGACGCACCCGGTCGTACGCCTGCACCGCGTCGGGCAGTCGGGCCTCGCGCAGCAGTGAGGCAAGCGTGGCGGCGTCCTCGAACGCCAGGCACGCGCCCTGGCCGAGGTGCGGCGGCATGGCATGCGCCGCGTCGCCGAGCAGCACCACGCCGCCCGGCCCGGCCGGGAAGCCGTACGCGCGGGGCAACGGGCGCAGCTCGCGGACCTCCTGCTGGACGAGGTCGGTCGGGTCAGTGGCGTCGAGTAAATCGGCGATCGGCGCCGGCCAGCCCGCGTACCAGCGGCGCAGCAGGGCTAGCTGGGTCTCCGGCGGCTCCGGGCGGGGCGCGCCGGCTGCGGTGGCCACCCAGTAGATGCCACCCCGGGTGGAGCCGCCCGAGGAGCCGCGCTCGCCCAGCGAGGCGGCCACGAACCGGTAGCCCGCGCCGAGGACCTCGCCGGCGATCGGCTGGTCGGCGGGCAGCCGGGGTGCCCGGTACCAGGGGATGACGGCACGCCAGGCGGCGCAGCCGGAGCTGACCACCCTGGATTCGGGAGCCAGTTGGCGGCGGATGACGCTGTCCGTGCCGTCAGCGGCGACCACCAGATCGGCCTCGATGGTGTGCCGTCCGTCGCTGACGCCCGGCCGCTCACCCGGCTCGACCCGGACGTGGCGCACGGTCACGCCGGTGCGCAGTTCGACGCGCTCGCCGAGCCCGGCGATCAACGCGTCGTGCAGGTCCTCCCGGTGCACCACCACCGGCATCCGCTCGACGGACGTCGGTCGAGGCTGCACCAGCCAGTGCCCGTCCGGGCGGCGGACACCGCCGTCGGGCAGCGGGGTGGCGATGGCGGCCAGGCCGGCGCCGAGGCCGAGAGCCTGCAACGCGCGCACACCGTTGGGCCAGAGCACGACGGCGGTCGGCTCGGGGCGGACCCGCTCGGCGCGGTCCAGCAGGGTGACCTGCCAACCGGAGCGGGCCAGCGCGCCAGCGACCGCGAGGCCACCGACCCCGGCACCGACCACCACCGCGCTGCGCATCGGTATCGGCCCCCGCTCAGCTGTCCCGGTCGGCGGGGCGTGCGCCGGTGGCGTCGGCCCGGTCGCCGTCGAGTGCCTCCCGCGTGCCGGCCGCCGTGCCGTCGGTCGGCGTTCGGTCGCCGGTCGCGGCCCCGCCGGTCGGCTCGTCGCCCTCGGCGCTGACGTCGTCGTCGGCCGGCTCGGGCGGTGCCACGCCGGTGTCCCGCCAGGCGTGGAACTGCTCTTCGCTGACCACCCGGTAGCCCTCCGGGGCGGCAGCCTGCGCGCCGGTCTCCCGCTCGGAGAGGTCGACCTGGGACAGGTCGGACGTCGCGGGCGGGGTCGGCGTGGCCGCCGCGCCGAGCGGGATCAGATACTCCCGGGGGCCGCGGACCCGCACGAAGTAGATCAACGCGCCGAGGAAGACCAGGGCCGCCGTCCAGACGTTGAGCCGGACACCGAGGATCTGGTTGGCGTCGTCGGTGCGCATCAGCTCGATCCAGAACCGGCCGACGGTGTAGCCCATCACGTAGAGCGCGAACGCCCGGCCCCGTCCGAGCCGCAGCTTGCGGTCCAGGATCAGGACCAACGCGACCACGCCGAGGTTCCACAGCGCCTCGTAGAGGAACGTCGGCTGGTAGAGGCCCGGTTCGAGGATCGGCTGGCCCGCGTCGTCCCGCAACGCGTGCCCCGGATTGTCCGGGTCCATCCGGTGGATCTCCAGACCCCACGGCAGGGTGGTCCGGCCGCCGAACAGCTCGTTGTTGAACCAGTTGCCGACCCGCCCGACCGCCTGGGCCAGCGGCAGACCGGGGGCCAACGCGTCGGCCACCACCGTGAACGGGATGCCGAGCTGTCGGGCCGCGATCCAGGCGCCGACCGCGCCACCGGCGACCGCGCCCCAGATGCCGAGACCGCCCTCCCAGATGGCGAACGCCTTCATCGGGTCACCACCGGCGCCGAAGTACTTCTCCGGTGAGGTGAGCACGTGGTAGATCCGGGCGCCGATGATGCCCGCGGGCACTGCCCAGACGGCGATGTCGAGCACCGCTCCCGGCGCGACACCCCGCTGGCGCAGGCGGCGCTCGGTGACCCAGCAGGCCAGCACGATGCCGACGATGATGCACAGCGCGTACGCCCGGATCGGAACCGGCCCGAGCTGCCAGACCGCGGTGCTGGGACTGGGCAGGGCCGCCTGGGGGGACAGCGAGGCGTAGGTCACGGGTGCACACGCTACCGCTGTCCGCCCCCACAGCGGCACCCCGGGCCACCGGTGGCCATCCCGATGACTTCTGGTTTGCGCCGCCGTAGGCTCTTTGTCCATGAGCACGCTCACCTGGGCGGTCGCCGCGGTCGTCACCGACGACACCGGCCGGGTGCTGCTCTGCCGGCAGGGCGAGCGCCGGTACGCACTGCCCGGCGGCCGGCTGCGCCCGGCGGAGAGTCCGGTGCGGGCGGCGCTGCGGGACATCCGCGCCGAGACCGGCTGGGAGATCGAACTGGTCGACCTGGTCGGGGTCTACCACCTGAGCAGCCCCACGGCGAACACGCTGGCCGGGCGTGCCGGGCCACTGCCGGACATCCTGGTGCACGTGTTCCGCGCACGCGCGGCGGAGATCGGGCCGAGCGCCGACCCGCCGCCGGGCTGCCGGCTGTCCTGGCACACCCCCACCGCGCTGCCCGAGGCGGTCACCCCGCTGACCCGAGCAGCCGTCGCCGACGCGGTCGCCGGCCGCTCCGGGGTGCTTCGCGACGGCTGGGGGACGCCCGGCTCCCCGGATCCGGCAGCGCCACCGGTAGCTGCTCACGCCAACGCGGGGCAGCCACCGGAGCAGCGCGGCGCAGTGGCGCCGGGCCCGCCACTGCGACAGTGACCGCACCGGCCCCGCACGCACCTCGATGCGTTCTCTGCCTGCGGGCAGGCGACCCGGCGGGCATCACGCGATCGAGCACCTACGCCCGCCCTGGCGTCGCGCAGCGCCTGGACGGCGGCGGAGGGCGGCCGAGCACCGCAGTGGTCAGCGGACGGGGTTGCGGACGCCCTCGGCGAGTTCGGCACTGAGGGTACGCAGCGCGGCCAGCCCCTCGGCCTCGGATGGCGCGTCGAGCAGGCAACGGATCAGCGCGCTGCCGACGATCACTCCGTCGGCGTACCCGGCGACCGTGCCGGCCTGCGCGCCGGTGCCCACGCCCAGACCGACACCGACCGGCAGGTCGGTGACCGCGCGGACCCGGGAGACCAGGGTGGGAGCGGCATCGGAGGTACGCGCACGGGCGCCGGTGACCCCCATGACGGCGGTGGCGTAGACGAAGCCACGGCAGTGCTCCACGGTCATCGCCAACCGGGCGTCGGTGGACGACGGCGAGACCAGGAAGGTGCGGTCCAGCCCGTGCGCGTCCGAGGCGGCCAGCCACTCGTCCGCCTCGTCGGGGATCAGATCCGGGGTGATCAGGCCGGTCCCGCCTGCGGCGGCGAGGTCGCGGGCGAACACGTCCACCCCGTACCGCTCGACGGGGTTCCAGTAGGTCATGGTGACCACCGGCGCGCCGGTGGCCGCGACCGCCTCGATGATGCGCAGCGTGTCCGCCGTACGGACGCCGCCGGCCAGCGCGATGTCGCTGGCCTTCTGGATGACCGGCCCGTCCATCACCGGGTCGGAGTACGGGATCTCCACCTCGATGACGTCGACGCCGGCCTCGACCATCGCCGTCATGGCCGCGATGCTGCCCTCGACGGTCGGGAACCCGGCCGGCATGCAGCCGACCAGAACGGCCCGTCCGTCGGCTCGGGCCTTGTCGAAGGCCACCCCGATCCGGCTCATCTCACCGCTCCTTGTCGAGGATGCCGAAGTAGTCCCCGGCGGTGTGCACGTCCTTGTCGCCCCGCCCGGAGAGGTTCACCACGATGGTCGGCTCCCGGCCCAGCTCGGCGGCAAGCTTCGGGGCCAGCGTGACGGTGCCGGCGAGCGCGTGCGCGCTCTCGATCGCCGGGATGATCCCCTCGGTGCGGCAGAGCAGCTCGAACGCGGCCATCGCCTCGTCGTCGGTGACCGGCAGGTAGTTGGCCCGGCCGGTGTCGTGCAGCCAGGCGTGCTCCGGCCCGACGCCCGGGTAGTCCAGACCGGCGGAGATCGAGTGCGACTCCAGCGTCTGCCCGTCGGCGTCCTGCAGCACGTACGTGCGGGCGCCGTGCAGCACGCCCGCGGACCCGCCGGTGATGCTGGCCGCGTGCCGGGTGGTGGTCACCCCGTCGCCGCCGGCCTCGAAGCCGTACAGCCGCACGTCCTCGTCGCCGACGAAGGCATGGAAGATGCCCAGCGCGTTGGAGCCGCCGCCGACGCAGGCGGTCACCGCGTCCGGCAGCGCGCCGGTGAGGTCGAGACACTGCTGGCGGGCCTCGTCGCCGATGCCACGGACGAAGTCTCGGACCATCGCCGGGAACGGGTGCGGCCCGGCGGCGGTGCCGATCAGGTAGTGCGTCTCGTCGACGTTGGCAACCCAGTCACGCATCGCCTCGTTCATCGCGTCCTTGAGGGTGCGCGAACCGGTGGTGACCGGGACGACGGTGGCGCCGAGCATCCGCATTCGGGCCACGTTGAGGGCCTGCCGCTCGGTGTCGACCTCGCCCATGTAGACCACGCACTCCAGGTCGAACAGGGCGGCCGCCGTCGCGGTGGCCACGCCGTGCTGACCGGCGCCGGTCTCCGCGATCACCCGGGTCTTGCCCATCCGCCTGGTGAGCAGCGCCTGGCCGAGCACGTTGCGCACCTTGTGCGCGCCGGTGTGGTTGAGGTCCTCGCGCTTGAGCAGCACGCGCGCCCCGACCTTCGCGGAGAACCGCCGGGCCTCGTAGAGCAGCGACGGCGTACCCGCGTAGTCCCGCAGCAGCGCGCCGAACTCGGCCCGGAAGGATTCGTCGGTCATCGCCGTGCGCCACGCCCCGTCGAGCTCGTCCAACGCGGCCACCAGGGCCTCGGGCACGAACCGACCGCCGAAGCGGCCGAAGTGGCCGGCGGAGTCGGGCTGCGAGCCGGCCACCGGGGCCAGCGCATCGGCGCTCATCGGAAATCCTCTCGGTGGGGCGTCACACCGGCGCGGGTCAGCGCACCGGCCGGGGCGTTGCCGGGTGGTTGCCGGCGTTGACCAGCTCGGCGACCGCCTCGCGGGGGCTCTTCTGGGTGACCAGGCCCTCGCCGACGAGGACCGCGTCGGCGCCCGCGGAGGCGTACCGGATCAGGTCGTGCGGCCCACGGACGCCCGATTCGGCGATCTTGACGACACTGCTGGGCAGGCCGGGCGCGATCCGCTCGAACACCGACCGGTCGACCTCCAGGGTACGCAGGTCGCGGGCGTTGACCCCGATCACCTGCGCGCCGGCCTCCAGGGCACGGTCGGCCTCCTCCTCGTCGTGCACCTCGACGAGAGCGGTCATGCCCAGCGACTCGATCCGCTCCAGCAGGCCCATCAGCACGTTCTGTTCGAGCGCGGCGACGATCAGCAGGACCAGGTCTGCGCCATGGGCGCGTGCCTCGTGCACCTGGTAGCTGGAGACCACGAAGTCCTTGCGCAGCACCGGCACGGTGACCGCGGCCCGGACGGCCGCGAGGTCGTCCAACGAGCCGCCGAACCAGCGCCCCTCGGTCAGCACGCTGATCGCCCGGGCACCGCCGGCCGCGTAGTCGACGGCGAGATCGGCCGGATCGGCGATCTCGGCCAGCCGGCCCTTCGACGGCGAGGAGCGCTTCACCTCGGCGATGACCGCGACGCCGGGCTTACGCAGCGCCGCGTACGCGTCCAGCGGCGGCGGCGCCGCCGCAGCCAGTTCACGGATCCGCTCCAACGGAACCTGCTCCTGGCGTCGGGCGACGTCCTCACGCACGCCAGCCAGGATCTCGTCGAGCACGCTTACGGACGCTGCCTGACCGGCGTCGTCCCCCTCCGCGTGCGCATGCTCAGCAGTCACCAACGGACTCCCCTCTCCGGGTGTCATGGGCCGATGCTAGGGGCAGCCGACCGACGCCGGGAGGCCGGGGGTATGGCGCTGCTCACGAAAAGGGCTGCGGCATAATGGCCGACTTGCCGTGAACGGGATGTCACGCAGCGCCACCTCCGGTATCGACCGCCGCCATCCGACGGGAGCCCGGCGGCCCCGGTCGAACCGGGCCGACCCATCGATCATGCCACTGGTTCCGGGTCGACGCCCGCCCACAACGACGTCGATCGATACTGTGAGCGAACTCAAGGCCGAACGGCCGGTCCCAGGTCAGGGCCGGGACGAGACAGTTGACCGGGCGGTCACCCCGGCGAAACGTCAGCCGGTCAGCATCGTCCTCGGGCAGACTCGATGGCGACCTGCCCGACCGTCGCCAACTCCTCGTGTGGGGTGACCAATGAGCATTGCCGAGCCGAACCCGAGCATCGGGCTGACCACCATCTCGCGGACCGTGGCGTCACTTGCCGTCGGGGTGGTGCACACCCTGGAACGGGCCGTCGTCGGCGAGGCCCGCGTGCGCACAGCGCGCGGCAACGCCTGGGAGGCGGTCTGCGCCGACCGAGCCCGCGCCGACAAGCGCGCCGAACTGGACCGGCTGGTGGCCGAGCTGGCCGCCGCCCGCGCCGCCGCACGCCGCCAGCAGCAGCGGGAGCACCAGCCCGTCGGCTGACCAACCCTCAGGGGCCACACCGGCTGCGCGTCGAGCCGACGGCCGTCGCGTCAGCCGGCCGTCGGATCCTCGCCCCGGTCCAGCGCGTCCCACGCCTCGGTGGTCCGCCGCCCGGCCATCGGGCCGGGCGGTGCGACCGCCGCAGACTCACTCTCCGTGACGGTTCGCGTCGGCCGCTCGTACCGGGCGCCCATCGCCGGCCAGGCGTCGCCCCGCAGCGCGGTCCACCCACCGCCCACGGCGGCCAGCAGGCCGCCCAACAGGCAGAGCGCCGGCCACTGCCGGCTCACCACACCGTCGAGGTCGGCGACCAGCCCGTACCCGCCGCCGACCGCCACGGCCAGGCCGAGCACCCCGAGCAGCACACCCACGATCCGGCGCAGCCAACCCCGGGTGGCCAGCACCGCGCCCCCACCGGCCAACGCGACCAGAGCCAACGCCGGCAGCCACGGCAGCAGGGCAGCCCCACTGCGAACCTCGCGCACCGGCGGCAGCGGAGCCGGGCGCACGGTCAACTCCACCGACCAACTCCGGGTCGCCGCCCACAGCGCCAGGGCCGCGCCAACCAGGCCGAGCAGCACCGCGTACGTCAGCTGACGCCGACCCGACGCAGCCCGACCCCCGGCCTCCAGCCGGTCGCCAACACTCATCGGGGCTGCCTTCCGTTCGCGACTGCGGGGCTCCGCTGCGCTGCACTCCTCGCGCTCACCGGGTCTGCCTTTCGTTCGCGACTGCGGGGCTCCGCTGCGCTGCACTCCTCGCGCTCACCGGGCCGGCCGTAACGTTTCGGCGGCTGCTATCGCAGCCAGCACGGCCGCAGCCTTGGCGCGGGTCTCCTGGTCCTCGGCGACCGGATCCGAGTCGGCGACCACCCCCGCGCCCGCCTGCACGTACGCGCGGCCGTCGCGGATCAGCGCGGTCCGGATGGCGATCGCCATGTCCAGGTCGCCACCGAAGCCGAAGTAGCCGACCGTGCCGCCGTAGAGGCCGCGTCGGACCGGCTCCAACTCCTCGATGATCTCCATGGCGCGCACCTTGGGCGCACCGGACAGCGTGCCGGCCGGGAAGGTCGCGGCGAGCGCGTCGAACGCCGAACGATCGTCACGCAGCGTGCCGATCACTGTCGAGACGATGTGCATCACGTGGCTGTACCGCTCGATGGTGGCGAACTCGGGCACCTCCACGCTGCCCGGCTCACAGACCCGGCCCAGGTCGTTGCGGCCCAGGTCGACCAGCATCACGTGCTCGGCCCGTTCCTTTGGGTCGGCGAGCAGTTCGGCGGCGAGCCGGGCGTCGGCGGCCGCGGTGCCGCCACGCGGCCGGGTGCCCGCGATCGGGTGCAGCAATGCCCGCCGTCGCCCGTCCGAGCCGGCGGTGACCTTCAGGTGCGCCTCCGGCGACGAGCCGACGATGTCGAACCCGTCGAAGCGCAGCAGGTACATGTACGGGCTGGGGTTGCTGGTGCGCAGCACCCGGTACACGTCCAGCGGATCGGCGTGGGTCTCCCGCTCGAAACGCTGCGACAGCACGATCTGGAAGCACTCGCCGGCCCGGATCGCCTCCTTGGCCGCCTCCACCGCCTTCGGATAGCCACCGTCGGGCGTACGGCACCGGACCTCACCGGCAGGCGGACGCTCGACCGTGGAGATCATCGGCGGGATGGGTCGGGACAGCGCGGTGGTCATCGCGTCGAGCCGTCCCACCGCGTGGTGATACGCGGCGGTGACCTGCGCATCGCGGTCCGCGGTGTCCATCGGCGGCAGCACCGCGTTGGCGACCAGGATCGCCGAGCCGTCGTAGTGGTCGAGCACCACCAGGTCGGTGGCGAGCATCATGCCCAGCTCCGGCACGCCGAGGTCGTCCTCGGTCAGCTCGGGCAGCCGCTCGAAGCGGCGGACGAAGTCGTAGCCGAGGTAGCCGACCATGCCCCCGGTCAGCGGCGGCATTCCGCCGGCCTCGTCGCCGACCGGGCCGGCCAGCGCCGCGACGGTCTCCCGCAGCACCTCCACCGGGTCACCGCCGGTGGGCAGCCCGGCCGGCGGCTGGCCGAGCCAGGTCGCCACACCGTCGCGCTCGACGAGCGTGGCGCTGCTGCGCACGCCGATGAACGAGTACCGCGACCACGCCATGCCGGCCGAGCCGACGCCCTGTTCGGCCGATTCGAGCAGGAACGTGCCGGGGCCGCCGGCCAGCTTGCGGTAGACCCCGACCGGAGTCTCCGCGTCGGCCAGCAGGCGCCGGATGACCGGCACCACCCGCCAGCGTGCCGCCAGTTCGGTGAAGGTGACCGGGTCGGGGCTCACCGCGCCGTCGGTCATGGCTGAGCCTGCCTTTCGTTCGCGGCGGCGGGGCTGCGGCGCGCCGCGTCCCGCGCGGTCACCGTGCCTCCGGGCTGGTGACGGGCAACTCGGTGAAGAAGCAGGTCCGGTGCCCGGTGTGGCAGGCCGCGCCGACCTGTTCCACGCTGACCAGCAGCGCGTCCCCGTCGCAGTCCAGGGCGACGGAGCGGACGTACTGGTGGTGCCCGGAGGTGGCGCCCTTGACCCAGTATTCGCGCCGACTGCGCGACCAGTAGGTGGCCCGGCCGGTGGTGAGGGTGCGGTGCAGCGCCTCGTCGTCCATCCAGGCGACCATCAACACCTCGCCGGAGTCGTGGGCGCGGACCACGGCGGCGACCAGGCCGTCGGGGGTACGGCGCAGCCGTTCCGCGATGGCCGGGTCGAGCCGGGACGGCCGGGCCGGCACGGCAGCCGACGCGCCGCTCGGATCGCTGGGGACGCCGGTCAGCGGCGCGTCAGGTACGGGCACAGTGACCCATTGTCCCGCACGCGGCGCGGGCACCGGCGACGGCTCCCACCGGAGGTGGACCGGCCGGGCGAGCTGGGCCACGTAACGGTCCAGCCGGCCGTCGACCAGGGCGTCCGCCAGGTCGGTGCCGGCCGCTTCGGCGATCTCCTCGGCGTACGGCCGGACCAGCGGCAGGATGCCGGCGACCAGCCGTACGGCGGCGGCCCAGAGCTGCCCGCTGGCCCCCGGGCGCAGCCCGAGGCAGAGCAGCATGTCCTCCCGGTAACCGGGCGGGGCGACCGGCAGCTCCAGGGCCGCCGCGAACGCCGCCCGGCGGGAGTGCACCCGCACCGAGGGGTTCGCCGGGCGCAGCACCGACGGGCACAACCGCGCCAGGTCCGCCACGGCGAGCCGGACCCCGACGCGGTCGTCGGCGGCCCGTGCGGCGGCGGCCTTGCCCAGCACGGCGATCAGCTCCTCCAACCGGGGCGGTTCGGCGGGCTGGCAGAGCACCGGCAGGTCAATGCGGGGCCGCCAGTGCGGGTCGGCCCAGAGCAGCCGGGCCGGCGCGGTGACCGGCAACCCGAACGCCCAGTCGGCCGGCTCGCCGAGCCGGTGCACCCAGGAGCGGACGTCACGCGCGGCCACCGAGACATGGGTGACCCGGCCGGCGGTCTCGGTCAGGTATGCGCGGCGGGCGGCGTACGGTGCGCCCCCGACCAGCACGTCGAGGTCGACGTCGCTGTGCGCGGTGGCCGCCCGGCGGGCGTGACTGCCGCGCAGCAGGATGCCGACGACCGGCCGGTCGGCAGCCTGCCGCAGACGCGCGGCCCAGTCCTCAAGAAACCCGCCGTGCGGTAACGGAGCGTGACCCACCGCGCCATCGTGCCGTACGTCCGTTCGGTACGCAATGCCCGATGGCGGACTCTGTGTCCGATCCGAAGCGTACTGCCCGTTCTTCCGTTGGGTGCGGTAGGCCGCATTGCGTGGGCTCGATATCTCATCTAGCGTTGAGTTCATCGGGTGTTGAATTTCATCGGAGGTACGGGATGACCGACGCGATAGCGGTCCGTGACCTGGTGGTCGACCGGGGCGGCCGGCGGGTGCTGGACGGCATCAGCTGCACCGTTCCGCGCGGCGCCGTCACCGGGCTGCTCGGCCCCAGCGGCAGCGGCAAGACCACGTTCCTGCGCGCGGTGGTCGGCGTGCAGGTGGTCACGTCCGGGACGGTGACCGTGCTGGGCCAGCCGGCTGGTGCTCCCGCGCTGCGGCACCAGGTCGGCTACCTCACCCAGGCGCCGAGCGTCTACGCCGACCTGACCGTGCGCGAGAACGCCCGCTACTTCGCGGCCCTGCACGGACGCGGTCGCGCCGAGGCGGACCAGGCGGTCACCGATGTCGGGCTGGCCGCCGCAGCCACCCAACTCGTTGGCACCCTCTCCGGCGGCCAGCGCAGCCGGGCTTCCCTGGCCTGCGCCCTGGTCGGCGACCCGGAGCTGGTCATCCTCGACGAGCCGACAGTCGGCCAGGACCCGGTGCTGCGCGCCGACCTGTGGGCCCGGTTCCACGCGATGGCCGCCGCCGGCACCACCCTGCTGGTGTCCAGCCACGTGATGGACGAGGCGGCGCGCTGCGACCGGCTGCTGCTGATCCGCGCGGGACGGCTGATCGCCGACGACAGCCCGGCAGCGATCCGCGCGTCCGCCGGGGTGGACGACCTCGACGAGGCGTTCCTGCGGCTGATCCGCGCCGAGGAGGCCCGCTCCGGCCCGACGGAAACCCTCGGCCGGACCTCGGGCACCGGACGGGAGGCGTCGTGAACCCGCGGATCCTGGCGGCCACCACCGATCGCATCCTGCGCCAGCTCCGGCACGACCGGCGCACCATCGCGCTGCTCCTTGTGGTTCCGACCGCCCTGCTCACCCTCGTCTACTTCATGTACGTCGACCAGCCGACCCCGCCCGGACAACCGTCCACGTTCGACCGGGTCGCCCTGGTGATGCTGGGCGTCTTCCCCTTCGTGATCATGTTCCTGGTGACCAGCATCGCCATGCTCCGGGAACGCACCTCCGGCACCCTGGAGCGCCTGCTCACCACCCCGCTGGGCAAGCTCGACCTGCTCTTCGGGTACGGCATCGCGTTCGGCTTGGCCGCCGCAGTGCAGGCCACGGTCGCCGCCGGTGTGGCGTACTGGATCTTCGATCTGGAGACGGCCGGCAGCAGCGGTCTGGTGATCGGGATCGCGGTCGTCAACGCTGTGCTCGGCGTCGCTCTCGGGCTGCTCTGCAGCGCCTTCGCCCGCACCGAGTTCCAGGCAGTACAGTTCCTGCCGGTCGTGGTGATCCCTCAACTGCTGCTGTGCGGCCTGTTCGTGGCCCGTGACCAGATGGCCGGCTGGCTCCAGGCGCTCAGTAACGTCTTCCCCCTGTCGTACGCCGTCGAGGCGTTGCAGGAGGTCGGCGCGCATGCCGAAACGACCGGCACGATGTGGCGGGACGTGGCGGTGGTGCTCGGCGCGGTGGTGTTGGCGCTGGTGCTCGCGGCGGCCACCCTGCGCCGACGTACCGGCTGAGACCTGCGCGGCCGTGGTGCGGCTGCGCCTGTGGAACCAAACGAAGGGCGACGATGACGCGGCGAACCGGTCGGCGACCCGGCAACCCGGGCACCCGGGAGGCGATCCTCGACGCGGCACGCACGGCGTTCGCCGATCGTGGCTTCGACGTCGCCTCGATCCGTGCCATCGCCAGCGCGGCGGGGGTCGACCCGGCGCTGGTGCATCACTACTTCGGCAGCAAGGACCAGCTGTTCCTCGCCGCGATGAACTTCCCGGTCGACCCCGGTCAGCTGGTGCCGACGGTGCTCGCCGGCGACGAGGACGGCGTCGGCGAGCGGCTGGTGCGCAACTTCCTCGGCGTGTGGGACTCTCCGGCCGGTACTGCGGCGCAGGCGCTGCTGCGCTCCGCCGTGAGCAACGAGTGGACCGCCCGCCTGCTGCGCGAATTCGTCACCACCCAGGTCCTGCGGCGGGTGCTGGAGCAGCTTGACGTCGACAGGGACGAGCTGCCGCTGCGCGGTTCCCTGGTGGCCACCCAGATGATCGGCCTGGCCCTGATGCGCCACGTCGTCCGGATGGAGCCGGTCGCCTCGGCGGACCCGGAGACCCTTGTCGCCGCCATCGGACCGACCATCCAGCGGTACCTGACCGGGCCGCTGCCGACCTAGGCGATCAAGGCCGCGGTCCGGGGGTGGACCGAGCGGGCGCCGCGATTCGTGACAGCGGGGCCTGCCGCTCGGCGGCCTGTCACGAATGAGAGAGCTGTTCGGTCCATACCTGGTGACAACCCGCCCACCACCGGGCGCTGGTGTCCGACGTGTCTGGTTGCGTCGGCTGGCGTCTCTCGGGGTGGCGACACCTCCGGACGTCGGGCCGGGACAGTGCAGGGAGGCAGCACCCGTGACCATCATCATCCGCATCGCGTTGGCGGTCTTGTTCGTCGACGAGCTCGTCGTCGGGGCCTGGAACGCGATATGGCCGGCGAGCTTCTACACGGACTTCCCCACAGTGGACCTCACGCCGCCGTTCAGTGAGCACTACGCGCGGGACTTCGGCACCGCGACACTGGCGATCGCGCTGCTGCTGGGCATCGCGGCAGTCAAGCCCAAGGCCCATTTCGTCATCCCCGCCGCGGCAGCCTATTCGATCTTCGCGGTGCCGCACTTCTTCTACCACCTGACGAACCTGGAGAACGCCACAGTCGGTGAGGCGATCCTCCTCACCACCGCAAACGCGGCCGTGGCGTTCCTCGGCCTGGTGATCATCCTGCTGACGGTGCTGCGTGACCGTCGAGCGGCTCAGCGCGGCCTCGTGCCGGCTCCGATCGCCCACTGACGCGATGCCAGCCCCTGTTCCCGAACACGCCCGGCCACCTGATTCAGCTGCCCTACCCAGCGCGTTCTGCGCCGTCGTCGCCGAACGACGCTTCCTCAAGAACCTCGCATATCGCCTGCTCGGCTCGGCCGGCGCCGCGGAACGCGCGGTACGGGAAACGTACGTCCGCTGGTACACGATGCCGGACGACCAACAGGACAGCATCGACAGACCAGTCACCTGGCTCGTCGGCACGCTCGTGCGGATCTGTGTCGATCTGCTCGAATCGTCTCCGCTCCGTGCCGGCGAGCAGACCGCCGGCCGAGCCGGTCGCCCTCATCTCGCGGGCTCTCCGCCTCGACAGTGGCGCGTCTGGCGAGATGCTCCGAGGCTGTAGTACGGCCGGACCGGGGTATCCACGTTTGCCCTGGTACTCAACAAGCGGATATTGCTGGAGAAAAGGGGACAGTGATCGACGCGCTAGGGGTGTTCGCAGCGGTCCGTCCCCGGCTCTTCGGCATCGCCTACCGGATGCTCGGCAGCGTCGCGGAGGCGGAGGACGTCGTGCAGGACGCCTGGCTCCGGTGGCAGCAGACCGATCACAGCCAGGTACGGGACCCGATCGGGTTTCTGGTCACGACGACCTCCCGCCTTGCCCTGAACGCCGCGACATCGGCTCGCGCCCGACGCGAGTTGTATCCCGGTCCGTGGCTGCCCGAGCCCGTCGACACCTCCGCCGACCCACTATTGCGGGCCGAACGGAACGAGTCGCTCGAACTTGCCGTACTGCTCCTGTTGGAACGGCTCAGGCCGGCCGAGCGGGCGGTGTACGTGCTGCGCGAGGCGTTCGACTACCCGTTCCGGCGGATCGGCGAGGTGCTCGGCATCAGCGAGGCGAACGCGCGGCAGCTCGGCCGACGCGCCCGTCAGCACCTGGCCCAGGAGCGGCACGATCCGGTCGCCCGCGCGGACCACGGCCGTCTGCTGCGGGCCTTCCTCGCCGCCGCCCGGTCCGGGGACCTGGGTCAGCTCGAGAAACTGCTCACCGAGACGACCATCTCCTACGCCGACGGCGGCGGCACCGTCCGGGCCGCACCGGTACCCGTCGTCGGACGCGACAACGTCGCGCGTTACATCGTGGGGCTGGTCCGGAAGTTCGGCAGCGACCTGTCGCTGGAGATCGTCGAATCCAACGGCCAGGCGGCGATCCTCCTGTCGCGGGCCGGAACAGCTGCCGCGATTGTCACTATCGATGCCTCACCCGCCGGAATCGAACAAGTGCTGATCATCCTCAACCCGCAGAAACTCACCCAGTTCCAGCGATGACCACGCCGGTGCCGGGCGGCGGTGGGCCGCCGATCAGCGGGGCGGACGCGCCTCGGCCCGGCGGCGCAGCGTCGGAAGCAGCCCGTCCAGCTCGTCCGGGCCGGCCACCGGGCACGGGAAGGCCAGCCGGACACGACGGCGGGCGCCGGGGCGACCGAGGGCGACCACCAGGCCGTACCGATCGATGCGGACCACCCGCGGCGGCCCGTCCGGGGTCTGCTCGGTCAACCCGAGCTGCTGACGCAGGTAGTCGGTCACCTCGGCGGTGTCGCGATCGGCGAGATCGGCCAGGAGCAGCGCCTCCACCGGGTGCACCGGGTCCGGCTCCGCCTCGGCGTACTCCCCCGGGTCGATCCGCTGCACGACCCCGGCCCGCTCCCAGCGGACCTCGGCCACCTCGAAGCGGAACAGCCGGAACCGGGTCCCCACGTCGAGCAGGTCACCTGTCGGCTCGACCGTGGCGAAGTCGACAGCCGCGGAGCGCGCCTCGTCCCCGTGCAGTTCGGCGGCCCAACCGGAGACCCAGGCCCGGCCCAGCCCGGGGGCGCCGGCCGCCGGTGGCAGGTCGAGCACGTCGAGGACCACCGCGACGTCGGTGTTTCCGCCGTCGGGCTGCAACGCGGCGGCGAGGTGGCTGGCGATCGGCACCAGCAGCAGAACCCGCCCGTCGGGGTCGGTCACGTGCCGGGCGTGGTGCGGGCCCGGCCGGTGGGCCAGGTGGATGAGGCCGGGCAGCCAACCGGCGACGAGAGTACGAACGGTCTCGGCAGGACTGGGCCGCATGGGCACCCCCTTTGGTTAGGCTTACCTAACTCGGAGCGTAGAGCACCCAGCCCACCACGTCCACCTGCGCCTCCGTTACCGGGTCTGCTCCAGCCAGGACGCGTACAGCAGGCCGTAGACCGAATCGGCGTCACGGACCAACTCGTCATGCGGGCCGCGCTGCACGATCCGCCCCCGGTCCACCACGATCACCTCGTCGGCCGCCTGCGCCGTGGAGAGCCGGTGCGCGATCGCGAGCGTCGTACGCCCCCGCGTCACGGCCTCCAGAGTGCGTTGCAGACGCACCTCCGTCGCCGGATCCACCGCGCTTGTCGCCTCGTCCAACACCAGCAGATCCGGGTCCGCCACGTACGCCCGAGCCAACGCGACCAACTGCCGCTCCCCGACGCTGAGCGCCTCACCGCGCTCACCGACCGGAGTGTCCAGGCCGGCCGGCAGGCCATCCAGCCAGTCCGCCAGGCCCAGCTCGGTGAACGCGGTGCTCAGCTGCTCGTCGGTCAGGTCCGGCCGGGCGAAGCGGACGTTGTCCCCCACCGTCGCGTCGAAGAGGAACCCGTCCTGCGGCACCATCACCACCCGGGACCGCAGCGATTCGAACCGAACCTGCGACAACGGCACCCCCGACAGCAGCACCGCACCCGCCGACGGGTCCATCAACCGGGTCAGCAGCTTCGCGAAGGTCGTCTTGCCGCTGCCGGTCTCCCCCACCACCGCCACCCGGCTCTTCGCCGGGATCTCCAGGTCGATGTCGTGCAGCACCGGTGGGCCACCCGGATAGGCGAACCGCACCCCGGCGAACCGGATGTCCAACGGACCACCCGGCAGATCCCGCCCCTGCTCCCCCGGGTCGGCCACGTCCGGAGCGACGTCCAGCACGTCCAGCACCCGCCGCCAACCCGCGATCGCGTTCTGCGCCTCGTTCAGCACCTCCGTGGCGATCTGCACCGGCTGGATGAACAGCGTCACCAGGAACAGGAACGCGGTCAGCTGCCCGATCGACAGCGTGCCGTCCACCCCCAGCGTCACCCCGAGCACCACCACGCCGGCCAGCGCCACCCCGGCCGCCAGCTCACCGACCGAGCTGCCCACGATGCTGATCCGGATCGCCCGCTGCTGGGCCTGACGCTGACTGTCGATGGCGTCGTCCAACCGCCGCGCGGTACGCCCCGCGATGCCGTACGCCCGGATCACCGGCGCGCCCACCACGCTCTCACCGATCGCGCCCAGCAGCGCCCCGGTGCGCTGACGCACCGTCGCGTACGCCGCGCCGAGACGGCGCTGCAACTGCCGGATGATGAACACCGCCGGCAGGAACGCCACCAGCACCACCAGGGTCAACTGCCAGGAGTACGCCAACATGACGGCTGTCGTCACCACCAGCTGACCCAGGTTGACCAGCAGGATCACCCCGCCCCACTGGAGGAACTGGGTGATCTGGTCGACGTCGCTGGTCACCCGCGAGACCAACGAACCACGCCGCTCCGACTGCTGGTGCAACATCGACAGGTCGTGCACATGCCGGAACGCCCGCGTCCGCACATTCGCCAACGCCGTCTCGCTGACCGTGAACAGCCGACGCATCATCAGGTAACCGCAGACCGTGGTGACCGTGAGGATCGCCGCGGTGATCGCCGCCACCGACCAGACCACGTTCAGGTTCAGGCCACCGATGATGCCCCGGTCGATGCCCTGCTGCACCGCCACCGGCACAGCCACCCGGCCCACCATGTAGACCAACGCCAGGGCCAACGTGACCGCGAGCCCCGTCCGCAGCTCCGGCGAGAGCGCCAACCCGCGCCGGAACGTCTGCCAGGTCGTCTCGGACTTCGCCGCCCGCTCATCAGTCTGCGCGCTCACCGAACCGGCCTTTCGTTCGCGACTGCGGGGTTCCGCTGCGCTGCACTCCTCGCACTCACCGGGCTTGCCTTTCGTTCGCGACTGCGGGGCTCCGCTGCGCTGCACTCCTCGCACTCACCGGGCTTGCCTTTCGTTCGCGACTGCGGGGCTCCGCTGCGCTGCACTCCTCGCACTCACCGGGCTTGCCTTTCGTTCTCGATCTCCAGGCCCGACGGCAACGGCGCGACCTCGTCGTACGCGCGCTCCTGCGCCCGTTCGACCTCCGCCTGCTCGTAGGCGGTGACCAGGTCCACGTACCCGGGCACAGTCGCCAGCAACTCGGTGTGCGTGCCCCGGGCGACCACCCGGCCCTGCTCCACGTAGATGACCTCGTCGGCCAGCGCGATGGTCGCCCGGCGGTACGCGACGACCAGGATCGACGCGGCCGGCGCTCCCGGCTCGCCCGCCGACGAGCGCAGACCGGCCAGGATGGCCGCCTCCACGCGCGGGTCCACGGCGCTCGTCGCGTCGTCGAGCACCAGCAGACGTGGGCTCCCCGCCAACGCACGGGCCAGGGTGAGCCGCTGCCGCTGCCCACCGGAGAGCGAGGTGCCGCGCTCACCGACCATGGTGTCCAGTCCGTCGGGCAGCGCCGCGACGAACCCGTCCGCCTCGGCCAGCCGCAGCGCCGCCCAAACGACCTCGTCATCGATGCCCGGCCGGTCGAGGGCGATGTTGGCGCGGACGGTGTCGTCGAAGACGAACGGCACCTGCGCGACCAGGGCGACCGTGCCCGCCAGCGACGCCGCCGTCAGGTCCCGCACGTCCACCCCGTCCAACTCGACGGTGCCGGCGTCCGGGTCGACCAGGCGCACCGCCAGCGAGGCGATGGTGGACTTGCCGGCGCCGGTCGGCCCGACCAGGGCCACCGTCCGGCCGGCGGGCACGGTGAAACCGACCTCGCCGAGCACCTGCGCGCCGGTCTGGTGCGCCTCCGCCGGCGGGTACGAGAAGTGCACGTCCGTGAAGGTGAGGGTGGCCGGGCCGGAGATGGCCGGGTCGAGCACGCGCGACCCGTACGGCATCTCGCCGGTGGCGTCGAGCACCCGGCGGACCCGGTCCCAGCCGGCGACGCTGCGCGGCAGCTCGGCCAGCACCCAGCCGATGGCCCGCACCGGGAAGGCCAGCACGGTGAAGAGGAAGGCGACGCTGACCAGCTCGGTGACGCTGATCGCGCCCTGCCGCAGCCGGAACGCCCCGACCACCAGCACCGCCAGGGTGCCGAGGCTGGGCAGGGTCTCCAGCAGCGGGTCGAAGACGCCGCGCAGCCGGCCGACCGAGATCAGCGCGTCCCGCAGTTCGCGGGCACGACCGGCGAACCGGGCGGTCTCCTGCGCCTCGCGGCCCATCGTCTTGACCACCAGCGCGCCGTCGAAGCTCTCGTGGGCGATCTCGCTGACCTCGGCGCGCAGCCGCTGCGCCCGGGCCTGTCGGGGCGCCATCCGGCGGGAATAGACCACGTTGAGCGCGAACAGCGCGGGAAAGACCGCGAGACCGACCAGGGCGAGCGCCCAGTCGGTGGCGAACAGCGAGACGATCGCGCCGACCAGCATCACCAACGTGCCGACCGCGAAGGGCAGCGGCGCGATCGGATACCAGGCCGCCTCCACGTCGGAGTTGGCGTTGGAGAGCAGCGTGCCGGTGGCGTTGCGGTGGTGCCAGGACAGCGGCAGGTCCAGGTACCGGCGGGTGACCCGGCGTCGGTAGGCGGCCTGGAGGCGGTACTGCATGTAACCGGCGCCGAGCCGGCGGCCGAAGATGCCCACCACCCGCAGCACGCTGATCCCGAACAGCGCGACCGCGGCCAGCGCCAGGGTGCCGGTGGCCACCTGGCCGCGGGCGATGGCCGGTATCACCACGTCACCGACGACCCCGCCCACCACGTACGCGCTGGCGATGACCATCCCGCCGAACAACACGCTGCCGACCACGGCCACCGCGAATATCCGTGGCTGTTCCCGGATCGCCTGCCGGAGGACTCCCAGCCCTCGGCCGAGCACGTCCCGACTTGTCCCGCTCGCCACGCCATCCCCCGCCGTAAGCCACAATTATCTCCCTCATCCTTACCGGTCTCCGCCAACACGACGACCCGGACCGGATATGTCGACGGTCACGTACCGGACGGCGCGCCAACCGGGAATATGCCCGACGCGCGGTGCGGGGCATCCGGGCCTACGATCGGGCCATGCCGCCGCGGTACGCCCGAGCCGAGCGCGAGTCGCTGGCCGATCTCCTGCTGGCCCTCGGGCCGGACGCCCCGACCATCAACGAGGGCTGGGCGACCCGTGACCTCGCCGCGCACCTGGTGCTGCGTGAACGCCGACCGGACGCGGCCGGCGGGATCCTGCTGGCGCCGCTGCGCGCGTACGCCGAACGGGTCCGTCGGCGGATCGCTGCCCGGCCCTACCCGGAGCTGGTGGCGCAGGTGCGCCGGCCGCCGGTGTGGAGCCCGGTCAGCAACCCGTTGACCGACGAACTGGTCAACACGGTGGAGTTCTTCATCCACCACGAGGACGTGCGGCGGGCCGCATCGGGGTGGCAGCCGCGCGAGTTGCCACGTGGCCTGCAGGCCACGCTCTGGAAGCGGGCCGGCCCACTGGCCCGGATGACGCTGCGCCGCTTTCCGGCCGACCTGTACGTCCAGGCGCCCGGTTACGGCGAGATCTCCGTCGGCCGTGGCGGCGAGCCGCTGCGGTTGGTCGGCGCCCCGGCCGAGTTGACTCTGTTCCTCTCCGGGCGGCAGAGGGTGGCCCGGGTTCAGCTGGATGGTCCGGCGGCGTCCACGCGGCAACTGCGTGACGCCAGCCTGGGTATGTGACTGTCTGTACCGAATCGGTCGCGGAACTTCCACGGATTGCGCACTCCCAACGATGCGCAACGATGCCTTCTCCCGTACGCTTCACCGCGCCGTTCCGCGCCGGGGCGGCATGAAGTGGGGGCGGAGCATGCGTAGTTTCGCGATTTCGGCGCTACGGGAACCTTCCTTTGTGGGAGGGCGCCATCAGGCCACGGACCGGGTGGCGAACGAGAGCGTCGAATGGGCGCGCACGTTCGGGCTGGTCGATTCCGGACATCGGGTTCATCGATTGCAACGGGCGGATGCCGCCGGCCTAGCCGGCCGGGCCTGCCCAGACGGGCCAGTGGAGGGGGTACGGCTACTCGCCGACCTGATCTCCTGGCTCTTCGTCATGGACGACGCCTGCGACGAGGACGGCCTCGGGACCAACCCGGGCCGGTTGGCGCCGGCCATCGGGGCTCTCCTCGACGTGCTGGACCGGTGCGGTGATCCGGCCGCGCCACCGCCGACCGGAGCCGGTCCGCTGGGGGCCGCGCTGCACGATCTGTGCCGCCGGACCCGGGCGCAGGGCCGCTCGGCGCTGCTGCTGCGGTTCGTCAGCCAACTGCGCGAGTATCTGCTGGCGCTGCTCTGGGAGGCGGCCAACCGGGAGCGCCAGCGGGTCCCCGGGGTCACGGAGTACGTCCAGCTGCGGCGACACATCGGCGGCGTCCACCCCTGCCTCACCCTGACCGACCTGGCGTCGGGGCGACCACCGGGGCCGACGCGGCGCGCCGATCCGGCGCTGACGGCTCTGGACCTGCTGGCGGTCGACCTGGTCTGCTGGTGCAACGACCTCTTCTCCTACGGCAAGGAGAGTCGTTCCGACCCGGACGCGCACAACCTGGTGACGGTCATCGCCCAGGAGGGCGGTCTGGATGAGGCGGACGCGCTGCGAGCTGCCGCGGACCGTTTCAACCGAGGGTTGGCGGCGTACCTGGATGCCGAGGAGGCGCTGCTGGCCAGCGGTGACGACGGGCTGCACGAGCCGCTCGCGTCCCGACGCAACTGGGTGCGTGCCACCTACGACTGGTCAGTGATGGCTGCCCGGTACGCCTGAATCATCGGAACCGGTTGGTGGGACGGGCAGCCGCATGATCTCCAGGGCTAGCCGATGCACGGTGCCAGGCAATACTCTTCGGTAACCGTTTGACGTGACGACCGTCACGCCACCACCCCCGAAGGCGGCTACAGCGATGGCTCTCGATGTACCGTACCGCTCCATCCCGGACATGTTTCTCAAGCGCGTGTCGGCGACCCCCGACCAGCACGCCTTCGCGTCACCACTGCCCGACGACTCGGGCCCCAACTGGCTGACCTGGGAGCAGGTCGGTCAGCGCGCCAAGGCGGTCGCCGCCGGCCTGCACGCGCTCGGCGTCGGCCAGGAGGATCCGGTCGCGATCCTCGCCAGCACCCGACTGGACTGGGTGGTCGCCGACCTCGGCATCATGTGTGCCGGTGGGGCGACCACCACCGTTTATCCGACCACCGAGCCGGGGGACGCGACGTTCATCATCGCCGACTCCGGCTCGCGGGTGCTGTTCGCGGAGAACCCCGCCCAGGCCGCGAAGATCGCGGGAGCGGCCCTGCCCGCGCTGACCCACGTGGTGCTCTTCGACGGTGCCGCCGACCCCGCCGCTGCGGTGCCCCAGCTCACCCTCGCCGAACTGGAGGAGCGGGGCGCCGTCGCGCTGGCCGCCGAGCCGGATCTGATCGACATGCTCGTGGCCGGCATCGGCCCGGACCACCTGGCCACCCTGATCTACACCTCCGGCACCACCGGTCAACCCAAGGGCGTCGAGCTGCTGCACGGCGGCTGGTGCTGGGAGGCTGTGGCGCAGGCCGAGGTCGGGCTGCTGCGCGACGACGACCTGCAGTACCTGTGGCTGCCGCTGGCCCACTCGTTCGGCAAGACGCTGCTCTGCGGCGCCATCCACGTCGGGCTGCCGACCTACGTCGACGGTCGGGTGGAGAAGCTGGTCGACCTGTTGTCGGTGATCCGTCCGACGCTGATGTGCGGCGCTCCCCGGGTGTTCGAGAAGGTCTACAACCGGGCCGTGACCACCGCGCAGGGCGCCGGTGGCGCGAAGGCGAAGATCTTCGCCTGGGGCGTCCGGGTCGGCAAGGAGAAGGTGGCCCTGGAGCAGGCCGGCAAGCCGGTGCCGGGCGGGCTGAAGCTGCGGTACGGGCTGGCCGAGAAGCTGGTTTTCAGCAAGCTCCAGGCCCGCCTCGGCGGCCGGATGCGGGTGCTGGTCTCCGGTGCGGCTCCGCTCAGCCCGGAGATCGCCACCTTCTTCGCGGCGGCGAACCTGCCGATCTCCGAGGGCTACGGCCTCACCGAGACCAGCGCCGGCAACTTCGTCAACCCGCCGTCGGGGCTGCGGATCGGCACGGTGGGCCAGGCGATGGGTGACCTGGAGTGCCGGATCGACACCGACGGCGAGATCCTGGTGCGTGGTCGGCCGGTGATGCGCGGCTACCACAACCTGCCGGAGGAGACCGCCGCCGCGTTCACCGAGGACGGCTTCTTCCGTACCGGCGACATCGGCACCCTCGACGAGCAGGGCTACCTTCGGATCACCGACCGCAAGAAGGACCTGGTCAAGACCTCGGGCGGCAAGTACATCGCGCCGTCGCACATCGAGGGGATGTTCAAGGCTATCTGCCCGTACACCTCACAGGCGGTCGTGGTCGGTCAGGCCCGCAACTTCTGCACGATGCTCGTCACGCTGGACCCGGACGCGATCCAGGGCTGGGTCGCCGGCGGCCCGCTGGAGGGGCGCAGCTACACCGAGATCGTGACCTCGCAGGAGGCCCAGACGATGGTCGAGGAGTACGTCGCCCAGCTCAACGCCAAGCTCAACCGCTGGGAGACCATCAAGAAGGTGGCGATCCTGCCGCGTGACCTGACCATCGAGGACGGCGAGATCACCCCGTCGTTGAAGATCAAGCGGCGTGGGGTGGAGAGCAACTTCGCCAGCGAGATCGACAAGATGTACTCGGGCACCCTCGCAGAGCTCTGAGTCGACCGCCGGTGGCTCGGCACCGCTCGGGTGCGGAGCCACCGGCGACTCAGCCGGCACAGGCGATGGTCGGGGCTCAGGCGACGGGTCGGGCTCAGGCGATGACGGAGGGCTCTCGCCACCGCTGCCGGCCGGCGCGGTCCAGGTCGTAGCGGACCGTGGCGATCCGCCCCACGGCCTCCACCAGGTCGGTGGCCGGCAGGGTGAACGGCAGCCGCAGGAAACGCTCCAGGGTGCCGTCCAGACCGAACCGGGGGCCGGGCGCCAAGCGGACTCCGACCTCCTCGGCGGCCCGGGCCAGCGCGCTGGAGACCGGGCCGTCCAGCTCGGCCCAGAGTGTCACGCCGCCGCGCGGGATGCTCACCCGCCAGTCCGGTAGCTGGTGCGCCAGCGCGCCGAGCAGCGCGTCGCGTTGGGCGGCGAGTTGGACCCGGCGGGCCGCGACGATCGCGGCCGCGTCGTCGAGCAGGTGCACCGCTACCAGCTGGTCGAGCACCGGGCTGGACATGTCCACGCCGACCCGGACGGCGGCCAGTCGCTGCACCTGCGGCGCGGAGGCGCGGACCCAGCCGATCCGCAGGCCACCCCAGTACGGCTTGCTCATCCCACCGATGCTGACCACCCGGGAGTGCCGGTCGAACGCGGCCATCGGCGGGGGCAGCTCGGTGCCGTCCAGCGGCAGGTCCACGAAGGACTCGTCGACGATCAGGTCGGTGCCGACGGCGTGGGCGGCGGCCACCACCCGCTCGCGCAGCGCGGACGGCATCAAATGCCCGGTCGGGTTCTGGAACTCCGGGATCAGGTAGGCCAGCTTGGGCCGGGTCTGCCGAAGGCTGCCCAGCAGCAGGTCGGGCTCCCAGCCGCCGGCGTCGACGGACAGCCCGTGGGTGGTGATCCGGGCCCGCCGGCCGGCCAGGGCGGCGAGCGCGTTGGGGTACGTCGGGGACTCGACCAGCACGCTCCCGCCGGGGGGCAGGGCGAGCCGCAGCACCAGGTCCAGGGCGTGCTGGGTGCCGCTGGTGACCATGATCTGGTCGGCCGAGGTGGGCAGGCCCCGGGCGGTGTAGCCGTCGGCGATCGCCTCGCGCAGCTCGATGATGCCGGTCGGGTGGTAGCCGGCCCCGCCCAGATAGCGGGGCAGGTCCTCGGTGGCGGCCCGAGCCGCGCCGAGCAGTTGCGGCGGGGCGGCCAGCGCGGCGACGCCGAGGTCGATCATCTCCCGGTCGTCCAGCGGGGTCCAGAGCCCGGTGCTGGCCACCCGGTGGTTGGCGGGCAGCATCGTCCAACTGCCGGCGCCCCGACGGCTGGCCAGGTGCCCGGTCTCGCGCAGCTCCCGGTAGGCGGCGGTGACCGTGGTACGGCTGATCCGCAGCGCCTCGGCCAGCTCTCGCTCGGCCGGGAGGCGGACGCCCAGCGGCAGCCGGGCGTCGGCGAGCAGCCCGCGCACCGCGCCGGCCAGGGCCGCGTAGTCGGGGCTGCGGCGGCGGCCCGGCAGGGCATGCCACTGCCCGAGCAGGCGGGCCAATTGGACGCCTCTCACCTGACCTGCCATAGCCACTCCTCGGATATTGGCTTCTTCCTCCGGGAGGATTGGCACCTAGGGTGGCATGCATGGCACTGATTGGCAATCTGCGGCATCGGCCGGTGCGGCGACTCACCCAGCTCTACGTCGGGCTCGTCCTCTACGGGGTCAGCATGGCCCTGATGATCCGCTCCGACCTGGGCCTCAACCCCTGGGACGTATTCCACCAGGGGTTGTCCGAGCTGACCACGCTCTCCTTCGGCACCGTCACGATCCTCGTCGGTGTCGTGGTGCTGCTGCTCTGGATCCCGCTGCGACAGCGGCCCGGCCTGGGCACGGTCAGCAACGTGGTCGTGATCGGTCTGGTCGTGGATGCCACCCTGGCCCTGCTGCCAGGCGGTGGACCGCTCGGCGTGCGGATCGCGCTGCTGATCACCGGGATCGTCGGCAACGGCGCGGCGACCGCCCTCTACCTTGGCGCCCATCTGGGCCCCGGCCCGCGCGACGGGCTGATGACGGGCTTCGTGGCCCGTCGGCCCGGTCGGTCGGTCCGGCTGGTGCGTACCGCCATCGAGATCATGGTGCTCGCGCTGGGCTGGCTGCTCGGCGGCACGGTAGGCGTGGGCACCCTCGCCTACGCGCTGGCCATCGGCCCGTTGACGCAACTGTTTCTCCCGCTGTTCGCGGTGCCCACACCGAACACCGCCGCAGACCACCCGACGGACGCCACTCCCACACCGGCCGCTGCCGCAGAGCACCCGTCGGACACCGCTCCCGCACCGGCCGCGGACCAGCGATCGGACGTCGCCCTCGCACCCGGCACCGCCGCGGGCAACGCGGTAGGCGCCGCGCCGGACGCGGGTCACCCGACGGACGCCGCGCCCGCGCCGGGCAGGCAGAGCGTCGGGCCGTCCGCCACGGAAGGTGTCGAGCCGGTGGCGCCGACCGGCTGAGCCCTCACCGACGGTCCCCGGGCCGGCACGCCACGGGGTGTAATAGCGCACGTTCGCGGGTGGGTGTTCCCTTCCGCGACGCTCGCCGTCATCATCTCTGCATGGGGGACAACGGTTGGCGTTGGACGGACGCCTGGATCTTCGTGTCGCTGGTGATCGCGAGCGGAGCCGGGCGGCACCGACGGTCCGCGACCAGCCGCCGTCCGGAGGGCGTCCGTCTGACCGACGTGCTGTCCACCGCCGACCACCTCAACCACGCGATTCCACAGCGGCACGAGGTGGAGGCCGCCGTCCAGCGGTTGGTCGGCGCCGGGCTGGTCACCGTCGCCGACGGCTGGTTCCGGATCACCGCCGAGGGCGAGCAACTCTGGCGTTCCCGGCCGCGCGCCGGGGTGGCGACCATGGTGGACACGGTGCAGGGTGTGTTGAGCCGCCGCCGCGAGCCCGGTCGCGCCGACTGGATCCTCGACGAGGAAGATCACGCGGCGGCCGTGCAGGAATACACCGTCCGCTCGATCCCCACGCCCCGCCGGTCACCGGAGGGGCACCCCGGCGGGCACTGACTGGGCTCAGCGCACCGGGTGACCGCTGCGGCGCAGCGCGTCCTTGACCTCGGCCACGGTCAGCTCACCGAAGTGGAAGACGCTGGCGGCGAGCACCGCGTCCGCGCCGGCCCCGATCGCCGGCGGGAAGTGCCCCACCTCGCCGGCGCCGCCACTGGCCACCACCGGCACGTCCACCACAGCCCGCACCGCGCCGATCAACTCCAGGTCGAAGCCCGCCTTGGTGCCGTCGGCGTCCATCGAGTTGAGCAGGATCTCCCCCGCGCCCAGCTCAGCGCCCCGCCGCGCCCACTCCACCGCGTCGATGCCCGTGCCACGCCGACCGCCGTGCGTGGTGACCTCGAAGCCGCTGGGCGTGCCGCCGGCCGGCGCGCGGCGCACGTCGAGGGAGAGCACGAGCACCTGCCGGCCGAACCGGTCGGCGATCTCGGCGATCAGCTCCGGTCGGGCGATGGCGGCCGTGTTCACGCCGACCTTGTCGGCGCCCGCGCGCAGCAGCGTGTCGACGTCGGCGACCTGCCGGACCCCGCCACCGACGGTCAGCGGGATGAAGACCGACTCGGCGGTGCGGCGCACCACGTCGAGCATGGTGCCCCGGTCGCTGGACGACGCCGTGACATCGAGGAAGGTCAGCTCGTCGGCGCCGGCCCTGTCATAGGCGGCGGCCAGCTCCACCGGGTCGCCGGCGTCACGCAGGTCGAGGAAGTTGACCCCCTTGACCACCCGTCCCGCGTCCACGTCCAGGCAGGGGATCACGCGCACCGCCACCGTCATGCCGCGAGCCTATCCTCCGCACGCGGGGCGGTGGCAGACCTGTGAGGCCGGCCACCACCCCGCGTCGGATCGGGACTCACACCCGGACGAGCATCTTGCCGAGGTTGTCGCCGCGCAGCAGGCCGAGGAACGCCGCCGGGGCGTTCTCGATGCCGTCCACGATCGTCTCGTCGTAGGACAGCGTGCCCTCGCGCAGCCAGCCGGCGACGTCACGGACCAGCGCCTCGCGCAGGTGGCCGTGGTCGCCGACCAGGAAGCCGCGCAGCGTGAGCCGCTTGCCGATGACCAGCGCCAGGTTGCGCGGTGCGGCCGGCGGCTCGGTGTCGTTGTACTGCGCGATCATGCCGCAGATGGCGGCCCGGCCGTGCAGCTTCATCGCCGAGATCGCCGCCTCCAGGTGGTCGCCACCGACGTTGTCGAAGTAGACGTCGATGCCGTCCGGGGCGGCCGCCCGCAGCGAGTCACGGACCGGGCCGTCGTGGTAGTCGAACGCGGCGTCGAAGCCCAGCGCCCGCAGCCGTTCGACCTTGGCCGGCGAGCCGGCGCTGCCGATCACCCGGCCGGCGCCCTTGAGCTTGGCGATCTGACCGACCAGGCTGCCCACCGAGCCGGCCGCGGCGGAGACGAAGACCGTCTCGCCGGGCTTCATCGCGGCCACCTCCAGCAGCCCGGCGTACGCCGTCAGACCGGGCATGCCCAGCACGCTCAGGTACGCGCTGACCGGGGCGAGGCTCGGGTCGACCTTGCGGGCGGAGCTGGCGTTGAGCAGCGCGTACTCCCGCCAGCCCAGCCCGTGCAGGACGGTGTCGCCGACGGCGACGTCCGCCGCCTCACTGGCCACCACCTCGCCGATCGCGCCCCCGTCGAGCGGCGCGTCGAGGGCGAACGGCGGCACGTACGACTTGACGTCGTTCATTCGCCCGCGCATGTACGGGTCGACGGACATGTACTGGTTGCGGACCACGATCTGGCCCGGGCCGGGCGTCGGCACGTCGATCTCGACGAGCCGGAAGGTGTCCTCGGTCGGCCAGCCGTGGGGGCGGCTGGCCAGGTGGATCTCGCGGTTGCTGGTCACGGGGTGGGTGTCCTCTCGTCCGCGGTCGGGGGCTGGGCGGGCGACGTCACGCGGGCAGGGTCTCGCGGACGGTCAGCGCGACGTCGATGTTGCCGCGGGTGGCATTGGAGTAGGGGCAGACCTGGTGGGCCTGCTCGACGATCTGCTCGGCGGTCTCGCGGGACACCGCGGGCAGGTCGATGACGAGCTGCACGGTGAGCCCGAAGCCACCGCTGCCGCTCGGGCCGATGCCGACCTCGGCGGCGACGACGGAGCCGGTCACGTCGGCCTTGGCCCGGCGGGCCACCAGCCGCAGAGCGCCGTGGAAGCAGGCCGCGTAGCCGGCGGCGAAGAGCTGTTCGGGGTTGGCGGCGCCACCGGTGCCACCCATCTCCTTCGGCACGGCGAGGTCGAGCGTGAAGGTGCCGTCGGAGGTCTCGACGTGGCCGTTCCGGCCGTCGCCGCTGGCCGTCGCGGATGCGGTGTAGAGAACCTGCATGATGCTCACTGCTCCTTCTGTCGATGGATGGTGTCGGTGACCCGGGTGAGGGTGTCGCGCAACGCGACAAGCTCACCGAGGCCCAGCCCGGTGGCCTGCGCGATCCGCAGCGGGACGTCGCAGAGCTGCTCCCGCAGCGCCCGGCCCGCCTCGGTGAGGCCCACCTCGACCCGCCGCTCGTCGCGCGCCGACCGCCGCCGCACCACCAGGCCCGCCGTCTCCAACCGCTTGAGCAGCGGGGAGAGGGTGCCGGAGTCGAGCCGCAGCTCGGCGCCCAGCTCGGAGACCGTGGGGGCGTCGTCGGGGCGTTCCCAGAGCACCAGCAGCACCAGGTACTGCGGGTAGGTCAGCCCGAACTCGTCGAGGATCGGCCGGTAGACGTCGGTGAGGGCGCGCGACGCGGCGTAGAGCGCGAAGCACACCTGCCGGCGCAACAGCAGATCATCGGTCACCGGGGAACCGTAGCCCACAATTAAGTTGCGCACAACCTATCGGGCCGCGGATCGGCCGGAACGACGGTCACCGCCGGGCCGACCTCAGCGATCGCCGAGGTACGCCTCCAACTCCACCTCGACCAGATGCTCCGGGTCCAGCAGACCGGCCACCACCACCAACGTCGCGGCGGGCCGCACCGCGCCGAAGACCGCGTTGTGCGCCCGGCCCACCTCATCGGCGTGCAGGCGGTCCGTCACGTACATCCGGGTCCGGACCACGTCGCCCGGCTCCGCCCCCACCTCGGCGAGCGCGTCCAGCGCGATCCGCAGCGCCTGCGCGGTCTGCGCGGCGGCGTCACCGACGTGCACCACCCGACCCTCCACGGTGGCCGTGCAGCCCGCCGTGAAGGCCCGGTCGCCGGCCCGGACCACCCGCGAGTAGCCATACTGCTGCTCCCACGGGCCGCCCGAACCGAGGCGGGTGACCGTCACGCCTCGGCCAACGTCCGCAGCGCCTCGGCCACCGTGAAAGCACCCGCGTAGAGCGCCTTGCCCGCGATCACACCCTCCACCCCGAGCGGCGCCAGCGTGGACAACGCCCGCAGATCGTCCAACGTGGACACGCCACCCGACGCGATCACCGGCCGGTCGGTACGAGCACACACCTCGCGCAGCAGCTCCAGGTTCGGCCCGCGCATCGTGCCGTCCTTGGTGATGTCGGTGACCACGTACCGGGTCGCGCCCGCCTTGTCCAGCCGCTCCAGCACCTCGTACAGGTCGCCGCCGTCGCGGGTCCAGCCCCGCGCCGACAGGGTACGACCGCGCACGTCCAACCCGATGGCGACCCGGTCGCCGTACTCCCCCAACACCCGGTCACACCACTCCGGGTCCTCCAGGGCGGCGGTGCCGATGTTCACCCGCGCCGCCCCCGTGCCCAACGCCGCGCGCAGCGACTCGTCGTCGCGGATGCCACCGGACAACTCCACCTTCACGTCCAACTGACGCACCACCTCCGCGAGCAGGTGCGCGTTGGTGCCCCGACCGAAGGCCGCGTCCAGGTCGACCAGGTGGATCCACTCGGCGCCGTCCTGCTGCCAGGCCAGCGCGGCGTCCAACGGGTCACCGTAGATGCTCTCGCTACCGACGGCGCCCTGCACGAGCCGGACAGCCCGGCCGTCGGCGACATCCACGGCGGGTAACAGGGTGAGGCTCAAGGTCTTCTCCTCGATCAGGTACGGCGGTCCAAGGCGATCACCACGATCGCCGGCAGTACGAGCAGCAACAGCACGATCAGCGCGATACGCAACGCCAGGTTGTCGACGAACGTCCAGATCAGAATCATCGCCGCCCCGGTGAGCAGCACGATCGCGGCCCGCTCACCCCGGGTGTGCCGGGCCAGCCGACCCGACCGGCCCCGCCGCACCTGCGGCGTCAACCGGCGAACCAGCGCCCGACGGCGCTGCCGGCGGGCCACCCGACGCTGCCGGACCACCCGTTCCCGGGCCAGCACCGCCTCCCGCTCCGCGCGGCGACGGGCGCGTTCCCGGCTCACCGCGACACCCCGCGACCAGGCAGCGGGCGACTGCGCTCAGTCACCACTGGGCAGCGTGGCAAGCCAGTTGCGCAGCAGCGCGGCACCGGTGTCGGCGGACTTCTCCGGATGGAACTGAGCAGCCGACAGCGGCCCACGCTCCACCGCGGCCACGAAGTCGGTGTCATGGTGGGCCGTCGTCACCGTGGCGCCGGACGCCGCCAACGCCGCCGGGTCACCCATCGCGTACGAGTGGACGAAGTAGAAGCGGCTCCCAGCTGGCAGGCCCGCGAACAGCACCGAACCCCGGGCTGCCCGCACCGTGTTCCAGCCCATGTGCGGCAACCGGGCAGCGGCCAGACGGGTCACCCCACCGGGCAGCAGACCCAGCCCTTTGGTCACCACCCCGTGCTCCTCGCCGTACTCGAAGAGCACCTGCATGCCCACACAGATGCCGAGCACCGGCCGGCCCGCCGCGACCCGCTCGGCGATCACCGGGCCCGCGCCGAGCGCCTCGATGCCGGCCATGCACGCCGCGTACGCGCCCACGCCGGGCACCACCAGACCATCAGCGGCAGCCGCCGCGGCGAGGTCGTCGGTCACCCGCACGGCCGCCCCGGCCGCCGCCAACGCCCGCTCCGCCGACCGCAGGTTGCCCGAGCCGTAGTCCAGCACCACCACGTCACTCATCGTGCGCTCACCCGTCCCCCGGCAGCAGCCGCAGCACCCCGGCGACCGTGGCGAGCACCGCGAGCACCGCGGTGATCAGCACGGCGACCTTCGGCGCGCCCTGCCGGTACAACGACCAGGTGCCACCCACCAGCACCCCGGCCAGGATCAGCAACAACGTCGGCAACGCGCCACCCATTAGAGAGCACCCTTCGTGCTCGGAATCGCGCCCGCCGCCCGCGGGTCGATCGCGGTGGCCTCCCGCAGCGCCCGCGACACCGCCTTGAACTGCGCCTCCACCACGTGGTGCGCGTCCGGGTGACCACCCGGGCGGGCCGCCCGCAGCACGTCGACGTGCAGGGTGACCCGGGCCGCCTGACCGAACGACTCCCAGATGTGCCGGGTCATGCTTGTCGCGTACACCGGCCCGATGTACGGCGCGAGCAGCGGCTCGTCGTGCACCACGTACGGCCGGCCGGACAGGTCCACCGCGGCCCGCACCAGCACCTCGTCCATCGGCACCGTCGCCGACCCGTACCGCCGGATGCCCGCCTTGTCGCCCAGCGCCTGGTCGAACGCGGCGCCCAGAGCCAGCGCGGTGTCCTCCATCGTGTGGTGCGCGTCGATCTCCAGGTCACCCACGGTCTGCACGGTCAGGTCGAAGCCGCCGTGCCGGGCGATCTGGTGCAGCATGTGGTCGTAGAAGCCCACGCCGGTGCTGATCTCGGCCGTCCCGGTGCCGTCGAGGTCGATCTCGACGAGAACCTTGGTCTCCTTGGTGATCCGCTCCACCCGGGCGGTCCTGCTCATGTCTTGCCTTTCGGTCGCGACTGCGGGGCGCGCAAGCTCACAGTCTCCATCGCGCTAAGGAAAGCATCGGTCTCAGCCGGGGTGCCGGCGGTCACGCGCAGCCAGCCCGGCAGGCCGACGTCGCGGACCAGCACCCCCTGTTCCAGCAGGGCACGCCAGGCGGTCGCCTGGTCGCCCCCCACCTCGAACAGCACGAAGTTGGCGTCGCTGTCGGCCACCCGAAGACCGCGCCCGCGCAGCGTCGTCACGATCCGGTCCCGCTGCACCATGATCGCGCTCACCGTACCGAGCAGGGCGTCGCGGTGCGCGAGCGCCGCGCGGGCGGCGGCCTGGGTCAGCGCGGACAGGTGGTACGGCAACCGGACCAACTGCACCGCCTGGACCACCGCCGCGTCGGCAGCCAGGTAACCCAGCCGGCCGCCGGCGAACCCGAACGCCTTGCTCATCGTCCGGGTGACCACCAGCCGCGGATGCCCGGGCAGCACCGCGAGGGCGCTGACCGTGCCGGGCCGGGCGAACTCGGCGTACGCCTCGTCGACCACCACCATGCCTGGTGCCGCGTCGAGCACCGCGGCGACCACCGCGGGGTCCAGTGCGGTGCCGGTGGGGTTGTTCGGCGAGCAGAGGAAGACCACGTCGGGCCGGTGCTCGCGGACCTGGGCCACCGCCTCGTCGGCGGTCAGCCCGAAATCGACGCCGCGCCGCGCCGGCACCCACCGGGTGCCGGTGCCGAGCGCCAACAGCGGGTGCATCGAGTACGCCGGCACGAAGCCGAGCGCGCTGCGACCCGGGCCACCGAACGCCTGCAGCAGCTGCTGCTGGATCTCGTTGGAGCCGTTGGCCGCCCACACCTGCTCGACGCTGAGGTCGTGCCCGAGATAGTCGGCCAGGTCGGCGCGCAGCGCCACGGCGTCGCGGTCCGGATAGCGGTTCAGCTCGCGCAACTCGGCCGCGAGGGCCTTGCCGATCGCGTCGACCACCGGCTCCGGCACCGGGTAGGAGTTCTCATTGGTGTTGAGCCGCACCGGCACGTCCAGCTGCGGCGCCCCGTACGGGGTCAGCCCGCGCAGGTCGTCGCGGATCGGCAGGTCGTCGAGGCTCGTCACGCCGGCCCTCCCGGGAAGCGGGCCTGGACGGCCTGGCCGTGCGCGGGCAGGTCCTCCACGTTGGCCAGGGTGACCACGTGCGGGGCCACCTCGCGCAGGGCGGCCTCGGTGTACTCGATCAGGTGCACACCGCGCAGGAAGGACTGCACCGACAGACCCGAGGAGTGCCGGGCACAGCCACCGGTGGGCAGCACGTGGTTGGAGCCGGCGCAGTAGTCGCCGAGCGACACCGGCGACCAGGCGCCCACGAAGATCGCCCCGGCGTTACGCACCCGCAGCGCCCACTCCCGCGCGTCGGCCGTCTGGATCTCCAGGTGCTCGGCCGCGTACGCGTCGACCACCCGCAGCCCCGCCTCAAGATCGTCGACCAGCACGACGCCGCTCTGCTCACCGGTCAGCGCGGTGGTCACCCGCTCGGTGTGCTTGGTGGCCGGCACCTGCCGGGCCAGCTCCCGCTCGACCGCCTCGACCAACGCCAGCGACGGGGTGACCAACACGCTCGCGGCGAGCGGGTCGTGCTCGGCCTGGCTGATCAGGTCGGCGGCGACGTGCGCCGCGTCGGCGGTGTCGTCGGCCAGGATGGCGATCTCGGTCGGCCCGGCCTCGGCGTCGATGCCGACCACGCCGCGCAGCAGCCGCTTGGCGGCGGTCACCCAGATGTTGCCCGGGCCGGTGATCAGGTCGACCGGCTCGCACCGCAGCTCACCGGCCGGGTCGACCGCCGAGCCGTAGGCCAGCATCGCCACCGCCTGGGCGCCGCCCACCGCGTAGACCTCGTCGACGCCGAGCAGCGCGCACGCGGCGAGCACCCGGGGGTCGGGCAGGCCGTCGTTGTCCTTCTGCGGCGGGCTGACCACCACCAGCGAGCGCACCCCGGCCGCCTGGGCCGGCACCACGTTCATCACGACGGTCGACGGGTACATGGCCAGCCCGCCGGGGACGTAGAGGCCGACCCGGTCGACGGGCAGCCACCGCTCGGTGACCGTGCCGCCCGGCACCACCTGGGTGGTGTGGTCGGTGCGCCGCTGGTCGTCGTGCACGCGACGAGCCCGGCTGATCGACTCCAGCAGGGCGGCGCGTACGGCCGGGTCGAGCACCCCCTCGGCCTCGGCGATCGCCTCGACCGGCACCCGCAGCACCTCCGGCGAGACACCGTCGAACCGTTCGCTTGCCTCCCGGATCGCCGGGTACCCATGCTCGCGGACCGCCTCCACGAGCGGCTTGATCCGCTCGACGGCCACGGACACGTCGAGCTGGGCACGGGGCAGCAGGCGGCGCGGGTCACCGAGGCCACCGCGCAGGTCGATCCGATTCAGCACGCTTGCGAGTCTAGGCGGCGGGCCGGCCGCCCACCCGAGCTGCCCGGTCGGCGGGACGGTGAGCCGGACCACGCCGTCGCGGGCGGTATTGGTTAGGCTCGACCACGTGACCGCACGGCTGCCGGTGTTTCCGCTCGCAACGGTGCTCTTTCCCGGGTTGGTGCTGCCACTGCACATCTTCGAGGAGCGCTACCGCGCCCTGGTCCGGCATCTGGTCGACCTGCCGGAGGGCGCGCCGCGCGAGTTCGGGGTGGTCGCCATCCAGGCCGGGTGGGAGGTCGCGGCCACCGGGCCCGGTGGCCGCCCGACGCCCGGCGTGGGCGAGGTCACCCTGCACGAGGTGGGCTGCACCGCCGAGCTGCGCCAGGTGACCGAGTTGGACGACGGCGGCTTCGACATCGTCACGGTGGGCCGACGCCGGTTTCGGATCGCCGAGGTCGACGAGGCCGCCGCGCCCTACCTGACCGCCGAGGTCGAGTGGCTGCCCGAGCCGGCCGGGCCGGACGAGGTGGCCGACCTGCTGGCGGCGCGGGTGATCTCGGTGTTCCGGCAGTATCTCGGGCTGATCCGCGCTGACCCGGAGGAGATCTCCGAGCAGCTGCCGGAGGACCCGACCGTGCTCTCCCACCTGGTGGCGGCCACCGCAGCACTGACCGTGGACGACCGGCAGCGGCTGCTGGCGATCGACGACACCGCGGCCCGGCTCCGCGCCGAACTGCGGCTGCTCAACCGCGAGGCGGCTCTGCTGCGCCAGGTGCGGGCGGTTCCGGTGCCGCTGGCGGAACTGGCGTCCCCGCCGACGCCCAACTGAGGGCCGCCGGGTCGGGCTCGGGCCGCAGCGACGGCCAGCGTGACCATCCGGCCAGCAGCGTGTACGTGACGGCGGCGCCGAACGCCGGCAGCAGCAGGTTGCCGTGCGGCACCGGCAGCACCCCGAGCAGCCAGTCGACCCCACCGGCACGCAGGTCGGCGGGTTTGGTGAAGGCCTGCCCGGCGGGGGCGGTGTCCAGCAGCCGGTCGTAGGTCCCCAGGCCGATCCGGCGCCCCACCTGCCAGGCCACGGGCGCGGCGGCCAGCGCGCCCAGCACCGCGCCGAGCAGCCCGACGGGGCCGCGCCAGCGCCGCAGCAGGAACCACAGGGCGAGCGCCGCGAGCACCCCGAAGGCCAGCCCGACGAGGCTGAACCAGCCGTCCGCGGCGATCGGCTGCTCCGGCTGGGGCTCGGCGTAGATGGCGCCTTCGGCGGTCTTGAGCACCGGAGTGTCCGGCGCGAGCGCCGCCCAGAGCAGCCCGAGGGGCGCACCCAGCACGGCCAGCGCGAGCGCGGCGCCGAGCACCGTCGCCCCGATCCGGCCCGGTCGGCGCGGCGGGCCCACCGGGAGGGGGCCGATGAGCCCGTCGGTGTCCGGCGGCGTACCGCTCAGGCTCTGGTCCTGGGCGAGCGGTTCCGCGGACGCCGGGGGTACGGACGGCTCGTCGCCGGGCGGCGCGGGCCGATCGGATTCGGGACTGTCGGGGTTCACCCGATGATCCTCTCAGCTCGCCGCCCGGGCCGTGCACGGTCGTCGGCGCTCCCGCCGATGACGTGACCGGTCACCGGGCGAACGGCTCCGCCATGATCGCGGCGGCGCGCAGCCACGCCTGTCGGGTCTCCGGCTGGAGCTGGTGGTATTCGATCGACGACCCGGTCTCCAGCGCGGGGTCGTACGGCACCACGGCCACCGCCCGGGTGCGGGTGGCGAAGTGCCGTTCCAGGTCGTCCTGTAGGGGCGAGCGCCCCGGCGTCGGGCAGGAGATGAGGGTGACGGCGTTGTCGGCCAGCTCGCCCATGCCCACCTCGTGCAGCAGGTCGAGCATCCAGTCGGCGCTGAACGCCGCGTCCTCCCGCGGCACGGTGGTCACCACCAGTTGGTCGGCGGCCTGCATCACGGTGCGCCAGTTGGGACTCTCCACGTTGTTGCCGGTGTCCACACAGACCACGTCGTGGGTACGCCGCAGCAGCTCCAGCACCCGCTTGACGGTGAACTGGTCCAGCCGCTGGGCGAAGCGTGGGCTCTCCTCGCCGGCCAGCACGTCGTACGAGCCGTCGGAGGCGTGCCGCAGGTAGTCGTCCAGCCGCTCCAGCAGGGTCGAGCCCTCCAGGATCTCGATCTGGGCCAGGTCGCTGATCAGATGCCGGATGGTGCGGGCGTGTCGGGCGCTGCCGGCGCGCAGCCCGAGGGTGCCCCGCAGTTCGTTGTCGTCCCAGGCCAGCACGCCGCGCCCGCGAACGCTGCCGACGGTGGCGGCGGCGAGAACGGTGGCCGTGGTCTTGTGCACCCCGCCCTTGGGGTTGGCGAACGCGAACACCCGGGGCGTGCCCAGGTCGCGGCGGAGCACCCCGGTGGCGCGCTCCACCTCCTGGTCGACGCCCTGCGGGCGCCACTCGATGCGGGCCGGGTAACCGCGCTCGGCGAGCGCCGAGCCGACCGGCGGCGGGGTCACCGGCGGGGCAGGCGGCGGGACCGGCGCGGCGGGTGCCGGCGGGACCGGCGCCGACGCCGGATAGCCGGTGTCCGGCCGGTAACCGGTCTCCAGCAGCGCGTACCGGGACTCTGGTGGAGGCCCGCCCTGCCGGTAGCCGTTGTCCAGTAGCGCGTACCGCGACTCGACCGGCGCGTCCCGGCGCGGCTCCGGCTCAGCCGGGTAGTCCGGCTCGGTGCGGTAGCCCGGCTCGGCCCGGTAGGCGGGATCGGCCCGAAAGTCCGGCTCCGACCGGTAGGCGGGCTCGGACCGGTACGCCGGGTCGGACCGATAGGCGGGCTCGGCGCGGTAGTCCGGCTCCGCGCGGTAGCCGGGCTCGGGTCGGTAGGCGGGCTCGGCGCGATAGTCCGGCTCCGACCGGTAGGCGGGGTCCACCCGGTAGGTCGCCTCGGCCCGGTAACCGGGGTCCTGGCCGTACGTCAGCTCGGCCGGATGCCCGATGGCCGGTGCCCGCCCGGCGTAGCCGTTGGGTGCCGCGCGCCGCGGCAGGGGGTCCGGCGGCGGCTCGTCGGCCCGGCGGTCGGGCTCGGCCTGTTCCGCGGCGCGGCCACCCAGCCGGGCGCGGTCCAACAATGCCCGCCACCTCGGTGCTGGTTCGGCCGGCCGGCCCCAGCCGGTCTCACTGCCCTCCACGGCCCGCCCTCCCAGCGCCATCGATCTCCGTCTGACAGGCTACGAACGAAACCCTATTCGGACCACACCGGAGTACGCACACCACCCGACTCGGATCACGACGGGGAGGGCTCCAGCGGCCCGGCGCCGGTGACGTCCGGGGAGGTGGTGACGCTCGTGGGAGCCTGTTCGGTGGGCGCGACCGAGGACCGCTCCGGTGACGGAATCGTTACGACCGGTGCGGGTTCCGACGATTCGCCCACCGGCACCGGGAGCGCCGGCGTGATCGACTCGCCCGTCGGGGCCGGGGTCGGTGCCGGCCCGGTGTCGGCCGGCGGACGGACCACGTCGCGCTGCTCGGGCAGCGGCGCGGTGAAGACCGTGCGGTCCAGTCGGTACACCTCGGGGGCCGGGTCGACGGCCCGCACGGCCGGCCGGGACGCCACACCCCGCAGCACCTGCGGCGCCGCGCGCACCACCGCCGCGTAGACGCAGGCGCAGCCGGTGCGGTACGCCGACGCCTCGGCGCTCGCCACCTCGGCACTCGTGTGGTACCACTCGCGCAGTTCGCGGTCGGCGGCGTCGCCGTCGAGCGCGGCGGCCCTGGCCCGGTAGTCGGCGGCCTCGCCGTCCTTACGGGCGGCCACCTGCGCCATCCCGACCACCACGTCGTCCGGCACCCGCAGCGCGGGGATCTTGACGATCTCGGTCTGCCGGCCCGGCAGCGGCACCCGCCCGAAGACCGCCGAGACTCCGACGTCGCCGAGCACCTCGGCCAGTCGCTGCGGTGGCAGGTACGCGTCCAGCGTCACCAGGGCGTACGTCCCGTCGCCGGCGGCCGGTGCGGCCGAGGGCAGGGCCGCCAGGTCGGCCGCGGCGGAGCGCAGGTAGCCGGGGACGGAGTCGCCGTCGGACACCCCGACCCGGGTCACCTCGCCCACCGTCCGATCGCCCACCGGTCGATCGTCGGCAGCCCAGACGGCGGTGCCCAGCACCGCCGCCACGGACAGCACGGCGGCCCAGGTGAGCACGCTGGACCGCGCCGACCGGTCGGCCAGCCGGGCCACCGCACGGGTCAGCGGCGGCAGCAGCCGTTGGTCCAACTGCCGCAGCAGGTCGCCGGCGCGCACGGGCTGGATCCCCTCGTCGGGTGGGTGTCGGGCGGTCGCCGCTCAGTCACGAAGGATCTCAAGCGCACGTTCCAGGTCGTCAGGGTAGTCGCTGACGAACCGGACCTCGTCCCCCGTTCGGGGGTGCGTAAAGCTCAATTCGCGAGCGTGCAGCCACTGTCGGGCCAGACCCAGACGGGCCGAGAGGGTGGGATCGGCACCGTACGTGAGGTCACCCACGCACGGGTGCCGCAGGGTGGAGAAGTGCACCCGGATCTGGTGGGTCCGGCCGGTCTCCAACCGGACGTCGACGAGGCTGGCAGCCGGGAACGCCTCCAGCGTGTCGTAGTGGGTGATGCTCGGCTTGCCACCGGAGACCACCGCCCAGCGGTAGTCGTGGGTGGGGTGCCGGTCGATCGGCGCGTCGACGGTGCCCCGCAGCGGGTCCAGGTGGCCCTGCACCACCGCGTGGTAACCCTTGTCCACCTCGCGGTACTTGAAGGCCCGCTTCAACGACGTGTACGCCTGCTCGCTCTTGGCCACCACCATGATGCCGGTGGTGCCCACGTCGAGCCGGTGCACCACACCCTGCCGTTCGGCGGCGCCGCTGGTGGAGATGCGGTGGCCGATCGCGGCGAGCGCGCCGATCACCGTCGGGCCGGTCCAGCCGGGGCTGGGGTGCGCGGCCACGCCGACCGGCTTGTCCACCACGACGATGTCGTCGTCGGCGTACACCACGCGCAGGCCGGGCACCGCCTGCGGCACCACGGTGGGCGGGGCGACCGGCGCGGGCAGCGTGACGTCCAGCCAGGAGCCGGCCTTGACCTTGTGCGAGTTGGGTCGGGCGGCGCCGTCGACCAGGGCATCCCCCGCGTCGACCAGGGCCGCGGCGGCGGTGCGGGACAGGCCGAACAACCGCGCCACCGCCTGGTCCAGGCGCATTCCGTCGAGGCCGTCGGGCACGGGCAGGGAACGGTGGTCGCCGCCAGCGGCGAACGCGGAGGTCATGCCCGCTCCTTCTGGTCGGCGCCCTCGGTGGCGGCGCTCGCATCGATCGGCTTGCCGTCCCGGCCGAGCCGCCGACCGTCGCGCTGACGGCCGGTCACCTCCAGCAGCACGGCCAGCACCACACCGCAGAACAACGAACTGTCAGCCACGTTGAACACCGGGAAGTACTCGCCGTATGGCCCGAAGACACTCACGAAGTCGACGACGTGCCCGTGCAGCGGTGCGGGCGCCCGGAAGATCCGGTCCGTGAGGTTGCCCAGCGCGCCGCCGAGCACGAGGCCCAGGGAGATCGCCCACGGCAGTGAGCGCAGCCGCAGCGCCATGAAGACGATCCAGCCGACCACGCCGATGGTGATCAGCGGAAACACCCAGGTGTAGTCCGAGCCGATGCTCCACGCGGCGCCGCTGTTGCGGGTCAGGCTCAGGTAGACCAGCCCGCCGAGCACCCGGACCGGCTCCCGGTCGGTCAACCCTGCCAGCGCGAGGTGCTTGGTGAGCAGATCGGTCAGCAGGGACACCAGGGCGACCCCGGTGAGGATCACGACGGCCCGGCGCCGGGCTCTGCCGCCACCCGGGTCGGTACGGCCGGGTTCCTCGGACGGTGCTGCGGTCATGCGCTCCCCATCGACAGTCTCGGCGGTGATCGCTCACCGTCTCATCGCAGATGGGGAACGGGGTCTCAGCGCCGCTCCGCCAACTGCTTGCACGTCACGCACAGGGTCGCCGACGGGAAGGCGGCGAGGCGCTCGACCGGGATCGGGTTGCCGCACCGCTCGCACCAGCCGTAACCACCCTCGTCGAGGCGCTCCAGGGCGCGCTCGACCTGTGTGATCCGTTCCAGGATGCTGTTGGCGAGAGAGATCTCCTGCTCCCGCTCGAACGTCTTGGTGCCGGTGTCGGCCTGGTCGTCCCCGGCCGAGTCGGTCAGCCGATCGCGCTGCAGCTCGGTGATCTCGCTCAGCGTCTGATCGTACTCGGCGCGAAGCTCGTCCCGCCGCGCCGCCAACGCCCCACGGATCTTCTCGGTCTCCGCCGCGCTGCGGGTGGCCTTGGCCACCGGCTTGCGGCCGGCGGTCCTGGTGTCGGCTGGCTTCGCCATGGGTCGCTCCCTCGGCCGCGGCGCCGCGTGGTCCGCAGCGCCTGGTCAGGGGGCGCCGACCAAGGCGTCCCCTATGTAGGAAAAGGGGCGCACGGCCACACTCGGCCGCGCACTCCGGAGGTTCGCAAGAATACGGAACGTACAGGCGTCCGACAACGTGCCGCACCGTCGCACCGCTCAACTGCCCCGAGCACTGCTTAACTGGGACAAAGGGAACGCTAGCAGATCAACGGACGGCCTCATCTCCGTACTCGCCAAACCACCGGGCCAACCGACCCCGCCGACTGACCGCCCGCAGCCGCTGTTCGGTGGCGTCGCGCACTCCACCGATGGCGACGATCAGCAGGCTGTCGCCGGTCTTGAGCCGGGTGTCCGGGCCGGGCACGAAACCCACCCCGTCGCGCAGCACCAGGGTGACCGAAGCGCCCACCGGCAGCCGCAGCTCGTCGACGTGCACGCCGGCCAGCCGCGACCCCGGCGGCACCTCTAGTTGCAGCAGATCCGCCCGCATCCGCTCCAGCGGCGCGGTCTCCACGTGGATCTCGGTGGCCTCGGCCGGCGCGGTGGTCCCCAGCCAGCGGGCGAACGGCCCCAGCGTGCTGGCCTGCACCAGGGTGAAGATCACCACCAGCACGAAGACCGCGTCGAAGAGGCGATCCGCGCCGGGCACCCGTTCGGAGAGCGGAATGGTGGCCAGCACGATCGGCACCGCACCCCGCAGCCCGGCCCAGGACAGGAAGGCCTGCTCGTGCAGGCCGACCCGGAACGGCAACGCCGACACCGCCACCGACAGCGGCCGGGCCAGCAGCACCAGCGCCAGCCCGGCGACCACCGCCGGCAGCACCGCCGCGTCCAACCGGCCCGGCGAGACCAGCAACCCGAGCAGCACGAACAGCCCGATCTGGGCCAGCCATGCCAACCCGTCGGCGAAGCCGAGAATCGCCTGCCGGTGCGAGAGCCGGGCGTTGCCCAGCAGCACCCCGGCCACGTAGACGGCGAGGAACCCCGAGGCGTGCAGCACCGCGCCGGCGGCGTACGCCAGCACGGTGATGCCCACCGCCGCGATCGGGTACAGCCCGGCCGAGGGCAGGGCCGCCCGGCGCAGCGCCCAGGCGCCGGCGAGGCCCACCCCCACGCCCACCGCCGCACCGACAACCAGCTCGTAGCTGACCAGCCCGACCTCGTACCACCACGGATGCGCCCAGCCCTCGTGGGACAGCAGCACCACCAGCAGCACCACCGGAGCGTCGTTCATGCCGGACTCGGCCTCCAGCGTGGCCACCAGCCGGGGCGGCAGCCGCAGCCGACGCAGGGTGGCGAAGACGGCCGCCGCGTCGGTGGAGGACAGCACCGCGCCGTAGAGCAACGCCAGCCGCCAGTCCAACCCCAACAACAGGTGTACGGCGACACCGACCACCACGATGCTGACGACCACTCCGACCGTGGAGAGCGCGGAGGCCAAGCCGAGCACCGGCCGCAGCGTGCTCCACCGGGCGGTCAGGCCGCCCTCGGCGATGATGACGATGAGCGCGCAGAAACCGAGGGTCCGGGTCAGCTCGACGTCGTCGAAGCGGATGCCCAGCCCGCCCTCGCCGATCGCCACGCCGATCGCCAGATAGACGAGCAGGCTGGGCACCCCGAAGCGACTGGAGAGTCGGACCGCGCCAACGGCCACCAGCAGCACGGCCGCCCCGAGCAGCAGCGCGACATCCAGCCCGGGCGTCATGATTGCCTCGCCCGGGCGTTCCTCACCCGGCGGATCCGTCCCGCAGTCGGCGTAGCGCCTCGGACAGCTCCGGGCCTGGCCGGTCGACGAGGAAGAGCTTGTCCCGGCTGGCCGCGCCGGCACGCAGCGACACCGTGGCCTGCCGGACACCCAACGCGGTGGCGAGGGCACGGCGGGCCGCCTCGGTGGCCCGGCCGTCCACGGCCGGCGCGTGCACCGCGATCACCAGGGCGGGGCCGTGCGGGCCGTCGAAGCGGCCACCGACCCGGTCCCGGGAGGCGCCGGGCTTCACCCGCACCGCCACTGTGAGCGTGTCCTGCGGGGGCACCGGCGCGGCTTTCAGATCGGCCGGGCGTCGGCGAGCAGGGCGGTGGCCGGCGCGCAGTCCGCGCACGGCGTGAAGCCGAGCTCGACGGCCTCGGCGACCGGGAGAGTCTCCGGCAGTCGGCCGACGAGGTGCGGGCAGCCGGCAAGGTGATAGCGGGGGCGCCCGTCCACCACGTCGACGGGGCTGGGCAGCCGGGCCACCCGGGCCGCTTCGGCGGGGGTGATCGGTTGCTCGGCCGGCTCGTCGGCCAGCAAGTCGGCGACCGGAGCACCGGGCGCCTCGGCGGTGCGCGCCGTGAAGGGCGACGCCGGGCTGACGGGCGAGGAGCGCGACGGCGTGCCGTCGGCCGCGGGGCCGAACGGCGACTCGCGCTCGAACGGCGACGTGGGCTCGAACGGCGGGGCCGTGTCGAACGGCGCGTCGGGGTCGAACGGCGGCTCGGGTGGTTGCCGCCACCCGGTGCCGCCGTTACCGACCGTCGAAGGTACGTGCTGAACCGGCACGTCCGGCTCGACCAGCGGCGTCCCGTACGCGACACCCCGCCCGGACCGGCTGGCCGGGCGAGAGGTCGGGGGGATTCGCGGGCCGGGCCGACCCGGGTCCACCGTCGCGCGGTTGGCGGCAGCCTGGCGGGCGCCCACCACCAACGCCACGGCAGCCAGCAGGCTGGCCCCGATGGAGATGGTCAACATAACGCTGGAGCCACCGGCCAGGCCGAGCACCAGCAGCACCACAGCGACGAGGATGAGCAGAAGACTCGCAACTATCACGGCTCACCCCCGCCGCGTCGGACCCGTGAAGCAGGGCCGGCGACCGTCACCATCTGCGGACAGCGATCGCCGGCCGGTGCTCAGCGTCCAGATTCGAGGGCGCCGGAGCGCCCCCCGCCGTACGAACCGGCGAGACCCGCCGCGGCCAGCCCGTTGCCACCGGCGACCCGGCCCGCCTCGGAGCGGGTCATCTCGGCTTCGAGGCCCTGCCCGCGACCGTCGAGGTCCCGCAGCTGGCTCTCCAGGTACGCCTTGAGCCGGGTGCGGTACTCGCGCTCGAACTGCTTGAGCTCCTCGATGTGCTTCTGCAGCGCCGTGCGCTTGGCGTCCAGGCCGCCCATGGCCTCCTGGTGCCGCTGGCGGGCGTCCCGCTCCAGGGCGTCGGCCTTCGCGCGAGCCTCGCGGGTCACCTCCTCGGCCTTGCTGCGGGCCTCGGACAGGAGCTGGTCGGCCTCGCGACGCGCGTCGGACACGTGGTCGTCGGCGGTGCGCTGGGCCATCATCAGCACGCGCAGGGCCTGCTGCTCACCGTCACCGGTGACCGCGCCGGGACCGCCGGTCGCGCGGACCTGCTCCAGCTCGGCCTGCATCGCGCGGGCGGCCTGCTCGGCAGCGGACTTGTCGCGCTGCACCCGGTCCAGTTGGGCCTTGACGTCGTTGAGCTCCGCCGCCAGTCGGGCGTCGCCGCCGGGGCCGGCGGGGGCACCGCCACGGCCACCGCGCTCCACCTGGGCGCGCAGCTCGTTGTTCTCCTCGATGAGACGGGCGAGCTCGCGCTCGACCTCGTCCAGGAAGGCGTCGACCTCCTCCTCGTCATACCCCCGCTTGCCGATCGGCGGCTTTTTGAAGGCGACGTTGTGTACGTCGGCCGGGGTCAGCGGCATCGAAACTCCTCGGGTCAGTTGCGGCCGCGAAAGCGCGTCGGTCATCAGGCAGATGCCCTGATCGACGGCCCTAACACGAACTCCATCAGCACGAACAGGATAACCAGGAGCACAAGGGAGGCCAGGTCGATGCTCACGGTACCAATTCGCAGCGGAGGGATCACACGCCTCAACGCGTTGAGAGGGGGATCAGTGACGCTCCACACGGATTCCAGTCCGGCCGATGCGCCACGGCCCGGCTGCCATCGACGGCCGTACTGCAAGACGGCGCTCAACACGAACCGGGACAGAAGAACAAGCAGGAAGACATAAAGGACCAGATACAACACTTGCAGCAAGATCGACAACACGGTCAGCGACGTCCCTCGGGTCGGGCGGGGTCAACTCAGGCTGAAAAAACCGCCCTCAGCGATCTTGGCCTTGTCCTCCGCGGTGACCTGGACATTGGCCGGTGAGAGCAGGAACACCCGATTGGTCACGCGCTCGATCGTACCGCGCAGCCCGAAGGCCAGACCGGCGGCGAAGTCAACCAGACGGCGGGCATCGGCCTCATCCATCTCGGTGAGGTTGATGATCACCGGCACGCCGTCGCGGAAGTGCTCACCGATGGTGCGCGCCTCCCGGTAGGTGGTCGGGTGCAGCGTGGTGATCTGGTAGCGCTGCTCCTCCTCGGGCGCGACGGCACGCTCGCGCGTCGTGGCCTGCGGCGCGAGAGCCAGATTGTCGCGCGTGTGGTAGGTCAGCGCGCCGGAACTCTCACCGGCCGACGACCGGGTGATCGACCGTACGCTGGACCGTTCGAGTCGCTCGGGACGCTCACCGTCACCACGGTCGGACTCGCTGGCCCGCCCGTTCGCCCGCTCGGAGAACCGACCCCGCTCGCTCGCCCGCGGCCGGGGAGCCGGCGGCTCCTCGGTGTCGTCGTCGTCCTCGTCGGCGAACTCCTCGGCGTACCGGCTCTGCCGGTACCGCGAATCACGGTAGCCACCCTTGTCGTAGCCACCGTCGTCGTAGGCCCGCTCGTCGTCTTCCTCGACCAGACCGAGCCAGACCCCCGCCTTGCGCAGTGCACCCATCCCGCGCCCTTCCGTCCGCCGTGCGGCACTCGCCCCCGTGCCATGTCGCCGGTCGCGAGTGGACAACCATGCCCATCGGACCGGAACGGCAATCCCCTGGCGCGCGATTCGCGTCGCACGCCACAACCCCCGACAAGGGGACGCCGTCCCTGAAACAACACTGATGTAATTTGCATGTCTCGCGGTCAGGCTACCGCAGCGTGGGACGCATTCCGAGCAACGCGCTACCGACGCGGACATGTGTCGCGCCATATCGGATCGCGATTTCCAGGTCGCCGCTCATTCCCGCGGACAACGCTGTCGCCCCTGGATGGACCGTCCGAAACGCCTCGGCCACCTCGGCCAGCCGGGCAAAGGCCCGCTCCGGCTGCCAGCCCAGCGGCGCGACCGCCATCAGGCCGGCCAGCCGCAGCGCCGGCGCGTCGGCCACCGCCTCGGCCACCGCCTCCAGCCCGACGCCCGGGTCGTCCGACCCGGGCAGTGCCCCACCGCGGGCCGGGTCGCCGTCGATGCTCACCTGCACCAGAGCGTCCAGCGGCCGTTCCCGGTCCGCCGCCGCCGAGGCCAGCGCCCGGGCCAGCCGCGCGCTGTCCACCGAATGCACGACGTCGGCGTACCGGACCACCGAGCGGGCCTTGTTCCGCTGCAGCTGGCCGATGAAGTGCCAGCGCGGGTTCACCCCGGCGGCGGCCACCTCGGCGGCCTTGCCGGCCGCCTCCTGGTCGCGGTTCTCCCCCATGTCGGTCACCCCGAGCCCGGCCAACGCCAGCACGTCGTCGGCCGGGTACGTCTTGGTCACCGCGATCATCGTGACCTCGGCGCGGTCCCGGCCCGCGTCCGCGCAGGCGTCGGCGATCCGGGCCCTCACCTGGGCCAGGCCGGCCGCGAGTTCGGCGCGCCGGTCCGGTCGTGCCATGGCTGAGCTGTCAGTCATCGGCGGTGCTCAGGACCCGTTCTTGAGGAAGTCGGGCACGTCGACGTCGTCGAAGAGCACGCGGCGCGGCGACTGGGTCGGCGCCGGCAGGGTGGCCGGCGGGGGCACCGGAGTGCTCTGCGGCGCCGGCTGGTTGGTGTTGGTCTTGCGGGTCGGCTCGGCCGCCTTGTACGCCGGCGTACCGCCGTCGAAGCCCGCCGCGATGACCGTCACGCGGACCTCGTCGCCGAGCGCGTCGTCGATCACCGCACCGAAGATGATGTTGGCGTCCGGGTGGGCCGCGTCGGTGACCAGCTGGGCCGCGTCGTTGATCTCGAACAGGCCCAGGTCGGAGCCGCCGGCGATGGAGAGCAGCACGCCACGCGCGCCGTCCATGCTCTGCTCCAGCAGCGGGCTGGAGATGGCCGCCTCGGCCGCCTCGACCGCCCGGTTCTCCCCACGGGCGCTGCCGATGCCCATCAACGCGCTGCCCGCGCCGCTCATCACGCTCTTGACGTCGGCGAAGTCCAGGTTGATCAGACCCGGGGTGGTGATCAGGTCGGTGATGCCCTGCACACCGGAGAGCAGCACCTGGTCGGCGGTGCGGAACGCGTCCATCATGCTGATGCCGCGATCGCCGAGTGCCAACAGCCGGTCGTTCGGGATGACGATCAGGGTGTCGCACTGGTTGCGCAGCTCGTCTATCCCCGTCTCGGCCTGCACCTGGCGACGCTTGCCCTCGAAGGAGAACGGCCGGGTCACCACGCCGATGGTCAGCGCGCCGAGCTTGCGGGCGATGTTGGCCACCACGGGCGCGCCGCCGGTGCCGGTGCCGCCGCCCTCGCCGCAGGTCACGAAGACCATGTCGGCGCCCTTGAGCACCTCCTCGATCTCGTCGCGGTGGTCCTCGGCGGCGTTCTTGCCCACGTCCGGATTGGCCCCGGCGCCCAGCCCACGGGTCAGCTCCCGGCCGACGTCGAGCTTGACGTCGGCGTCACTCATCAGCAGCGCCTGGGCATCGGTGTTGATCGCGATGAACTCGACGCCCTTGAGCCCAACCTCGATCATCCGGTTGACGGCGTTGACCCCGCCGCCCCCGATGCCGACGACCTTGATGACCGCCAGGTAGTTGTGCGGAGGTGTCATCTCCGGTCCTTTCCCTTCGAGATTGGCTTCGGCCGACCGGGTACGGCGTGGCCAGCCCAGCGGCCGACGACAGCTGTCACCAGCGAGGGCCAGAGGTGAACCCTAACCCTCTACTAGAGGCTTACAGTTATGTCAACCACTGATCCTCTTCGGGGCAACGTAAGCGCCACCGCCCGATGAGCCAAGGACCTGACCGGCGTGTCGCCGCCGGAGCGCGACTCATCACGTCCCCGGATGCTCTCCGATCAGCGGAAGGTCACCACGTCCGGCGCGCTCACGTCGATCCGGTCGGCGTCCTCGTCGAGCAGCGCGGTAGCCACCCGGGCCTTGTCCGTACCCCTCGTCGCGTCACCCCAGACCACCGTGCGGTCCCCGCGCAGCCGCAGGCTGATCCGGGCCAGGCTCTCCACACTCACATCCACCAGTTCGGCGCGCAGCTGCGGGGTCAACGCCACCAGCACCTCCAGCGCGGCCCGGGTGCCCGGGTCGTCGGCGGCGGGCCGGGTCACCCGCACCAGCGGCAGGTCGGCAGGTCGGCGGGCCGCCGTCTGGAACGCCACGCCGCTGCGGTCGATCAGGGCGAACGCCTCCCCCTGCGGCACCGCCGCCACCGGGGTCCGTTCGGTCACCCGGACCACCAGCGCGCCCGGCCAGTCCCGGGACACCGTGGCCCGCTCCACCGGCGCCAGCGCGCCGACCCGGCGCTCGGCGGCGGCCAGGTCAACCCGGGCCAGCGGCACCCCGTCGGGCACCCCCACCGCGTCGCGCACCTGCACCGCGGTGACCAGCTTCGCGCCCTCCACCGTCACCTCGCGGACCCCGAACAACCCGGTGCCGAGCACCGTCCAGGCGACCAGCCCGAGCAGCGCCAGCACCCCAGCGGCCACCGCCCACGGCAGCGCCGCGCGCATCCGGCGCTGCCGGGCGCGGGCCATGAACCGGCGGGTCGACGGCGGCACCGCGTCGCTGCCGGCCCGGACCAGCTGCCACCGCCGCACCGGCCCACGTCGCGGGGTGCCGCCCTCGGCGGCGCTGGTCCGCCCGCGGGCGGGGCCGGGGCTCATCCGGCCGGGGGCGCCGCGCCGTCCGGTGCGACGGTGCCGAGAGCCGCACCATCGCCACCGGCGGTGGACCCGCCGGGCACCGGCTGGCCGATCGCCACCGGATCGACTGTCGCCCTCGACGCGGAGCCGGAACTCCGCGCGCCCAGGGCGGCCAGCAACTCGTCACCCATCAGCGAGATCGGCGGGGCGCCCATGGTCACCACGACGTCCCCGGATCGGGCCCGGCGGGCCACCTCGACCGGCGCCGCCTCCCACGAGTCGACGAACACCTTCCGCTCGGCGGGCAACGCCACCGCCTCGATCAGCGCCGCCGACCCCTCACCGGGCTGACGCAGCTCGCCCGGCCCGAAGACCTCCAGCAGCACCACCTCGTCGGCGATGGCCAGCGCCTCGGCGATCTCCGCCTGCGAGTCCCGGGTCCGGTACAGCCGGTACGGCTGGAAGACCACGATCAGCCGCCCGTCCCCGGCCACCTCGCGCAGCGTCTGCATCGCCAGCGTCATCGAGGTCGGGTGGTAGGCGTACTCGTCGTAGACCAGCACGCCGTCCGCGACGCCCTTGCGCTCGAAGCGCCGCCGCACGCCGGGGAAGACCGCCAGCGCCGCCTCCGCGGCCTCCAACGGCAACTCCAGCAGGTACGCGGCCAGCACCGCCGAGGCGCTGTTCAGCCCCATGTGCCGGCCCGGCACCGGCAGCCGGAACTCGCCCAGCGACCGGCCGTCGATCGCGGCCAGGTAGCGCACTCCCCGCGCCGAGGAGACGATCTCGGTCAGCCGCAGGTCGGCGTCGTCGGCCGCGCCGTACGTGTGGACCCGGCGCCCCTCGGCGCGCAGCGTCGCGGCCAACCGCCGACCACCCGGGTCGTCGGCACACGTGATGATGAACCCGTCCGGGTCGGTGAGCCGGGCGAACTCGACGAACGCCGCCTCCAGCGTCGCGTAGTCGCCGTAGGTGTTCAGGTGGTCCGCCTCGACGTTCGTGATGATCGAGACGTACGGGCGGTAGATGAGGAACGAGCGGTCACTCTCGTCCGCCTCGACCACGAAGTGCTCGCCGGTGCCGTGGTGGGCGCCCGAGCCGACCTCGGAGATCTCCCCGCCGATCACGAACGACGGGTCCACGCCGGCCTGCTGGAGCACCATCGTCACCATCGACGTGGTGGTGGTCTTGCCGTGCGTACCGGCCACCGCGATCGCACGGCGGCCCGTCATCGCCGCGGCGAGGGCTTCCGAGCGGTGCAGCACCCGCAGGCCGCGCCGACGCGCCTCGACCAGCTCCAGGTGGTCCTGCGGGATGGCCGAGGAGTAGACCACGGTGTCCACGCCGTCGAGGTTGGTCGCCTCGTGCGTCATGTGGATCGTCCCGCCCAGCGCCCGCAGGCCGGCCAGCGACGGCCACTCACGCAGCTCGCTGCCGGAGGTCGGGATGCCCCGGGTGAGGAAGAGCCGGGCCAGCCCGCTCATGCCGACGCCACCCACCCCGATCAGGTGGATGGTGCCCAGGTCCTCGGCGGTGAGCGTGCCGGCCGGGGTGAACTGCGCGGTCATCGGGCCACCGCCTCGACGACGAAGGAGCGCAGCGCCTCGTCACCGTCGCGCCGCCCGTACGCCGACGCCGCGGCGCCCATCGCGTACAGCCGCTGCGGGTCGCGGATCAGCGGAATGACGGCCCGCTCCAGCCAGTCCGGGGTGAGCTCGGCGTCGTCGACCAGCAGCCCTCCGCCGGCCTCGACCACCGGCAGCGCGTTGCGCTTCTGCTCCTGGTTGCTGTGCGGGTACGGCACGAAGATCGTGGGCAGCCCGATCGCGGCCACCTCGGCGACGGTCATCGCCCCGCCCCGGGCCAGCATCAGGTCGGCGGCGGCGTAACCCAGCTCCATCTCCGACAGGTAGGGCAGCGTCACGTACGGCACCGGCAGGTCGGTGGGGATCGGCACCGGCTCGTTGCGGGCACCCATCACGTGCAGCACCTGCACGCCGTTGCGGGCCAACTCCTTGGCCGCCCCGGAGACCGCCAGGTTGACCGAGCGGGCGCCCGACGAGCCGCCGGCGACGAAGAGCACCGGCAGGTCCGGGCGGAGCCCGAAGTGGGCGCGGGCGGCGTCGCGCAGCGCGTACCGGTCCAGTGCGGCGATGGAGCGACGCAGCGGCACCCCGACCACTGTGGCGTGGCGCAGCGCCTCGGCCTGGCTCGGCTGGTGCGGAAAGCCGACCGCGATGTTCTTGGTGAACTTCATGCCCAGCCGGTTGGCCACCCCCGGCGGCACGTTCACCTCGTGGATCACCATGGGCAGCTCACGCCGCCAGGCGGCCAGGTAGGCCGGCACCGAGACGTACCCGCCGAAGCCGACGACCACGTCGGCCCGCACCTCGTCGATCACCTTGCCCGCCGCGCGGGCCGCGGTCCACATCCGGCCCGGGGTGCGGACCAGGTTCATGTTGACCGACCGGGGCAGCTGGTATGCGGGGATCTGCCGCAGCTCGTAACCGTGCGGCGGGATCAGCTCGTTCTCCATGCCCTTCGGTGTGCCGAGGCAGGTGATTCGGACGCCCGGGTCGTGTCGGCGCAGGCAGTCGGCGAAGGCGAGCAGCGGGTAGATGTGCCCCCCGGTGCCACCTCCCGCGAGCACCACCGAACGCAGCGGACCCATCAGCGTCTCCTCTCGCTCGCCGAACCCGCGCGACTCCGGCCCTGCCGGGCGCCGCGCGGTGCGGCCTGGTCGTCCTGTCGCCGCTCACGGGACCGGGGCACGGACCCTCGGCCAGCCGGCGGCGTCGCCGGCCGGCGACGCCGGCCGGGAAGCGGCGGCAACGGGGCCCAGAGTAGTCGGACCCACCGGGCCGGCGGACGGGCATGCAGTGCTCTGGCCGCATCGGGTTCGGCGCGGGCGAAGGACGCCAGCATGCCGATCCCGGCCAACGTCACGACCAGGGCACTTCCGCCGTCGGAGATGAACGGCAGCGGCAGACCAGTGATCGGCAGCAGCCCGACCACCCCACCGATATTGATCACCGCCTGGCTCACCAGCCAGGTGGTGACGGCGGCTGCGGCGAGCCGCCGGAACGGGTCGTCGACCCGTCGGGCGATCCGCAGCCCGGTGTACGCGAGCACCGAGAACAGGCTCAGCACCACCGCGCAACCGATCACCCCGAGCTCCTCGGCGATGATCGCGAAGATGAAGTCGTTGTGCGCCTCGGGCAGCCAGTCCCACTTGAGGCTGCTCTTGCCCAGCCCGACGCCGAACCAGCCGCCGTGCTCGATGGCCAGTCGTCCCTGGTAGAACTGGTAGCAGGGGTCCCCGCACTGGTCCGGTGGCGGCGGGTTGAGAAACAGGGTGAGCCGCGCCAGCCGGTAGTTCTCCGCGCCGCGCTGACCGGAGCCGGCACCCAGCGAGGCCACCGCGATGAGCAGGCCGACGCCGAGCAGACCGATCACGGTCAGCGCGCCGAACACCCGCATCCGCACCCCGGCGGCCCAGAGCAGGCCGACCACCAGGGCCAGCAGGCAGAGCATGGTGCCCACGTCGTTGTAGCCGACCAGCACGAAGAGCAGCCCCATCACCGGGAAGAGCGGGGTGGCCAGCTCGCGCCACCAGCCCAGCGCGGCGCCCTTGCGGGCGACCAGGTGCGCGCCCCACAACACCAGCGCGAACTTGGCCAACTCGGAGGGCTGCACCTGGATCCCGCCGATGAACAGCCAGAGCAGCCGCGCCTCGATCGGGCCGATCCGGGCGGAGTCCTGGTCGGTCAGCCGGGCGTACGCGAGCAGCAGGTTGAGCAGCAGCAGCAGCCCGATCGCGGTGAACAGCAGCGGCCGGCCCAGGGACCGGTAGGTGCTCGCGGGCAGGCGCTGGCAGACCCAGAACGCCCCGATGCCGATCACGGCGAAGATAGCCTGCTTGGTCACCGACGCCGAGGCGTTGCCACCCTCGGCGTAGTCGCGCACGCTGGTCGCCGAGAAGACCATCGTCAACCCGATCAGCAGCAGCAGGCCGGCGCTGGACAGCAGCAGGTAGTAGGAGGCCAGCGGCCGGTCCAGCAGGCCGCGCAGCGCGGCCAGCCCACCGGCCGCGTCCAGCGCGCTCAGCGGCACCGGCGCGGCGGCCTCCGGCTCCCGTGGCGCCGCACCCGGCACCGCCCCACGGGACCTGTCCGCCCCCCGCTTGTCTCCGGACCCGTGCGAGCCGTCCGAACCGAGCGAGCCGTCCGAACCAAGCGTGTCGTCCGGGCCGCGCGGGCTGTCCGTGCCGCGCCTGGGATCCGGGCCGCGCCTGCCGTCCGGCCCGCGCCTGGGATCCGGCCCACGCTCGTCGTCTGGCCCTGGCGCGTCGTCCGGCCCGGGCGGCGCCACCGGAGCCGCAGCGGTACGCCGCGCACCCGGTGATCGTCGCGGCCGGCCGCCTGTCCTGCCCTCGGTGCCTCGTTCCTCCCCCACCCCGACATCATCACCGCTACGCGCGTCGGGCGAGCCCAAACGACACCCCCGGCGTGTCGGCCACTCCACCCCGTCGATCTTGCACTTCCTGCCCGGACGCAAGCCGCAGAACGGGGCATTCGGGGGACCGAAAGTGCAAGATCGCGGGGAACGGGCGGGATCAGGTCATGTTGGCCAGGAACTCGCTGTAGAACAGGCCCAGCGCGATGGCCACGCCGATGCCGGCGATGATCCAGAACCGGACCACGATGTTGACCTCGCTCCAACCGGCCAACTCGAAGTGGTGCTGGAGCGGCGACATCCGGAACACACGTTTACCGGTGGTCCGGAAGGAGATGATCTGGATCACCACGGACATCGTGATGATCACGAAGAGGCCACCGATGATCGGCAGCAGCAGGATGGTCCGGGTGGACATCGCCATGCCGGCGATCAGGCCGCCCAGCCCCAGCGCCCCGGTGTCACCCATGAAGATCCGCGCCGGGGACGTGTTCCACCACAGGAAGCCCACACAGGCCCCGGCCGCGGCCCCGGCTATCAGCGCGATCTCCAACGGATCGCGCACCTCGTAGCAGTAGGGCTGGGTGTAGTTCGGGTCGGCGCACCAGTGCCGGTACTGCCAGAACGCGATCAACGCGTACGCGGCGAGGACCATCACCGAGGCGCCGGTGGCCAGACCGTCCAGACCGTCGGTGAGGTTCACCCCGTTCGTCGCGCCCATCACCACGAAGATGAAGATGATCACCGCGCCGACCTTGCTGACTTCCAGGGCGTCGATGTCCCGGATGAAGCTCAGCGTGGTGCTGCCCACCGTCTCGGTGTTGGTCACCGCGCCCGACGCGTCGGTCATCGTGCTCGGGAAGTACAACGCGACCACGCCGAAGACCGCGCCGACCAGAATCTGGCCGAGCAGCTTGCCGCGCTTGTTCAGCCCGGCGCTGTTGCGCTTGCGCACCTTGAGGAAGTCGTCGAGGAAGCCGACCGCACCGGAGAAGACCATCAGCCCCAGCAGCACCAGCGCGGTGATGGTCGGCTCCACCTGCGCGATCTGCTGATCCGGCAGGGTGGTCAGCGCCAGGTGTCCGGCCACGTACGCGATCACCGTGGCCAGGATGAAGACCACGCCGCCCATCGTGGGCGTGCCCTTCTTGGTCTGGTGCATGGCCGGGCCGTCGGTGCGGATCGGCTGACCGGCCTTGAGCCGGGTGAACACCTTGATGGCGATCGGGGTGCAGAAGAGCGAGACGAGGAAGGCCACCCCGATGGCGACGATGACCGCCCTCATCGGGTGGATTCCCCGGCGTCGGCGCGCAGCGCGTCGACAACCTCCCAGGTCCGGTACCGGGAGCCCTTGACCAGGACGACATCGTCCGGCCGTAGCTCGCCCCGCAGCACCTCGACGGCCGCCGCCTGATCGGTGAGCAGCACCGACTCTCCTCCCCAGTTCGCTACCGCTGTCGCGCCGTCGTGGATCGGCGCGGCCGGCTCACCCACCACGAGCAGCCGGTCGACACCCAGCTCGGCCGCGAGTTGGCCGACCTCACGGTGGCCGTCCCGCTCGAACGGGCCCAGCTCGGCCATGTAACCGAGCACCGCGACGGTACGCCGCCCCTCTCCGAGGCTGGCAAGCGCCCGCAGCGCGACCGCCATCGAGGCCGGGTTGGCGTTGTACGAGTCGTCGATGACCGTGACCCCGTCGGGCCGGTCGAAGACGTCCATCCGCCGGGTGGAGACCAGCCGCAGCTCGCCGAGCGCCGTGGCCAGCTCGGCCAGCGGCATGCCCAGCTCCCGGGCGACCGCGGCGGCGGCGAGGGTGTTGCCGACCTGGTGGCGGCCGGTCAACGCGAGCCGCACCGGCGTGCGCCCCTCCGGGGTGACCAGGGTGTACGACGGGTGCCCGCGCTCGTCGAGCGTGACGTCCTCGGCGCGTACGTCGGCGTCCGACGCCTCGCCGTAGCGGACCACCCGGGCCACGGTGCGGCTCGCCATCGCGTCCACCCGCGGGTCGTCGGCGTTCAGCACGGCCAGCCCGTCGGACGGCAGCGCCTCCACGAGTTCGCCCTTGGCCTGGGCGATCGCCTCCTGCGAGCCGAACTCGCCGATGTGCGACGTCCCGACGTTGAGCACCACCGAGATCCGGGGCGGCACCAGCTCGCAGAGGTAGCGCACGTGCCCCACCCCGCGGGCGCCCTTCTCCATCACCAGGTAGCGGGTGTCCGGCCCGGCCCGCAACGCGGTGTACGGGTGCCCCAGCTCGTTGTTGAACGAGCCGGGCGGTGCCACCGTGGCCCCGAGCCGGGAGGTGAGCTGACCGATCAGATCCTTCGTGGTGGTCTTGCCCGAGGAACCGGTCACGCCGATCACGGTCAGCTCGGGCAGCCGGTCCACCGCGGCGCGGGCCAGCCGGCCCATCGCGGCCAGGGCGTCGTCGACCAGCACCATCGGCACCCCGGGCACCTCGCGGCTGCCGAGCACCGCCACCGCGCCGGCCGCCACCGCCGTCGCCGCGTAGTCGTGCCCGTCGACCTTCTCCCCGGGGAAGGCCACGAAGAGCGAACCGGGCCCCACCTTGCGCGAGTCGAACTCGACCGAGCCGGTGACAGTGACGGTCGGGTCGGCGGCCACGAGCCGCCCGTCGACCGCCTCGGCCACCTCGGCCAGGCTCAGCGCGATCACCGCTGACCCGCCGGGTCGCCGAACCGGGCCCGCAGCGCGTCGGCCAACTCGACGCTGTCGTCGAACGGGAGCACCTCGCCGGCCACCTCCTGGCCCCGCTCGTGGCCCTTGCCGAGCAGCGCGACCACGTCACCCGGCCCGGCCAGCCGGACCGCCTCGTCGATCGCGGCCCGACGACCGGCCACCTCGATGATCCGGGCGGCCGCGCCGGCCTGGTACGCCCCGGCGAGCACCTCGGCGCGGATCTCCGCCGGATCCTCGGTACGCGGATTGTCGTCGGTCACCAGCACCACGTCGGCTCCCTCCGCCGCGGCGGCGCCCATCACCGGCCGCTTACCCCGGTCCCGGTCTCCACCGGCACCGATCACACAGATCAACCGGCCGGCGCTCAGCTCGCGCAGCGCCGCCAGCGCCGCCACGATCGCGTCGGCCTTGTGCGCGTAGTCGACGACCCCGCGCACCGGCCCGACGACGTCGACCAACTGGAGGCGGCCGGGTACGCCACCGCAGGCGGCCACGCCGGTCGCCGCGGTCGCCGGGTCCACCCCGGCGCCCACCAGCGTGGCGATGGCCAGCAGCGCGTTGGCCACGTTGTGCCGGCCGGGCAGCGCCACCCCGGCGGCCAGCGTGACGCCGTCCGGGCCGTGCGCGGCGAACCGCTGCGCGTACCCCTCGCCGTCGACGCCGTCGGCCCACCACGTCGCGCTCGGGTCGCCGGCCGCCGAGTAGGTGACAGTCGCCGGCTTGTACAACGGCTTGAGCGCCGGGTCGTCCTGGTTGAGCACCTCGACCGCGCACCGACCGTCGAAGAGCTGCGCCTTGGCGGCGAAGTAGTCGGCGCTGTCGGCGTGGAAGTCCAGGTGATCGGAGCCGAAGTTGGTGTAGCCGCCCACGGCGAAGCGGACCCCGCCCACCCGGCCCATGGCCAGCGCGTGGCTGGAGACCTCCATGACGACGGCCGTCACCCCCCGCTCCCGGGCGGTCGCCAGCATCGCGTGCAGGTCCGTCGCCTCGGGGGTGGTACGCACGCTGTCGATCACCAGGTCGCCGAGCCGGGTCTCCACGGTGCCGATCAGCCCGGTGGTGTGCCCAGCCGCGCGCAGCCCCGACTCGATCAGGTACGCGGTGGAGGTCTTGCCCGCCGTGCCGGTCACACCGATCACGGTGAGCGCGGCGGTCGGGTCGCCGTAGACGGCCGAGGCCAGCTCGCCGAGCACCGCACGCGGGTCGGGCACCACCAGGGCGGGCAGGCCGGTCCCCGCCGCCAGCTCCGCGCCGGCCGGGTCGGTCAGCAGGGCCACGGCGCCCGCCTCGGCGGCGCCGGCGGCGAACTCCGCGCCGTGCCGGCGGGCGCCGGGCAACGCCGCGTACAGGTCGCCGGGGCGGACCTCCTGGCTGGCGTGGGTCGCCCCGGTGACGACCACGTCGGCGGCGTCCGCCGGGAGGTCGACAGCGAGCCGGACGGCGAGATCACCGAGCCGAATTCCGGTCACGGTACGTGGACGTGGATTGCCGGGCACGGCGTCAGACCCTACCCGGTCGTCCGGTTCCGGCCGCACAGCCGCCCCGGTGGTTCGTCGGCACTCACCGATGATGTCCCGCCATTGCTGCTCAGCGCGGATAGACCACGAACTTGGGTGCCGAACCACTGGCGGAAGGCGGAATCCGGTTGTGACGCAGCGTGAACTGCATCATGTCCCGGAAGGCCGGTTGAGCGATCGCCGCGCCCCCGCCGCCCGGCGCGTACACGAAGACGGCGATCACGTACCGGGGCTTCTCGGCGGGTGCCATGCCGATGAAGGAGGACACCTCGCCGGGCTGCTTCTTGCCGTCCACCAGCCGCCAGCCGGTGCCGGTCTTGCCCGCGACCCGGTAGCCGGGGACCGCGGCGGCGAGACCGGTGGCGCCGTCGACCGTGGTGACCGCCTCCAGCATGGTGCGCAGGGCTGCCGCGTTCTGCGGGCTGAGCACCGAGCGGGTCACCGGGGTCGGTCCGGGGGTGCGCTTGCCGTCCGGGTCGATGGTCTCCTTGACCAGGTGCGGCTGCACGTACGTGCCGTCGTTGGCGATGGCGGCGTACGCGGCGGCCATCTGCAGTGGCGTCGCGTCGACGCTGTGCCCGATCGGCACCGACCCGCGCGACGATTCGCTCCACTCGTCGGCGGGCAGGAGCCGCCCGCTGGCCTCGCCGGGCAGGCCCTCGCGGGTGGGCTGGCCCAGCCCGAACCGCTTCTGGTAGTCGATCAGCCGGTCCGGGCCGAGCCGGTCGGCGATGGTGATGGTGCCGACGTTCGACGAGTAGGCGAGCATCCCCGGGACGCTCATCTGCCGGCCGTTGGCCCGGTGGGTGTCCGAGAACCAGGTGTCGCCCTTCTTGATGCTGTTCGCGATGGGCAGCGTCGTGTCCGCGGTGATCACCCCCTCCTGGAGCGCCGCGCCGTAGGTGATCGCCTTGTGCACCGAGCCGGGGTCGACCACGAAGCTGGTCGCGGCGTCCTCCCGGGCGACCGGGTCGCTCGGGATCGGCTTCGCGGCGTCGTAGGTGGGATGGCTCGCCTGGGCCAGCACCTCGCCGGTGGGCACGTCGATGACCACCGCGGCGGCGGTGCCACCGTGCTGCCGCGCCATCCCCGCGCTGAGAATCTGCTGCGTCTTGAACTGCAGGTCACGGTCGATGGTCAGGCACAGCGAGCTGCCCGGGTTGGCCGGCGTGGTCCTGCTGTAGCCGCCCGGGATGGGCGCGGCGAGATCGCCCAGGCCGGCCTCGTACACCCGCTTGCCGTCCTGACCGGCGAGCTGCTCGTTGTAGCGGGCCTCCAGACCCTCCAACCCGACCATGTCCTGGCTGGTGAAGCCGATCAGGTTGGCCGCCAGGTCACCGCCGGGGACCTCGCGGCGCTCGTCGCGGTGCACCCCGATGCCGGGCAGCTCCAGCGCCAACACCTGCTTGGCGGTCGGGATCTCGACCCCCCGGGCCAGGTACTCGAACCGGGACGGGTTGCCGTTCTCCAGCTTGCGGGGCTTCATCAGCGCGGTGAGCTTCGACGCCGGGATGCCGAGCAGCGGGGAGAGCGCCTTCGCGGTGGCGGCCTCGTCTGTGATCTCGGTCGGGTCGGCGAAGACGTACCGCGCCTCGACGCTGTGCGCGAGCGGCTCGCCGGTGCGGTCGTAGATCGCGCCGCGCGGCGCGGGCAGCTCGACCGTGCGGGTCCGGTCGGCGACGCCGCCGCCTGCGTACGCCGGGGCGTCGACGGCCTGCAGGAAGATCAGCCGGATCCCGATGGTGACGAACAGGGCCAGGGTGAGCACGGTGCCCAGCCGCAGCCGCAGGCGCGGGTCGGCCAGCTTCGGCGGGCGCGGCGGCTTGCGGGACGGCCGCCGGGCCGCCGGGCGGTCGGCACGGCTGGCGCGGCCGGGCGTCCTCGGCGTGGTCCGGCGGCGCGGCGGCGGCTCGTCGCCGGCCGGGCCGCGCGGGGTACGCGGCGCGACGGTTCGCACGACGCCGCCGCGACCGGCCGCCGGGGCGGCCCGCCGGCCGGAACGGGCCGCGGCGCGACCGCCGTCGAGCACCTGCAACGCCGGCCGGAACGGGTCGCCGGACCGGGTGCTGCGCGGGGTACGCCGCTGCTCGGCACCCCCGCTGCGCGCCGGCGTGCCGCGCTCCTCGCGGACCGTCCGACCCCTCGGGGTGTACGCCCGTGCGCCGGAGATGCCCCCGATGCCCGGCTCGCCGGCCCGAGGCTCCTCGTCGGCGGGTGTGGCGTCACGCGAAGAGCCGCGCCGGGACCCCTTGGGATCCCGGCGCGGCTCGTCCGACCTTGGTGGCACCGGTCAGCCTCCCGCACCCTGACTGGTCACCGACGGCTCGCCGGTCGCCGGCCTCGGCACGCCGATGGGCTTGCCGTCCGGCATCCGGATGTACGCCGGCTCGCCAGCGTCCACCAGGCCCAGCCGCCGCGCCTCGGCGGTCAGGTTGCCGGGCGCCTTCGCCTCGGCGATCTGCTTGTCCAGCTGCTGCTTCTCCAGATCCAGCCGGGCCTGCTGCTGCTGCAGCTTCTCCAGCCGGAACGCGTTCTCATTGATCTTGGTGTTGACCGCCAGGATGCCGAGCACCCCGCCGACGACCAGCACCACGATCAGCGCCGCGAACGGAGCGCGCGGCACCGACACCGGCGGCGGTGGCGCCACCCGCAGCCGGGGCGGGCGGGCGCTGGACGCGGCGGCGGCCTTCTCGGCCGGTCGCAGCGCGGCGCTGCCCTGCGTCGGGAACTCGCGCGCCCCCCGGGCGCGAGCCTCCCCCTGCCGGTTGACTCGATCGATGCGTGGCGTAGCGTTCTCCACGCGCGTGGCTCGCTCCGCCGCGGTCCGGCCCCCCGACCGCGGTGCGCGCTGCCCGCCGCCGGTGATGCCCCGGCGGTCGCGCTTGTCAATGCTCATGTCCCCTCCCCCTCAACATCCGTCCCTCTGCGGGTCGTCGTCTGCGGACCCCCCACGGATCACGCAGACCCCGTCCCCGGTTGGTGCATCCCCTTCACCCGTCGGCGGGACCGTTCGCGGTCGGTCCGCCCTTGCTCTGTCGCGTTCGGATCGAGTCGTTCCGCTGCCCGCAGCCGCACCGAGGCGGCGCGCGGGTTCGCGGCGACCTCCGCCTCCCCGGGAAGCTCGGCGCCCCGGCTGAGCAGCCGGAACGTCGGACCGGACCCGGGCAGCTCGACCGGGAGGTCGATCGGGCCCTTACTGCGGACCCGGTCCGCGAGCGCCGCCTTGGTGAGCCGGTCCTCCAGCGAGTGGTAGGACAGGACCACCATGCGACCGCCCACGGTCAGTGCGTCGAGCGCGGACGGCAGCGCTGCCTCCAGCGCTGCCAGCTCTCTGTTTACCTCGATCCGTAAAGCCTGAAACGTTCTCTTTGCCGGGTGTCCACCCGTTCGTCGCGCTGGTGCCGGAATGGAGTCCCGAACCAGCTCCGCCAGCAGCGCGGACGAGGTGATCCGGGCGCGTTCCCGCTGCCGGATGATCGCCGAGGCGATCCGGCCGGCGAACTTCTCCTCGCCGTAGACCCGCAACACCCGGGCCAGGTCCGGATGCGCGTAGGTGTTGACCACCTCCTCGGCGGTCACCCCCCGCGTCTGGTCCATCCGCATGTCCAGTGGCGCGTCCTGGGCGTAGGCGAACCCGCGGTCGGGCGCGTCCAACTGCAACGACGAGACACCCAGGTCGAACAGGATCCCGTCGATGCCCGGATAACCCAGCCGGGCCAGCACGTCGGGCAACTCGTCGTAGACGGCGTGCTCCAGGTGGATGCGGTCGGCGAAACGTGCCAACCGGACCCGCGCGTGAGCGAGTGCCTCGGTGTCCCGGTCGAGCCCGATCAGGACCGTCTCCGGATGCGCCTCGAGCACCGCCTCCGCGTGCCCGGCCAAGCCGAGCGTCGCGTCGACGTGAACAGTCCGGCCGCCTCGACCCAGCGCGGGGGCCAGCAGCTCGAGGCACCGCTCGAGCAGCACCGGCACGTGCGTGCCGCGTAGCTCCCCCATGTTGACCCCCACTGGTTGATACGTCCGTTCTTCTCCTGCGTCTGTCGTCGGACGGCGCTGCCGTCGTACCGCCAGATCCCCATCCGCTCCCGCCGTCCACCGGGCGAACCCGATGACTGGATCGTGCGCCTGGCACCGGGGAAGGGATGCCAGGAACTCGAAAGCGGCTGGAGATCTCGCAGTACGTCGGGCGCCGATCCGCCCTACAGTCCGCCGGGCAGCACCCCCTCCTCGATGTCGGCGAAGTCGTCTTCGCTCTCGGCGAGGTAGGTCTCCCAGGCGGCCTTGTCCCAGATCTCCACCCGCGTGCTCGCGCCGATCACGACCAGGTCCCGGTCGAGTGCGGCGTACTCCCGCAGGTGGGCCGGAATGGTCACCCGGCCCTGCTTGTCCGGCACCTCGTCGTGCGCGCTGGCGAAGAAGACCCGGCTGTAGGCCCGGGCCGCCTTGTGCGTCATCGGCTGCGCCCGCAACTGCTCCGCGATGCGCTGGAACTCGGGTGTCGGAAAGACATAGAGACAGCGATCCTGCCCTTTGGTGACCACGACACCCCCCGCCAGCTCATCCCGAAACTTGGCCGGAAGGATCAACCGGCCTTTGTCGTCCAGGCGCGGAGTATGGGTGCCGAGGAACATCGGCCCAACCCCCTCGCCCTTTGAGCGGCGTTCGCGGCGCCGCTGACCCCCCGGGCCGGTGAGCCCTCCCGGCCTCACCATTGGGCCCCACTCTACTCCACTTCCCTCCACCTGCAACCAGAATCGCCCGCGTGGCGCGGCCGATCGGCGAGCAAAACCGCACGTCACACGGGGTGGAGCGGAGTGGAGGGCCCGAGCGCCCACCCGGCGTGGTCCGCTTTCCGACATAGATCGACTCCGTCCGGTGGAGGCCGACCCGGCCGCCCACACACCCGCCACGGCCGAACGGTTCGGCGTCGGCGGCGATCTGGCGGGGCGGTCGGTCCGGTAACCTCGCTCGCGTGACGGACGCGAAAATGCCCCTACGGGCGAAGGTGGCCAGCTCCGTGTCACGGACGGCCGCGGCGCTCTCCCGGGCGGCCGGGCGTGGCGACGGTTCGGTGATCGGCGGGTGGATCGGGCTGAAGATCGACCCGGATCTGCTGGCGCACCTGTCGGCCGGGCGCGCCATCGCGCTCGTCTCCGGCACCAACGGCAAGACCACCACCACCCGGTTGACCGCCGCCGCGGTCGGCGTGCTCGGGCGGGTCGCCACCAACTCCTTCGGCGCGAACATGCCCACCGGGCACACCTCGGCGCTGGCCAAGGCCGGCAGCACCCCGTACGCGGTGCTGGAGGTCGACGAGCACTACCTCGCCCAGGTGCTGGAGGCGACCGAGCCGCACGTGGTCGCGCTGCTCAACCTCTCCCGCGACCAGCTCGACCGCGCCAAGGAGGTCGCCATGATGGCGCAGCTCTGGCGTGCGGCGCTGGTCCGGCACACCGACGTACGGGTGGTGGCCAACGCCGACGACCCGATGGTGGTGTGGGCCGCCACCCCGCCGGCCGACCCGGCCCGCGGCATCAACCCGCCGCACGTGACCTGGTTCAGCGCCGGCCAGCGCTGGCACGACGACTCCTGGGTCTGCCCCGAGTGCGGCTCCACCATCCAGCGCTCCGGCGACCAGTGGTGGTGCACCGGCTGCGCGCTGCGCCGACCGGAGCCGCAGTGGGTCGTCGAGGACGAGGGCGTGCTCGACCCCACCGGCGCCTGGCACAAGGTCTCCCTCCAGCTACCCGGCAAGGTCAACCTCGGCAACGCGGCGACCGCGCTGGCTGTGGCCGCCGAGTTCGGCGTACGCCCCGTCGACGCGGTGTCCCGCCTCGGCATCGTCACGTCGGTGGCCGGCCGCTACGCGCAGGTCGACAAGGACGGGCGCAACATCCGGCTGCTGCTGGCCAAGAACCCGGCCAGCTGGCTGGAGGCGTTCGACATGGCCGACGACGCGCCGACCCTGCTCTCCATCAACGCCCGCGACCCCGACGGCCTGGACACCTCCTGGCTCTTCGACGTCGACTTCGCCCCGCTGCGCGGACGGCAGGTGCTGATCACCGGCGACCGGGCGTACGACCTGGCGGTCCGTCTGGACGTCAACGACGTGCCGTTCCAGCACGTGCGCACCTTCGACGACGCGATCCGGTCGGTCCCGCCGGGGCGGCTGGAGGTCATCGCGAACTACACCGCGTTCCAGGACATCCGAGCGGAGTTGGACCGTGTCAACTGAGAGCCTGCGCATCGTCTGGATCTACCCCGACCTGCTCTCCACCTACGGCGACCGGGGCAACGCGCTGATCCTGGCCCGGCGGGCCCGCCAGCGCGGCATGCCGGTCGAGGTGCTGGAGGTCCGCTCCGACCAGCAACTGCCCGCGACCGCCGACATCTACCTCGTCGGCGGCGGCGAGGACGGCCCGCAGGCGCTGGGCGCGCAGCGGCTGATCGCCGATGGTGGCCTGCACCGGGCGGTCTCCCAGGGCGCCGTGGTGTTCGGCGTCTGCGCCGGCTACCAGCTGCTCGGCACCTCGTTCTTCGCCAAGGGCGTGCAGTGCCGCGGCCTGGAGCTGCTGGACCTGCAGTCCGACCGTGGCTCCAGCCGGGCCGTCGGCGAGCTGGCCGGTGAGATCGATCCACGCCTGGGGCTTCCCGCGTTGACCGGTTTCGAGAACCACGGTGGTCGCACCCACCTCGGCCCCGAGGTCTCCCCGCTGGCCCGGGTCACCGCCGGCGTGGGCAACGACGGCAACACCGAGGGCGCCTGGCGCGGCAAGCTGCTCGGCACCTACTCGCACGGCCCGGCGCTGGCCCGCAACCCGGCCCTGGCCGACCTGCTGCTGCGCTGGGCCACCGGGGCGCACCAACTGCCGCCGCTGGACGACACCTGGTCCGACCGGCTGCGCAACGAGCGCCGCTCCGCAGTGGCCGCCGCTCGGGCATGATCCGTGCCGTCCGGCGGCTGCTGCGGCAGCCGTCGGCCGCCCGGTTCGCCCTGCTCATCCTGCTGATCGGCGGCTGCGGCCTGCTGCTGCTCCTGGTGCCCCGACCCGATCCGGCGCAGCTTCCCCAGCTGGACGATCGGCTCGGGGCCCTCGCCCCCGTGGCGGCGATCCTCGGCGGAGCGCTGCTGCTGGTCGCGCTGGTCCCCCGGACCTTCATCACGCTCGCCGCGGGCGCGATCTTCGGTCCCCTCGAAGGCGCCGCCTACGCCCTGAGCGCCGCGTTGGTGGCGGCGGCGATCGGCTTCACGGTCGGCCGGCTGCTCGGCCGGGAGTTCGTCGCCGAGCGGGTCCGTGGCCGGCTGGCCCGCCTCGACCGGTGGTTCGCGCGGCAGAGCGTGTTCGGCGTGGTCACCGTCCGGCTGCTGCCGATCGCCGGCTTCGGGCTGGTCAGCTACGGCTACGGCACCACCGCCGCCCGGCTGGCGCCGTTCCTGACCGGCAGCGTGATCGCGTCCGCGCCGACCGCGTTCGGCTACGCCGCGATCGGCGCGGCGGTCAGCTCCCCCGGCCACGTCAACTGGTACGCCGCCGCCCCGGCCAGCCTCGGCCTGATCGCCAGCCTGGTGCTGGTCCGCCAGTGGTGGCGCGCCCAACGACGGAGCGCTGCGAGCCCGACCGGCTGACCCGCGGAACCCGTTTTACGCCTAAACGACGCCGCGATAGACGGCGACCCGGGCGGCCCAACGAAACGGCTCGGGTCGAACCGGCGGTGGCTTCGTCTGGACCAGGTGCCACTGCTGCTGGGTGTCTCCGTCGCCGGGAGGTCCGGACCGGTCGATGCCGGCGCGCGGCGGCCGGCGCACCAATGAGCGTGATGTCTCACAGACATATATATGTCTGTGAGACATCACGCTCATCTCGACGTCCCGCCTCGGCAGACGTCGCGATGTCTATCGTTCACGCCGGCCCGCCCGCCGGGGCGGCGAAGGCGTTAGGCGACTACGGAGACCATTCGGCCCGGGACCACGATGACCTTGCGGGGTTCCTTGCCGGCCAGGGAGGACGCCACCGCGTCCAGGGCTGCCGCGCGTACGGCCTCCTCGGGCGAGTCGGCTGGGACCTCGATGCGGCCACGGACCTTGCCGTTGACCTGCACCGGATAGGTCACCGTGTCGGCCACCAGCAGTGCCGGGTCGGCGGTCGGGAAGTCCGCGTACGTCAGCGAGGTCTCGTGACCCAGCCGGCGCCACAGCTCCTCGGCCACGTGCGGGGCGAACGGCGCCACCATCAGCACCAGCGGCTCGGCCACCTCACGGGGCGTCGCCGCCAGCCCGGTCAGCCCGTTGGTCAGCTGGATCAGCTTGGCGATCGCCGTGTTGAACCGGATGCCGTCCATGTCGCCCCGGACGCCGTCGATCACCTTGTGCAGCAGCCGGCGGGTCGCCTCGTCGGCAGGGTCGTCGGTGATCCGCAGCGCGCCGGTCTGCTCGTCGATGACGGCCCGCCAGACCCGCTGCAGGAACCGGTACGAGCCGACCACGGCCCGGGTCTCCCAGGGGCGGGACACCTCCAGCGGGCCCATCGACATCTCGTACACCCGGAAGGTGTCCGCGCCGTACGCGGCGCACATGTCGTCCGGGGTGACCACGTTCTTCAGGGACTTGCCCATCTTGCCGTACTCGCGGTTGACCACCTCGTCATCCAGGAAGTAGGCGCCGTCGCGCTCGACGACCTCCTCGGCCTGCACGTAGCTGCCACGCGAGTCGGTGTACGCGTACGCCTGGATCATGCCCTGGTTGAACAGCTTGCGGAACGGCTCGAACGACGACACGTGCCCCAGGTCGAACAGCACCTTGTGCCAGAACCGCGCGTACAGCAGGTGCAGCACGGCGTGCTCGGCGCCGCCGACGTACAGGTCGGTGCCCCCGCAGTCGCCGTCGGCGCGCGGGCCCATCCAGTACCGCTCGTTCTCGGCGTCGACGAACCGCTCCGAGTTGGTCGGGTCCAGGTAGCGCATCTCGTACCAGCAGGAGCCGGCCCACTGCGGCATCACGTTGGTCTCGCGGGTGTAGCGCTTCGGCCCGTCACCCAGGTCCAGTTCCACCTCGACCCAGTCGCGGCGACGCGACAGCGGGGTCTCCGGGTTGGAGTCCGCGTCGTTCGGGTCGAACGTCTTCGGCGAGAAGTCGTCCACCTCCGGCAGCTCGACCGGCAGCATCTCCTCCGGCAGGGCGATGGCCGCGCCGGTGGAGTCGTAGACGATCGGGAACGGCTCACCCCAGTAGCGCTGCCGGGAGAACAGCCAGTCGCGCAGCCGGTAGGTCACCGCGCCCGTACCGTGGCCGTTCGCCTCCAGCCAGGCGATGGTCGCCGCCTTGGCGTCGGTGACCCCCAGGCCGTTCAGGTCCAGGCCGCGCTCGGGCGCGGCGCTGTTGATGGCCGGGCCGTCACCGGTGTACGCCTTGCCGTCGAAGCCCTCCGCCGGCTGCACGGTACGCACGATCGGCAGCTCGAAGACCTCGGCGAACGCCCAGTCCCGCTCGTCCTGTGCGGGCACCGCCATGATCGCGCCGGTGCCGTAGCCGGCCAGCACGTAGTCGGCGATGAAGATCGGGATCTGCCCGCCGGTGACCGGGTTGGTGGCGTACGCGCCGATGAAGACGCCGGTCTTCTCCTTGGTGTCGGACTGCCGCTCGACGTCGGTCTTGGCCGCCGCGGCCTTGCGGTACGCCTCGACGGCCGCCCGAGGGCTGGCGTGCCCGCCGGCCCAGACGTCCCTGGTGCCCTGCGGCCAGGCGGCCGGCACCAGCGCGTCGACCAGCTCGTGCTCGGGAGCCAGCACCATGTAGGTGGCCCCGAAGACGGTGTCCGGTCGGGTCGTGAACACCCGCACCGGCGCCTGCGCGGTCGGGAAGTCGATGTGCGCGCCGGTGGAGCGACCGATCCAGTTGCGCTGCATCAGCTTGATCGGCTCGGGCCAGTCCAGGCTGTCCAGGTCGTCCAGCAGCCGGTCACCGTACGCGGTGATCCGCATCATCCACTGCTTCAGGTTGCGCTTGAAGACCGGGAAGTTGCCCCGGTCGGAGCGCCCGTCGGCGGTGACCTCCTCGTTGGCCAGCACGGTGCCCAGCCCGGGGCACCAGTTGACCGGGGCCTGCGAGACGTACGCCAGCCGGTGGTCGTCGACGACCTGGCGGCGCTCGGCGACGCTCAGCTCGGCCCAGGGCCGGCCGTCCGGGGTCGGCCGGTTACCGCCCTCGAATTCGGCGATCAGCTCGGCGATCGGCCGGGCCTTCGCGGCGTCACGGTCGTACCAGGAGTTGAAGATCTGCAGGAAGATCCACTGGGTCCAGCGGTAGAAGTCGGTGTCGATGGTCGCCACCGAGCGCCGCTCGTCGTGCGCCAGCCCCAGCCGGCGCAGCTGCGCCTTGTACCGCTCGATGTTCGCGACGGTCGTGGTCCTGGGGTGGGTGCCGGTCTGCACCGCGTACTGCTCGGCGGGCAGGCCGAACGCGTCGAAGCCCATCGCGTGCAGCACGTTGCGGCCGGCCATCCGCTGGTAGCGGGCGTAGCAGTCGGTGCCGATGTAGCCCAGCGGGTGGCCCACGTGCAGGCCGGCGCCGGACGGGTACGGGAACATGTCCAGCACGTACAGCTTCTCCGCGCCGGCGCGGGGGTGGGTCGGGTCGGCCAGCGGGCCGGTCGGGTTCGGTGCGTGGAAGGTGCCCTCGCGCGCCCAGATGTCCTGCCAACGAATCTCGATCTCGTCGGCCAGGGCCGCGGTGTACCGGAACGGGGGAATGTCGCCCGCCGGTGCGGCTGCCTCACTCATCGTCTCTCCTCGCTTGCTTCGCTTCGTCTCGGCACCGCCGGGCCGGTCCTCTCGGCGCCGCCGGGTACGAGCCGGCGGCGGGCACGAAAAAGCCCCTCGCGCAGGAGGGGCCGCCGTGCTGTCGCGCCTTCAGCGCATCAGCACGGCCCGGTAAGAAGCAGGAAGACTCCGGCCATGTCCGGCAGTGTACCCCGTCGCCCGGCCGGCCGACCGTGACCCGCGATGCCCGGGATCGGTCCCCCGACTCGGCGAATATCCGTACGTAACCGACCGACTACCTGCGGGGGTCGGCGATAACGACAAACATGGTTAGCCTGAGAGGCCAGTGAGAATCCTGCGGCAAACGAGGCTCGACGTCGCGAACCCAACGGCGGGTCCAGGTGCTCTCTACAGAGCTGCCGTGACGGCGACGAGGAGGAGGCCCGTGACACAACAGACCTGGGACGAGGTGGGCGGCCTACTGCCGCACGACGAGTTCCGTGCCGCCAGCGAGGCCATCGTGTCCAACATCGAGCAGGTCATCGAGGGCAAGACCGCCACCGTGCGGCTGGCCCTGGCTGTCCTCCTCGCCGAGGGGCACCTCCTCATCGAGGACGTTCCCGGCGTCGGCAAGACCAAGCTGGCCAAGGCCCTCGCTCGGTCCATCGACTGCACGGTGCGGCGCATCCAGTTCACCCCCGACCTGCTGCCCAGCGACGTCACCGGCGTCAGCGTCTACAACCAGGAGACGCACGACTTCGAGTTCCGTCCGGGTGCCGTCTTCGCCAACCTGGTCGTCGGCGACGAGATCAACCGGGCGTCGCCGAAGACCCAGTCGGCGTTGCTGGAGTGCATGGAGGAACGCCAGGTCACCGTCGACGGCGTGACCTACCAGCTGCAGACCCCCTTCATGGTCATCGCCACCCAGAACCCGATCGAGATGGAGGGGACGTACCCGCTGCCCGAGGCGCAGCGCGACCGGTTCACCGCCCGGATCGCGATGGGTTACCCGGACGTGAACGCCGAGCTGGCCATGCTCGACGGGCACGGCGCCACCGACCCGCTGCACGAGCTGCGCCCGGTCTCCGACGCGAACATCGTTCGGCAGCTCATCTCCACCGTCCGGCAGGTGCACGTCGCGGACGCCGTCAAGCAGTACGCGATCGACCTGGTCACCGCCACCCGCGAGGCCCCCGACCTGCGCCTCGGCGCGTCCCCCCGGGCGACCCTGCAACTGCTGCGCACCGCCCGGGCGGTCGCCGCCCTGGAGGGCCGCGACTACGTCCTGCCCGACGACCTGCAGGCCCTGGCGGTGCCGGTGCTGGCGCACCGGATCATCCCGACGGCCGACGCGCAGCTCGCCCGGCGCACCACCGACGCGATCGTCTCCGAGTTGGTGCACCGACTGCCGCTGCCGCACGACCGGCAGCGCAACCCCTACGACACCCGGCCCGCCACCGGCAACGGTCGCGCGCCCTACGAGCCGCGGAGGCCGTGACGTGCGTGCCGGGCTGCGCGGGCTGACCACCCGCGGGCGCTCGTTCCTGGCCGCCGCGGTCGCGGCGGCCCTCTCGGCCGTCATCCTCGGCGAGAAGGACCTGCTCCGGGTGGCCGTGCTGCTGGCCATCCTTCCGCTGCTGGCCGCCGCCTACGTGGGGCGCAGCCGCTACAAGCTGGCCTGCAACCGCTCGCTGGACCCACACCGGGTGCCGGTCGGGGCCAACTCGCGGGTGGTGCTGCGCCTGCAGAACCTGTCCCGGCTGCCCACCGGCACGCTGCTGCTGGAGGATCGGCTGCCCTACGCGCTGGGCAGCCGGCCACGGGTCGTCCTGGAGCGGCTCGGCGCACACCAGGCCAGCTCGGTGGCGTACACGGTGCGCGCCGACGTGCGCGGCCGCTACGACGTGGGCCCGCTGGTGGTCCGGATGACCGACCCGTTCGGTCTCTGCGAGCTGACCCGGGCCTTCCCCAGCACCGACCACCTGACGGTCATCCCGCAGGTCACCCCGCTGCCGTCGGTCCGGCTCCCCGGGGAGTACGCGGGCAGCGGCGACAGCCGGGCCCGGTCGGTGGCGGTGCACGGGGAGGACGACGCGGCGACCCGGGAGTACCGGCGCGGCGACGACCTGCGCCGGGTGCACTGGAAGTCGACGGCGCGCACCGGGGAGCTGATGGTGCGCCGCGAGGAGCAGCCGTGGGAGAGCCGGGCCACGGTCGTGCTGGACACCCGCGCGTACGGCCACCGCGGCGACGGCCCGACGGCGAGTTTCGAGTGGGCGGTCTCCGCCGCCGCGAGCATCGCCGTGCACCTGCGCCAGGCCGGCTACAAGCTGCGCCTGGTCACCGGCTCGGGGGTGGACGTGGACGCCTCGGAGGGCGGCGGCGACGGTGTGTTGCTCGATCATCTGGCCGAGGTCCGGCTGGACCAGCGGGCCGAGCTGGCCGGTCTGGTGCAGCGGGTCCGGCAGCGCTCCGACGGCGGTCTGATCATCGGATTGTTCGGTGCGGTGAGCGTGGCCGAGGCCGAGCTGCTGGCCGGGCTGCGCGGCAACGGCGCGACCTGCGTCGGGTTCCTGTTGAACAGCTCCGCGTGGCTCAGCCTGCCGGAGAAGGCCCGCGCCGAGGCGGAGCACGCGCACGGCGCCGCCGTGCTCGCCATGGTGCAGAGCGGTTGGCGGGTGGTCGGCGTCGACCACGGCAGCCGGCTGCCGGTGCTCTGGCCACAGGCGGGCCGGGGTTCCCAGGGCTTCGCCATGCGCGCCGCGCTGGCCGAGACGGTCGCCGGCGGCGTGCGATGAACGGAAGGTCCCCCTCATGATCGCCAGTCGGAACATCGGCGCGGTGGCGGCCGCCGCCACGCTGCTCGCCGCCGCGCCGTTGTCGGCCATCTTCCAGAGCTGGACATGGCTGATGCAGTCCGCCATCGCGGTCGCCGTGGTGGCCGGGGTCGCCGCCCTGACGCGGCTGGTCCGGGCACCGCTCTGGGGTCAGGTGCTCGGCATGCTGGCCGCACTGGTGCTCGCCCTGACCTGGCTGTTCCCCAGTGGCAGCGAGCTGCTCGCCATCCTGCCCACGCCGGCCACGTTCGGGCACTTCGCCGACCTGCTCGGCGGCTCGATGGAGGACATGCGCTCGTACGGCGTCAAGGTTCCGGACACCGACCCGTTGCTGTTCATCACCGTGCTCGGTGTCGGCGGGGTGGCCGTGCTCGTGGACGTGCTGGCCGTGGGTCTGCGCCGGCCCGCGCTGGCCGGGCTGCCGATGCTCGCCATCTACTCGGTGCCGGTCGCCGTCTACGTGGACAGCGTCCCCCCGCTGCCGTTCGTGGTGGGCGCCGCCGGCTACCTGTGGCTGCTGGTCACCGACAACGTCGACCGGGTCCGACGGTTCGGCCGCCGGTTCACCGGCGACGGCCGCGACGTCGACGTGTGGGAGGCCTCGCCGCTGGCCTCGGCCGGCCGCCGGCTCGCGGTGGTCGGGGTGGTGTTGGCGGTGGCGCTGCCGCTGGCGGTGCCGGGCATGACCGGTGGGCTGCTCGACCGGCTCGGTGGCGGCACGGGCAACGGCAACGGCCGGGCCGGGTCGGGCGTGTCGTCGGGTCGGATCGACCTGTTCGCCTCGCTCGCCGGCCAGCTCAACCAGTCCGAGGTGGCCGACCTGGTCAGGGTGACCACCTCCGAGCCGAACCCGTTCTACCTGCGCTACGCGGTCGCCGACGAGCTGCGCCCGAGTGGTTTCCAGGCCCGCAACCCGAGCGGCCGTCCGGCCAACCGGGACCTGCCGGACCCGACCGAGCGGGCCGGCCGAGGAGTGCAGCAGACCCCGTACCGAGCGACCGTCGAGGTCACCAAGAGCCTCAGCATGTCCCTCATGCCGGTGTACGCCGAGCCGGTCCGCACCGAGGACCTGAACAGCAACTGGCTCTACGACCCCAACCAGCAGGTCGTCTTCTCCAACCGGGAGAACTCCCGGGGCCGCGAGTACTCCTTCGACTACATCCGTTCGACGTACACGCCGGCCGCGCTGCGGGCCGCCCAACCGCTGGCGGCCGACCACCCGGTGCGCCGCCAGCTCACCGCCACCCCCGGCTCGGTGCCCGAGGTGGAGGAGCTGGTCAAAGGGCTGATCCAGGGCAAGCGCACCGACTACGACCGGGTGCTGGCGATCTACCAGCACTTCTCGTCGGACAACGGGTTCAGCTACCGGCTCAGCACCGAGAGCGGCAGCAGCGGCCAGGACATCGTCAACTTCCTGACCAACAAGGTCGGCTACTGCCAGCAGTACGCGGCGGCCATGGCCTGGCTGGTCCGCTCGGCGGGCATCCCGGCCCGGGTGGCGTTCGGGTTCACCAACGGCAACAAGCGCGATGGCAACACGTACACGCTGACCAACCTCAACCTGCATGCCTGGACCGAGGTGTACTTCGACGGGATCGGCTGGGTGCCGTTCGACGCGACCCCGGCGTACGGCGTGCCGGGCTCCACCCGGTCGGCCTGGGCGCCGGACACGGACGCTCCGGAGCCGTCCACGCCGGAGACCGGCACCACGGACACCCCGACGGGCCCCGACGCGTCGGCCGGGCCGGCCGGCCCGGACAACGCCGACCGGGACACCGACTCCGGGATCTCCCTCGCCGGTGAGAGGCCGGCCGAGCAGGCACCGGTGTGGCCGTGGTGGGCGGCCAGCCTGCTGGCCCTGATGGCGTTGTTGGCGACGCCGGCTCTGCGCCGACTGGCGTTGCGCCGGCGGCGGAGTGGCCGGGCCGGTGCGACGGTGGCCGGCACCACGGGCGAGGTTCAGCCGGCCGACGGGACACGTGTGGTGGTGGTCGGCCCGGATGCCAGCCGTGCCCGCGCGGACGCGCACGCCGCCTGGGCGGAGCTACTCGACACACTGGTGGACTTCAAGGTCCAGGTCGACCGGACCGAGACTCCCCGGGCGACCGCGGACCGGCTGGTCCGGGACGCCCTCGCCGACGACACGGCGGCGGTCGGGGCGGCGCGGCTGCTCGGCCGGGCGGAGGAGCGGGCCCGGTACGCGCGGGACCCGCTGACCGGTGAGCCGCTGCTGCCGGCGGTGCGCGCGGTCCGTGGCGCGCTCGCCACCCGGGCGGACCGGCGGACCCGACTGCTCGCCGCCGTGCTGCCGCCGTCGGTGCTGCTGCGCTGGCGGATCGGCCTGGCGGACACGTCCGGGCGCCTGGTGGCGCTGACCGGGCGGGTCCGCTACCGGCTCCTGCGCTGGAGCCCGCGTCGGATCCTGGCCGGCCGCGCGGCCCGCTGAGCTGCGCCCGTCGAGTTCGGGGCGGCGGTCGACCGACCGTCGCCCCGACCGGGGCGCACCTGTCGGCAACTCCTGACCCGGTGTAACCGGGGCATCGCACGGGTCGCCAGGCAGAGGGCGCACGGATATGACAGCGGTCGCCGGGGCTGTCCCCCGGTGACCCGCTCGTCGCGGCGCACGGCCCGCCTCAGTGGCGGGACGGGCTCAGCGGTGGCCCTCCGGGCGCTGCCGCCACCTGTCTTCCATCCGGTCCAGGATCGACGACCGGCGGCCGGATCGGCCACCGCGGGGACGACGACGACTCGTCGTGCCACCCACCACGTGCAGGTCAGGTGACTGCGCCCGCCGGTGCGACTGCACCGCGAACGCGGCCGACGCCAGCATGACGACAAAGCCCGCCACCGCCAGCGGCGGGGTCTTGATCACCGCGCCATAGACCAGTAGAGCCAAGCCAGCGATGATCACGCCAGCAGCGACGAGCAGGCGACGCCGCGCGTGGAAGCGCGGATCGCTGGCGCGCACGGCCGAGGCGAATTTGGGGTCCTCGGCAAGCGACTGCTCGATCTGCTCGAACAGCCGCTGCTCGTGCTCAGAGAGCGGCACGGCACTCCTCCCCGGTCACGTTGGTCAGGCCCACTCGGGCCGACAGACCGTGGCAGCCAACCGGCTGCTTACCCGCAAGTCTACGAGGGGGGTCGCGCCTCGGAAAGCGGGACGACCTACGGGTGGGGTGGATTTTCCTTTCTGCGGGCGTCAGGGTCGCCTAACAGACTGGCCGGACCTATGACGGACCGCCCGAATCGGGCAGCAGCGGCGTCCGCGGCAGCTTCCGCCTCACGCCAGCCGCGCTCGGGCGCGCCGAGGGTGAGTTGCCGGGGCGCGCCCTGCGCCGGGCTGAGCCCCTCCACCCGGACACCGACGAGCCGAACCCGCTCACCGGGGTCGAGCGCGGTGTACAACGCCCAGACCGTGTCGAACATCTCGCGGGCGGTGTCGGTGGCCGCGCCGAGAGTGCGGGAGCGGCTGACGGTGCGGAAGTCGGCCAGCCGCACCTTGAGCGACACGGTGCGCCCCATCTGCCCGGAACCGCGCAACCGGACACCGACCTTCGCGCTGAGCGCCAGCAGGGCGCGGCGGATCTCCACCGGGTCGGCCACGTCGGCGTCGAAGGTCACCTCGGCGCCGATCGACTTGTCGACCTGCTCGGGGCTGACCCGACGCGGGTCACGCCCCCAGGCCAGCTCGTGCAGGTGCGCCGCCGACGCGGCGCCCACCGCCCGGCGGAGCATGCCCACCGGGGCCTCGGCGAGGTCGCCGACGGTGGCCAGGCCGAGCCGGCGCAGCGCCTCGGCGGCCCGCTCCCCCACCCCCCACAGCGCGTCGACCGGCAGCGGGTGCAGGAAGTCGAGGACCTGCCCGGGCGGCACGACCAGCAGGCCGTCGGGTTTGGCCCGGGTAGAGCCCAGCTTGGCCACGAACTTGCTCGGCGCCACCCCGACCGAGCAGGTCAGCGCCTGCTCGTCGACGACCCGGCGGCGGATCAGCCGGGCGATGGTCGCCGGGGAGCCGAACAGTCGGCGGGCCCCGGTCACGTCGAGGAACGCCTCGTCGAGGGAGAGCGGCTCGACCAGCGGGGTGACGTCCCGGAAGATCTGCATGACCGCGCGGGAGGCGGCCGTGTAGGCGCTGAAATCCGGGGGCAGGTAGACCGCGTGCGGGCAGCGGGCACGGGCCTGACTGGTCGGCATGGCGCTGCGGACGCCGTAGCGGCGGGCCTCGTAACTGGCCGAGCTGACCACGCCGCGCGGCCCGACGCCGCCGACCACCACCGGCCGGCCCCGCAGGTCGGGGCGGCGGCGCACCTCGACGGCGGCGAAGAAGGCATCCATGTCGACGTGCAGGATCGGGCTGTCGGAGTCGTCGGCGTCCGGCCCGAAGCGCGGATCGTCGCCCCGGGGCAACGACTGGCTGCGGCCCATCCCGGCAGGTTAACCCGGGGGTACGACAGCACCAGCCGCCGACCGGCCGGACCGTGGGCCGGTCAGCCCCGCACGACCAGCAGCGGGACGGTCAGCTCGGCGGCGGTGTCCGCCCCGTGGTACGCCACCAACCGGGACGCCATCGGCCGCTCGGTGCGGGTGGCCATGACGGCGTACGTGTCGTTGCAGGTCACCACCACGTCGCCGATCCGATCGAGGTGCTCCTCGGGCACCGGCCCGAACCACCCGCTGGCCACCACCTCGTCCCGAGTGTGCACCCGCGCCGCGGCACCCAGCACCTCGGACCAGGCGGCCACCACGTCGTCGACCGCGCCCGGCTCGACGTGCAGGTAACGCACCCGGGCCTCACCGGCCACCAGCCGCACACCGGCGCGCAGTCGCGGATCGGTGTCCAGGTCGAAGCGGTGCGCGGCGGGAATGTCGAGCTGGCCGTGGTCGGCGGTCACCAGCAGCGCCGCGTCCGACGGCAGCCCGTCGACCAACCGGGCGAGCAGAGTGTCCACCTCGGTGGCGGCGATCCGCCAGGGCGCCGAGTCGACGCCGCTGAGGTGGCCGTGCCGGTCCAGGTCGGCGTGGTAGCCGGAGACCAGGGTCGGCCCCGGGCCGGCGGCCAGCGCGGCCAGCATGGTGGCGGCCACCGCGTCCGCACCGGCGGCGCCCCGGAAGTCACCACCCCGGTTGGCGGCCAGGGTCAACCCGCTGCCGCCGAACTCCGGCCGGCTCACCACGCTCACCGCCACCCCGGCGGCGCGAGCCCGCTCCAGCTGGGTGGGCACCGGCTGCCAGCGCAGCGGCGACGGGTCGGCAGCCCAGTCGGTGTGGGTGAGCACCCGGTCGGTGCCGGGCACCCGCACGGTGAAGCCGAGCACCCCGTGCGCGCCCGGCGCGACGCCGGTGCCCAGCGACACCAGGCTGGTCGGGGTGGTGGACGGGAAGCCGGCGATGAGTGGCCGGGCCACCGTCGCCGCCAGCCCGGCGAGGGTCGGCGCGTGCGGCGCGGCGGTCGGCAGCTGGTACCAGCCGAGCCCGTCGACGAGCAGCACGGCGACCCGGCGTACCCCGGCCAGCGCGGGGACCAGCCCGAGCGGATCGGGCGAGCCGGGCACGCCCAGCACGGCGAGCGCGCTGGGCAGCACATCGGCGAGGCGGTCGCCGCCGTGGTCCGGGCCGAGGACGGTCAGCGGCGCCGGCGTGACGGTCATGCCGGCCGGCGGGCGAACAGGTGCAGCTGGGCCGCCAGGTCCCGGTACGGCGGCTGGGCGGCCAGCGCTCCTTCCAGCTCGACCAGGGCGGCGGACTGCCCGTCGGCGACCGTGGCCGGCAGCAGGTCGGCGAGCACGCGTACCCCGTGGATCTCCTCGACCACGAGCCCCGCGGCGGTGAGCAGCGCGGCGGCGCCGGGGGCGTCGTAGCGTCGGCGCAGGGTGTCCCGCGCACCGGCGGTGCCGTCCGGATCGGCGGCCAGCGCCGCGGCGACGTCCAGATGCCCGTTCATCGCGCGGGCCAGCACGGCGGCGGCCCGGCCGGCCACCAGCACACTGGCAGCGCCGCCGGGGCGCAGCGCGGTGGCCAGCGCGGTCACCACCGGCGTCGGGTCGTCGACAACCTCCAGCACGGCGTGGCAGAGCACCAGGTCGACGCCGGCCGGCTCGACCAGCCCCGCGAGGGCGTCCCCGTCGCCCTGTACCGCGGCGATCCGGTCCGCCACGCCGGCCTCGGCGGCCCGGCGGGTGAGCGCGGCCAGCGCGTCGGGGCTGGCGTCGACCACCGTGACGCGGTGCCCGGCCCGGGCCAGCGGGACGGCGAAACCGCCGGTGCCGCCGCCCACGTCCAGCACAGTGAGCTCGGCGTCGCCGCGCCGGTCCAGCTCGGCGCGGAGCACCGACCAGATCACGGCGGTACGGGGGGTCAGCGGCGGCCCGGCGAACCGGCCTCGGGTCTGCTCCACTCGGTCGAGCCTAGTCACCCGGTCCAGTCACCATCGCGGCCGTGTGGCAGGCGGGACGCGGCGCGTCGGCGGGTCAGGACTCGGTGCCCTCGACCTCGTCCTCCGCGCGGGACCGCCGCTCGTTGGCGACCGGGCCGTTGGTCACCTCGTACTCGCGAGGATCGGCGAGGTGCGACGGCATCCAACCCGCGCCGAGCCGGGTCCGTCGGGAGTTGGCGATGCCACCGGTGTACGCGTGATTCCCCAGCACTGTTCATTCCCCTCATGGATCACGGGCGGCTCTGCCCGCTCAGGACGAGTCTCCCGCTCAACGGCATCGGAAACCGTAATGTGGATCACTGGATCAACGAAAGTCACGGGACGCGGGGCTGACCGGCGGCTCAATGGCGTCCAACCGGTCGGCGACCAGGTTGGTCACGCCCTCGTGCCGTTGCAACCGCCCCCGGACCACCAGCGCGGCGCTGGTCCGGGCCACCCGCCGGTAGCGCTGCCACAGCCCCGGCGAGCAGGTGACGTTGAGCATCCCGGTCTCGTCCTCCAGGTTGAGGAAGGTGACCCCGCCCGCGGTCGCCGGGCGCTGTCGGTGGGTGACGATGCCGCCGACCCGGATCCGCTGCCCCGGCTCCACCCGACCGAGCCGGGCGATCGGCACCGCGCCGAGCACGTCGAGCTGACCCCGGATGAACCGGGCCGGATGGCTCTCCGGCGACAACCCGGTGGCCCACACGTCGGCGACCAGCCGGTCCACCGCCTCCATCCCGGGCAGCGTGGGCGCCGCCGCGCCGGTCACCGTGCCGGGCAGCCGGCCCGGCCGGTCCTGGGCCGCCGCGCCGGCGGCCCAGAGCGCCTCCCGCCGGGTCAGCCCGAAACAGGCGAAGGCGTCCGCGGTGGCCAGCGCCTCCAACTGCGTGGCGGTGAGACCGACCCGCCGGGCCAGATCCGGCATGTCCCGGTACGGCCCCGCCGCCCGCTCGGCCTCGATCCGCTCGGCCACGTCAGCCCCGAGGGTACGCACGCTGGACAGCCCGAGCCGGACCGCCGGACCGCCCAGCCCCCAGGCGTGCGGCGGCTCCCCCGGCCCGCTGCCCCACCGGGTGTCCGGGGTGGACTCCAGCACCGCCTTCGCGCCGCTGGCGTTGATGTCGGGGCGGCGGACCTCCACCCCGTGCCGGCGGGCGTCGTCGACCAGGGTCTGTGGAGAGTAGAAGCCCATCGGCTGGGCGTTGAGCAGCGCGGCCAGGAACGGCGCCGGGTGGTAGCGCTTGAGCCAGGAACTGGCATAGACCAGGTAGGCGAAGCTCATCGCGTGGCTCTCCGGGAAGCCGTAGCTGGCGAACGCGGTGAGCTTGCGGTAGACGTCGTCGGCCAGCTCGCCGGTGATGCCCCGCTCGGCCATCCCGGCGTAGAGCCGGTCGGCGATCCGGGTCATCCGCTCGACCGAACGCTTCGCGCCCATCGCCCGGCGCAACTGGTCGGCCTCGGCCGCGTCGAAACCCGCCAGGTCGATGGCGAGCTGCATCAACTGCTCCTGGAACAGCGGCACACCCAGGGTCTTCTCCAGGGCGTTGCGCATCAACGGGTGCGCGAACGTCACCGGCTCCTGGCCGTTCTTGCGCCGGATGAACGGGTGCACCGAGCCGCCCTGGATCGGGCCGGGCCGGATCAGCGCCACCTCGACCACCAGGTCGTAGAACTCGCGGGGCTTGAGCCGGGGCAGGGTGGCCATCTGGGCGCGGCTCTCCACCTGGAACACCCCGACCGAGTCGGCCCGGCAGAGCATGTCGTAGACCTCCGGGTCGTCCAGCGTCATGTCACCGAGGTCCAGCCGGGACCCGATCATGTCGTAGCCGTAGTGCAGGGCGGAGAGCATGCCGAGGCCGAGCAGGTCGAACTTCACCAGGCCCACCGCGGCGCAGTCGTCCTTGTCCCACTGGAGCACGCTGCGCCCGGGCATCCGCCCCCACTCCACCGGGCAGACCTCGATCACCGGCCGGTCGCAGATCACCATGCCGCCGGAGTGGATGCCCAGGTGCCGGGGGAACGTCTGCAACTCGTTGGCGTACTCCACCACCTGCTCCGGGATGCCCTCGACGTCGACCGTGGCGACCGAGCCCCACCGGTCGATCTGCTTGCTCCAGGCGTCCTGCTGCCCGGGTGAGAAGCCGAACGCCTTGGCCACGTCCCGCACCGCCGACCGGGGCCGGTAGGAGATGACGTTGGCGACCTGGGCGGCGTGCTCCCGGCCGTACCGGGTGTAGACGTGCTGGATCACCTCCTCCCGACGGTCGGACTCGATGTCCACGTCGATGTCCGGTGGGCCGTCCCGCTCGGGGGCGAGGAACCGCTCGAAGAGCAGCCGGTGCCGGACGGCGTCCACGTTGGTGATCCGCAGCGCGTAGCAGACCGCCGAGTTGGCCGCCGAGCCCCGACCCTGGCAGTAGATGTCCTGCTCGCGGCAGAACGCGACGATGTCGTAGACCACCAGGAAGTAGCCGGGGAAGCCCAACTCCTCGATCATGTTCAGCTCGTGGTCGAGTTGCGCGTACGCGGCCGGATGCGCCTGCGGTGGCCCGTAGCGCTCCCGCGCGCCGTCGGCGGTCAGCTTGCGCAACCAGCTCATCTCCGTGTGCCCCGGCGGCACCGGGTACGCCGGCAGCCGCGGCGCGACCAGTTGGAGGTCGAAGGCCAACTCGGCGCCGAACTCCGCCGCTCGGGCCACCGCGCCCGGGTACGCGGCGAACCGGGCCGCCATCTCCGCGCCGCTGCGCAGGTGAGCGGTGGCCGCCGCAGGCAGCCATCCGTCGATCTCGTCCAGGCTGCGCCGGGCCCGCACGGCGGCGACGGTGGTGGCCAGCCGACGCCGGCCCGGCGTGGCGTAGTGCACGTTGTTGCTGGCCACCGTCGGCAGCCCCGCCGCGGCGGCCAACTCGGCGAGCGCGTCGTTGCGGTCGGCGTCGACGGGGTGGCCGTGGTCGGTCAGCTCCACCGCCACCGTCTCCGCGCCGAACAACGCGGTCAGCCGGTCCAGCTCACGGGCCGCCGCGTCCACACCCTCGGTGAGCAGCGCCGCCGGCACGTGCCCCTTGCGGCAGCCGGTCAGCACCAACACGTGGTCGCGCAGCTCGGCGGCGACCTCTTCCAGCTCCCCGTAGACCGGGCGGCCCTTCTCCCCGCCGCGCAGCTGGGCGCGGGCGATGGTGGTGGCCAGCCGGGCGTACCCCTCGTGGCCGTGCGCGAGCACCAGCAGGTGCGCGCCGTGCGGGTCGGGCTCGCCGTTCTGCGGGCCGGGCAGCCCCAGGGACAGCTCCGCGCCGAAGATGGTCGGCAGGCCCAACGTACGAGCCGCCTCGGCGAACCGGACCACCCCGTAGAAGCCGTCGTGGTCGGTGACGGCGAGCGCGGTGAGCCCCAGCCGGGCCGCCTCCTCGGCCAACTCCTCCGGGTGGCTGGCGCCGTCGAGGAAGCTGAAGTTGGTGTGCGCGTGCAGCTCCGCATAGGGCACCACACCGTCGGGGCGGGTCAGCTCCGGCGGCTGGTACTGCTCGCGGCGGCGACTCCAGGCCGGGGAGTCCCCACCGTCGGCGTCCACGGCGAGCGGGTCCACCACGTGCAGGTGCCGCTCCTCGCGCGGCCGCCCGCCGCCCGACCTACCACCGGCCCGCCCGTCGCCAGCCCGCCCGTCGCCGACCCGCCCGTCGCCAGCCCGCCCGTCGCCAGCCCGCCCGGAGAGCACCCGCTCCAGCTCCGACCAGGGCATCTTCGGGTTGTGGAAGCTCATCCCCGCCACTCCCGGCTGATCCCGAGCATGATCGGCTCCACATCGCCGAAGTGGGGGTGTCCCACCCATTCGGACAGCCCCACTTCGGCGATGTGGAGTCGATCAAGGCTGGGGGGCTTCCGGCCGGCCGGACCCACGGCCCGGCACTCAGTCATAGATCGCCTCCACCAGCCACTGCCCAGCCTCGACGGCGAGCAGCAGAGCGGTGCCGTCGGCCAGACAGACCTGGAACCGGGCCCGCCGCCGCGCCTCGGCCGGAGCCCACCACCGCTCGTCCACCGGCCACGGGCCGGCCCAGCCGACGATCTCCGCCGGTCGACCGGTGCCGACCACCAGCCGGGCGGGCGGAGCGCTCACCGCCAGCCGCGCGCTGATCACCACCGCCTCGCCGGCGGCGTCGTGCACGGTCGCCGCGAGTGGGCTCGGCAGCACCACCGCCGGCGAGGGCCGCGGCAGCCGACCGGGCCACGGCGGCACTCCGCCCCCACCGCGGCCAGCAGCCCGACCAACGCCCGTAGCCCGACCTGCACCGACGGCCCGACCAGCCTCCGCAACCCCGCCGGCACCAGCAACGCTGTCAGCGCCCGCAACACGACCAGCGCCCGCAACCCCGCCGGCACCAGTAACGCTGTCAGCGCCCGCAGCCCGACCAGCCTCCGCAACCCCGCCGGCACCAGTAACGCTGTCAGCGCCCGCAGCACGATCAGCGCCCGCAACCCCGCCAACACCCGCAGCACGACCAGCGCCCGCAACCCCGCCAGCGTCCGCAGCACGGCCAGCGGCGGTAGCGAACGGCTCCTCCGGCGGCGACGGTGGTGGGCCGGGACGGTCGGGGAGCCGCTCGTCGCCCCAGGGCACCAGTCGCACCTGGTCGGCCGGGGAACGCCCGCCGCCGAGCACCGCGGTGACCACCGCTTCCGGGCCGAGGATGCCCTGCACCCTGCTCAACGCCCGGTGCGCGCGCTCTCGCTCCTCGCCGGTCTCCCCCCAGAGGCCGGCCTGGAGGCCAGCCTGGGCGATCACCCCGTCCGGGACCAGTCGCAGCCGGATGATGCCGGCCGTCGGCCGGGCCGGTCGGGCGCCGACGCGGCCGTTGCTGCCGGAAAGCCAACCGTCCAACTGCCAGCGCACCCGGTCGGCGATGGCCGCGGCGGTGAGCAGACCGTCGTGCCGCCACACCCGGTGCAATTCCTGCCCGTGCGCGGTGACCGCCTCGATGCCGAGTCGGGTGCAGGCCAGCCCGTGCCCGGCGAGCCGGTCGTGCAACCGCTCGGCGAGCGCGCGGGCGGCGAACGCCGCCGCGTCGACCCGGTCGATCGGCTCGTCGTGCTCGGCGGTCACCGTCAGGTCGGTCGGCGGCTGCCGGACAGCGAGCGGGCGGTGATCCCGCCCGGCGGCCAGCCGGTGGGCCAGTGCGCCGTCGAACCCGAACCGGGCCAGCACGTCGCCGGCCGGCAGTGCGGCGAAGTCACCGAGGGTCCGTACCCCCAGCCGGCGCAGCAGATCGGCCAGTGCCGACCGGCCGAGCGCCTCGACCGGCAGCCCGGCCAGGAACGCCGGCGTCCCACCCGGCGGCACCACCCGGCCCGCGCGGGCGGCCAGCCCCGCGGCGAACACCCCGTCGGCGATGCCCACCTGGCTCTCCACCAGACACGACTGGGCGACGTGCTCGATGAGTCGTTCGGCGGCCGCCTCCTCGCCGCCGAGGTAACGGCTCGGACCCCGGGCGGCCACCGCGCAGGCACCCGGACGGACCACCTCGACGCCGGCGACCACCTCCTCCACGGCGGCGACCACCGGCTCGAACGCCCGGGCGTCCCGACCCGGGTCGTACTCCACGACGGTGAGCTGTGGGCAACGGCCCTGCGCCTCCCGCTTGCGCAGCCCTCGGCGCACCCCCTCGGCGCGGGCCCGCTCGGAGCAGGCGACGACCCGGTTGGCGTGCAGCACGGCGACCGGCCCGGTGGCCGGCACCCCGTCGACGATCTCGGCGGCGAGCACCGGCCAGTCCGGGCACCACAGCAGCAGGGTCCGGATCGGCGAGCCGGTCATCCCCGCCCGACCAGGGCGAGCGGCACGGCTGGTCGGCCCACGGTCGACCGCACCGTCCGGGGGATCACCCGGGTCAGCTCGTCACCGGGGAGCCAGACCTTGATCTCCTTGGGTCGGGCGGCCGCTCCGCGCCCCCGCGCCGAGACCGTGACCTCCCGGCGACGCAGCCGCCCCCGACCCTGACCGAGCCCTTCCCAGAACCCGCGGACCACCTGCAACGTCACGTCCGCGCCGTCCCACCGGCCGTACGGGACGAGCACGCTGCCGCGCTGCCGAGCCCGGGCGGCCAGCCGGGTGGCGACCGAGGCGGAGACGGCAGCCGGTACGGCGGTGACCACGACATCCACCCCGTCGATCAGCGCGGCGACCACGGTGGCCCACTCGGGACCGGGATTCGGCACCAGGGCCAGCCGGTCCAGGGCGATGCCGAGCTCGGCGGCCGCGCCCGCGCCGAACGTCGGCACGCCGACCACGGCGCACCACGAGCCAGCTCGGGATGCCTCGGCGAGCAGGGCCAGCACCAGCGAGGTGCCACCGCTGTGCCGGGGTTGACCGACGGTGACCGCGATGGTGCTGCCCCGGCGCAGACCTCGGTTGGGCAGGAGGCCGGTCAGCTCGGGCGCCACCGGTAGCACCCGGTGGCCGCCGACCGGATCGGGTGCGCTCGCCGGACGGACCAGATCGGCCAGAGCGGCGGAACCGACCACCATGCGGCCCGCCATCGGACCAACCCCCCGTCGTTGCTGTGGAACAGATCAGGACCGGCACGTCGTGACGCCGGCCGCCGGACGGCCGACGTCACGACGGGGTCAGGCGACGAGGCCGTCCAGGGCCGGCTGGTGGGCCACGCCGAGCGCGGTCTCCACCACCGTGACGAACTGTTCGGCCGCGCGGAGCAGGTCGTCGGCCTCCCGGGCGCTGACCACCCGCGGAATGCCGGCCTCGGCGGCGGCCCGCTTGCTGGCCCCGGCGGCGAAGAAGCGCGCCCACTCGTCGAGCTCGGGGGCGACGGCGCAGAGCAGGACCCAGACGCTGGTGATCCGGTTGCGCCGGCTCGGCGCGGGCCGGGCCCGGGCGGCGAGCAGGGCGGCCGCCGCGCGCAGCGCCGCCAGGTGGGCGGCCGCGTAGCGCAGACCGTCGGGGCGGGTCTGGCCGGCCTCGACCAGCCCGCGCCGGGCCAACGTGAGGAGTTGGGTGGGGGTGCGGTGCGGCAACACGTGCGCCGGCACCGTCGGTGCCTGAGCCGGGTTGGTCGGCATGGACTGTCTCCTCCACGTGGCCGGGGCGTCGACCGGCGCAGAGGTGCCGCCGGCGAGACGCCGAGGTCGGGTGGTGCGGAGGAAGACGCACCGGGGATGGCCGGCCGGGTGTGGATGCTTCCCCACACCACACCCGGCCGGCGTACCGGCGGGTTCGTCGCCCGCCGCCCGGGGGTCGTGGGCGGCGGGCGACGCTCCTGCCTGTCGGGACCGGGCTCGCGACTGCCCGGAAACCCAGGTGCGGCCCGCGGAGCCGCACCGCCCGGAGCTGGCGCCGCGAAACACCGCGCTCCGGCTGGTTGGAACGAGCGTACGAGGCAATCGAACACTCGTTCTAACTGCTGTTGACAGTACACCTCCCCTCCGACGAAAACGCAACGTGTGACGCGCCGGCTGAACCGTTCGCGGGCGGACCGTGAAGAATGGCGACATGCAGCCACACCCGAACGTACGGGCGGTGCAGGACGCACTCGACGGCGCCGGTGCGCTCGACGGCGCCGGCCGACCCAGCACGGTCCGCCTGCTGCCCGACGCGGTGCACACCGCGGTGGCGGCCGCCGAGGCGCTCGGCGTCGAGGTTGGCCAGATCGCCAACTCGCTGATCTTCGACGCGGACGGCGAGCCGCTGCTCGTGCTCACCTCCGGCGCGCACCGGGTGGACACCGCCGGACTTGCCGCGTCGATCGGGGTCACCCGGTTGCGCCGGGCCACCCCGGAGTTCGTCCGGGCGCACACCGGGCAGCCGATCGGCGGGGTCGCCCCGCTCGGGCACCCGCAGGCGCTACGCACCCTGGTGGACCAGGCGTTGGCGGCGTACCCGGAGATCTGGGCCGCGGGCGGCGTACCGCAGGCGGTCTTCCCGACCACCTACGCCGAGCTGCTGCGGGTCACCGCCGGCACACCGGCCGAGGTGGCGTGAGCGAGCGGACCAGCAACGCCGTACCGGAGCTGGTCACCCTGCACGTGTGGCGGACCGCCCGGGGCGCGCTGCCCCGGGCGCTGACCAGGATGGCGGTGGACCCGCGCCGGCTGCGGGCCCTGCCCGGCGTCCGGTTCGGCAAGCTGCTGGGCACCGGGACCGGCACCGGCTTCGGGCCGGCGGACGCCGACCTGACCCGGTGGGCGGCGCTGACCGTGTGGGACTCCCCCGCCGCGGCGGCCGGCTTCGACGACTCGCCGGTCGGGCGCGCCTGGGCGCGGATCGCCCTCGCCCAGGCCCGGGTCGACCTGCGCCCGCTGAGCAGCCGGGGCGAGTGGTCCGGCCAGCGGCCGTTCGGCGAGCCGCCGGGCGGCCGGGTCACCGGCCCGGTCCTGGCGCTGACCCGGGCCCGGTTGCGTGCCCGCCGGGCGGCCACCTTCTGGCGGGCGATCCCGCCGGTGGCCGCCGCCCTGCGCGACGCGCCCGGGCTGCTGGCCCGGTTCGGCGTCGGTGAGGCTCCGCTGGGTTGGCAGGGCACGGTCAGCGTGTGGCGCGACCCGACGGACCTGGTGGCGTTCGCGTACCGTCACCCGGAGCATCGGGCGGCGATCATGCGAACCCCCACTGCGGGCTGGTACGCCGAGGAGCTGTTCGCCCGGTTCGAGGTACGCGACGTGGTCGGCGACCGGACGGTGCTCGGGTGGGTCGTCGACGGCGACCCCGCAACGGTGAAGGATGGACGGGCATGAGGTTGGTGCGCTGGACGCCGGACGATCTCGTCCGACGGCTGGACGACGTGGTGGCCGTCTACGGCGAGGCGATGGGATACCGCACCGACCTGCTGGAGGCCCGGCGCGGCTACATCGCCACCCACGTCCGCCGGCCCGGTTTCCGGGCCGTGGCCAGCCTGACCAGCGAGGGGCACCTCGCCGGCTTCGGCTACGGCTACCTGGGCGGCCCCGGCCAGTGGTGGCACGACCAGGTGCACAGGGCACTGGACGCCCCGACCCGGCAGCGCTGGCTCACCCACTGCTTCGAGGTGGTCGAGCTGCACGTCCGGCCGCCGGCGCAGGGGCACGGGCTGGGCGCCGGCCAACTGCGGGCGCTGCTCACGATGGCCGAGGGCGACACCACGCTGCTGTCCACCCCGGAGGCCGAGGAGCAGACCTCGCGGGCCTGGCGGCTGTACCGGCGGTTCGGCTTCGTCGACGTGCTGCGCGACTTCCACTTCCCCGGCGACGACCGGCCGTTCGGCGTGCTCGGGCGGGACCTGCCGCTCGATCCACCGGCGTCATGACCCGGCGGATCTCCTGGACGCTGCTCGGCGTCCTGGTGCTCGCCCAGATCTGCTACCCGCTCACCACCGGCGACACCCGGGCCGGGCTGACCGTGGCCACCGTCGTGCTCGGCTGGCTGCTCTCGGTCGGCCACGCGCTGCTCAGTCGAGGGCCCCGGGTCGCGGCCGCGCTGGTCGCGGTGGCCACCGGCGGAGGGTTCGCGATCGAGGCGATCGGGGTGGCCACCGGTGTGCCGTTCGGCAGCTACGACTACTCCGGTGAGCTCGGCCCCAAGCTGGCCGGGGTGCCGCTGATCATCCCGCTGGCCTGGACCTGGATGGCCTGGCCGGCCTGGCTCGCCGCAGTCCGCCTGACCGGCGGCAGCGGCCCGACGGCCAGCGGCAACGCCTCGACGGCCGGCCGGTGGGTGGGGCGGATCGCGCTGGCCACGGTGGGGCTGGCCGCCTGGGATCTCTTCCTCGACCCGCAGATGGTCGCCGAGGGTTACTGGGTCTGGCGCAACGCCACCCCGGCGCTGCCCGGCCTGCCCGGCATCCCGGTCAGCAACTACCTGGGCTGGCTGCTCTTCGCGGTGCTGATGATGAGCGCGTTGCGCCCACTGGCCGGCCCGGCCGTCGAACGCACCGACCAGCGCGATCACCCGATGTTCGCGCTCTACCTGTGGACGTACTTCTCCAGCATCCTGGCCCACGCGGTCTTCCTCGACCTGCCCGCCTCGGCGCTCTGGGGCGCGGCCGGGATGGCGGTGACCGCCGTACCGCTGGCGGTGACCCTGCTGCGCGCCCGCCGGGCCGGCGACACGCTCCGGGACGACCACCAGCCGGCCCGCCCCGGCGTCGACGCGACCCGATGACCGTCCTGCTGGTCCTGCTGGTCGCCGTTGCCGCGCTGACCGGGCACACCTGGCTCAACGCCGCCCGCTGGCTGCGCCGGCCCACCGACCGGCCGGACGAGATCGACGAGCCGGTGGCCGTGCTGCTGCCGCTGCGCGACGAGGCGGCCCGGGTCACCGACTGCCTGCGCGCCCTGCTCGCCCAGCGGGGCGTGCCCGACCTGCGCATCGTTGTCCTCGACGACGGGTCCACCGACGGCACCGCCGACGTGGTCCGCGCGGTGGTCGGCGACGACCCGAGGGTCACCCTGCTCAGCGGGGTCGCCCCGCCGCCGGGCTGGCTGGGCAAACCACACGCCTGCTGGCAGCTGGCCACCCGGGCCGACCCGGCCGCCACCGTGCTGGTCTTCGTCGACGCCGACGTGGTGCTCGCCCCGCACGCCGTGGCCGCCGCCGTCACCGAACTGCGCGCCGCCGGCGCGACGCTGCTGTCGCCGTACCCCCGGATCGTGGTGGCGACGGCGGCCGACCGGCTGGTGCAGCCCCTGCTCCAGTGGCTCTGGCTGACGTTCCTGCCGCTGCGCGCGATGGAACGCTCGCGGCGGCCGTCGCTGGCCGCCGCGGGCGGGCAGTTCCTGGTGCTGGACCGGGCCGGCTACACCGCCACCGGCGGGCACGTCGCGGTCGCCGACAAGATCCTGGAGGACGTCGAGCTGGCCCGGGCGGTCAAGCGGGCCGGTGGGCGGATCGCCCTGGCGGACGGCTCCCGCCTGGCCACCTGCCGGATGTACGACGACTGGCCGCAACTGCGCGACGGGTACTCGAAGTCGCTGTGGGCGACGTTCGGGCATCCGGGCGCGGCGGCCGTCGTGGTGGCGATGCTGCTCCTGCTCTACACCGCCCCGCCGCTGGTCGCGCTGGCCGGCGTGGTGGCCGGCGCGCCGGGGGTGGCCGCCGTGGGCCTGGCCGGTTACCTGCTCGGGGTGGCCGGGCGGGTGCTCACCGCCCGGTCGACGGGGGGCCGGTGGTGGCCCGACGCGCTCGCACACCCCGTGTCGGTCGTGGTCCTCGGTTGGCTGACCCTGCGGTCGTACCATCTGCGAAAGCGACACCGCCTGACCTGGCGGGGCCGCCCGGTCAGCTAGGAGGACGCGGCATGGCGCGGATCGTGGTCGTCGGCGCCGGGGTGGGTGGCCTGGCCACCGCCGCCCGGCTGGCCGCAACCGGGCACCAGGTGACCGTCTTCGAGGCCGCCGACACCGTCGGAGGCAAGCTCGGCCGGTACGTGCACGACACCCCGGCCGGGTCGTTCCACTTCGACACCGGGCCGAGCCTGCTCACCCTGCCCGAGGTCTTCCACGACCTGTTCGAGGCGACCGGGGCGAAGCTCGACGAATACCTGGACCTGGCGCCGCTGGACCCGATCGTCCGGCACGTCTTCGGAGGCGACGGTCCCGCGCTGGACTCCTGCGCCGATCCGGTGGAGTTCGCCGACCGGATCGGGGCCGCCTTCGGTGACCGGGCGGCGGCCGACTGGCAGCGGCTGTGGCGCCGGGCCGCCCGGGTGTGGAACGCCTCCTCGCGGGACATCCTGCGCCGCGCCGTCGACTCCCCCCGCGACCTGGCGTCGCTGGCCTGGCGCGTCGGTGACCTGGCCGCCATCGCGCCGGGCCGCACCCTGCGCGGGTTGGGCCGCCGGCACCTGTCCGACCCGCGGCTGCGGATGCTGCTGGACCGGTACGCCACCTACACCGGCGCCGACCCGCGCCGCGCGCCGGCGGCGCTGGTCGCCGTCCCCTACGCCGAGTTGACCTTCGGCGGCTGGTACCTGCGCGGCGGGCTGGGCACGCTCGCCGACGCGCTGCTGACCCGCTGCCTGGACCTCGGCGTGGTCGTGCAGACCGGCGCCACGGTGACCCGGATCGACGCGGCGGGCGGCCGGGTGCACGGGGTACGCCTCGCCGGCATCGCCGCGCCGGTGCCCGCCGACGTGGTGGTGGCCAACGTGGACGCGCTCACCGTCTACCGTGATCTGCTGCCGCACGCGCGTCGGCTGGCCGGGCTGAGCGACCGCAGCCTGGCCGGTTTCGTGCTGCTGCTCGGCGTCTCCGGCAGCACCGGGCTGGCGCACCACAACGTCTTCTTCCCGCGCGACTACGACGCGGAGTTCGACGCGGTCTTCGGTGATCCGGGGCGGGGCGTACGGGCCCGGCCGGCGGTCGACCCGACGGTGTTCGTCACCGTCGCCGACGACCCGATGGTCCGCCCGGCCGGGCACGAGGCGTGGTTCGTGCTGGTCAACGCCGCTCGGCAGGGCACCTCCGGTGGCGCTGTCGACTGGCGACGCCCGGGGCTGGCCGACGCGTACGCCGACCGGATCCTGGAGGTGCTGGCGCAGCGCGGCGTGGACGTCCGCGACCGGCTGCTGTTCCGCGAGGTCCGCACCCCGGCCGACCTGGACGCGGCGACCGGAGCGCCCGGCGGCGTGATCTACGGGACCGCCGGTGGGCTGCTCCGCCCGGCCAACCGGGGTCCGGCGCACGGCCTGTGGTTGGTGGGCGGCTCCAGCCACCCGGGCGGTGGCCTGCCGATGGTGACCCTCTCCGCGCAGATCGTCGCCGACGAGATCGGCCCCGCCTGGTAAGCCCTGTCGCTCAGCCGGCGTCGAGCAGCGCGCGGCGGACCGTGGAGAGCAACTGCCCCAAACCGAAGCCGGCCAGCAGCACCCACACCGCGGTCGCCATGGTGATGGTGCCAGCGGCCAGATCCGGCTCGATCAACCCGGCCAGCCCGGCGATCAGCAGCCCGGCCAGCGCGACCGACACCCGGGTGGGTCGTTCGCCGACGGTCACCGCGCCGATCTCGCGCATCCCGGCGGAGACCGCGCGGGCACGGACGTACTCGTGCAGCCAGGACAACGCGCCGCCCGCGACGACCAGCGCGCCCGGCGCGCCGACCAGCCAGAACGCCAGCAGCCAGGCCACCTCGCCGAGCCGGTCGGCGACCGAGTCGTAGACGTAGCCGAGCCGGGTGGTGCGGCCGGTGGCGACCGCCACCGCCCCGTCAACGCTGTCGGCCACCGCGGCGAGCAGCACGAACAGCGCGCCGAGGAACGGCCCGTCCGCCGGCCGGGTGGCCAGCAACGGTACGCAGAAGCAGAGCAGCACCCCGGCCACGGTGACCGCGGTGGGGCCGACCCGCAGCCGGCCCAGCACATACCCGACGTGGTAGGAGAACCGCAGCCAGGCGCGGACCACCGGCGCGGCGGCCCGAGGGTCGAACCCGCCGTGCAGCCGCGCCCACGCCGTGGCGTACTGGTCCCAGTTCAGCTGTGTGCCCACCACGGATCAACCGTCGTGCCGAGCATCAGGTGTCGCGGACCCCGTGTTCACACCCGCGCGCCGGCCTTGAGGTTCTGCCAGACCTCGCGGGTCGCCGTGGACCGGTTGAGGGTGATGAAGTGGATGCCCGGCACGCCCTCGTCCAGCAGCCGACGGCACATCTCGCTGGCCTGCTCGATGCCGAGCTGGCGGACCGCCTCCGGATCGTCGGCGACCCGCTCGAAGCGGGCCGCCAGCGCCGTCGGAAAGGGCGCCCCGGACAGCTGCACCGACCGCTCGATGGTGCGGATCTGGGTAACCGGCATCACCCCGGCCAGGATCGGGGTGTCGCAGCCGGCCGCGGCCACCCGGTCACGCAGCCGCAGGTAGTCGTCGGCGTCGAAGAACATCTGCGTAATCGCGAACTGGGCGCCGGCCCGGCACTTGCGGACGAAGTGCGCGGTGTCGCTGGCCACGTCGACCGAGCGGGGGTGCTTGTACGGAAAGGCCGCCACGCCCACGCTGAAGTCGCCGGAGTCGCGTACCAGGCGCACCAGGTCCTCGGCGTAGTCGACGCCCTCGGGGTGCCGGACCCACTCGCCGCCCGGGTTGCCGGGCGGGTCACCACGCACCGCCAGCACGTTGCGCACCCCCACCCCGGCGAGCCGGCCGATCACGTGCCGCAACTCGGCCACGGAGTGGTCGACGGCGGTGAGGTGGGCCATCGGCAGCAGGGTGGTTTCGGTGGCGATCCGCTCGGTCACCGCGACGGTGGTGTCCCGGGTCGAGCCGCCCGCCCCGTAGGTGATCGACACGAACGACGGGCGCAGCGACTCCAACTCGCGGATGGCCTGCCAGAGCAGCAGCTCTCCCGCCTCGGTCTTGGGCGGGAAGAACTCGAACGAGAAGGTCGGCTGACGGTCACGGATGAGCTCCCCGATCGCCGGCTGGGGATTGGGGAGGACCGAGGGAAGACCGAGCGCCACGTCCCCGACTCTAGCTGGCGGGGCCATCGACACCCAGGTGCTTCCCACCGCCTCCCACAGTTCGGCGGGCGCGTGCCGGTCCGGCGGGGGAAAGCCGTCGTACCCCCGGGGTAGGAAGGGGTGGCGCGGGAGGGGCGGCGGGGGCGGCCCGAGATCCGGCGCGGGGGTCGCACAGCCGAGAGTGGCTCCGGTCTCGCCCGTGGGCGAGCGGGTGCCGCCGCGCCGACGCCCCGCCGGGAGGCCCGATGACCTCGCCCACACCACCGCGCCCCACCCCGCTCGGGCCGCTCCTGGCCCGGTGCCGACTCGCCCGGGGTTGGAGCCAGCAGCGCACCGCCGCCGAGTTGTGCGCCGCCGCCGGCGTGCCGACCCTGAGCAGGCACGAGGTGTCCCGGTGGGAGCGGCAACGACGCATACCGGGAGGGTTCTGGCTCGGCTGGCTCGCCGTCGTGCTGGACGTGCCGCTGGTGGTGCTCGCCGAGGCCGCCGCGAGCGCCCGACGAGCCGGTCCGGCGCGGGCCGCCGGGCCGGGCCGGGCCGGCACGGCGGGCACACGGCCGGGCGGGCGGGCCCGGTCCGCGCAAAACGGACCACGTGCCGGTACAACGCGGGCCGTGGCGACCCGCTAGCGTCGTGGCGTGACCCACGCTGCTCCCGTGTCCCCCGTCGACCGCGCCGACCTGCGGCAGCGGGTCGACAAGGCCCTCACCGAGTTCCTGGCCGGCCAGCGGGCGCGGCTGACCCGGGTGGACCAGGCCCTCAACCCGGTGGCGGAGGCCATCGAGGCGTTCGTGCTCGGCGGCGGCAAGCGCCTGCGGCCGGCCTTCGCGTACTGGGGGTTCCGGGGTGCCGGCGGGGTGGACTCCGACCAGGTCCTCACCGCCCTGGCCGCGCTGGAGTTCGTGCAGGCCAGCGCCCTGATCCACGACGACCTGATGGACCGCTCCGACACCCGCCGCGGTGAGCCGGCGGTGCACCGGCGGTTCGCCACCCAGCACCGGGCGGCCGGCTGGGGCGGTGACCCGGACGGGTTCGGTGACTCGGCCGCGATCCTGCTCGGCGACCTCTGCCTGGTGTGGTCCGACGAGCTGCTGCACTCCGCCGGTCTGGATCTACGGGCGGTGGCCCGTGCCCGGCCGGTCTTCGACGAGATGCGCACGGAGGTCACCGTCGGGCAGTACCTCGACGTGTTGACCCAGGTCACCGGGGACACGTCGGTGGAACGGGCCAGCAAGGTCGCCCGGTACAAGTCGGCGAAGTACACGGTCGAACGGCCGCTGCTGCTCGGCGCCGCGCTGGCCGACGCGACGGACGACGTACGGACAACCTACTCGGCGTACGGGCTGCCGTTGGGTGAGGCGTTCCAACTGCGCGACGACGTGCTGGGGGTCTTCGGCGACCCGGCGCAGACCGGCAAGCCGGCCGGGGACGACCTGCGCGAGGGCAAGCGCACCTACCTGGTGGCGGCGGCCCTGGAGGCCACCGACGACGCGGGCCGGGAGTTGCTGCTGAACCGGCTCGGCGACCCGGCCCTGGACGAGCAGGGGGTGACCCGGCTCCGCGAGCTGATCACCGCGAGCGGGGCACTGGCCCGCACCGAGCAACGGATCGTCACACTCACCGACACCGCGCTGGCGGCTCTCGCCGCTGTCGACCTCGACACCGAGGCCCGCCAGGCCCTGGTCGACCTGGCCATAGCCGCCACCCGCCGCACCGACTAACCCCCTCCGGTTGATCATGAGATTGCCGGCGCGGGTGCCGCCAACCTCATGATCAACGGGGATGAGAGGGGTCAGAAGCCGAGGGCTTGGGCTCGGCGTTTGACCTCGCGGGCCTGGTCGCCGGAGAGGGCGGCGGCCGGGGTGGCGCCGGGCAGGGTGTCGTCCGGCTCGTAGAGCCAGCGCAGCGCCGCCTCGTCGTCGTAGCCGTTGTCGGAGAGCAGGTTGAGCACGCCGGGCAGGTGCTTGCGCACCACATCGTTGGCCACCAGCTCCGCCGGCACCCGGCGGATGCCGTCGCGGCGGACCGCCAGCAGCTCCCGGTCGCGGATCATCTGGTGCACCTTGCTGATTGACACGTCGAGGCGCTCGGCGACGTCGGGCAGGGTGAGCCAGCCGGCCGGGTCGGTGGGGCCGGCGAGCTCGGGGCCGGGCACGGCCTCATCGGGTACGGGTTCGGTCACCCGATCACCCTGCCACGCCGCCGCCGCGGGGAGCCACCGGCACCCCGAACGGCCCGTCCGCGCCCGATCCGGGACCCGGCATGAGCAGCGGATCAGGGCCGGACCGAGCGCCCCGACCTCGACAGGACGGCCCGGGTGTGACCCCGGCCTGTAGCATCCTGTTCAACCTTCGCCCCCTGGACACATAGACTCCCTGCCGATGGACACACAGGTCGCCGACACGTTGCTGGGCTCGCTGATCGACGGGCGCTACCGCATTCGCGGTCGCGTGGCCCGTGGCGGCATGGCGACCGTGTACACCGCAACCGACGAACGCCTTGAGCGCACCGTCGCTGTCAAGATCATTCACCCGACCCAGGCGTCCGAGGCGCGGGCCCGCATCGCCAACTTCGTGGCCCGGTTCACCGACGAGGCGAAGACCATCGCCCGGCTGACCCACCCGAACGTGGTGGCGGTCTACGACCAGGGCACCCACGCCGGCCTGCCATACCTGGTGATGGAGTACGTCCGCGGTCGCACGCTGCGCGACGTGCTGGCCGAGCGACGCCGACTCAACCCGGACGAGGCCCTGGCCATCGTCGAGCAGATGCTCGCCGCGATCGCCGCCGCGCACCGGGCCGGCCTGGTGCATCGCGACGTCAAGCCGGAGAACGTGCTGGTCGCCGAGGCACCCACCGGCGGCGTCGCCAACCTGGTCGACAGCGTCGTCAAGGTGGCCGACTTCGGGCTGGCCCGCGCCGTCGAGGCGAGCGCCGACGACGAGCAGGGCAACCAGTTGATGGCCACCGTGGCGTACGTCGCCCCGGAGCTGGTCACCGAGGGTCGGGCCGACCCGCGCACGGACGTCTACTCCGCCGGGATCGTGCTGTTCGAGATGCTCACCGGCCGGGTGCCCTACGACGGGGACCGCCCGGTGGACGTCGCCTGGCAGCACGTCGACCGCGACGTACCGGCGCCCTCGACGCTGGTGCCCGGCCTGCCGTCGGTCCTCGACGGCCTGGTTCAGCGGGCCACCCGGCGCGATCCCGACGCCCGGCCCGCCGACGCCGGGGCCCTGCTGGCCGAGGTGCAGTTCGCCCGGGACCAACTGGGCGACGTCAACAGCAGCACCGCCGTGATCCACCGGGTGGCCGACGAGACGCCGGTCTCCCAGCCGACGATGATGGTCGCCACGGTCCGCCCGGCCGAGCGTCCGGCCTGGGCCCGCCTGCCCGAGGGCGGTGGCCAGGGGCCGGGTCGACGGCGGGCCGCCCCGGAGCCGTCCGAGGGCCTGGGTGCCCGACTCGCCGCGCTGCGCAGCACGGTGATGGGCAACCCGCGGGGCCGGCTGGCCGTCGCGGCCGTGGTGGTGACGCTGGGGCTGGTGGCCGCGATCGGCGGCTGGTGGTTCGGTTCCGGCCGCTACACGGCCGCACCGCAACTGGTGAGCCTGAGCAAGGCCGACGCGCAGGCGCAGGCCGAGCGTGCCGGTCTGACCCTGGCGTACGGGGAGCCGCGCTTTGACGAGACGGCCCCGAAGGACAGCGTGCTGGAGCAGAGCCCCGCGTCGACCACCAAGATCGTCAAGGGTGGCGTGATCACCCTGACCCTCTCCCTCGGCCCGGAGCGCTTCCCGGTGCCGGACGTGATCGGCAAGGAGTACGAGCTGGCCGAGGCGGACCTGGTCAACGCGAAGCTGGTGGTGGCCAAGGGCACCGCCCGCTACGACGACACCCTGCCCGCCGGCGTCGTCCTGGACAGCAACCCGAAGGTCGGCGCCGAGGTCAAGCCGGGCACGAAGATCACCCTCATTCTGAGCCGTGGCCGGGCACCGGTGTCGGTGCCGAATCTGGTCGGCAAGAGCCTGACCGAGGCCCGTGCCACCCTGGCCGGGCTCGGCTTGGTGCCGGTGGAGACCCCCAAGGACTCCGACAAGCCCAAGGACGAGATCCTCGGCCAGAGCCCGGCCGACGGCACCGGCGTGGAGAAGGGCGCCCAGGTCAAGCTGGATGTCAGCAAGGGGCCGCCGCTGGTCGTCGTGCCCCGCGTCGTCGACCTGCCCTGCCAGCAGGCCAAGCAGGTGTTGGAGGGCCAGGGCTTCCCGGTGGCGGTCCAGTTCAACCCGAACGCCACCGTGCGCTTCCAGAACCCGGGCGAGAATTCGCAGGTGCCGCCGGGCACCCAGGTCACCATCGGGTGCCTCTGACATGCCGGTGACCCGTTCCCGCCCGGTCGGCGCGCACACCCCCACCTCCGGTGGGCTCGCCAGAGCCGCCCTGCCGTACCTCGACGCGACCGGCGCCGAGGTGGTGCAGGTCTACGTCTCCAACTCGCGGGGCTGGGCGTTGCCCTCGGGCGATCCGACGCAGGACGCGCTGTTCCGCGACGGCTGCGCCGAGCGGGGCATCCCGGCGTTCATCCACGCCTCGCTGCTGGTCAACCTGGGCTCCCCCACGCCGGCCACGGTCGAGAAGTCGGCACAGACGCTGGCACACGCGCTACGCCGGGGCGTGGCGATCGGTGCCCGGGCGGTGGTGTTCCACGCCGGCAGCTCGGTGGACGAGGGGTACGCCGAGACGGCGATGCGGCAGGTCCGCCAAGAGCTGCTGCCCCTGCTCGACTGGGCCGCCGAGGCCGGCGGGCCGATGCTGCTGGTGGAGCCGAGCGCGGGCGGCGGCCGGTCGCTCGCCTCACGGGTCGAGCACCTCGGGCCCTACCTGGACGCGGTGGACCGGCACCCCATGCTCGGGGTCTGCTTCGACACCTGCCACGCCTGGGCCGCCGGGCACGACCTGGCCGCCGAGGGTGGCATGACGGCGACCCTGGACACGCTGGTGGCCACGGTGGGTGCGGACCGGCTGCGGTTGGTGCACGCCAACGACTCGAAGGATCTGTGCGGCTCCACCCGGGACCGGCACGAGAACATCGGCAAGGGCACCATCGGCGAGCCCGCCTTCGCCGAACTGATGGCCCACCCGGCCACCGCCGGCGTCCCGATGGTCGTGGAGACCCCCAGCGAAAAGCACGTAGGCCACACAGCCGACATCCAGACCCTAACCCGCCTGTCCCGCTAGCCCCCGACCCCGCCCCCACCCCAACTCCGCCCGTCGCTCCGCCCGTTGCTCCGCCCGTTGATCATGAAGTTATTGCCATGACCCGCCGGCACTAGTGGCAATAACTTCATGATCAACAGGGAGGGGCGAGGGGGCGGCAGGGCGGGCGGCAGGGCGGGGGGCGGGGTGGGGTTAGGCGGCGGCCAGGATGCGGGGTAGGGCTTTTAGCGCTCGGTCCAGGCCTTCGTCGTCGAGGCCCAGGTGGGTTACCAGGCGGGCGGTGCGGGGGCCGAGCACTGAGATCAGCACACCCTCGGCCCGCGCGGCGGCGGCCAGGGCGCGGGCGTCCAGGGCGTGCTTGGTCAGATCCAGCGCGACCAGATTGGTACGGACCGTGGTGGCCAGCACACCGAACGGCGCGACCGCCTCGGCGAGCCGGGCCGCCCTCGCGTGATCGTCAGCCAGCCGGTCGACGTGGTGCGCGAGCGCGTACCGACCGGCGGCGGCGAGGATGCCGGCCTGACGCATGCCGCCGCCCATCCGCTTGCGGATCATCCGGGCCCGTTCGATCTTCTCCGCGCTGCCCACGACCAGCGAGCCGACCGGCGCACCGAGGCCCTTGGAGAGGCACACCGACAGCGTGTCGAAGAGCCGGCCGTACTCGATCAGCGGCACCCCGTCGGCGACGTGCGCGTGCCAGATCCGGGCGCCGTCGCAGTGCAGCGCTAGGCCCGCGTCGTCGGCGACCGCGCGCAGATCCCGCAGGGTGGCCAGCGGGATCACCCCACCCCCGCCGCGATTGTGGGTCTGCTCGACGGCGATCGCGCGGGTGGGGACGGCGAAGAAGCCGTCCGGCCGGATCATCCCGGCCACCACCTCCGGGTCGATGTCCGCGCCGACCGCATGCCAGGTCCGCGAGGAGATGCCACCGTACGCGGCGGCGGCCCCGATCTCGTACGTGACCACGTGCGCGTCGGCGTCGCAGAGCAGCTCGTCGCCGGGCGACACCAGCAGTTGCAGGGCGATCTGGTTGGCCATCGACCCGCTCGGGGCGAACAGCGCCGCCTCGTGCCCGAACAGCGCGGCCACCTCGGCTTCGAGGGCGTTGACGGTCGGGTCCTCGCCGTAGACGTCGTCGCCGACCTCGGCGGTGGCCATCGCCTCCCGCATCCCGGCAGTGGGCCGGGTCACCGTGTCGGAGCGCAGGTCAACAAGATCAGCCACAGTCATCCTTTCGACCGCCGGTTGCGGGTCGGTCATTCTTCTCGGCTGCCGACAGAGGGGTCCGCAGCGTCAGCCACGGAGCATCTCCGCCACGAGGAAGGCCAACTCCAGCGACTGCTGGGTGTTCAGTCGCGGGTCGCAGGCGGTCTCGTACCGGTCGGGCAGGTCGAGGTCCTCGATGCCCTGGGCGCCGCCGAGGCACTCGGTGACGTCCTCGCCGGTCAACTCGACGTGCAGGCCACCGGGGTGGGTCTCCAGGCCCCGGTGCACCTCGAAGTAGCCGAGCACCTCGTCGACGATGCGGTCGAAGTGCCGGGTCTTGTAGCCGTTGGACGACTCGTGGGTGTTGCCGTGCATCGGGTCGCACTGCCAGACCACCTTGGCGCCGGCGGCGGTCACCTTCGCCACGATCGGCGGCAGGGCGTCGCGTACCCGGTGGTTGCCCATCCGGCTGATCAGGGTGAGCCGGCCGGGGATGTTGTCCGGGTTGAGCTTCTCGCACAGCTCGATCGCCTCGTCCGGGGAGGTGGTCGGGCCGAGCTTGACGCCGATCGGGTTGGCGATCCGGGAGATGAAGTCGATGTGCGCGCCGGTGATCTGTCGGGTGCGCTCGCCGATCCACAGGAAGTGCCCGGAGAGCCCGTACGCCCGGCTGTCGGAGACCCGGGTGAGCGCCCGGTCGTACTCCAGGGCGAGGGCCTCGTGGGAGCAGTAGAGGGTGACGGTCCGCAGCGCCTCGTCGTCGGTCATCCCGCAGGCCCGGATGAAGGCCAGCGCTCGGTCGATCTCCCGGGCGATCGCCTCGTAGCGCTCCCCCGCCGGGGAGTTCTTCACGAAGCCCTTGTTCCAGTCGTGCACCGCGTGCAGGTCGGCGAGGCCACCGGCGAGGTACGCCCGCAGCATGTTCATCGCCGCCGCCGAGTTGGCGTACGCCCGGATCATGCGCTGCGGGTCGGCGACCCGGGCGACCGGGTCGGCCTCCAGCGAGTTGATCATGTCGCCGCGGTAGGCGGGCAGGCCACGGGCGTCGGTCGGCAGCGAGCGGGGCTTGGTGTACTGGCCGGCGACCCGGGCGACCTTGACCACCGGAAGCGACGCGCCGTAGGTGAGCACGATCGCCATCTGGAGCAGGGTGCGGGCATTGGCCAGCAGGTGGCTCTCGGTGTTGTCGGCGAAGGTCTCGGCGCAGTCACCGCCCTGGAGCAGGAACGCCTTGCCCTCACAGACGAGGGCCAGCTTCTGCCGGAGCTGGTCCACCTCGTAGGGCGCGACGACCGACGGCACGGTGTCGAGGACCTTGCAGACCTCGGCGACGGCGGCCGGGTCGGACCACGGCGGGACCTGCTCGCGGGGAAGCTCCCGCCATCGGTCCAGGCCGAGGGCGGCGTCCTCGGCGGAGTCCGCGGTCGGACGACTGGTCTGCAGACCCGGGTTACCAAACCCGGGATGGCTCAGCTGATGCCACTCATGGCGCATGACAGAAAGCGTACGGCGACCCCCGGTGCGGCCGAGCGCCGAGGGGGACGGTTCCGCACGTTGGGAGGTCGATCCCGGCGACCGCGAATCAGGACACGGGGGACGGAACGGCGCCCTGCGGCGTCGCACCGGCGGCCGGTGCGCCGCCCGGCGCCTCTTCGGCGATGCACCAGTCGCCACCGTCACGGGTGACGGTGAACACCAACGGCCGGGTGATCTTGCTCTTGCCCGCGGTGATCGAGACCGACACGCTGACCTCCTGACCACGCGGCCCGGACCGGACGTCGGTGATCGTCGCCTCGGGCACCGTGAAGTGGTCGGCGAAGTCGCCGTTGGGGCCGGTGGCCGCGACGTCGAAGCCGTCGTGCAGCAGCGCGCAGAGCTGACTCCGGCCGGCGGCCACGTCCTTGGCGGTCATCGCGTCGAGGTACGCCTGCACACGCTCGCGGGACCGCGTGGCCGCCTCCTCGGCGGGGGCCCGCTCGGGCTTGGCCGCCTCGTCCTCGTCGCCGCCCATCCCGCAACCGACCAGGGCGGCCGGGAGCAGGACGAGCCCGGCGGCGGTCGCCGCCAGCCTGCGGTGGATCGGGCGCATGACCACCTCCGTCGACGGGGATCGAGACGTGCCGAGCCGCGAGTCTGCCACATCCGGGCGGAACCGCCCAATGCCGGCGGCCCGGCCGACGCGTTGCGTCGACCGGGCCGCTTCGTCACGGGCGGGGAGAGACGGTGCGGTCCCTCCCCGCCGTGTGGGTGGTGCGTCGGCCCTCGGCTCAGCCGAGACCGCCCTTGATGGCGCCGATGAGCTCACCGTTGCTGGTGTCACCGGAGAGTTCCCAGAAGAACGCGCCACCGAGGCCCTGGTTCTTCGCGTACGTCATCTTGCCGTTGATGGTCGACGGGGTGTCGTAGCTCCACCAGTTGCTGCCGCACTTGGCGTATGCGGTGCCAGCGATCGTGCCGGTGGTCGGGCAGGTGTTCTTGAGGACCTTGTAGTCCTCGATGCCGGCCTCGTAGGTGCCCGGTGCCGCGCCCGTGGCGCTGCCACCCGGTGCGGCCTGGGTGACCCCGGTCCAGCCCCGACCGTAGAAGCCGATGCCGAGCAGCAGCTTGTTGGCCGGTACGCCCTTGCTCTTGAGCTTCTGGATCGCGGCGTCGGAGTTGAAGCCCTGCTGCGGGATGCCGGTGTACGAGGTCAGCGGCGAGTGCGGGGCGGTCGGACCCTGGGCAGCGAAGGCACCGAAGTAGTCGTAGGTCATCGGCATCAGCCAGTTGAGGTTGCCGATGGCCCCGGCGTAGTCGGTAGCGTCGATCTTGCCGCCGTTACTGCCGTCCGCGGTGATGGCGGCGGTGACCAGGGCGTTGGAGCCGAACTTCGTCCGCAGCGCGCTGATCACGTTCTTGAACGCGTTCGGACCGCTGCTGTCACAGGTCAGGCCGCAGGCGTTCGGGTACTCCCAGTCGACGTCGATCCCGTCGAAGACGTCGGCCCAGCGCGGGTCCTCGACGAGGTTGTAGCAGCTCTCGGCGAAGGCGGCCGGGTTCTGTGCGGCCTGGGTGAACCCGCCGGACCAGGTCCAGCCACCGAAGGACCAGATGACCTTGAGGTGCGGGTTCATCTGCTTGAGCTTGCGCAGTTGGTTGAAGCTGCCGCGCAGCGGCTGGTCCCACGTGTCGGCGACACCGTCGACGCTGTCCGCCGCCGTGTACGCCTTCTCGTAGTCGGCGTAGCTGTCACCGATCGAGCAGCGGCCACCGGTGGTGTTGCCGAAGGCGTACAGGATGTGGGTCAGCTTGGCGGCGGAGCCGCTGGTCTGGATGTTCTTGACGTGGTAGTTGCGGGCGTAGACGCCCCACTCGGCGAAGTAGCCGACGACCTTCTTGCCACCCGGCGGGGTGGTGGTCGGCGGTGGCGTGGTGGGCGGAGCGGTCGTGGGCGGCGCCGTGGTGGGTGGGGTGGTGGTCGGCGGTGCCGTGGTCGGCGGGGTGGTCGGGGTGCCGCCACCACACGGTGCGCCGTTGATGGTGCAGTTCAGCGGCGCCTTGTACGCGCCGGCGCCGTTGTAGCCCCAGTTGAACGAGGCGCCCGGGGCGAGCGCGCCGGCCCAACTCTTCTTGACCGCGACGTAGTGGTTGCCGCTGCTGGTCACGTCGGCGTCCCAGGCGCTGCTGATGGTGGTGCCCGACGGCAGGTCGAACTCGATGCGCCAGGTGCTGACGCTGGCGCTCGACCCGTTGGTGACGGTCACCCTCGTTTCGTGACCGGTCCCCCAGTCCTGCACCTTGGTGAACGTGGTGGTGACCGTGCCGGCGCCGAACGCGGTGGTCATCGGCACCGCTGCGACGGTCACGGCGACCACGGCACCGGCCCAGAGGGCCCGGCGGAGCGATCTTTTCATGAGGCGTCTCCCGAACTGTTAGGAAACTTTCCAAAAGAGATTGCTGAGACCGTACTCACGAGGTCATCACTTCGTCAAGATGTGCATGTTTCGATTTCCCTTGGTGCGTGGACTGCACTCGCCGGACCCTCGCCGGATGCCCGCCGGCCCGCCGCCCGCCCTTCCCGGCGACCTCGATGCGCCGCGCGTAGCCTCGGGTCCATGACCGTCTTCGACATCCCGATCGACGCCCTCAACGGCGGCCCCGCCAACCTCGCCCAGTACCGGGGCCGCGCGCTGCTGGTGGTCAATGTCGCCTCCCGCTGCGGCCTCACCCCGCAGTACGCCGGGCTCCAGGCCCTCGCGGACACCTACGCCGAGCGCCTGGTGGTCCTCGGCGTGCCGTGCAACCAGTTCGCCGGGCAGGAGCCGGGCACCGCCGCCGAGATCAGCGACTTCTGCCAGGTCAACTACGGCGTCACCTTCCCGCTGACCGAGAAGGTCGACGTCAACGGATCGGACCGGCACCCGCTCTACGCCGCACTGGTCGACACCCCGGACGCCGACGGGCACACCGGGGACGTCCGCTGGAACTTCGAGAAGTTCCTGGTGGCCCCCGACGGCACGGTCGCCGCCCGGTTCGCCCCGACGGTCGAACCCGACGCCGACGAGTTGCGCGCGGCCATCAACAAGGTGCTCCCCGCCGAGGTGTAACCAACCCTCCCGACCGCGTCGATCATGGACTTGTGGTGCCCGGTATGCGATATCTTGCCGGACTCCTCCCCCACCACAACTCCATGATCGACGCGAGCGGGGGGCGGGGCGCGGGCGCGGGGCGCGGCCGGGGCGGGGGCACGGGCGGGGGGCGGGGCGGGGCGCTCGTTACCGGACGGGTGGCACGTCACCGGGGAGCCGATTCTTGGCCAGCTCGGGCAGTACGTTGTGCTGGACCGGGTCGCGGCGCAGCCATGCGTCCGTGCTGGCGGTGAAGGTCGCGCGATCCTCGGCGAGGCAGCGCATTCCGAGGGCCTGTGGGGGACTGTCGACGCCCCGGCAACCGAATTACCCACCGCGCCGGTCGGGAATGTGTCACGGGTGGACGGAGTTGGGGACCAGCATGACAACTGTGGGACTGATCGGCAGTGGCAACATCGGCGGCACAGTGGCCCGGTTGGCGGTGGCCGCCGGCTACGACGTCGTGTTGAGCAACTCGCGGGGGCCCGAGACGCTCACCGGGCTGGTCGAGGAGTTGGGCGAGCACGCCAGCGCCGGCACGGCACAGGGCGCGGCGCAGGTCGGTGACCTGGTGGTGGTCAGCGTGCCGCTGAAGGCGTACCGGGCGGTGCCCGTGGAGCCGCTGACCGGCAAGGTCGTCATCGACACCAACAACTACTACCCGCAGCGCGACGGCACCATGCCGGAGCTGGACGCCGGCGAGATCACCAGCAGCGAACTGCTCCAGCAGCACCTGCCCGAGGCTCGGGTGGTCAAGGTCTTCAACAACATCTTCTTCAAGCACCTGGGTTCGCTGGCCCGGCCGGCCGGCGCGGCCGACCGCAGCGCCCTCGCCATCGCCGGTGACGACGCCGCCGCGAAGGCCGAGGTCACCGCCTTCCTGGACCGGATCGGCTACGACGCCGTCGACGCCGGGTCGCTGGACGAGGGGTGGCGCTACCAGCCGGACACCCCGGCCTACGGCACGCTCTACTCCGCCGACCCGGCCAACTGGGAACACCCGGCCCCGGCCGACGCCGAGAAGCTGCGGACCCTGCTGGCCGCCGCCACCCGCTGAGCAGCACCGCCGCCCTCCGTGTGACCGCCTACCGGGTGGTCGTGCGGAGGGCGGCGGCCAACTCCTCGTCGTAGCTGGCGATCGGCTGACCGTCCGAGGCGTACGCGACGAGCCGCCCCTGGGCCATGTTCGCCGACCGGAACGAGAACGTGCGCGTTCCCGGGTACGCGTCGAGCAGCGGGATGGCCCGGGGCGCCCCGCCCGGGGCCGAGTAGTACTCCAACCGGGCCACCTCCGGGGAGACCACGCCGTTGACCCGTACCTTGGTCTTCTCGGCGCGGGTGCCGAAGGTGACCGGCGCGTCGGTGGCGTAGGCGGCGCACTCGGCCGGGCCACGGCAGACGAAGAAGTATCGCGGGTTGACCACGTCGCCGAGGGTGTACGCCTTGAAGGTCGGGTCCGCTCCGGCGGGCAGCGGTTGCACGGCGAAGAACGCGAGCGCCACCGTGGCCGTGATGCCCACCCGCAGCCAGGCTCGGCCGGCGGCGGGTCGCCGGGTCGTCCGGGAGGCGGCCACCGCGACGCCCCCGAAGCCGGCCAGGCACAGCAGGCACACCCCGAGAGCGCGGGCGTTCTCGAACAGGAACTGCACGCCCGGCCGCACCGACACCGGGCTGAGGGCCGCGCCCAACGAGACGACCATCGTGCCGAGCAGCGCCGCCCCGGCTACCCGCCGGGTCACCCCGGACGCACCGATCAGCAGCATCGCGGCGAGCACCGGCCACACCTGGTGGTGGGTCCAGGACACCGGGGACGCGGCCACGGTGGCGCAGCCGACGAGCACCGCGCCGTGCGCCGGTCGGCCCTGCGTCGTCAACTGCCGGGCGCGCAGCAGCGCCACCGCGCAGATCAGCGCCACCAGGCCGGCCCAGAGCAGGGGCAGCGTCGACTCGTCGACGCCGACGCGCAGCAGCATCCCGTGCACGGACTGGTTGCCCAGCGAGGCCAGATTGCCGATCCGGGAGGTCTGCCGCACGGCCTCGGTCCAGTACGTCCAACTCTCCCCGGGCAGCACGATCGCGGCGAGCCCGGCGCAGGCCACGAACGTCGCCGCGGCACGACCGGCGTCGCGGTAGCGGCCCGTGGCGAGGAAATACACCACGAACAGCAGCGGCGTCAGCTTGATCGCCGCGGCAATCCCGACCAGCACCCCGCGCAGTCGGGGTGGGACGACGCCCATCCCGTCGAGCAGGGCCATCAGCACGATGAAGACGCTGACCTGGCCGAAGCGCAGGTTGCTCTGCACCGGCGCGGAGAGCATCAGCACCGTGGCCGCCACCGCCACGACGAGCGGGCGCCGGGACCGTCTGGTGGTCAACGCGACGCCGACCGACCCCGCGATGGCGACGACCGCCGCGCAGGTCGCCACCAGCCAGATCCCTTGCAGTACGCCCTCGCTGACGGCGGTGATCGGCCCCAGCACGAGCGCGGCGAACGGCGGATAGGTGAACGGGCCGCCGTTCGCCGCCACGTACCCGTACAGCGGTCGACCGGCGTGCAGATCGGACAGCGCGCCGTAGTAGATGTGCAGGTCGGAGAGGCGGTCCGGGCGCCGCAGCACGAGCACACAGGACACCAGCGCGACGACCACGAAGGCCGACCACGCCAGCGCCACCCGGCGATCCCGCATCGACCGATGATAATCGGGCGCGACGCCGCCAGCAGTCCCGTGCCCGCCCGGTGCGGGTAACGCGCCGAGCGACGGCGGCGGCAGCGGCGGCAGCGGCAGCGGCAGCGGCAGCGGCAAGAAACTTCGCGCGCACAACTTGCGCCGCAGTCCCGTACACGGGACTCTGTTTCCCTGGGTTGCTGCCCGCTCACCGAACGTGCCCCCGGAGGCCACATGCACACGCTCCGCACCGTGCCCCGCCGGCTGCTGGCCGGCGCTGGCGCGCTCCTGCTCGGCGCCACCCTCGCCGCCGCCGGCACGCCGACGGCGGCCAGCGCCAACACCGTCGGCTACGTCCGGCTCGCCCACCTCTCCCCCGATACCCCCGCCGTGGACGTCTACCTGGCCGCCCCCGACGCCGCGAAGCCGCAGGTCTTCCCCGGTGTCGGCTATGGCGTGGTCTCCGACTACCTGGCGCTGGCGCCCGGCCGCTACGCGGTGGCGATGCGCGAGGCCGGCACCCCCGCCAGCGAGCCCCCGGTGCTCACCACCGAGGTCGCGGTGAGCAGCGGCGAGGCGTACACGGTGGCCGGTGTGGGCCGCCACGCCGACCTGGGGCTGCGCGTGCTCCACGACGATCTCAGCGCGCCCACTCAGGGCCGGGCCAAGGTCCGCGTCGTGCAGGCGTCGGTGCGGACCCCGGTGCTCGACGTGGCCGCCGCCGACGGACCGATGATCGCCAACGGCGTGCAGTTCGCCACGACCACCGAGTACCAGCAGGTCGAGCCGGGTGCCTGGCGGCTGCGGCTGACCGGCGCCGGCGGGCCGAGCACCGACGCCGAGGTGCAGCTCACCGGAGGCGCGGTCTACTCACTGCTGGTGCTCGACGGCAAGCAGGGCGGTCTCACCGCCGAGCTGCGCCGCGACGCCGAGGGCGGCACCGTCGTACCCGCCGGTGGGGTGGACACCGGCGCGGGCGGCACCGCCGGGTTCGGCGCGTACCCCCTGGTGGCCGGCGGGTTGGCCGCGGCGGCCGCGGCCGCGAGCCTGCTGCTGTGGCGCCGGCGGCGCACCACCTGGTGAGCACCGGGTCCGCGATCCGACGGCACCGCGACCGTCGGGTGCCGCTGGTCGCGCTGGTCGCGGCCGGCGCGGCGGTCTGCCTGGCCGCCGGCACCGGGGTCGGGCTGGCCACCACCGGCCCACCGCCGCCCACCGCGAGCTGGCACCCCGGCTGCGCCGACGCCTGCCCGTCGGCGGCCGCCGGGCCCGCGTCACAGGGGCCACCCACGCGGGTACGCGTGCCACGCATCGGCGTCGACTCGCCGCTCACGGTGCTGGGGCTGGACGGCAGCGGCGCGTTGGTCCCGCCGGCCGACTTCGACACCGCCGGCTGGTACGGCGGCGGCCCGGCGCCCGGCGACACCGGCCCGGCGGTGCTCGCCGGGCACCTGGACTCGCGGCGCGGCCCGGCGGTCTTCGCCCGGCTCGGCGAGCTGCGCCCCGGCGACCGGGTGCAGGTGTGGCGCGGCGGGCGGTGGCTGTCGTTCCGGGTGACCGGGTCGCTGCGCACCCGCAAGGACGGGTTCCCCACGGCCACCGTCTACGGGCCGACGCCCGGCCCGGAGCTGCGCCTGGTCACCTGCGGGGGCGAGTTCGACCGGCGGCGCGGGCACTACCGGGACAATGTGGTGGTGTTCGCGGTGAGTGAGGCCGCCATCGGCTGAGCCGCCGTGGCGTCAGATTGGGCGGCGGCCGGCGAAGCCGCACTCGGCCCGGTGGTACCAGCGCACGTCGGAGTCGCCCTCCAGCCAGCACCAGAGCACGGCGCGGCCGGCCCGCTCGCCGGGGAAGTCGAGCAGCACCGGGGCGATGCCCTTGACCTGGATGTCGTGGGAGTGCAGCTCCTCGACGACGCCGTGCAGGCGGGCTTCCAGCCCCTTCACCTCGGCCATTCCGCCGAGCGCGCTGACGCCGTGGTCGGCCAGGTCGACGCGCAGCTCGGCCAGGTCGGCGCGGAGCCGGATCAACTCGTCGACACGCGGCTGCAGGGTGGCCACCAGGTGCCGGGCCTGGGCGAGTGTGAACACGCCCGCCAGTATGCGGCACGCACCCGTCGCGCACGGTCCCGCGCGGACGTCAGTCGGCCTGGGCGGCCAGCTCCCGCGCGCGGTCCCGGGCGGCCTCCAGCGCGGCGAGCAGCGCCGCCCGTACGCCGTGTTTCTCCAGCTCGCGGATCGCCGAGATGGTGGTGCCGGCCGGCGAGGTGACCGCCTCGCGCAGCTTCACCGGGTGCTCGCCGGAGTCGCGCAGCATCACGGCGGAGCCGATCGCGGTCTGCACGATCAGCTCGTGCGCCACCTGGCGCGGCAGCCCGAGCAGGATGCCGGCGTCGATCATGGCCTCGACCAGCAGGTAGAAGTAGGCCGGGCCGGAGCCGGAGAGCGCGGTGACCGCGTCCTGCTGTGACTCGGGCACCCGGATCGTCTGCCCGAGGGGCTTGAACATCTCCTCGGCCAGCGCCAGGTGCGCCCCGGTGGCGTACGTGCCCGCCGAGATGGCCGTCATCGCCTCGTCGACCAGCGCCGGGGTGTTGGTCATGACCCGGACCACCGGGGTGCCCTCGGGCAGCCGACGGTTGAAGAAGCTGCTGGGCAGCCCGGCGCAGAGTGAGATGACCAGCTTGTCGGCGGGCACCTTGGGGCCGATCTCGTCCAGCAGAGCGCCGGCGTCCTGCGGTTTGACCGAGACCGCGAGCACTGCCGCCTCGTCCACGGCGGTCAGGTTGTCGACCACCCGGACGCCGTAGCGGGCGGTCAACTCCTCCGCACGGGCCGGCCGGCGGGCGGTGGCCAGCAGGCGGTCCACCGGCCATCCGGAGCGCAGCAGCCCGGAGAGCATCAGCTCACCGATCTTGCCCGCGCCGATCACCGCGACCGTGTGCACCCCGGCTGACATCTCGGCCGTACTCCCCTCGCCTCGGGTCGCGGCGCGACGGACCCGTGGGCCCGTCGCGCCGCCGTAGGTGTTGATCAGCTGCCGAAGAAGACCTCAGCCTCGGCGTACCGCTCCAGCGGCACGGTCTTCAGCTCACGGGTGGCGTCGGCCAGCGGCACCCGGACGATGTCCGTGCTCTGCATCGCGACCATCTTGCCCCAGTCGCCCTCGTGGACCGCGTCGATGGCCTGCAGGCCGAGGCGGGTGGCGAGGACCCGGTCGAAGGCGGTCGGGGTGCCACCGCGCTGGATGTGGCCCAGCACCACGGTGCGGGCCTCCTTGCCGGTCTTGGCCTCCAACTGCTCGGCCAGCCACTGGCCGATGCCGCCGAGGCGGACGTGGCCGAACGAGTCCAGCTCCTGGTTGGCGAGCACCATCTGGCCGTCGAGCGGCTGGGCGCCCTCGGCGACCACCACGATCGGGGCGTACTGGTGCTGGAAGCGCTTCTCGACGTAGCCGGCCACCTGGTCGACGTCGAACTGCCGCTCGGGCAGCAGGATCACGTTGGCGCCGCCGGCCAAGCCGGCGTGCAGGGCGATCCAGCCGGCGTGCCGGCCCATCACCTCGACGACCAGGGTGCGGTGGTGGCTCTCCGCGGTGGTGTGCAGCCGGTCGATGGCCTCCATCGCGATGTTGACCGCGGTGTCGAAGCCGAAGGTGTAGTCGGTGGCGCCCAAGTCGTTGTCGATCGTCTTGGGTACGCCGATGACGTGCACGCCCAGCTCGTAGAGCTTGGTGGCCACGCCCAGGGTGTCCTCGCCGCCGATCGCGATGAGCGCGTCGACGCCCTGGCTGGCGAGGTTGTCCTTGATCCGCTCGACGCCGTTCTCGATCTTGAACGGGTTCGTGCGGGACGAGCCGAGGATGGTGCCGCCGCGGGGCAGGATGCCGCGGACGTCCGCGATCTCCAGGGGACGGGACAGACCCTCCAGCGGGCCCTTCCAACCGTCCCGGAAGCCCACGAATTCGTGACCGTAAGTGGCGACGCCCTTGCGGACCACCGCCCGGATGACCGCGTTGAGACCTGGGCAGTCGCCGCCGCCGGTGAGCACGCCGATACGCATGATCCGCTCATCCTCCTGGAGCATCAGGTAAAGCCCGATTTGCCCCAGGATATGTGTCAGGTCAGACCATCGGCGCCGTTGCCGGCCCGGGGCGGGCCGTCACTGCGCACTGTAGTCGGCCTGCCTGTGCGATGACAGCGCGCCCCGGGCGGCTCCACGCCAGCCGCGGATCAGTAGGTCACCTCGTGGTTCTCGCCGGGCGCTGGCGGCTGGCCGGTGACGACGGCCTTGGCGAACCCGAACAGGTTGACCACGGTGCTGCTCGGCGAGTCCCAGTACTCGGCGGAGCTGGCGTGCACCTTGATCAACGTCAGACCGGGGGTGTCCAGCCCGTCCGGGAACCACACCCTGAACACCGGATTCCACAACTGCTCGGCGCGGGCCCGGTCGAACCCCTCGGTGGCGGTGCCCGAGACCGACACCCAGGCGCTGCGCTTCTGGTCGGAGAACGCGACATTGACCTCCGGGTTCACCCGGATCTGACGGACCTTGGCCGAGTCGGCGGAGGCGAAGAACCACAGGTCTCCGTCGAACTCGGCCTCCTGCAGCCCCATCGGTCGACTCACCTGCCGGCCGTCCAGGGCGATCGTGGTCAGCATGCAGATCCGGGCGTCGCGGACCAGCTCGGTGACCCGGGCGCGGGCCTCGGTGGCGTTGGTCGGCTCGTTGCTCATGGCGGTCTCCCTCGGCTCGACTCGTCGGACCGATGCCCGGGACAGAACCGGTCAAACCTGCAAAGGTACGACGACTCTCAGCGGGTCGTCATCGCCCGCCAGCGGGCCAGGTTGTGCCGGGCGTCGACCAGGGCGTCGTGCCGGGCCGCGTCCGCGTCCGGCAGGGGCGGCCGACCCCGGTCGTCCCAGAGCTGGCGCAGATCCTTGGTGAACCGGGGGATCTCCCGGGGCAGCGCCGGCATCGCACCCCAGAGCTGGGCGAGGACCACATGGTCGTACGCGGCGTACCAGGCCCACAGCTCCAGCTGCTCCCCCGGCCGGTCCCGAACCGGCTCGACGAGGAAGTCGTACAGGTCGTCGCGGATGCGCTCGCGGGAACGCCAGGCCCGGTCCGCGGGCGAGGGCAACTTGTCCAGCACGTTGCGCCGGACCCAGGGCACGGCTCGGGAGTCGTCGAACTCGGTGGAGACCGCGTAGAACTCGCGGCCGTACTCGTCGACGACACCGATCGAGACGAGATCGACGATCCGCCCGTCCTCGATGAATTCGCAGTCGTAAAAGTAGCGGTACACCATTCCGGCCATCCTCGCCCACCGCCGTCGGACGCCTCCCGGCGGGGCCCGCAGACGGATCACCGCAGCTCAGCGGCGATCCGGGCCACGGACCACGGCCGGCACCCACAACGGAGGTACGCCGCAGGTCGAGACGGTCACGGAAGTGCTTCGAGGGGTGTACAGCAAGCGACCGGACCGTCATGATCTGATGTGTATCGCTAACCGGACGCCAAATCGGTGTCAGTTCACCTTGTCTGGGCCATCAGGTTTCGCCCGGTGAGCGAATTTGTGGTCCTTGACCGGGGAGGGGTTGGGCCGTGGAGGTTCGCCTGCCAGAGCCGGGTGATGCGCTCACGGGTGTCGAAATGTTCGCTGGACTGGAACCCGAGGTGCGGCAGCGCGTGATCGCCGCCGCCGTCCCCCGTACCTACCGCAAGGGCCAACTGCTCTTCGTGGAGAACGACCCGGGTGAGTCGCTGATCGTCCTGCGCCGGGGCGCCGTGGCCGTCTTCCGCACCGCACCCACGGGCGAGCGGGCGGTGCTGTCGGTGATCCGTCCACCGGACGTGCTCGGTGAGGTCTCCCTGCTCGACGCCTCCACCCGGTCCGCCTCGGCCGAGGCCATCGAGGACTGCGCGGCGCTCGCGCTCTCCCGGGGGGCGTTCATGGAGCTGGTGCACTCCAACCCGCGCATCCTGGACGCGGTGATGCGCTCGCTGGGCGGGCTGATCCGCCGGCTCACCGAGCAGAACGCCGACCACGTCTTCCTGGACCTGCCCGGCCGGGTGGCCAAGACGCTGGTGCGGCTGGCCGGCGAGAGTCAGGCCCCGATGATCACGATCGAGCTCAACCAGAGCCAGTTGGCCGAGATGGCCGGCGGCTCCCGGCAGAGCGTCAACCAGGCGATCGGCTCGTTCGCCAGCCGCGGCTGGCTGCGCACCGAGGGCCGCCGCATCGTGGTCACCGACGTGGCCGCGCTGCGCCGCCGTGCCGGCATGAACGACCGCTGACCCGCCGGGAGCGGGCAGCACACAGAGACGAACACGACGCGGCCAGGTCACCCGAGGGCGACCCGGCCGCGTCGTCGTGTCACCGGCGCCGGATCAGACTCCGGAGCTGCCCGGCCCGGCCCACTTGTCCGGACCCTTGCCGTCGCCACCCGGGCCGTGGGACTGCTCGATGACGATGCCCTCGGCCTGGAGCGTGGCGAGCGTGGCGGCGTCGACGTCCACCGACTCGCCCGCGGAGTGGCTGACCCCGTTGCCGTCGGTCCAGTCGCTCTCCAACTTGACGTACACCATTGACCTGTCCCCCTCTGGTCGCTGATCGAGATTGGCTGACTGAATGTAGTCCGCGAATCCCCCGTGTGGACTGTCCACAAGCCAACAGGCCGGTACCCGACAGCGGTCCCGACGGTGATACTCCGTCTGACGGGACGCCCTTGGCGTCGACCGGTCCGCCAGTGGAGGGTGTCATCGCCGCGCAGTGTGAGCGCTGTGGACGCACGGCCGCCGACGGCGACCGCTTCTGCGGTGGCTGCGGCGCCGAGCTGGGCGCCGTCTGCCCCCACTGCCTGCGCCCGCTCGCCTCGGACGTCACGTTCTGCACCTCGTGCGGGTCGCCTCGGCCGGGAGCGGACCGACCCGCCGCCGTCACCCCCCAGGAGGACCGCCGGCGGGTGAGTGTGCTCTTCGTCGACCTGATCGACTTCACCCCGTACGTCGAGCGGGCCGACCCGGAGCAGGTCCGTGGCATGCAGACCGGCTTCTTCTCCGCCGCCCGCCGGGTCGTCGGCCAGTACGGCGGGGTGGTGGAGAAGTACATCGGCGACGCGGTGATGGCGCTCTTCGGCGCGCCGATCGCCACCGAGACCGACGCGCTGCGCTGCGTACGCGCCGGGCTGGAGCTGCAACGGGTGCTCACCCGGTTCGCGCCGACCGGCAGCACCGAGCTGCGGTTCCGGGTGGGGGTGGCCACCGGCGAGGCGCTGGTCGACGTGGCCGCCGCCCGCGACGGCGGGCAGGCGATCGTGGCCGGCGACGTGGTGAACACCGCCTCGCGGATGCAGTCCGTCGCGCCACCGGGCGGAGTGCTGGTCTGCGGCAACACGCACGCGCTGACCAAGGACGCCATCCGCTACGAGGAGCAGCCCCCAGTCACGCTGCGCGGTCGGTCGTCGCCGACCGAGGTGTGGCTCGCCCTGTCTCCGCTGCGCCGCCAGCCCACCGATCGGGAGCCGGACACCACGCCGCTGGTCGACCGGGAGCACGAGCTGGGCATGCTGGTCAACGCCCTGCACCGGTCGCTGCGGGACCGGCTGCCGCAGGTGGTGACGATCTTCGGCCGAGCCGGCATCGGCAAGAGCCGGCTGCTGCGGGAGCTCTACCGGCACACCGGCCGGCTGGTCGACGAGCCCCTGACCTGGCGGACCGGGCGATGCCCGCCGTTCGGGGAGAACGTCACGTTCGCGGCGCTCGCCGACATCGTCAAGACCGAGGCCGGCATCCTGGACACCGACCCGGCCGGCAGCGCGGCCCAGCGGTTGGCCACCGCCGTCGGTGAGCTGATCGGGCCGGGCGAACGGGACCGGGTGGTGGACGCCCTGCGCCCGCTGGTCGGGCTGCCCGGCACGCCGCTGCCGGCCGAGGAGGCGGAGTCCGCGTGGCGGCGCTTCCTGCTGGCGTTGGCCGCCCGGCGCCCCACCGTGCTGGTCTTCGAGGACCTGCACTGGGCCGACGACGCGATGCTGCGCTTCGTGGAGCTGCTCGGGGCGGCGGCCCGGGAGGTGCCGCTGCTGCTGCTCTGCACCGCCCGCCCGGAGCTGGTCGACCGGGATCCGAGCTGGGCCGGCACGATCACCGGTTCGGTGACCATCACCCTGCCGCCGCTACGCGACACCGGCATCGCCGCCCTGTACGCGCACCTGTTCGGCCAGGCGGCGTTCTCCGCCGACATGCTCAGCCCGCTCATCGAGGTGGCCGGCGGCAATCCGCTCTACGCCCACGAGTACGTCCGGATGCTGATCGAGCAGGGCGCGTTGCGCCAGTCCGGGCGGGGGTGGTCGCTGGACAAGCAGCTCGAACTGACCATGCCGGAGAGCGTGCACGCGGTGATCGCCAACCGGGTGGACCTGCTGGACGCCAAGGACCGGGCGGTGCTGCTGGCCGCCTCGGTGGTCGGGGTGCAGTTCTGGCCGGGTGCGGTGGCGGCGGCGCTGGGGCAGCCGGTCGAGTCGGTCGAACGCTCGCTCCGCCGCCTGGAGCAGCGCGACTTCGTGCACGAGCAGGCGGCGTCGACGATGGCCGGGCAGGCGGAGTTCCGGTTCCGGCACGTGCTGGTGCGCGACGTCTGTTACCAGCGGCTGCCGCGCACCGAGCGGGTCGCGCGACACGAGCGGGCGGCGGACTGGCTCGACGCGCTGTCGCACAGCCGCGACACCGACCTGGCGGAGGTGCTCGCCCACCACCGCTGGGCGGCCCACGAGATCGCCCGCTCGCTCGGCATGCAGGTCCGCCGTTATGCGGCGCCGGCGCGGCAGGCGCTGCACCGGGCAGCCCGCCGGGCGTACGCCCTGCACGGGCTGGACGCGGCGGCGAGCCACGCGGGCCGGGCGCTCGGCCTGGCCGACGACGGTGACCCGGTGGGCCGGCTCCAACTGGAGCTGCTCAGCACGGAGATCTCGTTCTACCGCGACGGCAACGGGTTCCTCTCCGGCGGTGGGCCCGAGCAGGTGCACGCGCTCGCCGACCGGCTGCTGGCGCACGGCGACGACGCCTGCGCCGCCCGGGCGTGGACGCTGCTCGGCCAGGCGGCCTGGCTGCGCGCCGACCGCGCCGACGCGCTGGTCTGCCTCGACCGCGCGGTCCAGTTGTTCGAGCCGCTGCCGGACAGCTCGCAGAAGGCCGACGCGTACGCCGAGCTGGGCCGGTTGCACATGCTCAACTACGAGCGGGACCTGGCCGTGGCGGCGGCCGACACGGCGGCGGAGATCGCGGAGCGGCTGGGCCTGACCGAGACCCGCACCAACGCCCGGATCACCGCCGCCACCGCCCGTTACCAGGCCGGCGACCGGATCGGCCTGGACGAGCTGCACGCGGTCGTCGAGTTCGCGCGGGCCGGTCAGCTGCTCGCGCTGCCCCGGGCCACCCAGAACCTCGCCTGGGCGATCCGCGAGGAGGGTGACTGGCTGCGCTCGGACGCCCTGCTCTCGGCAGCGCCGGCCCGGACGGCCAGCGGCCAGACGCTGACCACCAGCTATTCGGCGGAGGCGATGCGGGCCTGGTTCGAGGGTGACTTCGGCCGGCTGCTCGCGGCGGCGGAGGCGTTCGTGGACACTCCGACCGGCAGTTGGGACATGCAGGTGCGGGGGTTGCGCTGCTGCCTGCTGGTGCTGCGCGACGACGATGATCCGAGCGACCTGGTCGACGCGCTGGACACCGCGCGACGCAGCGGGTTCCACCGCCTGCGCTGGACGATGCTGGGCATGGCGGCGCTCTGCCGGGCGTTGCAGGACCGTGGCGCCGAGGCGGCAGAGCTGATCGACGAGCTGGATCGGTCCTGGTCGGAGGTGCCGGCCCTGGCCAGCGGGGAGTGGATCGCCGCTGCCGCGTACGCCGCCGCCCTGGCCGGGCGGGACGCCTCGGTGCGGGTCCGGGCGATGCTGGACCGGGTGGGTCATCGCACGCCGTGGTCGGAGGCGGCGCTGCGGACCGTGACGGCGGCGGTGGCCGCGGCCGACGGCGACCACCGGCGCGCGGCCGAGCTGCACCTGGCCGCCGCCGAGACGTACGGCCGGATCCCGGACGCCAGTGACCGGGCGCTGGCGCTGGCGCTCGCGGCGGCCGAGCTGACCCGCGCCGGCGAGCCGGCAGCCGCCCGGGTGGCGCGTGCCGAGGTCGGCACCTTCGCGTTGCGCAACAACGCCCCGGGTCTGCTCGCGCTGGCCGGGCGGCCGATCAGCCCGACCGGGCCGGCGGTGGCCTGCTGAGCGTGGGTCAGGCGGCCACCGGCGCGGGGGCGAGCTGCTTGAGCTTCTGCGCGTAGATGTCGACGTACTCGCGGCCGGAGAGTTCCATCAGCTCGTACATGATCTCGTCGGTGACCGCGCGCTCGACGAACCGGTCACCGGCCATCCCCTCGTAGCGGGAGAAGTCGAGGGGGGCGCCGAAGCGGATCCGCACCCGGGCGATCTTGGGGATGAGCTTGCCGGGCGGCTGGATCTGGTCGGCGTTGAGCATTGCCACCGGCACCACCACCGCGCCACTCTCCAGCGCGAGCCGGGCCACCCCGGTCTTGCCCCGGTAGAGCCGCCCGTCCGGGGAGCGGGTGCCCTCGGGGTAAATGCCGGCCACTCCCCCGGCGCGCAGCACCTGCAACTGGGTGTCCAGTGCGGCACGGGCCGCCCGGCCGCCGGAGCGGTCCACCGGGATGGTGCCGGTGCCGACGAAGAACATCCTGGTCAGCCAGCCCTTGATCCCCTTTCCGGTGAAGTACTCGGCCTTGGCCACGAAGGTGACCTTCCGCCGGGTGATCAGCGGGGTGAAGATCGAGTCGGAGAAGGAGAGGTGGTTGCTGGCCAGGATCACCGGGCCGGTCGCCGGCACGTTGTCCAGACCCTCCACCTGCGGACGGAAGATCAGCTTGAGCAGCGGACCGAGGATGACGTACTTCAGCAGCCAGTAGAGCACCGGCGTCCTTTCCCGTGGTGGGCCCGCGACGGCGCGCCATGCCCGCAAGCGTCGCCCGTCACGGTCGAGCCTACGAAGCCCGGAGCCGCACCACAACGGACCAAGTGGGCACCTCGCACGCGGCTACCCGCCCTGCTCCTTCTTCCACTGTAGGTATTCGCGGTACAGCGCATCTTCCCGCCGTTGCTTGCGCTTGTGCAGCACCCGGGAGGCGACGAGGAGCACGGCGCCGCCGCCCAGCAACAGGTAACCGATGATCCGGTCGTCGGCGACCTTCGGGGCCGCGCTGAACAGCGCCCCCACGAAAATCGCGGCGAGGCCCAGATAGAGGGCGATGCCGGGTGGCGTCTGCCGGTACTCCAGGTGGTGGCGGTCGGCGAAGGTCTGGAACTGCGGCGGAATGTCCAGTTCCTCGTACTCATCAGCAGCCACGTGCGCCTCCCCAGTCCCGTTCGATGACAGCTCGGCAGGGCGGGCTCGGCGTGTCGAGTTGCCCGCGTCAACGATCGTCGAGATAGCACTGGTCGCGCAAGAACGGACATTGGCGCCCTGCCGCGACCTGCGGCAGCGGCCGTGACTTTGGAAGACGCGACACAACGCACTCCCGGAACCGACCCCTGACGTGTCACGATTCAGAGCACGGCGTGCGGACGGACGCCGAGGGGGCAGGGCCGGCCGCGCCGCACGGCGCGTTGAGGAGGATGTCCGGGTGTCAGCGGGTGGGGCCCGCCGGGGACGGCGGGACAACGGGCTCGACGCGAGCGAGTACGCCGTCGTCGGCGACGTCGATCCGCGCGTCGGCGAGCACCTGCTCGACGTGCTGGCCGCCGGCGGGATAGCCGCCTACCTGCAACCGTCTGCCGACCTCAACCCGGTCACCCGCACCACCACCGTTCCGGCCCGACCGGTCGACCGGCTCTACGTCGACCGGTCGCACCTGACCACCGCACGCGACTACCTCACCCAGCTCGCCGACGAGACGGCCCCGGAGCAGCCCCCAGCCCGCGACGAGCCGGACATCGACGCCGAGTGGGCCCGGATCGTGGCCGGTTTCCACACCGCCTCGACGGCCGGCGACCACCCGTGGCCGGCCGCGGAGGACGTCGACGACCGGGACGACCGCAAGACCCGGGACGAACCAGCCGCCGGCCCACTCGCCCGTGCCGGCACCGACGAGGCCGGGCCGACCGCCACCGACGTCCGCCGACTGCCGTCGGCCACCGACTTCTCCGGAATCTCGGTCGGGCGGGGCCCCCGGCCGGACGAGCCGTCGCTGCTGGACGGGCTGGACACCTTCGGCGCCGACCTGCCCGACGACGACGAGGACGAGGGTTACCACCCGCCGCCACCGCCGCCGCTGCCCCGGTTCTCCAAGTACGCGGTGATCGGCACGCTCGCGGTGGTCGTCGGGTTCGTGCTCTTCCTCTTCCCGTGGCTGCTCCCCATCGACCGTTCGGCGGTCACCCTGTTCGGCTTCACCGGCATCCTGGCCGGTTTCGTCACGCTGATCTGGCGACTGCGCCCCGGTGACGAGGACGACGACGATCCGGGCAACGGCGCCGTCGTCTGACGCCCGACCGCATCCCGGGACGACCCCGCCCCGCCCGGGGCGTAACAATGGTGTAACTTACTGTCAGTAGGAATACCGTTGTACGTCACTTCCCCCGCTGACTGACCGGTTTTTCCTTGCTCGTGGCGGTCAGTCCTCTGCTGATCGGAATGCCCGAGATGCGACAGAGTTCCCTCGTGGTGGTGGCCAACCGCCTCCCCATCGACGACAACCAGGCGCCGGACGGGGCCTGCGAGTGGCGCCGCAGCCCCGGTGGGCTGGTCAGCGCGCTGCACCCGCTGCTGCGACACACCCCGGCCACCTGGGTCGGCTGGGCCGGCGGCACCGGGCCGGCCCCCACGCTGCCGGACGTGGACGGCGTTCGGATGCACACCGTCCCACTCAGCCACGAAGACCTTCGCGACCACTACGAGGGGTTCTCCAACGCCACCCTCTGGCCGCTCTACCACGACGCCGTCGAGCAGCCGGAACACCACCGCCGGTGGTGGGAGGCCTACCAGCGGGTCAACCAGCGCTTCGCCGAGGCGACCGCCGAGGTGGCCGAGCCGGGCGCGGTGGTCTGGGTGCAGGATTACCACCTGCAACTGGTCCCCGGGCAACTGCGCGCCCTGCGACCCGACCTGCGCATCGGGTTCTTCCTGCACGTGCCGTTCCCCCCGCCGGAGCTGTTCATGCAGCTCCCCCGCCGGGCCGAGCTGCTGCGGGGCATGCTCGGGGCCGACCTGGTCGGCTTCCAGCGCGCCCAGGCCGCGCACAACTTCGCCCAACTCGTCACCCGGGTGCTGGAACTGCCCGCCACCGACCGCCGGATCGGGATCGACAACCGGGTGGTCCGCATCGGGGCGTTCCCCGTCTCCATCGACACCACCGAGATGGCCGCCCTCGCCGCCCGCCCCGAGGTGGCCGCCCGGGCCCGCCGGCTCCGCCAGGACCTCGGCGACCCCCGGCAGGTCATCCTCAGCGTGGACCGGATGGATTACACCAAGGGCATCGAGCAGCGGCTCAAGGCCTACAGCGAGTTGCTCGCCAGTGGCGACGTGAAGGTTCGCGACACGGTGCTCGTCCAGGTCGCCATGCCGAGCCGGGAACGAGTCGGCCAGTACCAGATCCTGCGCGAACGGATCGAACGCGAAGTGGGCCGGATCAACGGCGAGTTCGGCCGGGTCGGCGAACCGGCCATCCACTACCTCACCCAGCCCTTCGACCGGGCCGAGCTGGCCGCGCTCTACCGGGTCGCAGACGTGATGGCGGTGACCCCGCTGCGCGACGGGATGAACCTGGTCGCCAAGGAGTACGTCGCCGCCCGGGTCGACGACACGGGCGCACTGCTGCTCAGCGAGTTCGCCGGCACCGCCGCCGAACTCTCCCAGGCCTACCTCGTCAACCCGCACGACCTGGAGGGGCTCAAGCAGGCGCTGTGCACGGCCCTGCGGGCCAGCCCGACCGACGTCACCGAACGGATGCGGGCCATGCGCGCCCACCTGCACGAGCACGACATCCGAGCCTGGGCCCGCTCCTACCTCAGCGCCCTCGACGAGAACGGCGCCCTGGTCGGTCGCCTGACCAGCACCGACGGCACACCGGACGGCACCGCCCGGGTGCCCCGGCCCGCCGACCGGGCCACCCAGCACACCACCGGCTGACCCGCGGCCGCCGCTCGCTCAGCGCGCCACCGGCTCCTTCTCCAACCAGTCCAGGATCGCGTCGATCGGCTCCGCCCACCGCACGTCGAGCATCAGGTCGTGCCCCATCCCGGGGAAGAGCAGCGGCGCCGAACCGTAGCGGCGGGCCACCCGGGTCAACGTCGACGACGGCACCACCCGGTCGTCCGGGCTGCCCAGCACCAGCACCGGCGGCGCACCCACCGGCGGCTCCGCCTCCGGCTCGCCCAGCAGTGCCCACTGCGCCCGCCGGCCCGCCCGGCCGAGCCGCGCCGTGTACCGCCGCGCCTCCTCGTCGGGCAACTCGCGGCTGAACAGCTGCCCGCGGCTGAGCCGCAGCGGCCCCCCGAACACCGCCGGCAGCGTGCCGGCCGGGTTGCGGCGCACCGCCGTCCCGAACATCCCCCAGCCGCCGAAGACCGGCGCCACCAGCACCGCGCCGCGCGCCGGGTAACGGGCCAGCGCGTGCGCCACCACCAACGCCCCGGCGCCGTGCCCCACCAGCACCGCCTGGCGCGGCAGGCCCGCCGCCACCTGGACCACATCGTGGGCGTACGCCCGCAGCGTCGCCTCCGGCGCCGGCTCGCTGCCGCCGTGCCCCCGCAGACTCATCGCGTACGCCGGAAAGCCCCGCGACGCGGCGTGCCCCAACCAGTGCTCGGCGAACGCCCACGCGCCGTGCCCGAAACCCGGCACGAAGAGCAACGGAGGCCGCCCCTGCTCCAGCTCCGGAACGGCGCTGACCACCTCACGCCGCGCCGGCCGGACCGGACGGGACCACTCCCGGCCCCGCATGATCCGCAGCTCACTCCTCGCGCTCACCGGCCCAGCCTTTCGTTCGCGACTGCGGGGCTCGCAAGCTCACTCCTCGCGCTCACCGGCCCAGCCTTTCGTTCGCGACTGCGGGGCACGCAAGCTCACTCCTCGCGCTCACTTGCCCTCCAGGTCGTGTAGGGCGCGCTGGACGGCGCGCAGGTAGTCGGCGTGGCCGACCTCGAACCAGTGCCGGCTGCTCTCCTTGACCTGTCCGGAGTAGCGCTCCCCGGCCCGGTCACGCGTCCGCTGCGCGAACGCCGCAGCCCGCTCCGGCCGGTCCCGCCGAGCCCGCAGCAGCCGGGCGAAGAGCACCGTCTGCCAGTGCGCCAGCGTGAACATCCCCGAATCCGGCTGCACCAGGCCGGCCACCGCCAGCGTCGGATGCCCCGGGGTGAAGGCGTTGAGCCACAGCGTGGGCCGGCCCGTGCCGGCGCTGTCACCGAACACCGACGCGTCGAGGAACTCGAAGCGCGGCAGGTAGCCGGTGGCGAAGATGACCAGCTCGGGGTCGATCTCGCGGCCGTCGGCCAACTCCACCGCGTACGGGTGGAACCGAGCCACGTCGGGCACCGGGCCGATCCCGCCGTGGCCCACGTAGTAGACGAGCTGGCTGTTGGCGATCGGGTGCGTCTCGTACACCCGGTGGTCGGGCTTGGGCAGGCCGAAACGGGTCAGGTCGCCCACGGTCAGCCGCAGCGTCCAGTGGTAGAGCCACTGGCGGACCCGCCGCGGCACCCGCAGCGCCAGCAGGGAGTCGTTGACCTGGTCGGCGGGGCGACCGGCGACGTACTTCGGGGCGTACCAGTAGCCGCGCCGGGTGGAGTGCCAGCAGCGCGACGCCTGCTGCGCGGCCTCGACGGCGATGTCGCACCCGGTGTTGCCGGCGCCGACCACCAGCACCCGCTTGCCGCGCAACTGCGCCGGGTCCTTGTAGGACGACGCGTGCATGATCTCGCCACGGAACTCTTCGAGCCCCTCGTAGCGGGGCAGCTTCGGTGACCAGTTGTGCCCGTTGGCGATCAGCACGGCCGCGTAGCGGGAGGTGCGCTCCGGCCCGTACCCGCCGGTGGAGCGGGTGGTCACGTCCCAGCGGTCCCCCTCGGCGGGCTCGACCCGCACCACCTCGGTGCCGAACCAGATGTGCGACCGCAGGTCGAAGTGGTCGGCGTACCGCTCGAAGTACGAGAGCAGCTGGCTGTGGTGCGGGTAGTCCGGCCAGGAGTCCGGCATCGGGAAGTCGGGGAACTGGGTGAACGGCTTCGACGAGATCAGGTGGGTGCTGGCGTACACCGGGCTGCGGTCGTGCCGCCAGTTCCAGGCGCCGCCGACCCCGGTCTCCCGTTCGTAGCAGTCCACCCCGAAGCCGTGCTCACGCAGGTTCTTGATGGCCGTCAGGCCGCTGGCCCCGGCCCCGATGACGCAGACCGTGTCGCCCCGGTCGGAGAGCGGGCGGTCGTCGCGACTGTGCGCGGACGGGGTCGCCTCCGGGTCGGGCCGGCCGTGGTCGGTGGAGGTGGACACCGGGACATCTCCTTTTGTGCGGCACGGGTGCCGGTCGCCGCGAAATCCTCCCCACATCGGAGCCGGATGTCCAGCCCCGACGCGGACCGATCGGCGGGTCCTGCGGGCGAGGCGTCAGCCGGAGCTGGGCAGCAGCAGGTCCACCAGGACCGGAAAATGATCGCTGGCCCGCCGGGTCTGCGGGGTGTCCACCACGTCGTAGTCGACCACGGCGATCCGTGGGTCGACGAAGAGCGCGTCGATGCGTCGGCGCGGGTCCGCGCACGAGTAGGTGAGCCGGTCCGCCCGGTCGGCCGCGACCGCCGCGTCGGTCAACCCGTGCGCCACCGTGGCCCAGGCCGGCCCGTCGGGCCCCTCGTTCAGGTCGGCCCCGACCACCAGCGGGCCGCTCGCCGCGTCCAGCCCGCGCTTGAACTCGGCGGCCTGCCCGGGACGTTCGGCCGGGTCGGTGGACAGGTGCGAGCCGGCGAGGGTGAACCGGGCGTCGCCGACCCGGCATTGCGCGTACGCGGCGCCGCGCAGGTGCCGGCCCGGGGTCAGCGGGAAGCGCTGACACCTGGTGCCCGACACCTGGACGCGCAGGCTGGTCAGCAGCAGGTTGCCCAACGCGGGGAGCCCGCCGGCGGCCACCACCAGGCCGAACGACTCGGCCAGCGAGGCGGACTTCTGCCGCCACCGGAACCGGCGCGGCCCCTCCTGCACGATCACCACGTCCGGCCGTGCGGCCCGGACCACCGCCGCCAACGCGGCGGTGTCGTCGCGCTGGCTGTGGATGTTGTACGACACCACCCGCAGTGGTACGCCCGAGCCCTGGCCCATCCCGACCGCCTCAGATCCGCCGGGCCAGGTCGGCCGCGCCGATCACCCCGGCGCTGTTGCCCAACTCGGCGGGGAGCACCTCGGCCACCGGCAGGCGGCCCCGCTGGGCAAGCGAGTCGAGGTAGGAGCGGCGGGTCGGGCCGAGCAGCAGGTCACCGGCGTCGATCACGCCACCGCCGACGACCAGGGCCTGCGGGTCGAGGATCTGCGCCATGTCGGCGAGGCTGGTGCCCAGCCAGCGGCCGATCTGCGCGAACGCCTCGGCGGAGACCGGGTCGCCGCCCTGCGCGGCGGCGGTCACCATCGGGCCGGTGATCGCCTCGGCCTCGCCACCGGCCAGGTCCAGCAGCGCGGCGGCACGCTGGGGCTCCTGTCGGGCGCCGGCCCGGGCGAAGCGGACCAGGGCGCTGCCGCTGGCGTACTGCTCGATGCAGCCCAGCCGCCCGCAGCCGCACTGGTGGCCGTCCGGCACGGCAAGCATGTGGCCCAGCTCCGCGGCGATGCCGTGCGCGCCACGGACCAGGTCACCGCCGAGCACGATGCCGCCGCCGACGCCGGTGCCGATGGTGAACATGACCATGGAGTCGTCGGCGGCCTGGGCGGCGCCGTAGCGGAACTCGGCCCAGGCGGCCACGTTGGCGTCGTTCTCCACGATCACCGGCAGGCCGACGGCGCTGCTGACGTACTCGCGCAGCGGCTCGTCGCGCCAGGCCAGGTTGGGGGCGAAGAGCACGGTGGAGCGGTGGGCGTCGATCCAGCCTGCCGCACCGATGCCGACGCCCTCCACCGTGTGCTCGGCAGCCAGCTCGCTGACCAGTTCGATGATGACGTCGCGGGTCTTGCCGACGTCATCGGCGGGAGTGTCCCGTCGGGCCTGCACGAGGACCTTGCCGGTGTCGTCCACGACACCGCCGGCCACCTTCGTGCCACCGACGTCGACTCCGATGGTCAGCGTCACCGCTGCCGCTCCCCTCTGCTGTCCGGCCCACGCGCCGACGGCACGCCGGTCCGGGTCAGGTTGTCCCGCGCTCAGGCGACGTCGCCCGGTGCGTCCGCACCGGTGTCGTCGGGCACCCGCGATGCGGGCACCACGGGTCGGCTGGTCGGTGCCGGTGCGGCCACCGACCCGGCCTCGTCGACGGGTGCTGCGGCGGCCGGGGCGGGTGCGTCCGCCGTCCGGGTGGCGACCGACCAGACATCTCGCTCCGGCGCCGGCTGAGAATCATGCCCGCTGCGGGTGGCATCGCGCCACACGTGATCGTCATCGGAGGTGCCGGGCCGGTCGGCCGGGTCGGCCTGCGGCGCCTCGCCGCCGCTGCTCGGGGCGGCCGTTCCCGCAGGTGCCGGCGGGGTCGGCGCGGAGGGCGACGCGGGCGACTCGCTCGGGGCAAACGCGCGGAGCAGGCTGGCCACGCCGGCCGCGAGGTCGCCGGCTCCGGTCGCGAGCCGCTCGGCGAATTCCGGACTCGGGTCACGTAAAGCGGCGATGCCGCGACAGACCGGGCAGACACAGCATTCGGCCGAACCGGTGGCGAAACCACCGCCGACGCCGGAGCCGCCGCCCGGTGCGGCACTGTGACCGAGGACACCGGACAACATCCCGCCCAACGGGCCGAACGCACCACCCGCCGCCCCGCTGGAGGCCAGTCGCGCCCCCGCCAGCAGGGTGGCGACAAGCCGTTCCGCCTCTTCCCGGGCCGAACCCGGATCCGTTTCCCCCACCCTCGGCTCCCCTACCGTGCTGCCGGACACGTCATTGCGCCGCACCGGGTGTTTCTACCCGGCGCTTGAGCTGCTTCAACGCAGTGTCCATGATCATCTTTTCGGCCTTGCGCCGGAACATGCCGAGCATCCCCACGGACAGCTCGACCTCCAGGGTGTAGGTCACCGTGGTGCTGCCGTCCGGGTTGGCCACCAGGTCGTACGAGCCGCGCTGGCTCTTCTGCATCTTCGAGGGAGCGACCAGCTGCCACTCGATGCGCGAGATGTCCTCGGCGTACTCGTAGGCGAGCACGTACTCGTCGGCCATCACCCCGGCGTCGATGGTGAAACGCACCTGGCTGGCGTAGCCGTCCTCGTACTCCTCGATCACCTCGGCGTGCCGCACCGCCTCGGTCCACTCCGGGTACCGCGAAAAGTCACAGATGACCGCCGCCACCCGGTCCGGTGACGCGCCGATGATGATCGACTGGGTGGAGGAGTCCGCCATGGGCGAAGGCTACCCGGCGGGTACCTCCCGCGCGCCGCGCCGCCCCCGACCACCCGCCGAACCGGCCGCCACGAGCCCCAACAGGCATCCTGCCTGTGCCATCCGTTCCGCCCGCCGGGTAGTTTCGACAGTGCCGCCACCCCCGGGCGGCTGGCCGCCTGGCCAGTGCGAGCACGAAGGAGTGCAGGTGCGCGAGTTCTCTGTTCCGCCGATCGTCACCGTTGGCGAGGCGGCCAACCTCACCGACCCGGTCTGGGACAACGCCGAGGTCGCACCGGACGCAGTCCAGTTCGCCCGCGCCACCCCGTCCGCCGACGGCACCGGCACCACCTGGGCGGAAGTGACCTGTCTGCAGTTCCGCGACGAGGTGACGGCGGTGGCCCGCGGGCTGATCGCCGCTGGCATCCAGCCCGGTTCCCGGGTCGCGCTGATGAGCCGCACCCGCTACGAGTGGACGCTGCTGGATTACGCCATCTGGACGGCCGGCGCGGTCACCGTCCCGATCTACGAAACCTCCAGCGCCGAGCAGGCCGCCTGGATCCTCGCCGACTCCGGCGCGGTCGCCGTGGTGGTGGAGACCAGCGTGCACGCCGACCTCATCGCCGGAGTACGCGACCGGGTGCCCGAGCTGGACCACGTCTGGCAGATCGAGCTGGGCGCGGTCGACGAACTTGTCGACACCGGCGCCGCCGTCGAGCTGGCTGAGGTGGAGCAGCGACGCAAGGGCGTCCGCGCCAGCGACCTGGCCACCATCATCTACACCAGCGGCACCACCGGCCGGCCCAAGGGCTGCATGCTGACCCACCGCAACATGTACGCCGACATCGCCAACGCGGTGCCGGTGCTGCCGAACCTGTTCAACGCCGGCGCGGCCACCCTGCTCTTCCTGCCGCTGGCGCACGCCTTCGCCCGGCTCATCCAGATCGGCGTGGTGCAGGCCCGCGCCACCATGGCCCACTGCGCCGACACCAAGAACCTGGTCGCCGACCTACAGGACTTCCGGCCCACCTTCGTGCTCTCCGTACCCCGGGTGTTCGAAAAGGTTTACAACGGGGCCAAGCAGAAGGCCGAGGCCAGCGGCAAGGGCGGCATCTTCGCCCGCGCCGAGCAGGTCGCCATCGCGTACAGCGAGGCGCTGGAGACGCAGCGCGGGCCCAGCCTGGCGCTGCGCGCCCAGCACGCGGTCTTCGACCGGCTGGTCTACCGCAAGCTGCGCGCGGCGCTCGGCGGCCGGTGCCGCGACGCCATCTCCGGCGGCGCGCCGCTGGGCGCCCGGCTCGGTCACTTCTACCGCGGCATCGGCGTGACGATCCTGGAGGGCTACGGGCTGACCGAGACCTCGCCCGCGGCCGCCGCGAACCTGCCCACCGGCACCCGGATCGGCACGGTCGGCCGGCCGCTGCCCGGCGTGACCGTGCGGATCGAGGACGACGGCGAGATCCTGATCGCCGGCGAGCTGATCTTCCAGGGCTACTGGCACAACGAGGTGGCGACCGCCGAGGTGCTCAGCCCCGACGGCTGGTTCCGCACCGGCGACCTGGGCCAGCTCGACAACGACGGCTACCTCACCATCACGGGCCGCAAGAAGGAGCTGATCGTCACCGCCGCGGGCAAGAACGTCGCCCCGGCCGTGCTGGAGGACCTGGTCCGGGCACATCCGCTGATCAGCCAGTGCGTCGTCGTCGGCGACCGCCAACCGTTCATCGCGGCGCTGGTCACCGTCGACGAGGAGGCGTTGCCGGCGTTCCTGGAGAGCGCCGGGTTGGCCCCCGGCACCCCCGTCGACCAGCTGCGCGAGCACGAGGCCCTGCGGGCGGAGATCCAGTCCGCCATCGACACCGCGAACCAGGCCGTCTCCAAGGCCGAGGCGATCAAGGTCTTCCGGATCCTGCCCCAGGACTTCACCGAGGCCACCGGTGAAATGACGCCGTCGATGAAGGTCAAGCGACAGGTCGTGCACAAGACGTACGCGGCGGAAATCGCCGATATCTATCGAGGCTGACTACCATCCGTCACGTGCCCGCATCCACAACAGCCGCACCACAGCCGCATCCCCTGGCCCTGGCCGCCCGCCTGGTGATGCTGGCGCTGGTGGCGATCCTGACCCTGTTCGCCACCAGCGACGTCGCCGAGCTGTGGTGGATCGCGCTGCTGGCGGTCGCCGGGCTGCCCGCGCTGCTGGCCCCGCAGCACCGGCTGATCGGGCCGCTGAGCCGGATGGCCGAGGTCGTGGTGCTGGGGCTGGCCGCGAGCCAGGTGGCCGCGGTCGCGTCGACCGACGGCACGGTCGGCGGGCTCGGCGCCTCGGCGGTGCTCCCCTACCTGGCGGTGCCGGTGACCGTCACCGCGCTGCGTCGCCGCTTCGCCGAGAGCGCCGCGCTGCTCGTGGTGGCCGCCGCCACGCTGCTGGTCAGCGGCGCGTTGACGGAGGTCGGCGACGGGCGTCAACTCGGCCAGGTCGGCTACCTCGCGGTCTGCGCGCAGTGGCTGGTCCTGGCCACGTTCGGGCTCTACGCCGCCAGCACCCTGCACCGGATGATCGCCGTACGCGCCGAGAGCAAGCCGCAGCCGTACGCCGAGGCGACCCGGCTGCTGACCCAGCTGCGTACGGTGGCCCGGCAACTGCCCGGCGCGACCCTGGACCCGGGCGGCATCTCCGAGCACCTGCTGGAGGAGCTGCGCACGGTCGCCCGGGCGGACCGGGGCGCGGTGCTGTCGGCCAGCGGAGGCGGGCGGCTCGTGGTGCTCGCCCAGGCCGGTGTGGACCGGGTGGACTGGGAGACGACGCTCGACGCGGACTCGGCGATCGCCGACGCCTGGGCCAGTCAGCAGGCGCAGACGGCGGCGCGGTCGCAGTCCCGCTCGCACCGGGGCGGTGACGTCTCCGCGCTGATCGTCCCGTTGGTCGCCGGGGTACGCACGGTGGGGTTGGTGGTGCTGGAGGCCGACGCCGCGCACGCGTACCCGCCCCCGGTGGTGTCCCGGGTGACCGGGCTGACCCAGCCGGCGGCGCTGCGGCTGGAGGCGGCGCTGCTCTTCGACGAGGTCCGCTCGCTGGCCACCAACGAGGAGCGCCAGCGGCTGGCCCGGGAGATCCACGACGGGGTGGCACAGGAGTTGGTGATGGTCGGCTACGGCATCGACAACGCCCTGGCCACCGTCTTCGACGACGCGGACGAGACCGCTGAGGCGCTGCGGACGCTGCGCGCCGAGGTGACGCGGGTGATCACCGAGCTGCGGCTGAGCCTGTTCGAGCTGCGCAGTGAGGTGGACCGCCAGGGTGGGCTGGCCGCGGCGATCGCCGAGTACGCTCGGACGGTGGGTGCCTCCGGCGGGTTGCGGGTGCACCTGTCGCTGGACGAGTCGACCGCTCGGCTCCCGGCCGCCACCGAGGCCGAACTGCTGCGCATCGCCCAGGAGGCGGTGACCAACGCACGCAAGCACGCGGGGGCGTCCAACCTCTGGGTCACATGTGAGGTTGATCCCCCCTACGCGCAAATTGAAGTGTCGGATGACGGTCAGGGGATGGCTGACCAGCGCCCCGACGGGCGGTACGGTCTTGCGATCATGGCCGAGAGGGCGGAACGTATCCGGGGCCGGTTGGAGATCAGGCCGCGGCAGCCCAGCGGCACGACCGTGGCGGTGGTTCTTGGCACCTCGTCCCGGCGCGATAACGTGCGCGGTAGCGCAGCATCAGAAGGGGAGTAACCCAAGGATGACCACAAGTCCGACACCGGCCACCCGCACCAAGGTCCTCCTTGTCGACGATCATGACCTCATTCGTAAGGGCCTGCGGCACGCCTTCGAGCGCGACCGCCAGTTCGAGGTCGTCGGTGAGGCCGCCACGGCGGCGGAGGGGGTACGCCAGGCCGGTGCCCTACAGCCGGACGTTGTGATCATGGATCTGCGGCTGCCCGACGGCAGCGGCCTGGAGGCAACCCGGGCGCTGCGCAAGTCCAGCGCGTCGATGGGCATCGTGGTGCTGACCATGTACGCCGGCGACGACCAGCTCTTCGGGGCTCTGGAGGCCGGCGCGAGCGCGTTCGTGCCGAAGACCGCGCCGGCCGACGAGGTGGTGGCCGCCGCGCGGCACGCCGCCTCCTCCCCCAGCGCGTTCACCGCCGCCGACCTGGCCGAGGCGATGAAGCGTCGACTCGCGCCGTCCGGTCCGCAGCTCTCCCCCCGCGAGGGGCAGGTGCTGCGACTGCTGGCCGACGGGATGAGCGTGGCGGGCATCGCCAAGCAGCTGTTCGTCAGCGAGTCGACGGCCAAGACGCACATCTCCAAGCTCTACGAGAAGCTCGGGGCCGCCAACCGGGCGCAGGCGCTGATGACCGCGCTGCGGCTGGGCCTGCTTGAGGCACCGGACGCCCCGAAGTTCTGACCCCCACCCGCTCGTCGAGCGGAACGCTCCGCCCGAAGTCCGCGCCCGCTTCCCGCCGGCGCGGACTTCGCGTATCGACCGCTGTTGAGGGCAACCTGGCGGCAGGCTATGGTCTGGCGGTCCCGACGGGGGCACAATACCCGCGCGGGCGACGCCCGCATCGCGGACTCAAGGGGTGAGCGCATGCAGCGGCCGGACTGGGCACCCGACACCATCGACATCGAGCGCCCGAGCGTCGCGCGGATGTACGACTACTACCTCGGCGGCTCGCACAACTTCGCCGTCGACCGAGCGGCGGCTCAGGCGATGGTGGCCGCCGTCCCGCAGGCGCCGTTGATGGCCCAGGCCAACCGGGCGTTCCTGCGTCGCGCGGTGAGCCACCTCGCCGAGGCCGGCGTTCGACAGTTCCTGGACATCGGCTCGGGCATCCCCACGGTCGGCAACGTGCACGAGATCGCCCAGCGGATCGACCCGCGGTCTCGGGTGGTCTATGTGGACGTCGACCCGGTCGCGGTGGCGCACAGCCGGGAGATCCTGGCCGGCAACGACCGCGCCGTGGTGGTGCAGGAGGACCTGCGGCACCCGGAGCGGATCCTGGCCCACCCGGACATTCGCAAGCTGCTCGACCTGAGTCAGCCGGTGGCCGTGATGATCGTGGCCGTGCTGCATTTCGTCCCCGACGAAGACCGGCCGGCGGAGCTGCTGCGGACCCTGCGCGACGCGCTGGCCCCCGGCAGCTACCTGGTGCTGTCGCAGGCCAGCGACGACGGACGCAGCGCCGACGAGCGGGCCGAGGCGGAGCGGGTCTACCAGCGCACCGACAATCCGCTCTCGGTCCGCAGCCGAGCCGAGCTGATCGCGCTCTTCGACGGCTTCGAGCTGGTCGACCCGGGCGTGGTCTGGGTGCCGCAGTGGCGACCGGACACTCCGGAGAGCGCAGAGGACGCCGAGCGTGCGGTCTTCATGGGCGGCGTCGGGCGACTCGGTGAGTGAGTCGCCCGGGGCGGACACCCACCCGGGCACCTTCGCCCGTGCCTGGGCCAAGGCGGTCTCCGGCACGAGCTACCTGCCGATGACCCAGGCCCAGCTCGAGGCCCTGCTGCAGCGGCTCACCGGGCAACTGGCCGGCGCGTTGCTCGCCGAGCCGTTCGACCTGCGAGCCGGGCACCGGGTCGGCGCCGAGCTGGTCGCCGCGCACATCGCCTCCGCGGAGGGGCTGGGTCGTACCGTCGAGGTGATCCAGCTGCGGCTCGTGCGTGACCTGGGGTTGGTGGCCGAGGACGTCGAGGACCGGATGGCGCGGCTGCTGGCCGCCGTGGCGACCGGTTACGCCCGCGCCTTGCGGGACCGGACGCTCGACGAGCAGGAGTCGATCCGCCGGGCCGCGATGATGGCCCGGACGCAGGCCGAGCGCGCCCTGCGGGCCAGCGAGGCGCGGTTTCGCCACCAGGCCACCCACGACCCGCTCACCGGCCTGCCCAACCGGACGCTGTTCACCGAGCGGCTCACCGCCGCGCTCAACGAGCCGGGTCGGGGCGCCCAGCGCGTCGGGGTGTGTTTCCTCGACCTGGACCGGTTCAAGGTCGTCAACGACAGCCTGGGGCACCAGGTCGGCGACCAGCTGCTGACCATGGTGGCCGAGCAGTTGCGCCAGACCCTCGGCGAGCACCTGGTGGCCCGGCTCGGTGGGGACGAGTTCGTCATCCTGGTGGAGGGCAGCGGGGGCACCGACGACATGGTGAAGGTGGCCGAGGCGGCTCTGGCGGCTGTCCGGGCACCGAGGTCGGTCGACGGGCACGAGTTGCAGGTCTCGGCGAGCATCGGCATCGTCGAGCGCCAGGTCGCCGGGGCCGACCCCAGTGACCTGATGCGGGCCGCCGACAGCACCCTGCACTGGGCGAAGGCGGCCGGCGGGGCGCGCTGGGCGCTCTACGACGCCGAGCGCAACCGCCGCGAGCTGGCCCGGTACGCCCTCTCCGCGGCCATCCCGGCAGCCCTCGACCGTGGCGAGTTCTACCTCGACTACCAGCCGCTGACCTCGCTGCGCGACGGCCGGCTGCTCGGCGTGGAGGCGCTGGTCCGCTGGCGCCACCCGGAGCTGGGCGTGCTGCGGCCGGACAGCTTCATCGGCCTGGCCGAGGAGACCGGCCTGATCGTGCAACTGGGCGGCTGGGTGCTGGCCGAGGCGTGCCGGGAGGCGGAGGCCTGGTCGGCCGGCGGCGCGCAGGCACCGTTCGTGAGCGTCAACCTGGCCGTCCGGCAGGTGCACCGGCCCGGCCTGGTGCAGGACGTGCTCGCCCTGCTCCGGCAGACCGGGCTTCCGCCGGAGCGGCTCCAACTGGAGATCACCGAGAGCACGATGATGAGCACCGCCGAGGAGCCGGTACGCGCGCTGCGGGTGCTGGCCGACCTCGGGGTGCGGATCGCCATCGACGACTTCGGCACCGGTTACAGCAATCTGGCGTACCTGCGGGACCTGCCGGTCACCGAGCTGAAGGTCGCCGGGGAGTTCGTGGCCGGCCTGCGGTCGCCGGCGGTCGGGCGCACCGACGAGCGGATTCTCGCGTCGCTGGTCTCGCTGGCGCACGCGCTGGACCTGACGGTCACCGCCGAGGGGGTGGAGACCGCCGGGCAGGCCGAGCGGCTGCGGGCGATCGGTTGCGACGCCGCGCAGGGCTGGCACTTCGGCCCGCCCGCCCCCGCCGACCGCATTCTTGCCCGCATCCGCTGACCGGCCTGGCCGGACGCTGTGTGACATCTCCCCCGCACGCTCATAGACAGTGTCTACGCAAACTGGTAGACACTGTCTATGAGCGTGGAGGACGCGAGTCTGCGGGCCCGGTTGGTGGCCGTCGGGGTGGACCTGGTGCTGCGCGAGGGCCAGTCGGCGGTGTCGCTTCGGGAGATCGCCCGCCGGGCGGGGGTGTCCCACGGCGCCCCACGTCGCTACTTCCCCACCCACGTCGACCTGCTCTCCGCCATCGCCCGCGAGGGTTTCGCCGACCTCACCGCACGGGTGGAGCAGACGATGCGCGAGGCCGGCCCGGACCCGCGTACCCGACTGGTGGCCCTGGGCCGGACGTACCTGGACTTCGCGGCGGAGCACCGCGGCATGTTCGAGCTGATGTTCCGGCACGACCTGCTGGCCAGCGGCCGCCTGCGGCTGCGCGAGACGAGCCTGCCGCTCTTCGCCGACCTGGCCGACCTGGTGGCCCAGGTACGCCGGCCGACGGACGCCCCCGTCCCGGTGCTGGCCGGCGCCCTCTGGGCCAACCTGCACGGCATCGCCCAACTCTGGGCGTGGGGCAGCCTGCCGCTGGCCACCGACACCACTGACGACGACGCCCTGCTGCACGCCGCACTCGACGCACACCTCGGCCCCGCCACCAGTTGAACCCCGACCACCCGGAGAACCCGTGCCCCTGCTGTACGACCTCACCAAGCTGACCGTCGGCGCCGCCCTACGGCTGGGCTGGCGACCCCAGGTGCACGGGCTGGAGCACCTGCCCCGGCACAGCGGCGCGATCCTCGCCGGCAACCACCTGTCCGTCGCCGACGAGTTGTTCCTGGTCACCGCGGCACCCCGGCACGTCACCTTCTGGGCCAAGTCCGAGTACTTCACCGGGCGTGGTCCGGGCGGCTGGCTCAACCGACGGATCGTCCACGGCATGGGCGCGATCCCGGTCGAACGCGGCGGCGGTCGGGCGGCCCTCAGCGCCCTCGACGCCGCCGTGCCGGTGCTGCGTGCCGGCGGCCTCGTCGCCATCTATCCGGAGGGCACCCGCTCCCCGGACGGACGGCTCTACCGAGGCCGGACCGGCATGACCCGACTGGCCCGCGACGCCGGAGTGCCGATCATCCCGGTCGGCGTGCTCGGCACCGCCGAGGTGCTGCCCGTCGACGCCCGGCTGCCCCGCCGACACCCGATCAGCCTGCGGTTCGGCCCGCCGATCTCCGTCGCCGACCGGATCAACGGACCACGCGACATCCGGACCATCACCGACGAGGTGATGGCCGCGATCCAGCAACTCACCGGCCAGGAGTACGTGCCCCACCACGCCCCGCCACGGCCGGCCCGCACCTGAGCGGCGGTCAGCCGGCGAGCAGGGCCGTCATCCGCTGCGCCTGCGCCTCCCAGCGCCATTCCCGCTCCACCCACGCCCGGCCCGCCGCGCCCAACTGGCGGGCCAGATCGCGGTCGGCGAGCAGCCGGGACACACGATCGACGAGCTGGGCGACGTCCCGCCCCGGGACCACGAACCCGGTCTCCCCCTCGCGGACCGCGTCCGGCGCGCCCCCGGAGTCGCCCGCCACCACCGGCAGACCGGTCGCGGACGCCTCCAGGTAGACGATGCCGAGCCCCTCCACGTCCAAGCCACGGTTGCGGGTGCGGCAGGGCATCGCGTACACGTCGCCGGCCGCGTAGTGCGCCGGCAGCTCGGCCGACGGCACCGAGCCGGTGAAGACCACGTCCCGCTCCACCCCGGCCTGCCGGGCCAACTTCTCCAACGTCGCCCGGTAGGGCCCGCCGCCCACGATCAGCAGCGCCGCGTCGGGCACCCGGCGGCGGATCTCCGGCAGTGCCCGGATCAGCATGTCCTGCCCCTTGCGCGGCACCAGCCGGGACACGCAGACCACCACCGGCCGGTCGGCCAGCCCCAGCCGGACGCGGACCGGCTCACCATCCACCGAGGGGTGGTAGGTGTCCACGTCCACCCCGGGCGCCAACCGGCGCAGGTCGGTCACGCCGTCGAGCACCCGGGCCAACCGGCTGCGGGTGTATTCCCCGAGGTAGGTGGTCACGTCGACGCCCCGGCCGATCCGGCGCAGCGCCGGACGCGCGGCGGGCAACGCCGCCCAGCCGACCTCGTGGCCGTGGGTCTGCGCGACCACCCGACGCACCCCGGCCCGGCGGCGCAGACCCGCGGCGAGCAGCCCGAGCGGCGCGGCCGCGCCGAACCACACCGTGTCGCAGTCGTACGCGCGGGCCAGCCGGGCCGCCCGCCGGGCGATCAGCGGGGTGGGCAGCAGCACCCGGGTGCGTTCCCGGACCACCTCGAACGGCTGGTCGGCGTCGAACTTCGCCGCCCCCCGCCAGCTCGACGCGTACACCACCACCGAGCCGGCCGGCTGACGCACCGCCAGGTTGTGCACGAAGGACTGGATCCCGCCGGGGCGGGGCGGAAAGTCGTTGGTGATCAGCAACGTGCGGCTCATCGGCCGGCCTCCCGGGCGTACGCGCGGGCGGCGGCCATCCGCTCCACGGTGGACGGATGCGAGGCCGAATAGAGGTATTCCCAGCGCGGTGGATCGGGATCGCCGAGGTTGACCGAGCCGAGGCGACGCTGCATCGACTCGAAGGCAACCGGGTCACGGGTGAGCGCGAGCGCGTGCGCGTCGGCCCGCGCCTCCACCCGGCGGGACATCAGCGCCTGCGCCGGCGCCGCGACCAGACCGGCCACCGTGACCAGGGCGACCAGCAGCGGGAACGCGCGCGGATCGGCGACCGAATCGACGCCGGCCAGCCGCAGCAGCAGCCCCCACGAACCGAGCAGGTAGAGCGCCACCACCGCCGCCGCCGCGCCCAACGCCCCGGTGAGCGTGCCCACCGCCACGTCGGAGTCCTTCGCGTGCCCCAACTCGTGCGCCACGACGGCCGTGACCTCGGCCGGGGTGGCCTCGCGCAGCAGCGTGTCGTAGACGACCACCCGCCGGGTCGGCCCGAGACCGGAGACGTACGCGTTGACCGCCCTGGTGCGCCGGGAGGCGTCGGCGACGAGCACGTCGCGCACCGGCACCCCGTCGCGGGCGGCCATGCTCATCAACTCGGTGCGCAGCGGCCCCTGCTCCATCGGGGTGAACCGGTTGAACACCGGCTCCACGAGCACCGGCAGCACGAACGAGAGCAGCACCACCAGCAGTGCGGCGCCGGCCGCGCCGACCGCCCACCACCCGCGCGGCGCGAGCCGGATGACCGCGTAGAAGCCGAACAGGGCGACCGCGCCGATCACCGCGCTCACGGCGTACGACTTGAGCAGGTCGACGGCCCAACCGCTCCAGCCGTTGGTGCTCAGCCCGTACCGCGTCAGCACGCTCTGCCGCCAGGCGGAGAACGGCAGGGTGAGCAGGTCGGCGACGAGCACCACGGCGAGCCCGCCGAGCACCGCCTGCGCGATCCAGTGCCCACCGAACGGCCGGCCCACCAGCTCGACCAGGCGGCTGCCCAGCGGGGTGAGGCCGAGGGCGAGGGCGATCAGCAGACCGACGGCGAGCGCCGCGTACCCGCCCGGGCGCAGCGCGGCGCGGAACTCCCGCCCCCGGGCCACCTGCTCGGCCGGGAGGTCGCGCAGCGCGGCCAGTTGGTCGGCGCGGGGTGCCGGCGGCCGGTGCCACGGGATGAGCAGCGCGGCGATCACCACCAGCGCCACGGTCAACCCGGCGAGGGTCAGCAGCGCCCAGCCGCGCGGTGTCACCGGGGCACCGCCGCGCCGCCGACGGGTTGGCTGCCGCCGCGTCGTACCCCGCTCATGCCGCCGCTCCTCCCGCCGTGACCGCCCATCCTATGGCCCGCGAAAACCCCGCACCGGGCGCGGTGTCGCGCTCAGCCGACCGGGCGGGCGGCGTGGCGGCGGTCCCGCGCCGGACGCCCGGCGTGCCGCGCTCAGGCGACCCGGCGGCGGGCCTGGCGGCGGGCCGTGCCGGGGCGCGCGGGCGCGGCCAGCACCTCCACGTCGAAGCCGGCTCGGGCGAGCACCTCGATCGCCTCGACCTCGGCGGCGACCAGCCCGGCCGCCGGGGACGTCTCGTCGAACAGGGCGGCCAGCGGGCAGCCGGAGCAGCCCGTGCCCCGCTTCGCGCACCCGTCGCAGTCGATGAGCATCACGCCTCCTGATCGGCTCGCGATGCCGGCCCGCGCCTTGTCGTCGCCGGCCGAGCACCGTCGGTCACATCGACGCTATCCACCGGGTACGACAGAACCGTCCGCACCGACCGTTGCGGGCGAGATCCACTCCAGATCAGCGATATCGGGGTATCCCGGCCGGTCCGACACCCCGACCGTGTCGACAACGCCGGGGGTCGAGGTCAGGAGCGGGCGAGCCGCCGCAGCAGCGAGTCGGCCCCCAGCGGGTACGCGCCGTGCCGGCGGACCCCGTCGGCCACCTCGCGGTCGGACGAGACCACCACGACCGGCCGACCCGCCGGTTCGGCGCGGACCAGCCGTCGGATCAGCTCGTCGGCCGTCTCGCCCTTGCGGGAGAAGAGCACCCGGACGCCGCGCGGCGCCGGTGGCAGCCCGTGCATCCGTTCCGCCCCGTCGAACACGACGGTGACCTCGTCGCCGGTCTGCGCGGCGATCCCGCCCAGCCCGGTGATCAGACGCTTGCGCTGCTGCTCCAGGGACATCTCGCCGAAGCCGCGCTTGGTGACGTTGTAGCCGTCGACCACCAGGTGCGCCCGGGGCAGGGCGAGCAGCTGGTCCAGCCGGGCCGGATCGTCGGTGTCGCGGGCACGCGCGGCCGGACCGGCCGGGGCGGCGCCCGGCTGCTCGGCGAACGCGTCGGCCACGAAATCGGCGGGGAGCTTGTCCACCGGGTCGAGGGCCAGCTCGCGGCGCAGCCCGACGGCGGCCTGACCGATGGTCTCCAACAGCAGCCAGAGCCGCGCGTCGTCGACCGAGCGCGCCTCCTTGGCGCTGGCGCGGGCCACCCCGGCCGCCGCCTCCGCCTCGGCGAGCCGGGCTCGGGCGCGACGCAGCTCGGCGTCCACGTCGGCGCTCGCCCGCGCCGCCCGGCCCCGCTCGGTGGCCAGCAGCTCGGTGGCCTTGCGCTCGCGGGCCTGGGTCTCCCGCAGGGTACGGGCCAGCTGGCGGGACTCCTCGCGGAGCTGGCCCAGCTCCTCACGGACGCGCGACAGCTCGTCGCGCAGCTTCTCGGCCTCGACCCGGGCCACCGCCCGGTCGTGCTCGGCGCGGGTGGCCCGCTGCTCGGCCTCGCGGACCAGCTCGGCGACGACCGCGCTGTCGGCCTCGGCGCGAACCGCCGCGCCGCTGGCATCGATCAACTGGCGCCAGCCGCGGGGCCGGGCCAGGTAGGCCAGCGCGGCCACCTCGACGGGGTCGGCGGCGGCCGGCGCGGTGCCCTCGATCACGGCCGCGCCGAGGTCGCCGGCGTCGGTCAGCACCCGGGCGGTGACCCGCTGCCGGAACAGCGGATCAGCGGCGAGCTGGGCGGCGATGGCCGGCGCGCCGAGCCGGGCCCGCCGGTTCGGGGCGAACTTGGCCACCCGGCGCAGCGCCACCGGAACCTCGTCGGCGGGCAGGGCGGGCAGCACGGCGGCGGTCAGCGCCACGATCCGCTGTCGGACCGGCTCGGGCAACGTGGGCTCCGGCTCGACCGCCGGCTCACCACCGGCTGGTTCGGCGGAATCCTCGCTGATGTCCGGGTCGCCCACGGCACCGTCGCCCACGACCGGATCCTCCTGCGGGAGGTGGTCGTCGTACGGCTCGGTGAGGGGCATGTGGCAAGTCTCCCACCGTTGGTGGGCCCACCGCCCGGTGAGTGAGCCGATCTCTCATCCTAGCCCCATGGTTACTGGTGAGGCCGCTGTGCCGGGAGTGTCGGACCGGGGCGCTAGCGTGCCGCCGATGGCACAGGCGGAGTACGTCCAGGAGTCACTGGCCGGTCTCGACCCGGCGGCGGGCGGGGTGGACCCGGCACTGCCCCTGTATGCGACCACCTTCGTGGTGGTCGACCTGGAGACCACCGGTGGAGCGCCCGACGGCGGCGGCATCACCGAGATCGGCGCGGTCAAGGTGCGCGGGGGCGAGCAGTTGGGCGTGCTGGCCACCCTGGTCAACCCGGGGCAGCCGATCCCGCCGTTCATCACCGTCCTGACCGGGATCACCCAGGCCATGCTGGTGCCGGCGCCGCCGATCGAGCAGGTGCTGCCGAGCTTTCTGGAGTTCATCGCCGACGCGGTGCTGGTGGCCCACAACGCCCCCTACGACGTGGGCTTCCTCAAGGCCGCCTGCGCGAAGCACGGCTACCGCTGGCCCAGTCCCCGCGTGTTGGACACGGCCGCGCTGGCCCGTCGGGTCCTGACCCGCGACGAGGTGCCCAACCGCAAGCTGGGCACCCTGGCGGCCTACTTCCGCACCGCCACCCAGCCCACCCACCGTGCGCTCGACGACGCGAAGGCCACCGTCGACGTGCTGCACGGGCTGATCGGCCGGCTCGGCGGCCACCGGGTGGACACCGTCGGCGACGCCATCGAGTTCGCCCGCGCCGTCACCCCGACCCAGCGCCGCAAGCGCCACCTGGCCGAGGGGCTGCCGAAGGTCCCCGGGGTCTACATCTTCCGGGCGGCCGACGACCGGCCGCTCTACGTCGGCACCTCCGGCGACATCGCGACCCGGGTGCGCAGCTACTTCACCGCCGGCGAGAAGCGCGCCCGGATCTCCGAGATGCTGGCCGCGGCCGAGCGGGTCGAGGCATTGGAGTGCGCGCACTCGCTGGAGGCGGAGGTCCGCGAGCTGCGGTTGATCGCCGCGCACGCGCCGCCGTACAACAGGCGGTCGAAATACCCGGAGCGCATGGTCTGGCTCAAGCTGACCGACGGCCCGTACCCCCGGTTGTCGATCGTCCGTGAGATCTCCCCCGCGGACACCGCCTATCTCGGGCCCTTCACCTCCCGGCGGTCCGCTGAGCTGGCCGCCGCCGGCTTCCACGACGCCGTGCCGCTGCGCCAGTGCACGCACCGGCTCTCGCTGCGCACCGTCACGCCGGCCTGCGCCCTGGCCGAGCTGGGTCGCTGCCCGGCACCCTGCGAGCACAAGATCACCCCCGACGAGTACGACGACCGCGCGGCGGCGCCGTTTCGCACCGCGACCGCCAGCGACCCGCAGGTGGTGGTGGACGCGCTGCTCGCCCGGATCGAGGTGCTCTCCCGCGACCAGCGCTACGAGGAGGCCGCCGTGACGCGGTCCCGGCTGGCCGCGGTGCTGCGCGCCACCCTGCGGATGCAACGGCTGGCCGCGCTGACCGGGATCGCCGAGCTGGCCGCCGCCCGGCCGGCCGCTCGGGGCGGCTGGGAGCTGGCCCTGGTCCGGCACGGCCGGCTGGCCGGCGCGGGAGTGTCCCCGCCGGGCGTTCACCCGCGACCCACGCTGACCACCATCCGGGCCACCGCCGAGACGGTGCCGGGCGGGCACGGCCCGGTGCCGTCGGCCACGGCGGAGGAGTCCGAACGCATCCTGTCCTGGTTGGAGCGATCGGAGACCCGGCTCGTCGAGATGTCCTCCGGATGGTCCTCGCCAGCCGGTGGCGCGGGCCGCTTCCGTGACCTGCTGGCGAAGGCCGAGAGCGGAGCATCCCACCAACTCTCGACCGAACGCTCATGACCAAGTGTCCGATCGGACTACGTCGGCTCGCTTAGGCTGTTAGAGGAGTGCAGTCCTGCCCGTTTCGTGGGCCTGCTCCCGTCCGCCGGGTCCGGCGGGCGCGGAGCCGGGGTGAGGAGGTGTCCCTCGTGGACGTCGACGCCGGACACGGCGCCGCCCTGGGGGGCGCCCTGCCGACCCAGTCGGGTGAGCTGCCACTGACCCGCCGCCTGCGGTCGTTACTCACCTGGCCGACCACCGACTCCGACCCGGTTACCCAACTGGTTCGCACCCATCGGAGCATCCACGCCGGCACCGACCCGGCGGTGTTGCGCCGGGCGTACACCATCGCGGAGAACATGCACCGCGGGCAGTTCCGCAAGAGCGGCGAACCGTACATCACCCATCCGCTCGCGGTGGCGCAGATCTGCGCCGAGCTGGGCATGGACACCACCACCCTGGTGGCGGCGCTGCTGCACGACACCGTCGAGGACACCCGCTACACGCTCCAGGCGCTCTCCGAGGATTTCGGCGGCGAGGTGGCCCACCTGGTCGACGGGGTGACCAAGTTCGACAAGGCGTTCTACGGCAAGGCCGCCGAGGCGGAGACGATCCGCAAGATGATCGTCGCGGCCGCCAAGGACGTCCGGGTGCTGATCATCAAGTTGGCCGACCGGCTGCACAACATGCGGACCCTCGGTGTGCGCTCCGCCGCGTCGCGGGAACGGATCGCCCGCAAGACCCAGGAGGTGCTGGTCCCGCTCTGCGACCGGTTGGGCATCCAGAGCCTCAAGCGTGAGCTGGACGACGTGGTGCTGCTGCACCTGGAGCCCGACGAGCACGCCCGGCTGGCCCGGCACGTGCACGACCGGCCCGGCTGGGACGCGTACCTGGACTCGGTGGTGACCCGGACCCGGGTGGCGTTGCGCCGCAGCCGGGTCGACGCCGAGGTGTCCCCGCGCCCCCGGCACCTCTACTCGATCTGGAAGGACACCGTCGCCGGCGGTCACACCGCCCCGTACGACCTGCCCCGCATCTCGGTGGTGGTCGACGGCCCGGCCACCGACTGTTACGCCGCCCTGGGCGCGATCCACGGCACCTGGCGACCGGTCCCCGGCCGCTTCAAGGACTTCATCGCCTCACCGAAGAACAACCTCTACCGCTCACTGCACACCAGCATCTGCGGCCCACAGAACCGCACGGTCGAGGTGCTGATCCGCACCGAGGAGATGCACCGGTCGGCCGAGTACGGCATCGCCGCCGACTTCCGCTTTCCGCGTTCGGGCCGGGGCGGCGCGGCGGCCCGCGCCGAGCAGCTGGACTGGCTGCGCCGGGTGCTCGACTGGGAGCCGGACGCCGCCGACCCGGCGCAGTTCTACGAGTCGCTGCGCTGCGACCTCGCCGAGGGTCAGATCCAGGTCTTCGCCGACGGGCGTCAGGTGGTGCTGCCGGCCGGTGCCACGCCTGTCGACGTGGCCTACGAGCTGGGCAGCGAGCGGGGCGACCGCTGCCTCGCCGCCCGGATCAACGGCCGGCTCGCGCCGCTGAGCTCGGAGCTGGACGAGGGCGACGTGGTGGAGATCTTCACCGAGAACGACGGCGACAGCGGCTTCGAGGCCGGTGAGGAACGGCGGGGCCCGCGCCGCGAATGGCTCAGTTTCGTCAAGTCGCCGCACGCCCAGATGCAGATCAACCGCTGGTTCGCCGAGCACACCGAGCCGGGCATCACGATCAGCGACAAGGTCCGCCTGGGTCGGGCCACCATCGGGCTGGCCCTGCGCCAGCACAACCGTGGCCTCGCCAGCGACCTGCCGCTGCTGCGGCTCTCCGAGGAGCTGGGCTACCCCGACCTGGAGACCCTGCTGGTCGCGGTCTTCGACCGGGTGCTCGAACCCGACACCGTGGTGCGCCAGCTCATCGACCTGGTCGACCATCGGCAGTGACCGGCCGGGCCCCACGGCATCCGAGGGACATTCGTGACCACTAGCCTGGGGTCATGATCCCCCGTTCCCGCGCCACTGGTCGGGCCATCTTCTACCAGGCTTTCTACCGGCTGCCGCTGCCGGTGCGCCGGCGCCTGGTCCGGCTGGCCGTGCCGAAGTACATCGTCGGCGCGGTCACCCTGGTCCGCGACGCCGAGGCCACGGGCGCGGGCCGGTTGCTGCTGCTGCGTCAGCCGCCCGGCCGGGGATGGTCGCTCCCCGCCGGCCTGCTCAATCGGGCCGAGGCGCCGGTGGTGGGCGCGGCGCGCGAACTGTTCGAGGAGTCCGGCATCCGGCTCCCACCGTCGCGGCTGCGCCCGGCGGTGCCGAACGCGATCGTGCACGCCAAGGGCTGGGTGGACATGGTCTTCGAGACGGAGGTGCCGGCGTCCGACACCGCGCTGGCGGTCGACGGCGCGGAGGTCTTCGAGGCCGCGTGGCACCCGCTGGACGACCTGCCCAAGCTGACCTGGCCCACCGCCCGACTGCTCGCCTACTACGACATCGGGCCGCTGGCCGGGCAGTTCCCGCCACCGATCCCCGACACCGCGCCATGACCGGGGCGGGCGGGCCGGCGGACGTCTGCGCGGTGGTGCTGGCCGCCGGCGAGGGCACCCGGCTGCGCCCGCTCACCGAACGGGTGCCCAAGGCGCTCTGCCCGGTGGGCAACGTGCCACTGCTGGACCACGCGTTGACCCGGCTGGCGGGGCTCGGCCTGGCCGGCCCGGCCCGGGTCGCGGTGAACGCCTGCTACCTCGCCGACCAGGTGGTCGCGCACGTCGACGACCGGGCTCACCTGTCGGTAGAGCCGGGTGACCCGCTCGGCACCGCGGGCGGCCTGGCCAACCTGAGGGACTGGATCGACGGACGGCCCGTGCTGGTCGGCAACGCGGACGCGTACCTGGCCGACCCGGCCGCTCCCCCGGGCCCGGACGTGGCCGCGATGCTGGACGGCTGGGACGGGCACACCGTACGCCTGCTCGGTCAGCCCGCCGCCGACCCGGCGGCACCTGGCACCTTCGCCGGGCACTGCTTCACCGGCCTGTCGCTGCTGCCCTGGCGGCTGGTCCGTGACCTGCCGGTGGTCCTCTCCGACCTGGTACACGCCGTCTGGCGGCCAGCCGAGGCGGCCGGCGCGCTGGAGGTGGTGCCCTACCGGGGCACCTTCTACGACACCGGCACCCCCGCCGACTACCTGAGGGCGAACCTGCACGCCGCCGCCGGTGGCGTCCTGGTCGACCCCTCGGCGACGGTCACCGGTCGCTGTGTGGAATCGGTGGTCGGCGCCGGTGCGCGGGTGGACGGCGACGTGTGCCGCACGGTGGTGTGGCCCGGCGCGACCGTGCGCGACGGCGAGCGGCTGCGGGACGTGGTCCGGGCCGGCGACGACCTGACCGTGCCCTGCTGAGCCCCGATGGCTCCACCCCCGGCTCGACCCGGTGGGAAAACATCTAGCATGGGCGACGACGCCAACGAACGGAGCAATGTGCCGTGATCACCGCGATCGTGCTGATCGACTGCGCCACCGACGCGATCCCCGAGGTGGCGGAGACCCTGGCCAACGTTCCCGGCGTCAGCGAGGTCTACTCGGTGGCCGGGCACGTCGACCTCATCGCCATCGTCCGGGTCCGCGAGTTCGACCAGATCGCCCAGGTCATCGCGGGCAGCATCTCCAAGGTGCCGGGCGTGCTGAACACCGAGTCGCACATCGCGTTCCGGGCGTACTCCCAGCACGACCTGGAGCAGGCCTTCGCGATCGGCCTGGCCAGCGCCGACTGACGCCGTCGGCGTTCCACGGCCCGGGCCGACCCGGACACACGACGGCCGGTCCACCCGAGCGGGTGAACCGGCCGTCCTTGCTGCCGCTACGTCAGCTCACGCTCGGAGCCGGCGTCTCGGTGGTGCCGCCGCCCGGCGCAGGCGACTCGGTGGTGCCACCCGGGGCCGGCGACTCGGTGCCGGTGCCACCCGGAGCCGGCGACTCAGTGCCGGTGCCACCCGGGCTGGGCGTACCGCTGGCGCTGGTCTGCGGGACCGGGATACCCAACTGGTTGGCGAGCTGGACCAGCTCGTCATAGTGCGCCTGCAGCGTCGGCAGGGCGGTCTGGGCCAACTGGACCACCGACTGGTCGGAGCCCTGCGAGATCTCCGTCTGGGTGGCCTGGATGGCCTGGACGTGGCCAGCCAGCTCACTGGTCACCCAGAGCCGATCGAACTCCGCGCCGCTGACGTTGTTCAGCTTGTCGATGACCGCCTGCTGGTCGGCGGTGGGTTCCTTCGGCAGTTCGACGCTGAGCTGCGACGCGGTCTGCTGCACCGTCTGGTCCAGAGACGTGTGGTCGGTCTTCAACATCGCGCCCAGGTCCTTCACCCCCTGGTCCTGGCCCTTCTGCTCGGCCAGGCCACCGGCGGTGATCTCGAACAGGTTCACCTGGTGCAGCGCCTGCAGATACTGGGTGTCCTGCGTCGACGGCTGCGCCGCGGCCTGCGCGGCCGCAGCCGGCGCGACGCCGACCAGTACCAGCGCGGCCAACAGGCCGAGGCGTTTGATACCCAACATGCTTCCCCCCCTAGAGACGTTGGACCGCACGGATACCCGGCTCACCGGGGTTATTCCTGCGATCGCCCGTCGCGCGGGGTCGACCGGTCCCGCGTCGGCCGTCCGACTCCTGGCCGGTTGGGCGACGAAGGCCGGTAAACGGCGTGGCGCCCGCCGGAGTCCGGCGGGCGCCACGTGACGCAGCGTTCGGGGGGTCAGCGACGGCTCTCGCCGCTGCCGATCTCCTCGTGCTCGGGTCGGGCCTCGACCGGCGGGTGCCCCGGCGAAACCGGCGCCTCGACCGGCTTCTCGATCGGGTAGAAGAAGCCCCGGACCGCCGGGCCGAGGGCCCCGAGCCGGTTCATCTTCTTCGGCACCACCCAGCCGACGTACTCCAGCTCGCCGTGGCCGTCGCCGTGCCCGTTCGCCGCGCTGAGCGGCTGGTGCACCTCGACGAACCGACCGTCCGGCATACGCCGGATGATGCCGGTCTCCACGCCGTGCGCGAGCACCTCCCGGTCGTGCTGCTGCAGACCCAGGCAGAGCCGGTAGGTGACGTAGTACGCCAGCGGCGGGAGGATCAGCAGGCCGATCCGGCCGGCCCAGGTCATCGCATTCAAGCTGATCTGGAACTTGTCGGCGATCACGTCGTTGGCGCCGGAGAGCGTCAGCACGATGTAGAACGACACCGCCATGGCGCCGAGCGCGGTCCGGGCCGGAACGTCGCGGGGACGCTGGAGCAGGTTGTGGCTCTTGCGGTCCTTGAGGTGCCGCGCCTCCAGGAACGGGTACATCGTCGACAGGCCCACCAGGATGCCGGGTAGCACCACCGTCGGCCAGAACAGCGGCGGGATGACGTACCCGTCACCGATCGGGATGTTGATCTCCCAGGCCGGCATGAGTCGCGTCGAGCCGTCGAGGAACATGACGTACCAGTCGGGCTGGCTGGCGGCCGAAACCACCCACGCCTCGTACGGGCCGAACAGCCAGATCGGGTTGATCTGGAACAGACCGCCCATCAGCGCGATGACGCCGAAGACGACCATGAAGAAGCCGCCCTGCTTCAACGCGTAGCGCGGGAACATCCGCTCGCCGACCACGTTGTTGTTGGTCCGGCCGGGGCCGGGCCACTGGGTGTGCTTCTGCTTGAAGACCAGGCCCAGGTGGACGCTGATCAGCGCGACCAGCAGGCCCGGGACGAGCAGGACGTGGGCGATGAAGAACCGGCTGATGATGATCGTGCCGGGGAACTCGCCGCCGAAGACCGACGAGGTGACCCAGGAGCCGATCACCGGAATGGACAGCATGATCGCCGAGGCGATCCGCAGGCCGGTGCCGGACAGGCCGTCGTCCGGCAGCGAGTAGCCGGTGAAGCCGGCCAGGAAGCCGACCCAGAACAGCAGCGAGCCGATGATCCAGTTGGTCTCGCGCGGCTTGCGGAACGCGCCGGTGAAGAAGACCCGCAGCATGTGCACGACGATCGCGGCCATGAACAGCAGCGCCGACCAGTGGTGCATCTGCCGCATCACCAGGCCACCGCGGACGTCGAACGAGATGTCCAGGCTGGAGGCGTACGCGGCGGACATGGGGGTGCCCTGCAACGGGGCGTAGCTGCCGTTGTAGACCACCTCGGTCATCGCCGGCTCGTAGAAGAAGGTGAGGAACACACCGGTCAGCAGCAGCACGACGAACGAGAACAGCGCGATCTCGCCGAGCAGGAAGGACCAGTGGTCCGGGAAGACCTTGTTCAGCAGCTTGCGCAGCGGGGTGGCCACCTGGAAGCGGTCGTCCACTCCCACCGCGGCCTTGCCCGGCGTCGCCGCAAGGTCAAGCTTTCGACGCTTCATGGCCGCTCCCAGAAATCAGGCCCGACGGTCTCGGTGAAGTCGGACTTCGCCACGAAGAAACCCTCGGAGTCCACCTCGATCGGCAGCTGCGGCAGCCGCCGGCTGGCAGGGCCGAAGACGGGCTTGGCGTTGTCGGTGATCAGGAACTGGGACTGGTGGCACGGGCAGAGCAGCCGGTTGGTCTGCTGCTCGTACAGGCTGGCGGGGCAGCCGGCGTGCGTGCAGATCTTGGAGAACGCCGCGTAGTTGCCCCACATGTAGTCGCCGTGGCCGATCCGCTCGTTGGCCCGGCGCGACTCCTGCGCGTCGGAGTCCCGCAGGTGGATCAGCAGCGTGGGCGAGTCGGCGTGCAGGTTGCTCACGCCGTGGTCGATGCCCGGGAAGACGGTCAGCTGACCGCCGGCGCTGACGTCAGCCGGACGGATCGGCCGGCCGTCCTCGCGGACGAGGCGGATCCGCTGGCCACCCTCCGCGGGAGAGAAGCCGGTGCGGAACATCTGGTTGTTCTTGTGCGGGTTGGAGATCAACCCACCGACCAGCGGCGCCGCGGCGACCGCGGCGACCGGCGCGAGACCGGCCAGCAGCGAGATGCCCAGCAGCGGGCGACGCTTCACACCCAGCTCGTCGGCCATGTAGAGCATGGTCTGCCCGGTGATGGTGCGGCCCTCGGCGTCCACCTGGCCTTCGTGCCGGTCCTGGATCGAGACCTCCTTGGGCAGCAACTTCTTGCCCCAGGTCAGGATGCCGAAGCCGACGGCGAGCAGCGCCACGCCGAGGGTGGCGCCGAGCAGCGGCGTGTAGAGCTTGTCGCCACCGCGGCCCGGCTCGTACTGCCACGGCCACCAGATGTAGATGGCCAGGAACGCGGTGGCCGCCAGGCCGGTGATCAGGAAGAACGCGGCCACCACCCGGGTCAGCCGACGCTCGGCCTTGGTGCCGGGCAGCACCTGCGGTTCGTAGTGGACGATCTCGATGTCGTCCCGACGAGCGCCCTCGCGGACGATGTCGAACCGGGTCAGCCTGGGGTCGTTCAGGTCGAGCGGCTCCGGGCCCTGCGAGGCCTGGTGCTCGGTGTGGGTGCTCATGCCGTCACCTCGCTACGGGTGGCGCCGAGCGGCACCACGGCACGGAATCTGATGGTCCGCTCGGTCACGACTTGCCCGCAATCCAGAGGCTGGCGAAGACGAGCGCCACGATGCCAACCAGGAAGATCACCAGGCCCTCGGTGGACGGCCCGTACCGACCGAGGTTGAACCCGCCCGGGTCCTGGTCGTGCTTCAGCGTCTCCTGGATGTAGGCGATGATGTCGGCCTTCTGCTCCGGCCGGAGCTGGTTGTCGCCGAACACCGGCATGTTCTGCGGGCCGCTCAACATCGCCGCGTAGATCTGCCGGTCGGTCGCCGGGTGCAGGCTCGGGGCGAACTTGCCCGAGGAGAGGGCACCACCGCCGCCGCCGAAGGCGTGACACTGCGAGCAGTTGATCCGGAACAGTTCGCCGCCGGCCGCCACGTTGGCGCCGTCGCGGAGCACGTCGCCCTCCGGAACGACCGGACCGCCGCCGAGCTCCTGGACGTACTGGGCGAGCTGACGGGTCTGCTCGTCGGTGAAGAGCGGGGGCTTGCGGTGCGCCTGCGCCTCCTGCCGGGCCATCGGCATCCGGCCGGAGCTGACCTGGAACTCGACCGAGGCCCCGCCGACGCCGACCAGGCTCGGCCCGCGACCCTCGACGCCCTGGGCGTTGCGTCCGTGGCAGGTCACACAGCTCACGTCGAACAGCGCCTTGCCCTCGGCAGCGGCGCCGGTCATCGGCGGGTTGTCCTGCGCCTGCGCACCGGGGGCGAAGACGGTGTAGGCACCGCCGGCAAGCATCAGCGCGGCGATCAGCCGGACTGCGGCGCCCAGCCGGCGGCGGCCCCTGCTGCGCGCGGCGGGCCGCTCGCGCAACCGCGCGAGCAGGCCGCGTCGGCGGTCGTTGTCAGAAGTCATGAGCGGTGTCCTTAACCGGTTGGACCTTGTCTCAGGGGACGAAGCAGCGGCGCGGTTCGTGACGCGCCAAGATCACTGAAGCCAGTAGATCATGGCGTACAGCCCGATCCACACGACGTCGACGAAGTGCCAGTAGTACGACACGACGATCGCCGAGGTCGCCTGCGCCGGAGTGAACCGGCCCATGGTCGTGCGGACCATGAAGATGACGAAGGCGACCAGACCACCGGCCACGTGCAGGCCGTGGAAGCCGGTCGTCAGGTAGAACATCGAGCCGTACCCGTCGGCGTTGATCTTGATGCCCTCGTGGACCAGCTCGCGGTACTCGTTCAGCTGGCCGAGCACGAAGATCAGGCCCATCACGAACGTGACGGTGAACCAGCGCCGTAGCGCGTGCACGTCGCCCTTCTCCGCCGCGAAGACGCCGAGCTGGCACGTCACCGAGGAGAGGACCAGGATCACCGTGAAGGTGGTCGCGTATGGGATGTTCAGCACCTCGGTGTGCTTCTCCCATTGCTCCGGCGCTGCCGCGCGGATGGAGAAGTACATCGCGAAGAGCGCCGCGAAGAACATGAGTTCACTGGAGAGCCACACGATCGTCCCGACGCTGACCATGTTGGGTCGTGTCAGAGAGTGGATCCGGCTCTTGTCAATGGCTGGGGCCGCAGTCACGCCGTCATTATTGCCCCTGACCGGGGGCGGCGATCAGCGGGGTGGCAAACCTGCGCCTTCCGTGGGCCGACCGTCAGGGTCCGGTTCGCCTGGCCTAGCCTGAAAAGCGTGCTGCACGTCGATCCGATCCTCGCCGCCACCTCGGCCGTCCCGGCCGCTGTGCTCGCGGCCACCCCGGCGGGCTCGTCCACCCTGGCCGCCAGCGCCGAGGCGACCCCGCCACCGTTCACCGTCGGCACGGTCCTGACCGAGACCCGGCTGGACAGCTGGCTGGCCCTCGGCCTGGTGCTCGCCGCCGGCCTCTACCTCTACGGGGTGCACCGGCTGCGCGTCCGCGGCGACCGCTGGCCGATCGCGCGTACCGCGTTCTTCCTCGGTCCGGGCCTGGGCGGCATCGCGCTGGTCACGGTCAGCGGGCTGCACGCCTACGACACCGCGCTGCTGTCGGTGCACATGGTCCAGCACATGGTGCTCTCCATGGTGTCGCCGATCTTCCTCGCGCTGGGCGCGCCGATGACGTTGGCCCTGCGGACGCTGCCGGTCGGGCCGCGCAAGCGCCTCCTGGCGATCGTCCACAGCCGCGTCGCCCGCGTCTACAGCTTCCCGCTGGTGGCGTTCGCCATCTTCGTGGTCAACCCGTTCGTGCTGTACTTCAGCGACCTGTACCGCTACACGCTGGAACACGCCTGGGCACACGAGCTGGTGCACGCGCACTTCATCATGACCGGCTGCGTCTTCTTCTGGCCGCTGCTCGGCCTCGACCCCCTGCCCGGCCGCTGGCCGTACCCGGCACGCGCGCTGCTGATGCTGCTCTCCGTGCCGTTCCACACCGTGCTCGGGCTCACCATCATGCAGAGCAGCACGCTCTTCGGCGGCGACTGGTACCCGTCGCTCAACCTGGGCTGGGCCGACCCCAAGGCCGACCAGGTGCTGGCCGGCGGCATCCTGTGGGCGGGTGGCGAATTCGTCAGCGTGACGATGATCGCGGTGCTGGTCGTGCAGTGGATCAAACAGTCCGAGCGGGAGGCCCGCCGACTCGACCGCGAGCTGGACCGCCAGGAGGCCCGCGACCGCGCCGCCGACGCCGCGACCGCCTGAGCTGCGCCGACGGTACGCCGGACGGGCGGCGGCGGGCGGCGTGTCGGCTACGTCACGTGGACCGGTACGATCTGCGGGCAGCTACGAGGTGGAAGCGGAGTGCCGGCACATGAGCGATCGAGTTTGCACCGTCCTGCTCTACAGCGACGACCCGCAGGTCCGTGACCGGATGCGGCTCGCTGTCGGCACCCGGCCCGCACCCGGGTTGCAGGTCGAGTTCGTGGACGCGTCGACCTACGCCGAGACGATCCGCCTGGTCGACGACTACGAGATCGACCTGCTGCTGCTCGACGGTGAGGCGAGCCCGGGCGGCGGCATCGGCATCGCCCGGCAGATCAAGGACGACCGGGACGACGCGCCGCCGACCTGCCTGGTGATCGCCCGCGCCGCGGACCGATGGCTCGCCGCGTACGCCGAGGTCGACGCGACGCTGGTGCACCCGCTCGACCCGGTGACCACCGGCAGCACGGTGGCCGAGCTGCTGCGGACGCACGCACCCGCCTGACGTCCCCCGCTCTCCGGCACCGACACGGCGCCGGAGAGATCGGCGCCGGTTCCAGCCCACCCGCACTTCGTACGCTCGGGAGGCCCGTCATGGGCGATCGGACCTGGCCGCACCTGCTCACCTCGCTGCTGCGCGGCGAGGAGCTGTCCACCGCCGACACGGCGTGGGCGATGGGCGAGATCATGGCCGGCTCGGCGGGCGCCGCACAGGTCGCCGGCTTCGCGGTGGCGCTGCGGGCCAAGGGCGAGACCTCGGCTGAGCTGGCCGGTCTGGTGGAGACCATGCTGAGCCGGGCGGTCCCGGTCGACCTCCCCGACGAGCTGCGCTCGACCGCCCTGGACGTGGTCGGCACCGGCGGTGATCTCGCGCACACGGTCAACATCTCCACCATGGCCGCGCTGGTCGTGGCCGGCGCCGGCGTCCGGGTGGTGAAGCACGGCAACCGGGCCGCGTCCTCCTCCTGCGGCACCGCCGACCTGCTGGAATTCCTCGGCATCCCGCTCGACCTCGACCCGGACGCGATCGTGCGCTGCGTCACCGAGGCCGGCATCGGGTTCTGCTTCGCGGCCCGCTTCCACCCCGGGATGCGGCACACCGGGCCGGTACGCCGGGAGTTGGGCGTCCCCACCGTGTTCAACTTCCTCGGCCCACTGACCAACCCGGCCCGGCCTCGCGCCGGTGCCGTCGGCTGCTTCGACACGCGGATGGCGCCGGTGATGGCCGGCGTGTTCGCCGCTCGTGGCGACTCCGTGCTGGTGATGCGCGGCGAGGACGGGCTGGACGAGTTCACCACCGCCGCGCCGACCCGCGTCTGGGCGGCTCAGGGCGGCACCGTACGTGAGGCTGTGCTGGACGCGACGGACCTGGGGGTACCCCGGTCCACCCTCGGTGACCTGCGCGGCGGTGACGCCGCGTACAACGCCGACGTGGCCCGTCGCCTGCTGGCCGGCGAGACCGGTCCGGTGCGCGACGCGGTGCTGGTCAACGCGGCGGCGGCACTGGCCACCCAGGGTTCGCTGGAGGGCGACCTGACCGAGGCGCTGCGCGCCGGCCTGGACCGCGCCGCCGAGTCGATCGACTCCGGTGCGGCGGCGGCCACCCTCGACCGCTGGATCGAGACCGCCACCGCCTGACGCGCGCCTGGCGGCCCGGTCGCTCTCGACTCGTGACCCTTGCTGCTTCCGGCGACGGTGCGTGGGGATTTGTCGTACCCGCGTGTGAAACTACAGCCGAGTAGTTCTCCGTTTCCGCTGTGCGCCGCTGTCGCATCCGGGGCGGTTCACCTGGACTGAAAAGGAGACGCCCGTGTCGCACCGCGAGCTCCACTGCGACGTCTGCGAGGGCGTGACGCTGTTCGAGGCGCCGCCCTGCGTCGACGGCCACGGCACCGACTGTCCCGAGCTGATCTGCACCAACTGCGGCGCCGCCGTGGTCCTCGCCACGTTCGCCTCCCGTGTCACCCGCCTGGGTGACCGCCAACGCCCCCAGCGCACCCGCCGCCACGCCGCCTGAGGTGTGCGGCGTCGCGATCGACGCCAGATCGCCGACGTGGGGGCATCCCGCCGCGCTGTCACCCCCGCATCGCCGAGGTGGAGTTGATCACGACGAAGGCCCGCTCCCCCATCGGGGTGCGGGCCTTCGTGGCGGTACGGGTCGGCCGCGAGCGCGGCCGGATGGATCAGTGCTCTGCGGTACGCCGGGTGCCGGTGTAGTACTCGAACAGCAGCCCGCAGACGGCGAAGATGACCGCCAGCATGCCGGCGCCGATCAGCCAGTACTGCCAGAACACCAGGCCCAGCGCGGCGATCGAGGCGGCCATCGCCAGGCCGAACGGCCAGTAGCTACCCGGGCTGAAGAAGCCCACCTCACCGGCGCCGTCGGCGATCTCGGCGTCCGGGCGGTCCTCCGGGCGCAGGTCGATGCGGCGGGAGACGAACCAGAAGAACCCACCGCACATCGTGCAGAGCAGGAACGACAGCAGCAGGGCGACCGTGCCCACCCACTCGACGCCGCCGGACTCACCGTGGGTCCAGACGCCGTAGAGGATGGTGGCGCCGAAGAGGAACCCGGCGATGATCAGGAAGATACGCCACTCGGTCTTCATGCGGCTGCCTCAGCTTCCCGGGAAGGCCGGAGCGTCGTCCGGGTTGAAGTTGCTCTGCGTCCGCCGGGTGTCGAACGGTCGCGTGGTCTCCGCGTACGGCTCTTCACCGATCTCGGACAGCGCGTCCTGGGTGGACTTGCCACCCTGCTTGGCCGCCAGGAACTGGTCGTACTTCTCCGGCGAGACCACACGCAGCTCGAAGTTCATGAACGCGTGGTAGCTGCCGCACAGCTCGGCGCAGCGGCCGACGTACGCGCCCTCGGCGTCCAGGCTGGAAACCTCGAACACGTTGCGGACGTTGCCCGGGAAGACGTCCCGCTTGAACAGCAGCTCCGGCACCCAGAAGGAGTGGATGACGTCGCGGCTGGTCTCCTCGAACCGGATGGACCGGTTGGTCGGCAGCACCAGCACCGGGATGACGTCACTGGTGCCGAGCGTCGACGCCGTGGTGCGGGCGTCCGGGCCCTGCCCGTCGCGGTAGTTGAACTGCCAGTTCCACTTGAACGCGACGACCTCGACCGTGACGTCCGGGTTCTTCGACAGCTTGTCCACGTCGGTCTGCACGATCGCCGTGTAGTAGAACAGCACGGAGACGATCAGGATCGGCGCGATGGTGTAGAGGAACTCCATCGGCAGGTTGTAGCGGGTCTGCACCGGCAGCGCGTTGCCCCGCTTGCGGTAGCGCACGACGCACCAGAAGATCAGGCCCCACACGAAGACCCCGACCACGAGCGCGGCGATGCAGGAGGCGATCCACAGGTCGTACATCCGCCGCGACTCCGGCGTGATGCCGCCCTGCGGCCAACCGAAGCCGCCGAACGTCCGGCCCACGTCACAACCCGTGAGCAGGACCAGCAGCGCCACGCCACCGAGACCGAGCCCGGCCAACCGACCAGCACCACGTCCCCGGCGTCCACTTACCCCTGGGGAAGCGCTGTGCCGTACGGCCGACGGCCGTACCTCCGAACTCCTTGCGACCACCTGGTCCTGCCTCCCTAGCGCGCCGCGATGCGTCTTCCGTCAGCACCGGCGGCAAAGGCGTCACCGACGGTCGCAGATTACTCGACCATGACGGGCTCGGCCGTGGTGGGGTCACTCTCCGCCCCCATCGGGGGGATCCTGCGCATACCGCCGCGATAGCGTTGGGAACCGTGAGCGCGAGGAGCGAGCCGGGGTTGCGAGCCCCGCAGCCGCGAACAAAGGCAGAACCGTGAGCGCGAGGAGCGAGCCGGGGTTGCGAGCCCCGCAGCCGCGAACAAAGGCGAGACCGTGAGCGCGTCCCCGGTCTATCTCGACGCGGCGACCGCCGCGCCGCTGCATCCGGTCGCCCGGCAGGCGTTGCTGGCCGCCCTCGAGGACGGCTGGGCCGATCCGGGCAAGCTCTACACCCAGGCTCGTCGCGCTCGGCAACTGCTCGACGCCGCCCGCGAGGCCACCGCGCAGACGCTCGGCGTCCGCGCCGACGAGGTCTCCTTCACCCCCAGCGGTACGACGGCAGCACACGCGGCGGTGCTCGGTGGCCTGGCGGGGCGGCGCCGGTCGGGGTCGACGTTGGTGCACTCGGCGATCGAACACTCCGCCGTCCTGCACGCCGCCGAGCGGCACGTCGCGGCGGGTGGCACCGCCAACCCGGTGCCGGTCGACCGGCGGGGCCGGCTGGATCTGGCTGCCTGGTCGGACGCCGTCCGGGTGCCCGGTGTCGCGCTGGCCGCGCTGATCACCGCGAGCCACGAGGTGGGAACCGTGCAACCGGTCGCCGAGGCGGCGGCCGCCTGCGCTGACGTCGGGGTGCCGCTCTACGTCGACGCGGCGCAGTCGGTCGGGCGGGTGCCGCTGCCGGCCGGCTGGTCCGTGCTCACCGCCAGCGCGCACAAGTGGGGTGGCCCGCCCGGGGTGGGGGTGCTCGCGGTGCGCAAGGGCACCCGCTGGGAGTCGCCGTGGCCGGCCGACGAGCGGGAGGGTGGGCGTACCCCCGGGGCGTTGAACCTGCCCGCGGTGGTGGCGGCGGCGGCGAGCCTGCGCGCGGCGGCGGCCGACGCGGCGGCGGAGCAGGCCCGGTTGGCACCGCTGGTGGACCGGATCCGGGAGCGGGTGTCGGCGGAGGTGCCCGACGTGGAGGTGGTCGGCGACCCGGTGCTGCGCCTGCCCCACCTGGTGACGTTCTCCTGCCTGTACGTCGACGGCGAGACGCTGCTGCACGCGCTGGACCGGCGTGGCTTCGCGGTGTCGTCCGGTTCCTCCTGCACCTCGTCGACGCTGCGGCCGTCGCACGTGCTGGAGGCGATGGGGGTGCTGTCGCACGGCAACGTCCGGGTCAGCCTGCACCGCGAGACGACCGAGGCGGACGTCGAGCGGTTCCTCGCCGAGCTGCCCGGGATCGTCGCCGGGCTGCGCGCCGAGGCCGGGGTGGTGGGGCTGTGACGATGCCCGACGAGGTGCTCGACTGCCGGGGCCAGCGCTGCCCGCTGCCGGTGATCGCGGCGGCCCGACGGATGCCCGAGGTGCCGGTGGGCACGGTGGTGCGGGTGCTCGCCGACGACCCGGCGGCAGCGGTGGACCTTCCCGCGTGGTGCCGGATGCGCGGCCAGGAGTTCCTCGCGGCCATAACCGGCCCCGACGGCCCCGCCTACGACATCCGCCGAACCCACTAACCGCCCTACCCACCCACGCGATCTTGCAGTTTCTGCCCGGGCAAAAAGGGCATAACGCGCGTATCAGCGTCACAAAGTGCAAGATCGCGGGGGTGACCGGGGTGACCGGGGTGACCGGGGTGGGGCTGGTGGGTCAGGGCAGGAGGTGGGGGCGGATCTCGTCGGCGGCGGTGTCGCCGTAGGACTCGGCCAGGCGCTTGACGAACAGGTCGCGGCGGACGTCGTACTCCTGGGTCCCGACGGTTTCCAGGACCAGCGTGGCGAGCAGCGAGCCGACCTGGGCGGCCCGCTCCAGGCCGAGGCCCCAGGAGAGCGCGGTGAAGAAGCCTGCGCGGAATCCGTCGCCCACCCCGGTCGGATCGACCGCGCGGATCTCCCGGGCGATCGGCACGTGGATCGGGTCGATGCCCCGCCCGGCGATCTCGACGCCGTCCTTGCCCAGCGTGGTGACCCGCACCTTGACCAGGTCGAGCAGCTGGTCGTCGTTCAGCCCGGCCTTGCTCTGCAGCAACGACTTCTCGTAGTCGTTGGTCATCAGGTACTCGGCGCCCTCGATCAGCGCCACCACGTCCTCGCCCGGCATCCGGGCGAGCTGCTGGGAGGGGTCGGCGGCGAACGCGTACCCGCGGGTGCGGCACTCGGCCGAGTGGCGCAGCATCGCCTCCGGGTCGTTGGCGCTGACCAGCACCAGGTCCAGGCCGCCGATCCGCTCGGCGACCGGAGCCAGCTCGATGTTGCGCGCCTCGCTCATCGCGCCGGCGTAGAACGAGGCGATCTGGCACATGTCGGTGTCGGTGGTGCAGACGAACCGGGCCGTGTGCGCCACCTCGCTGATGTGCACCGAGTCGCAGTCCACGCCGTGCCGCTCCAGCCAGGAGCGGTAGTCGGCGAAGTCGGCGCCCACCGCACCGAGCAGCACCGGACGCAGCCCGAGCTGCGCCATGCCGAAGGAGATGTTCGCCGCCACCCCGCCACGGCGGAGCACCAGGTCGTCCACCAGGAAGGAGAGGGAAACCTTGTGCAGCTGATCGGCGATGAGCTGGTCGGCGAACCGGCCGGGGAAGCTCATCAGGTGATCGGTGGCGATCGAGCCGGTCACGGCGATCTTCATGTCAACCCTCGGGGTCGGGAGCAGGGCGCGGTCAGCCTACCGGCCCGGCAACCCCGTGGTGTCCGCTCGGTCGGACAACGGCAACCCGCCGGTAACCGGCGAGCCGGGACCGCTCCCACCGGCACCCCGACACGACGACGGGGCCGCCCCGAAGGACGGCCCCGCCTCGTGCTGGTGTGTGGCGCGACTCAGTTGAACGAGTCACCGCAGGCACAGGAGTTGCCCGCGTTCGGGTTGTCGATGGTGAAGCCCTGGGCGTCGATCCGGTCGGCGAAGTCGATCGTCGCGCCGGACAGGTAGGGGGCGCTCATCCGGTCGACGACGACCCCGACGCCATCGAAGTCGGTGACGACGTCACCGTCGAGCGAACGCTCGTCGAAGAAGAGCTGGTACCGCAGGCCGGAGCAGCCACCCGGCTGCACCGCGACGCGGAGCCGCAGGTCGTCGCGGCCCTCCTGCTCGATCAGAGCCTTGACCTTCTGCGCCGCGACGTCGGTGAGGACGACGGAAGTAGGGGCCTGGGCCTCGGTCGACTCGGTCTGCGCTGGCGTGGTCACGTGGAAGTCTCCCTGCGCGGTTTGGGTCCGGACGCACTAGCCAACGCCGCGCGCCGTCCAGTGATTCCCGGTTGTGGTCCAGTTCCGATCGTACGCCGCCCCGGCCGGACTCACCCGCGTGGCGGGACCGGCACCGCAGGTCGCCCCGGACGCGGCGGTGTCGACCGGGCCCGCGGAGCGCTCAGCGGCTCCACTGCCGAGCCAGTCGGGCGCCCAGCTCGCGCAGCCCGTCCGCGGGCCGACTGAGCGCGGCGTCCAGCCCACCGGCCTCCTCCCCGCCGAAGTGCTCGACCAGGCTGTACGCGTCGGTCACCCCCGCCGAGGCAGCCTCCCGCCGGCCGGTGCTGACCTGGCCGGCCACCACCACGCAGGGCACCCCCCGGTCGCGGGCGGCACCGGCCACCCCGGCGACGACCTTGCCGCGCAGCGACTGGTGGTCGAAGGAGCCCTCACCGGTGATCACCAGGTCGGCGTTGTCCAGCGCGGCGTCCAGCCGGGTGGCCCGGGTGACCAGGCCGATGCCCGACTCGCAGCCGCCGCCGAGCGCGAGGATGGCCGCGCCGAGGCCGCCGGCCGCCCCGCCGCCGGGCAGCGCGCCGAGCCCTGCCGGGCAGCCGGGCAGGTCCCGCTCCAGCACTGCCGCGAAACGCTCCAGCGCGGCGTCGAGCAGCAGCACGTCGGCCCGGTCGGCACCCTTCTGCGGGCCGAACACGTTGCTCGCGCCGTGCAGGCCGAGCAGCGGGTTGTCCACGTCGGTGGCGGCGACCAGCCGGGCACCGCGCAGCCGGGGCGCGCCATCCAACGCGTCGACCGCGGCCAGCGCGGACCCGCCGTACGGCAGCGCGGCGCCGGCGGCGTCGAGCGGGGTCACGCCCAGCGCGGCCAGCATGCCGGCGCCACCGTCATTGGTGCCGGAGCCGCCCAGCCCGATCACCACCGTGCGGGCGCCGCTCTCCACCGCGGCGGTCACCAGCAGGCCCAGCCCGTACGACGTGGTGGTCTTCGGGTCGCGTTCGGCAGGGGCGAGCAGGTGCAGGCCGCAGGCTTGGGCGCTCTCCAGGTAGGCGGTCGCGCCGTCGACGGTGAGCAGGATCTCACCGGCCGCCGGCCGGCCCAGCGGGTCGACGGTCGGCACCGGCACCCGCCGGCCGCCGAGGGCATCGGCGAGCACCTCCACGAAGCCCGGCCCACCGTCGGCGAGGGGCCGGATCAGCAGGTCATCCTCGGCGGCGACGGTGCGCCACCCGGCGGCCACCGCGGCGGCAACCTCCGGCGCGGGCAGGGTGCCGGCGAACTTGTCTGGGCAGAGCAGCACACGCATGCCGAGCAGTGTGGCAGCCCACACCGAGCGGAGCTGCGCCGTGCTCGCGCTGTGGGACCATGGATCACGTGACTTCGACCTGGGTGGAACCCTCGAACACGGCGACGGCTCTGCTGCTGCTCGGCCGGGGCAGCGACCCCGACACCGAGCGTGGCGTGGAATGTCCGGGCGATCTGCCGGCGCCCAGCGATCCCGATCTGGTGGCCCGGGCCACGGCGGCGAAGGCGAAGCTGGGCAGCAAGGTCTTCGTGCTGGGGCACCACTACCAGCGCGACGAGGTGATCCAGTTCGCGGACGTGACCGGCGACTCGTTCAAGCTGGCCCGGGAGGCCGCGGCCCGCCCGGACGCGGAGTACATCGTCTTCTGCGGCGTGCACTTCATGGCCGAGAGCGCCGACATCCTCACCACCGACGCCCAGCGGGTGATCCTGCCCGACCTGGCGGCGGGCTGTTCGATGGCGGACATGGCCGTGCTGGGTCAGGTCGAGGCCGCCTGGGACACGCTGACCGAGCTGGGCATCGCCGGTGACACGGTTCCGGTGACGTACATGAACTCGTCGGCCGACATCAAGGGCTTCGTGGGCCGCAACGGCGGCGTGGTCTGCACCTCCTCCAACGCCAAGCGCGCCCTGGACTGGGCGTTCGAGCAGGGGTCGAAGGTGCTCTTCCTGCCCGACCAGCACCTGGGCCGCAACACGGCCGTGCTGGAGATGGGCCTGTCGCTGGACGACTGTGTGCTCTACGACCCGCACAAGCCCGGTGGCGGGCTCACCCCCGAGCAGCTGCGCGACGCCAAGATGATCCTCTGGCGGGGGCACTGCTCGGTGCACGGTCGGTTCACCCTGGAGAGCGTCAACGACGTACGCGAGCGGGTGCCCGGGGTCAACGTGCTGGTCCACCCGGAGTGCCGGCACGAGGTGGTCACTGCCTCCGACTACGTCGGCTCCACCGAATACATCATCAAGACGATCGAGGCGGCTCCGGCCGGTTCGGCGTGGGCGCTGGGCACCGAGCTGAACCTGGTCCGCCGGCTGGCGCTGGCCCACCCGGACAAGCAGATCATGTTCCTGGACAAGGCGGTCTGCTACTGCTCGACCATGAACCGGATCGACCTGCCGCACCTGGTCTGGGCCCTGGAGGAGCTGGTCGCGGGTCGGGTGGTCAACCAGATCACCGTGGACGCCGACACCGCCCACCACGCCCGGGTGGCGCTCGATCAGATGCTCGCCCTGCCCGGCGGGGTCACCCCACCACCGGCGGCGACCTGATCACGTTCCGTAGCGCCCCTGGTACACAAAAGTGCCGGATCACCGATTAATGCCGCACACGCCGGTGTGACCGAGTCCTTTTTCGTCACCGAGGGCTATGCTGCCGGAGCGACGACGCAAGCGGGCCGTTTCGATATGGCCGCATCCGGGGTAACGACAGTTTTCGTGCTCCCCACCATCAACACAGCAGCACCGACGCGCTGGAGGTTGCGTTGACCGACGACGTCCTGGTCGTGCACGGAGGGACTCCGCTTGAAGGGCGGATCCGGGTGCGCGGCGCGAAGAACCTGGTTTCGAAGGCGATGGTCGCCGCGCTACTCGGCGACAGCCCGAGCCGACTGTTCGACGTGCCGAAGATCCGCGACGTCGAGGTGGTCCGGGGTCTGCTCGGTCTGCACGGCGTCAAGGTGACCGATGGCGTCGAGGACGGCGAGCTCGTCTTCGACCCGGTGAACGTGGAGAGCGCCAGCACCGACCAGATCAACGTGCACGCGGGCTCAAGCCGGATTCCGATCCTGTTCTGCGGGCCGCTGCTGCACCGGCTGGGGCACGCGTTCATCCCCGACCTGGGCGGTTGCCACATCGGCCCGCGCCCGATCGACTTCCACCTGCAGGCGCTGCGGGAGTTCGGCGCCACGGTCGACAAGCGGCCCGAGGGTCTGCACCTCTCCGCGCCGAACGGGCTGCACGGCACCAAGTTCGCCCTGCCGTACCCGAGCGTCGGCGCCACCGAGCAGGTGCTGCTGACCGCCGTGATGGCCGAGGGCGTCACCGAGCTGCGCAACGCCGCGGTGGAGCCGGAGATCATCGACCTGATCTGCATCCTGCAGAAGATGGGCGCGATCATCAAGGTCCACACCGACCGGGTGATCGAGATCCAGGGCGTGCCGAAGCTGCACGGCTACACCCACCGGCCGATCCCGGACCGGATCGAGGCGGCCAGCTGGGCGGCGGCCGCGCTGGCCACCCGCGGTCACGTCGAGGTGCTCGGCGCGCAGCAGGCCGACATGATGACCTTCCTGAACATCTTCCGGTCCGTCGGCGGCGAGTACGAGGTCACCGACGCGCGTCCGCCGAAGCTGGGCGACCCGGGCCAGGAGGGCGGCATCCGCTTCTGGCACCCGGGTGGCGAGCTGAACGCGGTGGCGCTGGAGACCGACGTGCATCCCGGCTTCATGACCGACTGGCAGCAGCCGCTGGTCGTGGCGCTGACCCAGGCCCGCGGCCTGTCGATCGTCCACGAGACGGTCTACGAGCAGCGGCTCGGCTACACCGACGCGCTCAACTCGATGGGCGCCAACATCCAGGTCTACCGGGACTGCCTCGGCGGCACCCCGTGCCGCTTCGGCCGGCGCAACTTCAAGCACTCGGCGGTGATCGCCGGGCCGAGCAAACTGCACGCCGCCGACCTGGTCATCCCGGACCTGCGGGCCGGTTTCAGCCACCTGATCGCGGCACTCGCCGCCGAGGGCACCTCCCGGGTGTACGGCGTCGACCTGATCAACCGGGGCTACGAGGACTTCGAGGCGAAGCTCGCCGACCTGGGCGCGCACGCCGAGCGTCCGTAACCTCGACCACTTCTCGCGCCCGGTGCACCGCGATGTGCACCGGGCGCGAACCGTTGGCTACCCTTGCCGCGTGCCGTCGCTCTTTCGCCGCAAGTCCACCGACCTCGTCGACGAGGCCGCCTCCCAGGTGACTCCCGAGGAGTCCGCCGAGCGGTCCCGGGGCTACACCCCGGCCAAGGGTCGGGAGACGCCCAAGCGACCGACCGTCGGCCGGCGCCCCGCCGGCCCCACCCGCCCCCTCAGCAAGGAGGAGGAGCGGGAGCGCCGACGCAAGCTGCGCGCCGAGGCCGCCGCGGAGTTCCGCCGTGAGGGCGGCCCCCGCGACCGTGGCCCGGAGCGGCTGCTGGCCCGCAACGTGGTCGACTCACGCCGTACCGTCGGCACCTGGTTCTTCGGTGGCGCGCTGATCGTGCTGATCGGCTCGAACGCGGCGATGCCGCCGGTGGTCCGGCTGGTCTCCAACCTGCTCTGGGGCGCGCTGGCGCTGGGCGTGGTCATCGACTCGCTGCTGATCTGCCGCAAGATCGGCAAGTTGGTCCGGCAGCGCTTCCCGAAGACCGACCAGCGGATGGGCTCGCTCTACCTCTACGCGGTGATGCGGTCGATCACCTTCCGGCGGATGCGCGCCCCGGCCCCCCAGGTAAAGCTCGGCGACAAGGTCTGATCCCGGCTCACGGCACACCGAGCAGGCGCAGCACGGCGGCCGTACCAGCCGCACCGGCCACCACCAGCAGGAACGGCGCCCGCCGCCAGGCGAGCAGCAGGCCGACGAGCACTCCGGCCGGCCTGGCCCAGCCGGCGAACCGGCCGGCCTCGGTGAACGCCGCCGTCGCCGCCAGCGCGGCGAGCAGCGCGGCGGCACCCACCGGCAGCAGCAGCCGGGCCCACTCGGGCAGGTCGAGCCGGTCCCGCAGGAGCACACCGGCCACCCGGAAGCCGTAGGTGCCGGCGGCCAACGTCAGGATCACGACGATCAGCACGCCGCCCCCTCCCCGGTGCGCCCCGCGCCAGCGGGTGCGGGCAGGTCGGGACCGGCGCCGCCGGGCGGTGTGGAGCGACGACGCAGGGCGATGGCGGCCGGGCCGGCGAGCGCGAGCAACACCGGCAACCCGGCCGGCAGCAGCGGGGTGGCGATGACCGCGAGGGCGGCCCCGCCCAGCGCCGCGTGGCGGGTGTCCCGGTCGCGCATGGACGGCAACAGCAACGCGATCAGCCCGGCCGGGAAGGCGGCGTCCAGGCCCAGCGCGGCCGGGTCGCCAACCGCGCCACCGGCGAGTACGCCGACCAGGGTGCCCGCGTTCCAGGCGAGGAAGAGCAGCGTGCCGGCCAGCCAGAACGCCCGTCGGCGGGCGGCGCCCTCGGGTTGGGCCAGCGTGAAGGCGGTCGCCTCGTCGGTCAGCAGGTGACTGCCGAGCAGCCGGTGCCGCAGCCGGGGGCCGAGGCTGTCACCGAGGGCGAGCCCGAACGGCAGGTGCCGGGCGTTGAGCAGGAGCCCGGCCAGCACGGCGGCCAGTGGACTGCCGGCGGCCACGAGGCCGACCGCCATGAACTGCGCGCCGCCGGCGTAGAGGACCGCGGACATCGTCAGGATCGCCCACACCGGGATCCCGGCGGCCACCGCGACCGCCCCGAAGGAGGCGCCCACGGCGACCATCGCCGCGCCCAGGGCAAGCACATCGCGGAGAACCCGGGCGCCGGCTGTTCGTTGTACCGTACGCATGGTTCATCATAGTGAACAGCAGCTCGCCCCCGTTCGTCAAACCGAACATTGATCCAATGGAGCGAACACATGCCGCCGGAACCGGCCGCCCCGCTGGCCACCATCGCCACCGCCCTACGCCGCGAAAGGGAGCGCGTCGGCATCTCGCTGACCGAACTCGCCCGCCGGGCCGGTGTGGCCAAGTCCACCCTCTCCCAACTGGAGTCGGGCACCGGCAACCCGAGCGTGGAGACACTCTGGGCGCTCGGCGTGGCGCTCGGCGTACCGTTCGGCCGGCTCGTGGAACCGGTGGACGACGACATCCGGGTGATCCGCGCCGGGGAGGGGCCACGGGTCCGCTCCGAGCAGGCCGACTTCACCGGCACGCTGCTCAGCGCCGGGGCGGCCCACCTGCGGCGGGACGTCTACCTGATCGAGTTGGAGCCCGGCGCCATCCGGGAGGCGGACGGGCACACCCCCCGCAGCGTCGAGCACGTGGTGGTGGCCGCCGGCCGGCTGCGTGTCGGCCCCGAGGGGAGCCCCGTCGACCTGAACCCCGGCGACTACGCGACGTTCCCCGGCGACATCCCGCACCGCTACGAGGCGCTACTCCCCGGCACCTTCGCCGTACTCGTCATGGAACATCCCTGACCGGGCACGGGCGGTCCCGCCCGGACCGACCCGCCAGCGGGTGGGGTATCGTCGGAGACCAGATACGGTTATCGACCCAAATGTCCGGAACCATCGGATAACGTTTGCGCTCGTGGGCGGTGCCATAGTGGCGGTGACCGAGCCCACGCCGTTACCCTCCATCCGCAGCCACGCCCTGCCGGAACGGGCGACCTGACCGGCACGCGAGGCCCCAGCGCGACAACTTGCAACGAGGTGACAACGCCGTGAGCGAGCGGACGCGAGCCGGCCACTGGAGCGTGGCAGGCGGCGACCGGACGCCCGGCGGGGGCCCGGCCCCGGACACGTCACCGCCGACGGGGATCGGCCGAGCGGCCGGGTGTGGCGACGGGCTCGACGGATGAACGGTCGTTACACCGACCGGTGGCGGGACCCGAACGAACCGTCCTGGGTGGTCGAACCGACCACCGAGTGGCATCCCCAGTTCCCTGGCCAGCGCTACCCCGGTGACATCGGCGCATCCCACCAGCCGCCCCCGCCACCGCGCGGGCGGGCGACCGTGGTCGGTCGCACCGAGGTGCCACCGCTCGCGCCGACCCGCCCGGACGGCACCTACCTCGGCCGTTCCTGGTCCGACGAACCCCCTGCCGAGCAGGCCCACGACCGTTCCTGGCCGGACGAGGAGCCGGGCGGGACACCGGCCTACGGCTGGTCCCGGGGCGACGACCGCCCGGTGGAGACACCCCCGCGCGGCCGGCCCGACACCCCCCACTACGACCACGAGCCGTACCGGCGTCCGCTCCCCGAGCCGCCCCGGCGCGAGGAGCGCCGCTCCCCCGAGTCGGACCGACGGACCGCCTGGTCCGAGCGGCGCCCCAGCGACGAGCGCGGGCCGGGCCGGGAAGCCGCCTGGCACCGCGAGCAGCCCGCCTCCGAGCGGTACGACAGCCGCCGGCCCCCGCCGACCGACCGGGGGTATCCGACCGCACCGCCGGTCTCCCCCGCACCCCGGGTCGACGCCGGCTGGGTGCCTGAGCCTGACGAGACGCCGCGCCGACGGGGCACACCCGCCGGCCACGACCGACGTTCCTCCGACGGGTACGGCACCCCGCCGACCCGGGGGCACGACGGCCGCCCCGCCAACAGTTGGGCCGCCGATGGGGCGGGCCAGTGGGCGCCCGTGGACGGCGGATCGCGGTACCGCGACGACGGCCGCCCTGACAGGCTGCCCGACGACAGCCGCCGGACCGACCGACTGCCCGACGACGGCCGCCGGGCCGACCGACTGCCCGACGACGGCCGCCGTTCGGAGCGGGGCGTCGACGACGCCGGGCCGGCCGGCCGATCCCGCGCGGACGGGGGCGCCGGTGCGTCCACCGAGCGGCGGTACCGGCCGGACGAGGGGTACGGCACGCCACCGGCCTCCGACGGCGGATGGCGACGCCGCCCCGAACCGGAGCCAGCGGAGCAGCCACGCCGGGACGAGCGCCGCCGCCCGGACGCCGAGCAGCACCGGCAGCAACCCCGCGAGGCAGCGGCCCGCGCTGAGGCGTACCCGGAGAGACGCCCGCGCGAGGAGACCCGGCCGGCGGCGTACCGCGAGGACACCTACCGCGAGCCACGGGTGCAGCCCGACCCCCGGCCGGACGGCACCCTTCCGTGGCCGCCACCCGGGCCGGTGCGCCCGGACCGCACCCGGGAACCCGGCCACCGAACCGAGCCGCACCGCAGTGCCGAGCCGGGCGTCCCGTCGCGGCCGGCCACTCGGCCCGAACAGGCACCGACCGAGCCCTCCCGGTATGACGACCGGCGGGCGCGTCCCGCCGCAACGGCACCGACCGCCCCCGGCCGAGCCGCGCCGGTCCCGCCCACACCCGTCTCACCGGCCGGGCCGGGCACCGGCCGCGCCGCTCCGGTTCGCCCGGATTCCCCCCAACGACCGGTATCGCCGGCACCCGTATCGCCGGCCGCGCCCAGCCGGGACCGCCCGGTGTCCGCAGCCCCGATCTCGCCGGCCCCGATCTCGCCGGCCCCGGCCGAACACGAGCACCGACCGTCCACTCCCCCCGGTCACGACCGGGACCGACCGGTGTCGGCCATGCCGATCTCCCCAGCGGCGGACGTACCCGTCTCCGGCCCGCCCGCCGCCCGGCTCCGGCTGGAGTTCCTGCCCGCCCCGGTGGACCCCCCGCAACCCGACGAGCAGCCGGAGCCGCCCCTGCCGCCCCACCGGCAGGACCTGTCTCCGCCGGCCGATCGGCGCGAGCCGCCACCGCCGCCCGAGCGGCGGGCGCCTGCCGGGCCGGCACCGACCGCCACTACCCCGTCCACCGCGCCACCGCGCTACGCCGGCCCGAGCACGGGTGATGGCCCGGCCGAGCGGCGGCGGGACGCCGAACCCACTGGGGACCGACGGTACGGTTCAGAGCCGCTCGGCCCCACCCCGCCGGCTGATCGCCGCCCGGCCCCACCGGACCGGTCGGTGCCGCAGGACCGCCCACCCGTCCAGCGGCCCGCACCGCAGGACCGCCACGCACAGCAGGACCGGCCCGCACCGCAGGACCGGCCGTCCGGGGCGGACGGCCGCCCACCGGTCGCGCCGCCGCCCACCTGGCAGCGCCCGGATCCGCCGGCCACCCGTCCGGCCTCGGCACCCACGTCACCAGCGCCCACGGCGGATGTCGAGCCGGCGCTTCCCATCGCCCCCGGCGTGCCACGTCGTTACGTACCGCCGCCGCCCTCGGAACCGCCCGTGGCGTCCGCTCCCGCGCCGGTCGAGGCTCCGGCTCAGCAGCAGGACGCCTGGTTCAGCCCGGCCACGCCGGTCGAGTCCCACCAGCCGGTCGAGTCCCACCAGGACGAGACGACGACCGAACGCCGGCCGACCGAGACGACCGAAGCGACCGAAGCGACCGAGGATCGGGCGGCCTACGGCAGTTCGGCCACCTCCCTGTCCCGGGCCGTGGACGAGCACGACCCGTCCACGGCGGACGCCGAACCCACTGCCGCTGACCCCGCGACCGACCAGCGGCCCGACGTCACGGTCACGGCACCGGTATCCGCACCACCGGCCCGGCCGGTATCCGCGCCACCAGCCGAGGTGGACGTCGACGACCGCGATGCCTGGACCGACGACGACGCCACCTACCGCGAGCCCTCAGTCGGCTCGACGCTGACCGACGCTCTCCAACCGACCTCGGGGCCACCGGCACGCCCCGTCTCCGGTGTCCCGCGCACCTGGGCGGACGACCTCTTCGACGAGGCGCCGTCGACTGTCGAGTCGACATCGAGCGAGGCATATCGCCCGGTCCGGGAGGACACCGACGCGCGGGGCCACACCGAATTCGCCCTCGACACCGACCACACGGGCGCGGACACCCTGAGCGCACCGACCTTCCAGGACCTCAGCGAGTCGGCGATGGACGATCACGCCGACCCCGAGCCACCGGACCGGCCGACGTCGGCACCGGTCGAGGCGCACCGGCAAGCCCTCGCACCAGCCACGGTGGACTCGGAGCCGCGCGAACACCACCCGTCGGTAGGCGCGACCTCCGCGCCGCCTGACCACGACACCGAGCGGCCCGTCTCAGGAGCGCCCGTCACCGCGCCACCGGCCTTCACCGCACCCGTCTCCGCACCACCCGCCTCCGGACCAGCTGAGCACGACGCCGAGCGGCCCGTCTCGGCACCGCCCGTCTCGGCACCACCCGTCTCCGCGCCACCGGCCCTCACCGAAGCCGTGCCCGTGTCCGCACCACCGGCCGCCGCGCCCGTCTCCGCACCACCCATCTCCGCACCACCCATCTCCGCGCCACCAGCCCTCACCGAAGCCGTGCCCGTGTCCGCGCCGCCCGTGTCCGGCGTACCCGCTGGTCTTGTTCCCGGGCCACGGACCGGGTCGTTGGACGCGGACCTGCCGGTGTCGGCGCCACCCGCCGCGCCGGAGACGACCCGCCCGTCCCTGGCCGACCCGGGCGACCCGGAGCAGGTGCTGGCGGCGTACCGCTGGCGACTGGACCCGGTGAGCCTGCGGGAGGAGCTGACGGAGCCGGACAACATGCGGGCTCTCCGGCGGCGGCTGACCGAGAAGCTGGGTTCGGCCCTGGACAACCGCGCCCGAGCCCGGCTGCTCAGCCTGCGGGCGGTGGCCTCCCGGATCCTCGGCGACCTGGACGACGCGCTGGCCGACGGTCGGCTCGCCCTCACCTACGCCGAGGCGACCGGCGAGTTGCGGCGGACCGCGCTGGCCCAGGCGCGGCTGGCCCACGTGCTGCGCTGGCGTGGCGACTTCGCCGAGGCCGACCAGCTCTTCGCCGAGGCCAACTCGGTCGAGCTGCCCGACCGGCTGCGGGCCGCCCTGCACGAGCACGCCGGGCGGACCTGCTACGACCAGGGCCGGCTGATGGAGGCCTGCCAGCACTTCGAGCGGGCCCTCGACCTGCGTGGCGCTGGCGACGCCGAACTGCTGGACCGGATCCGGGTGGCGCTCGACGCGGTCACCGAACGGGCGTCCGCCGACGGCTTCGGCCCGTACCCCCGGAGTCGGGACGAGGTGCTCGACCGTGACCGGCCCCCGCAGCCGGACCGGGACGGACCGCTGTGGGGGTACGCCGACCAGGACGGTGACGTGGTCATCCCCGCCCGGTACGCCGAGGCGCAGCCGTTCCACGACGGCCTGGCCTGGGTCCGGCGGCCGGACACCGACCGGTGGTCCCTGATCAACCTGCTCGGCACGACGGTGATCCCGCCGTCGTACCGCGCGGCGCGCCCGTTCAGCGACGGCCTGGCCTGGGTGGTCACCGACGGCGGGTGGACGGCGATCGACCCCACCGGCGCGGTGCAGGTCCCACCGAACTTCGCCGAGGTACGGCCGTTCCGCCGGGGGTTGGCCGCGGTACGCCGCGAGGGGTGGGGGGCGGTCGACCGGACCGGGCGGATCGTGGTGCCCACCCGCTACCACGGCTTCGTCACCGAGCTGAGCGACGGTGGACCGGTCGACGGCTTCACCGACGAGGGCCTCGCGGTGGTCGACGTGGCCGGTCGACGCGGTGTGGTGGATCGGGCCGGTGCGGTGCTCGTGCCGCCGGCGTACCCGATGCTGGTCATCCACCCGGTGGCGTTCCTGGTCGGCAGCGGCAGCGGCCGGTGGGGCGCGCTGGACCGGCGGGGTGAGCCGCTGATCGATCCGGTGCACCGCGATCGCGCCGAGGTGCTGGCGGAGATCGACCGGCTGCTCACCGACGCCAACCCGGTGCTCTGACCGCCGGTCAGCGGCGATGATCCGCCAGGTCTAGGGTCGGCGTATGGAATTCCGACACCTGGGCCGCTCCGGCCTGATGGTCAGCGAGATCTCGTACGGCAACTGGATCACCCATGGTTCACAGGTCGAGGAGGACGCCGCGTTCGCGTGCGTCCGGGCCGCCCTCGACGCGGGGATCACCACCTTCGACACCGCCGACGTGTACGCCGGCACCCGGGCCGAGGACGTGCTCGGCCGGGCGCTGCAGAGCGAGCGTCGCGAGGGCCTGGAGATCTTCACCAAGGTCTACTGGCCGACCGGGCCGGGCCGCAACGACCGCGGCCTGTCCCGCAAGCACATCATGGAGTCGATCAACGGCTCGCTGCGCCGGCTGCGCACCGACTACGTGGACCTCTACCAGGCCCACCGGTACGACCACAGCACGCCGCTGGAAGAGACGATGGAGGCGTTCGCCGACGTCGTGCACTCCGGCAAGGCGCACTACATCGGCGTCTCCGAGTGGACGGCCGCGCAGCTGCGCGCCGCCCACCCGCTCGCCCGGGAGCTGCACATCCCGCTGGTCTCCAACCAGCCGCAGTACTCGATGCTGTGGCGGGTCATCGAGGCCGAGGTCGTACCGGCCAGCGAGGAGCTGGGCATCGGGCAGATCGTCTGGTCGCCGCTGGGGCAGGGCGTGCTCTCCGGCAAGTACCTGCCGGGGCAGCCGCCGCCGGCCGGTTCCCGGGCCACCGACGAGAAGTCCGGCGCGAGCTTCATCTCCCGGTTCATGCGCGACGACGTGCTGACCCGGGTGCAGCAGCTCAAGCCCCTCGCCGAGCAGGCCGGGCTGAGCATGGCCCAGCTCGCCGTGGCCTGGGTGCTGCAGAACCCGAACGTCTCCTCGGCGATCATCGGCGCGTCCCGCCCCGAGCAGGTGCAGGACAACGTGAAGGCGGCCGGCGTGAAGCTCGACGCCGAGCTGCTCAAGGCGATCGACGAGATCATCGAGCCGATCACCGAGCGGGACCCGGCCAAGACCGAGTCCCCCGCCCAGCGGCCCTGAGGTCGGCCCGGTCCGGTCGGCGCGTGCCCCACACGCCGGCCGGGCCGGTCAGCTCTGCCAGAAGCGGATCAGGTCGAGGCCGGTGGCGTAGAGCCACGACGGCAGACCGAGCAGGTCACCGACGGCGAAGACGGCATCGAAGAACCAGCCTCCGATGCGCGGGTTCCACAGCAGCGCGAAGAGCAGAATGAAGCCGTACGGGGCGAACAGGTCGTACATCTTGCGCCACTGCGGGTTGAGCCACGGCTGGATCATGTTGCCGCCGTCCAGGCCGGGCACCGGCAGCAGGTTCAGCACGCTGGCGGTGAGTTGCAGGAAGCCCAGCAGCGCCACCCCGGCCCAGAACTCCACCGGGCCGCCCGACTGGGTGCCGAAACGCACCGCAGCCACCAGCACCAGCGTGAACAGCACGTTCGTCGCCGGGCCGGCGAGGCTGACCAGGGTGTGCCGCAGCCGACCCGGGATGGCGTGCCGGTCCACCCACACCGCGCCGCCGGGCAGGCCGATGCCGCCGAGCAGCACCACCACCACCGGCAGCACGATCGACAGCAGCGGGTGGGTGTACTTGAACGGGTTGAGCGTCAGATAGCCCCGGTGGGCGATGTCCCGGTCGCCGGCCCGGTAGGCGACCACCGCGTGGGCGTACTCGTGCAGGCAGAGCGAAACCAGCCAGCCGGTGACCACGAAGACGAACACGTTGAACCGGACGTTGCCGTACCCGTTCCAGGTCAGCACGCCGGTGGCGGCGAAGAGGGCGACCAGGCCGAGGAAGACCGGGCTGGGCCGGAACGCCGCCCTGGGCACGCCGAGCACCAGCCCCTCTCCGCCCGGCCGGTCGTAGCCCATCACTCGGCCGTGGGCAGCAGACTCATCCGGTAGTCCACCCGGTCGTCCTCCACGAGCGCGACCGAGGTGACGCCGGACGCCGCGAGCTCACGCCAGGTCTGACCGATCCACGATTCGGCGTCGGCCTGGCTGCTGAACGACTCCGCCGGTCCCTCGACCGTCTGGCCGTCCGTGCCCTCGTACCGCCAGCTCCACGCCATCTGCGCGTCTCCCCTCGCCGCTGAGTCCCGCTGGGACGAACCTCGCAAGCGTAGTCGGCCGCGCCGACGGCCGGACCGCGCGGAGGTTCCACCGCGCGCACCTGAGGGTATGCCGGCGGCATCGGCACGGACCGGCGACGTACGACGGGGGGCGAGCGGATGAGCAGGCCGTTGCGGGAGTGGGACACCGATGAGCTGCGGAACATCGCGGTACGGGGTGGCATCGAGGGCGCGCGGGAGATGGACCGGGAGGATCTGGTCGATTCTCTGCTCGCCCGGCCCGGCGAAGGCCTCTGGCAGGAGGATCCGAAGCCTGCGGACGTCAACCCGAACGACTACATGTATCGGGCACCCGACGAGCACTGAGACCTAGCCGGGACAGCACACCTGTGCTGTCGACGCCTTCCGGGTGGCTCTAAGGTACGAGCATGTCCGTTGACGGGTGGAAGACGATCCTGGTGCTCGGCGGGATCCGGTCCGGCAAGTCCGAGTTCGCCGAGTCTCTGGTCACCGACGCGCCGGTGGTCCGTTACGTGGCCACCGCGCCGGAGGGCGACCCGGAGGACACCGAGTGGGCGACCCGGCTGGCGGCGCACCGCGCCCGGCGGCCGGGCAGCTGGACCACCGAGGAGACCGCCGGGGAGCCTCGGCGGCTGGCGGACGTGCTCGCGTCCGCCGAGCCCAACGAGACGCTGCTCGTGGACGACCTGGGCGGCTGGGTGACGGTGCTGCTCGACCCGGACCACCAGCCCGCCGACGACCTGGCAACGATCGCCGAGCTGGCCGAGGCGATCCGCACCTGCCCGGCACGGGTGGTGCTGGTGAGCCCCGAGGTGGGTCTGTCGCTGGTGCCGACCACCCCGCTGGGCCGGGCGTTCACCGACGCGCTCGGCGCGGCCAACCGCGCGGTCGCCGACGCCTGCGACGCGGTGGTGCTGGTGGTCGCCGGCCAGCCGGCCTGGCTGAAGCCGGCCGCCAGCGCGCCCACGGCCGCCACCACCGCCACCACCGCTACCGCTCCTACCGCCGCCGCGACGGTGGCCGCGTCGGTCGGGTCGGCCCCGGTGCGCCCGGTCGACGCCGAGCCCACCCCCGAGGTGCAGTTGCCCGACGTGTTGACCCACACGCCGCCGGTCGCCCCGAACCAGGAGCCCGGCAACCCGTGGGCCGCGCCGACCATGGCACTGCCGATGGTCGCCACCGGCCTGGTCATCCAGCCGGGCATGGAGCTGCCGATGCCCGACGAGTACGCCGGCCCGCAGGCGGTGGACCGTCTGGCGACGTTGGACGTACCGGGTGCCGGGCTGGGCGTGCTGGACCGGGTGGTCGGCTTCGCCGCCGCCACCCAGGGCACCTCGACCCCGCTCGCCTGGGGGTCGGTGCGGGTGCTGCTGCTGCACGGCGACCACGCTGGCGGGGCGTCCGCCGGCACCGTCGCCGGCGAGTCGGCGCGCCGGGCCGCGCAGGCCCGTGCCGGCCAGGGCGCGCTGGCCCGGCTGGCCGCCGAGAGCGGCGCCAGCCTGCAGGTGGTGGACACTCCCGCCGCCGCGCCGATGGAGCACGAGCCGGCGCTCACCCCCCAGCAGGTGGAGTCGGCGCTGCGCTACGGCTGGCGGCTGGCCGAACAGGCGGCCGACGCGGGCGTACAACTGTTGGTTCTGGGGGCGTGCGGCGCCGGCACCGAGGCGGCAGCGGCGGCGGTGCTGGCGGCCACGGCGGGCGCGGAGCCACCGGCCGTGCTGGGCCGGGTGATCACCGACTCCGGCGAGATCGACGACGCGGCCTGGATGATCCGCTGCGCGGCGGTACGCGACGCGCTGCACCGCACCCGCAGCTCCCCGCGCGGCGCCAAGGACATCCTGTCCGAGCTGGGCGGCGGCGACGTGGCGGTCGCCACCGGCGTGCTGCTCGGCGCGACCGCCCGGCGGGTGCCGGTGCTGCTGGACGGGCCGGTCGGGCTGGCCGCCGGCATGGTCAGCCGTGACCTGGCCGGGCAGGCGCGACACTGGTGCCTGCTGGCCGACCACGGTGGGCACCCGGCGGCGCGGCTCGCCGCCGACGTGCTCGGCCTCACCCCGCTGCTCGACCTGCGACTCGACCTCGGCGAGGGGGCCAACGCGCTGGTCGCGCTCCCGCTGCTGCGCTCGGTGCTGGCGCTGGCCGCCGCGCTGCCCGTCCACCCGTCGCTGGCCGGCGACGCGGCCCTCGACGAGCCGGAGTCGCCGGCGACCGACCCCGACGACACCGAGCCGGACGACACCGATCTTGCCGCCGAGCCGGACTTCACCGAACCGGACTTCGCCGAGCCGGAGCCGGCCGGGCCGGGTCCGACCAGCACCGCGCCGGACGAGCAGCCGGCGTCGGGCTGGCGTGCCGGCTGAGTCGCGGCTCGTCGCGGGGGCCCGGCTGGCGGTCACCACCTTCAGCACGCTGCCGGTGCGCGCCGGGAGGATCGACCGCCCGGTGGCGGGCACCGCGATGGCACTCGCCCCGGCCGTCGGCGCGCTGCTCGGTGCCCTGCTGGCCGCCGTCCTGCTGCTGGTCGGCGCCCTCGCTCCCGCGCTGGTGGCCGCCGGTGTGACGGTGGGCGCCGCCGCCCTGCTGACCCGGGGCCTGCACCTGGACGGGCTGGCCGACACCGTGGACGCGCTCGGCTCGTACCGGCGGGGCGCTGCCGCCCTGGAGATCATGAAGAAACCGGACGTCGGGCCGTTCGGCGTGGTCGCCCTGGTGGTCGTACTCCTGGTGCAGGCCGCGGCACTCGCCGAGCTGGCCGGTCGTTCGTTGCCGGCGTGTCTCGCGGCGGTGGTGGCCGCGACCGCCGCCGGGCGGCTCGGCGTGACGATGGCCTGCCGCCGGGGCGTGCCGGCGGCCCGGCCGGACGGGCTGGGCGCCCTGGTGGCCGGCACGGTCGGGCCGGTGGCGCTCGCCGTCGGCGCGGTCGCCGTCGTGCTGCTGGCGGTGCCCGCGGTGCCGGGCCGGCCGTGGCAGGGGCCACTGGCCGTCGTGGCCGCGCTCGCCGTCGCGGTGCCGCTGCTGGCCCACGTGGTACGCCGGCTCGGCGGGATCACCGGCGACGTGCTCGGCGCGACCGTCGAGGTGGTCACCACGCTGGTCTACCTGGGTCTGGTGCTGTCCGGCTGAACCGGGCTGGGCCGGCCGGGTAGCGTTCGGCTCGACAGCACCGGCGCCGCCACCGGGGGAACCCACATGCTCATCACGGACGACTTCCTGCCCGTACCGGTCCCGGAGTCGCTCAGCGCGACCTACCTGGTGCCGATGGCAGGGCTGCCGAAGGTCAGCGCCAAGACCGCGGTGGCGGCGCTGACCGGCCGGCTGGCCGAGCCGGTGCACGGTCTCGCCCGGCAGATGCTGGACAGCCCGCTGATGAGCGTGGACACCCGGCCGATCAGCGAGTTCCCGGAGCTTCCGCCCGATCTGCTCACCGCGTTCGGCGCCACCGAGGCGCAGTTGGCCCGGCTGGCCGCGGCGACCCACCTGGTCGTGGTGCAGGCCGAATACCGGCCCGGTTGGCCGCCCGCGCACGAGTGGGCGGCGCGGGCGGTGGCGGCGGCGGTGGCCGAGTCCGTCGACAGCGACGTGGTGGACGTCTTCGGCCTGCAGTTCCTCGACCCGGCGACGGCGCTGCGCTCGCTCCCCGACGAGCACGGCCGGATCCGGCTGGTCGACTGGGTGCTGGTGCCGTACTCCTCGGACACCGAGGGGCTGTGGTTCACCACCAAGGGGCTACGCCGTTTCGGCCTGCTGGAGTTGCAGACCCAGGGGGTGCCCGACCACCTCACCCGCGCCTGGGGTGCGGTGATGACCGGTGCGGCTCGCCGGCTGCTGCGGGACTGGACCGACGGCCTCGCCGGCTCGGAGGTGCCCGCGTTCGTGCAGCTCCCGGTGCTGGCGACGGTGACCGGGCACGACATCGCCGTGGCGTACGGCAATCCGGAGCAGCACGGCGCGACCGCGCCGGTGCTGCTGCGCCTGGAGCTGGACCCGGCGACCGACCCGGAGGCCGACTCGTTCCTGAGCCTGCGCCCGCCGGCCGGGCATCCGGGTTCGGACGGGCGCTACTACGCCGCCGCCTGCGCGACGTTGTTCTCCGGCATCCAGCCGGACGTGCGCTACGCCCGCTCCGGCGACGCGATGAGCCGGGCGGTCGCCACCGCCCGGGCGGCACTGGGTGACGCCCGGGCTCGGCTCGTCGCCGGTCACCTGCCGCCGGAGTCGCAGCTGGTGGTCAAGTACGGCCTGCCCGGCGACGACGGCCCGGAGTACGTCTGGGCGGGCGTCACCTCGTGGGAGGCCCCGGAGCGGATCGTCGGCGTGAGCGCCAGCGACGCGGCCACCGATCCGAGCGTGCGGATCGGCGCTCCCGTGGTGGTGGAGGCGACCGACGTGGTCGACTGGGCCGTCCTGGACGCCACAGGCGTCATCGAGGGCGGCTGGACCCAAGCCGTCCTCGACTCCGGCGAACCCCCAACCCCCAAAACCCCCTAACCCCCACTCCCCTGCCCACCCGCCAGCCCGCCAGCCCGCCAGCCCGCCAGCCCGCCAGCCCGCCAGCCCGCCAGCCCGCCAGCCCGCCAGCCCGGGTGATCATGAAGTTATTGCCTCCGCCGTCGGCGAGTCGCGCCAATAACTTCATGATCAACGGGGGTCAGCGGGGGTGGGGTGGGGGTGTTACTTGACTGAGGGGGTTACGAAGGGGGGTTTCGTCAGCTTCAGGGGGGCTTTGCGGCCGCGGATGTCGATTTCGACCTCGTCGCCGTCGGTTAGGTTGGCGTCGGTGTTCAGTAGGGCCAGCGCGATGCCCTGCTTTCTCGTCGGGCTGAAGGTGCCGCTGGTCACCGTGCCGACCTGCGTGTCGCCGACGTGCAGGGTCATCCCGGGGCGCGGAATGGCGCGGTCGACGGCCACCAGGCCGCGCAGCGTACGTCGGGGACCGGCGGCCTTCTCGGCGAGCAGCGCGTCGCGGCCCCAGAAGGCCGGCTTGTCCCAGCCCACCGCCCAGCCCGAGCGGGCCTGCACCGGGGTGATGTCCAGCGAGAGGTCCTGCCCGTGCAGCGGGTAACCCATCTCGGTGCGCAGGGTGTCCCGCGCGGCCAGTCCGCAGGCGCGCAGGTCGAAGCCCGCACCGAAGAGCGCGTCCCACACGGTCACCGCGTGCTCGGCCGGCACCACCAGCTCGAAGCCCAACTCGCCCGTGTAGCCGGTCCGACAGACGGTCAGTTTCACCCCGGCCAGGCTGGCGGCGGAGAAGCTCATGTAGCCGTGCTCGGTGGGCAGGCCGAGTGCGGCCAGCAGCTCGCCCGAGCGGGGGCCCTGCACGGCCAGCACCGCGTACGCCTCGTGCTCGTCGGTGACGGTGACCCGCTCCGGCGCGGCGGCGCGCAGCCGGCGCACCACCTCGGCGGTGTTGGCGGCGTTCGGGATGAGGAAGACGTGGTCGTCGGCGTACAGGTAGGCGATGATGTCGTCCACCACGCCGCCGGTGGCGTCGTCGCAGCAGAGCGTGTACTGCGCCCGCCCCGGCCCGATCCGGCCGAGGTCGTTGCTGAGGCAGGCGTTGACGAAGTCGGCCGCGCCAGGCCCCGTCACACGGGCCTTGCCCAGGTGCGACACGTCGAAGACCCCCACCGCGGTACGCACCGCGGTGTGCTCCTTGAGCACCCCGCCGCCGGCGTACTCCAGTGGCATTTCCCAGCCCCCGAAGGGGGCGAACTTGGCGCCGGCGGCGGTGTGCCGCTCGTGCAGCGGGGATCGGCGCAGCCGGGTCACGGCGGCGGCGGAGGTCACGTCGGTCATGGGTGGCAACTTACCGGGGACAACACCGCTGGTTAGCATCGGCGGCGACCCCGTCGGCGTCATCGACGGGACAGCCCTGATGTCCGGCGGGTAGGTTCCGTCGGAGACCTTCACCGCCGGTACGCGACGCCGCGACCGGCCCGGCCCGCCCGGAGTAGCTTCAGTGACATCCCCCCGCACCACCATCCTGAGCCTGGTCGACACCGACCCGGCGGAGCTCGCCGTCGACGCGATCGTGATCGGCGTGCACAGCCAGACCGGAGAGCAGGGCGCCACCAGCGGCCTCGCCGGCACCCTGCTGCTCGCCAGCGGCGCGGAGAGCATCGCCGCCGCGTTCGACGGCAAGCTGACCGAGACGCTGGCGCTGCTCGGCGCGACCGGCGCCCCGGGCGAAGTGATCAAGCTGGCCACGCTCGGGACGGTCACCGCCCCGCTGGTCGCCGCCGTCGGGCTGGGTCCGGAGCCGTCGGGCGCCGCCCCGGCGCCGGAGGCGCTGCGCCGCGCGGCCGGCTCGGCGATCCGGGCCGTGGCGGGCGCGTCGAAGGTGGCGCTGGCCATGCCGCTGCCGGACGACGCCGACGCTCCGGCCGCGCTGCGCGCGGTCGCTGAGGGAGCGCTGCTCGGCGGGTACCGGTTCGCCGGTTACAAGACCCGGCCGCAGCCGACCCGGCGGGAGCCGGTGGCCGAGGCGCTGATCAGCGTGCCGGACGCCGCCGACGCGGGCGCCCAGGCGGAGATCACCCGGGCGCAGGCGGTGGCCGGCGCGGTTCGACTCAGCCGGGACTGGGTGAACACCGCCCCGAACGAGCTGCGTCCGCCGTCGTTCGCCGACGCCGTAGCCGGTGCCGCCCGTGACGCGGGCCTCGACGTCGAGGTGCTCGACGAGGCGGCGCTGGTCGCTGGCGGGTACGGCGGCATCGTCGCGGTCGGGCAGGGTTCGGAGGCTCCGCCGCGGCTGGTGAAGCTCACCTACACCCCGCAGGGCGGCGGCAACGGCAAGCGGGTCGCGCTGGTCGGCAAGGGCATCACCTTCGACACCGGTGGCATCTCGATCAAGCCCGCGCAGGGCATGTGGGAGATGAAGTCCGACATGGCGGGCGCCGCCGCGGTGGGTGCCGCCATGCTGGCGATCGCCGCGCTCAAGCCGGCGGTGGCGGTCAGCGCCTACCTGCCGATGGCGGAGAACATGCCCTCGGGCAGCAGCTACCGGCCGGGCGACGTGATCAGCATGTACAACGGCAAGAAGGTGGAGGTGCTCAACACCGACGCCGAGGGCCGGATGGTCCTGGCCGACGCCATCGCCCGCGCCTGCGAGGACGGCACGGACTACCTGTTCGAGACGTCCACGCTGACCGGCGGCCAGGTGATCGCGCTCGGCAAGAAGATGGCCGGCGTGATGGGCACCCCGGAGTTGTGTGAGCGGGTCCGGACGGTCGGCGACGCCGTCGGCGAGCCGGCCTGGCCGATGCCGCTGCCGGACGACGTGCGCAAGGGCATGGAGTCCGAGGTGGCGGACATCTCGCAGGTCAACGCCGGGATGGACCGCGCCGGGCACATGTTGCAGGGCGGCGTGTTCCTGCGGGAGTTCGTGGCCGACGGCGTGGCCTGGGCGCACATCGACATCGCCGGGCCGGGTTACCACTCGGGTGAGCCGACCGGCTACTGGACCAAGGGCGGCACGGGTGTCCCCGTCCGCACCCTGGTGCAGCTGGTGGAGGACGTCGCCGCCAACGGCTGACCGTCGCGCGGGTTTCCGGGGCGTCCCCACGTGGGGGCGCCCCGGTTCGCGTTCTCAGTACCGCTCGGGGCGGCGCTTGCGACGCTCGTTGAAGTCACGCATCCGCTGCGGGTAGCCCATCAGCCGGACGTCGTACACCGGGATGCCCATCCGGTACGCGAAGCGCCGCGCGCCGTCCGGGCCGTCGATGCGCCGGCGGGTCCACTCACCGTCGTCGGCGATCAGGATGACAGTGGTCTCGGTGACCGTCGTCCGCGGCTCGATGAACGCCTCGACGCCACGCCGGCTGCGGATGAAGGTTTCGAGGTGCTCCAGATCGCCACGATCGGCCGCGCGGTCGTGGCTCGGCACACGCTCCTGCTTGCGGCGTCGGAACAACCCCACCGATCATCTCCCCCAATGCCCCGTTGTCGACAACGGTGCCAAGGGTACGTGTCGATGACGTGTCGTTGGGCACCTCGGTACGCGCCCTGTGCCCAGTGGTGACAAGATGACCGAGGTGGGGTGTGTCCGTGTTACAACCCCGTGACCCCCGATGCAGCGACGCGACCTGGGAGTTGGACGTGAGCGAGCCGAACGAAGCGACCTTCGACATCGTCATTCTCGGAGGTGGCAGCGGCGGTTACGCGACCGCGCTGCGCGCCGTCCAGCTGGGCCTGAAGGTCGCGCTGGTCGAAAAGGGCAAGCTCGGCGGGACCTGCCTGCACAACGGCTGCATCCCGACCAAGGCCCTGCTGCACGCGGCGGAGATCGCCGACCAGGCCCGCGAGTCGGAGCAGTTCGGTGTGAAGGCCGAACTGATCGGCATCGACATGGCCGGCGTCAACGCGTACAAGGACGGCGTGATCGCCCGCCTGTACAAGGGCCTGCAGGGCCTGGTGGGCGGCTCGAAGAACATCACCTTCGTGGCGGGCGCTGGCAAGCTGGTCGGCAAGAACGTGGTCGAGGTGGACGGCAAGCGCTACACCGGCCGCAACATCGTGCTGGCCTCCGGCTCGTACGCGAAGAGCCTGCCCGGCCTGGAGGTCGACGGTGAGCGGATCATCACCAGCGACCACGCGCTCACCATGGACCGCGTGCCGTCGTCGGTGATCGTGCTGGGTGGCGGCGTCATCGGCGTCGAGTTCGCCAGCGTGTGGAAGTCCTTCGGTGTGGACGTCACGATCGTCGAGGCGCTGCCCCGGCTGGTGGCCGCCGAGGACGAGGAGTCGTCGAAGGCGCTGGAGCGGGCGTTCCGCAAGCGGAAGATCAACTTCAAGGTCGGCAAGCCCTTCGAGAAGGTCGAGAAGACCGAGAAGGGCGTCAAGCTCACCATCCAGGGCGGCGAGACCGTCGAGGCCGAGCTGCTGCTGGTCGCCGTCGGTCGCGGCCCCAACACCGCCAACCTCGGGTACGAGGAGCAGGGCGTCAAGATGGACCGCGGCTACGTGCTGACCGACGAGCGGCTGCGCACCAGCGTGCCGAACGTCTACGCGGTCGGCGACATCGTGCCCGGCCTCCAGCTCGCGCACCGGGGCTTCCAGCAGGGCATCTTCGTGGCCGAGGAGATCGCCGGGCAGACCCCGGCCGTGATCGACGAGGTCGGCATCCCGCGCGTCACCTACTGCGACCCGGAGCTGGCGTCGGTGGGCCTGACCGAGGCGAAGGCCAAGGAGCAGTACGGCGCCGACAAGGTCAAGACGTACAACTACAACCTGGGTGGCAACGGCAAGAGCCAGATCCTCAAGACCACCGGCTTCGTGAAGCTGGTCCGGGTGGAGGACGGCCCGGTGGTCGGCGTGCACATGATCGGCGCCCGGGTCGGTGAGCTGATCGGTGAGGCTCAGCTCATCTACAACTGGGAGGCCTACCCGGCCGAGGTCGCCCAGCTCGTGCACGCCCACCCGACCCAGAACGAGGCCCTGGGCGAGGCGCACCTGGCCCTCGCCGGCAAGCCGCTGCACGCGCACGCCTGACAATCAACCGCGGCGTCCGGCGACGGGCGAAGATCCCACCAGGGGAATGAAGGAGTCTCAGAAAATGCCGGTATCGGTCACCATGCCCCGGCTCGGCGAGAGCGTCACCGAGGGCACCGTCACTCGCTGGCTCAAGCAGGAGGGCGACACGGTCGAGGTCGACGAGCCCCTGCTCGAGGTCTCCACCGACAAGGTCGACACCGAGATCCCGTCGCCCGCGGCGGGCGTGCTGAGCCGGATCGTGGTCGGCGAGGACGAGACCGCCGAGGTCGGCAGCGAACTCGCCGTCATCGCCGGTGAGGGCGAGTCGACCGGCGGCGGCGAGGCCGCCCCGCAGGAGCAGGCACCGGCCGAGGCGGTCGAGCCGGCCACCGAGCCGACGGCCGCCGCCGAGGGCACCGCCGACCAGGTCGCGCAGGACGAGGCCCCGGCCCAGGACGAGGCGCCGGCTGCGGCCGCCGCGCCGTCTGGCGAGGGCACCGCGGTGAAGATGCCGGCCCTGGGCGAGAGCGTCACCGAGGGTACGGTCACGCGCTGGCTCAAGCAGGTCGGCGACACCGTCGAGGTGGACGAGCCGCTGCTGGAGGTCTCCACCGACAAGGTGGACACCGAGATCCCGTCGCCGGTCGCCGGCACCGTTCTGGAGATCAAGGTCGCCGAGGACGAGACCGCCGGCGTCGGCGCCGAGCTGGTGATCATCGGTGCCGCCGGCGGGGCCCCCGCCCAGGCGAAGCCCGAGCCGAAGGCGCAGGCCGCGCCGAAGGCTGAGCCGAAGCCGGAGCCGAAGGTCGAGGAGCCGACCCCGGGCACGTCGTACAACGAGCCGGCCGCGGAGGCGGAGACCTCCCCGGAGCCGGCGAAGACCGAGCAGGCCGCGCAGCCATCCGCGCCGACCGCCGCACCGCAGCGCCCGGCGCAGGGTGGCGGCGAGGAGGCCGCCGGGTACGTCACCCCGCTGGTGCGCAAGCTGGCCAGCGAGCACGGTGTCGACCTGGCCTCGCTCAACGGCACCGGCGTGGGTGGCCGGATCCGCAAGCAGGACGTCCTCGACGCGGCCGAGAAGGCCAAGGCCGCTCCCGCTGCCGCGCAGCCGACCGCCGCGCCGTCGGCGGCTCCGGCCAAGCCGGCCGCGAAGCCGCAGCCCAGCGGTAAGCGGGGCACCACCGAGAAGCTGCCGCGCATCCGCAAGGCCATCGCCACGCGGCTGCACGAGTCGCTGCACGAGATGGCGCAGCTCACCACGGTCGTCGAGGTGGACGTCACCCGGATCGCCAAGCTGCGGGCGCAGGCGAAGGACTCCTTCGTCCAGCGGCACGGCGTGAAGCTGTCCTTCCTGCCGTTCTTCGCGCTCGCGGCGATCGAGGCGCTGCAGACGTACCCGATCGTCAACGCCCGCATGGATCTTGAGGGCGGGACGATCACCTACCCGGAGGCCGAGCACCTCGGCATCGCCGTGGACACCGAGCGTGGGCTGTTGACGCCGGTCATCCACAACGCGGGCGACCTCAACCTGGGCGGCATCGCCAAGCGGGTCGCCGACCTGGCCGAGCGCACCCGGACCAACAAGATCAGCCCGGACGAGATCGCCGGGGCGACCTTCACGCTGACCAACACGGGCAGCCGGGGCGCGCTCTTCGACACCCCGATCGTGCCGTCGCCGCAGTCGGCGATGCTCGGCACGGGTGCCGTGGTGAAGCGGCCGGTCGTGGTCAACGACCCGGACCTGGGTGAGGTCATCGCGGTCCGGTCGATGGTCTACCTGGCCATGTCCTACGACCACCGGCTGATCGACGGCGCCGACGCGGCCCGTTTCCTGGCGGCGGTCAAGGAGCGGCTGGAGGCCGGCAACTTCGAGTCGGAGCTGGGCCTGGCCTGATCTCCGTAGCAACGCCGAGAGGCGCCCCGGTCGTTGACCGGGGCGCCTCTTCGTTCGGCTGGTGTCCGGGCCGCTCGCACCGGCCGGAGCCCGCGGTCGGGCTCTCAGCCCTTCAGGAGGGCCGTCGACGCCTGCCAGAGCCGCTCGGCGGCCTCCGGGTCCAGCGCGTACCCGGCGACGCCGCGCCGCTCACCAGGCTGGGCCAGGCCGGCCTCCTGGCAGTCCTCGAAGTAGCGCCCACCGACCCCGTCGAGCAGCGGCGAGGTGGCGACCAGCACCGAGGTGGCGGCACCCTGTTCGACGGTCTTCCAGGCCGCCGCGTTGCCGGCGCGCATCCGGTTCAGCTCCTCCTCGGTGACGTACCGCTGGAGGTTGGTCTGGATCGCGCCGGGCATCAGCGAGTTGGCCAGGATGCCGTCGTCGGCCCAGCGGCGGCTCACCTCCACCGCGAAGAGCACGTTGGCCGTCTTGGACTGCCCGTACGCCTCCCACGGCTCGTACGGCCGGCGCTCGTACTGGATGTCGTCGAAGACCACCGGGGAGCGCAGGTGGGCGGCGGAGCTGACCGAGACGATCCGGGCCCCGTCCGCCGCGGAGAGGGCAGGTCGCAGCCCGGTGGCGAGCGCGAAGTGCCCCAGGTGGTTGGTGGCGAACTGCATCTCCCAGCCCTGCGGGGTACGCGTCTCCGGTGCGGCCATGATGCCGGCGTTGTCGACCAGGATGCGCAGCGGGCCGTCCCAGTTGGCCACGAAGTCGGCGATCGAACCCTGGTCGGCGAGGTCGAGCGGAGCGACCAGGACCTGGTCGTTGCCCGTGGTGGCGGTGATGTCGTCGGCGGCGCGCTGCCCGGCGTCGGTGTTGCGCACGGCCAGCGTGACCTGGGCGCCGACGCTGGCCAGGGCACGGGCGGTCTCCACGCCGATGCCGGACGACCCGCCGGTGACGATGGCCCGCCGCCCGCCGAGGTCCACGCCCTGGATCACGTCCATCGCGGTGGATTCATGGGTGAAAGGGGTGGTGATCGGGTTGCTCGTCGTCATTGTCCATCCTTGTCCGGGTGGGGCGGCCGTCGCAACCACGAGCGGCTGCTGGAGGCCGCGGTCCAGGCGTTTTCCCGCCCCGGGCCGGAGGTAACGCTCGACGCCGTCGCGCCGGAACGCGCGGCGCCGGCGCCGGCTGCCGGCTGACCCGTTCGGCCTCCGACCAGGCCGGACGCTGCCAGAGTGGGTTTGTGGGCGGCTTCCGACGACGTGGGCATCTGGGGCCTGCTGTCCCGATCGCCCCCGGCGCCCGGGTGGACAAGTTCGAGGTCTTCTTCGACCTGGTCTTCGTCTTCTCGTTCTTCATCATCACCCGGGCCACCGCCGCGAACATCTCCGGCCGGCAGCTGCTGCACGCCGGCCTGGTGCTCGCCGTGCTCTGGTGGTGCTGGGTGGTGCACAGCCTCGTCGCCACCCGGGTCCGGCTCGGCGAGGGCTACGTGCCGGTGCTGATGGTGGTCGCGATGGCCGCCCTGTTCTCGTTCGCGCTGGGGCTGCCGCAGGCGTTCAGCGACCCGAGGGGAGGTGCCGCCGGCCCGATGCTGGTGGCCGTCAGCTACGTCGTGGTCCGGGGCGTCCACATGATCTTGTATCAACATGTGGTGCGGGACAGCCCGCAGGAGCGCCGCCAGCTGCGCCGCTTCGCCCCGGAGCTGGTGGCGAGCATCGTGCTGTTGCTGGCCGCCGCGCTGATCCCCCCGCAGATCGCCGACACCGACCGGGCCGCGCTGGTTCGGGACGGGCTGTGGATCACCGTGGTGCTGTTCCAGTACGCCACCGGCTTCATCGTGGGCACCTGGGGCTGGGGTGTGACAAGCGCCGAACACTGGACCGAGCGGTACGACCTCATCCTGATCATCGCTCTGGGCGAGTCGGTGATCTCCACGGGCGTGGGCGGCAACCTGCTCGGCCAGCCGGTCACCTGGCCGGCGGTGACGGCCGCGACGCTCGGCATCGTGCTCACCGCCGCCCTGTGGTGGGCGCACTTCGACTTCATCGGGCCGGCCGCCCGGATCGCCCTGCACGCGGCCGAGGGCAGCCCCCGGGTGGCGATGGCCCGGGACGCGTACGCGTACCTCTACCTGCCGATGATCGCCGGGATCATCCTCTTCTCCATCGGCAGCGAGGAGATCCTGCACCAGGTCACCGACCCGGCCGGCGGGCCCGCCCAACAGATCCATGGACCCGCCGTGCCGATGCTCTTCGGTGGGTTGATCTGCTACTTCGCCGTCAACATGCTGTTCCAGCTCCGCACCCTGCACACCGTCACCTGGACCCGCGTCGGCGTGATCGTGGCGTTGGCGGTGGCCCTGCCGCTCGGCCAGTACCTGCCGGCGCTGGGCGCGCTCGCCCTCGCCACCGTGATCTGCGTCGGCCTGGTGGCCGTCGAGGTGCTGGTGATGTCGAGTTCCCGGCACGCGCTGCGGGCGGCCGTCTTCCAGGAGCGGACCACCCACGAGGCCAGCGATGCCGCCTGGCGGGCCCGCTGGCACGACGTCCACGAGCCGGACGACCCCACCACCCCCTGACAGGGCATCTGCCCGTGGCAGAATCGCTGGCCGTCCCTCTCCGGTGGCGGGCACGCTGGGCGCGTGATCACCTTCTCGGTGCAGGCGAGCCCGTCCGATGCCGCCAGCTGGTGCGAGCTGGCCCGCCGGGCCGAGTCCGCCGGCTACGACGCGCTGCTGGTCGGCGACCATCCGGGCGGGGTGCCCGCGCCGTTCGTCGCGCTGGCCGCCGCCGCGTCGGTCACCTCGACCCTCGGGCTCGGCTCGTACGTCTCCAACGCCGGCGTCCGCGAACCGGCCCTGCTCGCCACCGACGTGGCCACCCTCGACCTGGTCTCCGGCGGCCGGGCCCGGCTCGGCATCGGAGCCGGTCACACCCCGGCCGAGTGGCGGGCCGTCGGACGGGAGCGCCCCGACGTCGCCGGCCGGGTACGCCGCTGCATCGCGGTGACCGAGGCGGTACGCGCGCTGCTGGCCGGCAACGAGGTCACCGTCGACTCCGCCGACCTGGTGATGCGTGCCGCCCGGCTGGACCGGCCCCACCCGGTGCGGCCCCACATCCCGCTGACCGTCGGCACGGCCAACACCGAGCTGCTGCGCTGGGCCGGGGCGTACGCCGACGTGGTCGGACTGACCGGCTTCGGCCGTACCCTCGCCGACGGCCACAGCCACGGCGTGCGCTGGCGGGCCGCGCAGCTCGACGCGCAATTGGCCGCGGTCGCGGCCGGCGCGGCCGGCCGGGCCGAGCCACCGGCGTTGGAGGCGTTGGTGCAGCGGGTGGCCGTGGGCGACGGCGCGCGGGCCGCCGCGGAGCAGATGGCCGAGGAGACCGGCCTGCGGGTCGACGAGCTGCTGGCCAGCCCGTTCGTGCTGATCGGCAGCCCGGACGAGATCGTCGCGGCGGTGGCGGAACACCGGCGGCGGTGCGGCGTCACCCGCTACGTGGTACGGGCCGACGCGCTCGATCCGCTGACCCCGCTGCTGCCCCGGCTGGCTGCCATCGGCTGACCCTTGACATGGAGTGCACTCCAGGTTGGAGGCTTGGCGCATGACGACGACACGGACCCTGGGACGCGGCGGCATCGAGGTGAGCGCGATCGGGATGGGTTGCTGGGCGATCGGCGGCCCGCTCTGGGGTGACGACGGGCAGCCGTTCGGGTGGGGTGAGGTGGACGACGACGAGTCGATCCGCACCATCCACCGGGCGCTGGACCTGGGGGTGACGCTGTTCGACACGGCCAGCAACTACGGCGCCGGGCACAGTGAGCTGGTCCTCGGTCGGGCCCTGGCCGGTCGCCGCGACGATGTGGTCATCGCCACCAAATTCGGCAACGTCAGCGACGAGGCCACCCGGCGGGCGCTCGGCACCGACGCCAGCCCGGCGTTCGCCGTGCGCAGCCTGGAGGACTCGCTGCGCCGGCTCGGCACCGACCACGTGGACCTCTACCAACTGCACCTCAACGACCTGCCGATGCCCGCCGCGCTCGACCTGGTCGGCACCCTGGAGGCCCTGGTCGACCAGGGCAAGATCCGGGGGTACGGCTGGAGCACCGACAACCCGGCCTCGGCGGAGGCGTTCGCGGCTGCCGGCCCGCACTGCGTCGCCGTCCAGCACGACGAGTCGGTGCTGAGCGACAACGCGGCGGTGCTGGCGGTCTGCGACGAATACGACCTGGCCAGCCTCAACCGGGGGCCGCTGGCGATGGGGCTGCTCACCGGCTCGACCCGGGCGGTCGGCGCGGACGACGTACGCGGTAGGGCACCCGAGTGGTTGCGGTGGTTCACCGACGGCCGACCCACGCCCCGCTGGGCGGCCCGGGTCGAGCAGGTCCGGGCGGCGCTCACCGCCGACGGGCGCACCCTGGCCCAGGGCGCGCTCGGCTGGCTGCCGGCGCGCAGCCCGCGCACGGTGCCGATCCCCGGCCTGCGCACGGTGGCCCAGGCGGAGGAGAACCTGGCCACCCTGGCGCTCGGCCCGCTGAGCCCCGACGCGTACGCCGAGGTGGAGAAACTGCTAGCAGACCTACGCCCAACCCCTGCGGCCTGACGCGCTCCACCCACCTTCGTCGATCTTGCACTTGCTGCCCCGACAGAACGGACTTGCCTGGGCAGAACGGCGACACGAAGTGCAAGATCGGCGAGGGGTGGGGGCGGGGCGCGTCCGTGGACGGCGTTCTGGGCAAGGATGGGGGCATGCGGATCCTTCTGGCCGGCGCGTCCGGCTTCCTCGGCACCCGGTTGGCTGACCGACTCGCGGCCGACGGGCATCAGATCACCCGGCTGGTGCGTCGGCCGCCGCGCGATCCGCAGGAGCGACGGTGGGACCCAGCCGCCGGGCAACTCGACCCGGCCGTGGTCGCCGAGTCGGACGCGGTGGTCAACCTGGCCGGCGCGGGCGTCGCCGACAAGCGCTGGAACGACGACTACCGGCGGCTGATCCGCACGAGCCGGGTGGACACCAGCGGCACGCTGGCGACCACGATCGCTGGCCTGCCCGCCGCCGACCGTCCCCGGGCGCTGCTCAACTCGTCGGCCGTCGGCTGGTACGGCAACACCGGCGACCGGGTGGTCGAGGAGGACGCGCCGGCCGGCGAGGGCTTCCTGGCCGACGTCTGCCGGGTGTGGGAGGCCGCGACCCGGCCGGCCGAGGACGCCGGGGTACGCGTGGTGCGGCTGCGGATCGGCCTGCCACTGCACCGTGACGGTGGGCTGCTCAAGCCACAGCTGCTGCCGTTCCGGCTGGGCATCGCCGGCCGGCTGGGCAGCGGCCGGCAGTGGCTACCGTGGATCTCCATGGTCGACTGGCTGGACGCGACAGTCTTCCTGCTGGCCCACGACGAGATCGCCGGCCCGGTGAACGTGGTGGGGCCGAACCCGGTGACCAACGCCGAGTTCACCCGGGAACTGGCCCGCCAACTGCACCGGCCGGCGATCATCCCGATCCCCGCGCTGGCGCTCAAGGTGGCGCTCGGCGGCTTCTCCCACGAGGCCCTCACCAGCACGAGGGTCCTGCCCGGCGTCCTAACCCGCGCCGGCTACAACTACCACCACCCAACCCTGCCCACAGCCCTAACCGCCGCCCTAACCCCCTAACCCCACCGACCCCCGCCCTCCCACCGTTGATCATGAAGTTATTGCCCATCGCCTCGCGTGTCGCCGGCAATAACTTCATGATCAACGGTGGGGGTGGGGTGGGGTTTAGCAGCCGATTACCCAATGGTTGGGGGCGGTTTGTTTGAGGGTGGTGGTGTAGAAGGTGTTGTAGAGGCCCATTCGCTGGTTGGAGCCGTTCGCGTAGGCGTAGCCGCCTGACTGGTACGCCCGGCCGGCCACCACGTGCGCGTAGTTGCTGGCCGTTACGCAGGTCGGCGGTGCGGTCGGGGTCGGGGTCGGCGTGGGGCTGGCGGTCGGCCTGGGGCTGGCCGTGGGCGTGGCCGTCGGGGTCGGGGTCGGGGTCGGGGTCGGGGTCGGGGTGGTGCCGCCGTTCAGGCCGAAGAAGAGCGCATCGCGGTACGTCGAGCAGATGGTGTCCAGGAAGTAGGCGGCAGCGGTGCCGCACTGGTCAGCCCCGGAACCCGGGTCGACGGGCGTGCCGTGGCCCATCCCGGAGACGCGGTAGAGCCGCACGTCGTCGTTGCCGTACACCTCCAGGCTGGTGTTGGCGGGCAGCGACGAGGTGCTGGTCGGGGTCTGTGAGACCCCCCGCACGTTGGTCCACTGGTCCCGGGACTCGGTGCCGTTGAGCGGGGTGACAGTGGTGTCCGAGGTGCCGTGCCAGATGGCCACCCGGGGTCGCGGGCCGGTGTAGCCGGGGTACGCGCCACGGACCAGGTCGCCCCAGGCGGCCGGAGTCTTGTCCGCGCCAGGGTTCATGCAGCTGAACGCGTTGACCATGCCGGTGGCGCAGCGGTACGGGATGCCGGCGATGATCGAGCCGGCGGCGAAGACGTCCGGGTAGGTGGCGAGCATGACCGCGCTCATCGCCCCGCCGGCGGAGAGACCACTGACGTAGACCCGGGAGGAGTTGACCCCGAAGTTCGCCTTGGCGTGGTCGACCATCTGCTTGATCGACAGCGCCTCGCCCTGGCCCCGGGCGGTGTCCCCCAACTCGAAGAAGTTGAAGCAGGAGTTGGCGTTGTTGCCGGCGGGCTGCTGGGCGACGATCAGGGTGAACTTCCACTGGTCGGCATACTTCTGCCAGCCGGAGTTGGCGAAGTAGCCGGAGGCGTTCTGGACGCATCCGTGCAGCAGCACCACGGCCGGGGCGTTGGCCGGCAGGTTGTCCGGCCGGTAGGCGTACATGGCGAGGTTGCCGGGGTTGGAGCCGAAGCTGGCGACCTGGGTGAGGGTGGCGGCCTGGGCGGGTGCGGCGACGGCGACCGCGCCGGCTGCGGCGAGGACGAGCCCGGCGACCGCACCGAGCAGCCGGGTGAGGGGGGACGAGGAGCGGCGCACGGCGGCCTCCTGAGAGGGGCAGACTGTGAACTGGGTCACGGTCGAATTGCCGAGACGTTACGACGATGTGTCGCCGCCATGACATGGGGCGCACGCACACATTCACCACCACCGCTGTGTACGCCACACCGTCGACGTGGCGAGAGGGGCGCCCTCCCCTACCTCAGGCGATAACACCGGTCCCCTCCTTGCACGTATGACCGGCCCGTCCAGGTCCGGTTGGTAACGTCCGCTGCGTGCCGTCCTCCCCGTCGCTGGCCACCGGCCCCGCACCCACGTCACCGCCGCGCGCCGTCCGGGACCGCCGGGCCGACCTGCTCGTCGTGCTGGTGGCGCTCGCGCTCGCCGTCTGGGTGACCAGTGGTCTGTGGCGGGACCCGAACGGGCGCGCCATCACCGTCAACTCCAGCGACCAGGCGCTCTTCGAGTGGTTGCTGGCCTTCGGCGGGCACGCGGTCACCCACGGGGACAACCCGCTCTTCACGAACCTGATCAACGTTCCGGACGGCGTGAACCTCGCGGTCAACACCTCGATCACGGTGTACGCGGTGGTCTTCGCCCCACTCACGTACCTGATCGGGCCGCCGGCGACGTTCCTGGTGATCCTCACCCTGAACCTGCTCGCCACCGCGCTGGCCTGGTACTGGCTGCTCTCCCGGCACCTGGTGCGCAGCCGGCTGGCCGCCGGGGTCGGCGCCCTGTTCATCGCCTACTCCCCCGGCATGGTCTCGCACGCCAACGCCCACCTGAACTGGACCGCCGGCTGGCTGGTGCCGCTGCTGATCTGGCGGGTGTTCGCGTTGCGCCGGTCCGGGCGCTGGCTCCGCGACGGGGTGATCCTCGGCGTGCTCGTCGCGGTGGCCTTCTCGATCGCCGCCGAGGGGCTCTTCTTCACCGCGCTCGCGCTCGGGGTGTTCGTCGCCGTCTGGGCGTTGCACCCGGCCAACCGGGCCGAGGCACGCGCCGCGCTGCCCAATTTCCTGCGAGGGCTCGGGGTGACCGCCGTGGTCGCCGGCGTGCTGCTGTCGTACCCGCTGTGGCTGCACTTCGCCGGGCCGCAGCGGTTCCACGGCACCGGCTTCGACCCGGTGATCCACTCTGAGGACATCGCCGCGTTCGCCGCCTTCCCGCGCCGCTCGCTGGCCGGCGAGGTCGGGTTGGGCACCTCCCTGGCACCGAACCCGACCGAGGAGAACTCGTTCTTCGGCATACCCCTGCTGGTGCTCACCGTGGTCTGCTTCGTCGCGCTCTGGCGGCGGGCCGACTCCGGCCGTCGGGCCACCCTCTGGGCGCTGGGCGTCGTCGCGGTGATCTTCACGGTGCTCTCGTTCGGGCCGGTCGCGAAGATCGACGGACGGCGGACCGACCTGCCGATGCCGTTCGACCTGCTCGGCCAACTGCCGGTGGTGAACGCCGCGCTGCCCGCCCGGCTGGCGTTGGTGGTCGCACCGGTGATCGGGGTGCTGCTGGCGTACACCCTCGACCAGCTGCGCGCCGCCCCGCCCCGGCACCGCTCCGCGGAGCTGGCCTGGTCGGTCGGTTTCGTGGTGGCCCTGCTGCCGCTGCTGCCCACGCCGCTGCTGACCGACGAGCGGGAGCCGATCCCGCAGTTCATCACGTCCGGCACCTGGCGGGAGTACGTCTCCCCCAGCGGGGTGCTGACCCCGGTGCCGCTGGCGGTGGACATCTATCCGGACGGCCAACGCTGGCAGGCGTACGCGCTGTCGCACCGGCAGGGTGAGTTCAGGATCCCGGGCGGATTCTTCCTCGGACCCGGCGGGCCGGACGGGCGCGGCCGGATCGGGCCCGTGCCCCGCCCGCTGAGCGCGCTGATGGACCAGGCCGGCCGCACCGGACTGGTGCCGATCATCACCGACGGCACGAGGCGGGACGTGGCGGACGACCTGCGGCACTGGCGGATCGAGGCGGTGATCCTGCCGGACGCGGTGCACGGCGCGAAGTTCGAGGTCGACGAGGAGGCGGTCCGGCGTACCGCCACCGAGCTGTTCGGCGAACCGCAACGGGTCGACGACGTCTGGGTCTGGCGCATCCCGCCGGCCTGACGCCGGGCCGAGCCGGGCACCTCGTGAGGCGGCTCACCAGCGATCATCGCCGCGCGCGGGACTACGCTGAAGGGCGTGACAACGACGATCTCCGGCCTGACGGCCGTCCGCGCCGGCCTGCTCGACTACCGGGCCGCCTGGGACGAGCAGCGTCGCCTGCACGAGTCGGTGGTGGCTGGCGAGCGCGGTGACACCGTGCTGCTGCTGGAGCACCCGAGCGTCTACACCGCGGGCAAGCGCACCGAACCCTGGGACCGACCGATGGACGGCACGCCCGTCGTCGACGTGGACCGCGGCGGCAAGATCACCTGGCACGGGCCGGGGCAGCTCGTCGGCTACCCGATCCTGCGGCTGCCCGACCCGGTGGACGTGGTCGCCTACGTCCGCCGCACCGAGCAACTGCTCATCGACGTGTGCGCCGAGTTCGGGCTGGCCGCCGGCCGGGTCGAGGGGCGCAGTGGCGTCTGGGTGCCCGAGGACGACCGGGGGCCGGCCCGCAAGGTGGCCGCCATCGGCATCCGGGTGGCCCGGGGTGTCACCCTGCACGGCTTCTCGATCAACTGCGACTGCGACCTGACGTTCTTCGACCGGATCGTGCCGTGCGGCATCCGCGACGCCGGCGTCACCTCGCTCACCGCCGAGCTGGGCCGCCCGATCACCGTGGCCGACGTGCTGCCGGTGGTCGAGCGTCGGCTCGCCACCCTCGTCGAGGTCTGAGCGGCGGCCCCCGGCGACGACGCCGAGGGCCGCGACGCTCACGGCGTCAGGCGGTGCATGTCGCGCGGGAACGCGGTGACCTCCCGGACGTTGGCCGCGCCGACCAGGCGGGCCACGAAGCGTTCCAGGCCGATGGCGAAGCCGCCGTGCGGCGGCATGCCGTGCCGGAACGCGTCCAGGTACTCGGCGACCGGCCCGACCGGCTCGCCGCGGGCCGCCAGCGCCGCCAGGTAGTCGGCGTGCCGGTGCAGCCGCTGCCCGCCGGTGACCAGCTCCAGACCACGAAAGAGCAGGTCAAAACCGTTCGAGTACGCCGGCCGCGCCGGGTCCGGGTGGGTGTAGAACGGTCGCTTCGCCATCGGGTAGCCGGTGACGAAGAGGAAGTCCGAGGCGTGTTCGCGGCAGACCCACTCCCCCAGTGCCCGTTCGTAGGTACGCGGATTGGCCGAACCAGTCCAGGGTGAACACGTTCGCGCCGCTCTCCGTGCAGGAGCTGACCACCTTCGGCGTGTGGATCTCCACGAAGTCGCGGATGTCGAGGGCGGCCCGGAACCCCGCAACCGCCGCCGCCGAGACGCGCAGCGCGGCCGACCTTCTCGGGTGGCGCAGCGCGGTCGGCGCGTTGTCGAGCTGGGTGGGCAGGCTCGCGGTGAGCGTCGGCCGGTACAGGTCGAACGGCGGTGGCACGGCGGGCGGGCCGAGGGGACGTACCGTCGGATCGGTCAGCTCGACCCCGGCGGGCGCTGCGGCGTTCGCGGTCACCGTCGCGGTGACCTCGACAACCGTCTCCTCGGTGAGTTTCTCCAGCTCGGCGCGGATAGCCGGGTCGGTGACGACCACCTGGGCCAGGCCGGCGGCGTCCCGCACGATGAGGAAGGCCACCGACTTGAGCATCCGTCGGCGGTGTACCCAGCCGGCGATCCGCACGGTCACGCCGAGATGGGCGGGCAGGTGGTGGGACAGGGTTCGTTGCACGGGCGGGCTGCTCCTCGGTCGATCGCGACCACGCCACCGGGGCGGCGAGTTCGTATCAGGCCCCAGGGAGGTGTGGGCGAGCGGGAACCTCGCGGTGCCACCACACCTTCGCTCCCGCCGCGGCGGGAGCCTCGTTCGTCGCCTGGTGACCGGGGCCAGCCGGGCGGGCTCTACTGGGCGTTCCCGCCGTTCTGCCCGCAGCTCGGGAGGGTCTTCGCGCCCCGGCGTCAGACCGCCTCTCAGCACCGGCGGCTCTCTGCACTGGCGGGTCGGGGCGCTACTCGGCTCCGTCGTCGCTGTTGGCGGCGACCGTAGCACCCGCTCCCGCCGAGTGTGACGCCATTTTTCGGCACTCCGGTGTCGGGCGTCACAACATTCACGGCGTGACGGCGGTCGCCTGGCGCGCATAGACAGGTGCCGTCGGGCGTAGGCTCGTTTTCGTGACGATCGAGCACTCCGCGCCGACGACCGGCCAGGCAGCCCGCACCGCAACGGCGGCCCCCGAGGGGCGTCGACTGCTGCGGATCGAGGCGCGCAACGCCGAGACGCCGATCGAGCGCAAACCGCCATGGATCAAGGTCAAGGCCAAGATGGGGCCGGAGTACACCCAACTGCGCGGGCTCGTCTCGCGCGAAGGGCTGCACACCGTCTGCCAGGAGGCCGGCTGCCCCAACATCTACGAGTGCTGGGAAGACCGCGAGGCCACCTTCCTCATCGGTGGCGACCAGTGCACCCGGCGCTGCGACTTCTGCCAGATCGACACCGGAAAGCCGGCCGAGTTCGACGCCGACGAGCCGCGCCGGGTCGCCGAGTCGGTGGTCTCGATGGGGCTGCGCTACGCCACCATCACCGGCGTCGCCCGCGACGACCTGCCCGACGGCGGCGCCTGGCTGTACGCCGAGACCGTCCGGCAGATCCACGCGCTGCAGCCCGGCTGCGGCGTCGAGCTGCTGATTCCGGACTTCAACGCCGTCCCCGAGCAGCTGGCCGAGGTCTTCGGCTCCCGCCCCGAGGTGCTGGCGCACAACGTGGAGACCGTGCCGCGCATCTTCAAGCGGATCCGGCCGGCGTTCCGCTACGACCGCTCGCTGGACGTGATCCGGCAGGCCCGTGCCGACGGTCTGGTCACCAAGAGCAACCTCATCCTGGGCATGGGCGAGGAGCGGGCCGAGGTGTCCCAGGCCCTGCGCGACCTGCACGAGGCGGGCTGCGAGCTGATCACCATCACGCAGTACCTGCGCCCCTCCCCCCGGCACCACCCGGTGACCCGCTGGGTCAAGCCGGAGGAGTTCGTGGAGCTGCGCGAGGAGGCCGAGGAGATCGGCTTCGCCGGGGTGATGAGCGGGCCGCTGGTGCGCTCGTCGTACCGGGCCGGCCGGCTCTACCGGCAGGCGCTCGACGCCCGCGCCGCCACCCCGGTCGCCGCCGCCAGCTGACCCGCCGGCAGCACGGAGCACGACCGTCCGGCACCCGGGTGTCATGATCGTGCGATGACCGCCGGGGTACGCCAGCAGCCGCGCGACGCGGGTCGACCGCGTCCGCGGCGCGCTGCGCGCCTCGGGCTGGTCGGCTGGCTCACCGGCCTGACCCTGCTCACCGGGATCGGTTACCGGCTCTGGCTGCTGGCCCACGCCACACCGCCGACGAACAGCGACGAGGCCACCATGGGGTTGGCCGCGTTGCACATCGCCCGGGGCGAGGGTTTCCCGGTCTGGTTCTACGGCCAGCAGTACATGGGCACCCTGGAGGCGTACCTCGCCGCGCCGATCTTCGCGCTGGCCGGCGGGCCGTCCCTGCTCGGCCTGCGACTGCCCACCCTGGCGCTGTACGCGGTGTTCCTGCTGCTGGCCTGGCGGTTGACGCTGCGGCTGACCGGGGACCGCTGGTTCGGGCTGCTGGTGGTGGCACTGCTTGCTCTCGGCTCCGACCGGGTGGTGAAGAACCAACTGATAGCCGGCGGCGGCTACCCCGAGATGAACGTGGCCGGGGTGGCGCTCGCCCTGCTCGCCGTGGACCTGGCCGCCGGCCGACCGCAGCGACGCCTCGCGCGCTGGGCGGCCTGGGGGTTCCTGTCCGGCCTGATGCTCTGGGTCGACCCGCTGGTGCTGCCGTACGTCCTGGCGACCGGGGCGGTGCTGGTCGGTTTCCGCCATCGGGAGCTGCGCGGGCGGGCCGGCGCGCTACTCGGGTCGGCCGCCGTGCTGGGGGCCGCCCCGCTGCTGGCGCACAGTCTGCTCACCGGCCGGAACCCGCTGCACGCGGTGCTCGCCGCCGGTGGCGCGGACGCCAGCGCGGGCTGGGCCGACCGGCTGCACGGCGGGCTGCTGCTCGGGCCGCCACTGGGCATGGGGTTCTGCGATCCCGGTTCGTGCGCCTCGTGGCAGCTTTGGTGGGCGCTCGCGCTGCCGGTGCTGCTGGCCCTCGCCGCCGCCACGGCCTGGCGGGCGCTGCGCCGGCCGTCGAACGCTCCGGCCGACCCGGCACCCCGGGCGGCAGCCGCGATGCGGTTGGTCCTCGTGCTGGCCGCGGCGGCGACCCTCGCCGCGTACACCCTGAGCAGCGCCTCCGGGCTCACCCCGGTGGAGAGTTCGCGCTACCTGTCCTGCCTGCTCATATCGCTGCCAGCCCTGCTCTGGCCGGTGTGGACGACGGCCCGGCGCGGCGCGGGCGGGACGACAGCCCGGCTCGGTGCGGGATCGCCTGTCGCCCGCCGTGGTCGTGGTCTGGGGTGGACGGTGGCCCGGCCGGTCGCGCTGGTCGTGCTCGTCGCCACGCTGGGCACCGCCGCACACGCCACCTGGCGGGCCACGCAGACCGCCCCGGCGACCCGGGCCGCCGAGGCCCGGCACGCCGAGCTGGTGAGCACGCTGCGTCAGCTCGGCGTACGACACGTCCAGGCCGGCTACTGGACCTGCAACCGGCTCACCTTCGCCAGCGCGGAGGACGTGGTCTGCGCCGTCGTCGACGACACGCTGCGTCCCGGCTTCGACCGCTACCCCGCGTACCGCCGGGAGGTCGAACGCGCGACGGTGCCGGCCTGGGTGGCGCCGACCGGGTCGCCGCTGGCGGCCCGACTCGACGAGCAACTCCGCGCGGCCCCCGGCAGTCTGGACGTGCTCACCACCGACGGTTGGCGGATCTATCTGCCCCGCGCCTGAGGACCCGCCGCCGCGCCGCGCTGGTCGGCGGCATGTCCCGCGCCCGGTCGGGTACGGCTCGTCAGCGGGGGTACGGCGCGCTCGACACGGCCCGTCAGCGGGGCACGGCGGGCTCGCCGAGCAGGCCCAGCCGGTGGGCCAGGGCGGCGGCCTCGACCCGGTTGGTCACGCCCAGCTTGGCGATGATCCGGGAGACGTGCACGCTTGCCGTCTTCGGGGAGATGAACAGCCGCCCGGCGATCTGACTGTTGCTGTGCCCCTCGGCGACCAGGAGCAGCACCTCCCGTTCCCGGGCGGTCAGCAGGTCGGTGCCGGGCCCGGCCGGGCCCGCCCCGCGCAGGCCGACCCGGCGCGCCAGGGTCGCGGCCGTCTCGGCCAGGGGTGCCGCACCCAGCCGCCGCGCGATCTCCGCGGCCTCGGTGACCGCGGCCGACACCTCGTCCCGCTCGCCCGCGGCGGCAGCCGCCTCGGCCAGCGCCAGCAAAGCCCGACCGAGCGGGTACGGCTGCCCGTCGGCGCGCCACGCGGCCACCGCCGCCCGCCACGCCGGCAGCCCCTGGTCGCCGGCGGCCAGCAGGGCGGTGACCTGGGCGGCGTGCGCCCGCGCGGCCGGGTGCCGGGCCGGCAGACCGGCGGCGAGGGCGGCGACGGCCGCGGCCAGCTCCCGGTCACCCACCCGGGCGGCGGTACGCGCGGCGGCGCTCAGCACCGGCCAGCCCTCGCGAGGCAGTTGCGGCAGACACTCGTCGGCCAGCGCGACGCGAGTCGCGCGGACCGCCTCGACCTTGTCGTCGGCGGCCAACGCCGCCTCGATCGCCAGCTCGTGCAGGGGCAGCCGGTGGTTTGGCCAGAGGTAGGGCCGGCCCAGGAAGGCCAGTGCCCGGCCGACCAGCTCGTCGGCGCCCGGGTGCCCACGGGCCAGCCGCAGCCCGGCGCCCAACTGGAGCCAGTGCAGCCCGGTTACGCCCGAAAGGTCGATCCGGGCGGCCTCCGCGCACACCGCCTCGGCCTCGTCCCACCGGCCGAGGGCGATGAGCGCCTCGGCCCGGTTGGACAGCAGGTACGCCCCGGTCGAGCGGCTGATCCCCACCCGACGCGCCTCGGCCACCCCGGCCTCGGCCGCCTCGGCGGATTCGACGTAGCGGCCCAGCTCGCACAGCACGTCCGACTGGAACACCTTGGCGAGCACGAGGGCCGACGTGTCCCCGGCCGCCCGGGCGACGGCCTCGGCCCGGTCCAGCTCGGCCAGCCCGCGCTCCCGCTCGACGTGGCAGAGCAGGGCGATCCGCGTCGGCAGCAGGGCCAGCTCCTCGCCGAGCGCCTCGGCATCCGTACCCGCCTCGGCGGCCACCCGCGTCGCCTGCTCAGGATCGATCTTGACGAGGTGGGCGGCGATGTCGGCGAGCAGCCGGACCCGCTCCACCCCGAACGGGCCGGCGGCTGCCAGCCGGTACGCCTCACCCAACTCCCGGCGGCCGTCGCTCTTGCCGAGCAACGCCAGCAGCCGGCCCCGCTGGTCCAGTAGGCGGGCGGCGCGCAGCGGTGTCGCATCGGCGTCCACTTCGGCCAGACCGGCCCGGGTCAACGTGATGGCCCGGCTGAAGTCACCGGCCGTGACGGCGGCGTCCAGAGTCTGCTCCAGGAGCGCCAGATGGTCCATGCCGAGCAGGTCGGCGGCGTCGGGCACCAACTCCCACAGCTCCAACGCCCGCTCCAGCAACCGGCGCTGCTCGGCGTACGCGTACCGGTCGGCGGCGGCGCAGGCCGCGACCCGCGCGGCGACCAGGGCGCGCGAGTGGTGGTGCGCGGCGTACCAGTGGTGGGCGATCTCGGCCGGGGCGCGCCCGGCGGCGACCAGGTGTGGCTGGGCCTCGATCGCGGCGGCGAAACGGGCGTGCAGCCGGGCATGTTCGCCGGGCAGCAGCTCGTCGTGTACGGCCTCGCGGACCAACGCGTGCCGGAACTCGTAGTCACCGTCCGGGTCGGCCACCACCAACTGCGCGGCGACGGCGGCGCGCAACGCGTCCTCCAGCTCGCCCTCGGGCAGCTCCGCGACCTCGGCGAGCAGGTCGTGGGCGAACCGGGTGCCGCCCGCCGCGGCGATCCGCAGCACCCGCTGGGCCGGGTCGGGCAGCCGGTCCACCCGGGTCAGCAGCAGATCGCGCAGCGTCTCGGGCAGCGCCGCGCAGCCGAGCGGGTCGCCGGCCACCGCCAGCTCCTCGATGAAGAAGGGGTTGCCGTGGGTACGGTCGTGGATGTCGTCGACGGCACGGGCGGCCGGTTCGGCGCCGAGCAGGTCGGCGAGGATCGCGCGGGTGCCGTCGCGGTCCAGCCGGCCAAGCTCGACGCGCTCGACGCCGCGCGCCCGGTCCAGTTCGGCCAGGAACGGTCGCAGCGGATGGCCACGCTGCAACTCGTCCGTGCGGTAGGTGCAGACCAACAGCAGCCGGCCCGGCCGGGCCGCCCGAACCAGGAAACCGATCAGATCCCGGGTGGAGCGGTCCGCCCAGTGCAGATCCTCGATCACCAGCACCAGCGGACGGGCGTCGGCGAGCCGCTGGAACAGCTCGGCGACCAGGTCGAACAGGTATCCGCGCGGGGCGTCGGTCAGCAGTCGGGTGCTCGGCTCGGCCAGCGCGGACGAAGCACGGCCCAGCTCCGGCAGCAGCCGGGCGAAGTCCGCCTCGTAACCGGCGAAGACCTCGGCGCCGTCGGCACGCAGCACCGCGCGCAGGGCGGCGGCGAACGGGGCGAACGGCAGGCCCGCCTCGCCCAACTCCAGGCACTGGCCCACCAGCACCCGCGCTCCACCGCCGGTGGCCGAGTCGGCGAACTCCTCCAGCAGCCGGGTCTTGCCCACTCCCGCCTCGCCACCGACCAGCACCGTGGCCGGCTCGCCCGCGCGGGCGCGACCCAGCGCGGCCCGCAGCGCCGCGATCTCGCGCTGGCGCCCGACGAGAACGGAACTCGCGGCACGTACGGTCACAGGATCGAGCATGCCATGACCGGCCCGACCGCCGGCTTGGCCGATCAGCCGGTGCGCCGGGGTGGGTCGCGCCTGATCGGGCGGCGCGGGCCCGACGGTCGCGGTCACCGCCGCTCGTCGCCGGTGCGGCCAGCGTGCTGGCGGCGGCCCAGCCAGGTGCGGCCGGGGCGGGCCGGCACCGACCGGGCGAGCCGGTCCGCGGCGGCCTCGGCGCGCAGCTCAGCGGCATGGATACGGTGCAGGGAGAGCAGGAAATCCGCGTCGTTGCCGAACATGTCGGGCTCCTTCGTAGCGTCGTCGTCCTTCTGCTGACGACTCTTCGCGCGAAGGCCCCCGCCGGGCATGGGCACAGCGCCTCATCTTCCTCGGCAGCACCCTCCTTACCCGCCCGGTCCGGGTGGCTGAGGCGACGTAAGGTACTCAGCCGGACGCGGATCAACGAGGCCGACGGCGACCACTAGACTCGGCGGCATGGCAAAGCCCCAGGAGAAGGTCTCGTTCGGCCAGCGGCTGAAGCAGATCGGGATGGTGTTCAAGTTCACCGCCAAGCAGGATCGGTGGTTCGCGCCACTGGTCGCCGCCGCGGTGCTCATCCCCCTCGCCCTCACCGTGGTCGCGGTCATCCTCTGGAGCTGGATCTGGCTGCCGCTAGGCATCATGTTCATCCTGCTCGCGGTGCTGATCGTGCTGAACCTGCGGTCCAACAAGGCGATGATGAACGCCGCCGAGGGACAACCCGGCGCGGCGGCGCAGATCATGGAGAACATGCGCGGCGACTGGCGGGTGACCCCGGCCGTCAGTTCGACCACCCAGATGGACATGGTCCACCTGGTGATCGGCCGGGCCGGCGTGATCCTGCTGGCCGAGGGCAACCCGCAGCGGGTGCGCGGCCTGCTCGGGCAGGAGAAGCGGCGGCTGGCCAAGGTGATCGGCTCCGCCCCCCTGCACGACTACGTGATCGGGCAGGAAGAGGGCGAGCTGCCGATCCGCAAGCTGCGGACCACGCTGCTGCGGCTGCCCCGCGCGCTCAGCGGCAAGGACGTCAACGCGCTGGACAAGCGGCTCAAGGCGCTCACCGCGCGGCCACAGATGCCCAAGGGCGCGATCCCGAAGAACATGCGGCCTCCGGGCGGCTCGTTCCGCCAGTCGCGGCGCTGACACCCACGCCGTACGCCTCAAAGAGCCGGGCCCCGCACGGGCCCGGCTCTTGCGCGTTGCACCCGGGCACCCAAGCCCGCCCCGGCGGAGTCACGAACCTGCGTGCTCTCGTCGGCGGCACCGCCCTCGCGGGGTCAGGGGCGGGGCGCGTCGACGATGACCGAGTCGGTGAGCCGGTCGTGCAGGCCGCGACGGTGCTCGTCCATGATCAGCGCGGGAACGACCAGGGCCAGCAGCACTCCCCGGCCCAGCGCCCGGAGCAGCCCGATCCGGCCCCCGTTGAACCAGTTCACGCAACGGATCTTCGTGATGTACATGCCCGGCGTCTGCGCGAACAGGCCGAGGAAGATGGCGTACTCCAGCACCAGCACCAGCACCGGCGCCCAGCCGTCGCGCACCGGGTCGGCGAAGATGTTGGCCACCAGCAGGCAGAGCACCCAGTCGATGATCAGCGCCCCGAACCGTCGTCCCAGAGTCGGTGGGGTGAAGGTGGGGTCGTTGGCCGGCGCTGCCGGGGCGTGCGGATTGGTCACAGTGATCAAGGGTATCCGCGTCAGGAATCAGTCCTACGAGTGCCGCCACCACTGCGTGCCGAATCGGGCTATTGGCATCAGATGTCATTACACTGGCACAGCCGGTACCGTGAATCACGCGGACTGAGTGCGTGAACAGGAGTGTTGCTGACACTCAGGGAGTGACGTAACACGGCAGAAACACAGGAGACATGGCCGGGCAACCCCCCGGCCATAGCGTCGCCGAAAGCCTAGCCACCCCGTTGGACGTGCCAGGAGGATGTGTGTTCGCCAATCCCGAGGAACTGCTGCGATACCTCAAGAACGAGGACGTGAAGTTCGTCGACGTTCGTTTCTGTGACCTGCCCGGCGTGATGCAGCACTTCAACCTGCCGGTCGAGTCTGTCAACGACGACCTCTTCACCGACGGCCTCGCGTTCGACGGCTCGTCGATCCGCGGTTTCCAGGCGATCCACGAGTCGGACATGCTCCTGCTCCCGGATGTCGCCACCGCTTTCATCGATCCGTTCCGGGCGCAGAAGACCCTCGCCCTCAACTTCTTCATTCACGACCCGTTCACCCGTGAGGCCTACACCCGCGACCCGCGCAATGTCGCGAAGAAGGCCGAGGCGTACCTGGCGGCGAGCGGCATCGCCGACACCGCCTACTTCGGCGCCGAGGCGGAGTTCTACATCTTCGACTCGATCCGCCACGAGACGTCGGCGCACCAGTCGTTCTACTACATCGACTCGATCGAGGGCGCCTGGAACACCGGCCGCGAAGAGGCGGGCGGCAACCGCGGTTACAAGACCGCGTACAAGGGCGGCTACTTCCCGGTGCCGCCGGTCGACCACTACGCCGACCTGCGCGACTCGATCGTGCGCCGGCTCGTCGACGGCGGCTTCACCGTGGAGCGCTCGCACCACGAGGTGGGCACCGCCGGCCAGTCCGAGATCAACTACAGGTTCTCGACGCTGCTGCACGCCGCCGACCAGCTTCAGCTCTTCAAGTACATCGTGAAGAACGAGGCCTGGGCCAACGGCAAGACCGCCACCTTCATGCCCAAGCCGCTCTTCGGCGACAACGGCTCCGGCATGCACACCCACCAGAGCCTGTGGCTCAACGGTGAGCCGCTCTTCTACGACGAGACCGGCTACGCGGGCCTGTCCGACATGGCCCGCTGGTACATCGGTGGTCTGCTGCACCACGCGCCGTCGCTGCTGGCCTTCACCAACCCGACGGTCAACTCGTACCGTCGCCTGGTGCCGGGCTTCGAGGCGCCGGTCAACCTGGTCTACTCGCAGCGCAACCGCTCCGCCTGCACCCGCATCCCGGTGACCGGCAGCAACCCGAAGGCCAAGCGCGTCGAGTTCCGCGTGCCGGACCCGTCGGCCAACGTCTACCTCGCCTTCTCGGCGATGATGATGGCCGGCCTGGACGGCATCAAGAGCAAGATCGAGCCGCCGACGCCGATCGACAAGGACCTCTACGACCTCCCGCCGGAGGAGTGGGGCGACGTCAAGCAGGTGCCGGGCTCGTTGTCGGCCGTGCTCGACTCGCTGGAGGCCGACCACGACTACCTGCTCGACGGTGGCGTCTTCACCCCCGACCTGATCTCCACCTGGGTCGAGTGGAAGCGCGCCAACGAGGTCGACCCGGTGCGTCTGCGCCCGACCCCGCACGAGTTCGCCATGTACTACGACTGCTGAGCAGTCACTCACTCGATTCACCGGCTGGGCCGGCTCCGCGTGTCGCGGAGCCGGCCCAGCCGTTTCCGCGCCCTGCGCCCCTGCGCCCCTGCGCCCCTGCGCCCCTGCGCCCCTGCGCCCCTGCGCCCCTGCGCCCCTGCGCCCCTGCGCCCCTGCGCCCCTGCGCCAAGATCGTGCTCGATCCACGATGTAGTGGCCTCACCGACGCGCCGACACCACTCGATCCTGGATCAAGCACGATCATGACCGTGGGCTGCGTTGGACACGCAACTAGGGAGACATTTTGTCCGTTTTGCACAGCCGCCAAGCCGCTTGATCACCGGCGCTGGCGCGGGTCGCGGCTAGCGCGGGCACCATCGGCACCTTCGGCGGCACGGGCACCGTCGGCGGCGCGGCGGGGCGGGCGGCACCGCAGGGAGCATCGGCGGCACGGACGCTGCGGGCACCATCGGCGGCACGGGCACCATCGGCGGGGCGGGCGGCAGCGCGGGGAGCATCAGCGATGCGAGCGGTGCGAGCGGCGCGGGGAGCATCGGCGGCGCGGGGCGCATCAGCGGTGCGGGGCGCATCAGCGGTGCGGGGCGCATCAGCGGTGCGGGGCGCATCAGCGGTGCGGGCGGCGCGGGCGGACGCGCAGCAGGAGCAGCACCAGGAGCAGGGCGGTCATCGCCAGGGCGCCGGGGGCCTTGGTGAAGCGGGCCAGGTTGGTGCCGTCGGGTAGGGCGAGGAAGGCCGCCGCAGAGGCCGGCAGCACGAACCACGTCGTCCGAGATGCGGTGAGCGCGAGCAGGGCCAGGGGCCAGGTGGCGTACCAGGGGTGGAAGACCGGGGACAGAACGACGGTGGCGACCAGCGCCAGCGCCGCGCCGTGCAGCGCCACCCGGGGGCGTGCCGCCTCGATCCGGGTCACCCACTGCCGGACGTCGTTCAACGCGCGCAGCGCCTGCCAGCCCCGCCACCAGAGCACCACCAGCACCCCGGCGAGCAGCAGCAGCGCGGTCGCCCGGACCACCGGCACGGCCTGTGGGTCCCGACCGACCAGCGCGCCCGCGTAGTCCGCCACCAGGCCGACGGCGGTGGGCGGCGACGTCCACTGCTCGGAGTCCCCGCTGTGGGTCAACCCACCGACCCAGCCGAAGCCGAGTCCGGACACCGCCGAGGCGACCAGCAGCGCGGCGAGCAGCCCGCCGGCCAGCCAGCCGCCGTCACGCAGCAGCGCCCGTACGGTGTAGCGACCGTGCACGGCAGCCAGCGCGGCGAACGGCGCCACCACCACGGCACTGGCCTTCACCGTCACCGCGAGCCCGAGCAGCGCTCCGGCGAACAGCAACGCCGACGGCCGGCCCGGTCGGCGGACCACAATCAGCAGGCCGCACAGCAGCAGCCCGAGCATCAGCGCGTCGTTGTGCGCCCCGGCCACCAGGTGCACTCCGACCAGCGGGCTGGCCAATGCCAGCCAGGCTGCCCGCCGGGTCGGCACCCCGGCCGCCCGGGCCAGGCCGGGCAGGCAGAGCGCGGCCAGCAGCAGCCCCGCCACGGCGATCACCCGCAGCGCGACGGCCGTTCCGGTGAGCCCGCCGCCGAGGCCGACCGCGAGCGCCGCGAGCAGCACGAACAGCGGCCCGTACGGTGCCGGGGTGTCCCGCCAGATCGGCGCCACCGTGTCCAGCCACGGACAGCCCGCCGCCGCCACAGACGTCGCGTACGGGTCGACGCCGTGCGCGTACGTCCAGCCCTGGCAGGCGTACGAGTAGACGTCCCGGCTGCCCAGCGGCGGCGCGACCAGCAGCGGCAGCATCCACAGCCCAGCGGTGACGTACGCCCAGCGGGTCGACGGCGCCCCCTCGCGCAGCGACCACCACGCGCCGACCAGCAGCGCGGTGCCGACCAGCCAGCAGATCAGCGTCGCCGGGCCACCCGGGGCTCGCCAGATCGACGTCGGCGTCGCGCCCAGCGGGGAGTCAGGCAGCGCACCGCCGAGATACCCGGCGACGGCCAGCAGGACCGCGCCGGCCAGCCCCACGTACCGGGCGAGGCGTGGGATCTGTGGACCAGCCGGCGGCGGGGGTGCGCCGGGAGCGGTCACCGGCGCACCTTCCCTCAGTCGGCGGCGACCGGCTGACGGGCCGCCCGAGCCGACCGTACCAACCGGACGACCAGCACGATCACCAACAGCGTCATCAGTGGCGCACCGACGGACTTGGTGAACCGGGGCAGGCCCGTGCCGTCGGGCAGCACCAGGAACGACGACACCAGGGCGATCACGGTGAACCAGCCGGTCCGTCGGGCGGTCGCCGCCAGCACGGCCAGCGGCCAGATCCAGTACCAGGGGTGGAACAGCGGCGCGAGGGCGACCGTGGCGGCCAGCGCCAGGCCGGCGTGCCACAGTGGCTCCCGGGTGCGGGCCCGCCACCAGAGCCAGACCAGCAGCACCGCCAGCACCGCCATGCCGATCGCCCGGGTGACCGGCAGCGCGTCGATGTGCCCGCCGAACGGCACCGCCAGGTAGCCGACGGTCTGCCCGACGGCGGTGGACGGCGACGTCCAGGCGATCACGTCGCCACCCCGGGCCAGCCCACCGACCCAGCCGAAGTCCAGCCCGGCGGCGACTGTCACGCCGGCCACGACGGCGATCGAACTGCCGACCACCCACCCGCCGTGCCGGATCAGCGCTCGGATCGAGTACCCGCCGACGATCGCGGCCAGCGCGGCGAACGGCACCACGACCAGCGCGGTCACCTTGATCGCGGCAGCCAGGCCGAGCAGCGCCCCACCGGCGAGCAGCGGGCCGGGGCGGCCGGGCCGGGACGCGATCAGGGCCAGCCCGGCGACCAGCAGGCCGACCATCAGGGCGTCGTTGTGCGCGCCGGCGACGAGGTGCACGGCGACCAGCGGGCAGGCCAGCGTCAGCCAGACCGCCCGACCGGCCGGTACGCCGGCCCGTCGCGCCAGCACCGGCAGACTGACCGCGGTCAGCGCCACCCCCGCCACCGCGATCAGCCGGAACGCCACGATCGCGGCGGTCAGCGATCCGGTGGCCTTCACCACCGCGCCGGACAGCACCACGAACAGCGGCCCGTACGGTGCCGGGGTGTCCCGCCAGATGTAGGAGATGCTGTCCAGCCAGGGGCAGGGCAGCACGGAGACGCCCTGCTCGTAGGGGTTGAGCCCAGCGGCGTAGCTGGCGCCCTGGCAGGCGTACGCGTAGACGTCTCGGCTGGCCAGCGGCGGCGCGATCAGCAGCGGCAGCAGCCACAGCCCGACGGTGACCAGCGCCCAGCGGGTCGACGGCACGCCGTCGCGCAGCGCCCACCAGGCGTACGCCATCAGCCCGGTACCGACCAGCCAGGTGGCGATCACCAGCGGCCCGTTCGGGCCCTGCCAGATGCTTACCGGGGTGGGCCGCAGGGGTGAGTCGGGCAGGGCGCCGCCGAGGAACGCGGCGACGGCGAGCAGGGCTGATCCTGCCAGTCCGGTCCAACGCGCGAGGTGGTGAGGCACGCCGGACATGCTGCCAGTACGGTGGTCGCGGTACGGAGGTGGGCATGCGGCGCAGTCGGGTGGTGGCGGTGTCCACCGGTGCCGCCGCCGTGCTCGGCGCGCTCTGGCTGGCTCTGCCGCTGATGGGTTCGGACCTCGCCGCGCAGGTCGCACGGGCGGACTTCTTCGCCGCGCACGGTCCCACTCCGGTCGATCTGCGCTGGTACGGCGGGGTGCAGCAGTTCGGCTACAGCCTGGTGTCCCAGCCGGTGATGGCGCTGCTCGGCGTGCGGGTGACCGGCGCCCTGGCGCTGGTGGCGTCGGCCGCCGCGCTTGCCGCGCTGCTGGTTCGCAGCCCGGTGCCCCGGCCGCTGCTGGGCAGCCTGGTCGGGGTGGTCACGCTGGCCGGCAACCTGGTCTCCGGCCGGGTCACCTACGCCCTGGGTGTGGCGTTCGGGCTGGCCGCGCTGCTCGCGCTGACTCGGGGCGTACCCCCGGGTCGAAGGATCGGGCTGGCCGCCGCCGGCGCGCTGCTGGCCTCGGCGACGAGCCCGGTGGCGGGCCTCTTCGTCGGCCTCGCGGGTGTCGCGCTGCTGCTCAGCCGCCGGTACGCCGACGGCTTGGCGCTCGGCGTCGCGGCGGCCGTGCCGCTCGCCGCGACGGCGCTGTTCTTCGGCGACGGCGGTTGGATGAACATCAGCCGCACCGACACGGTGCGCGCGACGCTGACCAGTCTGGTGGTGGCCGCGTTGGTGGCGTACCGGCCGGTGCGGTTCGGCGCGCTGCTCTCCGCCGCCGGGGTGCTCGCCGCCGCCCTGGTGCACACGCCGGTCGGGTTGAACGCGAGCCGGCTGGCGACGATGTTCGCGCTGCCGGTGCTGGCCGCTGCCGCCCGCCCGCCGGCCTGGCTGGCCCCACGGGCGGCACGACCCGCCCGCGCCCGGCTCGTCGGGGGCGTCGGTCTGGCCGCGCTGCTGGTGGCGGTCTGCGTCTGGCAGCCGCCGGTGGTCCCCGCCGACCTGCGGGGCATCGGCGATCCGACAAGCGCGCCCGGCTACCACGCGCCGCTGCGCGCGTTCCTCGCCGGGCAGCGGGTCACCGGCCGGGTCGAGGTGCCGCCGACGCGCAACTACTGGGAGGCGGCCCGGCTGGGTGAGGTGCCGCTCGCCCGGGGGTGGCTGCGGCAGGCCGACATCGACCGCAACCCGCTGTTCTTCACGACGGTGCCCGGCGCGGACGGCACCGGCGTACCGCTGACCGCGGCCACCTACCGGGCCTGGCTGGCGGAGAACGCCGTGCAGTTCGTGGCCGTGCCGGACGCACCCCTGTCCTGGGTGGGGCGGGCCGAGGCGGAGCTGGTGGAGGGCGGGCTGCCGTACCTGACGCCGGTCTGGTCGGGCGCGCACTGGCGGGTCTGGGCGGTGGCCGACCCGACGCCGCTGGTCGCCGCACCCGCCGAACTGGTCCGCGCCGACGGCGCGGCGGTGACCTTCCGGGCACCGGCCGCCGGCCCGGTGGCGGTCCGGGTCCGGCACAGCCGCTGGCTGGCCGCGTCCGGTGGCGCCACCGTCACCGCCGACGGCGACTGGACCACCGTCACGGTCCCCCGCCCCGGCGAGTACACCCTCGGCAGCTGAGAGGGCCCTACGCCTCCAGGACGCGTTGGACGGCGGCGCGGGAGCGGCGGCCGACGCGCAGGTACTCGTCGAGGAACTCCCCCGGGTCGTCGCGGCCGAGCAGCCGGACGACCCCGGCCAACTCCACCCCGTGCCGGGGCAGTTGGTCGCCGTCCCGGCCGCGCACCAGCATCAGCGCGTTGCGGACCTGCGCGGCCAGGGACCATCCGGCGGCCATCTCCGCGGCGTCCGCCGGGTCGATCAGGCCGGCCCGCTCGGCGGCCGCGAGGGCGTCGAGGGTACGCGTGCCACGCAGCGCCGGGACGGCCCCCGCGTGCCGGAGCTGGACGAGCTGCACCGCCCACTCCACGTCGGCCAGCCCACCGCGGCCCAGCTTGGTGTGGGTGGCCGGGTCGGCGCCCCGGGGCAGCCGTTCGGTCTCCACCCGGGCCTTGATCCGGCGGATCTCGACGACCTGCTCGCGGGTCAGCCCGTCGGCCGGGTAGCGCACCGGGTCGATCATCGCCTCGAACTCGGCGCCCAGGTCGGCGTCACCGCAGACGAACCGGGCGCGCAGCAGCGCCTGCGCCTCCCACACCCGCGACCAGCGGGCGTAGTACTGCGCGTAGGCGGCGAGGCTGCGCACCAGCGGACCCTGCCGGCCCTCGGGGCGCAGGTCGGCGTCGACGCCCAGCGGCGGGTCGGGGGCGGGCACGCCGAGCAGCCGGCGCAGCTCCTCGGCGATCGCGTGCGCGGCGGCGCTGGCCGCGCCGTCGCCGCTGCCGGCGGGCGCGTCGTAGACGAAGAGCACGTCGGCGTCGGAGAGGTAGTTCGACTCGTACCCGCCGAGCCGTCCCACGCCGATCACCGCGAACCGCAGCCCGGAGGGCGCCGACTGGCTGGCCCGGGCGGCGCGCAACGCGGCGGCCAGGGTGGCGTCGGTGACGTCGGCGAGCGCTGTCCCCACCCCGGTGATGTCGGCCAGCCCCGGGGCGGGCCGGTTCGCGCCGTCCGGCCCGGTGGGGGTGGGTGCGAGCGCGCCCGCCCGGCAGAGCACGTCGGCGCAGGCCACCCGGACCAGCTCCCGGCAGCGCAGCGCGCGTACCGCCCGGGTTGCCTCGACCGGATCGGTGTGCCGGGCCGCCGCCGCCAGGAAACCCTCCCGGAGGACCTCGCGCGGGCGCGGCGCCAGCTCGTTCTCCTCGGCCAGCAGCCGCAGCGCCTCCGGGTCCCGGGCGAGCAGGTCGGCGACGTACCGGGACAGGGCGAGGACCCGGGCGAGCCGCCGGGCGACCGGGCCGCCGTCGCGCAGCAGCCGCAGGTACCAGGGGGTGCTGCCCAGCTTGTCGGAGACCTTGCGGTAGTTGAGCAGCCCCCGGTCCGGCTCCGGCGCGTCAGCGAACTCGCTGAGCAGCACCGGCAGCAGGGTCCGCTGGATGGCCGCCGTGCGACTCACCCCGCCGGTGAGCGCCTGCAGGTGGCGCAGCGCCCCGGCCGGGTCGGCGAAGCCGAGGATCTCCAGCCGGTGCCTGGCCGCCTCCGGGGTGAGCCGCAGCCCGTCGGCCGGCACCCGGGCCACCGACTCCAGCAGCGGCCGGTAGAGCAGTTTGGCGTGCAGCCGTCGTACCTCTGCGGCGTGGGTGACCCACTCGGCCCGGAAGCTCTCCACGGCGCTGCGCCCCGGCGCGGCCGTGAAGCCCAGCGCGGCGGCGAGCCAGCGCAGCGCGCCCGGCTCGGTGGGCACGGTGTGCGTGCGGCGCAGGGCCTGTAGTTGGAGGCGGTGCTCGACGCTGCGCAGGAAGCGGTAGCCGCGCAGCAGCGCCTCGCCGTCGGCCCGACCGACGTAGCCACCGGCGACGAGCGCACGCAGCGCCGGGATGGTGCCGGGCGCCCGCAGCGTCTCGTCACCGCGACCGTGCACGAGTTGCAGCAACTGGACGGCGAACTCGATGTCGCGCAACCCGCCCGGACCGCGCTTGATCTCGCGTTCCAACTCCTTCGGCGGGATGTGGTCGATGATCCGACGCCGCATCGCGCGGACGTCCTCGACCGCCTCGGGACGTTCGGCCGCCCGCCAGACCAGCGGCGCGAGCTGGTCGATCCACTCCTGGGCCAGCGGCAGGTCACCGGCGGCCGGGCGGGCCTTGAGCAGCGCCTGGAACTCCCAGGTGCGCGCCCACCGCCGGTAGTAGGCGAGGTGACTGGCGAGGGTCCGCACCAGTGGGCCCCGGTTGCCCTCGGGGCGCAGCGCGGCGTCCACCGGCCACGCGACAAGCCCACAGATGTGGATCAGCCGGGTCGCCACCAGGGTCGCGGCGGACAGGTCGACGTCCTCGGCGGCCACGAAGATGACGTCCACGTCGGAGACGTAGTTCAGCTCGCCGCCGCCGCACTTGCCCATCGCGACCACCGCGAGCCGGGGCCGCTCGGTGCCGTCCGCCAGCTCCGCGACGGCGATCTCGTACGCTGCGGCCAGTGTCGCGTCAGCCAGCGCGGACAGCGCGGCCATGGTCTGTTCCAGGGCGCGCCCGCCGGTCAGGTCGGCCGCCGCGATCCGCAGCAACGCCAGCCGGTACGCGGTCCGCAGCACCGCCACGGGGTTGCCACCGTCGGTCGGCTCCAGCCGGCCCTCGGCGATCGGCGCGAGCCCGTCCGGGGCGGTACGCAACGTCAGGCAGTGCTCGGGGTGGGCAACCAGGTGATCGCCGAGCGCCGCCGAGGCGCCGAGCACCGCGATCAGTCGCCGCCGCAGCCCGGGGTCGGTGTGCAGCTCCGCCAACAGCCCTGGCCCGGCGGTGACGCCGTCGGTGCGTTCGGTGCCGCCGTCGACGCGACGTTCGGCCTCGACGATGCGGTGCAGTTGACGCAGCGCCAGATCCGGGTCGGCGGCCCGGGACAGCACGGCGAGCAGCTCCCCGGCCGCCTCGTCAACCGGTTCCTGCTCGGCCAGCCGCCACAGGTTCAGCCCGTCCGGGCCGAGCAGGTCGGCGGCGCGTGCCCCACCGTCGCCGTCCGCGACGCCGAAGCCGTAGCGCGCGAGCCGCCCGGGCGTCCTGGTCGGCCGACTCATCAGTGCCCGAGCAGCGGCAGGCCGCGCCGCATCATGCTGTCGTCCAGTTCGCCGAGGGCCAGCGCGGCGAACCGGGCGGCGAACGGCTGCCAGACCTCCTCGACGTCGACCATCACCGCGTCGCAGGCCGCCACCACCAGCTCCGGGTCGTAGCCCAGCTCGGCGAGCTGGGTCGAGTCGGTGGCCCAGTCGGCGATCATCGCGGTGTCGCACTCGATGTGGAACTGGAGACCCCAGGCCCGGTCGCCGAGCCGGAACGCCTGATGCGGGTAGCGGGTGGAGGCCGCCAGCAGGGTGGCGCCCCGGGGCAGCTCGGTGATCTCGTCGGAGTGCCACTGGAGCACGTCCGGGATCAACGGCACGTACCGGAACAGTGGATCACTCTCGGCGGCGTCGCGGCGGCCGACCACGCCGGGGCCGATCTCCGGCCCGGACGGGCTACGCTCCACCAGGCCGGCGTGCGCGGTGGCGAGCAGTTGCGCGCCCAGGCAGACGGCCAGGGTGGGCACCCGGTACCGGACCGCCTTGCGCAGCAGGCCCTCCACCGCCGGGAACCAGGGCGCACCGGGCGAGCCGTCCGGCAGCGGGTACGCCTGCTGGTCGCCGCCGAGCACCACCAGCGCCGCGTACCCCTCCAGGTCGGCGGGGAGCTCGTCACCGGCGTGCGGGCGAACCACCCACAGCTCCAGCCCGGCCTCGGTCAGCCACTCACCCAGCCGGCGCGCGTCGTCCGTCGGGTCGTTCTCGATCACCAGCGCGGTTGCCACCCGTCGAGGCTAGCCGGTGGGCGCCGGATGTCCCGAGTCGCGCCACCCGTCGTGTTCGCGCGGCGGCCGACGCACCGGCCCGGCGCGGGTCGGTCGGCGTCCCGGCCGGCGGCCCAGCCGGTTCGCGGGGCGGCCGGCGCGGCACCGGCCCGGCGCGGGTCGGCCGGCGTCCCGACCGGCCCGGACGGTACGCCGACACGCGGGTCGTTAGCGCGGCTAAGCTCTGCCGCTGTGCCCGATGATCGTGCCGTGAACGGCGTCGTCCGCCCGCCAGTGCTGCGCCCGGGCGACACGGTGCTGCTGGTGTCGCCGTCCGGGCCGACCTCGCCGGAGCGGGTGGCCCGTGGGGTGGAGCTGCTCACCGGCTGGGGGTTGCGGCCGGTGCTGGCGCCGAACGCGTACGCACGGCGGGGTTACCTGGCCGGCACGGACGAGCTGCGCGCCGCCGACCTGAACGCGGCGTTCACCGACCCGCAGGTGCGCGGGGTGATCTGCACCCGGGGCGGGTACGGCGTGCAGCGGATCGTGGACGCCCTCGACCTGGCCGCCGTCCGCCGCGACCCGAAGGTGGTGGCCGGCTTCTCCGACATCACCGCGTTGCAGTTCGCGCTCTGGCGGGGCGCCCGGCTGGCCGGCGTGCACGGCCCGGGGGCCGCCTGGCGGGACGAGCGGACCCCGCTGCGGTCGGCCGAGTCGCTGCACGCCGCGCTGATGACCACCGAACCGGTGACGGTCACGGCGGTGCCCGGCGAGGACACCTTCGGCGTACGCGTGCCGGGTCGGGCCACCGGCACCCTGCTCGGCGGCAACCTGTGCATGATCGTCGCGTCGGTCGGCACGCCGGACCTGCCCGACCTGACCGGAGCGGTGCTGTTGATCGAGGACGTGCAGGAGCCCCCGTACAAGGTCGACCGGATGCTCACCCAACTGCGCCGGGCGGGTGCGCTCGACGGGCTGGCCGGGGTGGCGGTGGGGCAGTTCACCAACTGCGCCGACGGGTGGGACACCACGGTCACCGACGTGCTCAGCGAACGGCTCGGTGACCTCGGCGTACCGGTGCTCGGCGGCCTGCCGGTCGGCCACGGCCCCGGCCAGCTCACCGTCCCGGTGGGCACTGCCGCCACCCTTGACACAACAACCGCAACCCTCACAGTCGCCTCAGCGGTCCAGTAACCCCTCCCCGACCCTGGTTGGCGGGGCAGGGGGGTCAAGGTCGGACGGGGGTCAGGTGGGCCACGGCGCCGGTTTCCAGGGCGGCCCAGACCGCGCCGTCCGGGGTGACCGTGAGGCCGTGCGGTTCGGAGGCGGGGGTCGGCAGGTCGTGGCCGGTGATGCCGCCGTCCGGGTCGATGTGGCCGATCCGGTTGGCGCCCCACTCGGTGAACCAGCAGCCGCCGTCCGGGTCGGCGACGATCGCGTGCGGGCGGGCCGTGCGGTCCGGCAGCGGGAACTCGTCGATCCGCCCCTCAGGTGTGATCCGGCCCAGTTGCCCGGCGGCGATCTCGACGAACCACAGCGCGCCGTCGCCGCCGAGCGTGATGCCGACCGGCCCGGCGGCCTCGGTGGGCAGCGGGTGCACAGTCATCGCACCGTCGAGGTCCACCCGGGCGATGGCGTTCGCCTGGTTGAGCGTGAGCCAGAGCGCGTCGTCCGGGCCTGCGGCCAGCATCGACGGGAAGCCCTTGGCGACCGGCAGCGGGTAGGTGGTGACGGCCCCGTCGACGGTCACCCGGCCGACCGTGTCGTCACCCATGCCGGCGTACCAGAGGGCGCCGTCCGGACCGACGGCCAGGCCGCAGGGCGCACAGCCCGCAGGCAGCTCCACCGAGTCGACCCGGCCGTCGACGGTCACCCGGCCGAGCCGGTCGTCACCCGAGCGGGTGTACCAGAGCGCGTCGTCCGGGCCGGCGACGATGATCAGAGGTCGGCTCTGCGGAGGGTCGGCGCGGTAGGTGCGTACCTCGCCGTCGAGGCCGAGCCGGGCGACGCCGCCGGAGCCGGCCAGCGTCAGCCAGAGCGCGCCGTCGGGACCGACCGTGATCGCGTACGGCCCGGAGCCCGGCCCGGTGAGCGCGACCTCGCGGATAGCGGGCTGCGTCATGGAGTGCCCTTTCGTCGGGTTTCGCCCAGCCTTCCGGCCTCCCCGAGGGTGACGCAACCCGAATAAATCCGGCCTTTCCCGCGAATTGCCAGCCCGCTGACAGGTTCGCCATGGGTGACCCTCAGCTCCGGCGGTCACTGTCGGTGACGTCATCGCATCACCACCGAATAGGAGATTCGCATGATCCGCAAGATGTCGAAGAAGCACCTGCTGGCCGGCTTCGCCGCCGCGGGAGTGCTCGGCGTCGGGATCGCCGCCCCGACGGTGGCTCTCGCCGACGACAAGACCCCGTCCCCGAGCGCCAGCACCACCGACCAGGGCGGCGACCGCCAGCAGCGGCACGCCGACCGGCAGGCCGAGTTCGCCGAGGCCCTTGCCAAGGAGTTGGGTGTGTCGACCGACCAGGTCACCGCGGCGCTGGAGAAGCTGCACGAGCAGCGGCAGGGCGACCGGCCGGAACGGCCCTCGACGCAGGACCGGCAGGACGCCCTGAAGGAGCGGCTGGACCAGGCCGTCACGGACGGCAAGCTGACCCAGGAGCAAGCCGACGCGGTGCTCAAGGCCGCCGAGGCCGGCGTGTTCCCGGGCCCGGGCAAGGGCGGCCACGACGGCAAGCCCGGCCACGGCGGCCCGCACGGCAAGCCCGGTCAGGACAGCAAGCCCGGTCAGGACGCCCCGAAGGGCGAGCCCGGTCAGGACGCCGAGTCCGGCCAGACCGGCAAGTGACAGGTGGCCCCGCCGCCCCTCGCCGGCCGAACCTCCTCCCGGCCGGCACCGGCGGGGCCGCCACCCCCGCACCGACCGGCTCGGGTGCGTTCGTTGCCGTCCTGACGACAACGAACGCGCCCGGAGTCCGTCGGACGGACCACGTTGAAGCTCCACATGCGAACGGGCGCCGCACCGGGACGTACCCGGATGCGGCGCCCGTCGTCCTGTCCCGTCACTGGCGCGTCACCAGGTGCGGGACAGTCCTCAGCGAGCCGTCGCGTACGCGGCGCAACCGATCAGCTCGAGCGAGACCTGAAGCCGCTCAAGGCTGATGTTCTTGGCGATCGTGTCCTCGGGCGTGTGGTACGGAGGCTCCAGCAGCGCCGGGCTCTCCTCGCCACGCCAGGAGAAGTTGGCGCTGGCGATGCCGACCTCCTGGAAGGACTGGTGGTCGCTGGCGCCGCGCTGCGTCACCGGCGACATGCGCGGGTCGTAGCCGAGGCGCAGGCCCGCGGCCGACACCTCGTCGGTGGCGCGGTTGGCCTGCCCGGTGAAGGAGAGCAGCCAGTAGAGGGTCGCCGGGTCCCAGCTGGTGGCGACCATGTCGTTCTGGTACACGGCGAGGAACCGGTCCCGCTCTGCCTGCGGCAGCTGCCGGACGTGGTGACGCGAGCCGAGCAGCCCCTGCTCCTCCGAGCCCCACAGGGCGAACCGGAGGGTGGCGTTGAGCGGGATCGCCTTCATCACGCGGGCCAGCTCGAGGCAGAGCACCGTGCCGGAGCCGTCGTCGTTGGCACCGGGAGCGCCGATGACCGTGTCGTAGTGGGCGCTGACCATCACGACCGGCCCGTTGGCGCCGGAGCGCCCGACCCGCTCGGCGATGACGTTGTTGGACGTCAAGTTGCGGTGCGCCACGGTGGAGATGGTGAGCGTGAGCCGCCGCCGCTGGGCGAGCAGGGCACGCAGCCGCTCCTTCTGCGCCTGCGCGACACCGACCACCGGGATCGGCACCGGCGAGTTGGCCGAGCCCGGCAGGGTCGGCGAGAACGTCCCGCTACGCCGGGGCGGTACGCCGTCGGCGGCGAGGAGAACCACGGCGACCGCGCCCTGGGCCAGTGCGGTGGCGACCAACTGCTCACGCCGGGCGGCCACGTAGTCGACCAGGACAATCTTGCCGGCCGCGTTCGCGGGGTAGTTCTCCGGCGCGCCCGCGCCCGCGTCCACCACATCGCCACGAACCGTGGTGTTCAGCGCGCCGTGCGCCGAGGCACCTGCCTGCCAGTTCAGGTCGCGGGGCAGCGGAGTCGGCGAGGAGAGCTGGGCGAGGAACTTGTCCGCCACCGCGAACGGCTCCAGCTTGACGCGGTAGCCGAGGCGGCCCAACTCCTTGGCGATGTAGTCCGCGGCGCGACGCTCGGAGGGCGTCCCACCGATGCGCGGTCCGATGTCCTCGCTGAGGACACGCAGGTGCTTCAGCGCCCGCACGGCCGAGGCCTGAGCGATGATCTTGCGATCGTCCGGCGTGAGCTTCGGCGGCCGGTGGGCGCCGGGGCGCTTGTCGTTGGCCGCCCAGGCCGGGGCCGGAAGAGCCACAGTGGCCGCACCACCGAGAGCGATGGTCAGCATGCGACGCCGGTTCACAGTGGAGCCTGAGGACTCGGTAACGGGTGAATTGGGGTAACCGCCGTTGGTCATGTGCCTCTCCTTACTGTGCCGAGCCCGGTCGACGACTGGCTGACCAGGCTCGAAGAAGCTAGAACCTATCCATATCCCGGCATGCCTCCAAGATCCGTTTGGGCGATGGCCGGAGGGCACGCAGGCACCCCTCTGACCAGGGGGACCAGTACGTCCGCCCTGGTGAGCGCAGTCCTCACCATTTGCCCCGCCTTGATCACCTCGACAGGGCCGCTCCCGGCCGTCCACAAGAGCACGATCCAGTGAGATGTTTCACGGGTTCGGCAGTGAACTTGGTACCGGCGCGTCTCACCGTCTGGGCGAAACCCTGGTCAGCGGCTCGCGCCGAGCCGGCACGGCGCGATCGGGCGTACCAGCGGTCGGCGTACCAGCGGTCGGCGTACCGCAGCGGCAGCGCTCGCCCGGCGGCGCGCTGCCGCCGCAGCGACCGGCGCGGGGGCGATGGCGGGCACTGCCCCTCGGCGTCCGACCCGGCGGCGATGGCCGGAGTCCCACCCGGCGGCGACCGCCGGCGCCGCGCTCGGCGGCGATGGCCGGCGCCGCGCTCGGCGGCGATGGCCGGCGCCGCGCTCGGCGTCCGGACCCGGGATAAGCGCAGCCTCAGGCGATGCAGGCGCAGACGATCAGGGCCGCGCCGAAGTGCGTGGCGGCGCTGACCCGGGCCGCCGGGTGCGGCTCGGACGAGCAGATGATCTCACCGAGCTTGCCGGGGGTGAGCAGGTCGAGCACCACGAAGGCCAGCGCCATGATGGCCAGCCCGACCAGGCCGAAGACCACGGTGGAGGCGAGCCCCTTGCCGAAGTCGCTGTAGCTGGTCAGGATCGCCGTGAAGACGATCCCGGCGATGCCGAGCTGGTTGGCGGCGAGCAGCAGACCCGCGTTGGAGTTGCGCTCGACCCAGATCAGGTCGCGCAAACGGCCCGGAGTCAGCAGGTCGACCAGCCCGAACCCGGCCGCCATGAGCCCGACGCCCACGACTCCGAACACGACGCTCTGCCAGGCACCGCTGAACAGGTCCTCCAGCACCGACTTGCCTCCCGACTCTCCGCCCGGAGGGGTACCGGCGCGGTGATCGAGACGATAGCGGCAGTGCGCAACCGCGTCATCCCCGCACTACAGCGCCAGGTAGCGCTGCCGCTCGTACGGGGTGACCTCGCGGCGGTACTGCTCCCACTCGGCCCGCTTGTTGCGCAGGAAGAAGTCGAAGACGTGCTCGCCGAGCACCTCGGCGACCAGCTCGGACTCGGCCATCACGTCGATCGCCTCGGCGAGGTTCTCCGGCAGCGCCTCGTAGCCCATGGCACGCCGCTCGGCGCTGCTCAGCGACCAGACGTCGTCCTCGGCGCCCGGCGGCAGCTCGTAGCCCTCCTCGATGCCCTTCATGCCGGCGCCGAGCAGCACCGCGAAGGCGAGGTACGGGTTGGCCGCCGAGTCCGGCGAGCGGACCTCGACCCGGGCCGAGTTGGGCTTGCCGTACGCGGGCACCCGGACCAGCGCGGACCGGTTCAGGTGACCCCAGCAGACGTACGCCGGGCTCTCGGTGATCCGGTCCGGCAGGGCCTGCGGGAACAACCGCTTGTACGAGTTGACCCACTGGTTGGTGACCGCCGTGTACTCCCGGGCGTGCACCAGCAGGCCGGCGATGAACGACTTCGCCACCTTGGAGAGCTTCATCGGGTCGCCAGCGTCGTGGAAGGCGTTGCGCTCGCCCTCGAACAGCGACAGGTGGGTGTGCATGCCGCTGCCCGGCTGGTCGGTGAACGGCTTCGGCATGAAGCTGGCCTGCACGCCGGTGGAGAGCGCCACCTCCTTGACCACGTGCCGGAAGGTCATGATGTTGTCAGCGGTGGTGAGCGCGTCGGCGTAGCGCAGGTCGATCTCCTGCTGGCCGGGGGCGACCTCGTGGTGGCTGAACTCCACCGAGATGCCGATCCGCTCCAGCGCCAGCACGCCCTGACGGCGGAAGTCGCGGGCCACCGCGTGGGTGGTGTGCTCGAAGTAGCCGCCGGTGTCGACCGGGGTGGGCACCGAGCCGTCCTGCGGACCGTTCTCCAGCAGGAAGAACTCGATCTCGGGGTGCGTGTAGAAGGTGAAGCCCTTCTCGGCGGCCTTGGACAGCGCGCGGCGCAGCACGTGCCGGGGGTCGGCCCAGGAGGGCCCGCCGTCGGGCAGCAGGATGTCGCAGAACATCCGCGCGCTCTCGCCGCTGACCCCGCCCTCGAACGGGAAGACCTGGAAGGTGGTCGGGTCGGGCATGGCCACCATGTCCGATTCGAAGACCCGGGCGAAGCCCTCGATCGCCGAGCCGTCGAAGCCGATGCCCTCCTCGAAGGCCGACTCCAGCTCCGCGGGCGCCACCGAGACGCTCTTGAGCGTGCCCAGCACGTCCGTGAACCACAGCCGGACGAACCGGATGTCCCGCTCTTCCAGCGTACGGAGGACGAACTCCTGCTGACGGTCCACTTCCCCAACCCCTCGCGACACTCTTTTGTCCGCCTTGGTCGGGTGCACCCGACCTGATCGCCCAGTGTTCCCGGGCCTGGTTACGCAGACGTTACGCGAACCACCGCCGCCCGTCCCCTCGTGTCCCGCCCGGCGGCTGGGCGCGACGCAGCGTGGCCGTCATCTCGTTCGAGGGTACGGATTGCCCCGGCGAAGCTGGGGCAAGATGAGCACATGCCCACCCTGCGTCTCGCCCTGTCCCAGGTCAACCCGAGAGTCGGCGACCTCTCCGGCAACGCCGACCTGGTCCGCAGCTGGACCCGCCAGGCGGCCGACGCCGGCGCCCAACTGGTGCTCTTCCCGGAGATGATGCTGACCGGGTACCCGGTCGAGGACCTCGTCTTCCGGCGCTCCTTCATCGCCGCGTCCCGGGCCGCCCTGGAGCGGCTCGCCGCGGACCTCGCCGCCGACGGTCTCGGTGACCTGCCAGTCGTGGTCGGCTACCTCGACGCCGACGGCCCACCGCAGGTCAGCGGGGACGCCGAGCCGGGCCGGGGTGCCCGCAACGCCGCCGCGCTGCTGCACCGGGGCGCGGTGGCTGCCCGCTACTTCAAGCACCACCTGCCCAACTACGGCGTCTTCGACGAGGACCGCTACTTCATCCCCGGCGACGAGCTGACGGTGGTGCGCCTCGGCGGCGTGGACGTCGCGCTGACCATCTGCGAGGACCTGTGGCAGGCCGGCGGTCCGTTCGCCGCCGCCCGGCAGGCCGGCGTCGGCCTGGTGGTCAACATCAACGGCTCGCCGTACGAGCTGAACAAGGACGACGTCCGACTACCGCTGGTCCGGCGCCGGGCCGCCGAGGCGGGCGCCACCGTCGCGTACGTCAACATGATCGGCGGCCAGGACGAGCTGGTCTTCGAGGGCGACTCGATGATCGTCACGGCCGACGGCGAACTGCTGACCCGTGCCCCGCAGTTCGTCGAACACCTGCTCGTACACGACGTCGAACTGCCGGCCGCCACCACGGCACCGGGCAGCCAGAGCGTCGCCGACGACATGCGGGTGGTGCACAGCACCGTGGAGACGATCCCGCCCGCACCGACCGGCCCAGCCGCCTCCGGCGGGCTGATCGAGCCGGTGGCCGACGAGGCCGAGGTGTGGCAGGCGCTGGTGCTCGGCCTGCGCGACTACGTCAACAAGAACTGGTTCCCGTCCGTGGTGCTCGGCCTCTCCGGCGGCATCGACTCGGCGGTGGTGGCCGCCCTCGCCGTCGACGCGCTCGGCCCGGACCGGGTGGTCGGGGTGTCGCTGCCCAGCCAGCACTCCTCGGAGCACTCCCGCGAGGACGCCGCCGACCTGGCCAAGCGCACCGGCCTGGATTACCGCGTCGAGCCGATCCAGCCGATGGTGGACAGCTTCCTGGCCAACCTGTCGCTGTCCGGTGTCGCCGTGGAGAACCTCCAGGCCCGGGTCCGTGGCGTCATCCTGATGGCCCTGTCGAACCAGGAGGGCCACCTGGTGCTCACCACCGGCAACAAGAGCGAGCTCGCGGTCGGCTACTCCACCCTGTACGGAGACTCGGTGGGTGGCTTCAACCCGATCAAGGACGTCTGGAAGACGCTGGTCTGGCGGCTGGCGAAATGGCGCAACGCGGACGCGGCCCGCCGGGGCGAGACCGCACCGATCCCGGAGAACTCGATCGGCAAGCCACCGAGCGCCGAACTGAGCCCGGGCCAACTGGACAGTGACAGCCTGCCCGACTACGACGTACTGGACCCGATCCTCATCGGTTACGTCGACGGCGACCTCGGCCGGGACGGGCTGGTCGAGTCGGGCCACGACCCGGCGGTGGTGGACAAGGTGCTCCGCCTGGTGGATACCGCCGAGTACAAGCGACGGCAGTCCGCGCCCGGCGCGAAGATCTCGATGAAGGCGTTCGGCCGGGACCGCCGGCTCCCCATCACCAACCGGTGGCGCGAGGACGGCTGAGTCGTCCCCGGGGGCGCCGGGTCGCTGACCCGACCCGGCGCCCCGCCACCGTACGGGAGTGAGATCTTCCACTGCGCTCTGCCGTCACCCCCTCCCCCGGTGCGACGATCGCGACGGAACCCGGGGACCGCGCAGGCGGCCTCGAGGAAGGAGACAGTGATGGTGGAGTCCACTCCGAACGAGGTGACCGCGCTGTACGGCGGACCGGCCACCCGTCGTGTCCGCACCAGGGACCTGATCGCCGCCAAGGAGCGCGGCGAACGGTGGCCGATGCTCACGTCCTACGACCAGTACACCGCGGGGATCTTCGACCAGGCCGGCGTGCCGGTGCTGCTGGTCGGCGACTCGGCCGCGAACAACGTGTTCGGCTACGAGACCACCCTGCCGGTCACCACCGACGACATGCTCCCGCTGGTACGGGCCGTGGTGCGCTCGACCCGGCAGGCCCTGATAGTCGGTGACCTGCCGTTCGGCTCGTACGAGGAGGGCCCGACCCAGGCGCTGCGCACCGCCGTACGGTTCATGAAGGAGGGCGGCTGCCACGCGGTGAAGCTGGAGGGTGGCCGACGCTGCGCCGCGCAGATCGCCGCGATCGTCGGCGCCGGCATTCCGGTGATGGCGCACATCGGCTTCACCCCACAGAGTGAGCACACGCTGGGTGGCTACCGGGTGCAGGGCCGCGGAGACACAGCCGACGAGGTGCTCGCCGACGCGCGGGCGGTGACCGAGGCGGGCGCCTTCGCGGTGGTCCTGGAAATGGTGCCGGGTGAGGTCGCCAAGCAGATCACCCACGAACTGCCGATCCCCACGGTGGGCATCGGCGCCGGCCCGGACACCGACGCCCAGGTGCTGGTCTGGCAGGACATGGCCGGCCTGCGTACCGGCAAGGCCCCGCGCTTCGTGAAGCGATACGCCGACCTGGCCGGCACCCTGACCGAGGCCACCCGCCGCTTCGCCGACGAGGTCCGCGGCGGCGAGTTCCCCGCAGCCGAACACACCTTCTAACAGACACGGACCGGCACAGCCGCCAGGCTGCACGGGCCTGCGGGCCGTGAGCCGGGAGCCGTGGGTCGTGCGCCGCAGGCTGGGGTTGCGGGCCGCCGGCTGCGCATGCGGGTCGTGGGTTGCCGGCCGTGGGCTGGCGGCGGGCTGGCGGCCGTCGGCCGTGGGCTGCGGCTGCCTGCCGTGGCTGGCGGCTCCGGGCTGCCGGCTACGGCTGCCCGCCGTGCTGCCGGCCGCCGGCCGCCGGCCGTGGGCTACGGGCCGTGGACTACGGGCTGCCGGCCGTGCCCGCCAGCTTTGAGCCGTCGGTTGCGGGCTGCGCGGCCAGGACGGGACTTCTGCGCACTTCAGGGCATCCGCACATCCGTGGCCAGCACGATCAGCGGCCGAACGGCCCATGGCAGGACCGCTCGGCTCACAGAACGAAAGGTGCGGCCAGCACGAAGGCGCGGGCGGCCGCGGACAGCACGAAGGTGCGGGCATGCGCTGACAGGGCGTTGGCTTCCGGAGCCCGCAGAGGCGACGGGATCACCGGCACGGGCCCTCGGGCACCGGCGGCCGGCCCCGCCGGGCCCCTCTGGAGCGGCGGCGACAGCTGCGGGCCGGGAGCGGCGGGATCATATCGATCTTGGTGACTGAAAGTGTCGTACACCTGTTCTAGTCTCGGGTGGTGGTTGAGGAGCTGACGCAGGCAGACCAAGCCGTGGCGGCGTGCGTCGCCACGGCCGCCTGGGCCCTCACCGAGCCCGACCTGATCGCGGCACTCGACGCCACGCATCGGCTCGAACAGCGGCTCGCAGCGGTCAAGCTCGCCCTGGTCCGCGAGTTGGACGGCCGCGGCACGGCCCAGAGCCAGGGCGCGTCCTCCACGCCCGTGTGGCTACGCGAGCGGCTACGGCTCACCGTCCCCGCCGCCCGCCGGCTGGTCGACCTCGCCGCTGCGCTTGATGGCGGTGCCCCCGAGATCCGGCAGGCCCTCGCCGACGGAGCCATCACCCTGGAGCAGGCCCGCGTCATCGGCGACACCGTCGCCACGGTCCGCGCCGCCGCTGACGCCCCGGCCGCCGACAAGGCCGTAGACGTGCTCATCGGGTGGGCCGGGCAGTTCGATCCGACCCTGCTGCGCAGGCTGGGCACCCGGATCCTCGATCACGTCGCCCCGGAGGTCGCCGAGGCCGCCACCCGCGCGGCACTGGAAGCAGAGGCCCAACGCTGCGCCCGGGACCGGCACGTCACCCTTTCCGAACTGCCCGACGGCCGACTCCGGCTGGCCGGCAGCCTCGACACCGAAGCAGCCAGCCTCCTACGCGCCGCCATCGAGCCGTTGACCGCGCCGTCCGGCCCGGACGACACACGAAGCCCGGGGCAACGTCGTCACGACGCCCTCGCCGACCTGTGCCGACTCACCCTGCGCACCGGGCAGCTACCCGAACACGGCGGCGAACCCGCCCAACTCGTCGTCACCACCAGCTTCGACGGCCTCACACAGCAACTCAACGCCGGCACCCTCGACACCGGCCTCACACTCACCCCAGAAACCGTGCGCCGCGTCGCCTGCGACGCCGCCATCCTGCCCACCGTCCTCGGCAGCACCGGCCAGGTCCTCGACGTCGGCCGACAACGCCGCCTCATCACCGGGCCTCTTCGACGCGCCCTGGTGCTGCGCGACCGTGGTTGCGCCTTCCCCGGCTGCGACCGCCCACCCCGCTGGTGCGACGCCCACCACATCCACCACTGGGCCAACGGCGGCGACACCAGCCTGCGCAACGCGGTGCTGCTCTGCCCCCACCACCACCGCCACATCCACCACGGCGACTGGGCCGTCCAGTTGGCCGGCGACGGCCATCCTGAATTCATCCCACCGGCCTGGCTCGACCCCGACCAGCTTCCCCGCCGCAACCAGTACCACCGACGGACATGAACATGACCAGCAGCGACCCTCACCCCATCAGGCCGCCGCGCCGGCCCAGTGGGTGGCCGCCACCGATACCACCCACCCGGGCCAGCCCTGCCCAGCGGGCGGCGCCCGTCTGCAAGGCGAACCAGCGAGCCCACCCCAGAGCCAACCGACGGCCGCAGACGGCCGCAGACGGCAGGAGCCTACGAGCCACCCCAGACCGGCGAGCAACCCACGGACCCGGAGGGGCGGCGCCAGTGGTACCAGCCAGCGCCAGCGGACAGCCAGCAGCAGCGGACAGCAGTAGCGAGCAGTAGCGGTGGGGCTGCTCGGTTCGCTCGCGGCGGCGGCCGAGGCGGCCCTGCCCGCGCCGGTCTGAGCGACGCCGGCCGTCCCCAACGTTCAGCGGCAACGGCCAGAGCCAGCAGTCAGCCCTCAGCCCAACCGCCCGCGCCGGCGCCGGCGTCAGCGGCACGCGCCTCTCACACGTTCAACCGGAGCCTGAGGCCGACCGGCGGCCTGCGGCCGGTCGCGCATGCTGACCGCTGCGGGCCAGCGGGCGTTTACAGGTCGGTGACGCGGATGCCGGCGTGTGCCTTGTAGCGCTTGTTGATGGCGATCAGGTTGGCGGTGAACGCCTCGATCTGGTGGGCGTTGCGCAGCCGGCCGGCGTAGATGCCGCGCATGCCGGGGATCCGGGCGGCGAGCGCGCCGACCACGTCGACCAGCTCACGCTCTTCGGTGCAGATCAGCACGTCCAGGTCGATCCGGTCGACCTCGGGGTCGGCCAGTAGCGGGGCGCTGACGTGGTTGAACGCCGCGCAGACGCGGGAGTTGGGCAGCAGCGCGGCGGCCTGCTGGACGGCGCTGCCCTCGGCGACGGCGAGCGCATACGGGCCCTGCTTGTCGAAGCCGAGCGGGTTGACGCAGTCGACGACGATCGTGCCGGCGAGCGGCTCGGCGAGAGCCGCGACGGTCGCGGCGTGCCCGTCCCACGGCACCGCGATGATCACCACATCGCTGCGGCGAGCCACCTCGTCGTTGGCCGCGCCGGTGATGTTGGCGTCGGCCGGCATCCCCGGCAGCGCGGCGATCTCGGCGGCGGACTCGGCGGCCCGCTCTGCCGACCGGGAGCCGATCAACACCGCCTGCCCGGCCCGGGCGAACCGGTAGGCAAGGCCGCGGCCCTGATCGCCGGTGCCACCGATGATGCCGACCGTCAGCCCGGACACGTCGGGCAGCGTGCTCGCGTCGTATGCCATGTGCCCATCCTCGCAAACCGTCCGGTGCGTCAGCACTGCCAGGCGCTGTGACAATCCCCGCTACGCACGTGCCAGGCACGCCCGCCGGCCTGCGGCAGGACGCCATGCGACTACCCACTGGCCAGTGGGCCAGCATCCGGCTCTCCATCCGGACCGCTGGGAAGTCCCCCGGCTGCGGACCACGCAGCAGGTCAGAACCAACGCCGATACGCAGCCGGCAGCCGCGCAACAGGACTGAGCAGCCGCTCAGCCATCTCGAACAGAGGCTCAGCCGACGCGCACACGAGGCTCGACCGGCCCGAACAAGAAACCCAGCCGACGCGAACAAGAGACCCAGCCGACGCAAACAAGAGGCTCGACCGGCCCGAACAAGAGACCCAGCCGACGCAAACAAGAGAGTCGACCGGCGCGAACAAGAGACTCAGCCGGCATGAACAGGAGGCTCAGCCGGCACGAACAAGAGACTCAGCCGGGTGCGACCAGAAGGTCACGCCAGCTTGAAGAGGACTCAGCCAGGACGATCAGAGGGCTCGGCCAGGTGAGCCAAGGGGCCCGGGCCAGCTCGAACAAGCAGCTCAAGCCAGCTCGAACAGAACGGTGCGGGCCGCCGGGTCGGCGGTGACGAGGCGGACCCGGACCCGTTCGCCGAGCGGCAGTTCGCCGAGGCAGCGGGCGCGGACCGGCGGGGCGTCCAGGGCCACGGATCCGCCCGGCGGGCGGGGCCGGGATTTGCCGTTGGGCGGGGCGTCGACGTCGAGTACCGCCGCGTCGAAGGTTTCCCCCACCCGGTCCGCCAGCAGCACGGCCTCGGCCAGCTCGACGGCGCCGCGGCTGGCAGCCGAGGCGGTTCGGTCGGTGCTGGCCATCACCTCGGGCAGCCGGGGCAGCGCGGCGCGCGCCCAGTCGGGCACCGGCCGGCCCGCGTGCAGGGCCAGGCAGACCTCGGTGGCGTACCGGTCGGCCAGGCGCCGCAGCGGCGCCGTGACGTGGGCGTACGCGGCGGCCACGCCACCGTGGTCCGGCTGCTCGGGCGGCGAGCCGTCGAACGCGGTGTACGCGGCACCGCGCATCAGCTCGGCTGCCTGGTCGATGAACGCGGCGGCACGGGGCTGCGCGGGGTCCAGCACGGCGATCACCTCGCCCGGGGCCGCGCCGTCGGGCCAGTGCACGCCCAGCGGCGCGGCGGCTGCCTGCAGCCGCTGTACGGCCTCCGGGCGGGGGCCGGGCATGGTGCGCAGCAGGCCGACCCCGCCGGCCAGCATGATGTCGGCGGCGGCCATCCCGGTCAGCAGGGAGATCTGCGCGTTGTACTCCTCCATCGGCGCCGGGCCGCGCAGCACCAGCCGCCAGCCCTCGCCGTCGGGCTCCACGTCCTGTTCGGGCAGCGGCAGGTTGATGGCACCCCGACGCAGGCCCCGGGCGGTCAGCCGGTCGCCGATCTCGGGCAGCAGCGCGATCGGGTCGGGCAGCCGACCGGCGTCGGCCGCCGCCTGCACCCCGGTGTAGTCGAGTTTGGCCCGGCTGCGTACCAGGGCTCGTTCCAGCTCGACGGCCACGGTGCCGCCGTCGGCGTCCAGGTCGATGGTCCAGACCACGGCGGCCCGGTCGTCGTCGGGCAGCAGACTCGCCGCGCCCTCGCTGAGGGTCAGCGGGTGCAGCGGCACATGGCCGTCGGGCAGGTAGACGGTCTGCCCCCGCCGCCAGGTCTCTTCCTCCAGGGCACCACCCGGGCGGACGTGCGCGGCGACGTCCGCGATCGCGTACCGCACGCGGTAGCCGCCGCCCGGACGGCGGGCGAGGTGCATCGCCTGGTCCAGGTCCCGCGAGGTGGCCGGGTCGACCGTGACGAACGGTACGTCGGTGCGGTCGACGGCCGGCCGGGGCGGCGCGGCGGCCGCCTCGTCAGCCTCGCGTTGGGCGGCTGCCGGAAAGCCCTCGGGCAGGCCGAGCTCGCGGCGCAGCGCGCCGAAGTCGATGCGGGGCGCGAGTACGCGTCGGATGACCACGGGTCAATCCTGACAGCGCCGTCGGTGATCCGCTTCCGGTGACCGGCCGAGATCTCCGACCGGCCTGCGACGCGAGCGCGCCAGCGAGGGCCACACGAGTGGCTGTCGGATCCGCCGACGAGCCATGTCCGACGCGTCAGAACCACCCGATGGCGCGCGTCAGACCGACACGACAGCAGGTAAAAATGCACCGACGCCCGCGTCAACCCGGCCGCCAGACCGCGTCAGACGCGCCCGTGGAACGAACCTCAAAGCCGCCGGGTACGCCGCGACGAAACGACGAGCCCGCGAACCGGCGAACCGGCAACCAGTGCCCGGTCAGCCAAGGCCGGGTCAGCGGGGCGCCCAGCTCAGCCGGTGGCCTTTCGCGCGGTGCTGCGCGTACCCCGGGGGGCGGTGGCTCGTGCGGCGACCGGACGGGGCGGCGACTTGCGGGCGGTTACCTTGCGGGCCGGCGCCTTGGCCGTGGTGGTCTTCTTCGCGGGCGCCTTCTTCGCCGCCGCCTTGCGGGCGGTGGCCGACGAGGTGCCGGTGGCCTTCGCGGCCGGCGCCGTCTTGGCGGCGGCCTTGCGGGTGCCGCCGCTCGGGCGCGTGGACGCGGCCTTCTTCGCCGGGGCCTTCTTGGCGGCCGTCTTCTTGGCCGGGGCCTTCTTGGCGGCTGTCTTCTTCACGGCGGACGCCTTGGTCGCGACCTTGCGTGCCGGCGCCTTCGCCGCGGCGGTGGTCTTCTTCGCCGCCGACGTCGTGGCCTTCTTCGCGGGGCTGGTGGTCTTCCGCGCCGCACCCGTCGTCTTCGCCGCAGCGGAGGTGGTCTTGCGCGCCGCACCCGTCGTCTTCGCCGCAGCGGAGGTGGTCTTGCGCGCCGCACCCGTCGTCTTCGCCGCAGCGGAGGTGGTCTTGCGCGTCGCGGACGCCGGGGTCCGCTTCGCGGTGGTGGTCGTCTTGCGGGTGGAGGCCGTGGTCGTCGCCGGGGCCTTCCTGGCCGCAGCGGTGGTCTTGGTCGCGGCCTTCTTCGCCGGGGCCTTCTTGGCCGCCGTGGTGGTCTTCTTGGCCGGGGCACGCCCCGCGCCGCCGGCGGCCTTCCTGGCCGGCGCCTTCGCCGTGGTGGACTTACGGACGGGAGTGGTCCGGCTCGCTGCCGTGTTCCGCTCCGCCGCAGCGGTCTTCTTCGCGGTGGTGCGTCGGGCGGCCGGGCGGGTGGTGGCCTGCTGAGCTTCGGCCATCGTGGTTCCCTCCTTGGGGACGTGCTCTCGCGTGCGTCCTCGCGGAGCACGAAATACCGCGACGCGGGCCGTCCCGCGCCGTCTACCTGTCCTCCCCGGCCCAACGGGCGTCCTCGGCGTCCCACGCCTCGTTCCGCTCCTGCACTCGCTGCAGCGCGTTCTCCGCGTCGGCCGCCGAGTCGTACGGGCCGAGGACGTGCTTCGCCGGGCACACGTCGGCGTCCGTCTCGACCCGGTGGTGCCGGGTGCACCAGTAGAACTGCCCACCACGTCCGTTGTCGCTCATGGGAATCACTGTGCACCGCGAACCGACCGGCCGCCACCGGATCGCGCAAGTCGCCGACCCTCTCCACAGTAGAGCTGGTCAGGGCCTCCCGGGCCGGAACAGCGAAAGAACCCCAAGTCGGGACACTTCGCCCGCCACCCGCCATCGGCCGAATGGCCGGTTCCGCCCCAAGCGGCGGCGGGGCAGCATCGGTCGCCGTGATCAACACGGGGACCGGCACGGGGGCGTGCCCGGGGTGTGGGGCAACGACGGCGTCCGTACGAGACGCGGTGCCCTGGTGCCCCCGCTGCGAGTGGAATCTGGACACGTACGACCCGGTGCGGCGCGAACGCGAGTTCGGCTGGACCTGGGTCGACCGGTGGACCTATCGGATGGCGTACCGGGCGACCGGACGGCAGTTCGCCCGGCTGGTCGGGCGACCGCTGGGCACCAACGGCTCGGGTCACGCCCGGGCGCTGACCGCGGTGGCGTCGCTGGTGCTGGTCGCGGCGGTCGCCGCGCTCGCGGTCACCGGTGTCTGGCTGCTCGTGGCGTTCCCGTTTCCCAACCTGGCGATCCTCCTGGGCGTCGCGATGGTCGGCCTGGCGGTCGCGCTGCGGCCCCGGTTCGGGCGGCTCGACCCGGAGTTGGAGGTCCTCTCCCGGGACCGCGCGCCGGAACTGTTCGCGCTGATCGACGAGGTGTCCACGGCGATCGGAGCCCCGATGCCGGACGTGGTCGGCGTCGACGGCGACATCAACGCGTACGCGGGTGCGGTCGGTCTGCGGCGCCGCAAGGTGCTGTGCCTCGGGCTGCCGTTGTGGGGCTCCCTCACCGCCGGCGAGCGGGTGGCGTTGCTCGGCCACGAGCTCGGGCACTTCGTCAACGGTGACCCGCGCCGGGGCCTGCTCACCCAGCCCGCGTTCACCATGCTCGGCTCGGCCGCCGACCTGTTCCGGCCGGTGCAGACTGTCAGAGGCGGCGGGATCGTGGAGATGGTGGGCGACGCGCTGGGTCGGGCGTTCCAGTGGGTGGTGTCCCGGTTTTTGTTCGCCGCCCACCTGGTGTTGGTGAGCGTGGCGCTGCGGGACAGCCAGCGCGCCGAGTACCTCGCTGACGAACTGGCCGCGCGGGTGGCCGGATCGACTGCCGCGACCGACCTGCTCGATGCCCTGCTCGCCGCCGAGTCGATGGCGCTGGCGGTGCGCCGGGAGACCCGGGCGGGACACGGCCCGGACCGGTGGCGTTCGGCCCTGGCCCAGGCCCGCGCCGCGAACGCGGATCGGCTGCCGCTGCTGCGTCAACTGTCGGTCCGCGACGAGGCGTCGTTGTTCGCCGCCCACCCACCGAGCGGACTGCGCCGCCGGATGCTCACCGACCGACCGTTGCGGGACCCGGCGGTGGTGCTCACCGAGGCCCGAATGGAGCGGATCGACGCCGAGCTCGCCAAGGAGTACGAGCGCTTCCGCCGTACCGTCAGCTGGTCGGCCTGACGCCGACGTGGCGTGACGGGACGACGCTGGCGGGTGGGGTCGTGCCTATGATCCCCGAATGGGAACACCCGACTACATCGTGGGGCTGCGCAAGCACGTCGGTCACGACCTGCTCTGGTTGCCGAGCGTCAGCGCCGTCATCCGCAACGACGCCGGTGAGCTGCTGCTCGGCCAACGCGCCGATGACGGCCGCTGGTCGGTGATCAGCGGGTTCGTCGAGCCGGGTGAGCAGCCGGCCACCGCGGTGGTCCGCGAGGTGCGGGAGGAGACCGGTCTGGACGTGACGCCGGTGCGGCTGTCCAGCGCCGTCTCGCACCCGCACACGTACCCCAACGGGGATCAGTGCGAATACCTGAACCTGGGCTTCCTGTGCCGCGTGGCCGCCGGCACCGCCCGGGTCAACGACGACGAGTCGCTGGCCGTGCGGTGGTTCCCCTTGGATCGGCTGCCCGCGCTGGACAAGCACGCCCTGCTGGTCATCGCCTACGCGCTGCGCGAGAACCAGTCGGCCGGGTACCTACAGGCGGGCACGACGTGGGACGACGTACCCGACTGAGCTACCCGGACCACGACGGCGCGGCGTCCGTGCGCTATCCGAAGGTGAAGGCGTAGGCCTCGGCGCCGGGCGCGCCGAACGTAATCTCCAGGGTCCGTTCGCGGACCGCGTCGTGCTGACGTACGAGCTGGTAGAGCCGGCCGTCGCAAAGCACACCGTTGCCGTCCTCGTCAACGTCGACACCGTGTGACGGGCCGGGAGGCTCGCCGTCCAGGAGCACGCGGAACGGGATCGACTCCTGAGCGCCCGGCGCCAGCACGACGTGCGCGTCACGGGCGTGGAACCGGACCGCGATGCTCCCACCGGCCTCGCCGGCCACGGCCTTCTCGGGGGCGATCGTCCACTCCCCCGCCAGCGCCCAGTGGTTCAGGCGCAGGCTGTCCGGCAGGTCGTAGGCGCGGCGCTCGTCGAGCGCCGCGCCGTTCGGCGACGCGAAGTGTTCGCCGCGTCCGAAGCCGAGGTACGTCTCCGGCGTGCGCAGCTGGTCCCAGTCGGCCTCCGCCTCCACGCCGAGGCCCTCGACGGGTACGGGCTCGCGCTCGATGCCGAGCAGTTGCTGGATGACACGCTCGGACTGCTCGTAGCGCCCCTCACCGAAGTGCTGGTCGCGGATGACACCGTCGCGGTCGACGAAGTAGAGCGCCGGCCAGTAGTGGTTGTCGAAGACGCTCCAGACCGCGTAGTCGTTGTCGACCACGACCGGATAGTCGATCCCCCGCGCCGCGACCGCCGGCCGCACCCAGTCGCCGAGGTGCTCGAACGTGAACTCCGGCGTGTGCACCCCGACGACGACAAGCCCATCATCGCGGTACGCCCGGGACCAGGCACGGACGTACGGCTCCTGGCGCAGCCAGTTGATGCACGTCAGGGTCCAGAAGTTCACCAGGACGACGCGCCCGCGCAGCCCGGCGGGGTCGAGTGGCTCGGAGTTGAGCCACTCGACCGCCCCGCCCAGCGGGGGCAGGTGCACGGCCATCTAGCGCAGCGACCGGAAGGCGGTGCGAAGCTCTTCGGAGAAGATCTTCGGCTGTTCCCAGGCCGCGAAGTGCCCGCCCACGTCGAGCTTGTTGTAGTAGATGAGGTTCGAGTACGCCTGCTCGGCCCAGCTCTGCGGCGCCTCGTACAGCTCGTCGGGAAAGACGCTCACGGCGACCGGGACGTTGACGCCCTTGGCGGCGAAGAACGAGAGCTTGTTCTCCGCGTACAGCCGGGACGCGGACACGGCCGTGTTCGTCAGCCAGTAGAGCGAGATGTTGTCCAGGATGTCGTCGCGGGTGAGGCCGGCTTTGGCCCCGTCGAAGACCTGCGCGATCAGGGCGAGACTCTTCGCGTCGTGGTCGAGCAGGAAGGACGCCAGGCCGACCGGCGAATCCGCCAGCGCGGTGAGGGTCTGCGGACGCGTCGCCATCATGAGGGCGTACGCGACGTGCTTCCAGACGTAGTTGACCTCCTCGGCAGCACGCATCTCGTCGTCGGACAGGCCGGACGGCAGCGAGCCCATGGCGTTGTTCGCGCCGGTGGTGTCGCCCTGGAACAACAGGTCGATCTCGGGTGGGACCGCACCCGGCATGTTGGTGTGGATGCCCAGCAGTTCCGGAGGCGCCTGTATGCCCATCTGGTCCACGATGACCGCACCCCAGTCGCCGCCCTGCGCGACGAACCGCGAGTAGCCGAGGCGCTTCATCAGCTCGGTCCAGGCGGTCGCCGTCTTCTCCGGGCTCCAGCCCGGTGCGCTGGGCTTGCCCGAGAAGCCGTGGCCGGGCAGCGACGGGATCACCAGGTGGAAGGCGTCCGACGCGCTCCCGCCGTGGGCGGTGGGGTCGGTCAGCGGCTCGATGATCTTCATCTGCTCGATCACCGACCCGGGCCACCCGTGGGTGACGATGAGCGGCAGCGCGTCCTCATGCTTCGAGCGCACGTGGATGAAGTGGATGTCCAGACCGTCGATGGTCGTCATGAACTGCGGTACGGAGTTCAGCCGCGCCTCGACCTTGCGCCAGTCGTACTCCTTCTCCCAGTAGCGCGCGACGGCCTGGATCGTCGCGAGCGGCACGCCCTGCGACTGGTCGTCGACCGTCTCCTTTTCCGGCCAGCGCGTGGCGGCGATGCGCCTCCGCAGGTCGTCAAGGTCCGCCTGGGGGATTTCGACCGTGAACGGCCGGATCTCCGTGGTTCCTGGACGCGTCTTGGTCTTGACAGCCATGCGTGCTTCCTCTCCCGTTCGAGTTCACTGGAGGGTGCCGTCTGCTGTGCCGGGGAGGGCGGGATAGAGGCCGCCGCGAACCCGTTCCTCAGGCCACTGCCGGGCTCCGGTGCCCGTCGAACCAGGGCACGCCCGCCGCCACATCTCGAAGCGTAGAACGGCCCGCCCCGTCATCGCGGGCATACCAGCAAGGCCCGTCCGGGGCCAGCGTCCGACGGCCGGCAGACCGTCGTCACGCCATCGGATCGGCCGTACGCCGTGGTCGACGTTTACGACGACGCCGCGCACGATTGCCCATCTGAGCAGGACCGGCGCGCGGTTTCCGGCGCGGTCGAGGCCAGCCGTTCGAGGGCTCCAGCACAGTGACCGCCACGAACAGGAGATAGCCGGGGAGAACCGGCACAACGACCGCCAGCGCCACCGCGAACACCCACTCGGTCTCGCCGTCAGGCCACATCCACGTCGCTCCCGGGCCGCTGATCCGACCGGCCACGGTAGGCCCGGGCGGCTCGTCGCCATGCATGAACAACCGGACCGAGTCGATGCGCAGATCACCCGCATTCGAGGTGAACGGGCCGGTGCAGCTCCACCCGAGGGTCCAGAACCGGGGATCCCTTGGGGCCGTATCCTCCTCGCAGACCACAGCGGCCGATCCGGGCACACCCCAAACGGTGGCCCGGACGCCGTCCCAACCGCCCGGCAGCACAAGCTGCCACCAGGCCAACGCGATCGCAAGGGCGCACGCAACCAGGCCGCCGGACACGAGACGGTCCAGCCAGTCGGCCTCCCGGATCGCCGCGGGCAGATGCCTCAGCCGCGGACGGCGGGCTCGTGACCTCCGCACACGCCGCATGGCCGGAGGGTAGCCGCGCTGAGCAACCGCTTCTTCGAAGCCGAGTGGACCAAGCCGGCTCTACGTGGCCCTCGGCTCGGGGCACATGCTCCTCAGGGCATGCCCGCGTAGCGGAGTGGCAGTGGGGGTCGCGGCCGGCGCCAGGCGACGTAGCTCAGGACGGCAAAGGCCATCAGGAGCACCATCGCGATAAGGAGGATCACCCAACCGGACTGATCGTTCCGCTCGCGCACTCTCAGGCAAGGGTCGCTCTTTGCGTATCGAACGGGGATGCGCTCACCGACAGCCACAGACCGGTCCCTCGCGGATCGCAGAGTCGATGCACACGCCTCTCCGCGTTCGGTGGTGAACTGGACTGTCAGCAACGTCTTCACTCCGCGATGCTCGATGTCCCGCACCTCGGCCACCGTCTCTGATCCCCGATGGTCGTTCGCGACCGACCAGACGCCTGCAGCTGTCAGGACAACCGCAAGGAGCAGCCCACACACCGAGAACACCCGCAGGAAGGTTCGGCTCGGCCGTTGACGGTTCACAGCCGGGACTCTAGAGCGGATCAGCAACAGGACCTGGACCGTGGAGCCGTCACCGGGCTGCGATGCCCGGGAATGTGCCGGTGCGGCACGTGACGGTCCGCTCGACGATTTTGCGTTACCGCAGGCCGCTGCGGCAACATCAGGCACCGTGACGGCGCCAGACTCGGACCCCAACAACGACACCCCGGCCGGCACCAACGGCACACGCCAGTCGCGTCGGCGGCTCAGACACTGGTTGGCCGGCGCCGGAATCACCGCGTTGGCCGCCATACTCGGCATCACCCTCGCCGTACGTGGCGGCGCCACCCCGGCCTGCGCCGCGCCACCGACCGGAAACACCGTCCACAAGGCAAAGGCCAGCTTCTACGACGCCGGCCGCTCGGGCGGCAACTGCTCCTTCCCGAGCCCACCCGCGGACCGGCTCTACGTGGCCCTCGGCTCGTCGGCATACTCCGGAGCCGCGGCCTGCGGCAGCTACCTGGACGTGACCGGCCCGAAGGGCACCGTCCGGGTCATGGTCATGGACCAGTGCGGCGGGTGCGGGTCCGGCAAGATCGACCTCTCCGACGAGGCGTTCGCCAAGATAGCCGACCGGGCGCAGGGCATCGCGCAGGTGACGTACCGGGCGGTGGTGAACCCGCCGCTCGACGGAGGGCTCACCTTCCGGATGAAGGGCGGCGCCTCCCAGTGGTGGTTCGCCGTGCAGGTCGGCAACCACGGCAACCCGCTCCGCTCGGTCGAGGCAAAAAAACCTGACGGCGGCTTCCGCAAGGCCGCCCGCCAGAGCGACAACTACTGGACCGTCGAGGGCGGGCTCGGCCCCGGGCCCTACAGCATCAGGGTCACCGACGTGTACGGACGCCAGGCGACCGCCACCGCCATCCGGATGGTCACGAAGCAGGTCCAACGCAGCACGGCCGTGCTCGCCTCCCCCATGCCCAGCAGCTCACCCTCGGCTCCGCCGTCCCCCAGCATCGCGCCCTCGCCGACCCCGTCCGACTCGGTCGCACCAACGGCCACCGTCGAAGCGCTCGCCGGTGCCGCTCCGCTCAACGCCCCCCGCTGCTGACCGGCGTGGCCGTCGGGCCAGAGACAACCACCCGAGGAACCTGGCGTGCATCGCCGGCAGGTTCGGACGCAGACCCAGGCCGTACACATCGTCGATCGCCTCGCGCATCGACGCGGCCAGATAGAACGCCAGCGCGATCGAGTGGCCGTAGAACTCGGTCATGAGGTCGAGCTGAGCCGGGCCGCACGGCCAGGGCGCGGCGCAGTTGCGGCACAACCACGCCGGGCGCATCGGCAGGTGCGGACGAGGCCGGGCGGTCATCCGACCCGCACCGGACCCCGGCGGACGGGCCGGCGCTTCACGGGCCCCGACGGCACGGCGGGCGGAGCCAGCAACCGCACGCCCGCGCGCATCACGAACAACTCCCGCCGCGCCACCGCGTCGCCGGCCGCGTCCAGCTCATAGCCCTCAACCCACACCCATCCGTCGTACGTGTGCCGCTCGGGCAGCTCACGGATGACGCGCACAAAGATCGGGCGCAGGAACTGCACGCTCGCGGCGGTGGTCAGGTAGACCACGTCGCCGGCCTTCATCGTCCCGATCACTGCTCGGGGCTTCCGGACTCGTCGTTCGCGGGCGTTGGTCTTCTGCTCTCATGCTCGTCGCCGGGCACAGTGCTCCCCCTGGTTGCCGTTGGGAAAGGGCCGCAACCGCGCGTGCTGAGCGGCCTCGCTACAGACGCGGCCGCCAGTCTCGTGGTCCCCACCGACTGCCGCCTGGTGACACTCTGCTGTGGAGGCCACTACGCTCGGAAGGTGCTCACGGCGTCCGGGCTGAGCTGGCAGAACAGGTGCCCGACGTGTGGTGCCTCGGGTAGTCGATCTCTGATTTGAGGAGCGTTGCGTGGCTGATGTCCCAGGTCCCTTGTCGGCGTTCATCGTTGGCGAGATCCGCCGCGCCCGTGGCGCTTCCGGGATGACGCAAGAGGCGTTCGGCCGCGCTGCCGGCTTCAGCGCCTCCCACGTCAGCGCCGTGGAGGGTGGCACGCGAGCGTTGACGATGGACTTCATCAAGAGCGCCGATCGGGCGCTGAACAACGGCGGACTGTTCGAGCGCCTGGCAACGAAGTTCGGTGCCCCGTCGTGGTTCGTACCCTGGCTGGACGCGGAGCACGGGGCGACGCAGCTCCGCTACTTCGAGCCGAACCTGATCCCCGGCCTACTACAGGTGGAGCACTACGCCCGGACCGTCCTGCGAACAGTCGAAAGCCTCACCGATGACGAGGTTGAGCAGCGCGTCGAGGGCCGCATGAGCCGACAAGCGATCCTGACCGGAGAGCGCAGGCCACAGTTTGTCGCCGTGCTGGACGAAGCCGCGATACGGCGCACGGGTGACGGACTCGGCGGGATCATGGCCGAACAGGTCGCCCACCTGGTGGCGATGGCCGAGCTACCGCACGTTCACGTCCACATCATTCCGATCGCCAGTGGCCTACACATCGGGCTGTCCGGGCCGTTCGCGTTGGCCCGGTCCAGCGCGGGCGTGTGGGTCGGACACCTCGAAAACCAGCTTGGCGGGGACGTCGTCGACAAGGACGATGAGGTGGCTACGCTTCAGGCAAGGTGGGAGAGCGTCCGGAACGAGGCGCTACCACGCCGGCAGTCCATCGACCTGCTGAAGGAAGTTGAGAGCCATCATGGACCTCAGTAACGCCCGGTGGCGCAAGTCCACCCGCAGCGGCGCGAGCGGTGGCAACTGCGTCGAGGTGGCGAGCAACCTGCCCGGTGTTGTGGCCGTCCGCGACTCGAAAGACGTCACCGGACCCGCACTGACCTTCGCCCCGGCAGCCTGGGCCGCGTTCGTCGCGGGTGTCGCCGAGCGGCCGTAACCGACCACCCTAGGCACCTAATCACCCGGCGACCGGCTCGCCAGCGGCTCAATCTGCGGTTGAAGGTCGGCGACCACGAAAGCGAAGGTACCGGGGCGCGCCGAGGAGCGCCCCGGTCAGGAACATCACGACCCCGAGGCCACCGAAGACCAACGCCACCCAACCCAGCTTGACGATGAGCTGTAAGCCGACAATAAGCAGGTACCCGGTTGGCCTACCGTACGAGCAATCGGTGACATCTCCCTTGACGTGGCAAGATTCGCGCAGTTCGACCGACCGGCCCCGATCTTCCGGCACGACGTCGGACGCATGTATTCGGGCCGTCCAGACCATGCCGTCGGGCGCGGTGACCACCGCATCACATTCCCACCAGTAGCCAAAACCTCGCCGGCTAATCGGCCCGACCTGCTGGCAATCGCCCACCACCACCCGCGCCGGGTGCCCGTAGTGCACCCCTCCGAAAAGGCTGGCGATCGTCATGGAGCCCAGGAAGACCACCACGCTGGCCAGGGCCAGCAGGACGGCAAGGCAGGCGGATCGCAGGCGATACCTGCCCGGCCCCAGCGACTGCCAGAGTCGCATCTCGCGGCTATAGATGTCAGGGCCCATGAGGTCAGCACCGAACATCGTCCGGATCATGACGAGGTGTCGCCGAGACTCCGACCGGCCAGGAAGCCTGGGGCATACATGGGGGCCTTCACTTTCGCGACCGGGTATCCGGTGGATAGGTTTCGTCACTGGTCTGGCTTCGACGCCTGCGACCGCTATGAGTTAACGCCTCATGGACGAGAATGAACCTTCCTGCTCACCAGTAACCTGAGCGTAGACCGGAGGAGGCGCGCAAACGTGACCTCTGTCGCCCGAACTAAGGGAAGCGCCAGCCCATACTCCACTGGCGGTGGAGGGACCGTGCTGGAACATACCTATGGTGCCGTCCTCCTCGCGGCCCTCCTGCAAGGCTCCCCAGTGCGCGGCTTGGGCGAGGACGTCACCCCCGTAGAAGTCCGCTTTCAGCAGGGGGCGAACCACCCTGTCGATGATCTAATGGTCGTTGGTGAGTACCAATCAGGGATGCGAAGGCTCCACATTGGTGTTCGGCGCAACCCCTCCATCACATCTCGGAATTCCGAGTTTATTAAGCTACTCACTGACTATCTACGGATGGTCGTCGACCATCGTGAGGATATCCATTCTGACCGAATAAGACTGGGCCTGGCTGTCGCCGGCCCTCACACTGCCTGCCAAGAGGTTGCGCAGTTGGGACAGTTCGCACGTACTCACCGCAGCAACAAGGGCTTCCGCGCTGCGGTACTAGCCCCCCGCGCCACAAATCAGAAGGTGCGTGGGCGATTGCGGATGCTCGACGAAGCGGTACCCAACGCAGCGAGCATTGCTGGGATCACGTTGAAGTCATCTCATGCAGCGGACGGACTAACCTGGCAACTGCTTAGAGCACTGCGCACAATCGACTTACGGCTAGAAGGAGATGATCCAGCCGGCCGAGACGCCACTATCGCTGGTCTCTTGCCCATGGCCGGAAATGCCGCTCAAGCAGCCAACTTATGGCGGAAGCTAGTCAGTCTATCGTCCCGGTATGCGCAGACCGCAGGAACGATCGACAGAGATTTGCTGACCCGCGACCTGTCTAGCCAGCTCAGCCTTTTCGGGACGAGCAGGCAGAAGCGGCCGATGGTGGATACACCAGACCACTCGGAAGAGCCAACAAACGGAACCGTTAAGCCAGGTCACCCTGGGCAGTTGATCGCCGTAGCCGACTGCCTGGCCGAGCATGTCGGAGTTCATGCCACAAGCAGCGAGTTGGATGAGGAGACAAGGCTGCGTCTCCCACCGTACATTCTGCGAGATCATGATCGAGAATTGCGTTCCAAACTTCGTCAGTTATCCTCGGAGGGAGGACTTCTCGTTGCAGTAGGCGCGTCTTCCACAGGCAAGTCGCGCAGCATCTACGAAGCAGTACGAGAGGTTTGTTTCGATTGGCAACTGTTGCTCGTCGACGGCGCCGATGCCATCCGAGAAGTAGCGAGAAATGGCATTCCTGGCAAGACGGTAGTCTGGCTAGACGATACTCCCACTATCCGTTATCTAGGTCCCGACGGCCTAACAAGGACTGACGCAGTAAGGCTGATTCAGCAAACTGATGGGCCGGTCGTGGTTGTTGACATGCTCTGGCCCGCCGCCTACCAGCAGATAAGCACCATTCCGCAGTTGGGACTGGAGGCTCAAGGGGGCGACATCTGGCGAGATGCGCGAGAAGTTCTCTCCCTCGCTGGGCACGCAATCATCGACATCCCCGACCGATTTAGCGCTCAAGAGCGCGAGCAGGCTGCCCGTGTCGCCAGCGCTACCGGCGACCGTCGCTTGGTGAGAGCACTAGCCGACAGCCAGTATGGGCTCACTCAACATCTAGCAGGCGCTCCACAATTGATTACGCACTGGAACCACGGAAAAATTTCCCACCCCTATGGTTGGGCCGTCCTTACGGCAGCAATCGACATTCGGAGAATCGGCATCCGAGCACCTCTGACCGTGCAGGTACTTGGAGCCGCCGCACAGGCGTATCTGAGTGGTGTGCAAATTGCAGACGCCAGCAGCGATTGGCTGCAGACCGCCCTTGCTCATGCGACGAAAAAACTCCATGGCGCCGTCCAAGCACTAGTTCCCATTCCGGGGCCGAACATGGGCACTATCGCAGGGTACGAAGTAGCGGACTATCTACAGCAATACGCATCAATACATCGCTACTATGAGCCACCTCTCCCCGACCTCCGCAATATCCTCTCCTCGCACATGAACACCCCGGACACCCTGATGCAACTCGCACTTAATGCCGAACAGTGCGGCTTGCCGAATAGCGCCATTGAATTATACCGTCGAGTTTACGCGTTGAACCCCATAGCACGTAGACGACTTCCCCGACTCCTAGCTGCAACTAGCCAGGAAGACCAACTGAGAGAACTAATTGCGCTCGGAGACGTGGATCACGCGCGCCGAGCCTTGATCGACCTCCTGGCAAAGCAGGGGCGCCATAACGACCTACGAAAGCTTGCCGATTCAGGGGATTCGGACGCTCGCTGGAAACTGACACTGCTCCTTTTCTCGGAGGAGAGGCATAGCGAAATTCAAGAATTAACCTCGAACGGAGGCGTCGGGAATTGCCGCATCGATGATTTGCTGTCACGTCCACGAGAGATAGTCCGCATTGGCAGGGAACGCTCCGCTGCTGGCGCCCTCGCTACTGAGATTCTGAACCGCGGCGGCAAGGACAAACCTTCTTCATTCCGTGACGACCAGACCGACGAGGATCGCCAACGGCTATCCGACAGCGAGAGTGAGTTACGACGACTTGCCGGTGAGGGCAGCATTCCTGCTCGCAGGTTGCTCGCTGAACTACTAGCCGAGCAGGGCCGAGAAACCGAACTGCGTGTTATGGCTGCGGCAGGCGACCTTGCCGCCCAAGAGGAATTCGTTGCCCTGTTGAACAGTCGGACGAGCAAGCCAGCAGCCAGCGACGCCGAAGCCAACCCACCCCGGCAGCAGCACGCTCATGAGTCCTGACACTGCCGGAACTCATGGCGTTTGGTCAGTCCCGAATCTAGTTGGATGAGAGCTGGGCCTGTCACTCAGGAATGTTCCGATCCTGTCACCCCCACGTGTCTAGTCCCACCTGATGCTTGGCGCGGAGAGCGGGAAGCCCGGGGGCCGCGGCAGACGGAATCGGTTTGGAAGTGGTGGAGGTTCGTCGCCGGCAGCCGGCCGCGCCGCGCCCGAGCGACGCGGCGCAGGGAAGGGCACGCCGGGTCCGCGCGGCGGGTCGCGTCGGTCGGCGGGTCGCGGTCAGTGCGCCTCCGGCGGGGGCGCAACGACTCCAGGATGGCCGGGGCTGCGTCCGCGCGTTGCGGTCCATGGGTGGTTTCGCGGGGACATTCCGCCAGCCACCGACCCGGGCCAGCCGAGCAGACCGCCACCCGACCCGCCAGCGTCCGAACTTGCGTCAAGGTCCGCTTGACATGGCGGGCCGGGCGGCGGCCCGCTCCTCAGGAGGGCGGGTCGGCGGCAGACAGTGAGGATGGCACGGAGCATCACTCGTTGTCAGAGCGATGCCGCTCGGGCTCGTCTACTGATTCATCGCTGCCTACCTGGAGATCGTGCTCATCATCCTGGTCGCTCTCTGAGACGTCGTCGCCGACGCCTCTAACCTCGCCGAGCACATGCGCTCCCCTCAGGACTGAATTCCAGCGAACAGCGTCGTCCACGAGAACGGGTCCGGAGAATCTGGCCATCATGAATGGTGTGATGCCTTCTGGCATCTCGGCCCGATTGAACGAGGTGATGCGGCTGGAGAATTTAGCTCGTTTGAAATTAAAGGTTGGCCCGAATAGTGCCTTGCTAAAGTTCGTTGACATAACCGAGGAAAATCGCGCGGCACGGAAGATTACCTGAGTGCTCAGCAGCTTGGCTTGCCTGAACTGGGTCGAGCTTCCGGAGAATCTTGCGCCGGTAAAACCAGTCTCCACGCCCTCGAATTCGGCGCTGTCGAAATCTGCCCCACCGTCGAATTGGGCGCGCCTGAAGCTGGTTCTGCCGCTGAATTTACATCCCCCGAACCCCGCCTTTCCGACGAAAGCGGCACGATCGAAAGTCGTCTCACCCAAGAACTGGGCACCTTTGAAGTTTGCCACCGTAAAGTAGGTACCTGAAGCGTCGAAGTCGCGCAGGATTGCCCCGGACAGGTTGACTCGCACGTTCGCCCAGTTCAAGGGCGAGTCTGGCGGCCGTAGGTGTCGGAGTAAGAGGGACTGCACTGAGGATCGAACCTCTAGCTCGGCTTGACGCTCCGTGTCGTGATCGTATATGCGGCCCATCCGCAAGTAGGCGCAGAACACGTCCACTACAGTCTGGCGGTATGCGGCCTCCTCGGACGCTAGTCGCTCGAATGTGTAGACTCCGGCCAAGCGAACTGCGGCGTGTTCCGACCCCAATTGTTCGGCGGCCGCAGAATACAGATCAAGAGCTCTGCGTGATTGGTTGTTAAGGTCGTCGGCGGCCTGCTTGCGTAGTTCGAGCACATGCTGATTCCAACTGTGATGTTCAAAATGATGCTGCCTTCGCAGGGCCAGCCAGACAGTAACGGCAGCTCCGTAGCCAGCAATCCCAGTCAGGACAAGTTTGAATGCGTCCAGGCGAAGCTTTTTGTCGTTGTTAAGATCATAGGGTCCGAGAACGGCGACGACTGTTAGCGTGAGGGCGACTATCAAACCGCCGCCCATCAGTATGATCAAGCCCCAAGGTATCGGGGATGGCTGGCGCGCGTCACTAGCTTCTTTGTCCATCGACATCCTGTCTTAGCCTTGGCGCTACGGGATGGCCGGCAAGCCGCGCCGTTGTAACAGAGAACCGGGCCCGTGGGTGTGGTGGGCCGGCAGCAAAGGATCGGGCTTAACCGAGTGCCCAGGGGCGTGGCTTATCACCATCCGATCATGTCGGGCCCTGCCAAGATTGCTGTCACCAATCCGACTCGCGCCCTCGTAGTCTGGGCACGCAGGGGTGCGAGACAGAGTGGAATATCGGCAGCAGTTGCGAGAGCGCTGAGGCTGTTGCTGGGTGACTAACTGGGTGACGATCACCACGCATCGTGCCGGACGCTGACGGACTCTACGGGACGGTTCGTTGAGGCAGGTTGCCCGGTCGATCCAGGTCAACGTCTCCGGATTGTTGCCTGGGGGTCAAGGGGTCGCGGGGTTGACATCCATAGGACCATCGGGATAGCAGGTCCTTTGTCAGCGCTGGATCAATCTAAGCCATTTTGCAAGCTTCGTTTCGAAATCCGTTCGATCGCCTGATTCCGCTCCATGTATCACGAGGTTTTGGAGTTCATTTAATCGCGCGTCCAATTCCTGCAACCGCGATTGCGCCGCGGTAAAGAGCGAGCGCAACTTCTCATAAGCCCCGATTGCCTCTTGCAGCTCAGCGTCAGCTTCCTTATAAGCCGAGCTTTCCCGGTCGGATATTTGACTTAGGGTGTTTACAATCCTGCGAACCTCGGCCCGAGAAAGCTCAACTTCGGCTTGCGCCGTCTCTACGCTACCCAATAGGGCGTCACGTTGAGCTTCCAACTTGGCCGCACTCTCCACTGCTCGCTGAAGGAGTTGAACCTCGGCCACTCGGCCAGCCTGAGTTAGGGTGTCACTGCTGACGGCGGCATTCAAATATTCACGCGCGTGACGCAGGAAGGATTTGGTGGGCATAAGCATCAGCCGTGCCCCGGTACGGGCTTGCAACTCATTAGCAAGCTCCGGTCGTCCGATGACAGTTTGACCCTTTACCCGCAAGTACCAATCGTCTTTGACATCACCTGTGACGAGGACTAAGAACTTCGGCTTGCAACGTTCGACCTCTATAAGTGTTTGCGCCCAAAGGAAGTAGTCGCCGCTGGGGTTCGACTTGCCCGAATCCTTGAATCCCGGGGGTACCTTTTCGTCGATTCGGCGAGATGCTTCCTTGTTGGCCCTCTCCTGCTCCTCGGGCGAAAAGGCCGGACCAACGTGGTCTGCGAAAATCAGTTGCAGTCGCTCCAACACGTTATCGGATTCAGCCGGCTCGCCAAGCCGATGAGCTTGATGTAGCCGCTCGATCTCACTTTGGAGCGGGTCTAGGCTCTGCCGTGCCTGGTGAAGCAGCTCGTCTCTCACTGCGTCGGTTAGCGCAGATCGATTCGATAGCTGTCGAATCTTTGTTTCAAGATCTAACTGCATTGTTCGCCGGTGTTCAGACAGGGCGTCAAGCAGTTCTTTGTATGCGGCGTCATGCTCCGCGATGACGCCGAATCGATTTTTGTGAAACTCGAATGCGACCTGATGTGGAATCCAGACTCTATCCGCGACCTGCTCAAGAACGGAAAGCAATTCTTCACGTGCTTTTGGAGCGAATCGGTAGGCGCTAAGCAAAACATTCGTGTCCAGTACGACTAACCCCTCCCTCATCGCCTCCGCAATTTCGGGCTGGCTAGGAACGAGATGCGCCGTAAACTGGTCACTGAAGCCGGACACGCCTACCTCCTATCTATCGCTACGGCCGAGCACTGGAAGGCGTTTCTTTTTGGCGTGAAGACTGCCAGGGCAGGCGTAACCGCCGTGCCGTGACGCCGGCATGTCGGTTTACACCTGGTTACACCAGCCTCGCTGGCCCCACAGGTCAAATGGTCGGGTCAATGGCGGAGGCTACCGCTCCTGACCGAGCCCTCGTCAGCCCAGAGCCGCGCAGGTGTCAGGTAGCCGACACCGTGTAGCCGAAATGTCAGGCAGCGAGGCAGCAGCGACCATACAACCACTCCGGCGGACAGGAAGTAGAGAAGCTCAGGGCCGGCGTTGCCGGACCACTAGACGGCGATCAACGCCAAGAGAGCGAGCAGCCCCAGTACCGCCGAAAGATCTTCATACAGGATCTGTAGTTGATCGATGACGAGCAGTAAATAGCTTTGACAGATGCTGGTCGTCGAGGGGTCATCCGGCGGATGGCCGCTCTTGGGCCGCCCCTGGGCCGTCTGGGCCGTCACCGGGCCGTCAAACGCTGACCAGAGACAACCACCGACGACCATCAGCGCCCGAAGAAACAGCAGGTCAGCCACCATGTCGGGGTGGCTGACCTGATGGGCGACGGACGAGTCGACCTGTACGCCGGATTCTGTGCGCGGCGCGTACCCCAAGGGGTTTGCGCCGGCGGCGGCCATCCATCTCGGCCTGCCGTTGCCGGCAGGCTCCAGCGGCCTACCCGCAGACATCGGGCGGGCAGCCCTCAAGCGTCTGCGCCGGGTCGTCATCTTGCGGTGACGGCCCTTGCTTGGCCTTGCTCCGGGTGGGGTTTACCGAGCCACCCCGGTCACCCGGGGTGCTGGTGGGCTCTTACCCCACCGTTTCACCCTTACCGTCCCCCGAGGGGGTCGGCGGTCTGTTTTCTGTGGCACTGTCCCGCGGGTCGCCCCGGGTTGCCGTTAACAACCACCCTGCCCTGTGGAGTCCGGACGTTCCTCGGCGGCGGGCCGAAGCCCGCCGACGCGACCGCCCGGTCGACTCGTCCGTCGCGCTCTCATCCTAACGACGTGCGGGCCGCCGGTATTGCCGCCCTGCCCGGGCAAGATCGCGCAGCTCAGGGGCGGTGGTCCGGCGAATCCGTGCCGGGAGGCAAGGGCTAACCTCTGAGGGCTATGGATCTCCCCCACGCCGCGCTGCTGCTCGCCGCCGGTCTCGCCGCTGGCACGGTCAACGCGGTGGCCGGTGGTGGTTCCCTGATCACCTTTCCGGCGTTGATCGCGGTCGGGTTGCCGCCGGTGCCGGCGAACGTCAGCAACTCTGTCGCCGTGTTCCCCGGGTACGTGGCCAGCGTGGCGGGCAGCCGGGCTGATCTGCCGCGCCCGCGGGCGCTGGCCACTCTCGTGCCTACCACCCTGGTCGGCACGATCGTCGGGGCGCTGCTGCTGCTGGCCACGCCGGCCCGCGCGTTCGAGGTGGTCGTACCCTTCCTGGTGCTCGGCGCGACCGCGGTCCTGGCCTTTCAGGACCCGCTACGCCGGTTGGTCGGTCACCCCCGCGACCTGTCGCCGCGCCGCCGGACGGTCGCGGTGCAGACGATGGTCGCGCTCGGCGCCGTGTACGGCGGGTACTTCGGCGCGGCGTTGGGGGTGATGCTGGTCGCCGGGTTGGCCCTGGTGTTGGACGCGACCCTGGCCCGGGTGACCGCGATCAAGAATCTGCTCTCCGCGGTGGTGGGGCTCACGACGCTTGTGGTGTTCGCCCTGTTCGGCCCGGTGAACTGGGCGGCCGTCGCGGTGGTCGCGCCGGCCACGCTGATCGGTGGGTACGCGGGCGCCCGGCTGGTCCGCCGGCTGCCGCCGGTGGTGCTCAAGACGCTGATCGTGGTGTTCGGCACGACGATCGGCCTCTACCTGCTCTGGCGCGCCCTGAACTGATCGGCGGGGCCGGAGCCCCGACGGTCGTCAGTACGCCTCGCCGACCGGCTCCTCTGCGGCGTGCTCGCTGTCGGCGGCGGCGCGGTTCCACCGGGACCAGAGCACCCGCTCGCCGTAGCCGGCGGCCATCACGTGCGCGAAGGCCAGGTAGACCAGCACACCGACGGTGAGCACTCCGAAGCCGACCCAGTACGGCAGCGACAGCGACTGCTCGGCGAGTTTGCCGGAGATGATCGGCGCTGGCGCGGCGGCACCCCAGCGGACGAGGTTGAACGCGCCGGTGGCCACCCGGCGGTCGCTGGAACCGAGGCCGAGCGCCAGGTCGGTGAGGTTGGCGTTGGCGAGCCCCATGCAGAGCCCGGCGAGCACCAGCACCACGAGCGTTTCGGCGGTGCTGGTCGAGGTGGCGAAGAGGACCATGCAGACCAGCAGCCCGGCGATGGCCACGCCGACGGTCTGCACCGCGCCGATCCGGTGGGCCAGCCGGTGGCCGATCACCAGGATGCCGGCGGCCAGGCCGAGCCCCCAGCCGGTGAACGCCAACCCCAGCGGGATGACGTCCAGGCCCAGGAAGAGCGGCGTGTAGCCGAGCACCACGAAGAACACGAAGTTGTACGTGCCGGTCACCACGCAGAGCACGATGAACGCCGGGCGGCGGTAGGTGGCGAAGATCTGGCCGAGGCGTACCGAGGGTTGCCGGTTGGTCGGCTCGCGCAGCTTGCGGGCGGCCACACCGAGGGCGAGGACCATGAACACGCCGCAGACGAAGAACGGCAGCCGCCAGCTGACCTCGCCGAGCAGGCCGCCGATCAGCGGGCCGACGGCGAAGCCCAGACCGAGGGCGGTCTCGAAGAGGCCTACCGCCCATTCCCGGTCGACGGCCAGGTTGACCAGCACCACCATGGCGGTGGCGAAGAACATCGCGTTGCCCAGCCCCCAGACGCCGCGCAGCACGGAGAGCTGCACGATGTTGTCGCTGAGCGAGGCGAGGATCGCGGCCACGCCGACCACGGAGACGCCGGTGATCAGCACCGGTTTGAAGCCGAACCGGCCGCTGGCGAGCGTCGCCGGGATCATGCCGAGTGCCATCACCGCGATGTACGCGGTGAACAGCAGCTCGACCTGCCAGGCGGTGACTCCGATCGCGTCGCCGATGGCCGGCAGGATCGGGTCGACGACGGCGATGCCGGCGATGGCGAGGAAGGCCACCAGTGTGGTGGCGTAGATGGCACTGCGGTTCGGTTCGGAACGCCGATCCACTCGGACTCCCAAGATAGCTGTATGATACAGACACTTATCCTGTATCATACAGCTATGAGCGACGACCCCCACCGGGATGCCGAGGCCACCCCGGACGAGGCCACCCTCGGCCGGATCGAGACCGAGGTCGCCCTGCTGATGCGCTTCGGCGAGGCGACCCGGCGGGCCACCGGCACCGCCGAGCACCGGGTGCTCGACCGGGCGGCGTACGTGATCCTGCGCCACCTGGACGCCGCCGGCCCGCAGAACGTCTCCGCGCTCGCCGCCCGGCTCAACCTGGACGGCTCGACCGTGACCCGGCAGGTGTCCGCGCTCCAGCGGGACGGCCTGATCACCCGTACCCCGGACCCGTCCGACGGCCGGGGCACCGTCATCTCCCCCACCGCCGCCGGCCTACAGCGGATGGCGGCGGTACGGTCCGCGCGGACCCGGCTCTACGGCGACATGCTGGCCGACTGGACCACCGATGACCGCGAAACCCTGGCAGCCCTCCTGAGCCGCTTCAACCAGGCCCTGGTGAACCGCAACCGCCGCCGCTCCTAACCCCGCCCCACTGCCCGCTTACGGCCCGACTTTCAGCCCGCCCGGTGACGGTCTACGGCCGGCTGGGTTTCAGGAGAGCGTCCGTCGCGCCCACGTGCGAAAGTCGGTGGTGGGCAGGCCGAGGGCGCGGGTCGTCTCCGGACGGGCGGGGCTCCCATTCTCGTTGATCTGCTCGACCGCGTTGACCATGAAGGGCAGCATGCCGCGCTCGACGGCCTGCTGCGGGGTGAGGACGGGTGCGGTGATCTCCCGGCCGGTGATCTCACTCAGGATGGCCGCGATCTCGGTCATGGTGAGCATGTCGCTGGCCAGGTCGACGTCCAGGGCGTGGAACTTCCCCGGGTTCGTGAACGCGATCGCCGCGGCCTCCCCGATGTCGTCGACGGCGATCAACGGAAGTCGCGTGTCCGCCGCGAAGCCCGTGATGATCGTGCCGCTGGACCAGTCGCCGAAGAAGTAGGTCTGGCCGACGAGGTTCTCCATGAAGGTCGAGGGCTTGAGGATGGTCCAGTGCGCGAAGCCAGCAGAGCGCACCATCTCGTCGATGGCCGCCTTGCTCTCCCAGTAGTGCCTGTCCCACCGACCCTCGGCCCATCCGGGCTGGTTGCGGTGGAAATCGCCAGCACCCGAGACGCTGCTGTGCACGACGTGCGACACGCCGGCCCGGCGCGCCGCCTCGACGACGTTGCGACCACGGGTCACCTCGGCGTTGCCCTGCATGTCCGTCACGTCCGGATACGGGATGGAGAACAGGCCGTCCATTCCGTCCGCTGCGGCGAACAGCGACTCCGCATCGTCCAGGTCGCCCTTGACCAGTTCGACGCCCCGAGCCCGCAGTGCCTGGGCGCTGTCGGCACCCGGATCGCGGACCAGGGCACGGACCGCGACGCCACGGTCTAGCAGCGCCCGTGCCGTTGCCCCGCCCTGGTTGCCCGTCGCACCGATGACGAGAACAGCCATGATTCCTCCTGAAAAACACGTGGGGTGTCCCCCACTTCTTGTCGTGAACAGGTCCACCGGACGGTGGGTGACGGCGTCCGCCGGGGTGTGGGCCGCGTCAGCGGCCCGTGCCGCACAGCGCCGTCTCGACGGTCTTGTTCACCGCGGCGAGCATCTGCTCGCTGGTCGGCAGGCCGGTCACGGCCACTACCGCGCTCCGGCCGTCCCGGGTGGCGAGGTTGCGGGTCTGGAAGCCCTGGATGTCGCCGCCGTGGCCCCAGGCGTAGCCGCCGCAGGGCAGCTCGTACCGGGCGACACCCAGCCCGTACGCGTACTCACCGGTCAGCTCGAACCCGGGCGCGGGCACGGTCGTCGTCAGGGCCGCCTGCTGCGCGGGCTTGAGCAACCTGCCGCCCACCAGCGCGTCGAAGAAGGTCCGCAGCTCGTCCGGCGTGGACACCAGTTGACCGGCTGCCCAGCCCAGCGACGGGTCCATCTCGGTGACGTCCACCCACGGCGTGCCCGGCGCCACCGAGACGTAGCCCTGCGGGTGGGTGCCGCGAAGACGCTGCTCCCCGACGCCCGGCCAGTAGGTGTCACGCAGCTTCAGCGGCCTGATGATGCGGTTGGTGATCTCCTCGCCGATCGGGCGTTCGGTGACCTGCTCGACGATGAGGCCGGCGAGGACGAAGTTGGTGTTGCTGTACTCCCACTTCTCGCCCGGCGCGAAGTGCGGTGCCTTGGTGAGCGCCGCGTCCACCCCCCGGCGCGGCTGGTAGTACGAGCGGCTCTTGTCGATCAGGTCCTGCGGCTTGGTGAACACCACGTCGTCGTAGTCCGGCAGGCCGCTCGTCTGTTGCAGCAACTGTCGTACGGTGATCCTGCTGCCGTCGTGGCCATTGCCGCGCACGACCCCGGGCAGGTAGTGCTCGACAGTGGCGTCGAGGTCGATGCGACCCTCGCCCGCCAACTGGAGGACGACCACCGCGGTGAAGGTCTTGGTGTTGCTGCCAATGCGGACCTGGCCGTCCCGGGGGACCGGGCGCCGCTTCTGGAGATCACTGACCCCGGCGGTGTAGTCGCGGACCCGCCCGTCGGCCCCCCGCACCGAGGCGAGCGCGCCGGGGAAGCCGCTCTCGTTGACCAGTCCGTCCAGGTGCCGCTGCACGGCGTCCCGCGGGCCGTCGTGCCGGCTGGACCCGGTGTCGGCGAACGCCGACGGGACGGCCAGGGCGGCGCCGACAAGGACGGCGGCCAACGCGGCGGCGGCCATCCGCACGGTTCGGCGGCGGCGGGAGGGATCGCTCGGTATCACGGACATATTGGCTCCTCGGTGTCGGAAACGCTTGCCCCTCAATGGTTCAAGAAGTCCGATACCTGGACGATCCCCCCTGCTGCCCACCTTTGGTACAGCCTGCACTACCTCGGCTGTTCGGTGATCAGTACCTGACGCCGTCGGAGGTGAGCCAGGGCAACGTGCCGCTCGGCTGGCCGTCCACTGTGGCTCCCGCGAAGGCGAGACTCGGTGCGAGGTGCCGATTGTTGTCGGCGGGGAAGTTCAACGCGGGCGTCGACACCTCGTCGAGTCGCTCCGTCTGCCGCGGCGACAACCGCACGTCCACCGTGTCCAGGTTCGCCTTCAGCTGGTCGAGGCGCCGCGCGCCGATCAGCACCGAGGTCACGCCCGGTCGGGCCCCGACCCAGGCCAGCGCTGCCGCCGCCGGTGTCACTCCGGCGTCAGCCGCCACCTCGTGCAGTACGTCGATGACCTGCCAGTCACGCTCGGCAGGGCCGCCCACCAGTGCGCCACGCTTCGTGTCCACGGAGTCGTTCCCACGGGCGAACTTGCCGGAGAGCCAGCCGCTCTTGAGCGGGCTCCAGGGCAGCACTCCGAGGCCGTGCTCGGCCGCCATCGGGAGGAGTTCCCCTTCGACGGTCCGTTCGAGCAGCGAGTACTCGAGCTGCAACCCGATCGCCGGCGTCCACCCGCGGAAGTGGGCGACAATCTGCGCCTCGGCCGCCTTCCACGCGGGCAGATCCGACAGGCCCACGTACCGGATCTTGCCGGCCGTGACGAGGGCGTCGAGGGCGCGCAGCGTCTCCTCGACCGGTACGCCCCGATCCCAGTTGTGCAGCCAGTAGATGTCCAGGTAGTCGGTGCGCAGCCGGCGCAGCGACTCCTCCACCTGGGCCACCACGGCCTTGCGCCCGGCGCCGCCGCCGTTGGGGTCGCCGAGGAACAGGTTGCCGAAGAACTTGGAGCCGAGGACGATCCGGTCGCGCAGGCCCGGCCGAGAGGCCAGGTAGTCGCCGATGATCTTCTCGGAGTGGCCGTTGGTGTAGATGTTGGCGGTGTCGATGGAGTTGCCGCCACGTTCCAGATACTCGGTGATCATCGCCTCCGACTCGGCGACCGAGGCTCCCCATCCATGATCCTCCCCGAAGGTCATGGCACCGAGGGTGTACGGGCTGATGCGCAGGCCAGAGCGGCCCAGTGTGACGAAACTGTTGAGTGGCATGCGTCCAGTGCACACCCGCGGGCGCCGATGCCGGTAGATCGATGCTGCCACCGCGTTGCCTGATCCTGCCAACATGGGCAGGATGGGCTCATGAGCGCGCTGTCCGAGATCCGCGACCTGGTGCGGCGTTACGCCGGACGGCCGACGCCGGCTGGGCTCGCCCTGCACCGCAGCAACTCCCCCACCGAGCCGGTGCCGGCCCAGACCGCGCCGACCTTCGCCCTGGTCGCGCAGGGCGCGAAGCGCGCGGTCCTGGGAGAGAGGGTGTTCGCGTACGGGTCCGGGCAGTTCGTCGTCGCGTCCCTGGAGTTGCCGGTGATCGCCCACGTCACCCGGGCCACCCCCGACGAGCCGTACCTGGTGCTGGGCCTGACGCTGCGGCCGCCGCTGATCGCCGAACTGCTGCTGGAGACACCGTCCGCGCGGAGCGAGCCGGCGGCGGGCATCGCGGTCAGCACCGCTGACGACGACCTGCTCGACGCGCTGGTGCGGCTGCTACGACTACTCGACCGTCCCCACGACCAGCGCGTGCTGTGGGCGGGCCTGGAGCGCGAGGTGGTCTGGCGGTTGCTGACCAGCGAGCAGGGTGGCACGGTCCGGCAGATCGGGCTGGGCGGCGGCAACGTCGTACAGATCGAGCGGGCGATCCGCTGGATCCGCGACCATCACGCCGACCTGTTCCGGGTCGAGGACGTGGCGCGTGTCGCCGGGATGAGCGTGACGTCCCTGCACCGCCACTTTCGGGCGATCACCACGATGACGCCAATCCAGTTCCAGAAGCTGATTCGGCTCCAGGAGGCACGGGCTCGGCTGCTCGCCGAACCCGGTGACGTGGCGGCCGTCGGATTCGCGGTCGGCTACGAGAGCGCGTCGCAGTTCAGCCGTGAGTACCGCCGACTGTTCGGGCTGCCGCCGGGCCAGGACGCGGCCCGCCTTGCCCGGCTTGATCCCGCACAGCTCGCCGACGTGTGAGCTCCGGCCTCGTCGATCATGGAGTTGTGGTGGGGGACGATTGACGCAAATCGCCATCAGCCAGGCACCACAACTCCATGATCGACCGGGGAGAGGGCGAGGGCGCGGGGACGGGGCGGGGGGCGGGGGCGGGGCGGGGGGGTTAGGCGACTGGTTCTCGGGTTGGGGTGGCGTCGCGGTTGGTGCCGGGGGTGACGCGGGGGTCGCCCTCGTCGGCGAAGTAGTCGTCCGGCGTGGTGCCGTCGACGCCCTCGGGTGCCTTGGCGGCCCGCAGGATCAGCGTCAGCAGGGCCGCGACCGCCAGGTTGACCAGCACCGCCACGATGCCGACGTAGATCGTCTTGGGGGTGTCGAAGCCGAACTTCTCCAGCGGGAACGCCGAGCCGCCGAAGTGCTTCCGGGTCGGGCTGGCCACCTGGTAGAGCATCCACATGCCGAGCCCCATGCCGGCGGCCCAGCCGGCGATCAGCGCGGTCCGGTGGAACCAGCGGGTGTAGAGGCCCAGCGCCACCGCAGGGAGCGTCTGAAGGATGATCACGCCGCCGATGAGCTGGAGGTCGATCGAGAACTGCGGGTCGAGGAAGACGATGCAGGCCACCGCGCCGACCTTTACCACCAGTGAGGTGATCTTCGAGACGTTCGCCTCCTGCGCGGCGGTCGCGTCCCGCTTCAGGTACTCCTTGTAGATGTTGCGGGTGAACAGGTTCGCCGCCGCGATCGACATGATCGCCGCCGGCACCAGCGCGCCGATGCCGATGGCGGCGTAGGCGACCCCGGCGAACCAGTCCGGGAACTGCTGGTCGAACAGCAGCGGCACGACCGTGTTGTTGTCGACGCTGCCCTCCGTCGCCCCCGGCAGCGGCTTCACGCCAGCCGCGATGGCCATGTAGCCGAGCAACGCGATCAGCCCGAGCAGCAGACTGTACGCCGGCAGCGCCGACATGTTCCGCTTGATCACGTCGCGGTTCCGGCTGGCCAGCACGCCCGTGATGCTGTGCGGGTAGAGGAACAGCGCCAGCGCCGAGCCGAACGCCAGGGTGACGTACTGGAGCTGGTTGTTGCCGTTGAGCAGGATGCCGTCGTTCGGGTTCGGCGACGCCTGGAACTTCGCGTCCGCCGCGTCGAAGATCTCACCCCAACCGCCGAGCTTGTACGGCAGGTAGATGACCGCCACCAGGATCACGACGTAGATCAGGCTGTCCTTGACGAACGCGATAAGCGCCGGTGCGCGCAGCCCCGACTGATAGGTGTATGCGGCCAGGATGGCGAACGCGATGATGATCGGCAGGTGCCGGGCCAGGGCGCTCTCCCCCGTCACGCCCATGGTCTTGAGGACCGCCTCGATGCCGACCAGTTGCAGGGCGATGTACGGCATCGTGGCCACGATGCCGGTGATCGCGATCAGCAGCGCCAGCACCGGCGAGTCGAACCGCCTGCGGACGAAGTCGGCCGGGGTGACGAAGCCGTGCCGGTGTGAGACCGACCAGAGCCGGATCAGCACGAGGAAGACCAGCGGGTAGACGACGATCGTGTACGGCACCGCGAAGAACCCGGCCGCGCCGGCCCCGAACATCAGCGCCGGCACCGCCACGAAGGTGTACGCGGTGTAGAGGTCACCGCCGACCAGGAACCAGGTGATCCAGCCGCCGAAGCTCCGCCCGCCCAGACCCCACTCGTCCAGGTGCGCCATGTCCTTCGGTGCCCGCCAGCGAGCGGCCACGAAGCCCATGGCGCTGACCAGCAGGAACAGCAGGGAGAAGACGATGATCTCGGTGAGGTGATCGCGCCACATCAGCGGTCCCTCCGCTTCGTCATCTGATAGACGAAGGTCGTGGTGGACACGCCGAGCAGGATCCAGGTCAGTTGCAGCCAGTAGTAGCGCGGGAACCCGAAGATCCGGGGCGCGTCGCCATTGAAGAACGCCGGGATCAGCGGCACCACGATGGGGATGAAGAGCAACCAGTTCCAGGGGCTGTGGTCCTTTGCCCTGGCCGGCGCCGAGGTGGGCGCCTCCGGTTCGGGTGCAGCCATCTGACACACCTCCGGGGAGTCGTGACACTCGATGTAACGGCCGGAGGCTACGACTTTGTGATCGCCGTCACTGTCCCCGTCTGGATGGCGCTGCGCCGAACGGCGTCCGCAGTGCGCCGAGCGGCATCGACGGACGTACCCGGTATGGACTGCCCCGGAGACGGCGTGGGGCCCGGGCGCGTACGCACCCGGGCCCCACGAGGGCAGATCGTCAGGTCACCGCTGGGCTGTCCAGAGCAACGCCCGGCCGAGCTGCGACTGCAGGCCCTTGGGGTGCAGTCGGAACGTCGGGTCGGTGCCGAACAGCACCACGCCGTTCCCGGTGCCGGAGACGGCCCGCACGATGCTGGCCTGGTTGGCCGCGGCGGCCTGCCCGTTGGCGCCGCCGGTGGCCCACCAGCCGGACAGCAGCGGGTCAGCGGCGTAGGACTGCTCGACCTGGACGTTGGCGCCCAGGTTGGTGAACCAGACGGGCTGGCTGATGAACGCGTGCGGGATGGCCGAGGTGGTGACCGGCCCGCCGTTGTTCACGATGTTTGCCACACCACTGGCCAGGCTCGGCGCCGCCGTGGCGGTCACGCTCAACAGCCCGGTGGCGTTGCCGAAGGACGCCCCGGGGGTGCCCAGGCCGACCACGCCGCCGCCTCGCGCCAGGAAGCTGTCCAGGGCGGCCCGGTTCTCGGCGGTCAGGTTCGTCAGGTTGACGTTGCTGGCGACCAGCAGCACGTCGACGTCGTTGGTCAGCGTGCCGGCCAGCGTCGCGGCGGTCACCGCACGCGCCTCGAAGCCCAGGGCGGCGAGGGTGTCCCGCTCCTCGACCGTGCCGATGTAGCCGACCACGACCCGGTCCAGCAGAGTGCCCCGCCAGCCCTTCGGCGCCTTCTCGAAGCTCACGCCGTGTGCCTTCACCTCGGCGCGGGCCAGCTTCTGGTTGGCCGTGGTGCCGGGGACGACCACCGACCCGTCCGCGAGCCGGTAGACCGCGACGTTCTTGGCCAGCAGCGAGTTCACCGCGAGTAGGTCGGCGGCGTCCCGCAGGTCCAGGCGCAGGTCAACCTTGCCGGCGGGCAGGGTGCCCTCGGCCCGCGCGTCGTACGTCCGCTCCAGGCGCACGCCGGGAAGGGTGTTCCACAGAGTGTCCACGGTGGCGCCCCAGGTCAGCCCCTGGCTCCAGGCGGCCGGGCCGGCGTAGAGGTCGTTCACCCGGTCGGTGATGTCCGCGCCCGGTTCGAGCAGCGAGTTGACCAGGCCGCGCTTGGGCTGGTGCATGTCGATGACGTACGAGCCGGCCTGGTAGGTCTTACCGCCGGCCTTGAACGCCTTCTTCGCCTGCCACACCCGGCCACCGCTGCCGATCAGCAGGTCGACCAGACGCGCCGCGGCGGGCTCGGAGCGCTGCCCGGTGCCGGTGGGGATGACGTACGAGCGGGGGAAGGTGGTGTTGTAGTTGTCCTCCGGACCCCAGCCCGGCACGTAGCCGTCGGGAATGTCGCGCAGCGGCTCACCGGCCAGGCCACGGCGGTAGACCTCGGCCTGGTCGTGCAGCACCTGCGCGCGGTGGTCCTGGATGTAGCGCAGCGACGTACGGATCGCCACCTCGTGCACGTCGGTGTTGATGCCGGAGCGACGGACCCGCTCGGCGGGGGTGAGGTTGGTGCCGCGCGGGTTCAGCGGCGCCTCGATGGTGTACGGGATGCTGCTCTGGAGCATGGCGAATGACGGCACGTAGATCGGCGGGAAGTCGTCCCACACGCCCGGCTCGTCGTCACGGAACGGAATCCGCGCCCGCTGGGTCTCGGGGTAGCCCAGACCGCGCAGGTCCTCCTCGATCGCCAGAGCGTTCGGCAGGCCGTGCTTGATGTACAGGTCGTACTCGTTGTTGACGTTGTGCGGCGGGGTGCTGGGGTGCAGCAGCGTCGGGTTGACGTACCCGTGCAGGTCCAGCGTGATGATCGGCTTGGTGTCGATGATCAGATCACGGATGATCCTGGTCTCGGGCTGCGAGACGATGGTGAAGTCGCGGTTGAGGTCGTAACCCGCCGAGTTGGGCCGGGTCCCGGCCACCCGTCCGTCCGGGTTCGCGGTGACGATGAAGACCAGCCGGTTGCGCTTGAGCAGCGCCGCCACCTCGGGGCTGCTGTCGGTGGCGAGGTCCTCGATGACCCGCAGCGCCGCGTCAGTGCCCTCCCACTCGTTGCCGTGCAGGTTGCCGTTGACGAAGAGCGGGGTCTTGTAACCGGCCAGGAGCTTGCGGTCCCGCTGCGCCCGGGCCGGATCGTCCTCGATGAGCTGCTTCCAGGTCTCCTGCTGCTGGGCCTCGGCGCGGCTCTCCGGCGCGGTCACGGTGACCGCGTACAGGTCGTAACCGCCGGCGGACTTACCGGCGACCCGGGCGGAGACCCGGTTGCTGGCCCGCTGGAGGGCGTTCAGCTTCGGCGCGATCTCGTCGTACGGGACGACACCGATCGCGATCGACGCGTCGGCCGGATTGTCCGGCCAGAGACGGAGCGTGTTCTGCTGCGGGTAGCCCCGAACGTCGGAGTGGCCGGGGCCGTGCTGCGGCGCGGGGTGCCCCGGAGTGGAGTGCCCCGGCTTGGCGGACGCCGGATTTGTCAGGGCCACGGTGGCGAGCAACGCGGTGCTCACCACCGTCACGGTGAGGCGGGATAGACGTCTCGTGGGCAACATGGACAGATCTCCTGTCGGGAGGTACGCAGGCGGACGCGCCGCGGGGCCGGAGACCAGCGGTGAAGGGGAACGCCCGTAGCGTGCGAGGAAGGGATGGACCCGGCGTCAGATGGAGCGTCGACAGGCTGCGCTGGCGACGCGCAGGAGGTCGATGTGACCCCGCTTCGTCAGGTATACGCTTCGCACAAACCGATCTTGGGTCGCGCACGCTCCACTGTCAACGGTTTCCGCCCTGGTAGGAGCCCCAGAGCTAAGACCCTCCCGCTAGATGGGAATTAGTCGATCTTGGCGAGGTGTGCGGTGTCGTTGACCGTGCGAACCGCGACCCCGCCGTCGGGCCACATGTCGAGCACCGAGATGCCGGCCGCGTCCAGGAAGAGTCGGTGCAGGAAACCGTCACCGGCGGCGAGCGCGTCGCGCAGCGCCAGCTTGATCGGCGAGACGTGGGAGACGACCACCACAGCCTCCGCGGGGTACGCCGTGGGCAGCGCGGCGATGACCCGGCGGATGCGCTCGGCCACCTGGGTGAACGACTCGCCACCCGGCGGGGCGATCCGGGGGGAGGCGAGCCAGGCGTCCATCTCGCCCGGCCACTGCTGGCGGACCTCGGCGAAGGTACGCCCCTCCCACTGGCCGAAGTCGCACTCGATCAGGTCGTCCTCGATGCGGACCGGCACGTCGCCGAGCGCCCCGGCGATCGCCGCCGCCGTCGACGTACACCGGGACAGCGGTGAGCTGAGCACGGCCGCGACGGACGGGGCCAGCGCGGCGACCCGGGCGCCGGTGGCGCGGGCCTGGGCCCGGCCGCGCTCGGAGAGCGGCACGTCACCGCGGCCGGAGTAGCGGCGCTGCTCGGTGTACTCGGTCTCGCCGTGGCGCACCAGGATCAGCCGGGTGGCGGTGAAGCTCGGCCGCGGCTCCCAGGAGGCCGGCGCGGTCGCCGGGTCGCTGCCGGTCGAGGCACCGCCGGCCGGCGCGCTGGCCGAGGCCGGTGCGTTGGCGGCAGCCGGCGGCGGCGTGGGTCGGCCGGCGGCGGCGTCCATCGCGGCGTTGGCGAGCGCGTCGGCGTGCCGGTTCTGGTCGCGGGGAATCCAGGTGAACCGGACAGCGGTGAACCGGCCCACCAGCGTCGCCGCCTGGGCGGCGAGCGGCCGCAGGCCGGGGTGCTTGATCTGCCACCGGCCGCACATCTGCTCGACCACCAGCTTCGAGTCCATCCGGACGTCCACCTCGCCGGCACCCAACTCGGCGGCGGCCGTCAGCCCGGCGATCAGGCCCTGGTACTCGGCGACGTTGTTGGTTGCCGTACCCAGAGACTCACCGCGCTCGGCGAGCACCTCGCCGGTCTCCGAGTCGCGCACCACCGCGCCGTAGCCGGCCGGGCCCGGGTTGCCCCGCGACCCGCCGTCGGCCTCGACGACGACCACGCGCGGTGCCACGACCTACAGGCCCGACTCGTTGGTACGGACCATGATCCGTCGGCAGTCCTCGCAGCGGACCACGTCGTCCGGGGCGGTCTTGCGGATCCGGGCCAGGTCGGCGCCGGATAGCTCCAGCCGGCAGCCGCCGCAGCGACCCGCCGTGAGCAGCGCGGCGCCCAGCCCGGTCTCCTCGCGGATCTTGTCGTAGAGGGTGACCAGCTCGCCCGGAAGGTCGGCCGCGAGCGGCTGACGGGCCCCCCGCTTGAACTCCTCCTCCTTGGCGATCTCGGCCAGCGCGTCGTCGCGGCGCTGCTCGGTGGCGGCCCGCTTCTCCCGGGTGTCGGCCAGCCGCTGCTCCACGCCGTCCAGCACGCCCTGCGCGGTCTCCCGCTGCTCCATCAGCTCCAGCTCGGCGTCCTCCAGGTCGCCCTGGCGCCGGTTGAGCGAGACCAGCTCGTGCTGGAGCGCCTCCAGCTCCCGGGCCGGGCCGGTGCCGGCGGCGAGCCGGTTCTCGTCCTTCTCCTTGCGGGCCCGGACCTGATCGACGTCCTTCTCCAGGCGGGCGATGTCCCGGTCCAGGTCGTCGACCGCCACCTGGGCGCGGACCCGCTCGTCCTCCAGCGACGACAACTCCCGGGCCAGCGCCTCCAGCTCGGCCCGCTCCGGCAGCGACCGTCGACGGTGCGCGAGCTGGGCGAGGTTGGTGTCGATCGCCTGAAGGTCGAGCAGGCGGCGCTGGACCTGGGGGTCAGCCTTCACGGTCGGGCTCCTTGTCGTCCACAACGGGTGCGGCGGCGTGCACGGTCCACGGGTCGGTGTCCAGGTCGGACACCAGCGTCTCGACGCCCGGCGCCTCCCGCAGGAGGGCGGCCAGATCGTCCAGCCACGGTCGTTCGGTCGCCCAGTGGGCGGCGTCGATCAGGGCGGGACCATCGGCCGCGAGGTGCTCGCCGGCCGGATGGTGCCGCAGGTCGGCGGTGAGGAACGCGTCCACCCCGGCGGCGGTCGCGGCGCCGAGGAAACTGTCCCCCGACCCGCCGCTGACGGCGAGGGTACGAACCATACGCCCGGGATCCCCCGCCGCGCGAACTCCCCACGACGTGACAGGGAGCACGGCTGCGGCGTGCCGGGTCAACTCGGCCAGGGTCATCGGGCGGGGCAGTTCGCCGATCCGGCCGAAGCCCCGGTCGTCGCCGTACGCGGCCGAACCGGGCGCGGGCTGCTGCAACGGGCGCAGCCCGGTCAGGCCGAACCGGGCGGCAAGGGCATCGGAGACGCCGGGGGACGCGACGTCGGCGTTGGTGTGCGCCACGTAGAGCGCCACCCCGGCCCGGATCAACTGGTGCACGATCCGGCCCTTGAAGGTCGTCGGGGCGACCGACGAGACGCCCCGCAGCAGCAGCGGGTGATGCGAGACGATCATGTCCGCGCCGACGGCGAGCGCCTCGGCGACCGTCTCGGGCACCACGTCGACCACACAGAGCACTCGGCGGACCGGGGCGGCCGGCTCCCCGAGCACGAGGCCGACCCGATCCCACTCCTCGGCCCAGACCGGCGGGTAGCGCCGTTCCAGCTCGGCGACCACGTCGGTCACCGAGGGGGCGGATACGCATACGCTCACGGCGGCCCAGCTTACCGGCGCGATGGCGGTCCGGCGGCGACGCCCGGCCGGACCGGTCGGGCGACCCGCCGGACGCGACCGTCGGGCGCTCAGGCCGCGCGGTACGCGACGGTACGCAGCGCGGCCAGCGGCAACTGCCAGGGGAACATGTGCAGGTGCTGCTCACCCGTCCCGGGAGGGTGCAGGGCGACGACATGATCACCGAAGAGCATCGTGACACCCCAGTCGGCCAGCCGGGCCACGCCGGCCCGGAACGCCGGGTGGGCGGCCATCGCGACGTTGGTGTACGGCACCGCCACGATGGGCAGGCCCTTGCCCTGCGCCTCGACCAGCAACCCGAGGGCCAGCGTGTCCGCGATCCCGGCCGCCCACTTGTTGACCGTGTTGACGGTCGCCGGGCAGACGATCATGGCGTCTGCCGGTGGTAGCACGTCCGGGTCACCGGGGCTCTTGTAGTGCGTTCGCACGGGATGCCCGGTCTGGTGGGTCAGTGCGGACTGGTCGACGAACTTGGCGCCGTCGGGTGTGGTGACCACGCAAACATCCCAGTCGTCCTGCTGGGCCAGGTCGACCAGACGCCCGACGTGACGGGCCAGCGGCGAACCGCAGGCGATGACATAGAGCACCGCGCGGTGCTCGCTGGTGCGCTGTCCGCCGGCCATCAGACCGGCTCCGCGCTCATACCCCTACTCCCATGTGCTCAGCCAACTCCGCTACCGGAGAAGGCGGCGCACCACGTGTGCGACGAAGGATGTCCGACATGACCTCGTGGGCGATCGGCCGGCAGCGGATCTCCGACGGCGCGAGCCGATCGCCGAGCAGCAGCATCTCGCCGGCGTTCGCCACGTCGCCGATCTGCGCGTACCCCCGGGCGATGTCGAGCAGGTGGTGGGCGCGGCGCTCGGGCAGCAACGCGTTGAACAGGGGCTCCGAGATGCGCAGTTGGTGCACCTCCACCGCACGGCCCCCGTCGCCCAACTCCACTGCGGCGGCGGCCCGGTGCAGCTCGACGTTGGTCGGGCCGAACGACGTCCAGTAGTGGTTCTGGTCGCTGCCGAGCAGCGTCGCGGCCTCCTCCGCGCAGTTGATCAGGTCGTCGACGCTGGCCGAGTCACCGATCCGGGAGGCGGCCATCGCGCCCTGGAGCAGCAGCATCCCGTAGACCGAGAGCCGGGCCGGGGAGACCTCGTTGCTCCCGCCGGGCGCCAGCCGGTTGGCGATCTGGACGTTCAACTCCAGCGCCGGACGGGCCCGGCCCATGGCGACCAGGGCGTTGCAGACCCGGGTGGTGGCGATGCCGGCCAGCAGCGGGTCGTCGGCACGCTGGGCCACCGCCATCGACCGGTCCGCGGCCAGCCAGGCCAGCTCGCACTCGCCGAGCTTGCGCAGCACCGAGGAGGCGATCTGGTAGACCTGCCCGAGCAGATGGGCCGCCTCCGGAGCCTGCGCGCCGTCGTAGGCGGCGTCGGCCGCCTGGGCGTCGCGCAGCAGCTTCGGCAGCGCCCGGGTGAGCATCCCGTAGCGGCCGTACTGGTAGGTGAGCCAGGCGTGGTTGACGGCCTTGCGCATGTCGTCCAGCGGGGGCGGGCAGGGCGCCGCGTCGAAGTAGGCGCTCATCGAGTCGTACCGCTCCAGGGCCGCCCGGATCTCCTGCACCTCGACCTGGTCGATGCAGTTCAGCGCGTCCGTACGCCGCTCCGGATCCCTGCCCATCAGCAGTTGCACGTCCATCTGGAGGATGTCGGCGATCTCGTAGAGGACCGAGAACTTGTCGAGCCGACGGACGCCACGCTCGACCTTGTCCACCCAGCTCTTCGACTTGCCCAACCGGTCGGCGAAAACCTGCTGCGACATCTTGCGTCGGCCTCGCCAGTAGGCCACTCGCCGCCCTATGGGTAGCTCGTCCATCTCCCCATCCCCTCCCCTGCCGCCACCGTCCCATCGGGACGGGGCGATGTCCGCGGGTGCGGCGGTCCAACGTGCTCTTCAGGTTTCCGCTGGTCGCACAGCCTGTACGTCAGCCGGATAGCCAGTCCTCGTACTTTTCGTGCAAGTTGCACGAGCCGTTCGTCAACCTCAACGATCGCGGGTTACGGCAGTGACGGTGCTCGACATGCGACCTGGCGTTCGCCAGGCCCGACGAGGGGAGATGACACAACATGTGGCGTAACGTCGGACCGCGCGTCGCCGAACTGTCGCCGTTGGAACGGGTCCGGCTGCGCCGGGTAGCCATCCGGTACGCCGTACACGGATGGGAGGTCACCCCCGGCGCCTGCCTGGCCCGCAGCCGGTTCGTGTGCGGCCGGGCCGGCTGTCCCACCGTCGGCTGCCACCCCGCCCTGGAGAACTGGGAGTTGGCCGCGAGCGCCGACCCGGCCCGGGTGGCCACCTGGTGGCGGACGCGCCCACACGGCGTGCTGCTGCCCACGGGGCGGGCCTTCGACGTGCTGGAGGTGCCGGCCCACCTCGGTCGGCACGTGCTCGACGCGGTGCGGACCCACCCGGCCGGCACCGGCGTACGCGGGCCGGTGCTGGTCACCCCGACCGGTCGGTGGATGTTCCTGGTACGCCCCGGCGATCCGCTCCGACCGGAGTTGGAGCACTGTTTCCACGTGGTCCGGCACGGGCCGGGCTCGTGGATTCCGGCACCGCCGACCCGGCTGCCCGAGGGGACGGTCCGCTGGGCGGTCGCCCCGGAGCAGGCCCGGTGGCAGCTTCCCGACTCCTACCTGGTGCAGAACACGTTGATCGAGGCGCTGCGCGCCACCGGGGTGACGCTCACCCTCGACCTGCTCCCCGGCCACCTGCCGCTGCCCCGCCGGGGCATGTGAGCCGGTGCGCCGCGGCCATGTCGGGGCATGTGAGCCGGCGCGCCGCTGCCGCGTCGGGGCATGTGAGCCGGCGCGCCGCTGCCGTGTCGGGTCGCTGGGCCGGTCCGGGCCACCGACCCGATCCGGTGACCGACAGCGTCGCCGGGGCGGCGGTCCTCGTTGAGCAGAGGGACAGCGACCAAGGGACAGCGCGAACGCGCGCCATGATCGGGGGAACGATGTCCACGGACGACAGAGCGCCGCATCCCGGCGGTACCGAGCCGCCCCGCCGCAGCCACCCCGGGCACCGCTGGGCCGGCACCCGGCCCGCCGGCTCCCGCCCCGGCCGCCCCCGCCCCACCGGCACCCGCCCCGCCGGCACCCACCGCCCGGTGCGCTAACCCGCCCCCCTCCCTCGCGATCTTGCACTTCCTGCCCCGACAATCCCCGCATTCCGGACGAACCAGCGACCGAAACTGCAAGATCGCGGCTGGTGGGGCGGGGTCGTGGGGCGGCGCGGGTCGTGGGGGGCGCGGGGACGACGTTGGGCGGGGTGGGTGGGGTGGGCGGGGTGGGTGGGGTGGCGTGGGGGTGGGGTCAGTCTGTTAGCGGGAGGGTGGCGGAGTTGTACTGGCGGGCGTTGTCGGTGATGACCGCGTGGGTGTGGTTGGCGCGGCGGTCCAGCCAGCCGATTCCGGCGGTTCCCATGGCCAGGGCTGCGGTGGCGTAGGCGTCGGCGATCCCGAGGTCGGTGCCGACCACGGTCACCGAGCGCAGCCCGTCGGCCGGTGCGCCCCGGCGCGGGTCCAGCACGTGCCGACCCCGCTCGTAGACGCCGGAGGTGGCGACGGCCAGGTCCGTGCCGGCGAGCACCAGGCAGGTCGCCATCTCGTCCCACGGGTGCCGGATGCCGATCCGCCACGGCTCCCCCGCCGGAGACAGACCGCGTACGCGCACGTCGCCGCCGGCGTTGACGCAGTGGTTGCCCGCTCCGGCGGCGAGCAGCCGATCAGAGGCGACCTGCGCCGCCCAGCCCTTCACGAAACCAGACGGGTCGAGCCGGCCGGTGGCGTACGCGTCGAAGAACCCGTCGGTGTCGCCCCACAGGTCGGCGCACGCCTCCAACACGAACCGCAGCTCCGCCGACGCCTCGGAGAGCAGCACCTCGCCCCGGTCGAAGCGGCACACCTCGCTGTCGTCCCGGTACGTGCTGAACCGGGCGTCCACCTCGCGCATCCAGGCGAAGACGTCATCGGCCAGCTCGTGCAGGCGCGCGGGCGGCAGGTCGTCGGCGAGGTCCACGGTGATCGCCGTACCCATGATCTGCTCGACCCGGCACAGCCCGGGTCGGGTCGTCGCGGCCGGCACGTCAGAACGCCTGCTCGATGGCGGCCCGCAGCGACTGCTTGTAGGAGTTGCTGGTTTCGGTGGCGCCGGAGACGGTGTTGAGGTTGGCGCTCTGCTTGCGGACGACCTCGCCGCCGGTGCCGTTGTAGGCGTCCCGGACATCGCCGCTGTGGATGTCGGATTCGCCGCCGCTGGGCAGCGACAGGGTGGTGGCGTCGATGATCCGGTTGCCGGAGACCACGATCTGCACCTGCACGTACCCGTACTCGTTGTCCACGCCCGGCCCGGTGATCCGGCGGGTGGTCGGCTGGGGCGCCTTGGTGGTGCGCGGCGCGGTCGGGGCCTTCGTGGTGGTGCGGGTGCCCGACGGGCGGGCGGTGGTCTTGCCGGGCTTGGGCGACACCGGCGCGTCGGCGCTCTGCGACGGCGTCGCGCCCGCCGGGTCGTCGCCGGGGGCCGCCGGGGCGCGGCCCGGGTCGGCGCCCTGCGGGGTGGGGTTGACCGGCTGCCCGGCTGCCAGGTCGGGGGCGGCCTGGGTGACGCCCGGCGAGCCCTTCAGCACCACGAGCGCGGTGGTGCTGGCGGCCAGGCCGGTGATCGCGAGGAGCGCGCGGCGCATGCGATGCCTTCCTACAACTCGAAGGTGGCCAGGTGGATCTGCCGACGCGGTACGCCGGCGCGGCGCAACGCGCGCACCGACTGCTCGACCAGCCCAGGCGGCCCGCACAGGTAGACGTCGCGCCGGGCCACGTCGGGCACGAGTTGACGTAGCCCGTCCGGGCTCATGAGCTGACGGGGGCCGGGGTCGTCGCGGGAGCCGATGACGTACCAGATCGAGGTGTCGCGCTCCTGGGCCAGCCAGTCGAGTTCCCGGCTGAGCAGCACGTCGGCCGGCGTGCGGGCCCGATAGATGAGGGCGGCGCCCGGCGGCAACTCCTCCAGCATGGCCCGGATCGGCGTGATGCCACTGCCGCCGGCGATCAGCAGCGCCCGCTCGCGGAGCCGGTGCGCGGCGGTGAACGTGCCCGACGGGCCCTGGGCCCAGACCCGGGTGCCCGGGTCCAGGTCGCGCAGGTCCGCGGTGTGCGTGCCGACCACCTTGACGGTGAGCCGCAGCCAGCGACCGTTCGCGGCGGCCGAGACGGAGAACGGGTGCGACTGCCACCAGCAGCCCCGGGTGAGGAAGCGCCAGCGGAAGTGCTGCCCGCCGAGCATCTCCAACCGGCCCAGCCGCTCGCCCGTGAGGTAGATCGAGATGGTGTCCTGGCTCTCGGCGACCACGTCGGCGACCCGCAGCCGGTACCGCAGGTTGAACGCCAGCGGCGCGATCACCCGGCCCCAGAGCAGGGCGGCGACCACCAGCAGGTAGAGGGCGATCCAGCCGGTGCGGACCGGGCCGGGCTTGTAGAGCTGCGCGCCGTGGGTGAACTGGTGCCCGTAGCCGAGCAGCAGCACCAGGTAGCTGGACCGGTGCAGCAGGTGCCACAGCTCGTAGGGCAGCGCCCGCCGGATCGCCCGCATGCTGCTGAACCCGACCAGCACCATGATGCCGGTCGCGACGAACGCGGAGACCATGTCCTCGTAGTCGCCGAGCAGCGTGCCCACCTCGGCGATGATCGACTGGTTTCGCAGGTCGGCGTAGCCGACGAGGATCAGCGACATGTGCGCCAACACGGCGACCAGCAGCGTCGCGCCGATGTCGCGGTGCCAGCGGGACAGGTGCTCGCCACCGATCCACCGTTCCAGCACCGACAGCCGGCTCATCATCAGCACCTGCACCAGCAGCAGGTAGCCGGCGACCAGGCCGGTGATCCGGCCGGCCGCGGTCACGGTCGCCGCGCTGGTCCTCAGCGAGCCGGCGGGGGTTCCCAACCACCAGGGCAGCACGCTGGCGAGCAGCCCGACCAGGAGCAGCACCGCCAGCAACCGCCGGCCGCCGGGTCCGCGCCGGGCCGGGATCTGCGGGGGTACGGGCTCAGCCGACCGGCCGCCGTGCCGGGACGAGGTCCCGGTGCGGCGGCCGGCGGCGTGGGTGTGCGGGTACGTCACGCGTACAGCTTCATCGGGGCATACTTCATGCGGGGGAACACCTTCTGCACCTCCGCGTTGGTGAGCCCGAACCGGCCCTGGGCCAGCGAGCCGTAGACGTTGAACATGTTGTTGTATTCCGGCACGTCACCGGAGTCCAGCTTGTCCAGGCCGTTCCAGGTGCCGAGCAGCGAACCGGCGAGCTTCTTGCCGGAGAGGACGGTGATCACGCCGCCGTGGCCGTGGTCGGTGCCGCCACCGTTGGAGCCGACCCGACGGCCGAACTCGCTGGACACCATGATCGTCACGTCGGCGGCCTGCGGGCCGAGGTCGGTGAAGAACGCGGCCATCGCCTTCGCCAGCTCACCCAGCCGGCGGTGCAGCTGGCCGCCCTCGCGGGTGCCCTGGTTCTCGTGGGTGTCGTAGCCGCCCATGCCGACGGTGGCGACCCGGACGTTGGCGCCGCCCTTGATCAGTTGGGCGAGCTGCTGGAACGCCCGCCCGACGCCCTCGTACGTGACGCCCTCGGCGGGCTGGTACGGCTTGGCGGCGAGCTTCTGCGCGGTCGCCAGCGCACCCATGCCCTCCTGCACGGCCTCCTCGACCGGGTGGTTGATCCCGGTGAAGAGCCCCTTGATGGCCTTCTCGGTGGCCGCCCGGAACCGGTCGTCACCGTTGAGCTTCAGCGAGCCGACGCTGTTCAGCGAGATCGCGCCGTTGTTGCCGACCAGCGAGCGGGGCAGCGTGCTGCCGATGCCGACGCTGCGGAACGCCGTGCCCTTGCCGAGGTTGTCGACCAGTCCGTCCAGCCAGCCCCGGCCGCCGGTCTCGTTGGGCAGCCCGCCCAGGTTGCAGGCGTCCGCGGCCTGGAAGTGGCTGCGGGACAGCCGCTCGTCGGAGGCCGCCGGGATGAAGCCCAACTGTCCGGCCTTGAGCCACTGCTCCAACGGCTTGAACGCGCTGGTCAGCTTGAAGCCCCGGCTCAGGGCGAGCGAGTCGTTGCCGAGCAGCAGGTCGGGGCGGGCCTTGGCGAGCACCGGGTCGTTGTCCGGTGCCACCAGGCTCAGCCCGTCCAGCCCGCCGTAGAGGAAGACGTGGATCAGCGTGCCGGTCTTGGTCGCCGCGAACGACGCCGAGGTGGTGACGAACTGGGCGGTGGCCAGCGCGGTGGCGGTCGCCGCCGCACCGGCGACGAAGGTCCGCCGGGTGACACCGCGACCGTCCTGCTGGGCCTCCTCCAGGTCCTCCAGCGTGCGGTAGCGGTCGGCCTCGGCCGCGTTCTCGGCGGCGACGATGTCCGCCTCTGCGCGCAGCAGCGCCTCGGCCGGGTTGTCGGCCAGCCGCCGCAGGTCGGGGCATTCGGGGTGCAGGGGGAAAGAGTTGTACACAGTCTTCTCCATCGGGTGCCTCACCGGAGGTGGTGCTGGGGGGACGCGAGGATCGCCCGCGCGACGGCGGTGATGGCCCCGTTGAACGTGGCGTCGACCTTGGCGGTCGCCGGCACGCCGGCCACGCCGAGGATCAGGTTCTTCTCCCGGGTGCTCAGCTTCTGGCCCACCAGCCGCAGGGAGAGCGCGTCCACGTACGCCCCGGCGGTGGCCGGCGGCTTGGCGACCAGCTTCTGCGGCGGCGTGTACGTGAAGGCGGTGCGGTAGCCGGCGACGATCTCGCCGGCCTCGTTCCAGCCGTTGACCATGGTGCCGGCCGAGGTCCACGCGACGTAGACGTCCGGGTAGCCGTCCGGGGTGGGCTGACCCATCGGGTACTGGCCCAACTCCCGCAGCTTGTCGTGGACCTGCCGCAGGCCCCGGGCGAAGGGGGTGCGCTTGTTGTCGCCGTTGTTGTGCGTCGGCGACGCCTCCGGCGCCACGCCCAGCGTCCGGTACGTAGCCACCAGGTACTCCATCGGCCGCCGCACCTTCTGGCCCACCGCCGCCCAGAACTCCGAGGAGCTGAACAGCGTCATCAACACCGGCTTGATCATGCCGTTGTTGCTGCTGTACGACTTGGCGAGCCGGTCCACCAGGGACTTCGGCGGGGTGTCTGAGACGAACCGGGTGGCCAGGCTCTGCGCCACGTACTTCGCGGTCGACGGGTGCATCGCGATGTAGGTGATGTACTTGTCGATCGCCGCGTCCACGGCGGCGATCTCCTTCGGCGTCGGGTTGTTGACGTCGCCGATGCTGAAGGTGTTCGGGTGGGTGAAGCCGAGGATCTTCACCTTGCCCATGTAGTGCTGGTTGACGCGCAGGCGGTACTGGCCCTTGTCATCGACGCCACGGCCGGTCTGCAACATGGCGGCCTGGCGGACGTCGCCCTCCGTGTAGCCGCCGTCGACGCCGACCGAGTACAGCTCCAGGTTCTCCCGGGCGAGGTTCTCGTTGATCGCGTCCTTGCGGGAGTCCTTCTGGTTCAGGTAGATCAGCAGCGCGGGGTGCTTGTTCGCGGCGACCAGCATCTCGGGGTAGCTGCCCAGCGCGTGCTTGCGCACCACGTCCTTGTCGAACGAGGTGCGGTACGCCTCACCGCCGTCGAAGTCGGCGGCGACGTGCAGGAAGTCGTTCCAGAAGTCGACCATCACCTCGAACAGTTGGCGCTTCGACCAGATCTGCCGTGCCAGGGTGGCGTCGACCACCTCCCGCTGCGGCTGGGCGCCCTGCTCGTTGAGCTTCTCCCGCTGGTCGCGCAGTTGCTGCACGGTGAGCGACTGGGTGGGCAGCTCGGCGATCTTCAGCTCGGCCTTGCTCGGCTCCAGCTTGTCCGGGTCGAGCTGGGCACGGATCCAGGCGTCGATGCCCTGCTTCTTGATGTCGGCGACCACGGCGGGCGTCGCGCCGAAGGTGGCCCGCCGGGCCAGGTGCAGGATCGGGTCCTTGGCCAGCACCGTCTTGACCGTCACCTGGGTGTCGGCGGCGGCCGCGGCCGGGCCGGAGAACGTTCGACCACCGGCGGGCGCGTTCTTCTTCAGCGCCTCACCGGCCCGGGAGCCCATGTAGCTCTCGTTCTGCTCCGTGTAGGTGCGCACCGTGCTGGGCTGCTGGCCGCTGGGCCGCGCCGCGTTGCCGTCGGTCACCGTGCTGCCGGTCGCGTCGCCGGCCACCGCCTCGTCACCGAAGAGGCCGCGGAACTGCGGGGTCATGGCGAGCGCCGCGCCGCCGGCCACGACGGCGGCCGTACCGCCGAGCGCGACCATGGCCTTGCGCCGGCCGACCTTGCGGCCCGGCTCGTCGTCATCGTCCAGTGTGGGCAGGCCACTGCCGGCCTGGCGGGCCGGGACCGGGCGGCCGAGCCCCTCCGGGCCGACCCACTGCGGCCCGCGCGGGGCGGGAGCGGGATGTCCGGCGTGTGCGTACCCGTCGCCGTACTGGTCGCGCGGGTCGGCCTGCGCCGGGTAGCCGCCCTGGTAGGGGTGGGGCGAGTCGTACCCGTACGACGCGGAGTCGCCGTACCCGTCCGCACTGTGGTGCTGGCGTCCGTCCCAGCCGCGGTCGTCCCGCGGTCGACGTGGTGGCACATTCTGGTCGGCCATGTACCAATCCCGATTTCTGATGAGCGCCGGAAGCTGCGACCGAGCAGGTGCGGCAGGTGCGGCGACTGTTGCCTGAGGGGGTTGCTACGGGAAGGTAACCAAGCGCCCAGGTGCCTTCAAGGTGGCCTGAACGCGCTCGTGAGGGCACTTAAGACAGGCCTCACCACCGCCGTCGTGGCGGGTCACCTACGCGGGTCGGGCTCCGACCTTCCCAGCAGGGCGGACGTCCGGCAGCCCGGTACGGATCGGACCGCGCCGCCGTACGTGACACATTCGGCGTCGTTAACGGCCACAGACAAACTTAAGGTCCGGATAAGCAGGACGTGAGGTGCCCTCATGCGGAGGGAAAAGTAGGAGCAGCGGGCGAGCGTGAGCCGCCGCAGCAGCGGGTATGCCGCCGAACCGCTGAACGCGTGAGGGGAAGGCAGCGCCATGCTCAGCAAAGAGGATCAGCGCAGGTTCGACCAGATCACCCGTCAGCTCCGGGAGAGTGACCCGGCTTTCTTCGCCCGGCTCGACCACCGGGTCCGGGCCCGCCGGGGCCGCTATCTGATGTTGTTGACCATCGTGCTGTGGGCGTCGCTTCCGGCGATGGCCGTGTTCGCCGGCCGGATGGCCGGCGCGATCTGCGCGGTGGTGCTGGTGGCCAACGCGGCGATCATGTGGCGGTTCCGCCGCCGCTGGACGTGATGGCTCACCGGTCGGCCGGGCCGAACGCCCGGTACGCGCGACGGAGCCGTTCAAGTAGTCCCGGCCCTCCGATGGCCGGTGCCGGCGGGCCGAGCTGGCGCAGCAGGAGATCCGGCCCGGTCGCCAGTCGGGGCGGTCGGTCGGGAAGCGGCACCGGCGGGGCCCAGAACCGGTCCGTCGTCTCGGCCAGTGGGGTCGCCGACAGCCCGGCGAGCGCCCGCGCCGCACCGGCCGACGGCAGCAGATCCACACCGGAACCGCCGCCGTCCAGGATGGAAACGGCGTCGACGGGCGGGGCGGTGACCGCCGTCCCGGTGGCCTCGGCCCGGCGGGCGCGCAACTGGTCGAGCAGCTCAGCTCGCGACCGCCCGCGCCAGTGCAGCAGCTCGAACGGGTCCGCGTCGAACGCCTCGGCCAGCAGATAGAAGGTGGCCGCGAGGTGCTTGCACGGCACCGCGAAGTCGGGGCAGTTGCAGCGCTGGGTCAGCTCGTCCACCGTGCCCGGGAAGAGCGGCGCGCCGGCAGCGGCGAACAACTCCTCCAGCTCGTCGGGCAGGTCACCGGCGAGCAGCCGAGCACTGAAGAACGCCTGCCCGGCCAGCTCCGCCTCGATCCGGGACCAGAGGGCGGCCGGGAACGCGGCCAGCGCGATGGAGACCTGGTACGGCCGCGGCCGGGAGCCCTGCACCTGGGCGGTGACCCGGCCGGGTGCGATGTCGAGCCGGAGCACCTGACCGGCCCGCGCGTACGACCGGCCACGGGTCAGCCGGGTGCCGAGCGCGAACGACTCCAGCACCTCCAGGAAACGCCGCGACCACCAGGACTGCCCTATCGCGCCCCGGGCGCTACGTGCCCGCAGGCCACCGTCGACCCGCCGGGGGCGGCCGTAGTCGGCGAACCGGTCCGTACTCACGCCAGCGCTCCGCTGCGCTCCGCGCTGGCGCGAGGCACAACGCTGCTGTGTTTGATGGTTCGCTCGCTCCGCTCGTTCACTACTCCACCACCGCGCCGGCCTCCAGGGCGAACAGCTCCCGCAACTGCCCGGTGGACAACTCGGTGATCCACTGCTCGCCGGTGCCGACCACCCGCTCGGCGAGGCTGCGCTTGTCGGCGATCATCGCGGCCACCTTCTCCTCCACGGTGCCGGCGCAGACGAACTTGCGGACCTGCACCCGCCGCCGCTGCCCGATCCGGAACGCCCGGTCCGTGGCCTGGTCCTCGACCGCCGGGTTCCACCACCGGTCCACGTGCACCACGTGGTTGGCGGCGGTCAGGGTGAGCCCGGTGCCGCCGGCCTTGAGCGAGAGGACGAACAGCGGTGGCCCGTCGGCCGACTGGAACCGCTGCACCATGGCGTCGCGTTCGGCCTTGCCGAGCCCACCGTGCAGGAACAACACCTCCCGGCCGAACCGCGCCGACAGGTGCCCGCGCAGCATCGCGCCGAACTCGGCGTACTGGGTGAACAGCAACGCCCGCTCCCCCGCCGCCAGCACTTCCTCCACGATCTCGGTCAGCCGGGCCAGCTTGCCGGAGCGGCCGTCCAGCGGCGACCCGTCGCGCAGCAGTTGGGCGGGGTGGTTGCAGACCTGCTTGAGCCGGGTCATGGTGGCCAGCACCAGCCCGCGACGTTCGATGCCGTCGCTGGACTCGATCCGGGCAAGCATGTCGTCGACGACCACCTGGTAGAGGGCGGCCTGCTCAGCGGTGAGATTGCAGAGCACCTCCATCTCCAGCTTCTCCGGCAGGTCGGAGATGATCGACGAGTCGGTCTTGAGTCGGCGCAGCACGAACGGGCCGGTGATCCGGCGCAGCCGTTCGGCGGCCTCGGCGTCGCCGTGCCGCTCGATCGGCTCCGCGAACCGCTTCCGGAACGTCGCGGCCGGCCCGAGCAGGCCGGGGTTGGCGAACTGCATGATCGACCAGAGGTCGGCGAGCCGGTTCTCCACCGGCGTACCGGTGACCGCCACCCGCTGCCGGGCGGGCAGCGCGCGGACCGCCTCGGCCTGCCGGGTCGAGGCGTTCTTGATCGCCTGCGCCTCGTCCACCACCACCCGGTGCCAGTCGATGCCGGCCAGGTCGACGGCGTCGCGGGCGGCCACCGAGTAGGTGGTGAGGACCAGGTCCGCGCCGTGCGCGGCCGCGGTGAACTCCGCCCCCCGGGCCCGCTCCGCCCCATGGTGTACGTGCACACGCAGCCCCGGCGTGAACCGGGCCGCCTCCCGCTGCCAGTTGCCGACCAGCGACATCGGACAGACCAGCAGGGTCGGTCCGGCCTCCGGTGGGTCTCCGGCGAGCAGCGCGAGCAACTGCACGGTCTTGCCCAGCCCCATGTCGTCGGCGAGCACGCCACCCAGGCCGAGCGACCGCAGGAAGGCCAGCCAGGCCAGCCCACGCCGCTGGTACGGCCGCAGTGTCCCCACGAAGCCCGGCGGCGGATCGAGCGGGGTGAGCCGGCGCTCCACCGCACCGGCGAGCAGGTCGCCCAGCGCCCCGTCGGCGGTCACCTCCAGCACCGGCAGCGCCCCGGTGTCGTCACCGTCGGCCAGCCCGAGGCGGAGCAGGTCGGCGACGGTCAGCTCGCCGGCCGACCGGAGCAGCCGCAGCCCGGCGGCGAGCCGCCCCGGGTCCAGCTCCACCCACCTGCCGCGCAGCCGCACCAGCGGGGTCTTCAGCTCGGCCAGCGCCGCCAACTCGTCGGCGGACAGCGGTTGGTCGCCGAGCGCCACCTCCCAGCGGTAGTCGACAAGCGCGTCCAAGCCGACGCCCGCCTCGGTGCCGGCCACCGTGCCGGGCGCGGTCCGGCTCCGGGCGCGCAGCCGGGCGCCGAGCCGCGCCGACGGGCGCTGCCACCAGGACGGCAGCAGCACCCCGAAGCCGGCGGCGTGCAGCACCGGGGCACCCTCGCTGAGGAACCGGTGCGCGCCCTCGATGTCCAGCTCCATCGCCTCGGGTGCGGCGGTGCGCAGCGCGGCGTCCAGGTCCGGCCAGAGGCGGCTGCCCCGGCCCAGCTCGGCGAGCAGGGTCTCCTGCGGGTTGGCCGTAGCGCCGGCCAGGCCGCCGAGGCTGTGCGGCGCCCGCCAGATCTGCCCGGCGTCGACGTGCAGGCCGGGCTCGTCGGCCGCCTGCAACCCGAACTCCAGTCGCCACCGCCCGCCACCGGCCGGCCCGCCATCGGACGGGACGCGGTCGGCCGGCTCGTGCCGGGTGGCCAGGATCGGTTCGGTGACCTCTTCGGGGTGCGGTTCCACCAGGCGGAAGCTGGCCCGGACCGCGCCGCCTGCCGCGTCCCGCTGCCAGTTGTCCAGCTCGGAGCGAAGGGTGGCCAGCGCCGCCGGGTCGACGGTGAAGTCGCGGCTCGGGCCGGTGAGCGCCGCCAGCCAGGCCGGCGCGGGCCCGCCCGGACGCAGCCCTCGGGCCAGCGTGGTGGTCGAGAGCGCGGCTCGGGCGGCGGCGTCGGTCAGCGCGTCGAGCGCATCCGCGACCAGCACACCAGCGGTCAGCTCGGCGTCGCTCGAATCGGTGGTCGCCGGGGCGGCGGCTCGGGCGGCCGGCGGCAGCGCCAGTGCCAGCGACCGCGCCCAGCCGGCGTCGGTGCCGGTCAGCAGCGGACGCCACACGGCACGTGCCGTCACCGTCGCTCCCGCCTCCGCCGGCCGCGCCGCGCGTCCGACCGCCGGTGGGCGCGGCGGCTCGGCCACGCCGGCACCTGACGACGCGATACCCGCCGTCGGGCTGACACCCGGCAGGACGCGGCCCCGGGTCACCAGGTCGGCGGCGAAGTCGGCCACTTCGGCGAGGTGGCGCAGGGTGGCCCCGGGCACCGCCGGGAGGTCGTCCAGGGCGCGTAGGAGGGGCAGGGCGTCGTCCGGGGCGTACACCAGGATGGGGACCCGCCACCCGGCCAGGGTGAGCCGGCCGCGGGCCGCAGGTTCGACGGCGGTCCGGATCAGTTCGGGTGAGTCGGTCGGCGCGCCCGCCCGGGTCGGCAGGGTGAGCAGCGCGGTGTCGGGGCGGGCTGGCTCGGCGGCGTCGGCGAGGACGGCGGCCAGGTCGGCGTGCCCGGCGGCGAACGGGTGCGGGCGTTCGCGGGGCGGCCGGCCGGAGCGCGGTGCGACGGCAGCCGGGGCGGCGCTGTCCTCCGCCCAGACGGCGAGGCCGGCGGACGCGCCGTCGCCGGGCAGCCACAGCCCGTGGATGACCAGCACGTGCTCCCCCTCGTCGCCGCCCGCGCCCAGGATAGGCGGCCCCGGTGGGCCTGCGTTCCCGACCACCGGTCGACACGCGCGGGCTCGCACGGGCTCACCGCGACGCTGCTGGGGTGATCGACTCGGTATCGCTGATATCGCGGTATCCGAGTAGGCGGGACACCCCGACTTCGCCGATCCCGTGGTGATCAAGCCGTCGCGCTGCCCCGCTATCCGCTGCGCGTGGGCGGCACGGCAGGCAGGATGGGCGCATGGCTTCCTCCGTGCAGATCCTCCTCGTCGGCGGCGCGGCGGACGGGCAGACCGTGACCGTCGAGCTGGACAGCAACGGCCGCCCGCCGCTCACCCACCACCACCTCGGGTCCGGAGGGCTGGCCGAGGCGCAGATCTACGAGTTGGAGTCCGCCCGCGAGGAAGCCCGCGAGTGGCGCTACCGGTGGACCGGCCCGGCGGTGTGACCAGCCGGATCAGACCCGGGTGAGGGTCTGGCTGCGCAGCCTCTCCAGCACGGCGCGGGTGACCTCCGAGGTGCCTCGGGCCTGTTCGCAGACCTCGGCGACCCGCCGGGCGGTGGCTTCGGCACGTGCCTCGCGCTCGTCCCAGAGCCGGTCGACCTCGGCCAGCAACGGACCCTCGACCTCCCGCTCCACGCCGCGCAGCGCCGGCACACCGAGCCGCTGGGCCAGATCGAAGACCTTCCCGGCGTACGGCAGCGGCAGGAACGGCGTGCCCACCATCGCCGCGAAGATCAGGAAGTGCAGGCGCATGCCGACGGCCAGATCGAAGTGGCGCATCAGACCGAGCACCTGCTCCGGGGAGTAGTTGCCGTGCAGGATCCGCCCCCGCTCGGCGGCGACCATGTGCGACAGCACCCCGTGCGAGTGCCGGATGTCGTCGCGTTCCATCGGCACGAACAGCACGTGCGCGTCGATCCGGTGCACCAGGAAGTCACCGATCTGGGCCAGCAGCCGGTGGTAGCCGTCGACGTCGAGGCGTTCGGCGGCCCGTCCCGGCTCCCGCACGCTGATCCCGACCAGCGGCTTGCCGACCGGCACACCCTCCTCGGCCAGCAGGTGGGCTGGGAAGTCCGCCGGCTGCAACAGGAACGCCGGGTCGGCGGTGACCGTGATCGGGTTGAGCAGGCCCGCCTCTTCCAGCACCATCCGGGACTCCTGGTCGCGGACGGTCACCTGGGTTGCGCTGGCGAGCGTCTCCCGGACCATGCCGGTGTCCACCGCGTCGCTGAGCGGCCCGACCCCCACCGCGTACGTGATCAGGGGTAGGCCCCGTTCCTGGGCGACCCGGACGACCCGCAGGTAGCGGCGGGCCTCCCGGTCGTAGAGGATGCCGCCGCCGCCCAGGATGAGCAGGTCGAGCTGGGCCAGGACCAGCGCGGAGTCGGTGCGGCTGACGCCCTCCCAGGGCACCGCCTCCACGTCCGGGTGGGCGGCCCGGGTGTGGTCCGGGTTGCGGGAGAAGACGATGATCCGGGCGTTCGGCTCCTGCGTGCGCAGATCGGTGAGCAGGCCGGTGAGGATCGCCTCGTCACCGAGGTTCCGACCACCGTACGAGCCGAGCACACCGATCGTCAGTCCGGCGTCATGCGTCATCCGTCGCTCCTCCCCGGGTGCGGTCCGGCGCGGTTTCCCGCTGGACGGACGAACAGTCCTGCTCAGGGGACCGGCGTCGCCGCCGGGTCAGCCCGCCGGTCGATCCGCTTGGCCATCTGCTGAGCGGTGACCTGGAATCCGAGGCTCTGATAGAGCCCGATCGCCACGGTGTTCGTGCCGAAGACGTTCAGCCCCAGCTCGGGCACCCCGAGTCGGGCGAGTTCCGCCTCCATGAGCTGGATCATCCGCCGTGCGTACCCCCGTCCCCGATGCGCCGGTTGCACCTCGATGTTGTGGATCCAGGCACGGGTGACGTCGGTGGCTCCGGCCGCCCCGGGCAGAGTCACCCAGATCCAGCCGACCTCGGTGTCGCCGACCCGCGCCATCCGCAGCAGCACCCCCTCGGTGGCCGCGCCCGCCGGCAGCAACTGCCGTAGCTGGTCCGCCGACCGCTCCCGCGCCGCCTGTGGGCTCATCCCCTGGTGCGCGGCCAGATCCTCGGCGTACGCCCGTTCCAGCGGGTCCCGCAACCGGGCCAGTTCCTGCTCGCTCAACGGCGTCAACGTCACATCCACCGGCTCCGCCTTCCTCTGGGTGTCAGCCTCCAGCGGGTAGTGCAGCAGAACCGACCCGACCCTGCCACCCCACCCACCGACTGGTTCCTTTCGCCGGTCAGCGTGCCGTGGGAGCCGACGCCAGTCCGTCCGCCAGTTGCGTCAGGTCGACCAGCCGCAGGTCGCCGTCGAGTCCCTTCAGCGCAGCGGTCAGCGCGCCAGCCGCCCGCCCGGCCTGTAGCCCGACCTCGGCATCCTCGACGACCAGGCACCGCGTCGGCGGCACGTCGAGCAACGCGGCCGCGCGCAGGTAGCCCTCCGGGTCCGGCTTGCCCGCCCGTACGTCCTCCACGGTGACCAGCACCGGCGGCTCGATGCCAGCGGCACCGAGCCGGGCCTCGGCCAGCCGGGCGTCGGCGCTGGTCACCACTGCCCAGGGCATCCCCAACCGGGCAAGGGTCGTCAGCAGCTCGTGGGCGCCGGTGGTAGGCGACACGTCCGACAGGTCGTCGTACTGCAATGCCAACTGTCGGGCCGCCGCCACGGCGACCGCCGCGTCGTCGAGCGCGGGCAGCAGCCGGCGAATCGTCTGATCGGCGGGCCTGCCGTGCGCGATCGCCAGCGCCGCCGCCGGCACGACGGCGTACTCGGCCGCCCACCGCTCCCACGCCCGCTCCACGGCGGCGTCGGAGTCCACCAGCGTGCCATCCATGTCGAACAGCACCGCGTCGATGTCCGCCAGCTCCACGATCACCCTCCCCGAATACGCTCCGTAACGAGGATAGGGAGCTGCCGATCGGGCCGCCGGCCAGGTGCCACCAGCGCGCCCTGGACCACACCGACGGCGCCGGACCACCACCCCGCCTCGACCATCCCAGGGTTCAGGTGGGCGCGCCGACCTGGTGGGTGAGGAACGGCAGCACCGCCGCCGGCAGGGCCGGCGCGGCGATGATGTCGTAGTGCGTGTGCCCGGGCAGCACGGCCAGCCGGGCCGCCGGACGGTCGGTGCCGTCCCAGCCGGCGTCGCGGTGCCCGCCGCCGAGCAGCCCGTAGAACTCCGCCACGTGACGGGTCGGGATCGAGTCGGCGTCGGCGAAGACCAGCATCGTCGGCATGCTCAGCCGGGCCACCTCGGCCGACCAGTCGTAGTCACGGCGCAGCAGGTCACCGCTCTTGGCCCACAGTCGCGGCCAGTCCTGCGGACGCGGGGCGACCCGCTCGTAGAGCACGTGTGGTGGCGTGCCGCGCATCTGCTCGCCGGTGCGCTCGTCCTGGGTCGCCATGGCGGCCAGCACCTCCGGATACCAGCCAGCGCTCTTGCACGGGGTGGAGACCAGCACCAGCCGACGCACCAACGCCGGATGCTGGATCGCGGTACGCAGCGCGACACCGCCGCCCAGCGAGTAGCCCAGCACGTCGGCCGTGGACAGGTCGAGGTGCCCGAGCAGCGCCGCGATGTCGTCGGCCATCGACTCGTACCGCAGGGGCCGGTCGACGTCGGCCGTGCGCCCGTGACCCTGAAGGTCGACCGCGACGACCCGGCGTCGCTCGGCCAACGCCGGCACGATCGGGGCGAACATCTCCACCGACCCGTAGCCGCCGTGCAGCAACACCAGCGGCCGACCCGTGCCGTGCGACTCGTACCAGAGCCGCAGCCCGTTGACCTGCGCGTAACTCACCCGGCCTCCCGCTCTTCGGCGTCACAGGTCCGATCCAACACGGGGCGCACGACGTCGACGTACGCAACGCGCCGATCCGTCCGTACCTCGATCGCGGCCAGCCAGCGGTCCCGGTGCCTGTCGCGCAGCGGCACCACCGCGTCGCCCGGCTCGCCGGCCAGCCGGCGCTGGTCGGCGTACTCCGTGGTGAGGCTGGCCAGCACCGACCGGGCCGCCGCCGCGACGTCCGCCGGGCCTTCCAGCAACACCAGGTTGTACGCCTCGTCCACGGCGCGCATCGCCGCGTACGTCTCGTCGTAGCCGGGCGGGGGCCCGTCGCCGGCGGGCTCGACCCACCGCCGGTCCAGCCGCCGGTACGCCTGGTCGCAGGCGCTCAGGAACCCGACGTACGCCTCGCGCCGCAGCTCGTCGCGGCGGGTCGCACGCCGCTCGGCGTTCTCCTGGCGGGCCAGGGCGAGCTGATGGGCGAGTTGCCGGCGGGTGCTGAACGGGACGGCACCCGGACATGTTGCCCGGGTCGCCTACGGTGCCACGCATGTCCCCTCGCGTGGCGCGCCTGCTGATCTGGCCCTTCGCGGTGACCGCGCTCGCCCTGCGGGTCTGCGCCGAACTGTGGTTCAAACCGGTGACCTGGCGGATCGATCCGAGTGGCGTCGCCTTCCTGGTCTGGGCGGCCGTCCAGGCCGCCTGCTTGCTGGTGCCGTGGGCCGGACACGCCCTGCTCACCAGACGGGTGCGCCAGTGGCCGGCGACCTGGGAGGTGGCGGCCGGGGCGGAGAAGTTCGTCGCGTCGGCCAGCCCGCGCTGGCTCGGCCCCTGGGTGATCCTCATCGGCTGGCTGGCCGGGGGTGCCGTGTTGACCGAGCGGGTTCCGGGCGCGGACCGCGTGCGGCTCGCCGAGATACCCGGCGTCCTCGCCGTGAGCATCGCCGTCCCGGCCGTCGTCCTGGCAGCCATGGCGGCCGTGCTGCTGCTGGACCGACCACGCCTGATCCTGGACCGGGACGGCATCACCAAGCAGGGGCTGGCACGGCGCGCGTTCGTCCGCTGGGACCGGCTGCTTCCGGGCGGACCACCGTCACCGGCCCGGCGCACCGTGAACCTCACCCTCATGCAACAGCCGGCGACACCGGGCCGCCCACCCGTACCGTTCTCGCTGCCGATGGCGCCACTGCACATCGATCCGACATTCCTCGCGGAAACGATCCGCCACTACGTCGAGCACCCCGAGCACCGGTCGGCCATCGGCACGCAAGACGAGCTGGATCGGGTACGGGTACGTTGCTCGTAGGCTCGCCCAGGAGTCAAATATCCGACGCTGGCGATGCAGACAAGATCTCGGCCGCCGGTCGTGTTCAGAATTGTCCCACTTCTCTGCCGGCTCTTGGATTTAAGCCGTACGCGACAAGTTTTCATCCGCCGTTAGGATGCAGCACCCGAGGCAGCCACACCGGCGGAGAGCACAGATGCTTGGAGCTAAGAGATCGGTGAGGACGAAGCTGACCATCTGGCGCTACCGGCTGTGGCGCTTCCGACTCACCACCGTCGGCATTGCCTTGGCCTCGTTCGGCGCAGCAACCGCCCTGGTCAATCCGCCTCGGACAGTTAGCGTGGCTGCGGGACTTGCTGGCGCTACCCTCTCCTTCATGGAGACCCGGGCCAACCGCCGCCGCTCAGAGGAATTGCGGTTCCAGCCGCGAGAGGGCGACAAATACAAGGACGTTGTAGATCAGTCGGCCGCCCTCGGCCCGAGCATAGAAAGCGCCCGAGACGTAGGAATAATGCTGTCTCGGGAGAACGCCGAACTCCGCAAACGACCCATCCGCGCCATTCTTCAAACCCCGGACTACGTGCTTCCCCGTGACTTGAGGACCTGGTCCCTTGACTATCTGACCCGCCGCGCCAAGACCGGGAAGATTTACAACGACCGCGTGCTCTGCCTGGCATCGGATCTTCTGGGCGACGACGTCGCCAAGCTGAGAGCGGCCCGCTACTTCGACTTCTTGTGCAGCAACCTGCTCGCCCCCTTGGATGTCTGGCAGGTGGGGCGCAAGAGCCCCGCCCTTCGTGGTCGTGATCTCATCCTCGACCCCGAGGGACGGCTGATCCCCTTCAGGCGCAGCCGTCTCGCGAACATCATCGGCGTATCGACGCTTGCCTTCACCACCGATGGGCAATTGCTCCTTGTGTCGCAGACCCCCGAGAACATGGGCAGTCCCGGCTTGCTTGCCCCGTCCGGATCGGGTGCACTCGAACCCAAGGACATGCCTGACAACATGGCCGACTGGACGATCCAAACAATTGTCATCAACGGGGCCGAGCGCGAACTACAGGAAGAATGCCACCTGGAAGCGAACGAGATACGGCGCAGCGCTGTCGTTGGCCATGGTCGTTGGATCAGCCGGGGAGCCATGCCCGAATTCTGCGCAGCAACCCTCCTCAGACTCACCGGTGACCAGATGCTCGACCGGTCAGTGCGGCGGGTGGAGCGGTCTTTCGTCCACGAAGTCATGCCGGTCAACCTCGCACCTGTGCGACTGTGGGACCCTCGTCGGCCGCTTGAGATGCTGCCGCGCAAGCACCGGGATGCGGTTTCCTGGCCTCTGGCACTTGGGCTGGCTTCCCTCGCAGAGTGCGTCAATGACGAATCGTGGCCCCTGCGTAATGAACTGATATCCCGACTGACCGATTAGACCCGCAGCAGTTTGGCGCCGGCTTGACGTCGCCGTAGTGACGCCGGACCTACCACGCGCACGCGGAGGAGCCCGGACTGTTGTCCGGGCTCCTCCGGGTCAGTGCAGTGCTGTCAGGCAGGAATCGCGGTAAGGTACCAGAGCTGACCGGTCACGTTCTGGCACTTGTCCGTGAATGACGCACCCTTCAGGACGGACTCCGGCGCGAACCGGTTGCCTTCCAGGCATTCGCCTTCCTTTTCCCGGAACTTCGTCTGTAGCCGGAAGAGGTTGTCACCGGCTTCGACCAGCTTCCACTGTTGTCCGGTGACCTCGCGGCAGGTGTCGAGGAATGCGGCACCGCCGAGGACCTTCCCGGCGATCTGGTTGCCTTCCAGGCACTTCTCCTCGCCGAGGAACTTCGTCCGCAAGGTGTAGTAGCCGTCGGGGCGCTTGGTGAAACTCCAAGCCTGCCCGTCCACGTCCTTGCAGGTGTCCTGGAACGCGGCGCCGGCGAGGGTCGAGTTGCCGTCGACGCGGTTGCCTTCCAGGCACTCGTCCTCGCCGCGGAACACCGTCTTGAGCTTGTAGTACCCCGACGCCGAGGCTGGGGCCTGCGCCGCCGGCCGCGTCCGGACATCGACTGTCTTCACGGCAGCGGCGTCTGAGCCGTCCACCGGCTTCTCGTTGATGGACGTGTCGACCGCCGCCGCCTGGGGCGCGGATGCGGATGCGGATGCGGACGCGGATGCGGATGCGGACGCAGGTGCGGACGCCGCGCTCGTCGGCGTGGCCGGCTCGGACGCGGACGGGCTTGACTCTGCGTCCTGCCCGCATCCCGCCGCGGCCATGGCCAGAACCGCCAAGACCGCCACAGACCTTGTCATGTTCTTCACTTTTATTCCCATCAAAGACGAATTTCGACTCCACAGAATCGCTGCAATTTGCCGTAATTTATCTGGCCAATCGCACGAGATGCTGGTGCCGCAACCGTACGGCGTGCGCTTGATGGCCGACAACAGGTCAAGCGGGTGGCAAAACTGCGCCCGTTCGGGGCGGCCCGTCTGGTTTCTCGGTCCGCTGTGGACGCTGATTGGCCGCGCCGGACCCACCGGTCAGCCGGAACCCTAAATGCGATTTACAATAAGGCAATCAGGAGCGCCGATCAGATGCATCGACCCACTGCCAACAAACTGGACATCCCCAGCATCCGCAATAAGTCATAACATTATCTTGAATAGCGAAGATCTTCCGATTGCCGTCGTCTCGGACGGTAATGCTCGGCAACAAATGCCCTCATAACACCGAAAAGAGCGAGCGGCAACACGGCCGAGCAGGTGGGCCAAACCGCGCTGGGTGCGGCCCGGTGCCTGACCGTTCCACCGCCCCGGCGCCGTCGAAGCTCGTGTCCGACACTGAGCCGAAGCGCGGAGCCGGCGTCTGCCGCCGGCAAGTACGGTGTCGCCGTGCGGAATTCGAGGCACCGTCGACGAGCCTCACAGGCAGTCGCCGCCTGCGCGGTCGCGATCGCCTGGGTGATCCTCGGTTACGGTCTGCGCTTCTCCCAGCCAGACCGAGAGGCGTGGGGCGAGTTGGAGGCCGGCGGCAGGTTCGGCACGTTCATCCTCAGCTACCTGCCGTTCTACTTCCTGGCGCTCGCCCTGGCCGTCGTGGTCGCCCTTGCCCTGGTCTCGACCCGCGGCTGGTTGTCGGGGCTCCTGACCACCACTGCGGTCGGCGTCGCGCTCTTCACCTGCTGGGTGGCCCTGATCGGCACCCCTCTGTTCGAGGCCCAGCCCCAACTCATGGCGTCCATCATCTGGTGCCTGGTCGCTGACGGCGTGGCTTTCGTGGCGCTGGTCGGCGTATGGCTGACCCACCAGCCGGCTCGGACAGTGAACGGATGATCAGTGGCGGGATCCGCCACCAGCGGAGTCCCGCGCCGGTCGGGCATCTGCCACGGCCATGACCCGGCTGTGTAGTGCGGCGCTCGGTAGAAGGACGGCCAGTGTTGCGGCAATGCCACTGGCGGTGGTCGCTGCGACCCAACCTCGACGCGATGCGTCAGGCGCTCGGTGGGCAGCTCTCGTGGACCTCGTTGCTGTCAGCCCCCCCCCCCCCCCCGGAAGTGGTCTTCTCGGGGCGGTTTGCGCTGGTGGTGAAGGGTGGGCGCGGCAGGTTTCGAACCTGCGACCCCTCGCTTGTAAGTTGGCGGCTGCTTTGTTCCGCTGAGTTCGCCGGGCGTCGCCTGCTCTGGCCAGCGTCTTCCCACAGGGCTCGCGATCACGCGCGAACGAGGATGAACGAGACGAGATCTGAGACGACGCGTTGACCCAGGCTCAGTCCGTCCCACCACCCGCGGCCGCCCTGCGGGTCGCACGGCAACGTATCCATGAAGAGCACTTCTCTCCGGTAAGCTTCCACCACCCCATCCGTTAGGCATACAAGACCGTCCAGGGGAACTAGTGACTGGCCTCAGCAATCACTTTCACCATTGGCTGCCACCCACAGAAGCGGACACTCTAGAGGCAATAACGAATGGCCTTATCGTGCTAGACACGAACGTTCTCTTAGACGCTTACAGGTTTGCAGCTCAAGCCAGGAACGAATTACTTGACACCCTGCGCAAAGTCGGTAGCCGCCTTTGGATTCCCCACCAGGTTGCCCTAGAGTTCCACAAGAACCGCGTCCCGGTAATCGTCGAACACGATTCAGCCTACCGAGATTCGATATCACTAGTTACTGAGTTTCGGGATAAGCTCGACACCGAGTTTCGGATTAAGCTAACCGAGCTATCCGGGAGGGTTGCGCTACCAAACTCTGAGGCCGATCGCCTTAAAACTTTGGCCCTTAACGGCTTAGATCAAGCGATCAAAGAACTTCAGAGGATGCGCCAGCAACATGGCGTGCCCCAGGACGCGCTGCGCAACGATCTAATCCTCGCAGACCTCCAACAAATCCTGGAGGGAAAGGTCGGCGAGCCGCCGACAGCCGAGGCAGACAAAGATGCACGAGCAGAGGCCGACCGCAGAATATCAGAGAAGCGACCGCCGGGATTCTTGGATCACAAGAAGGATGATCCCCACGGCGATTACCTCCTGTGGTCTCAGGCATTAGCCGAGGTCAAGAGGCGTGATATCCCGCTTTTAATTGTCACGCGGGACGTCAAAGACGATTGGTTTTGGAAGCCGTCTGGCAGGACACTAGGCGCTAGACCCGAACTGGTCGATGAGTGCCGGAAAGAAGCGGGTGTGCCCTTCGTGCTCATGTCCACGCAGACCTTCCTGTTCCACGCTCGCAAGCATCTAATGATTTCGGTCAGCGAGGACACCCTAAGGCAGGCAGATGCGTTGCCACCGCCTAGCGAGTCGAAGGACGAGCTGCGACTTTCCTCAGCAACCTTAGGGATAGCAATGAGCAAGACTGAAATATTGTTCGACCATCTCAACTCTAGACACGTACGACTTACGCACGAAATTGAACACGCCATGCATAGGCGTGAGCAATTTAAAGACATGCCCGAATTACTAAGCGCCATTGACGCCGAGATCGAGTCAATACGGCAAGAGCTAGCGAGGACTGAGAAAATGCTTATCGAATGCATAGAGACAGTGGACGCCCTCAACGATGCACGCGCACGTGGCTCCGGAGCGAAAGTACGCGTACCTCTCGCGCGAGTAAGGAATTTGCTTGACAGCGTAAAACTCTTGGAAGGCAGCGCTTGACACCCAGTCACACAACTCCAGGCCCCGCCCCTAAGACGGCTCGCGCCAACGAGTTAGCCGCGCGGCCATGCCTCCCAGGCGTCCGCAAGGATTTCGCTCCTAGTTCTCGGCGTGCCAACCCGCGCCGTCATGGAAGTGATGGGCTGGTCCCAGATGGCCATGACGACGAGGTACCAGCACCTAGCGCCGCAACTCATCGAGGGCATCGCCGGACAGGTCGCCGGACTGCTCTGGAAGGCCGACTGAGACGACAACTGAGACGAAGAGGGCCACCGGTGATCCGGTGGCCCTCTTCGCTTACTGGTCGGAGGGTGGGCGCGGCAGGTTTCGAACCTGCGACCCCTCGCTTGTAAGTTCTGGGCGCTTCGTCCGGCGGTGTCCGTCCGCGTCTGCGACCTCGGCCGACTGTCCGCGCCCGGCTGTCGGTGGCTGCCCTCGTCCGGGCCGGTTGCTGTCGCCGTTGCTGTCGAGGATGCGGCAGTGGGAAGCGCCCGCGCGTGTTCCTACTGCCTGAAGTCCCAGTCGTATCGCTGGACACCGAACTCCGCCGTGGCCTGCTCCATGGCCTCAGCAACGGAGTCGTGCAAGGTGTCGGTCATCTCCTCGCCGCTGTCGTCGCAGTAGAACAGGTAGGCCCGGGGTTCGTCACCGTCGTACTGGACGATGCGCAAGCTCACTGGGGGCGGCACCTCGACACGATGCCCGTCGGCGTAGCCGTAGTAGTGGCGGGTGAACCCGGTAGGCCGATGCTGCGACCCCAACCGCACCTCAGCCAGAATCCTGGGCTCCACCACGCCGATCATGATAGGACGTCTCTACCTGTGGCACCTTGGCCCAGGGGCGTTCACTCTCAGCTTTGGGAATTGCGTTGATCTGCACCGTGGGTACCCGTCCCACCTGGCAGGCGGGCACGCAGCGTCCATCTGGCCGCAGCCGGAGTGCCGCTGTGCGCCGGTGTTGACCCCTGCATCGGGCACACATCGGGCACGGCGACCGCTTCGGTGTGAAGGAACCACCAGCCGGCTATGAGCTGCGCCAGCCGCAGGGCTGAGCTGTCCGAACCGTCCACCGCAGTCCACGGACGTCCGGCCTTGCCCGCGCCCGTCGTCACCCAGTTGGTCACCCAGCCCGAGTGTCAGACGTTGAAGCGGAACTAAGAGCCGCAAGCTCGCAACCAGCGGGACGGCCCTGCACGCCTGCTCATGCGGCGTCTCGGGCTGCCATGGTTCGGCACTGGTTGACGACGTTTCACGAGGTCTTGTGCCCCGCCTGTGCCCCAGACCGTCGAGGGCTGTCCACCCTTGCCCGCGTCCCCAAGCATGCTCTCGATCATCCACGCCTTGGCCGGCGACCTGCGCACCGCCTAGCCTCTGCGGCATGGAGCAGCTGCGCGGCCTTGCCATTCGGCTAGCGATGGACGAGCCGGTCGGCGATGACCTGCCGATGGCGGCCGCTCACGCCCTGACCCGAGGCATCGACTCTCCGAGCTTGCGTGAACTCGCTGGCCTTTCCAAGGGCCAGTCACGGGAGGCCGTCGACCTGTTCCGGAAGGCGATGGACGAGCTCGGCTGTCCGGTCCCGGACAAGAGCGGCGCCCGGCTACACCTCATGCGTCAGGCAGCGGCGAACATCGTTGCTGGCAAGGGTGATCCCGAGGACCTGGCCCACGAGATCTACTGGCAGGCGTGCTACTCCGGAATGCCAGAACTGCGAGCGGTGGGCGATCGCTTCTTAGAGCTGTATGCCGGATGGGGCGCAACGTATGACCAGGCAGACGAAGCGGTAGCGGCCATGAAGGCAGCGGCGCAGTCGTTCCTTCGCCACCATCCAGCCTGAGCGGCCATCGCTACAGGACGCGCTTGGAATGACCCGACTCCTTGACCCCCAGGCAATCAACAGCCGGCCGTGACCTGCGGCCGATCTGCCCCTGAGCTCGAACTGCGGTCCCTGGCAGTCCGCGGGCGTCCGGCGTTGTCCGGCCCGGTTGTCACCCAGCTAGTCACTCAGATCCTCCAACTCACCTGGCCGATCCTGGACCTCGGTCTGCTTCATACTGTTCCCATGTCGCACGAGGTCTTCCAGGATGTCGCGTTCCCCTTCGACGAGGACCAGTTCCCACACAACCTGTGCGCAGTAGTCCAAACGACCGTACTCAACGCGGCGGAGCCAGCACGCGTCGTCATCCATGACGGCGACAACGACTGGTTAGTTGGCGACGGGGTGAACGACCCAACCCTTCCCGGAGCCTCGGTGGTGGCATGCATCCGGCACATCGCCGACCAGGACGAGACAGTCGCCGAGCTAGCCTCGCTCCCGATCGGGCACATCGCTGAACGCGACGACGTCGGCTCGCCGTGGCGGATCGGAGTCCACAAGTACCCAGACGAGTAGCTCCGACCGAAATCTCAGCTTGGGAATCGCGTTGATCCACGCGGTGTGTAGTCGATCTAACAGAGAGTCGGGCACGGAGCGTTCGGCTTTCAACTGTCGGTAGTGCCGCTGTAGGCCGGTGTTGACCGCTACATCGGGCACGTATCGGGCACGGCTTCCATGGTCCGGACCGCCACTCGTCAGGCAAAGTCCAACGGAATATGAACGAAGTCGTGAGTCGGGTTCTCGAATTCGCGGAGATGGTCCGTGTACCTCAACATGTACCTCATGCGAGACCGTAGACCATTAAAAGCAGAGGATGCAAGAAAGAACCTGCTTTCGCCATGCTCATTCGGGATTCCGGTAACTTCAAAAAAGGAACACACACCCTTCTCCACACGCGCGATGCTGTCGATTCCTAGCTTCACGGCGGACGCCTTCTCCAGTTCCGGGAGGTCTTCCGGCCCCTTGTTGAAGGTATAGTCTCGATCATAGAGGAAAAATGAGTACTTGGCCATCACCTCCCTGTCTCGACGTACAAATTTGCCCACCTCGGGGTATAGGCTACCTTTTCCCGTCTTGCATTCTACAAACACTAATCCCTCATCAAGTAGCGCTACGCAATCGAATTCGTCGCCCGGGTCAGCGTCCTTTAGTCTGATCCCAAACCCCGATGCACGCGCAGCGAATTCACGAACGAATAGCTGACTAATATACCATTCGAAGGTATTGGCATACAGGCCTTGCGTCAGCTGAAAGCGCTTTCCGCGACGAGTCCCAATGCTTCGACAAATGGCTAGGTAGCCATTCACCGCGTCAACACTCGGCCCCTCTAACTCGGTGCTCCCGAAAGCCATGTCGCGAAGCGCTTTTCGAAATGAGTCTTTCGACATTTCAAAGTAAAGGATGTCCTTCAATGCGCGCACGACATTCGCGTCGTCACAGTCAGGCAAAAGAATGTCCCGATCGGACCCCTGCTTCGTAACTTCGTGCCCGCGCTGCATCAGTAGTTGAGATATTTTCGTAAGCACGCCGACGCGCTCCGTCCTAATCCGGCGTTCGAGTAGCAGCGACTTTACCTAGGAGAAGCCACACCGCCCATCCCGATGCTCCTATGGAGGTCAAGGAGCGAGGGCGGCGAAGTCGGCCCGTAGGGCGGTGTAAACGTCGCGGACGATGTAGCGCTTCAGGCAGCGGAGGATCTCCTGCTTGCTGAGGCCCTCGGTGATGCGTCGTTGCTGGTAGGCGCGGGTGCGTGGGTCGTAGCGCAGGCGGCAGAGTGCGATGGTGTGCAGGGCGTGGTTGGCGCCGCGGTCGCCTCCTCGGTGGAGGCGGTGGCGGCGCACTCGTCCGGAGCTGGCGGGGATGGGTGCTGCGCCGCAGAGGTGGGCGAGGGCGGCTTCTGATCGCAGCCGGTCGGGGTTGTCGCCGGCGGTGGTGAGCAGTTGGGCGGCGACGTCGGTGCCGACGCCGAACAGAGCGCTGGTGCGGGGCGCGGCCTGGCGGACCAGGGGCGCCAGCTGTCGGTCGAGGGTGGTGATCTCCTCGGTGAGGGTGCTGGCTCGCCGAGCGAGTCCGGCCAACGCGGCGGCAGTGGCCTGTTCCGGATCGTGCAGCCGGGCGGGGTCGCTGGTGAGTGCAGCGCAGTGGTTGACCAGGACGGCGGCGCTGAGCTTGGCCAACTGGGCTCGCAGGTTTTCGGGGGCGGCGGCGACCAGGCCGCGCATCTGGTTGATCGCCGCCGTGCGGGCCTTGACTGCGCCTTGGCGGGCCACTCGCAGGGCACGGACGGCCTCGACAGGTCCGCTGCGGGTCTTGGGTGTGCCCATGGCGGTGCCGGCGAGGGTGGACCGGGCGGCGGCGATGGCGTCGATCGGGTCAGACTTGCCTTTGGTCCGGCGAGTCCTGCGATCCGGGCGGTCGACCTCAACAACGGTGACCTTCTTGCTGGTCAGATGGCGGGCAAGGCCAGCGCCATAGCTGCCGGTGCCCTCGACTCCGACCGTGGACACCCGGCCGAACGAGCGCATCCAGGCCAGGAGGTCTACGTAGCCGGCGGCGGTTGCCGGGAATTCGGCGTCGCCCAGGAGGCCGCCGGTGCTGTCGATGACCGCCACATGGTGGGTGTCGCGGTGGGTGTCGACACCACCGATGACCGATCGCTTCTTCGCTGCCATGCTGGTGAAGTCCGCCTTTCTCGGTCGCGTCGAGAACACATGGACACGTCACCGGTCAGGCGATGCGGACAACACAGTGGTGGGCGCCTCTCGCACAGGCTCCTATCAGGTCACGACGCCGAACCGGTGACATGCAGCTCCCGGGGCCACCGGGCGTGGTCGACGAATCGGGATGAGGACAGCAATCGTCGGTCTGCCGGTGAGTCAGACCAGCCCGGCGACCCACCCCACCATCCTCACTGTCTGCCGCCGACCCGCCCTCCTAGGGAGCGGGCCGCCGCCCGGCCCGCCACGTCAAGACGGCCTTGACGCACGGTCGGACGCTGGCGGGCCGGGCGGCGGTCTGCTCGGCTCGCCCGGGTCGATGGCGGGCGGGATGGGCTCGCCACCGTAACCACCTACGGACCGCGAGCCGCTGACGGCCCCGGCCATCCTGGAGCCGGAGCGCCCCCGCCGGAGGCGCAGTAGCCGCGCCCCGCGACCGCCGCCAGTTCGTCGACGCGGCCGGCGTGCGCTCCCCTACGCCGCGCGGGCTCGTGGCCGCGCGGCCCGGCCGGCTGCCGGCCACCACCCCACCGGTCAACGGCCTGTCGTCATGCGGCGGCCCTCCGGGCTTCCCGCTGTTCGCGCCAGCCGCCAGGCATCAGGCGTGACGGCCGCAGAGCGACAGCGGCAGCGGCCGGCGCGCGCCCAGGCGGCGGCGCGTGCGGCCCGTTCAGGGCCGCCTTGAAGACGTACAGAAAGTTTGAACCACATTGCCGGCAGCCCGCCGGCAGTCCGCCGACAGTCGACATCGCCGGCATCGCCGTTGTCACGCACATCCTGAGACCCGACATTGCCGACAACCCGGTGTCCGACTCCGAATGACGCGTTACACGCTGACTTCACATGATGGGTGACAAGATCACGCTGCCCAGCGGTCGGATCCGGACCGGTAGCCTTCCCGGGTGAGCTTTGGCACCTACGCCCGTAAGGTCCGCGACGAGGCGTTGCCGTACCGGCATCGAGTCGGGGCTCTGCGGTCATGCGTGCAGCTGTACCGGCCGATCGGCTTCAACGCGACCCTAAGCTTCTTGGCGCAGATCGCAGGGCCGTACGAGCGGGACGAGGCCGCTCTCATACGAGCCCTCGACGCGTTGACCGAAAGCCGCGAGCAATGGAAGGCCGAGGTTCGTCGATACGCCGAACAGCGCCGGCAAGCAAAGCTGCACGGCCAGCGCAGCCCTCGACCCGCTGACCGCAACCCCAGCAACGTCCCCGACCGCTGGTACGGCGCGTCGAGACAGGCCGCCCTACACGCGCTCCATGCCGGCAGACGTAGGGGACTTATCGCTATGTCCATGCTCCGCGACCCTGCGGCGGCTGACCTCAACACCCTCGTGACGGCGATCCTTACGACAAGCGGTGAGCTGGCACCGGATCAACGGGAACTGCTGGCAGACACCATCACCCAGCTTCGGCGGCTTGCACGCTTCGACGCGGGGCATGGCAACTCGGAAAGCCGCTTCCATGCTTGGGAGCTACTGAAGCTCGCACAATTGGTCGACAGCGCCGCCAACCCTGGCTGACCTCATTCCCGGGGTGACCCGATCTAGCCGGACGTGTCACCCAACATCTGACAACCAATCCGTCACGCATCAAGTGGAGCCCGACATTACCGGCAGCCCGGCCAGCCCTCTACCCCGCCGCAACGTGTCCGCGTCGGAAGACTCTCGTGAGTGCTATTGCTGTCACCGTTACTGTCACCGCCCCGGGAACTGATTTTCCTGGGGCGGTTTCCGCTGGTGATGATGGTGGGCGCGGCAGGTTTCGAACCTGCGACCCCTCGCTTGTAAGGCGAGTGCTCTCCCACTGAGCTACGCGCCCGGAACGCCCCGTGTGCGGCGGGCCGGTGGCTGGCAAGCTTACCTGCTCCCGCCGGCTCGGGGCGCGCGGCGTACCCCGGTCAGGCGGCGGCTTCGGCGATGGCCTTGCGCCAGCCCTGTTGGTCGCGGGCCTCCCCCGGGCCGTTCATCTCGGCGAAGCGCACCACGCCGGTCCTGTCGATGACGAAGGTGCCCCGGTTGGCGAAGCCGGCCACGTCGTTGAAGACCCCGTACGCCTGGGCGACCGCGCCGTGCGGCCAGAAGTCGGCAAGCATCGGGAACTGGTAGCCCTCGCGGTCGGCCCAGACCTTGTGGCTGTAGACCGAGTCGACGCTGACCGTCAGCACCTGGACGGCGTCGTTGACGTACTCATCGAGGTTGTCCCGCACCTCGCTCAGCTCGCCCTGGCAGACGCCGGTGAAGGCGAGCGGGTAGAAGACCAGCAGCACGGTGCGCCTGCCCCGGAAGGCCGAGAGCCGGACCTCCTGGTTGTTCTGGTCCTTCAGCACGAAGTCCGGTGCCTCGGCGCCGACCGTGACGATGGGCATGAGGACTCCTCGGGTCGCTCGCTGGATGACGCCAGCCTGCCACACCCGGCGGTGTGGACCGCCGGGTGCGAGGGGCCGATTGGGCTACTTCTTGGCCTTGGCCCCCCGGCGCAGCACCAGGCGGGCGCCGCTCCAGTCCCGACCGGCGTTGACGGTCGAGGTCTGCTGAAGGCCGGCAGTGGGCGCGGACTCCGCGACCTCACTCGGCTCGACGTGCCCCTCGCGCCCCGCCTTCGGGGTGAGCAGCCACACGACACCGTTGTCGGCCAGCGGGCCAAGGGCGTCGACGAGAAGCTCGAAGAGGTCACCGTCGCCGTCGCGGTACCACACCAGCACCGCGTCGACCACCTCGTCGGTGTCCTCGTCGACCAGGTCTCCACAGCGGTCGGTCAGGGCGTCCCGGAGATCCTGGTCGACGTCATCGTCGTACCCCATCTCCATGACGACCATCCCCGGTTCGATGCCGAACCGGTCCGCCAGGCTGCGTACCCCGTCGGCGGCCTGACCAGCGGTCGCGCTCACTGTCGCGTGCCTCCTCTTCTCGTTCCTGCTCGCGGCGTCAGGGCGACGCCGTCTGGCAAAGTCCACACAGTTGTGGGCCCCCGCGCAAGTGGCACACCGGGTGGATCGGAATTTACCGTGCCAGCAGCGTACGGGCACCGTCGGTAATGGCTTCCTCGGAGACCAGAACCTGGCGTGCTGCCGGACCTAATGGTACAAACGAGTCAACTCCGGCTACTCGTCGCGCGGCGCCGACATATCCGGCGTCGACAAGCGCGGCGATGACTCCCTCGCCGACCCCGCCGGACCGGCGTGTCTCGTCCACCACCAGCACCCGGCCGGTCGCCGAGGCCTCCCGGATGATGTCGGCCACCGGCAGGGGCGCCAGCCAGCGCAGGTCCACCACCCGGGTGCCCACCCTCTCCTCGGCGAGGACGGCCGCGGCCCGCAGCGACATCCGCACCCCGTTGCCGAAGGTGATGATGGTCAGGTCGTCGGCCGAGCCGACCGGGTAGACCCGCGCCCGGCCGATCGGCACGTGCCCCGCCACCCACGAGCCCGGCTCGGGATAGCCGGCCAGCCACTCCCCGTCGCCCTCGGCGTACAGGTCGCGGGTGTGGTAAAGCGCGATCGGCTCCAGGAACACGACTACGCTGCCGTCCACGGCCGCGCTGGCCAGGCAGGTCCGCAGCATGGGCGCGGCGTCGTCCGGCCGCGCCGGCACCGCGATCACCAGACCCGGCACATCCCGGAGTACGGCCACCGAGTTGTCGTTGTGGAAGTGCCCGCCGAACCCCTCCTGGTACGCCAGCCCGGCCACCCGCACCACCATCGGGTTGCGGAACGCCCCCCGCGAGAAGAACTGCATGGTGGCCGCCTCACCGCGCAGCTGGTCCTCGGCGTTATGCAGGTACGCCAGGTACTGGATCTCCGGCACCGGCAGCATCCCTGCCAGCCCGGCGCCGAGGCCCAACCCGAGCACCGACGTCTCGTCGAGCAGGGTGTCGAAGACCCGGGCCGCCCCGAACCGGTCCCGCAGGCCCTTCGTCACCCCGTACACGCCGCCCTTTGCGGCCACGTCCTCGCCGAAGACGGCCATCTGCGGGTGGTCGATCATCCCGTCGGCGAGCGCCGCGTTGATGCTCTGCGCCAACGTCATTGGGCCGGTCAGCTCAGGCGGCTTGCCCCCGAACGCCTCCGCGCGGGCACCCGCGCCCGGCCCACTGGCCCGCGCCGCCGCGTCGGCCACCGCCCGCGCCACCCGCACCGGCCGGCGGGGCGCCAGCGCCGACACCACCTCGGCCACGGAGGCCAGCTTCGGCTCACCCAACACATCCTCGGCGAGCCGGCGGACCTGCCAGCCGGTCTCGTCGTACCGGGCCAGCAACTCCTCGCCGGTCGCCACGCCGGCCTCGACGAGCAGCCGGGCGGTCGCGGCCACCGGGTCCCGGTCCAGGTCCTCGGCCAGTTCGGCCGGGCTGCGGTACGCCGACTCCGCGTCCGCGCCGGCGTGCCCCATCAGCCGGACCGTGCGGAGGTGCAGCACGGCCGGTCGCCGGTGCCGACGCACCCACGCCGCGGCCTCCACCGCCACCGCGTACGCCCGCACCGGGTCGGCGCTGTCGGCGCTGAAGAAGCGGATGCCCGGCTTGGCCCGCAGCGTCGCCTCCACCCAGCCCTGCGGGGAGCGGACGCTGATGCCCAGCCCGTTGTCCTCGCAGACGAAGAGCACCGGGATGCGCAGCCCGGCGTGGTCGTACCAACCGGCGGTGTTGAAGGCCGCGGTGGCGCTGGCGTGGTTGACCGACGCGTCACCGAACGAGCAGACCACGATGGCGTCCGGTGGCCACGGGGCGTTCGCGGCGTCGGCCCCACCGCCCACCCGCGCCCCGGCGCCGGTACGCCGGCCGGCGCTGTCCAGCCGGCGCAGCCGCTCCACGGCCAGCCCCATCCCGACCGCCCGGGGCAGGTGCGAGGCGATGGTGGAGGTGGTCGGCACGATGGCGAGGTCGGCCCGGCCGAACACCTTGTGCCGGCCGCCAGCGATCGGCTCCTGACTGGACGCGACCATCCCGCGCAGCACGTCCCGGGCCGCGTCCGCGTACGCCGCGAACCCACCTGCGCTCGGCGCGGGGCCGGACGGCTCAGGGGCGGCGGACGGCTCGGGGTCGGCGGGCGCCTCCGGGTCGGCGGGCGCCTCCGGGTCGGCGGGCGCCTCCGGGTCGGCTGGTGCTTCCGGGTCGGCCGGTGGTTCCGGGTCGGTGGCGGGCACCGGCTCACCGGTGTCCGCCCGGTCGGTGGCGGCCTGGGCGGCGCGTACGCAGTAGAACGCGCCGGAGCGGTAGTGCAGCAACGCCGGGTCGGTGGGGCGCAGCGCCGCGGCGACCGCAGCGTTGCCCTCGTGCCCGGCCGAGCCGATGGTGTAGAAGCCCTCCCCGAAGCTGCGCAACCAGCGGCCGGCCAGGTCGAGCTGCCGGCTGGTCACCTGCGCGTCGAACAGGTCCAGCAGCTGTGCGCCGGTCAGTGGGGCGTCGTCGGTGACCGGGTCGGCGGGGTCACGCCGATGCTGCGCGGCGGGAAGGGCCGCGAGCGTCTCCCGGAAGCGGTCGTCGAGATCTTGCGGGGTGGTCACGTCGGACAGCATTACCGACGCGAGCCATGGTCGCCCACTGGGACACGGCCGGCGCGGGTCCAGTCACTCCGGTCCGCAGGGCTCCGGACAGCCACCGTCGGACACCTTCCACACCAGGTCACGCAGGGTGCCCAGCTCGTCGTCGGTCAGCCCGGCCAGGAGTCGGGAGTCGGACATCACCTCGGCCACCCGGTCCCGCACGCTCCGACCCTGCCCGGTCACCACCAGCGTCTTCTGCCGCCGGTCGGTCGGGTCGGTGCGGCGCTCGACCAGCCCGGCCTGCTCCAGCTTGTCGACAAGTGCCGTCACGTTCGACCGGTCGCAGCCCAACCGCTCGGCGAGGTCACGGGCCGGCGACGGGCGGTCCGGGTCCAGCTCGTGCAGCGCTCGGGCCGACGCCGGGGTGAGCCCCAGCTCGGCGAACCCGGAATCCTGCCGATGCCGCAGCGCGGCGCTCACGTGCCCCATCCGGCGCACCACGTCGGCGGCCAGGCCGGCGCGTTCCACCGGCCCGGCTGATCCGAAAACGACCTCCTGCGCCATCGCCACATCGTACGCAACGCCCCTGGCTCAGCAGGTCGACGATCAGGTTCGGTCACGCCGGCCGAGCGGCCCCCTCGGCTGGGTCGCCTCAGGCCGGGAGGAACGAGAAGCGGACCTGGCGGGTCGGGTTGTCGCCGTTGGTGTCGACCAGGCAGATCGACTGCCAGGTGCCGAGCGCCAGCCGGCCGCCGAGCACCGGCAGCGTCGCGTACGGCGGGACGAAGGCCGGCAGCACATGATCGCGGCCGTGGCCGGGCGAGCCGTGCCGGTGCCGCCAGCGGCCGTCGGTGGGCAGCAGCGCGTCGATCGCGGTGAGCAGGTCGTCGTCGGAGCCGGAGCCCGTCTCGATGATCGCCAGGCCAGCGGTGGCGTGCGGCACGAAGACGTGCAGCAGGCCGTCGTCCTCGCCGGAGACGAACGCCTGTGCCTCGGCGGTGATGTCCCGGACGGTCGGCCGCGACCCGGTCTGGACGGTGATCACGTCACTGCGCATAGGTCGCATTCTGCCGCAGTAGGCGGTCAGGAACCGCCGCCACCGCCACCGAAGTCGCCACCGCCGGACCAACCACCACCGGAGCCGCCGCCGGAGTCACCGCCGACCGGTTCCGGGCCGCCGGACCCGCCGTCGTCGCGTTTGCGCTGGCGGCCGAGGTCTGCGCTACCAGGGTCGCCGGCCGTCCCCGGGTAGAAGACCGCGCCTCCGCCCGTATCCGGACGAGGTCGCTGGCCCGGTCCGTGCGGCACACGAGCCGCTCGGATCGCGTCCCGGAGCAGGACCACGCCGAGCGCCACCACCAGGGCGCCGAGAGCCACCGCCCCCACCACCGCCACGTCACCGGAGGCGACCGCGACCGCGCCGATCACCACTCCGGCAACCCCGATAACGATCATGCTCACGGCAACCGCGAGATGGCCTCTGTTCATGACTCAGACGGTAGGAGTGGTGGGCAACCACTCAACTGCTGCCCGCCGTCGCGCTAAGTTACCGGCGGGTACCTGTGTTCAGCATCGCGTCCGGGGGGTCTAGGCGTGACGAGGGGTGCCACCAGGGGGCAGGATGGCGCTAGAGACCTATCCCACACACAACCGAGGGAACGCCTGTGGCTACGGAACGCAAGCGCCCGGTGATCAGCGACGGCCTACCGAGCCAGCTTCCGGACATCGACCCTGAAGAAACAAGCGAGTGGGTCGAGTCGCTTGATGGTGTCATTGACGACCGCGGCGCCAAACGCGCTCGCTACGTCATGCTGCGCCTGCTGGAGCGGGCTCGTGAGCGCCAGGTCGGGGTTCCGCCCCTGACCACCACCGACTACATCAACACCATCCCGTCGGAGCGCGAGCCGTGGTTCCCGGGTGACGAGCACGTCGAGCGACGGATCCGGGCGTACGTCCGGTGGAACGCCGCGATGTTGGTGCACCGGGCGCAGCGCCCGGAGATCGGCGTTGGCGGGCACATCTCCACCTTCGCCAGCTCGGCGTCGCTCTACGAGGTGGGCTTCAACCACTTCTTCCGGGGCAAGAACCACCCCGGTGGCGGCGACCAGATCTTCTACCAGGGCCACGCCTCCCCCGGCATGTACGCGCGGGCGTTCCTGGAGGGGCGGCTCAGCGAGCACCAGCTCGACGGGTTCCGCCAGGAGCTGTCCCACCCGGGCGGCGGCCTGCCGTCGTACCCGCACCCGCGGCTCATGCCGGACTTCTGGGAGTTCCCCACCGTCTCGATGGGTCTCGGCGGTCTGAACGCGATCTACCAGGCCCGGTTCAACCGGTACCTGCAGCACCGCGGCATCAAGGACACCTCGCAGCAGCACGTGTGGGCGTTCCTCGGCGACGGTGAGATGGACGAGCCGGAGACGCTCGGCGCGATCGGTGTGGCCGCCCGCGAGGAGCTGGACAACCTCACCTTCGTGATCAACTGCAACCTGCAGCGGCTGGACGGCCCGGTCCGGGGCAACGGCAAGGTCATGCAGGAGCTGGAGTCGTTCTTCCGGGGCGCCGGCTGGAACGTGATCAAGGTCGTCTGGGGCCGCGAGTGGGACCCGCTGCTCGCCGCCGACACCGACGGCGCGCTGGTCAACCTCATGAACACCACGACCGACGGCGACTACCAGACCTACAAGGCGGAGTCCGGCGCGTACGTGCGGGAGCACTTCTTCGGCCGTGACACGCGCACCCGCAAGATGGTCGAGCCGCTGAGCGACGACGAGATCTGGAACCTCAAGCGGGGTGGGCACGACTACCGCAAGCTCTACGCGGCCTACAAGGCGGCCACCGAGCACACCGGGCAGCCCACCGTCATCCTGGCGAAGACGATCAAGGGCTGGACGCTCGGCTCGCACTTCGAGGGCCGCAACGCGACCCACCAGATGAAGAAACTGACGCTGGAGGACCTCAAGACCTTCCGCGACCGGCTCTACCTGGACATCCCGGACTCGGCGCTGGAGGAGAACCCCTACCTGCCGCCGTACTACCACCCGGGCGAGAAGTCCGAGGAGCTGGCGTACCTCAAGGAGCGGCGCGAGCAGCTCGGCGGCTACCTGCCGACCCGGCGGACCAGCACCAAGCGGCTGAGCATCCCCGGCCCGGAGCGGTTCGCCGACATCAAGCGCGGCTCGGGCAAGCAGAAGGTGGCCACCACGCAGGCCTTCGTCCGCCTGCTCAAGGACATCATGAAGGACAAGGAGTTCGGCAAGCGCTGGGTGCCGATCATCCCGGACGAGGCGCGCACCTTCGGCCTCGACTCGATCTTCCCGACCGCGAAGATCTACTCGCCGCACGGCCAGCGCTACACCTCGGTCGACCGGGAGCTGTTCCTGTCGTACAAGGAGTCGACGACCGGGCAGATCCTGCACGAGGGCATCAACGAGGCCGGTTCCGTCGCCTCGTTCACCGCTGCGGGCTCGGCGTACGCCACGCACGACGAGCCGATGATCCCGATGTACATCTTCTACTCGATGTTCGGGTTCCAGCGGACCGCCGACGGGCTGTGGGCCGCGGCCGACCAGATGGCCCGGGGCTTCCTGCTCGGCGCCACCGCGGGCCGGACCACGCTCAACGGTGAGGGCCTGCAGCACGAGGACGGGCACTCGCTGCTGATCGCCGCCACCAACCCGGCGGTGGTCGCGTACGACCCGGCGTTCTCCTTCGAGATCGCGCACATCATGGAAAACGGCCTGCACCGGATGTACGGGGACGCGCAGGAGAACGTCTTCTACTACCTGACGGTCTACAACGAGCCGACGCTGCAGCCGGCCGAGCCGGCCGACGTGGACGTGGAGGGCCTGCTCAAGGGCATCTACCGCTACTCGCCGGCACCGCAGGTCGACGGCCCGAAGGCCAACGTGCTCGCCTCCGGCACCGGCATGCAGTGGGCGCTCAAGGCCCAGCAGCTGCTCGCCCAGGACTGGGGGGTGGCTGCCGAGGTGTGGTCGGTGACCTCCTGGACCGAGCTGCGTCGCGACGCGGTGCAGGCCGAGGAGTACAACCTGCTCAACCCGGGCGCCGAGGCGAAGGTCCCGTACATCCAGCAGAAGCTGGCCGACGCGGACGGGCCGAAGGTCGCGGTCAGCGACTGGATGCGCGCCGTACCGGACCTGATCTCCCGCTGGGTACCCGGCGACTACACGTCGCTCGGCACCGACGGGTTCGGCATGTCCGACACACGGCACGCGCTGCGCCGGCACTTCCACGTCGACGCCGAGTCGATCGTGGTCGCCACGCTGCGGCAGCTCGCCCGCAGCGGCGCGGTGCCGGCCACCGTGCCGGCCGAGGCCGCCAAGAAGTACGCGATCGACGACGTCAACGCCGCCCCGGTCGGCGAGACCGGCGGCGACAGCTAACCCCAGCACGCACCAGAAGGGCCCGGCGCAGTTGCGCCGGGCCCTTCCAAGTTCCACCCACCCGTCCCGCCCCCGTCCCGCCCCCGTCCCCACCCCTCGCCGGGTCGATCATGGAGTTGTGGTGGGGGACGAAGCGGTGAAGTCACCTCAATCCAGGCACCACAACTCCATGATCGACCCGGGCGAGGGCGGGGCGGTGGGGGCGGAGCAGGGCGGCGGGGCGGGTGGGGTGAGGGCGGGCGGTGGTTTGGGTCCCTGGCGGGGATCCGGACCACCGCCGTTGCCGGTGACGCCGGGAGGATGGGCTCTCGTCAGCCGACGGCGGCCAGGTCGGTGAGCCGGGCCAGCGAGTCCTCCAGGTCGGCGCCCACCCGGCGCAGGCCCAGGCGCAGCAGGGCCGCCTTGACCGGACCAGCCGGCCAGCGGACCACGATGAGCCGCACGATGGTCCCGCCCTCCTCCTCATCGGGAGTGAGCTGGACATAGATCTCGGTGCGCGCCTCCGCACGAGCACCGGCACCCTTGGCCCGCTCCCGCCAGCCGATCAGCGTCGGCTCCTGGTAGGCGATCACCTCGGCCTCATGCGCCGAGCCGCGCCCCGCCTGGACCAGTTGCCGCCGGCCGAAGCCCTCCCCCGAGAGCACTTCGGCCGCGCGGACCCCCGCCAGCCAGGCCGGCAACTGCTCGGCCCGCTGTACGACGTCCCAGACCACTTCCACCGGCGCCGCCACGTGCGCACTGCGTTCCACGAGGATCATTTCCGTCTTTCCTCCAGTGAGGACATCCCACGATATCGGCACTCTATGCGTTAAATCGGACTTACCTGGACGGGTTCGGAAAAAGACACGCCGATCAACCATTGCGCATCGCGCCAGACCGGCCTATGGCGCATTCATCGAGAGCGCTCTAAAGTCCCGAGCACGTTTCACGTTGACCGGGAGGGTGCCTTGTCGACCGCATCGATGCCCGAGTTCCCCGCCGGCTTCCGCTGGGGCGTCTCCACCTCGGCACACCAGATCGAGGGTGCCGCCACCGTCGACGGGCGCGGGCCGTCCATCTGGGACACCTTCGCGCGCTCCCCCGGCCGGATCAGCGACGGCAGCAGCGGCGAGGTGGCCTGCGACCACTACCACCGGTACGCCGACGACGTCACCCTGCTCGCCGGGCTGGGCGTCTCCGCGTACCGGTTCTCGATCGCCTGGCCCCGGGTGCAGCCCACCGGCACCGGCACGGTCAACGCCGCCGGCCTGGACTTCTACGACCGGCTGGTCGACGAGTTGCTGGCCGCCGGCATCGACCCGGTGGCCACCCTCTACCACTGGGACCTGCCCCAACCACTTGAGGACGCCGGTGGCTGGCTGCACCGCGACACCGCCGCCCGCTTCGCCGAGTACGCCGACCGGACCGCCGCCCGCCTCGGCGACCGCGTCCGGCTCTGGATCACCCTCAACGAGCCGTTCATCCACATGAGCCTCGGCTACGGCATGGGCACGCACGCCCCCGGCCGGATGCTGCTCTTCGACGCCTTCCCGGTCGCCCACCACCAACTGCTCGGCCACGGGCTCGCGGTCGCCGCGCTGCGCGGTCGCACCGCCAGCCCGGTGGCGATCGCCAACAACTACTCCCCGGTGCGGGTGCTCGGCGACAGCGACGCCGACCGCGCCGCCGGCGCCGCGTACGAGGCGCTGCACAACCGGCTCTTCACCGGCCCGCTGCTCGGCCGGGGCTACCCGGACCTGCCCGGCTTCGACCCGAGCGTCATCCACCCCGGCGACCTCGACACCATCGCCGCCCCGATCGACGTGCTGGGGGTCAACTACTACAACCCCACCGGAGTACGGGCCGCCGAGGAGGGTTCGCCGCTGCCGTTCGACCTGGTGCCGCTCGACGGCTACCCGCGTACCGCCTTCGACTGGCCGGTGGCCCCCGACGGGCTGCGCGAGCTGCTCGGCTGGCTGCGCGACACGTACGGCGACGCGCTGCCGCCCATCGAGATCACCGAGAGCGGCTGCGCGTACGACGACGTACCCGACGCGGACGGGCAGGTGGCCGACCCGGAGCGGATCGCGTACCTGGACGGGCACCTGCGGGCCGTCCGGGCCGCCATCGACGACGGGGTGGACGTGCGCGGGTACTTCGTCTGGTCGCTGCTGGACAACTGGGAGTGGGCCGAGGGGTTCACCAAACGCTTCGGGCTGGTGCACGTCGACTACGCCACCCAGACCCGTACGCCGAAGTCCTCGTACACCTGGCTGCGGGAGGTGATCGCGACCCGCCGGCAGGGGTCGGCGGAGTGACCACCTTCGACCCGACCCCGGCGTCGCTGCCGGCCGCGCTCGCCGAACCGACCGTGCCGGTGCGGCGCGGCTGGATCGGGTTGATCTTCGCGGCCAACCTCGGGGTGTGGATGGCGTTCTTCACGCCCATCCAGGTGCTGCTGCCGCAGCAGATCGAGCAGATCGCGCCCGGCAACAAGGAGAACATGCTGGCCGTGGTCACCGGCCTCGGCGCGCTGGCCGCGGTGCTCGCCAACCCCCTGGCGGGCGCGCTGTCGGACCGGACCTGCCTGCGGATCGCCGGCCGGGAGTTCGGCCGCCGGCATGTCTGGACCGCTGGCGGGGCGGTGCTCGGCGCCGGTGCGCTGGTGCTGCTGGCCCAGCAGCGGACCATCCTCGGTGTCGCCCTCGGCTGGGTCGCCGCCCAGATCTGTTTCAACGCGATGCTGGCCAGCCTCACCGCCGCCATCCCGGACCGGGTGCCGGTGACGCAGCGCGGCGGCGTCTCCGGCTGGGTCGGCATCCCGCAGGCGCTCGGGCTGGTGCTCGGCGCGGTGCTGGTCACCGCCCTGGTCACCGGCAACGCCGCCGGCTACCTGGCCATCGCCGTGGCCATCCTGCTGCTGTCGCTGCCGTTCGCGCTGCTCACCCCCGACGAGCCGCTGCCGCGTACGCATCGGCCCGTGCTGCGGGCGCGGGCGCTGCTGGCCTCGATGTGGATCAGCCCGCGCCAGCACCCGGACTTCGCCTGGGCCTGGATCACCCGGTTCCTGGTCCAGCTCGGCAACGCGCTGGGCACCCTCTACCTGCTGTACTTCCTCACCGACGGGGTGCGCCACCCCGACCCCGAGGGTGGCCTGCTGGTGCTGATCCTGCTCTACACGCTCGGCATGATGCTGACCGCCGTGGTCGCCGGCCGGCTGTCGGACCGCTCCGGGCGGCGCAAGATCTATGTGATCGCCTCCGGGCTGATCATGGCGGTGGCGGCGCTGCTGCTCGCGGTCGCGCCGATCTGGCCGATGGCGATCGTCGCCGCCCTGCTGCTCGGTGCCGGCTACGGCGTCTACCTCTCGGTCGACGCCGCGCTGATCACGCAGGTGCTGCCCCGGGCCACCGACCGGGCCAAGGACCTCGGCGTCATCAACATCGCCAACTCGGCGCCGCAGGTGCTCGGCCCGGCGCTCTCCGCCCCGCTCGTGGTCTACCTGGGCGGCTACGCCACGCTCTACGCGGTCACCGCCGTGGTCACCCTGATCGGCAGCGCGCTGGTCGTCAAGATCCGCTCAGTTCCCTGAGTCAGGGGGCGTGGCGTAACGCGATGGCGGGCCGCCGTAGGCTGGGGGACGTGACGGTACGTGTGCGCTTCGCCCCCTCCCCGACCGGTATGTTCCACGTCGGCGGCGCCCGCTCGGCGCTGCAGAACTGGATCTACGCCAAGCAGCAGGGCGGGGTGTTCGTGCTGCGCATCGAGGACACGGACGCGGCGCGCAACAAGCCCGAGTGGACCGAGGGCATCCTCACCGCGCTGGACTGGATCGGCATCTCCCGGGGCAGCTACGAGGGACCGTACTTCCAGTCGGAGAACGCCGGCGAGCACCGCGCCGCCGCCGCCCGGCTCTACGAGTCCGGCCGCGCCTACTACTGCGACTGCACCCGCGAGGACGTGCAGGCGCGTACCGGCTCGCAGTACCAGGGCTACGACGGCTACCACCGCGACCTCGGCCTCACCCCCGGCGAGGGGCGGGCGCTGCGCTTCCGTACGCCCGACGAGGGCGCGACAGTGGTCGTCGACCTGATCCGCGGCGAGCCCACCTTCGAGAACAAGCTCATCGAGGACTTCGTCATCGCCCGGGGCGACGGCTCGCCGGTCTTCCTGCTGGCCAACGTCGTCGATGACATGACCATGGGGATCACCCACGTGATCCGGGCCGAGGAGCACCTGCCCAACACGCCCAAGCAGCAGTTGCTCTGGGACGCCCTCGGTGTCAAGCCGCCGGTCTGGGCGCACGTGCCCGTGGTGGTCAACGAGAAGCGCCAGAAGCTCTCCAAGCGCCGGGACAAGGTGGCTCTGGAGGCGTACCGCGAGGAGGGCTACCTCGCCGCTGCGATGCGCAACTACCTGATGCTGCTCGGCTGGGCGCCCTCGGGCGACCGGGAGATTGTCCCCTGGTCGGTCATCGAGGACGAGTTCCGGCTGGACGAGGTCAACCCCTCCCCCGCGTTCTTCGACGAGAAGAAGCTGCGCGCGTTCAACGGTGAGTACATTCGCGCGCTGCCGGTGCCCGAGTTCATCGACGCCTGCCAGCCGTGGCTGACCGGCACGGGGACGATCGCGCCGCCGCCGTGGCAGCCCGAGGAGTTCGACGCCGACGCGTTCGCCGCCGTCGCGCCGCTGGCCCAGACCCGGCTCGCGGTCCTCAGCGAGATCGTCCCGAACGTCGACTTCCTCTTCCTGGCCTCGCCGCTGATCGACGAGGCGGCCTGGACCAAGACCATGAAGGACGGCTCCGCCGACCTGCTGGACGCCGCCATCGCGGCGTTCGAGGCGCTGGAGCCCTGGGACGCCGAGTCGTTGAAGTCGACGCTGGAGGCCGTCGGCGCCGAACGCGGCCTCAAGCTCGGCAAGACGCAGGCGCCGGTCCGGGTCGCGGTCACCGGCCGCACCGTGGGCCTGCCGCTGTTCGAGTCGCTGGAGGTGCTCGGTCGTGAGCGCACCCTGACCCGGATGCGCGCCGCCCGGCTCCGCCTGGTCTGACCCTCTACCACCGACTCCCGCGCCGTCTCCGCCGCCGGCCGCCAGTCAGGCTGGCGCCCGGCGGCTCAGCGGCGCCGCGCTCGGTACCGGCGCTGCAGTCCGATCACGAGCGTGCCCACCAGCAGAGCCGCCCCGATCGTCCACAGCCAGCCGCGCAACTGACTGCCCTCCTGGGAGGCCGGCACCGCGCCGCCCGCCGGAGTCGCGTCGACGGTCGCGGTGGCGACCGGCGACGGCGACCCGGTGGTGGCGGTCGGACCCGCCGCAGCAGCCGTCGGGGTGGTGCCACCGGCGGTCGCGGACGGGTCGGCGGCCGTGCCGGTGGTCAGCGTGAAACGCACCTCGCCCTTGACCGGATGTCCGTCGGCGGACGCGAGTTGGTAACCGACGATGTAGAGCCCTGCGGCAGCCGGCTTGAACGGCACACGCACGCGGCTGCCGTCGAAGGTGGGCGACCCATCAGCGACCACATTGTCCGGTCCCGTTATTGTGATCTTCGTGGTGGCCGGGGCCGGTCTGGCCAGGAACCGAAGCTCGATCCGGGCCGGCGCGGTGGCCACCCGGGCACCGTCGCGCGGATCGCTGCCGGTCAGCGAGTTGTGCGCGGCGGCCGGCAGCGCCGGGGCCAGCAACGACACACCGAACGCCACGCCGAGCACCACTGGCACGACCCGCGCCAAACGTGTAACCCTGCCCCCCATGAACCCCTCCGTAAGGGTACGATCCGCCCGCTGATCAAAACCGCTCCTCATTAGTCGAGCAGAGATCGCAGATAGTTCCAATTACTGTTCCACAAGCTGCAAATCATCGACGTTCTGCGGAGTCTGTGAGTGGGCACGACCGCCCGGCCGGTGAGCTCACCGGCCTACCGGTCCGGACATCACAACGAAGCCATCCATCGAACGGGGCGAGGAGGCGGGATGGTCCGACAGATGAGACGGTCGCTGGCCGTGCTGGCGGGCACGCTGGCGGCGGCACTGCTGGCGCTCGGCACCGCCGGCCCGGCCACCGCCGCGCCGAAGCCAGCCGCGCCCGCCGGAGTGGACGTCACCGGCGAAGGGCTGTCCGAGCCGCTGCGGCTGCGGTCGGACACGCAGCCCGCCCACGTGGTCGCGGTCATCGACCAGGTCAACTTCCTTGGTCGTACCGGCCAGTCGACCGGCCCGAAGGCGGCCAACCTCGGCCCGAAGTTCACGGTCGTGGTGCTCGCCGGGGAGACGCCGAAGCAGACGTACGACCTCTATCCGAAGGCTGTCGGCGGGCCTCGCGTCTACCGGCCGGCGAAGCAGCCGGACGGCCGCAAGACCAGCGCCGGCTGGTTCCTCGGCCGGCTCAGCATGTCCGAAACGCTGCGCACCGCCGGAGTGCCGCTGGAACGGCAGTTCGACACGGTCAGCGGCGGCGTGGGTGGCGGCGAGCGGGTGCTCCCGGAGGACACTCTCGACCCCGCCCGGGACATCGACAAGGCACTCGGCGAGTTGCAGCGACTGCTGCTGCTCAACGTCGCGGTGATGTTGACCATCACGGTCGGTCTCGCCGGCATCGCCCTGCTGATCCGTCGCCGGACCCGCTGACCCACCCGGAGTCGCCGCACGTGTCCCGTGCGGCGACCGCACGCTAGCTGCCGCCCATCGACCGTGCGGTCAGCACCAGCGGCGCGGTGGCCGCTCCCGGCGGGTAGCCCGCTGTCGTGGCCGAACCGGGCCGTGCCGGTGCGCCCCAGCCCACCCGGGCAGGTCACTGCGGCAGCCGGCGTCGTCGTCGGGCTCGTCGGGCAGCGCCGGCTCACCGGCCCGCTGGCGCGGCACCGCCAGGTCGTCGTCAGCCCGCTCGGCAGGGCGGCCACCGGTCGACTCCGCCGGGTGTGCCGGCAACCCGCCGACCGGCCGGCGGGGCTTGCCAGTCGCCTGCGGGTCGTGGTGCCCCGGCCGGCAGGGCTCACCCTGGGCGCAGCCGTGCTCGGCCTCCCCGTGCGCCATCCCGGTCTCCTCACGCTCGCACTCACGTGCGGGTGCTCCCCCCGACGTGCCCTGTCACCGTACTGGCCGGGACCGACGGCCCGTGCACGGCGTACCCGGGGGTCAGCCAGCTCGGTACCCTCGACGTACCCCTTTCGGCGCATGCCGGGGTCGGCGGGCTCCTCCCCCGGTCGGAGTTGCCGGGGGCGACGTTGTGATGGGATCGGGGCATGCGACCGCCACCCTGGCTCGGTTCCGGCACGCCCGGCCGGGACCTGACGCTGGCCGGCGCGTCGCTCGCCGGCGGCCTGGTGCTGTACGGCCTGGGCATGCAGCCGCAGATCGTCCCGCACCCGGACGTGCCGCCCGCGCTGTTCCTGCCGCCGCTGCTGGTGATGTGTGTGGCCGTCGGCCTTCGTCGGGTCGCGCCACGCACCAGCCTGGCCGTGGGGACCGGGGCGCTCCTGGTGGACACGGCGCTGGGCAACTCGCTGGGCACGGTCGTGGTCTACACGCAGGTGCTCTACGACGCCTGCGTGTACGGCCCGCCCCGGCTGTGGCGGTGGCTGCTGCGGATCACCGTGGCCCTGAGCCTGATCGGCGCGGTGGTCGGCGTCCTCGGTTTCGGCCAGTGGCGGGGGGTCGCCGTCGGGGTGCCGGTGGTGCTGGCCGGGCTGCTGCCGGTGCTGACCGGGATCAGCGTGCGGCAGTACCGCGACCAGGCAGCCGCCGAACGGGCGCGCGCCGAGCAGACCGCCCGGCTGGTCGAGCTGGACCGCCGGCAGGCGGTCAGCGACGAACGCGCCCGGATGGCCCGGGAGTTGCACGACGTGGTCGCCAACCACCTCAGCGCGGTGGCCATCCACGCCACCGCGGTGCTGTCCGTGCCCGGTCTCAAGCGCGGCCAGGTCGAGTCGGCGTTGCGGGTGATCCGGGAGAGCAGCGTGCAGGGCCTGGCGGAGATGCGGCAGATGATCGAAGTGCTGCGCGAGCCGGATGCCGGTGGCGAGCGGACCCCGGTCGGTGGATCGCTGCCCGAGGCGGTGACGGCGCGGCTCGCCGAGGCGGACGGGCTGATCGAGCGGATCCGGGCCGCCGGCCTCGTGGTGCGGGTCCACACCGACGGCACGCCGGGCACGCTGCCCGTGGGGGTGGATCTCGCCGCGTACCGGATCGTGCAGGAGTCGCTGACCAACGCGCTCAAGCACGGCACGGGCGAGGCGGAGCTGACCATCGCGTACCGGCCGGCGGAGGTGGTGCTGACGGTGGAGAACCCGGTGCGCCGGAGCGGGGCCGGAGTGCCGGGCGCCGGGGCCGGGCTGATCGGGATGCGGGAACGCGCGACGCTGCTGGCCGGCCGGTTCACCGCCGGGCCGCACGACGGCCGCTGGCAGGTCCGGGCCGCGCTGCCCACCGGGGTCGGCGGATGACCGGGCCGGGCGACGCGGCAGCGCCGGTACGGGTGGTGCTCGCGGACGACCAGCCGGCGGTACGGGCGGGACTGGCCCTGATCCTGGCCGGGTCGCCGGGCATCGAGGTGGTCGGCGAGGCGGGCGACGGCGACGAGGCGGTCCGACTGTGCCGGGAGTCACGCCCCGACGTGGCGGTGCTGGACATCCGGATGCCCCGCCGCGACGGCATCGCCGCGACCCGGGCGATCGTCGCCGACCGGCTCGCCGACGTGCTGGTGCTGACCACCTTCGACCTCGACGAGTACGTCTTCGGTGCGCTCCGCGCCGGTGCGGCCGGGTTCCTGCTCAAGGACACCGACGCGGCGGGACTGGTCGCGGCGGTGCACACCGTGGCGCGCGGCGAGGGGTTCATCGCCCCCACGGTGACCCGTCGGCTGATCGCGGCCTTCGCAGCCACCGCGCCGGGCGCGTCGACGGGCACCCGGGCCGCTCTGGAGACGCTGACCCCGCGCGAACGTGACGTGCTGGCCTGTCTCGGGCTGGGGCTGTCCAACCAGCAGATCGCCGACCGGCTGGTGCTGGCGGAGAGCACCACCAAGACGCACGTGAGCCGGATCCTGGCGAAGCTGGACCTACGCAGCCGGGTGCAGGCCGCGATCCTGGCCCAGGAGTTGGGCCTGCCCACTCCCCCGCAACCCTGAGCCCGGGGCCGGCCCGCTCGGGACGGCGACGGGCGGCCTGGCTGCCGTACGCTGCGCGCCATCGATGCCGATGACGGCTGCCGAAATGGAGACGACGTGCGACGGTGGTGGGGGACGACGGTCCTTGTGGCGCTGACCGTAGGAACGGGCGGTTGCGACGGCGTTCTCGCCGAGGAGAAGCCCTCTAGCTTCACTCCCGAGGCGGGGGTGTGCCACGCCACCGCCTCCGACGAGCGCAGCCCCACGTCGTACACACCGATCCCCTGCTCTTCGAAGCACGAGGTGGAGACGTTCCTGGTCGGCCGGTTCGACGGCGCGGACGCCGCCGCCAAGGCGCCGCCGGCAGCCGACACCGAGGGGATCTGGCGGGTGTACGAATCCTGCGACGCCGAGGCTGCCCGCTTCCTGGGCGGCGAGTGGCGCGAGTCGCGGCTGGCGATGCGGGCGCTGACCCCGTCGGCGGCGCGGTGGAAGGCGGGTGAGCGGTGGTACCGCTGCGACCTGCTGGAGATGCATGCGGTGGACCGGTGGTTCCCGAACCCCCGGGCGAACAGCCTGCGCAACGGACTGACCGGTGATTCGCCGCTGCGGTACACCTGTTTCACCGAGCCGGCCGAGTCCGGCGACACCGTCGACCTACCGCCCGCCTCCTGCTCCGGGCCACACGCCACCGAGTTCGCCGGGATCTGGTGGGCCGAACCGGAGGTCGAGGAGATCACCGACGAGGTCCTGGACGCGGGGTGCCGGTCGACCATCTCCGGGTACGTCGGGGTGTCAGAGGGAGACCTGGACGGCCGGCTCGACGTGTTCGCGTTGCTGCCGGAGGGCGAGCCCGAGTGGCTGGCGGGCACGCCCGGCGTCTGGTGCTTCCTCTACAGCCCTGATCGGCCGATCAACACGTCGCTGAAGGGTGTCGGCCGTACCGGCCTCGCTGCGGCCCGTTGACCGGTGCCGACGTGGATGGCCTGCTCACGACATGTCAGGCTAGGGCGGTGAGTGCGCCCGGCGGTGGAGAGTTGTCGGCCACGCTGCGCCGGATCGAGCGTTCGGCGGGGGCGTTGGCCACTGCCAGCGTGGCCCGGATGGACGAGACGCTGCCGTGGTTCCGCGCCCTGCCGGCCGACCAGCGCTCCTGGGTGATGCTGGTCGCCCAGGCCGGCGCCCGGTCGCTGGTCGAGTGGCTGCGCGACGGCGGCGGCACGGCGGACAGCACGCAGGAGGTCTCCGACGAGGTCTTCGCCACCGCGCCGCTGGCGCTGGCCCGGTCGATCACCCTTCAGCAGACCGTGGCGCTGATCAAGGTGACCATCGACGTGGTCGAGGAGCAGGTGTCGCAGCTGGCTGTCGAGGGTGAGGAGCAGCAGCTGCGCGAGGCGGTGCTGCGCTTCTCCCGGGAGATCGCCTTCTCGGCCGCCCGGGTGTACGCGCGGGCCGCCGAGTCACGCGGCGCCTGGGACGCGAGGTTGCAGGCGCTGCTGGTCGACGCCCTGCTGCGTGGTGACTCGCCGGACGTGCTGGCCAGCCGGGCGGCCGCGCTGGGGTGGGCGGACGCGCCGCCGGTCGCGGTGGCGGTCGGTCGTTCCCCTGGTGGGGAGGTTTCGGCGGTGCTGCACGTCGTCTACCGGCTGGCCCGCCGGATCGACGTCGAGGTGATCGGCGGTGTGCACGGCGACCGGCTGGTGATCGTGCTGGGCGGCGCGGCGGACCCGCTGAGCGCGGCGGGCAAGCTGCTGGACGCGTTCGGGGACGGCCCGGTGGTGGTCGGTCCGGCGGTGCCCAGTCTGGACGAGGCGACGTCGTCGGCGCGGGCCGCGTTGGCCGGTTTCCGGGCGGCGCTGGCGTGGCCGGCGGCCCCGCGGCCGGTGCCGGCCGACGACCTGTTGCCGGAGCGCGCCCTCGCCGGGGACGCGGAGGCGCGTCGTCAGCTACGTCATGACGTGTACGCGACGCTGGTCCGCGCCGGTGGCGAGCTGCTGGAGACCCTGGACGCCTTCCTCGCCGCCGGTGGCACGCTGGAAAGCGCCGCGCGGGCGCTGTTCGTGCACCCGAACACGGTGCGGTACCGGCTGCGCCGCATCGCCGAGGTGACCGGCTTCTCACCCCTGTCGCCCCGGGACGCGTTCGCGCTGCAGGTGGCGTTGACTGTCGGCCGGCTGGATCCGGTGGTCCCGATCGCCTCGTCCGTACCGACCCAGACATTGACCCCGGCCGCCCGGAAATCCACCCAAACCAGTGATGATCCCGGCCGATCTTTGTAGGAAACCTCCAAAGGTCCTAGTGCGGTTTGGTCCGGGCCGGCACAGCGTTCCTTACGTGTATCCGGAAGAGTCATAGGCGTGCTCGCCGTACTTAGTCCCGGCCAGGGTTCCCAGAAACCCGGCTTCCTGACCCCCTGGCTCGACCTGACCGGCACCGAGGCACGCCTGCGGTGGTGGTCCGCGTTGGCCGGGGTCGACCTGGTGCACCTGGGCACTGACGCCGACGCCGACGAGATCAAGGACACCGCCCGCACCCAGCCGCTGCTCGTCGCCGCCGCGCTGCTCGCCGCCGAGCACCTGCCGCTGCACGACGTGGCGCTGACCGCCGGGCACAGCGTCGGCGAGCTGGGCGCCGCGGCGCTGGCCGGGGTGCTGTCGGCCGAGACGGCGATCACCCTCGCCGGTGTGCGGGGCCGGGAAATGGCCGCGGCGTGCGCGCTGGAGCCGACCGGGATGGCGGCCGTGCTCGGTGGGGACCCGGACGAGGTGCTCGCCGCGATCGAGGCGAACGGGCTGTACCCGGCCAACCGCAACGGCGCCGGTCAGATCGTCGCCGCCGGCGCGCTGGACGGCCTGGACAAGCTCGCCGCCGAGCGACCGTCGAAGGCCCGCGTCATCCGGCTCCAGGTGGCGGGCGCGTTCCACACCCCGTACATGGCCCCGGCCGAGACCGCGCTGGCCTCGGTGGCCGAGGGGATCACCCCCGCCGCCCCGGAGCGGACCCTGCTGTCGAACCTCGACGGCACGGCGGTCACCGACGGGCGGGTCATGGTGCAGCGCCTGGTCCGCCAGGTCACCGCCCCGGTCCGCTGGGACCTGTGCATGCGCACCCTGGCCGACCTCGGTGTGACCGGGGTGATCGAGCTGCCTCCGGCCGGCACCCTCGCCGGCCTGGTGAAGCGGGAGCTCAAGGGCGACGGCGCGCCCGAGATCGTCACCCTGAACACGCCGGACGACCTACCGGCCGCGCGGGATCTGATCGCCCGGCACGGCACGCCGGGCCAACCGCTCGCCCCCATCGGAGGACATTCATGACCGGCAGTCGCATCGTCTCGATGGGGCACTACCAGCCCTCGCGGGTGGTGACCAACGACGACATCGCCCAGCTCGTCGACACCAGCGACGAGTGGATCCGGGACCGGGTCGGCATCGTCACCCGACGGATCGCCGACAGTGAGACCGTGGCCGACATGGCCGCCGCCGCCGCCGGCAAGGCGCTGGCCAACTCCGGCCTGAGTGCCGCCGACATCGACCTGGTCGTGGTCGCCACCTGCTCGTCGATCGACCGCAGCCCCAACGTGGCCTGCCGCGTCGCCGCGAAGCTGGGCATCGGCGCGCCGGGCGCGTACGACGTCAACACCGCCTGCTCCGGCTTCGCCTACGCGCTGGGCACCGTCGACCACGCCATCCGGGCCGGGGCGTCCCGCAACGCCATCGTCATCGGCGCGGAGAAGCTCTCCGACTTCACCGACTGGACCGACCGCTCCACCTGCATCATCTTCGGCGACGGCGCCGGTGCCGCGGTGGTCACCGCCACGGCCGACGACGAGCCCGCCGGCATCGGCCCGGTGGTCTGGGGTTCGGTGCCGGAGAAGGGCGACGCGGTCCGCATCGAGGGCTGGCGCCCGTACATCCAGCAGGAGGGGCAGTCGGTGTTCCGCTGGGCCACCACCGCGCTGGCGCCGCTGGCCCTGCAGGCGTGCGAGCGCGCCGGGGTCGACCCGTCGGAGCTGGCCGCGTTCGTGCCGCATCAGGCCAATGGCCGGATCATCGACGGCATCGCCAAGCGACTCAACATCCCGAACGCGATCATCGCGAAGGACATGGTGGAGTCGGGCAACACCTCGGCGGCGAGCGTGCCGCTGGCCCTGTCCAAGCTGGTCGAGCGGCGGGAGGTGCCCTCGGGTGCCCCGGTGCTGCTGTTCGGCTTCGGCGGCGGTCTGACCTACGCCGGTCAGGTCGTCCGCTGCCCCTGAAACCCCCTCGGGCGCGTACGCGTCGAGGAGCGGCGGTCGGCGACGCCGGCCGCCGGAGATCCCCTATGAGAGGAACCAACCGCAATGACCCGTGACGAGATCACCACCGGCCTCGCCGAGATCCTCGAAGAGGTTGCCGGGGTGAACCCGGACGACGTGGCCGAGGGGAAGTCCTTCACCGACGACCTCGATGTCGACTCGCTCTCCATGGTGGAGGTCGTGGTGGCGGCCGAGGAGAAGTTCGGCGTCAAGATCCCGGACAACGAGGTGCAGAACCTCAAGACCGTCGGGGACGCCGTCAGCTACATCGAGGCGCAGGCCTGATCATGAGTCGTCCTGACGTCGTCGTCACCGGGCTCGGCGCGACGACCCCGCTCGGCGGGGACGTCGCGTCGACCTGGGACGCCATGCTTGCCGGCCGCTCCGGGGTGAGTGCCCTCACCCAGGAGTGGGCCGCGCAACTGCCCGTCCGGATTGCCGCGCAGCTGGCCGTGGATCCGTCGGAGGTCCTGGACCGCGTCCGGCTGCGCCGGCTGGACCGCTCCGAGGCGATCGCCATCATCGCCGCGCAGCAGGCGTGGGCGGACGCCGGCCTGGCCGACTCCGGCCTCGACGGGGAGCGGCTCGCCGTCAGCATCGGCTCCGGCATCGGCGGCGCCACCACCCTGCTCGCCCAGGACGACATCCTGGAGGCATCCGGGCCGCGGCGGGTCTCCCCGCACACCATCCCGATGCTGATGCCGAACGGCCCGGCCGCCTGGGTCGGGCTGGAGCTGGGCGCCAAGGCCGGCGTGCACACAGTGGCCAGCGCCTGCGCCACGGGTGCCGAGGCGATCGCGCTGGGGCTGGACATCATCCGCTCCGGCCGGGCCGACGTGGTGGTGGCGGGCGGCACCGAGGCGGTCATCCACCCTCTGCCGATCGCCGGATTCAGCTCGATGCGGGCCATGTCGACCCGCAACGACGACCCGGAGCGGGCCTCCCGCCCGTGGGACAAGGGCCGTGACGGCTTCGTCCTCGGCGAGGGCGCTGGCGTCGTGGTGCTGGAACGGGCGGAGCACGCCGCCGCCCGGGGCGCCCGGGTGTACGCGCGCCTCGCCGGCTCGGGCATCACCTCCGACGCGTACGACATCGTGCAGCCGCACGCCGAGGGTGAGGGCGCCATCCGTGCCATCGCCAAAGCGATCGCGGACGCGGACGTCGCCAGGCAGGACATCGTGCACGTCAACGCGCATGCCACGTCGACCCCCGTCGGCGACATGCTGGAGATCGGCGCGCTGCACAAGGCGCTCGGCGATCACCCGGTGCTGGCGGCGACCAAGTCGATGACCGGCCACCTGCTCGGTGCGGCCGGCGCGCTGGAGTCGATCGCCACGATCCTCGCCATCCGCGACGGTGTCGTCCCGCCGACGATCAACCTGGACGACCCGGACGACGGCCTCACCCTGGACGTGGCCACCCAGAAGGCCCGCCACATGGAGATCCCGGCCGCGTTGAACAACGCGTTCGGCTTCGGCGGCCACAACGTGGCTCTCGTCTTCACGCGAGCCTGAGGCCACCGCCGCGGAGCCACCTCCGCCGGACCGCGGCGCGCACGTCAGAAAGGGCCCCTTCTCGAAGGGGCCCTTTTGCCGTTCAGGACCGGTTGCGGGGGTGCTGCTTGGCGGTGCGCTCGTTGCCCCGGCGGTAGTTGCCGGTCCAGCGGGCCATCACCAACTGCGGGTCGTCGTCGACCTCGGCGAGGAACTCCGCCGCCCGGCCGCCGCGCAGTGTGCCCGCCACCCGGCCGTGATGCGTGATCACCACCGTGCCGTCGGCACGCTGGTCGTACCGGAAGCCTTTTGCCGTTGCCATGGCCCGAGGTTGCCAGGCCGGGACGGCCCGGCGCGAGGCGATTTCCCCGACGCACGGCGGCGACAGCCGGGCCGGGACCGCCCGCCGGCGGCCGACCAGATGCCGCGGGTGGTGGGCTGTCAGGTGCCGCAGGTGGTGGCGGGCAGGCCGGGCACGGCAACCGGGGACCGGCCGCCGGGGCGGGCCTTGCCGGCCAGCACGGCCGCCAGCGCGGTCATCGACGCCTTGCTGGAGGAGTACGTCGCCAGCAGCGTCGGCGACGCCGCACCGGCCAGCACGTACGGGGTGTCCATGGCGACGGTGACCGCCGCGTCGGCGCGCAGGTCGCCTGCGCCGTCGCCGTAGCCGACCAGGTGCACCACCGTGCCGCCGCTCGCCTTCACGGTCACGCCGGCAGCGGTCAGCGCGGCGGTCAGCGCCGCCCGGGTGCCGTCCCGGCCGCCGGAGGAGGTGACGGTCACCGGACCGGGTACCGCCTTGCCGCAGGCGCCGCGCAGCACGGTGACGGCACCGGCGGCCAGCGCGTCCGCCGCCGCCCGGTGCGCGGGAGAGTTGAGCGTGGACATCTGCGCGGCCGGGGCGTCGGCGAGCCGGAACTTCATGGTCAGCACCCGGGTGACCGCCTCGACCAGGCGGGTCCGGGGCAGCGACCCACCGCGCAGCGCGGCGAGCAACCCGTCGTACGCCTGGCCGACGTTCGGGGTCATCAGGATCAGGTCGTTGCCCGCGTTCAGCGCCCGGACGGCGGCCTCGCCGGGGGCCCAGCGCTTCGCCGGCGGCATGTTCATCCCGTCGGTGATCACCACACCCTTGAAGCCGAGCTGACCCCGCAGCACGTCGGTGAGCAGCTTGTGCGAGAACGTCGCCGGGGTGCCCGGGTCGATGGCCCGCACGTCCAGGTGGCCGGACATCACGGCCATGGCGCCGGCCTCGATCCCGGCGGTGAACGGCGGCCACGCGCCGCTGTGCAGCGCCTCGGCGGACTGGGTGAGCACGGGCAGGTCCTGGTGCGAGTCGTCGGCGCTGTGGCCGTGCCCCGGGAAGTGCTTCAGGGTGGCCGCGACGCCACCGGCCTGCAGACCCCGGACGGCGCCGCCGACCTGCGCGGCGGCGACCTTCGGGTCGGCGCCGTACGAGCGGGAGCCGATGACCGTGCTGCGGGTCGCCAGCACGTCGGCGACCGGGGCGAAGTCGACGTTGATCCCCATCGCGGCGAGCTCGGTGCCGGCGGCCCGCCAGGCGTTCTCGGTCAGCGTCGGGTTGCCGGCCGCCCCGGCCGCGAGGGCGCTGGGCAGCAGCGTGACGCCGTCGGTGACGCGGGTCACCACGCCGTACTCCTGGTCGGTGCCGACCAGGAAGGGCGCCGGGCCGGCGGCCAGCCGGCCCGCGGCGTCGCGCAGCCCGCCGGTCAGCTCGTGCACCTGCTTGGGGTTGTCGACGTTTGTGGTCTCCTGGTTGCCCTTGGTCGGGTCGTCGGCGCTGAAGCCGACCAGGATCAGCCCGCCGAGCCGGTACTTGGCGATCATCTGGGCGGGGGTGTCGACGCCGGCCAGTGCCTGGTTGCCGGCCGCCGAGCCGGGTGAGACCTTCGTCGCCGAGTCGCCGTAGGCGTACGGCATCAGCACCTGACCGACGAGGTCCTCGTCCGAGAGCGTGGCGACCAGCGCGGCGGCGCGGGCGGCCGGGTCGGTGCCCGTCGTAGCGGCAGGGGTGCTCGGGGCGGCCGAGGTGCCCGCCGGGCTGGGCGTCGGGTCGGGGCGTTCCGGGGCACCCGAGCAGCCGGAGACGAGCAGGGCAGTCAGGGCGGCGACGGCGATGCCGGCGCGTCGCGGGCGAATCGGCACGCCACCCATCCCACCAGCTTCCCCCTTATCGGGGCAACTTGACCTTACCGGTCGGCGCGGACACGACCAGGTGAGCGCCAGGATGGCGGCCCGGTCAGCCGACTCGGGTGAGCAAAGTCACCGGCGCGCCGTCACCGGCGTACCGGTAGGGCTCCAGGTCATCGTCCCAGGCGGTGCCCAGCGCCTTGTCGAGGGCGTGCGACAGCGCCTCCGGGGCCCGGGCGGAGGCCATCAGCGCCCGCAGCCGGTCCTCGCCGAGCTGGATGTCACCGGCCGCGCCGACGGTGGCCCGGAACAGGCCACGGGCCGGCACGTACATGTAGCGCTCACCGTCGGCGCCGGGACTCGGCTCCTCGGTGACCTCGAAACGGATCATGGGCCACTGCCGAAGGGCAGCAGCCAGCTCGGCGCCCGTCCCGGGACGCCCGGTCCACCCGCACTCGGCCCGGCGTGCGCCGGGATCGACGGGCTGAGCCGTCCACTGCAGGTTGACCGGCGCGGCTAGGACGCGCGCGATCGCCCACTCGACGTGCGAGCACACGGCGAGCGGGGTCGAGTGGACGTATACGACGCCACGCGTTGGCACGGTGACCTCCCGGAGAGCGAGGTGCGTCTTCCCCTACGACCTCGGCCACCCAGGTGGTTACTGCAACACATGATGACTCGTGTGGCGGATGGTGCGCCAGGGAATCGGAAAATTCGCTGGCCGGAATAGCCGGACGGGTGGTCTCGGTTAGCCCTGAGGACACCGCGACGACCAGCCTGATGTCGTGGTCCTGTACAGTTCCATCGGCGGCTTCTGCCGCGTTACACCTTCGCGGGTCGACCCAGTGTCACCCGCACACAGCCCCCGGACGTCCAGTCCTCCCGTACGTCTTGCAAGGAGTACCTCCGTGGCGAGCAACACCTCTAAGACCGCGCGCGCGTCCGTCCGGGCCGGCCAGGCTGGCCAGGGTGGCGCCCTCAGCGTGCTGGGCGAGTTCAAGTACCTCATCCCGCTCAACGGCGGCAAGCACGCCTACGTGCGCAACCTGACCAACGGCAAGACCGCGCACCTGCGCACCGACTCCGACGCCTTCGTCGAGGAGATCCGCGTGCTGGCCGCCGCCGGCCACGCCACCAAGATCCGGGCGGAGATCAACAACCTGGCCGCCACCCACCCGGGTGACGGCTGGGAGGCCACCGAGAAGCGCCTGGTCGCGGCCGGTGTCTTCGAGGGCTGAGCCCTCCCCCACCGCATCAACGAACCGCCCGTCGGGACTTCCCGGCGGGCGGTTTCGCGTCCGCAGCCCCGCGCGACGGCCGTCGAGTCGGGCGGGGGTTCAGGGCGGGTCGAGCAGGGCGACCTCGCCGGTGGCCAGGTCGTAGAGACTGCCGACCACGGCCACCCGACCGGCGGCGACCGGCCCGCCCAGCACGGCGTCGTGGCGCAGCGTGTGCACCGTACGTAGGACGTGCCGGCGGATCGCCAACGGATGCACCGCCGGATCGTCGAGCCCTGCCTCGATGACCGCCGGGGCGATCTCGTCGACCAGGTGGGCCAGCGACCCGCCGGGCCGCTGGCCGCTGCGCAGCGCGTCCACCGCGGCCCCCACCGCCCCGCACCGCTCGTGGCCGAGCACCATGACCAGCGGTACGCCGAGCTGGCCGACCACGAACTCGATGGAGCCGCACACCGCGCGGTCGAGCACGTGCCCGCCGGTGCGGATCACGCAGATCGCGCCGAAGGTCTGGTCGAAGATCGCCTCCAGCGGCACCCGCGAGTCGATGCAGCCGAGCACCACCGCGTACGGCTGCTGGTCACCGGAGGCGGCCGCCGCGGCCGTCACGTCGTGCCCGTGCACCGGCTGGCCGCTGACGAAGCGCCGGTTGCCGGCGAGCAGCTCGGCCAGCGCGGCCCGGGGCGTACCGCCGGCCTGTCTTCCCTGAGCCACCGGTCCGCCCACCGGCGGTCCGGGCGTTGCCTGCGCCGACCCCATGCCGTCCAGCTTGGCCCGCCGACGATGGGCGGGGGCCGGGTCGGGAATGTTCGCCTCGGCGCGATTGGCGTGGTGTCATGGCGGGTAGCCGGTGTTACCGCCGGGTATCCCGGTGCTGGTGGTTCCTGGCGGCCCTGGGAGGTGGCGATGCCGGAGCGGTTCGAGGTCGGTCTGCCCGACGGCGTGCGGCTGCACGTCGAGACCACGGGGCCGGCGGACGCCCCGGTCACCGCCATCCTGCTGCACGGCTGGACGCTGGACGGGCGCGCCTGGCACCGGCAACTCGACGCGCTCACCGGGATGCCGGACGGCGCGGTGCGGGTGGTCACCTTCGACGCCCGGGGCCACGGACGGTCCAGCTGCATGGCGTTGCCCACAGCCACCCTGGCTCAGCTCGGGGACGACCTCGCGGCGGTCATCGACGCGGTGGCGCCGGCCGGTCGGGTGGTCCTGGTCGGCCACTCGCTGGGCGGCATGACGATCATGGAGTACGCGCACCGCCATCCCGCCCACTTCGCCGCCCGCACGGCCGGCCTGGTCTTCGTCTCGACCACCGCCGAGGGGCACACGCACACCGCCTACGGACTCTCGCCGCGGATCACCCGGCTGATCCGGCTCGCCGAGACGACCGGGGCCGGCGTACTGGCCCGGTGCGGCTCGTGGCGACCGCCCCGGCCGCTGCTACGCGCGCTGCAACCGAGCATCCGCTGGATGCTCTTCGGCGACCGCTGCGACCCGGCCGACATCCGGCTGGTGACCTCGGCGGTGGCCCACGCCTCGCTGCGCTCGATCGGTGGGTTCCGCGCCTCGATCGGCGCCCAGCGCCGGCTGGACACCCTCGCCACGCTCGCGCACCTGCCCGCCGCCGCCCTGGTCGGCGACCGGGACCGGCTCACCCCGCCGCCGTGCGCCGAGTCGATCGCCGCGGCGCTGCCGGCCACCGAGCTGACCATCTGCTCCGGCGCCGGGCACATGCTGATGATGGAGCGTCCGGACGAGGTGAACGCCGCGCTGACCGGCGTCCTGCGTCGGGTGCTCGCCGAACCGCCGCCGCGGGCCAGCGACGCGAGCGCCGTCAGGACGGGTGCCTGACCACGTTCCCGCACCTCGGGCGCGCCGGACCGGAGCGAGGGCCGTACCCTTCTGCGGTTGGCCCGCGCGGTTCGCGCCGCTCGCCGGCGACATCGAAGGAGCGTGCGTTGACCGACCAGACCGCCCTGGAGCAGGAGATCGCCGTCGAACAACGGCACCTCGACCGGGTGTACGCCCGCCTGGCCGAGCTGCGCCAGTCCGCGGTCCGCGCCGAGCGCGACGGCTACCGGATGGCCCGGGTGGGCACGTTCGGCGCGCTCGTCGAACGGGACGCGATGGTCTTCCACGCCGCGCAGCGTCGGCACACCCTCGACGCCGAACACGAGGGACTGGTCTTCGGCCGGCTGGACCTGCGGGACCGTCAGGTGCTGCACGTCGGGCGGCTCGGCATCCGCGACGAGGACGCCACCACGCTGGTCGTCGACTGGCGTGCGCCGGCCGCCGCCGCGTTCTACCAGGCCACCCCGGCGCAGCCGCTGGGCGTGGTGCGGCGCCGGACCATCCAGTCCCGGCGGGAGCGGGTCACCCGCATCGAGGACGACCTGCTCGATCCCACCGCCACGCCGGAGGGGATGACGGTGGTCGGCGACGGCGCGCTGCTGGCTACCCTGTCCCAGGCCACCGGCCGGGGCATGCGGGACATCGTGGCGACGATCCAGCGGGAGCAGGACGAGGCGATCCGGTCGCCCGGTTCCGGGGTGACGATCGTCGCCGGCGGACCGGGCACCGGCAAGACCGCCGTCGCCCTGCACCGGGCGGCCTTCCTGCTGTACTCCGACCGCAGCCGGTACGCCGGTGGCGGCATCATGGTGGTCGGCCCGTCCACCGTCTTCGTCGAGTACATCGCCTCGGTGCTGCCCTCGCTCGGCGAGGACACGGCGACCCTGCACTCGCTGGGCACGCTCTTCCCGGGGATGACGGCCACCCGCACCGATCCGCCGGAGGTGGCGGCGGTGAAGGGCTCGCTGCGGATGCGTCGGGTGCTGGAGCAGGCCGCCCGGGACGCGGTGCCGGGCGGGCCAAGTGAGCTGCGGCTGCTCTACCGGGGCGGGTTGCTGCGGCTGGACCGCGCCGAGTTGGACGCGATCCGGGACCGCGCGCTGCACCGGGGCGCCCGACGCAACGAGGCCCGCCGGGCCGGCTTCGACGGGATCTTCGCCGCGCTCTGGGCGCAGGCCCGTCGTCTGAACACCGGCACCGGCCGGCTGCCGGAGCAGCGGTCCTTCGAGGGCGAGATCGCCGAGCGGCCGGAGTTCCGCGAGTTCCTCAAGGCGTGGTGGCCCCGGCTGCACCCCCGGCACGTACTCGGTTGGCTGGCCCGTCCGGACCGGCTGCGTCGGTACGCCGGCGGCATCCTCTCCGGCGCGGAGATCCGGCTGCTCGAGGCGGCGTACCGGAGCCTGGACACCGACGGCCTCACCATCGCCGACATCGCGCTGCTGGACGAGTTGGACGCGCTGCTCGGCAAGCCGGCGCAGCCGGCGCGGGCCCGGCGCGACCCGTTCCAGCTCGCCGGTGGGGTCCGGGAGCTGACCACCCTCGGCGACCGCCAGCGGGCGGCCCGCGCGGCGGCGCGGGAGCGCCCGGCGGACTACCGGGACTACGCGCACGTGGTGGTGGACGAGGCGCAGGACGTCTCGCCGATGCAGTGGCGGATGATCGGCCGGCGCGGCCGGCTGGCCTCGTGGACCGTGGTGGGCGACCCGGCGCAGACCGCGTGGACCGGCGACCCGGAGGAGCTGGCCCGAGCCCGGGACCAGGCGTTGGGCCGCCGCAAGCGGCACGACTTCACGCTGACCACCAACTACCGCAACTCGGCGGAGATCTTCGCGGTGGCGGCGGCCGAGATCCGCCGGCTCTATCCGGACCTGCCGCTGCCGAGGGCCGTCCGCTCCACCGGGGTCGACCCGGTGGAGCTGGTGGTGCCGGCAGCCGGGTTGGAGACCGCGGTCGTGGAGGCGGCCGCCGGCCTGCTGGCCGAGGTGGACGGCACGGTGGGGGTGATCACGCCGGTCCCCCGCCGGGACGAGGTCGCCGGTTGGCTCGGCGCGCTCGGCGCGTCGCGGCTACAGGTGGTGACCAGCCTGGAGGCCAAGGGCATGGAGTACGACGGCGTGGTGCTTGTCGCACCGAGCGAGATCCGGGCGGATCCGGGGGCGGGCGTACGCACGCTCTACGTCGCGCTGTCCCGTGCCACCCAGCGGCTCACCACCATCGACCCGATCGGCTGAATCCGAATCGGCGCGGCCCGGAGTCGGCACTGCCGGACAGTTGCATACATAGCGATGTGAGCATACATTTGACCCGGTCCCGGACGGCAACGGAGGGTGGGTGTCGTGGGTGCAGGTCATGACCACCACCACGCCTCGGTCGCCAATGCCGCGCACCAGCACCGGGGCCGACTCTGGGCGGCATTCGGGCTGCTCGCCACCCTGATGGTGGTCGAGGCGGTGGCCGCCCTGCACACCGGCTCGCTGGCCCTGCTCTCCGACGCCGGGCACATGTTCACCGACGTGCTCGGCATCGGGATGGCGCTCGCCGCGATCACCGCCACCCAACGGGCCACCGGCGACCCGCAGCGCACCTTCGGGCTCTACCGCCTCGAGGTGCTCGCCGCCCTGGCCAACGCCGTCCTGCTCTCCGGCGTGGCGATCTACGTGGTGATCGAGGCGATCCGCCGGTTCGGCGACCCGCACGAGGTGGTGGCCGGCCCGATGCTCGCGGTGGCCGTACTCGGCCTGCTCGCGAACGTGGTCGCGTTCGCCCTGCTCCGCACCGGGGCCCGGGAGAGCATCAACCTCCAGGGCGCCTACCTGGAGGTGCTCGGCGACCTGCTCGGCTCGGTCGGCGTGATCGGGGCGGCACTGCTCATCACGGTCACCGACTGGTGGTGGGCCGACCCACTGGTGGCGGTCGCCATCGGCGTGTTCATCCTGCCGCGCACCTGGCGGCTCGGCCGCGCCGCGGTCCGCATCCTGGTGCAGGCCGCCCCGGAACACCTCCAGGTCACCGCCGTGCACGACCGGCTGGCCGCCGTGCCCGGCGTCGTCGAGGTGCACGACCTGCACGTCTGGACGCTCACCTCGGGCATGGAGGTGGCCTCCGCACACCTGACCATGGCCCCCGGCGCGGAGGTCGGCGCCGTGCTCACCGCCGCGCGTGCCGCCCTCCAGGAAGACTTCCGGATCGAGCACGCCACGCTCCAGATCGAGCCCGGGGCCGCACCCGGTGCCTGCGGTGCCGTCACCTGGTGACAATTTGCCGAGATTTCATCGCATTAGTCGACATTCACGGTGACGACGTAGGCACCGTCCGTCACATTGGCTGCACCTGCCCCAGCGGCACCGGTAGGCTCGGTCTCGGCCACCACCAGGCGGCGCCCTCCCGGCGCCGGTGGGGGCCGCCGCCTAATCGCCCGAGAGGGCGAACCGGGGAACCACGTTCCTGGGGTGCATCCGCGTCAGCGGTAGGGATCTTCCGTCCCGAACCCGTCAGCTAACCCGGTCGGCGGCTAACGGAAGGACACGCATAGTGGCACCAGCACGACCCCCCGCCGCCCGACTGGCGGCGCTGATCGTCATGATGTTCACCCTCGGCGTCGCGATCCCGGCCGGCGCAGCCTCGGCCGCTCCCCCGGCCGCCCAGCGGGCCGCCGCAGCACCCAGCGACGACGAAGAGGGTGGCACCCCGGCCCTGCGGGCCCAGCTCGAAGCGGCCAGCAAGGGCTACCTCGACGCGAAGCGCGCCCTGGACACCTCCGTACAACGGCAGCAGCAACTCGCCACCAAACTGAAGACCACCGAAGCCGAGATGAACGAGCGCAACGGCAAGGTCGGTCAGATCGCCGGCGTCGCGTACCGCACCGGCCGGCTCAGCACCGTCTCGGCGCTGCTCAGCACCAACACCCCCGAAGGCTTCATGGACCGGGCCGCCGCGCTGGACGTGGTCGCCGCCAACGAGGACCGGGCACTGCGCGACCTCCTCGCCACCAAGGACGAGGCCAACCGCACCCGCGTCGCCCTCGACGGCGAGATCCGCGAGCAGCGCAAGCAGGTCGAGGTGATGGCCAAGCGCAAGGAACAGGCCGAGCGAGCCCTGACCGTGGCCACCACCAAGCCGCAGACCACCACCGCCGACACCAACTCCAACCGGGGCACCTCCAGCGCCAACGCCAAGGCCGCGCCGCGCAACTCCGACGGCTCCTGGCCGTCCGAGTCGTGCAGCGTCAACGACCCGACCCCGGCCAACGGCTGCATTACCCCCCGCACCCTGCACGCCCTCAACCAGGCCAAGGCCGCCGGCTTCACCCGGTACGTCTCCTGCCACCGCTCCGGCGGCTCCGGCGAGCACCCCAAGGGCCGGGCCTGCGACTTCGCCGCGCAGAAGAACGGCTTCGGCGGAGACGCCACCGGCGGCGACAAGACGTACGGCAACAACCTGGCCGCGTACTTCATCCGCAACGCCGACCGACTCGCCGTGCTGTACGTGATCTGGTACAGGCAGATCTGGCTACCCAGCAGCGGGTGGAAGTCCTACAGCGGAGCGGGCGGCGACCCGTCCAGCGATCACACCAACCACGTGCACCTGTCCGTGTACTGACCCGACCCGGCCGGCGCCTCTCCGATGTGGGGCGCCGGCCGTCGGCCCTCAGGCCGCTGAGCGGGCTGGCCTGGCACCGGCCGCACCCCGATTGCCCGGCAACGCCAGCCATGATCGCGCTGCAACCAGGATGTAGTGGCCTCGCAAGCAGCCGGAGGCCACTACATCCTGGATCGAGCACGATCATGGCGAGGTCGCCGCGCACAGGACGCGGCTCGCGGCGCGGCGCGGCGGCGCGCGAGGGCGCGAGGGCGCGGCGGCACGGCGCGCGTGGGCGGGGCGGCGTGGGCGCGGGTGTGGTCAGGCGGGGGTTGGGGGGTTGTCGGTGCGGTCGAGGGCCGCGCCGAGTCGGGTCGCCAGGGCCAGGTGGGCGGCTCTGGCCTGGCGAAACGCGTACCGGAAAAGGGGCGCTGGCGCCCGCAGGGTGATCTCGACGTCGATCCGGACCAGGCCGTCCGGCTCGGTGCGTAGCCGGGTGTGGTTGCGCACCGTGGTGGCCGGCCACTGGCGGGCCACCGTGACGATCTCGTCGTCCTCGCAGACCAGCACGTCCGCCTGGTAGGTGGTTTTGAAGCGCAGCGGGCCGGCGGCCAGCCGGTCGTTGATCGTGTAGCTGGCCCGGGCGCCGGGCCGGGGCGGGACCCGGCGAACCCGGATGATCAGCGGATGCAGCTCGCCCTGGCGGGTCAGGTCGCTCAGCAACGCCGCCGCGTCGGCGAGTGAGCAGCGGGCCTGGACGGTGTAGCTGAACGTATCGCTGCTGAACACACCGTCTCCTGCCGTCGATGGTCGCACGATCGTCCCGTACCCCGGTCAGGCTGGCAACGCCCGGACGGACGCCGGCCGTTGCCCCGGCATTCGCGGCGCGTTATCACTACCGTCGGCTGTGGGGATATCACCGGTCGTGACGGAGGGCGGAGACATGAACGGCGATGCTCGGTGAGCGGGCACGTGATGGTCTTCGCGCCCACTCCGCAGCTGACGGTGACGGTGGACCAGCCGAACGACCATCCCGAACTGCACCTGCACCCCGGCGGGCAGGGTGTCTGGCAGGCCCGCATGGTGCTGTCGCTCGGGGTCGACGTGGTGCTCTGCGCCGCACTCGGCGGCGAGATCGGCCAGGTGCTGGAGCCACTGCTGGTCAGCGAGGGCGTGGACCTCAAGGTGGTGGTCCGTGACTCCGGTAGCGGCGGGTACGTGCACGACCGTCGGGACGGCTCCCGGCAGGAAGTCGCCGACGTGCCGGGGCAGCCGCTGAGCCGGCACGAGCTCGACGAGTTGTACAACCTGGCGCTCGGCGAGGGCCTCCGCGCCGAGGTGAGCGTCCTCAGTGGGCCCAACGCGCCGTGGCTGGTCCCGGCCGACGTGTACCGGCGCTTCGCCGCCGATCTCGGCGCCAACGGCAGCCGGGTGGTGGTCGACCTCTCCGGTGATCATCTTGGCGCGGCACTGGAGGGCGGAGTGTTCTTCCTCAAGGTGAGCCATGAGGAGCTGATCCGCGACGGCCGCGCCAGCAGCGACGACAGCGCGGAGCTGACCCGGGCGATGTACGAACTGCACGCCGCCGGCGCCGAGACGGTGGTGGTGAGCCGGGCCGACCAGCCGGCGTTGGCGCTGATCGACGGGGAGCTCTTCGAGGTGGAGATGCCCCGGTTGGAGGCCGCCGACCCGCGCGGCGCGGGCGACTCGATGACCGCCGGGGTTGCCGCCGTTGTCGCTCGCGGCGGGGACATCCGGACCGCCATCCGCACCGGTGCCGCAGCCGGGGCGCTGAACGTGACCCGGCACGGCCTGGGCACCGGCCGGTTGGACTCGATAACCGGGCTGGTGGAACGCGTCCGGCTGGTCCCGGCGGACAGCCGGCCGCAGGAGCGGACCACCCCCGACGAGCTGGCCGACCGGGCGGTCGAGAGATGACCCTGCGGGTGCTGGTCACCAACGACGACGGGATCGCCGCGCCGGGCATCCAGGCGCTGGCCTGGGCCGCGGCGCAGCGGGGCCTGGACGTGGTGGTCGCGGCGCCGCTGGAGGAGGCGAGCGGCACCAGCGCCGCGATGAGCGCGGTGGAACGGGACGGCCGGGTGGTGGTGCACGACCATCCGCTCCCGGACCTGCCGGGTGTGCCGGCGTACGGGGTCGGTGGCTCGCCCGGGTTCATCACGCTTATCGCGCTGCACGGCGCGTTCGGCCCACCGCCGTCGGTGGTGTTGTCCGGCATCAACCGGGGCGCGAACGCCGGCCGCGCCGTGCTGCACTCCGGCACGGTTGGTGCCGCGTTCACCGCCGCCACGAACGGCTGTCGGGCGATGGCGGTGTCGCTGGACGTGCTGTCGGCGGGTGAGGCGACGGCCGCCAGCGGTGGCGCGGCGGTGGACGCCGCAGCCCGGGTACGCGACGCCGAGCGGCACTGGAGCACCGCCGCCCGGGTCGCCCTGGACCTGCTGCCCCGGCTGACCGCCGGGCCGCTGGAGAGCGTGCTCAACGTCAACGCCCCCGACCTGCCGCACGGCCGGCTGCGCGGGGTGCGCCGTGGTTCGCTGGCCAGCTTCGGTCAGGTGCAGATGACGGTGGCCGAGTCGGGGCACGGCTTCGTGCGTACCTCGTTGGAGGAGCCGGGGCAGGCCGCGCAGCCCGGCACGGACGTGGCGTTGCTGGCCGGCGGGTACGCCTCGGTGACCGCCATCCGGGCGGTCACCGAGGCGGCCGACGTGGACCTGACCGGCCTGGATGAGCAGCCCTGACGGGCAGGATGGTCGACGCTCAGGCGCCGGGAAGCACCTCGGGTGTGGCGGCGCCGGCGAAGTAGGGCTCCGGAGCGCCGAAGAGGCCGAGCAGGCCGGTTACCCAGAGCTGCCGGTGCACGAACCGGCTCGGTTCGGTGACCACCAGCTTGACGCCGCTGACCTCGGCTGTCTGGAAGCCGGCGACCATGGCGCTGATGCCGACGGAGTCGATGAAGGTGACCAGCCTCATGTTGAGCTCGATGCGGAGCGGACGGCCCTTGGCCAGCACCTCCGCGATCGCTTCTCGCACCTCGTACGCTGTGTCGACGTCGATCTCGCCTCGTGGGGCGATCTCCACGACTCCACCGGACAGAACTGATTGCACGATCGACAGGCTCACGCGAGCACCTCCACCCGCCCGTCCCCCGGGCGCCTCATCAGTACGCGGGCCGCGACCGAGAGTATTCCTCCGACGGCCTCGGTCGCCACCCCTCGGGATGAGCAATTCACGGATCCGGGCTCACAAAGTCGCCCATATCCCCACTTTTCGGTATCTGATCACTCAATACTTTTCGTCATCTGCTCAGTCGACAATCGGTCGGAACCAACGTGCCGCGGACAAGGGTAGCGGCCCCAGCCCGACGCGCCCGACAACCGACCTGACCCGCGCCTCAGCCCCGAGTGGTACCGGCGTGTCGCGCCTGCCCACCGGCAGCAGATCCAGGCCCATGGTTGTCGACGCCGCCTAGCATCGACCCGGGACACCCACCGTGACGGAGAGGACCTTCGATGATCAAGAGACTGGCTGGGCTGGCCGGCGTCGGCGTACTGCTCGCCCTCGTGCTGGCCTGCGGGTTCGGTGGTGGCGGGGACGACGATGACGACGATGACGACGACTTCGCCCGGGGCGCTGCCGTGGTGACGGTGCGCTGAACCGGCCGGTGAGCCGTGCCGGCCGGGTTTGCGCGCGGTCGGCGCGGGGCACTGCGGGGTGAGCGAGCCGTGACGGCTGGACAGACGCCGAAGTCCGAAGTGGTTGGCGGCTTCGGCACCCGAGGAGGTAACCACGATGTTCGGAACCAACCTGCTGGACCGCCGCAGCAAGCCGGAGCGGATCGCGGACCAGGCGTGGGAGCACCTGGTCTCCGCCGTCAGCTCCGCGGGCGACAGCGTCCGGGACACCGCCCGCTCGGCCCGCCGCAGCAGCGGCGACCTCGCCGACGGCGCGGGTGACCTGGTGGGTTCGGCGGCCGAGGAGGCGCGGCGGCGAGCTTCGCGTGCCTTCGACGCGCTCGCCGGCCGCCAGCCGGCGCTGCCCTGGACGCTGCTGATCGGCGCCGCGCTGGTCGGCGCGGCGGTCGGCTGGGCCGTCGGCTCCGCCGCCCGTGCCGCCGGCAGTCGGGATGACCGCGCGGTGGACGACGTCGAGTTCGTCGACGTCGACCGCCCCAACTCCCCCGTCGGCCTGGACGACTGACCACCCACCCACCCGCCACGGGCCCCGCTCGACCTCCGGGTCGGCGGGGCCCGCTCGCGTATACGGGGCAATTTTCAGGGCCGGTCCGCCGGGGTGCCGGACCCCTCAGGCAGCCCCGGCGGGCCGGTGTAACGGAGGGTGGTCCGGGCGCACCCCCGGACCACCCAGGTCAGCGACTCGTGCAGGTGACGGTGGCCGGGGGTGAGTTGCTGCCGGTCCACGAGCCGAGGAACCCGACGGTGGTGCTGGCTCCGGCGCCGAGCGCGCCGTTCCAGCCGCTGTCCCGGACCGAGACGACGGCCCCGCTCTGGGTGTACGTGCCGCCCCAGAGTTGGCTGATCCGCTGCCCGTTCGGGAAGGTCCAGCCCAGCGTCCAACCGGCGATGGGCGCGCTGCCGGAATTGCTGACCACCAGTTCGGCCTGGAAACCCCCCGACCAGGAGCCGGTGACCCGGTACGTCGCCGCGCACCCGGCACCCGGAGGCGGCGTGGTCGGAGGCGTCGTCGTCGGAGGGGGCGTGGTCGGCGGCGGCGTGGTGGGAGGCGGCGTGGTGGGAGGCGAGGTAGTCGGGGGCGGCGTGGTCGGCGGCGGCGTGGTGGGACCGCCGGTGCGCTCGCCGACCAGGATGCCCCTGCCGTTGGTGCCGAGGTAGACCCGGCCGTAGACACGGGGATCGCCGGTCAGCGCCTCGGTCGGGTTGCCGTACTGGTGGCGGTCGTCGTTGACGCGTACCCAGGTCGTCCCGCCGTCGTCGGAGCGGTGCACGCCGGGCTGGCCGTCCACCGTGCCGTAGAGGAAGACCGCGGGGTTGGTGCGCCCGGGCGCCGCCTTGCCGAAGCCGACGTTGCCCGAGGCGCTGACGCCGCTCAGCTTGGCGAAGCTGGCGCCCGAGTCGGTCGAGCGCCACAGCCCGCCGGGCCCGGCCAGCCACAGCTCGCCCGACCGACCGGGCAGAGCCTTGAACCGGACGTCGGAGGTGGGCAGCCCGGTCGCCGCCGTGGCGGTGAAGCTCGCCCCGCCGTTGGTGCTGAGGTAGACCCGCCCGCCGCTGAAGCCGTAGAACCGGTTGGGGTCCACCCGGTCGGACTCGATCGTCGCGTTGGCCGGGATGCCGGTGGACGCCGCCCAGGAGTTGCCGAAGCCGACCGAGTAGACCACCTGTTGGCCGGCGTCGCCGGGCGCCCAGACGAACCGGCTGCCGTCGGCCGCGGCGGCGACCGTACCACCGGTGTTGACCCCGGACGGCTCGGTGCCCTGGAACCAGGTGGCCCCGCCGTCGGTGGAGAAGGCGACGTGACTGTCGCCGGGCCGGTCGGCGTCGGTGAAGTTGCCGGAGCGGACGAGCACGGCCGGCTTGCTCTCGGCGTAGTCCAGGCTGGTGGTGCTGGTGAAGACCGGCTGGGTGAACAGCATGGACGGGATGGTGTCCAGGTCGTTGTGCCGGAAGCCGCCGATGTCGCCGAGCGCGCTGATCAGCGGCGCGCCGCTGGGCGGGCTGATCAGGTCGAGGACGGCGGTCTCCTCCAGGCCGCGCACCATCGGCTTGATGGTGAACTGGCCGCCGGTGTCCCACCTGGTCAGGTCGGTGGTGCCGTAGATGGTGGCGCCGGTGCCGTACATCATCCGGTTGGAGTCGTGTGGGTCGATCTCCACCGACTCGTTCATCCAGCCGAGCTTGGGTGCTTCCTCCGGCGGTGCCGGGTTGACGCCGAAGGTCAGCCAGGGCACCGAACTGACGTCCATCGTGTAGCGACGGGTCTTCTCCGGGTAGTTGCTGAACTCCCAGATCCGGGTCCAGCTCGCCCCGCCGTCGGTGCTGCGGAAAAAGATCGCGTCCGGCCACCAGGAGACCTGGGTGGCGACCAGCAGCGTGTTCGGGCGCTGCCGGTCGATGGTCAGACCGCTGTAGCCGAAGTAGGCGTCCGCGCTGGTGGACGGCACCGGGCTGATCCGCGTCCAGGCGCCGGTCGACCGGGTGAACTTCCAGACGTCGCCCTTGCCACCGTCGTACGGGCCGCCGGTGTCGCTGGTGGCGATGTAGAGGTGACCGCCGACCGGGTCGACGACGCCCTTGTGGGCGAGGTAGCCGGTGGGCTGGCCGGGGATGCGCGCCCAGCTGACGCCCCCGTCGGTGCTGCGGTAGACCGGATTGTCCTTGTCCGCCACACCCACGTAGATGGTCTGCGTGGTGGAGCCGGCGGTGCCGGTGCTCTTGTCGAAACTCACCCAGGTCAGGCCCTGGTTCTGCCCGTTGTAGCCGTTCGGGTCGCTGGGGTCGGCCCGGTAGTTGCCGGCGTTCGGGAAGGCGGTGACCCGGGCCCACGTCGCCCCGTGGTCGGTGCTGCGCCACAGCCCGTTGCCGCCCTCGGCGCCGTAGTAGACGATGTTGTTCCGGTTGGGGTCGACGGCGAGCCGCTCACCCATCCCCCGGCCCGGCATGTTGCCGCCGTTCTTGAACGGCAACTCGGTGATCTGCCAGGTGGCGCCCTTGTCGGCCGAGCGCAGGATCGCGCCGTTGTTCGGGTCCCACCCGTTGGTGTACATGCCGACCGCCGCGTACACCCGGTTGGTCTGCACCGGGTCGGTGGCGATGCTGACCACCCCGTTGTAGCCCCACCGGTCGGCACCGACCCAGTCGAGCAACGGCGTCCACGACTGGCTGGCCTGCTCCCAGCGGTACGCCCCGCCGATGTCGGTGCGGGCGTAGATCAGGTTTTTCTCGGTGGGGTTGAAGACGATGCCGGGTACGAAGCCGCCGCCGCCGACCTGGACGTTGCGCCAGGTGTACGCGTCGGCGGCGGCCAGCGCCGACGCCGAGCCGGCGGCGGTGAACGGGGTCACCACGACGGCCGTGGCGACGACCAGCGCGGACACGGCCGCACCGGCCAGACTTTTCAACAAGCGCGGTTCCTCTCGGGAGGCACGCCCGGGGGACGGGAGCGGCGGGTAGTGACGCCGTGGCCCGGGGGACGGGCACGCGACGCTGGGGACGGGCCGGAGCTGCCCTGGCTCCAACCACCCGACGCGACGGCTCTCCGCTATCGAGGAACGCGCTTACCGTAACCGATCCGGAGCCGCTTTGGAAGCGCTCCCATCGATGTTCGTGCCCGGGCTGGACCCGTCACCCGCACCGGATGAGGACGGGTCACCCCGGCCGGCGGCAGGATCGGATCCCGGGCGGGCCTTCGGCCGCGGCCGTCACCCGGTCCGCCAGTCACACAGCGGAGGAGGGACCGATGGCCATCGCGACGATCAGCCGCACCGACCAGGACATCCAGTCCGCCGTACTCGACGAGTTGACCTGGGAACCCCGGGTGCAGCCGCACGAGATCGGCGTGACAGTCGCCGAGGGCGTCGTCACGCTGACCGGGCGGGTGGACAGCTACGCCAAGAAGTGGGCGGCCGAACGGGCCGCGCACCGCGTGGTCCAGGTCCGGGCGGTCGCCAACGACCTGGCCGTGCGGCTACCGGGCAGCGCCGAGCGCACCGACCCCGACCTGGCCGCCGCGGCCGGCCACGCGCTGGAGTGGGACGCGTTCGTGCCCATCGAGAAGCTCCAGGTCACCGTGTCTGCCGGCTGGGTGACGCTGCACGGCGAGGTCGAGTGGGAGTACCAGCGCCGGGCCGCCGAGCGGGCCGTCTGCCGGCTGACCGGCGTACGCGGGGTCAGCAACGGCGTCGCCGTGCGACCGGCCGCCCCGCCGGACGGTGTCAACCTGGCCGAACGGATCGTCGACGCCCTCGCCCGCGCCGGGGCCACCGAGGCCGAGCGGATCAGTGTCCGGGTGCACGGTGACACGGCCGTGCTCGCCGGGCTGGTGCACTCCATGCCCGAACGTACCGAGGTGGAGCAGGTGGCCTGGTCCGCGCCGGGCATCCGGGAGGTCCAGAACCACATCGCGGTCGCCCCGGTCCTGCGCTGACCGCGAGCGCGGAACCACCCGGGGCGGGTGAGCCCACCTCACCCGCCCCAGGTGCAGGCTGGGGCCATGAGTGATCCGAACGGGCTGATCCAGCCGGGACGCCCCGCGCCCGGTTTCACCCTGGCGAGCACTCCGGACGGGCGCCAGACCGGGCCCGAGCAGTTCCGGGGTCGACCGGTCGTCCTGGCCTTCTACCCCGCCGACTGGAGCCCTGTCTGCGGTGACCAGATGTCGCTCTACCAGGCGGCGGCACCGGTGTTCGACCAGTACCAGGCGGTGGTGCTCGGCATCTCCGTGGACAGCATCTGGTCGCACCGGGCGTTCGCGCAGAGCCAGGGCATCGAGTTTCCGCTGCTCGCCGACTTCGAGCCCAAGGGCGAGGTGGCCCGCCGGTACGGCGCGTACACCGCCCAGGGTGTGACGGCACGGGCGCTCGTGGTGCTGGACCCGTCCGGCACGGTGGCCTGGAGCTACCTGTCCTCGCCGGAGGTCAACCCGGGCGCCGACGGGATCTTCGACGCGCTGGAGCGGATCGCCGCCGATCGGAAGGTGATGGCCGGATGACCACGCCACTTCAGGTGACCGCCCGGCTGCGGGAGCCGATAACCGTCGAGGACCACGTCCGCGGGCCGTCGAACGCGGCGGTCACCATCATCGAGTACGGCGACTTCCAGTGCCGGTTCTGCGGTGCCGCGTACCCGAACCTGCACGAGTTGCTGCGCCAGCGCGCCGACACGGTACGGCTGGTCTACCGCTACTTCCCGATCGCCAACGTGCACCCGTACGCCGAGCGTGCGGCCGAGACGGCCGAGGCCGCCGCCAGTCGGGGCCGGTTCTGGGAGATGCACGACTGGCTGTACGAGCACCAGGACCAGTTGGACCCGGTGCACCTCTCGCTCGGCGTCGAGCAGCTCGGACTGCCGCCGGACGAGGTGAACGGCGAGGTGGAGCGCGGGGCGTACGCCGACCGGGTGCGCCGGGACTTCGTGGGCGGGATCCGCAGCGGGGTGAACGGCACGCCGACCCTGTTCATCAACGACGTCCGGCACGACGGCGGGTACGACCTGCCCGACCTGCTGGCCGCCGTGGACGCGGCGGCCGACGCCTGACCCTGCGCGGCTGATCGGCCGCTCAGATCAGGCGCAGCTCGCGCGCCCGCCGGACCGCCTCGCGCCGGCGGGTCGCGCCGAGTTTGCGGTAGATGTTGCGGACGTGGGTCTTCACCGTGTTGACCGAGAGCGACAGCTCGGCGGCGATCTCCACGTTGGACAGGATGCTCTGCAGGTAACGCAGGATGGTCAGCTCCCGTTCGGTGAGCGGCTCGTCGAGCGCTCCCGCTGGCTCGCCGCCGGGTCGGGCCGTGCTCTGCTCGGCCCCCCGCACCAGGTCGCTGACCAGCGGGAAGTGCGCGGTGCCCGCGTCCAGGTGCGCGGCCAGCAGGTCCCGCACCGACGGGTCGGCGCGCGTGAAGACCCGCCGGCAGCCCTGTGCGCCGGCCAGGTCCAACACCTGCTCCAGGGTCCGGCCGACCCGGCGCGCGTCCCCGCCCCGGTCGGCCAGCACCGCCTCCAGCAGGCCGGCGTCCAGGCGTACCGGCAGGGGCCAGGCCGCGGCGGGCGGCGCCTGCCAGTCCGGCAGGGCCCGCCCGGCGGCGGAGAGGTCACCGGCTCGCAGCTCCAGCCGGGCCAGGGCCACGGCGAGCGCCGGGCTGTCCGGGTCGCCGCTGACGTCGGCGAGCAGGGCTCGGGCGCCGTCCTGGTCGCCCCGCTCGGCGCGGATCTCGGCCTCGACGGCCCGCAGCAGACCCGACAGCTCGGCGGCGGCCGGCTCGTCGGGCAGTGACTCGCGGGCCTGGACGAGCATCCGCTGGCCAGCGGCCGGGTCTCCGGCGTCGCGGTGCAGCTGCGCCCCGCACCACGCGGCCAGGGCCGTCGCCACCGGGTCGCCCCCCGAGTTGGACCAGTCGTGCCCGGAACCCGCCTCGACGACGCCGACCGGGCCGGTCGCCGGCACGGCGAGCGCAAGGTTCGCGGCAGCCTCCTCGGGCTGGTCACGGTGCAGCGCCACGACGGCCAACGCCAGGTACGCGTAGGCGCAGTCGAGCCGGCAGGACCAACCTCGGCACGGCGGCATGCCCAGGGCGTCGCGGGCCGCCCGCTCCGCCGCGCGCAGCTCGCCGCGCACCGCGAGCAGCAGGGCGGAGCGACTGGCACAGACCAGCTCGGTACGGGGCCGACCCGCGTCCCGGGCCGCCACCCGCGCCCGGATGAACCGCGCGGTGGGCAGCCCGCCGCCGGCCAGCTCGACGAGCCCGAGAGCGGTGCCCGTGAACGCGCGCAGGTCGGCGTCGTCGGCGCTCGACGCGGAACCGGGTGCCGGATGTGCGCTGGCCGGCCCGGTCGGCGGGGTGTCGACCGGACGGGTGCGCAGCAGTCGGGCGGCGGCGGCACGGACCTCGGTCCGGTCACCGGCGAGCCGGGCCATGGTCAGTTCCAGGGCGGTCGCCATCCGCTGGAACCGGTCCCGGCGCGGCACCGGCAGGGTGTTCGCATATCCGACGGCGGTACGCAGGTGGCCGGTGGCGGCCGGCAGGTCGCCGACGTACGCCCGCTCGGCGGCGCAGGCCAGGGCCACCTCCGGATCGGCGCGGACCACGTCCGGCGGCGGGGACGGGGGTGCCGGGCCGCGGACCGGTTCGTCGTCGTACCGGGTCAGCTCCGGCCAGTGCGCGACGAACAGGTCCCCGGCCAGATCCCACCGGCCGGCCGCCAGGGCATGCCGCAGCCCGTCGGCCGGACGACCGTCCCCGGCGTACCAGTCGGCCGCCCGTACGTGCAGCTCACGCAGCTCGTCGCTGGGCAGCCGGGCCAGCTCGGCCCGGAGCAGGTCGGCGAGCAGTGGGTCGCAGCGGTACCAGGGTGGGCGGCTGTCCTCCCGGCGCAGGAGGCCACCGGCCCCGGCCAGGTCGGCCAGCGCCTGCCCGGCGTCGGCGCGGCCGGTCAGCGCCTCGGCCAGATCGGCGCAGATGGTCTCGGCGAGGGCGGTGCGGCGCAGCAGGTCCCGGTCGGCCGGGTCGATCGCCGCCAACACCTCCTCGTGCAGGTAACCGGCGATCTCCGGTTGGTCGCCGCCGAACTGCCCCACCCAGCGCTCCGGGTCGGGCTGCCCGCGCAGCGCCAGTGCGGCGATCCGCAGCGCGGCCGGCCAGCCCCCGGTGCGTTCCCGCAGTCGGCGTACCGCGGTCGCGGGCAGCGCCGCGCCGTGCGCGGTGAGCAGGTCGGCCACCTCATCGTCGGTGAAGGCCAACTCGTCCGGGCCGATCTCGGTCAGCTCACCGGCGAGGCGCAGCCGGTGCAGGGCCAGCGGCAGCCCGGCCCGCGCGCCGACGACCAGGTGCAGCCGCTGCTCGCAGTGGCGCAGCAGGAACTCCAGCCCGGTCAGCGCCGCCGGGTCGGTGACCCGGTGCAGGTCGTCCAGGACCAGCAGCACCGGACGTTCCAGGGCGGCCAGCCCGGCCGCGAGCAGTTCCAGTTGGTCGGGGCGCGGCGGCCCGGCGGGCAGCGGGGCCAGCGGGTTGTCGTCCGCCGCCCCGGTCGCGGTCCGCAGCGCCGCCGCCAGGTACGCCCACAGCCGGTCGCCGTCGTCGCCGGCCTCCACCGACACCCACGCCGGCTCCGGCCCGACCTCGGGCACCACCAGCGGCCCGGAGTCGGGCACCAGCGGCCCGGCGTCGGCCTCGCGTGCGGTGCCGGCCAGCCGCACCCAGGTGGCGAGGAGCGTGGTCTTGCCCCAACCGCCGGGCGCGGTGACCAGGGTGACCGGCCCGGCGCTGCCCTCGTCGAGCCGACGCAGCAGGCGGGGCCGGGCCACCACGGGCTCGGGCGGCACGGCCGGGGTCAGCCGGGATGCCAGCAGCGGCGGCTCCCCGGGGAGCCCCGCCGCCGTACCCACCCGCACGCGATCACGCTGTTCCGTCACCCGGCCCCACCCCCCGCCGACGTCCCACCCCCCGGTCGGCGAGCGGTTACCCGACCAGGGCCGGTTCACCCCTTCCGGGCGAGCCCGCTTCACCCGGCCCCGACCGACGATCGGGGGACGTGGACCTGGCAGGACGGGTGGGACCGATGGGACGGCTGAGGCGCGCGGGATCCGCCCTGGGCGGCGCTGCGCTGACCGGGGCGGTGCGGCTGCTGCGCGTACCCCGGCGGTGGTGCCGGCCCGGCGCGGACGGCGACCCGGCCGCGACGGCCCGGTGGGAGGTGGTGACGGTGGATCGCCCCCCGGAGCAGGTGCTTCCGGGCGGCCGGTGGCCCGAGCCGCTGCGCCGCCTGGACGGCGCGGTCGAGGTGCGGGTGCGCCCGGCCCCCGGCGACCGGGGCACCGAGCTGGCCGCCCGGCCGCGGGCCAGCGCCGCACCGACGGTCGGCCTGGCCGCGCACCTGGTCGGTGACGACCCGCGGCTGCTGGTCCGCCGAACGCTGCGCCAGGTCAAGCAGCACGTCGAGGCCGGTGAGGTGCTGCGCGCGGACCGCTCCGCGCTGGACCGCCACGAGGCCCGCGGGTGAGGGCGCTGTGCTGGGTGGCCGCCGACGAGTTGGCGGTACGCGAGGTGCCCGACCCCGAGCTGCGCAACGAGCGGGACGCCATCGTCCGCGTCCGGCGCAGCGCCACCAATGGTGCCGACCTGCCGCTGCTGGCCGGTCGGGACCCGCTCGTGCGTGCCGGTGACGTCCTCGGCACCGAGTTCCTGGGCGAGGTGGTCGAGGCCGGTCCGGCGGTCCGGCGACACCGGATCGGGGACCGGGTGGTGGTCGGCGCGAGCGTCGCCTGCGGTGGATGCTGGTACTGCCGTCAGGGCCGGCACTCCTGCTGCGACAACGGCAGCACCGACCCGGCGACCGCCGATCTTGGCTGGGGTCACCCGGACGCCGGCTGCTTCGGCCGACCCCGGGCGGCGGGCGGCTTCGCCGGCGGTCACGCCGAGTACGTCCGGGTGCCGTACGCCGACGTGGGCGCGTTCCGGGTGCCGGACGCGGTCGGCGACGACCGGGCGCTGTTCGCCGCCGACGCGGCGCCGACCGGCTGGCTGGCGGCCGAGCTGGGCGAGGTGCGGCCCGGCGACGTGGTGGCGGTGTGGGGTGCCGGTGCGGTGGGCCAGTTGACGGCCCGCGCGGCGATGCTGCGCGGTGCCGCCCGGGTGCTCGTCGTGGACCGGCACGAGGAACGGCTGCGGATGGCCGAACGGCACGCCGGCGCGGAGCCGCTCGACTACCGCCGTACCGATGTCGGGTCGGAGCTGCGGGACCGCAGCGGTGGACGCGGCGCGGACGTGTGCGTGCTGGCCGTCGGCGCACCGCCCGCGCGGTCCCTCGCCGAACGTCTCGCCGGCCGGGGCGCCGACCGCCCGGACGCGCTGCACGAGGCGGTGCACGCCTGCCGCAAGGACGGCGTGGTGGTGGTGCTCGGCGGTGCGGACGCGTTCGTCGACGCGTTCCCGCTGGGCGCGGTGACCGACAAGCGGCTCACGCTGCGCGGGGCCCGCCGACCGGACCTGCGGGACGTGCCGATGCTGCTGCACCGGATGGCCCGCGACGAGCTGCGCACCGAGCACCTGGCCACCCACCAGTTGCCGTTGGAGGACGGCCCGCACGGGTACGCGCTGTTCCGGGATCGCGCCGACGGGTGCGTCCGAGCCGTGTTCACGCCGTGAACCGCCCTCGGCGATCGAGGTCGATGGGTGGCAGACTCCGGGGATGGCTGGGGAGCGGACGTACGACGTGGTGCTGTTCGGCGCGACCGGGTTCACCGGCGGATTGACCGCTGAATACCTGGCCCGGCACGCGCCACCCGGGTTGCGCTGGGCGCTGGCCGGGCGTAACCGGGATCGCCTCGACGCCGTACGCGCCCGGCTCACCGCGATCGACCCGGCGCTGGCCGACCTGGCGCTGCTCACCGCCGACGTGACCGACGCCGACTCGCTACGCGCGGTGGCGCTGAGCGCCCGGGTGGTCGCCAGCACCGTCGGCCCGTACATCCACCACGGGGAGCCGCTGGTCGCCGCCTGCGCCGAGGCCGGCACCGACTACCTGGACATCACCGGCGAGCCGGAGTTCGTCGACCTGATGTACGTCCGGCACCACGCCGAGGCGACCCGCACCGGCGCGCGGCTGGTGCACGCCTGCGGGTTCGACTCCATCCCGCACGACCTGGGCGTCTGGTTCACCGTCAAGCAGCTGCCCGCCGACGGTCCAATCTGCGTGGACGGCCACGTGCGCGCGGGTGGCCGATTCTCCGCCGGCACGTACCATTCCGCGCTCACCGCGTTCTCCCGGACCGGGGAGGCGAGCCGGGCCGCCCGCGCCCGCCGGGCCGTCGAGCCGCGCCCCACCGACCGCCGGGTCCGGGCGGTGCCCGGCCGGCTGGCCCGCTCGGCGGAGCTGGGCATCTGGACCGTGCCGCTGCCCACCATCGACCCGCAGGTGATCCGCCGGTCGGCGGCGGCCCGCCCCGAGTACGGCCCGGACTTCCGCTACCGGCACTTCGCCGCCCTGAAGCGGCTGCCGACGGTGCTGGTCAGCGCGGTGGGGCTCGGCGCGCTGGTCGGCCTGGTGAAGCTGCCACCCACCCGACGCTGGCTGCTCGGTCGGCTCGCGTCCGGGCAGGGGCCGACGCCGCAGCAGCGAGCGGCGTCCTGGTTCCGGGTCCGGTTCGTCGGCACCGGCGGCGGTCAACGGGTGGTCACCGAGGTCGCCGGCGGCGACCCGGGCTACGACGAGACGGCGAAGATGCTCGCCGAGTCGGCGCTCTGCCTGGCACTCGACGACCTGCCGCCGACCGCCGGTCAGCTCACCCCGGTCAGCGCGATGGGTGACGCGCTGCTCGACCGGCTGATCCGGGCCGGGCTCACCTTCCGGGTGCTGGAGCGGGGCGAGAGCCCGGCGGAGCGTGGGACCGGGTCGGCGGCTTGACCCTCGACCAGGTCGAGGGGGCAGGATGCCGGATGTGGTGAGCGACCTGCACAGCATCGGCGAGCTGGCCCGGGTCAGTGGCCTGACCGTGAGCGCCCTGCGCTTCTACGACTCGGCGGGGGTGCTGGAGCCGGCCCTGGTCGACCCGGTGACCGGCTACCGCTGGTACACCGACGAGCAGATCGGCCCGGCCCGGCTGGTGGCCGGGCTACGCCGGGTCGGCATGCCGGTGCCGGAGATCGCCGCCGCGGTCCGCGCGAAGCCCGCCGAGGTGCACCGCCTGCTCGACGCGCACCTGCGCCGGCTGGCCGATGGGCTCGCCGACGCCCGCCGCGAGATCGTCCGGCTCCGCGCCCTGGTCGACCCGACGCCGGCCACGGCCACGACGCTGCTGCTCTCCCCCGCCGGGTTGGCCGCCGCGCTGGACGCGGTGCGCTTCGCCGTCGGCGTCGACCCGGAGCTGCCGGTGCTCTGCGGGGTGCTGCTCGACGTGGAGCCGGACGCTGTTCGGCTTGTCGCCACCGACCGGCACCGACTCGCGCTGGCCCGAGCGGCGGCGGACGTCGACGGTCCGCCAGCGCGGATGCTCCTGCCGGTGGACCTCGTCGACCGGCTCCGCCGGCTGCTCGACAACGCCGACGCCGAGCCGGTACGGCTGACCGTGGCCGGCACCGACCTGCGGGCGGTGGTGAGCGGCCGGACGCTGACCGGCACGGCCCTGCCCTACGACTTCCCGGATTACCGTCGGCTGCTGCGCGAGGCGGTCGGCGAGCGGCCCGCCACGTACCGCATCCCGGTGGACGTGGCGGCGCTGCGTGCCGCGCTGACCGACCCGGCCGCCCCCACGGTGGTCCGTGAGCACGCCGGCAGGCCGCTGGCGGTCAGCGTCCTCGGCCTCGACGACCGGGGTGACCTGCGCCTGCTGGACCCCACCGACCTGCCCGAGCCCCACCCGGCCGGCACGGGCCGCGAGCCGCACCGGGCCGGCGGGCTGCGCATCGGGGTGAACGGTGACTACCTGCTCGACGCGCTGGACGCGGCCGGCGGGCCGCAGTTGGTGCTGGAGCTGGACGGGCCGATCGCCCCGCTGGCCGTACGCCGTCCGGACGACGCGGACACCTTCTCCGTGCTGATGCCGATCCGGCTCTGAACCGGGCCGTCACTCCCCGTCCCGGGTCGAAAGGGGCGCGACGGTAGCATCTGGTGGTCCACCTGACCCCGGACGGAGGCGTACGGAGCAGCATGCTCGACATGGAGTTGATCCGGAAGGATCGCGAGGCGGTGGCGACCGCGCTGGCGAAGCGTCTGGATCCCGCCGAGGTCACCCGTGCCCTGGACGAGATCCAGCGGCTCGACCAGGAACGACGCGCACTCATCACGGAGATCGACGCCGATCGGCAGCGCCGCAAGGCGGAGGCGCGGGCGTACGCGGAGGCGAAGCGCGCCGGCCGCGAGCCGGAGGCCGCCGCGCCCGATGCCGGCCGCCGGCAGCTCTCCGAGCTGGAGTCCGAGCTGGACGAGGTGCAGGCCCGGCTGCGCACCGCGATGAGCGAGCTGCCCAACCTGCCCGCCGACGACGTCCTCCCCGGCGGCAAGGAGGCCAACCGGGTCGTCAAGACCTTCGGTGAGGCCCCGGTGATCGAGAAGGTCCGCGATCACGTGGAGCTGTCGCGGATGCTCGGTCTGGTCGACCACGAGCGGGGCGTGAAGCTCGGCGGCTCCGGCTTCTGGATGTACACGGGGATGGGCGCCCGCCTGGAGTGGGCGCTGCTGAACTTCCTCATCGACGAGAACATCAAGGCCGGCTACGAGTTCCTGCTGCCGCCGCACCTGCTGCTCGACACGGCCGGTTTCGCCGCCGGGCAGTTCCCGAAGTTCTACGACGACGTCTACCACCTGGACCGGGAGTCCGCCCCGCGCGGGCAGTTCCTGCTGCCCACCTCGGAGACGGCGATCCTCGGGGCGTACCAGGACGAGATCCTGGAGACGCCGAAGCTGCCGCTGAAGCGGTTCGCGTACACGCCGTGCTACCGCCGGGAGGCGGCCGGCTCACACTCGGACGAGCGCGGCACCGTGCGGGGCCACCAGTTCAACAAGGTGGAGATCTTCCAGTTCACGCTGCCCGAGCAGGCGGACGCGGCGCTGGAGGAGATGGTCACCCACGCCGAGAGCCTGGTCGAGAAGCTGGGGCTGCACTACCAGCGCAGCCTGCTGTCGGCCGGCGACGCCAGCGCGTCCATGCGCAAGACCCTCGACATCGAGGTGTGGATGCCGAGCATGGACAAGTACAAGGAGGTGTCGTCGGTCTCCTGGGGCGGCGACTACCAGGCACGCCGGGCGGCCATCCGCTACCGCGAGCCGGGCGGCAAGCAGACCCGGTTCGTGCACACGCTCAACGGGTCGGCGCTGGCCACGAGCAGGCTCTTCCCGGCCATCCTGGAGCAGTTCCAGCAAACCGACGGCAGCGTGCAGATCCCCGAGGTACTACGCGACCGCCTAGGCACCGACCGCCTAACCCCCACCCCGCGCTGACCCCCCGGCCCGCACCCAGCCCGTTGATCATGAAGTTATTGCCCCTCACCTCGGCGTGTCGTGGCAATAACTTCATGGTCAACAGGGCTGGGTGTGGGTTGGGGGGTGCGGGGGCGGGAGCGGGCTTTTAGGAGCAGTAGGGCTGTCAGGGCCGCTAGGAGGAGTGCTGGGCCTAGTTTGTCCAGGGCGGCGGCCAGGGTTTGTTGGACGTGGGCGGCTGCGCGGATCACCGGGTCGTGTAGGGCGTCGCGGCGGCCGTCGAACAGCCGCAGCTCGTACCAGCCGTACCAGGCGACGTACCCGCCGCTGAGCAGCAGCACCAGGCCGCTGAGCCGGGGCACCAGGGCGCCGGCGACCCGCAGCCGGGCCACCAGGCCGTCGCGCAACAGCGCCACACCGAGCGCGGCGACCGCGACCACCAGACCCATCCCGAGGGCGTACGCGCCGAACAGCGCCAGCCCTTCGCCGGTCGAGCCGGCCTGGAGGCTGGTCACCACGATGGCCAGGAACGGCGCGATGGCGCAGCCGAGCGAGGCCAGCGCGTACGCCGCGCCGAACAGCGCCATCGACGGCCAGGAGCGGGTCAGTCGGGGTGCCCGCGCCGACCAGCCGGGGGCGGGCAGTCGCCGGCCGGCGAGCAGCCAACAGCCGGCCACCACCAGCAGCACGCCGAGCGTCATGGTCAGCCACGGCAGCCGGGACCGCAGCCAACCGGCGAGCGGCGCGACCGCCAGGCCGAACGCGCCGAAGACCAGCACGTACCCCAGGGTCAGCCCGGCCGCCGCGGTGAGCGCGCGGCCGACCGCGCCCCGGGTGTCCGACGGCCCGGCGACCAACAACGAGAGGTACGCCGGCAGCAGCGCGAAGCCGCACGGGTTGACCGCGCCGAGCATGCCGGCGGTCAGCGCGAGCAGCAGCGGGGCGGTCACGCCCGGGCCAGCGCGGCGACCTTGGCGGTGAGCGCCTCACCGTCCAGGAAGCCCTGGTGGACCACCTTGCCGTCCCGGTCGATGATCACGAAGATGCTCTGTTCGGTCACCTTGAACCGACGCCAGAGCGTCCCTTTGCGGTCGTCGATCTGCGTCGTGCCGTCCAGGTCGAACTCGGTGACGAAGTCCTTCATGGCCTTCTGTTCGCCGAGCCCGGCGACGCCGACGATCGGCACGGTGTCCCGGTAACGCGGCGCGATCTCAGCCACCGTCCACGCCTGACTGGCGCAGGTGGCGCACCACGGCGCCCAGAACCAGAGCACCACGGGTCGGCCGGCGAGCCGCGTCGCGTCGAACGCGCCGCCGGTGAGGGTGGTGCCGGCGAAGCGCAGCGTGTCCGGGATCGGGGCGGGCGCGGCCGACGGCGGGTCGGCCGGTGTGCCGGTCGGCGCGCTGGTCGGGGCCGGCGCGGCCCCGGCGGCGGCAGCGTCGGGCGGCACCGTGCCGGTGCAGGACGCCGTGGCGAGCAGGGCGGCGACGAGCGCCCCGACGGTGGCGGCGCGGGGCAGAAACCCGACCGTTGTTCGCCCGATCCCCATCGGCATCCGCTTCTCCGTTCGTCGTCAGGACGGAACACCGGCGTTGCGCAGGCGTCCCTACTCGGCCTTGGCCAGGCGCAGGGCGAGCTCCGGGCAGACCTTGACCGCCTTCAGCGCGCCCTCGCGCAGCCAGGTCGGCACCGGCGTGGCCGGGAAGGCCGGATATCCGTTGCCGTCGAGCCGGATGAAGTCCGGCACCACGTGCGCGCAGAGCCCGTGACCGTCGCAGCGCGACCAGTCCAGGGTGAGCTTCTGCGGGTTGGTATCGGGCGCGCCCGGCAGCCCCATCACGCCCTTGACCCGCCGGCCGCAGCCGTCGCCGGTGCTGTGCATCCGCAGGTCGTCGGCGAAGACCTCGATCGCGGAGAGGGCGAACCGGGCGGTGCCGTCCGGGTGGCTGCACGCGCCCCGGCCCTTCACCTCGCCGGCGGCGGCGCGTACCACGTCGGCCGGTTGGCTGCCGGCGACGGCCAGGTCGACGGCGCGGGCCAGGTCCGGCAGGCCCATCTTGCAGGGGCCGCACTGGCCGGCGGACTCGCCGGCCAGGTAGCGCACCACCTGCGCGGCCTCACCGAGCGGACACGTGTCGACACCGAGCGGGACGATGATGCCCGCGCCCAGGGTGCCGCCGACGGCGGCCAGGCCCTTGCGGGAGACCTCGGCCTTCTCCGCCGCCTCAGGGGTGATCCACTTGCCGTGGTAGCCGCCCATCAGGATGCCCTGCACGTCCGGGACCTCGCACAGGTCGAGGACGTCGCGCAGCGGCATGCCCGCGGTGCACTCCACCACGGCCGGTCGGCCCGCCGCGCCGGTCACGGTGAGCAGCACGGTGCCGGGCTCGTCGTCGGTGCCGAGCGCCGCGTACTCGTACGGGCCGAGTCGCGCCCCGACGGCGAGCTGGGCGTACGTCTCGGCGTTGGACAGCAGCGTGGGCAGTCCACCGACACCGGAGTCGCTGGAGCGCTTCTTGGTGCCCGGCGGGATGTGCGGCAACCCGTTGATCCCGTTGACCAGCGCGCCGCCCTCGCCGGAGATGAACCGGTGCGGCACGGTGACGATGGTGGCCGGCACCGGCATCCGGCGCTCGCTCAGCGCCTCCATCAGCGACTCCCGGCCGACCCCGTCGTCGGCCACACCGATCACGATCTCCTCGGCGTCCAGGGCGTACGCGGCCAACGCCGCGCCGTCGAGGATCAGGTGCGGCGCGCGGGTGAGCAGCACCTTGTCCTTCCAGCTGGCCGGCTCGCCCTCGGTGGCGTTGACCACGACCACGGCGGCGAGGTCCTGTCGCTCACAGGACTCCAGCACAGCGCGCAGTTTGCGGGCGAACGGGAAGCCGGCCCCGCCCTTGCCCTTGAGCTGCATGCCCTCGGCGAGCCGGAGCAGTTGGGCCGGCTCCATCGGGCCGATCGGCCCGTGCACCTCCTCGTGCGCGGCCAGGTCGAGCCGGCCGAACTCGGCGAAGCCGGCGGTCAGTCGGGGCTCGCCCACGCAGGCGACCGGGGGCACGGTCGTCCGCATCACTTGGCCTCACCCCGCAGCCCGGCCCAGTACGCGCCGTCCACGGCGTCCGCGCTGGCCTTGCGGCGCTTGGCGGAGCGGCCCTCGCCGGCGGCCCGACGGGCTCGCCGCGACGCCAGGTCGACCAGGGTCGGGGTGTCGTCGACGGGCGGCGGCACCTCCTCGGGGACGTACCGGGCCGGCGGGCGCCAGTAGTCCGGCTCCTCCGGCAGGTCGTCCTCGGCGCTGTGCCGGCCGCTGCCGCTGCGCGGCGCCGCCGAGATCGGGCCGGCCGAGATCGGGCTGCCGGAGATCGGGCCGGCGGAGATCGGCTCGGCGGAGATCGGCTCGGCGGCCTGCCAGCGGCGCGGGCTGTCCCACGGCTCCTCGGCCTCGTCGAGCGTCCGTCGTGGCGGCGCCGAGTACCGGCTGCCCTCGTCCTCGGTACGGGAGCGGCGGCTGGCCCGTTCGGCGACCGGTTCCTCGACCGGCGCGGTGCCGCGTCGCCGGCCGGTGGTGGCCGCCTCGTCCCGGGTCCGGGTCCGGCTGCGCTCACCGCGTCGGCGGGCCACGGGCTCCAACTCCTCCTCGTCGCGCGGACGGGTGGGGGTTTCCTGCGCGCTGCGGCGGGCGGACCGGCGGGGCTCCGCCTCGTCGCGGCGGGCCGACCGGCGGGGTTCCGCCTCGTCGCGGCGCCCGCGCGTCGGCCGGTCGACGTCCTGCCGGGCGGCCGGCTCCTCGTCCCGCCGCCGTCGGCTGGGCCGGGCCGGCTCGGCGAGTGAGCCGGGCTCGGGCACCACCGGGACGGTGAACCGCTCGGGGTCGCGCCGCCGTGAGCTGGCGGGTGGTGCGGTCCAACTGGCGGTGGTGGCCTCCGCCCAGGCGGGACGCTTGTCCTCGCTGGTGTCGCGGCGTCGAGTCAGGCCGGCCAGCAGCGACCGCCCGCGGCTCTCCACGCTGCCCCGGCCGGCCATCACCGCGTTGCGCACGGCGGCCTGGTGCTGCTCGCGGCTGCGCCGGCCGATGGTCACCGAGAGCCGCACCAGCAGCGCCAACACGACCAGCAGGATGCAGGCGAGGTAGCTGAGCACCACCCAGGAGTTCGCGGCCCGGCCGGCGTTGAGGCCGTGCAGCACCGCGAACGGCCAGGCCAGGTACGCGGTGGAGTGCAGGGCGCGCCACAGCCACTTCGGGCCGACGCCGGCGAAGCGGGCCCGGATGATGCCGGTCCAGATCACGCTGACCATCAGCAGGGCGGCCACGGTGCCGAGGCCGACGTAGAGCCCTCGGCCGCCGACGAACGGGATCAGCGAGTCGGTCGCCGCCGCCCGCCCGGTGGCGATCTTGGTAAGCACGTGGAAGCCCAGCCCGGCCACGCCCAGTACGCCGGTTGCCCGGTGCGCCGACTGCATCAACACCCGGTGCGGGATGCTCAGCACCAGTCGGTCGGTGGCGAGCAGGCCGAGCATCACGGTGATGCTCAGCGACACCAGGGCGATCACCCCGGCGAAGAACTCGGTGAAGAAGAAGCCGTACGCGTACGCCGTCTGCCCCGCGCCGGTCAGCATCGTCGCCGCCCAGAGCGCGGCGACCACCGATGCGATCAGCAGCATGGTCGCCGACCGCGACCGAGTTCGTACCCCACGGCTGCTGGCGCTGGTCCGGACCGTGGTGGCCTTCTCGTTCTGCTTTGCCCGGGCCATCTGCTCCTCGATCGTCTCGCGGCGGCGCACCACCGGCCGACCCCTGCTCCCCCATCCAGTACGGACGGACGGGGCGTGCGGATCACCTGGGGATGGAAATTTCTGGGCCGGATCGAACCAACCGGCGGCGGCGCGCGTAGTAGCCGAACCCCTCGTGACGGGACGGACACCGATTGACGCCCGTGCATTGACAGCCGTTGCAACGTGCTTGTAATCTTTCGGCAATTTTCAGCATGGGTTGCAAGATTCAAGCAATCCCGGTGTTCCCCCGCAGCACCACCCCACCCCCGCTCCCGTCAGGAGTCCTCGATGCACCGTCGTCGACGCGGCTCGGCGATCCTCGCCCTCGGCCTGATCGCCAGCCTGCTCGTCCCCCTCACCGTGACGGCACCCCCGGCCGCCGCCGCCCCGGCGGGCAACAAGAAGGTCATCGTCCAGCTCTTCGAGTGGAACTGGCCCTCGGTGGCCAGCGAGTGCCAGAGCACGCTCGGCCCGAAGGGCTACGGCTACGTCCAGGTCTCGCCCCCGCAGGAGCACGTGCGGGGCAACCAGTGGTGGCTGGCGTACCAACCGGTCAGCTACCGGATCGAATCCCGCAAGGGCACCCGCGCCCAGTTCCAGTCGATGGTGAACACCTGCCACTCCGCCGGGGTCAAGGTCCTCGTCGACGCGGTCATCAACCACATGTCCGGGCAGGCCAACGGCGGCACCGGCTGGGCCGGCTCGCCCTACTCGCACTACGACTACCCGGGCATCTACCAGACCCAGGACTTCCACCACTGCGGGCGCAACGGCAGCGACGACATCGTCAACTACAACGACCGGTACGAGGTGCAGAACTGCGAACTGGTCAACCTGTCGGACCTGAAGACCGAGTCGGACTACGTCCGCACGAAGATCGCGTCGTACCTCAACGACCTGCTCTCACTCGGCGTGGACGGCTTCCGGCTGGACGCCAGCAAGCACATGCCGGCCGCCGACATCGCCGCGATCAGGGGCAAGCTCTCCCGGTCCGCGTACATCGTGCAGGAGGTCATCTACGGCGCCGGTGAGCCGATCCAGCCGACCGAGTACACCGGCAACGGCGACGTGCACGAGTTCCGCTACGGCAAGGACCTGGCCCGGGTGTTCCGTTCGGAGCGGCTGGCGTACCTGCGCAACTTCGGTGAGGGCTGGGGGCACCTGCCCACCGGAGTCGCCTCGGTGTTCGTCGACAACCACGACACCCAGCGCGACGTCGGCGGCGTGCTCACCTACCGGGACCGGGGCATCTACGCGCTGGCGAACGCGTTCATGCTGGCCTGGCCGTACGGCTCGCCGACCGTCATGTCCAGCTACACCTTCAGCAACCGGGACGCCGGCCCACCCTCGGACGGCGCCAACAAGACGCTCAACACCACCTGCTACTCGGGTTGGGAGTGCGAGCACCGCTGGCCGGTGATCGCCAACATGGTCGGGTTCCGCAACGCCACCGAGGGCGCGGGCGTGGCCAACTGGTACGACAACGGCAACAATCACATCGCGTTCAGCCGCAGCGGCAAGGGCTACATCACCGTCAACGACGAGGACTCGGCGGTGAACGGCCGCTCCTACTACACCGGGCTGCCCGCCGGCCGGTACTGCGACGTCATCCACGGCACGTACGCGGGCGGCACGTGCAGCGGGCCGGTGATCACCGTGGACGGTAGCGGCTGGTTCGCCGCCAACGTTCCTGCCCACGACGCGGTGGCCATCCACATCGGCGCGCGGGTCTGAGAAGGCGGGAAGGGGCCCTTGTCGCCTTTTGTGCGGCACGGGTCCCTTCCTTACGGTCCAGGTCCGATACAGTGCTTTGGTGCAGTTTGACCGAATGGCTCCGTACCGTCGTCGGGGTGTCTGGGTGGTCGCCGCCATCGCCGTGGCCGCGCTGCTGACCGTCGCGTTGCTGGTCGGCCAGGCCCTCACCCCGCGCTCGCCGAACCGCGACCGGCCGGTCGCGGCGGTGCCCGACCCGACGCCGAGCAGCATCGAGCAGAGCCCCGAGGAGTCGGTGCCGGCGGCGGCTCCCGCCCCGGATGGGCTTCCGGTGGTCGACTACGACCCGGCGCCGAAGGGGTTCCCGGCCGATCCGGCCACCATGGACACCACGCCACTGACCGAGGGCGTGCACCCGACCCGGCGGATCGCCGCGTACGACGCGCCGGGCGGACGTCCGCTGGCCTTCCTCGAACCGACACTCGCCGGTGTGGAGCTGACCGTGCCGATCGCCGAACGGCGGGTCGGCTGGACGGCCGTCCTGCTGCCCTCGGCGAACCGACGCCTCGCGTGGCTGCCACCCGGCGGGTTCGACACCGTGCCGCTGCGCGACCAGATCGTGGTGGAGCGCAAGGTTCACCGGCTCACCTGGTACCGGGCGGGCAAGGCGATGCGTTCCTGGCAGACCAGCCTCGGCCAGGCCGGGCAGGAGACCCCGCTCGGGCGAACGTTCATCCTGGGCCGTACCGAACCGCCCGAGCGTGTCTACGGCGGGGTGGACATCTACGCCCTCGGCTCGGTGCCCGACGACCCCGAGGCGGTGCCGGCCAGCCTGCGCGGCGCCCACATCGGCCTGCACACCTGGCACAACGACGACGACCTGGGCGAGAACACCACCAACGGCTGCATCCGGGTCACCCGCAGCGGCCAGCGCGAGCTGCTCGCCGAGGTCCGCCCCGGCAGCAGCCTGGTCGTGGTCGAGCAGCTACCCACACCTCCGCCGACCGCCTGAGCGGCGGAGGCACAGAGCCTCAGTCGCCAAGCAGCCAGCCGTTCCGCTCGGCATGGACGCCGGCCGGCGGGCCGGCAGGCCGGCAGGCCGGTGCGATACGGAGCGTGACGTCCGCCGGGGTCGGACCCCGGCGCGCCGACCAAGCGGACCGCAGCGCCCCGGTGCCGGGGCGGCGAGCAGCCCTGGCAGCCGGCGGAGGAATTCCGCGCACGGCAGCGGGTAACCGCCGGATCGAATGCCACGACACCGGGGGAAGACACGATGGGCGCCACGCCGCAGGGCCGAGTCGACACGGTCGTACTGATCCACGGACTCTGGATGACCCCGCGCAGCTGGGAGGGGTGGATCGACCGGTACACGGCGCGGGGCATGCACGTCCTCGCCCCGGCCTGGCCCGGCATGGACCAGTCGGTCGAGCAGTTGCGCGACGATCCCACGCCGATCGCCCAGCAGAGCATCGCCACGATCGTCGCGCACTACGACCGGATCATCCGGGCGCTGCCGCGACCGCCGATCATCATGGGGCACTCCTTCGGAGGGCTGTTCACCCAGATCCTGGTCGACCGGGGCCTTGGCGCTGCCGGGGTGGGCGTGCACCCCGCACCGCCGAAGGGGGTGCTCAAGGTGCCGCTGAGCCAGCTGCGCTCCGCGTTCCCGATCCTGCGCAGCCCGGCCAACCGGCACCGGGCCGTCCCCTTCACCCAGGACGACTTCGCCTACACCTTCGGCAACACCATGAGCCGCGCCGACTCCGACCGGGCGTGGCAGCGCTACGCCGTACCGGGAGCCGGGCGGGTGCTCTTCGAGAGCGTGTTCGCCAACCTCGACCCGCGCTCGCCCGCCCGTATCGACAACGGGCGCAACGACCGCGCGCCGCTGCTGTTGATGGCCGGCGGACAGGACCACGTGGCGCCGGCGAGCGTGGTGCAGTCCAACGCAGGGCTCTACCAGAAGTCCCGGGCGCTGACCGCGTACGAGGAGTTCCCCGACCGGTCCCACTTCACCGTCGGACAGGACGGCTGGGAGCGGATCGCCGACTACGCACTGGACTGGGCGCTGCGCGCGGCGGCGCTGCCCCGGGAAGCGACAATCGCCAGCGAGACCCCGCGCCGCTGAAATCGTTCACGATGACCACCTGACGCTGTCAGCGCATGACGAAACGGACGGGTTGCCCCAAAACGGCGGCAGCCGCGTTCAGATCGGCCAAACGCATGGCTAGCGTCGCTGTCGCGATTCGTCTCGGCAGGGCCGCGCTGAATTTAAGTCCGTCAAGGGCCTTGTCGTTGATCTCCGGCAGGCAGAGTCGGGTAGTGGCGTCGGCGGTGAGCGTCCGCCAACTGGCGGGTGTGACATTCTCCCGCAGGCGGATGCTGTTGCCGTCGAATCGTTCCACCGGGTCGACGACCTCGCCCAGGGTCGCGGTCAACGTCGCGTTCGCTCGGAAACCCGCCCAGGTCCACCAGCGAAGGTCGCCGTTGTCCTCGCGGACAACGAGTGTGCCGCCCGGGTGCACAAGGTGCCGCTTGTCCTCGCGCTCCTGCGCGAGTCGGGTCAGCGCGCGGCGGGTCAGCGCGACCGGCGGGTCTGTCCCCAGCAGCACCTCCCGCATCGCCTGGGAGAGCTGATAGCCGCGGTACGCCCAGCCGGTGCCCGACCACCGGGCGCGTCCCCCGCCGTCGGCTGGCTCAACAAAACACCGCCGGCGGCGCCAGTCGATGTAGGTGACCCGCCAGCTCCGGCCGGCCAGCAGTAATCGGCGCTCGCCTCTAACCTCCTCGGTGAGCAGGCTGGGGTCGATCCGACCCAGCTCGCTGCGCCCCAGGAGAACGGTGAACTCCGGAGGGCCGGTGAAGACAGCCGTCATCTCCATGAAATGGCGACGGCCAAATCGCTCCTCGGCGGTGGGGCCGATGAAGAGCATGCCCTCGTCCTGCTCCAGATAGCCGTGCTCGATGAGATGCCGGATGATCGGCCGTGCGCTCTCATCGAAGGGGTGGAACCCGTTCCAGGCACGAGCCCAGGTTTCATCCCCGATGCGGTGCTCCTGCAGGCAGAGCGCAAGCAGTTGCTGAGCGACGATGTGTCGAGGCTCCGGCGGTGCGGTGACCGGCTCCACCCAGCCACGCGACCAGAGCAGGAGCAGTCCGGCCGCCTCCACGAGCGGTGCACCGCCGAGCGTCAGGAACAGGCAGTTTCGGCTGCTCCCCGGGCGCCGACCGGTGCGCCCGAGCCGCTGCAGGAAGGACGCCACGCTGGCTGGCGAATCGATCTGTATCACGCGATCCAGGTCGCCGACGTCGATACCGAGTTCGAGCGTGCTGGTCGAGACGATGACGCAGTCCCGGGCTTCGGCGAAAGCCTGCTCTGCCCGACGGCGCTCATCGACGGAGAGGGAGGCGTGGGAGAGGAAGGTGGTGACGCCCTGTGCCCGCAGTAGTTGTCCGAGCTCTTCCACGGTCTGCCGGGACTCGCAGAAGACGAGACGCTTCTCGCCGTGGTGCAGACCCGCGATCACCGCTGCGGCATTGACCAGCGAGCCCACGTAGTCCAGCTCGATCTCGACCGGCTGCGCTTGATCAACGACCCGGACCACGTCGGGAGCCACCACCCGGGCTGGGCGGCTTTCGACGCCGGATCCCTGAAGCCAGGCGAGCAGTTGGTCCGGGTTGCCGACCGTGGCGGAGAGACCGATCCGTTGCAGCGGTCGGCCGGCTACCCGGGTCAGCCGCTCAAGGACGGCCAGCAGGTGCCATCCCCGGTCGTCTCCGGCGAACGCATGCACCTCGTCGACGACGACCGCGTGCAGGCCGGCGAAGAACTGCCGATGGTCGACGTTGACGCTTACCAGCATGGCTTCCAGTGACTCGGGTGTGGTCAGCAGGATGTCCGGCCGCTCAAAGAGCACCGCTCGCCGCTGGGATGTGCTGACGTCCCCGTGCCACAGGGCCACCCGCCGTCCGAGCCAGCCGGCATACTGCTCCAGGCGCGGCTGCAGGTTGTTGAGCAGCGCCTTGAGCGGGGCGAGGTAGAGCACAGACGTTCCGGTCCACTGGTGCTCGGTCATCCGGGAGAGCAGCGGAAACATCGCCGCCTCCGTTTTTCCGCCAGCTGTCGGCGCCAGCAGAAGGGCGTCCTGGCCGCCGCGCACCGGCTCAACCGCAGCTCGCTGCAAGGGCCGCAGGTCTCGCCACCCGAGGGTGTTGACCACGTGGTGCACGACGACCGGGTCCAGGTCCGGCAGCACGTCAGAGCGTCAGTTCGATGTCGTCGGCCCGGGCAGCGGCGTTACGTTCCACCTCGGTCAGCTCGTCGGTTCGCAGGGTCAGTGCGTAGTGCCGCCGCGGTTCCCAGTCGGCGAACTGATCCACCCGATCGAAGACATCCGCGACGAGCTTCTTGAGGTAGACACGGGGTGCCACCCCGACCTGCCCGCCCAGGGCACCGGTTACGGCACGGGCCAGGGTGGCCAGATATTCGTCGTCGACTCGCGCGTTGACCTGGGCGCTGGCGTAGATGTCTCGGACCCGCGTGCCGAGTTCCACCAGAGCGTCGCTGGTGAAGCCGGGTAGTCGCAGCTGGGTGGCCCGGGGGTTGTCCCAACGCGGGTCGGGACCGAGGTCGGTGGCGAGCCGTTGCGCAAGCGGTGGGAGGCGCTGGACACCCTGCGGCCCGTCGAAGAATGCAGGCGTCCCGGTGATCACCAACAGCAGACCTGGGAAACGGTCGGCATGGACCTCGTCTATGAGCTGCCGGAGCGCGTTGAGCGCCTTGTCCCGAGCGTCGGAGCGTACCCGTTGCAAGGTCTCGACCTCATCGAGCACCAGCAGCAACCCTTGGTGCCCGCTGTCGCGCAAAACGGTCAACAGGCCCTGGAGGAAGCTCAGCGCACCGTAGTGGTCGAGGTCGCCCTTCACGCCGGCAGCCCGCCGGGCGGATGCCGCGACGTGCGGCTGACCACCGAGCCAAGCAGCGAGCCCGTCGGCGGTGAGGTGATCACCGGTTGCGCCGGCAGCCCGATAACCGCGTAGCGCTGCGGCGAAACCCGGCGTGCTCCGGGAAATGTCGCCCAGTCGACGCTCCAGCAGGTCACTCACCGCACGGTCGAGCCCTGGCGCGTCATCCTCCGCGACCGTACCTGCGGCGAGCACGTCCTCCTCCAACGCGAAGATCCAACCGTCGAGGACCGGTCGGAACGCGCTCGGGGCGAACTGTTCGGTGCTGAGGTGTTCGACCAGCCGTCGGTAAACGGTCTCCATCCGGTGCAGGGGTGTCTCCAGTTCGGAGATCTGCACTTCTGCGGCGGCGAAGCCTCGCCGCTTGGCGCGCTCGGCCAGCCAGCGGGTGAAGAAGGTCTTGCCAGCGCCGTACTCGCCCCGGACGGCCTTGAAGACACTGCCGCCTTCGGCAACGCGGTCGAGGTCGTCGTCGAGTGCGACGGTGAAACGGTCGAGCCCGACCGCGAGCACGTCGAGCCCGTTGCTCGGGACGACACCGCGGCGCAGCGCGTCGATGATGTCCCGGCGGCGACGGGCGGATACGTCGACAGTCACGGCTGTTCCAGCTCGAACTGCTCGATCAGCAGCGCGCGGTTGAGGTGCACGGTTCGGCCGTCCGCGTCGAGGGTGATCACGGGATAGCCCTCGACCTGAAGAAGTCGGCGCAGCACGGCGACGGTGCCGTTGATGCGATGTGCAGGCACGCCGGACCGGGCTGCGAGAGTGTCCAGGGTTGCCCGGTCACCGCCGGCCATCAGTGTGCCCAGCAGCGCGGCGACCCGTTCATCGGCCAGTGGCAGACGGGGGTCTCGCCGCTGTGCGTAGCGGTCGCTGGCGAGCAGAGCCGTCACCAGGTCAGGTGCGGTGGGTGCCGGCTGCGGAGCGGCGGCCGGCGCGGCACCTGCGGGCGCGAGGTCGAAGAGGCCGTCGGGCTGCTCCTCGGCGGGCCGACGTGAGCGACGTCGGGTTGCCGGTGCGGGCTCGGCCGGCAAGGGTGCGATGTCCGTCAACGGCTCACGCCACCAGTCCGGGCTGGCCACCGGCGCACCTGCCCAGCCGGGCACGGCAAGCTCGTCGCCGGCGCTCAGCACGAGCAGCGGGATGACAGCCTCAGCGGGTGAAGCGCCGCCGTGGTAGCCCGCCTTGCGCGGCCCGTACCGCACGTCTTCCCGCCAGGGCAGGACGACCGACCCGCCCCCGAGCGCCACCCGGCTGCCGCTGACGGCCACCTCGGCGTCGCCGGCTGGTTCGGTCGGCGGACGCCACCGGTTTTCGCCGCTGGCGCTGGGCAGGGTGACCGCGTCGGGGCCACGGTCGACGACGTGGCCGTGGTCGGAGACGAGGATGACCACCCGATCGGCCGCGGAGGCCAGCAGGTCGCCTACGGCGGTGATGGTCTCCTCGCCCCAGACAGTGGTGCCCGGATCGCTACGGTCCAGGGCATCGTCGATCGTGTTGACGACAGCGGCGACCAGCGGGATCGACGGGTCGTCGAGGGCCGCGAGCAGTTCCGGGTCCAGGGCTGCCCCGGCACCCGCCCGCAAAGCGGACTTGTGCAGCAGCCTGCCGGTGGGAAAGCGCGCCCGGAACGCCTTGCGCTCGGCCTGTTGACGGCCTGCGGCAATCCGCCCGCTCAGCAGACTGCACCGGCTGGCCTCGGTGACGGTTGGCAGAGCCGCCAGCACGCCGGTCCGCGCGCCGCCGTTGACGGTGAGCTCAACCCAGGTGCCGCTCCGGGTCACGGACTCGGCCAGCTCGGTGGCGGCGGCGACACCCATGCCGTCCATGATGAGCAGCAGCACGCGGCGGCCGTGATCAAGGACCGGCTGCACCACGCGGTCGAGCACGTCCTCGACGCGCAGCAGCGCGCCCGGCTCGGTCTCGGCGCTGGTCATCGCGGCCAGCAGCGTGGCGAACTGTTGATCGTGGCGGGATCGGCGAGCATCGACAGACTGGTGCAGCAGGCGATACGCCTCGGCAACCTGCTGGTCGGGATCACCGGCGAAAACGTCGAGCCGTGCCCGGTCGACCCAGCCGTCCTGCCGGACCTGTCGGTGCAGCGCGTCGAGCAGGGTCGCCGGTGCGGGACCGTCGGTGGTGTGCAGCCAGCGCAGCAGGCGTACGGCCATCCGGGCGGTTTCCACCCGGCGCGGGTCGGCGGCTCGGTGCGCCTCTACGGTGGCGAGGGCCGACTGGGCACGGGCAACCGCCGCCGGCTGCGCCGCAGCTCCGGCCGGCACGGCGAGCCGTACGGCGTCGGCGAAGGCCCGCAGACGCTGGACAAAACCGCTGGGCAGTACGGCTGAGGCGCCGAGCAGCGGGGTGATGCCCACCTCCACGGCGATCGCTTCCGCCCGCCGCAGCATCCGCATCGCCTCATCCCGGCCCTCGGCGCCGGCGTCGACAGTGCGGTAGACCCACGCCTCGGCAGCTTGGTGCAGCGCCGTGGCCTGCTGCGAAGTGAGCCGAAGGCCGCCGAAAAGGGGTTCCAGTCGGGTACGCCCGACGGCGGCCTCCACCTCGGCGGCCTGCTGACCACGGGCGGGCCAGAGCAGCCCGGCCAGGAGTCCCAGCGCGATGATGTCGACTCCGTGCCCGGCGCGTACGGCTGCCATCACGGGAACGGCAGCACGGCCGGCGGTCCCGGTCAGGTACGCGGTGATGCCGTCGGCGACGGCGTCCGGCAGCGTGGTGAAGCGCAGTTGCCGGCGGGCGTCGGTGCTCCACTGCACCAACCCGCTGTCGTCGAGTTCGGCGGGTGGCAGGTCGAGCAGTTCCGAGGTGAGGCTCCGCAGCGCGTGGTCGCGGGTGAGGATCGCGCCGGGCGGGGCGGGCCACCCGTCGGTCGGGGCGTGGTCGGTGAGCGCGTTGGCGACCCACCGGCCGACCCGCACCAGGGTGGGGTCTAGGGCGCTCACCCCGCCGAACATCTGCCGGACCAGGTCCCACGGGTCGATCTTGCGGACGGTCTGCTTGCTGACGTGGGCGAGGAGCCCGTCGCCCAGCTCGCTGTCGGTGAGTTCGGTGAGCAGCACCAGCCGTTCGCCGTCGACCCGGTCGTGCAGGGCCGCGCGAGCGGCCAGCGGGGTGGGGCATGGAACCACCCGGACCTGGGTGCCGCCGATGGTGAGCACCGGCTCGGCTGACCATTCGGGACGGGCGGTCAGCGCGATGCTCTCCGCTTGGTCGTTTTCGGCCAGCCACGCTTCGATCTTGCGGCGGACGGCGTCCGGCTGAGCCGCGGCGACCGGCGCGCTCACGATTCTGTCCCCGCGCGACGAGGGGCAGAGATGCGGGCTCCGGCGAGTCGCGGGGTGCCTGCCTCCGCACCGGTCATCGGATTTCCCAGGTGATCGTGACGCGTCGTCCGTTGGTGATCTCGGCGGCGATCTCGGCGGTGACCTCATCCCAGGTGGCGATGTCGCTGACCTCCCGTCGCCGGGGAACGACGTTGACCAGCCCGGTGGTGGCACGCGCCGGGGTCTGTTCCACGCCTCCCGCCCCGGGGTCGCCGGGCAGTGCCGCCGGTCCGGGGTCGCGCCCAGACTGCTGGCCCGGCACGGAGACGCTGGGACCGCCGTTGGCCGTGTGGTTGGTGTTGCCCCCTCCGGACACGGTGGGCTGCTTCGGCTGCTCGGCGGCAAGGAGCGCCGCGGATGCCGCGGACGCCGCTTCGAGGGCGTCGACCAGGTCCTGTCCGTGCTGTTCGTGGCGGGCGACGCTCTGCAGTTGCTCGATGATCACTCGCGCCCGGTCGTCGTGGGTGGCGCGAGCGCGGATTGCCTGGAGCAGGGGCCACTGGTGACCCTGGGCCAGTGCCGTGACGATGTCTCCCGCCTGGCTGAGCACCCCGCCGACGGCCTGGTCGTCGACATCGCCGAGGTCGGCCTGCGCCAGCACCTCGACCAGCACCACGTCATCGCGCTCGGCAGCCAGCGCGGTCACGAGACGAGCCGCCCGCCGGGCGGTGGCCAACCGGCCCACGGGAGCGGACGTGTCGAGCCCCAGCACCTCAGCGTGGGCTTCCAGGGCGTGCACGAGGTCACCAGCCGACTTCTGCCGCCCGCTCGCCGCACGGCGAAGCGTGCCGGCGAGTTCGCCAAGGTTGGCGGGCGTACGCCACGCGGGCAACACGCCGCCGAAGAGCGCGGCACCCCGGCCCACCGCAGCGCTCCAGGCCTGCTCGTCGGGCATCGGCGGGTGCCGCAGCTGCAGTTCGTCCCGCACGGCGGCCAGGTTGGGCACATCGATCTTGCCGCTGTGCTGGTACCAGGCGAGCTGCTGCTCCAGCCCGAAGACCAGAATGATCAGGTTTTGCAGGTCGCGGTCGAAGCCGAACGCGGCGGGCTCGTCGATGAGCTTGCGCAGCACGTGCACCGGGAAGTGGTCGGTGTAGCCCTCGTTGGCGGCGGCTTGAAGCAGGTGCTGACTCCAGCGGCAGGTGCTCGTGGTCAGCACGTACCGGCCGTCGATCAGCTCGCCCAGGCGCAGGTTGTTGCAGACGCGCCGGAGGATGCGCTGGTCGGCCGGGTTGGGCACGCTGACGCCCCGGGCGGGGTCGGCGGCGGCCTGCCGCGCGTACTCGATGATCTTGGTCATCTCGCTGCGGGTGACGGGCTTCTCGTCGTCCGGCATGGCCGGGCGGCCGGGGTAGGACCAGGCCAGGAGTTCGCCGGTGAGGTTGGTGAACGCCTCGGTCAGGGTGCCGCCCCGGGGGTCGCCGACGTGCAGACCCTCGGCGAGGGTGTGGAACACGCCGATGGCGTCGTCCTGCACGTCGGAGCCGCGCGAGGTGGCCGACCCGTACGCCTGCATGAGGGCGCTGATCAGCGTGCCGCGTAGCTGGGTCTGACGCTGCTGGAGGTAGACCCGGCCCTGCTGCCGGTCGGCGAGGGGCCAGTCGGCGGCGAGCGAGTTGAGCCGGTCGCCGGTGCCGTTACCGAGCAGGTAGTTGATCTTTGCGAGCTGGCCGACCTTCCCCATCAGCTCGTCGGTGAGATAGAAGGGCAGCCAGAAGACGGTCCGGGAGCCGCGCTCCAGGCGCTCGATCCGGGCACGGTCGGCGGCCCGTTCGAAGCCCTGCGGGTCGAACGGGTAGTCGATGACGACCCGCCAGGCGTCCCCGTTGGCGATCAGCGCGGAGACCGGCATGGTGTCGGGGTCGCGGACGTTGCCGAACTTGACCTGGATGGTGTGTCGCCGGCCGCGCCAGTCGCGGGAGTGCAGCAGCTCGCCGAGCTGGCCCTCGCTGCCGGCGATGCCCATCTCGGCGGTGACCAGCTCACGGATGAGTTGCTGCCGGACGCCGGTGGTGGTGGCTTCGTCCTCGGGGACCAGGTCGAGCAGCTTGTCGTAGTCGACGGTGTGCAACTTGAGCGTGACCACCGGGTCGGGGGTCTTGGTCAGGTGCAGCTCACCGGCACTGTCGGCGACCCGGTTGAGCCGGTTGAGCACGATCTGCCGCTCGTAGCCGGGGATCGGCGAGGTGATCGAGCCGAAGTTGAGCGCGTGCAGCTTGGCGGCGGTGAGGCTGTGCAGGGCCGGCACCTCCGGCACCAGCGCACCGAGCAGCACCGTCTTGATCAGCTTGTCGTCGAGCTGGAACTGCTGGTGCCCGGTGGCCTGCTCCTCGCCGATGCCGTTGAGGCTGAGCAGGATCGGCCGCAGCTTCTGCGTGTAGACGCTCCGGGCGGCCTGGAAGAGCTGCTTGAGCTTGGGCCGATCGGGCAGCTCGCCGTGCAGCACCAACGGGTCGAAGAGCGCGGCCACCCCGATCAGGTCGTTGACCTGGAGGGTGTCCCGGCGGTCGACGAGAAGCTCGGTCATCACCTTCAGCGCGGTGCGTTCGCGCTGCAGCGCCTGCGACAGCGCCACCAGGGTCGCGACCAGCGCCGGCGAGAACGGGTAGAGCTTGCGGAAGGCGGCGGCGTCCGAGCCGATGCCGGCGTCGCCGTACTGGGCGCCGAGCAGCAGCGCGTCCCACACCTCCCGGTTGCCCTTGACGGCGGCGAAGGCGTTGTCGATCACCGCGCGGGCCGCGTCGTCGTTGGGCTTGAGCAGCCGCTTCTCGGTGATCTCGGGCAGGTTGGTGTCGGCGAGGACGATCTCGCCGAACCGGCCCTGGACACTGCGCATGACGTGCGCGAGGGCTTCCCGCTCGGTGCCGCCGACCTGCGGGCCGAGGAAGTCCTCCAGGTTGCGTTGCCGGGCGACGAACGAGATCAGCGGCAGCGGCCGGGTGGCGTCGGCAGACTCGATGAGCTTGTTGAGCTTGGCGCCCTCGGTGTTGACGAAGACGTGGTCGCTGATCTTCGTGGAGAGCCAGAGGATCAGCTCGTCGAGGAAGAGCACCATCGCGTCGTACCCGAGGGACTTGGCGTGCCGGGTGATCACCGCGAGGCCGGTGTCCAGGTCGAGATATTCCCCGCTGCGGACGGCGCCGGTGTAGAAGGTGCTGGTCAGGGCACTGACGAGCCGGTCCCGCTGCTCCGTGCCGGGCGGTGCCGCCGCGGCGTCGGTGTAACCCTCCGGGGTCCAGCCGGTCGCCCGTGCAACGTGCGAGGCGAGCCCACCACCGCCCGTGCCCGGGTCGCCGCCGCCGTCCCGCAGCGCGGCGAAGAACGCCTCGTCACCCATCCGGGCGCGCAGCCGCGCGGCGTCGTCAAGCAGCGCGTCCGACCGGTGTACGGCGGGAACGGGCGCTTCCGGGTGCATGGCGGTGATCTGGTTGAGGTAGCCCTCCAGGATCGCCTGCTCGACCGACCGCGCGTCGAGCATGTGGAAGGTGAGGGTGAGCAGCTTGCGGTCGCGCAGCCAGGAGTCGGCGGCGAGGACCGGCTCGGCCAGGCCACGCACCTCCCGCGCTGCCGGGTTGTGCTGGAGGATCTCTCGCAGCACCGCCATGAAGTGCGACTTGCCGGAGCCGAACGAGCCGTGCAGGAACATCGCCTGCGAACGGCCGCTGGTGACGGCGTGGCCGATACGCCGCAGCGCGTCGGCGAAGTTGGCCCGGAGCTGGTCGGTGACGACGTACCGGCGCAGGTCCGCACCCTCGGCGGCGCGGACGACAAAGTCGCCGTCACCGACCGAGGTCGGAATGTCGATCACGTCCCGTAACAGGGTCATCACCGCTCCTCGCCCCGCGCTCCCCGTGACGCCGGCGTCACCGGCAACCCGACGATCCTAAGGTGTAGCCGCATCTCGGCCCACCCGCCGGGCGGCTCGGCCGAGAGGAACTCCGGCTGGATCACGCCAGGCGCAGGGCGGCCACGGCGTCGGCGAGGGTGGCCGCTCGGGCCAGCGGTAACGGTCCGTCCCTTTGGCCGAGGTGCAGTTGGCACCCGCCGCGCGTGAAGCGGGCGGTGACGAGTTGGCCGGCGTAGTGACGTCCGAGTCGGCTGAGCAGAGCCGTCGGGTCGGCGACGACCGGCGGCACGGAGAGCCCAGGCGCGGGCACCGGCTGCTCCGGGTCCCGGGGTACGACGGCGAGCAGGGCGTTGTCCAGGTGTTCGAGGCAGTCGGCGACGGCAGCCTGGAGGGACCTCGACAGCACCGGAGCCGGTTCGATGGGTGCGTCAGGGTGGACGACCTGCACCCGCCACCGCTCGCCGTGTACGAGCAGCGGGTCGGCCGCGTTGAGCCGGTAGTCGCAGACGGTGACCGCCAGAGCCACATCGAGCCCGAGGGCGAGCCTGATCAGGTCGACCAGCGGCGGGGCGTCGGGCACCTGGGCCAGCACGATCAGCCGGGCACCGGGGCGTCCCCGTGCGGCCGAGGAGACGTAGTGGCGGGCCGGTTCCACGTCCGGACCATCGACGGTGACGGTTCCGTCGCACAGGTCCTGGCCCACGCCGTGGCCGGGCGCGTCGTCGAGGTGGGTGAGGTCCTGCGGGCGTACCCCGAGGTTCGCCGCGAGGCGCGCGGCCCGGTAGTGGTCGCGGAGCTGATAAACGGGCTTGCCGCCGGGTTGGGTGGCGACCAGCGTCGCCGGCTCGCCGGCTGACGGGCGCCACAGCGTGTGCGTGGCGCGGGTCAGGTCGGTGACCGTGACGGTCAGCGCGAAGTAGATCCGGCGGCTGTCCCGGCAGGTGTGGCAGGCCAGCGCCGAGGGTGCCATCCCCGCGCCGCCGCAGCGGGGGCAGTCCGGGTCCGCGGTCGGGCGGCCAAGCCGGCAGTGACAGCGCCGTAGCCGGCTGTCCGGGCGGCAGTCGCGGCAGGCCCGCCAGTCGACCGGCTCTCCCCACCAGGTCGGGTCGGGTGGCTCCCCGGCCCGCAGCAGCGTGGTGACCCGGCGTCGGACGACCTGACCGGTGGCGCGCTCGTGCAGCACCTCGACGCCGCCGCCGGGATGTAGCTGGGTGTGCCACCACCGGCGATTCCGCCAGATCGCCTGCGCGCCGGGCGCACCGGTGGCGAGGTCCGCGACGACCCGGCGTTCGACCAGGTCAAGGTCGATCGCCACCGGCACGGTCGGTTCGTCGGAGGCCAACCGCACGGTGTACGCGGGCGCGCTGAGCCCTCGGACGTCGAGCCCGTACATCGCCTCGGCGACTGTGGCGGCGGCGACGGCGGTGCGCAGGTCGTCGCCCCTGAGCTGGGCCTGGGCCGGCACCTCCCCGCCGGGCATCTCGTAGCGGACGTCCCAGGCAACCTCGCCGTCGCACCGCCGAGCCTCGACCACCAGATCCAGGTGCAGCAGGTCGGCCAGCGCACAGAGCCGACTCAGGCGCTGACCCGGATCCGGGGGCGGCGGGTTCTCGCTGGACCGGCCGAGCAGGACCCACCACGGGTCGTAGTCCTGACCGGCGAGCACCTCGGCCTCGATGGCGTGCCGTTCGGCGGCGGGCAGGTCGGGCTGCCACCGCCGAGGCAGCCAGAGTGCCGGGTACGGCGGTGCACCGTCGAGCCGCCAGTGCTCGCGCAGACCGTGGACGCCCGCGGCGTCGGCCAACTCCCGCAGGATCGGTGCCAGCGGCACCTGCCATCCGCCGCCCGGATCGGGCTCGGGCGCGAGGCGGCCTGGCCGGAGCTGCCGGGATGCGGCAAGCCCGGTGTCGAGGTTGACGACGGTCAGCACCAGCTCCGCCCGCCGTCGACCGTTGCGCGCACAGGGCCGGCAGGGCACCGCGACGCTACCGTCGCCGCGACAGAGCTGGCAGTCGGCGTAGGGCTGATCCGTCCCGGCGTCCCACTCGACGATCAGCCGGTCGCCACCGCTTGTGCACTGGCACCGCCGCACCTGGAAGGCGAGCCCGGCACAGTCTGGGCAGGTGATCACGGGTACGCCGCTCATCGCGGTCGCACCGCCCGCCGGGAGCAGGCACCGTCGTGGTCGGGGCGGAGCTGGCAGCGTCGGCCACCAGGCAGGACCCGGTCGCAAAAGGCCCAGTGGCGTACGTTCTGGTCGTCCTCGGCCGAGACGGTGGTGCCGCCCGGTTCGAGCTGCGGGAGGACGTGCGCCCAGTGCGCCACCACCCGGGCGAGCCGCTGCGCGGAGGACAGGTCACCCGCGACTGCGGGCAGGTGGATGACCCAACGTTCGCTCATTGGCCCTGGCTCCGCTCGTTGCGGGCGCGGGCCTGCACCGACTGCCAGTGGCGCAACGCGTCCTTGATCCGCTCGGTTTCGCGGCGACTCTGGGCCAGTGCGTCGTAGACGATCGCCAGGTCATCGGCGACCCGGTCGAGGAATTCCCGTACCTCACCGGGCTCGAAGCCGCGCCGGCCGAGCGGGGTCGGACGGAACCGCCGCTCGCGCACCTGCCACGGCCGCAGCGGATGGTAGACCGCCGACCGGTAGCTGGTCGGCCCGTGGGCCGATCGTTGCCGACGCCGGACACGCCGAAAGAAGACGCGCATACGTGGACCTGCCTCTCACCGTCGAGATTGACCTGTGAACGAGTGGGCCCGCCGGCCCGCCCCGCGCTGGCGGACCCACCCCGGCACCTGCCACCGCAGCTCTCATCAGCGGTACGACAGCAGGGCAGTCATGGTCACTGAGCTGCACGAACTCCACAGTGGCCGCAGAGGCAGTTAAACAGCGACAAGGCGCAATTGCAACATCGCAATCAGGATGTCTCCCTTACAAGATTACTAAGCGAATGCACTGCCTGTAGCGTGTCTATTGATTGTGAGACGTTAGGGCGCTTCAATTGGCCAGACGGTCGTCTACGGACCGCAATCGAGGAGGGGAACACAGTGTCACAGTCAGTAACCGGCTCGACCATGTTGCGCCGACAGATCGGGCGCAAGCTGGAGGCGTTGCGCAAAGCGGCCGGGCTGACGATGGAGCAGGCTGCCGAGCAACTGGACCGCGCACGAGCGACGCTGCACCGGATCGAGAGCGGCGCCGAGCACGTCCGTTTCCGGCAGGCCGATGTGCAGCAGATGCTCAACCTCTACGGCGCGTCCCCCGAAGACTCCGAGCTACTACTTGCCATGACAGCGGCCACTCGGGAGAACAAGAACTGGTGGCACGACTACATTGGCTCCGGCCTGCCGCGCTGGTTCCAGCTCTACATCGGCCTTGAGGCCGGAGCATCCAGAATCCGCCAGTACGAGGCGGAACTCGTTCCTGGCCTGTTCCAGACGCGTGCCTACGCCGAGCGCGTCTTTCAGATACCCGGCGGCTCGATCGACGCCGCGAACACCGCCGAGCAACAACGCGCCGTTCAGCTCCGGGTTGAGCGACAGTCGCTTCTAACCCGGTTCTCCGCGCCGCAACTCAGCGTGATAATCAACGAGGCTGTACTGCGTCGCCCGGTCGGCAACGCCACGATCATGAATGAGCAACTCCATCAGATCCTGAAGGCTGCGGAGCTACCGAACGTAACCGTCCAGGTGCTGAATTTCTCTGCCGGGCTGCATGCCGGGGCGATGGCAGGAGCCTTCTCGATCCTGGAGTTTCCTCAGGTCGGCAACGGCCGAGAAGCGGAACCACCCGTGACCTATCTGGAGGCCGCAACCGGCGCGATCTACCTCGACAAGCCACACGAGACCAATGCCTACAACAGCATCTGGGCCGACATGACGGCCCGCGCCCTCAACGAGTCCCGTTCCAAGAGCCTGATCCACGAAGTCGCAGAGGAGTACTCCCGTGCCTGACCTGACCGGTGCCATCTGGCGCAAGTCGAGCCGAAGCAACAACGGCGGCAACTGTGTCGAGGTCGCCGACAACCTGCCCGGCGTCGTCGGGCTGCGCGACAGCAAGGACCCGACCGGCCCGGTGCTGACGTTCGGCCCGGCCGCATGGACGGCGCTCGTCCGAGCCGCAAAGGCGGGCGCTATCAGTCAATGATGGTTGGCCGCGCGGCCTCCGATGGCTCGGAGGCCGCGCACGCCGCCGGATCCGAGGGCTCGACGGCGTTCACTGCGACGGCAACAATCGGGCCATGGAGCTCAACGGACGACGCAACGGCGAGCGACGCAGGAAACAGGCGAAGGATGCCCAAGCTGTGCAGGTCCAGCTCGAAAATCGCTGGCCGCCGGGTGGGACGCTCGGCATCGTGACCACCGGAGGTCGTACCTTCCATCGAGATACCGCCTGTCCTGGCTACCGCCAGGGCGTCCGCCAGGCAGAGAAAAAGGGCCGCAGGATCAACAAGGTGGAGTGCGTGAGCGCCGCTTCCGCTCGTGACCGGGGCAAAGGTGCGTGCCGCCGCTGCTGGCCGCGAAATTGACCCACCCGTTGCGCCTCGGGTGGCCCGGATCCGGAACCCGGCTGGATCAGCGGAGTCGTCCGCCTGCGGAGCCTCAACCCTCAGCCCGCGCCGCGATTGCCAGGAAGCTGTCCAGCATGGCAGAGGAATCTCGGCCCGATCGGTCGGCTTCTCGACCGAACCTGCCCTGCCGCGCCGAGACATGCGCCAGTATCGTCCGGCCATGGCCCGCAAACACGAGTTCACCGGGGATCAGGTCGATGCGGCGATCGACTTCGTGATCAGTAACGGTGCCGAGGACCGTGGGCAGACGGTCGCCTACGCACGGGTCTTCCAGGCCGCCGGATTGCCGAACCCGCAGAATCTGCACGAAGGCGGCGAGTCGCACCTGGTCACGGAGTTCATGGCGGCCTTTCACCACCGTTGCCGGGAGCGCCAGTTACCACCTCTGGATTCCCTCGTGGTCCACGTCGGCGGCCCTCGCGCCGGCTTCCCCGGTGCTGGCTACTTCGGCGTCAACCGCAAGCCCGACCCACGAAATGAGCGAGCCACACCCGAGGCGGTGATCGCCAGCACCATGTTCTGGCAAACGCAGTGCGACGAGTGCAAGCGCTGGGGCGTTAAGAGCCGTCGCGGCCAACTCTAGGGTTCGCTGGCCTCACCCATCGCCTGCGTGAGCGTGCGACCAGGTTGGCTGTCGAGGCCGCCGGGATCCGGCGTCCGTGATCGGAGCGATCCGGCGGATCGCTGATCAGTTGGGGATTCGGGCGATGCTTGTAGACAGTCACGCCGATCGCCGGGCACCCGTTCCGCGAAACGGGTGCCCGGTAACCCTGTTCAGTGACCTACCACGGTCATTTTCTACCTTCGGAAATACAACAGCGGCGGCTGTCTGGATCTCGCGCAGCATCTACCGACGACGCTTGGTCTCCAGCGGCCACTCCAGGCTGACCGACACGTCGCGCCCCTGCTTGTCGTAGTACGCCTGAAGGTCGCGCTTCTGCTCGGCGTACCAAGTGACCTGCGCTCGGTGGAGGTCGTCGGGTCGCATCAGGGCGATCCGCTCGTGGCGGGCTGCGATCGACACGGCCATTCCGGCCGCCGCCTTGGCGTCGCTCACCGCGTCGTGGGCGGTGGCGAGCTCGACCTCGTAGAACCCGCAGAGGTCGCCGAGCTGCCGCCGATTGGTCCACCTGGGCTCGACCTCCGCATGCAGGATCGACGGGTCGACGATGATGGCACGTTCCCACTCCACGGCCGGCAGGCCGTGCCGGGCCAGCTCGGTGTGGAGCGCCGTGACGTCGTAGTGGGCGCAGAAGGCAACGAGCGGCGTGCTGTCCGCGATCAGCTTGGCGATCTCGATACCCAGTTCGGCCAGCGCCTCCCGGGGTGACGCTCCGGCGTCACGCACCATTTCGTCGGTGATGCCGTGGATCGCGGTCGCGCCGGCCGGAATCGGCACCCCCGGATCGATCAGCCAGGTCCTGGCCGTGCCATCGGCGTACACGAGCGCCGCGGTGACAATCCGGGTGTCCTGCGGTTCAGGGTCGGTGCCCTCAATGTCGAAGCCGACTACCGGCATGTCGTGCCACCCACGGTGGTTTCTCACCGGCGGCGCGGTTTGGACCGGCGCGCAGGCATCGTGGAACGAGCTCCAGCCGCCGCCGATCCTGAGGGCCTGCCCTGCTCCGGCTGCCACCCGCTGCCCGCACTTGCCACAGCGTCCGGCGAACTTGTTGATCACGTTGAGGGGTCTCCCGGCGGTCTCGTCGCGCGACCTCCCGCATGAATCAGGCGAGAAGGCTTCGCGTTGATCAGTACGCCTGAAGATCTTGGCTGACCGATCTTGCATACGTGACCCCGCAGGTGCCGACGATCGGTCCAGATCATTGACCTTTACGGACGGTGGCTCCACGCGCCCAGCCAGCCGGCCTCGCCACTCCGGGCCTCACGACCTACCCCTGGTCGATAGCGGCTCTCCTTCGGCCCGGCTACCGCCAGCAGGCCGTCGACATCAGGTTTGTCGTGTCGACCGGCGGCAGGCCGTCATCGAGACCGCGTAGCCGCTCGTAGACATCGCGCATCGCGGCCTTGTCCGGGATGTGTTCGCTGCCCGCCGCGCGTTCCAGGACCGTCAGCGTGCTCACCAGTCTGATCGTCCCCACCGTGCGGCCTTGAGCCCGAAGTCGTTGCAGTCGACCTACTTCAGCGGTGGCCAGGCGCGCTCCCGCCCCATCATCAATGAGCACGGTCGTCGACTCACCGGCTTCGGCAGCGACAACAGCGTGCGCCACCACCATCACCTCACCCAGATCCGTCGACTGTCTCAGCCGCTCGCGCATGGGTTGCCGGGTGATCCTGTGAACCACTGCAGCGAGCTCGGGTGTCTCGTCGTCGGAAAGGATCTGCAGCCAGCGCGGTGCCAGCTTTCGCCACACTGTGGCGGCGGGTCGGAAACGCGGGTCGTCGCGAGACTTGCGCATCACCTCGGCCTGGACCGTCTCCGGGGCGCTGAGCGGGCCGAGAACGCCGATGAGAAGCCGCTCACGGTTTATCGAGAGGAAGTTCAGGCTGGGCCCGGCGTCGATGATCGGCCGTTGGTTCACGGGATGTCTGCCTCGATGCCTCGATCCGGCGGGTTGTCTGGCTCGCTCAGATCCGCGTCCAGCGCGGCCATGTCGATCGGAACCCCAGGCAGCTCAGCGGCATCGAGCCAGGCGATCGGGCGATCAACGGGCACGACGCCCGCGTCCCGCAACTCGGCTTCAGCGGCCTCCGCGGCAATGCCTCGCAGGTTGGCGATGGCCTGCACGGGGAGCACACCTTCGACATAGCCCTTGGTCGCGCGGGCGAGCAGGCGTTGCGGCGCCCGCCGCTTGTCGGAGTCGGCTTGCAGCGCCTGGTATTGGTCGATCCACCCGAAACGTACGGCAAGCTGGGGCGCGGAGAGCGCCATCCACTCCGTCTTGGTGGCGGCATCGATGTAGCCACCCTGGTGCAGCGCGATGGCTGCGACGGCGGGCGAGACCAGGAACCGCTGGACGACGACGGAGAGGACGGATCGAGTCGTTGGCTGTTCCCGTTCGTCGAGGAAGTCGCGCAGGCCCTCCATGGGAAGCAGCAGGTGCCGAGCGAAGGCGTCAGCTCGAATCTCAGCAGGGGACCGAGCACTCAGGTCGCCGGCGTCGGCGTCCGCCCAGTCGCCGAACTGCACGTGGCCGAGCTCATGGGCAAGCGTGCTGCGTTGCCGCATAGGGCGGCGGGAGCGGGCGACGCCGACGAACATCATGTTGCGCTTCGGGTCTCGCATTGTCAGGCCGTGCTCGTCCGGTCCCGCGTCGAGCACGGCCACGTCAATCCCGATCGCCTGCTCGATGATCGCGATGAGGTCACCCAGCGGCTGCACACCCAAGCGGTGTTCTTTGCGGAAGCGGGCGGCAGCGGCACACCCTTCAACTTCAGCGTTCACGGTCAACCACCAAGGTCAGATCGTTGCCGGGATGGCCTGCTCATCGAGGTAGTCGTCCAGTTCCAGGAAATGCAGAAGCGCCCGACGCATCTCATCCATTCCGGAACCGTTGGTGGCCCGAGCCGCATACTGGGCGCGGTCGGCCACCGTCTGCGCCCCGGTGAGCTGGGCGACGGTATGCCCCGTCGCCCAGGCGATCGCCACGATCTCCGGCATCTTCGCCGCCCGGTCGCCAGAAATGATGCGCGACAGCGTGGCCTGGGAGATGCCCGTCCGCTCGGCAAGGGCCCGCTGACTAAGGTCGGCAGCCGTCCTGGCACGCTCAATCGATAGACCTACATCGACCTTGGCCATGATCTACTCCCCAAACTGAATCATGATCACGTCGTTTGATTCAGTCTACACACCGCCCGCGTGCGCCCACCATCTTCGACAGGATTGGATTGACGTCCTGCCGACACTGCCCACGGTCAGGGCAGGGGTCAGACTGCCGGGTAGCCACTCCTGCATCCTCACTCTCGGAGCAGCTCCGGCACGCCCCGCAGCAGCGCCAACGCCGAGCGGTCGGAGCTGAGCTGGGCCAGCTCCGCGTTGATGAAGTCGGTGAAAAACTCGGCCGGCGATCCGGGGAACCCAAGCTCGTAACCCGAGTGCCACTGGTGCAGCCACGGCTCGATCTCGACCAGCCCGGCGAGCAGCGGCAGCAGCCGGTGCGCCGGCCACGCCTCCTGCGTCTTGCGGTCGAGGTAGACGGTGGCGAGCGCCTGCGCCTGCTTGAGGTGGTCCCAGCCGGCCCAGCCGAGCAGCTCACTACCGTCGTTGTCCCGCCCCGCCTGCGGGTACGAGATGAACCGCTCCTTCGGCACATCCAGCTTGCCGCGCGCCCTCCAGTAGGACGGCCGCGCAAAATCCGCCGAGGCGTACTTCGGCGGCACCGGGATCTCGACCTTCTCCCCCGCGTCCTCCTGACGTTGCAACGCCCAGGTCCGCTCCCACTGCGCACGCTTGCGCAGCCCGGCCGGCTTGTAGCGCTGCGCCGGCAGGTACGGCACGTGCTCGTCGGCGAGCAACTGCCCCAGCGTGCGAGTCAGGTCGTAGCTGTCGTGCCCGACCCACAGGTCCAGCACCGTCCGGAACTCCTGATCGCCACCGACCCGGTCAGCGAGCTGCGCCACCGACAGTGGCGTCGGCTGCCCCGCCCACAGCTCCGCAGACTCCAACCGGTCGAGCAGCCAGTCCCGCAGCGCGACCGACTGCATCTTCTCCCACCCGTCGGTGGACCAGCGCCGCTTGCACTCCGGCCGCTCGATCAGCCCAATGTGCCGGTTGGACTCGATGGTGGCGATCCGCCGCTCCACCAGCGACCGATACTCCGCCGGCCAGTGCGGCTGCGGCCGGTCGATCGGCTTCGACCCGTGCCGGTTGAACCACTCGGTCTGCGCCCCGCTGGTGTGCAGCACGATCTCGAAGGCCCGCTCCCCCAACGCCAGCTCCGGCGGGGCGGCGCAGGTCAGATCCTCGTCGATCAGCCCGTAGAGCCGGTAGACCTCCCAGTCCAACTCCTCCTGCAACGCGATCATCCGCGCCCGCACCGAGTAGTGCTCCACCTCAGCCTCCGCGAGCCGCTGCCGGGTCGGCACCCCCGAGGCGGCAACCGCCGCCGGGGTCAAGCTAGCGAGCCGCTGCGCCAGCCCATCAAGTTCCCGCGCCCGCCCCAACGGGTACGCCGAAGGCAGCGGAAACTCCTGCAATCTAGTCCCGTTGAATTGATAGAAGGAGTACCAAGGCTCCGGACTCCACCGATTTCCGCCACCACTCGAATTGTCAGCACCCGTCTTCGCATGACTCACCTGCTTCAGCCAGAAACAGGCAGTCGAGCTATTCAGCAGGCCGAGCAGATTCAGATGACCATCTTCGCCTGCACTCTCGGATAGCTTAATCACCGGCGTCGAATCCTTGAATACTTTGCCTCCGCGATCAAATACAAAATGATTATGGGTGGTGATTGCGGCGAAAGCGATTGAGAGCGGAACCCGATAGCGTTTCTTGAAGAACATCGAATACTCAAACCAGCGAAGCCCACGTTGGATCTGGGTACTACCATAGGCGACCCTCTGGGCAAGAACCGAACGCATCGGCCAAAGCGCGGCCTCGACAGTCGCCTCACCCGCAGCTTCCAGGGTCTGCTCGTCATAAGGCCAAACAGAAATTGTCGGAGATGTGATTGTCCAATCCCGCGCAGCGTCTCCCTCCACAATCGCCCGACGGAAGCGCTCTGGCACCCGGCGGCGGCGCAAGTAGCCGTCACCAACCATATAGACACCGTCCTCGCGCGTGACAGCACCGAACCCGATTTCTTCCACTTTTGATTCGAGCCGCATCGCTCCGGATTCGCGCAGCGCCTTCATGAGGTCAGCAGCACCGCCGCCCGAGAGGCTCCAGGGATGCTTTGTCAGTTGGTCGCGGGCGAGGTCGGTTACGCTAACCCAATCTGATTCGGAGCCATGGCTGTCTACTTGGTTGACGATCGCCGTCCAGACTCGACCCTCACCTGGGTTTTCGGCGACAGACGGCTCGCCTCGCAGGCCAAGAACGGCGCGTAGCGTTGCTTTGCGGCGGCGATTGTTGGCACGTCCGACCAAGATGACGGTCGGGACGCCGTGTCCGGGAATATACGCGCCGGAGGTATCGACTACCTCGGTCAACTCGACCTCGTGGGCGAAGTAGTTTTCAATTAGCTTTTTGCCGAACTCGCGCTTCATAAAGGCGTTACCTGTGATTTGACCTACGCGCCCGGCCCCCTCACCATGCTCATCAGAGCGCTTAGCGAGGTCGAAAAAGCGCTTGGCGAACGGCACGGTCAACGCATACTGCCGGTGGCATACGGTCGGGTAGATGCTGCGGTAGAGCTGGTTGCGGGCGCTGTCAGAAACGGTGATGTAGGGCGGGTTGCCGACCACCACCGTGTACAGGTTTTCGGCCAGGTAGTCCTTCAGCAGATCGGCGTCTTCACTCTCGTACGCGAAGACGGCCTTGCCTTCCATCTCGGCGAGCAGGTCGCCCTGCGCCCGGGAGCTGAACGCCCCCCACGGCAGCAGCGAGTCGCCGGTGGCCACCCGGATCGGCAAGGCTGGTGTCCGTTCCAGCTTGGTCAGGCCGCAGACCTTCATCACGGCGATCAGCAGGCGGAAGCGCGCGATCGCCACCGCGAAGCCGTTGATATCGACGCCGGTCACCTGGCCGAGCGCCCGATCGGCGAGCACCCTGACGTCGGTGGCCGGCTCCCGGTCCCGCCACTTGTCCACCAGCCGGTGGAACGCGCCGAGCAGGAAGTGGCCCGAGCCGCAGGTTGGGTCGATGACGCTGGTCGCGGCGAGGCCGAACTCCTTGACCGCCGGCTCGAAGGTGCGGTCGAGGATGAACTCCTCCACGAACTCCGGGGTCTGCAACAGCGCGTACGTCTTCTTCGCGTGCGCCGACATGTCCTGGTAGAGGTCGCCCAGGAAGCGGGTGTTCAGGTCGTCGCGGCGCAGCGACTCCCGGCCGGGCCCGCGCCGGAAGAAGTCGCTCAGCTCCTCGGCGGCCGGCCCGGAGATGTCGAAGCGCCACAGCGGGTTGTGCTGGTCGAAGATCTTGCCGGTGGCCTTCAGTTCGGCCAGGTAGCCGAACGCCTCCCGCAGCCAGTGCCGGTCGTTGTTCCGGGGGTTGGCGATCAGGTACGCCTGTCGGTGCTGCACGGCACGCTCGGCCGGCGCAGCCGGGTCAGCTCCGCCGATCCAGAGCTTCTCGACCAGCCCGTTGTCCTCGCAGAACCGGACGAACACGCAGCCGAGCACCCAGGCCACCGCCGCCTGGTCGAGCACATCATCAAGCCAGGTCTCGAAGCTGCCGCCGACCCGCTGGGCGGCGTGCGCCTGGTCGTACTCCTGGCGCAGTTCCGCGCGTAGCCCGTGCGCCTCCGCGACCTGCGTGCGCAGGTCCTCCACCAGGGTCTTGACCTGCGCTTGCAATGCCCTCAGCTCGATCACCGCTAGATCCTAAGGTCTGTCCCTCCGGCTGCCACTACTCCGAATCGTCATCGGCCACGACATCACGGGTTCTTCCGCGCCACAGGGACGTTCGGGGCGTCAGCGCCCGTCGACTATCGGCTCGTTGGTAGGGGCGTGCTGACGTGGCAGCGCCACCGACCCGGGGTCCGACCCGCGCAGCTTCCGCCAGAGGAACTCCAGCGTCAGCGCCCAGACGAAGGACCGCTGTTCGTTGTTCGCCGCCGCACCATGCCCACCTTCGACGCTCTCGTAGTAGGACACCTCGTGGCCATGCTCGCGCAGCCGGGCCGCCATCTTGCGGGCGTGACCGGGGTGCACCCGGTCATCGCGGGTGGAGGTGGTGAGCAGGACCGGCGGGTACGACGAGTCGCCATTGGTGTTGTGATACGGCGAATATTCGCGCAGGTACGCCCAGTCCGCCTCTCGATCCGGGTCACCGTACTCGGCCATCCACGACGCGCCGGCCAGCAGCCGGTGGTATCGCCGCATGTCCAGCAGCGGCACCTGCGCGACGACCGCTCCGAAGAGTGCCGGGTAACGGGTCAGCATCACGCCCATCAGCAGGCCGCCGTTGCTGCCGCCCTCGATGCCGAGCTGCGCCGGTGTGGTGATGCCGCGCGTCACCAGGTCGGCCGCCACGGCCGCGAAGTCCTCGAACGCCCTGGGCCGGTTCTCCCGCAGCGCGGCCCGGTGCCACTCCGGGCCGTACTCCCCGCCACCCCGAATGTTCGCCACCGCGTACGTGCCGCCCCTGGCCAGCCACCCCCGCCCGATCACGCCGTCGTACCCCGGGACCAGGGATTGCTCATACCCGCCGTACCCGGTGAGCAGCGTCGGGCCGCCGGGCGCGTCCGGGTCGCCCACGACGAAGTACGGCACCCGCGTGCCATCTGCCGAGGTGGCGAAGAACTGACGCACGGTCAGGCCCGCCGCGTCGAACATGGCCGGTTCCCGCTTGAGGACCTCGACCGTTCCGCCGATCTGCCCGAGCCGCAACGTCGCCGGTCGCAGGAACCCTTCCGAGGCGAGCAGGTAGTCGTCGCTGTGGTCCGGGTCGGTCGCCACGATGTGGCTGTGGTCGACCTCCGGCACTCCCGCGAGCGGTTCCCGCTGCCAGCCGGTCTCGCCGGGCGTCAGCACCTCCAACCGGCTCTTCACATCGGCAAGGGTGCCCAGGATCAGGTGGTTACGAGTCCAGTAGTGGTAGCTCAGCGCCGTGCGACCATCCGGCCGGAACAGCACCGCCATGTCCCGGCCACCGGCCAGGAACGCGTCGAACCGGGTCGCCAGCAGGGCGCCAGCCGGGTGCGTCACTCCCCCAACCGCCCACGGCGACCGCAGTCGAATCAACAACCAATCCCGGTGTACGTCCCACCGCGCGTCCTCCGGCACGGCGATCCGGGTCAACTCGCCCGCCTCCGTCAGCAGGTAGTTCTCGCGGCGGTAGAAGTCCAGGAAGCGGCCCACGAAGTCGCGCTCGTACCCGGGTGTCGGGTCGTGCGAGGCGTACACGGCGATGTCGTCTGCCCGCGCCTCGTGGACAACGGTGGCCTCGGCCAACAGGCTGCCGCGCCGCCACCGCTTCACCACCCGGGCATAGCCGGAGGTGGTCAGGGAGCCAGGCCCGAAGTCGGTGGCGACGTAGATGGTGTCGACATCGATCCAACAGACGCCGCTCTTCGCCTCGGGAAGCGTGAATCCGTCCACGACGAAAGCACGGCTCCCGAGGTCGAACTCGCGCACCACGACCGCGTCCGCACCACCCCGGGACAGGCTGATCAGGGCGCGATCGTAACCGGGCCGCAGCACCGCCACGTCGCTCCAGACCCAGTTCTCGCCCTCCTCGGCTGCCAACGCGTCGACGTCGAGCAGCACGTCCCACTCCGGCTCAGGGCGGCGGTACTGGTCGAGGGTCGTCCGCCGCCAGAGCCCACGAGGATGCGTCCCGTCGCGCCAAAAGTTGTAGTAGAAGCCGTCCCCGAGCCAGCCCGGATAGGGAATCTGCTCCTCGTCGTCGTACACCTGCCGGATCTCGGCCCGCACACCCGCGAACGCCGCACCGTGGGTCAATGCGGCAACGACCTCCGCGTTGCGGTTCCAGACCCACCTGGCAGCGTCCGCGCCGTCAAGTTCCTCCAGCCAGAGGTACGGGTCATCGCCCTCGTCGGTCAGCCTCGCCACCCTCGCAACTATCCCGACGGGTGAGCCGCGTCCATATTCAGATGTCGGCATGGCGACACCGTCGCCGGTGCCGCTCACTCCAACAGGCTCTTGATGTCGGCGGCGGTGAACTGCGCGGAGGCGAACTCGCCGCCGTCCAGGACGCTGCTGAAGAGTTCCGCCTTCCGCGCCTGCAACGCCATCACCTTCTCCTCGATGGTGTCCTTGGCGACCAGCCGATACACCATGACGTTGCGGGTCTGGCCGATGCGGTGCGTCCGGTCGACCGCCTGGTTTTCCGCAGCCGGGTTCCACCACGGGTCGAGCAGCAGACAGTAGTCGGCCTCGGTGAGGTTGAGGCCGAAGCCGCCGGCCTTGAGGCTGATCAGGAAAACCTGGCTGTCGCCGCTCTTGAAACCGTCGATGACGGCAGCCCGGTCCCGGGTGGACCCGTCCAGGTAGCTACAGGTGATCCCGGCCGCCTCAAGGCGTTGGCGGGCCGCACCGAGGAAGCGGGTGAACTGGCTGAACACCAGACTCCGGTGCCCCTCCGCGACCAGGTTGCTGACCCGTTCGGTGAGCACGTCCAGCTTCGTCGCCGGCACATTCTGGTGCTTCGGGTCGACCAGCGCCACGTCGAGGCTCGCCTGCCGGAGCAGCGTCAACGACCGGAAGATCTCGAACCGGTTCTTCTCCAGGTCGCCGAGGAGACCGAGGACCTTCTGCCGCTCCCGCTGCAGGTACGCCTGATAGATCCGACGGTGCCGGCGGTCCAGCTCCACCTCGACGACCTGCTCCTGTTTGGCCGGCAGGTCGGCCGCAACGTCCGCCTTGCGTCGGCGCAACATCAACGGCCGGATCCGGCGACGCAACTGGGCGAGCCGCTCCGCGTCCCGCTCCTTCTCGATCGGGGTTCGGTAGTACTCGGTGAACCGGTCGGCGCGCGGCAGCAACCCGGGTGCGGTGATCGAACAGAGCGCCCAGAGCTCCCCGAGGTGGTTCTCCATCGGCGTGCCCGTGATCGCCAGCTTGAACGGGGTCGGCAGCAGCTTCGCGCAGCGGTGCGCCTGGGACTGCGAATTCTTGACGAACTGCGCCTCGTCGAGGATCAGCCCGGCCCACTCGATGGCGCGATAGTCGTCGTACTCCAGCCGGAACAGCGTGTACGAGGTGACCACGACGTTCGCGCCGGCCACCGTCTCGGCCAGGGGTGCACCGCGCCGTGCCGCGGTCTGCGTGACCGCCCGGACGTCCAACTCCGGAGTGAAACGGCCCGCCTCAGCCACCCAGTTGGGGACGACGCTGGCCGGGGCGACCACCAGGAACGGCGCCTCGGCGCGCGCGTGGCAGATCAGCGCCAGCGTCTGCAGGGTCTTGCCGAGCCCCATGTCGTCGGCGAGGACGCCACCGAGCCCGTGGTCGTGCAGGGTGGCCAGCCAACGGAAACCATCCTGCTGGTACGGGCGAAGCTGCGCTCGTACCCCGGATGGGATCTGCTGCTCGGCGGAGTGCTCCGCCTCGCTGAGCGCGCGTACCGACCGCTGCCAGGCCGCGGCCTGGCCGGTGACCTCACCCAGCTCGGCCAGTTCGTCCCAGAGCCCCGCCTGGAACCGGCCGACCCGCAACACCCCGGGCGGCGCGTCGGCGAGTGCCCGGGACTCGGCGATCAGCTCCCGCAGCTGCTGGAACTCCGGTCGTTCGAGCGCGAAGTAGGTGCCGCTGGGCAGGATGAGGTACTGCTGCTCCTGCGCCAACGCCGCGAAGAGCTCGACGAAGTCGACCTGCTCCCCACCGACGGTGACCCGCACCGACAGGTCGAACCAGTCGTGCTCGCCGGGCGCACCGCCGTCGGCGAAGGTGATGGTGGGCGCGGCGTACGTCTCTTGATAGTCGTCGAGCGCCCCATCCGACGGAGTGACCAGCTCGACACCGTCGAGCTCGGCCAGTCGCGGCAGGACGTCACTGACGAACCGGATCAGGGCATCGCCGGCGAGGCTCACCGAGGCGGCGAGCCGGGGCCCGGCCGACGACGGCTCCAGGAGCTCGGGTACCGGCTTGGCGACCAGGTCGGCGACCCGCCGCAGCAGCTCCGCACGACGCTCGTCCGCTTCGGCGGCCATCCCGTCCCGCAGCGGCTCGGGGTGGCGCTGGCCACCGACGACCCGATGCCACTCCCAGCCCACCCGGAGACGGTGGTCGGGCTCGGGGCTCACCGTCGCGGTCAGCGTGACCGGCCCGACCGTCGGAAGCTGGACAGCCGGATCGGCGGCGAACACGTCCACCTGGCGGAGCAGCTCCGGGTAGAAGCGGTCGAAGAACTGCTGCTCGTCGGCTGCCGGAACCCGGATCGCCGGCCCGGCGAGCGCCCGCACCATCCCCGGCAGCAGCGTCCCGGCCAGCGGCGCCAACCAGAGTGCCGGTACGCCGGATCGGGCGTCAGGCCCGCCCAGCTCCCCCAACCCGGCGAGGCCGTGCGCCGGTTCACCGATCAGGAGTACGCGCGACACGGGGATCGGCGCGCCACCGGCCGACAATGTCGGCGCCAGCACCAGCTCCCCATCGAGTCGACCGACCTGCACCGAGAGCCGTGCCGGACGGCCCAGCACGACCGGCCCGGCGCGCTTGCCGGCCTGCACCAGTGGCAGCCCGGCTTCGTCGGCCTCAGCCAGCAGGTCCCAGATTCGCCGGCTGGCGAACTCGTGTAGCGCGACCGCACGCCGATTGCTGTCGTAGTAGTGGTCGAGGGGGTCGGTGTCCGCACGCGACAGTCGGGCGATCTCGACGAGCAGTCGGCGGTGCCGCTCGGTCCGCGTCGACCGATCGAAATAGGTGTAGCTCAGCGTCGACCAGCTGATCCCGGAACGTACCCAGCCGGTGCGGCCCGGCACCACCGGCCGCAGGTCGACCTGAAAACCCGCCGCAGCGTCCGGGCCCTGAGAGACGACCTCGAACTGTAGGCCGAGCCCAGGCGGCTCCGACTCCGGCACAACCGGCGGCGGGGCGACGTCCCGGACCAACGCGGAGACCGCCCGCTCCCAGCTCGTCGTGGGCCGCGCCGGGCGGGGTCTCCGGGGCTCGGCCTCAGCGAGCATCGCAAGCACCAGCGCGGGAGGGTGGGCACAGCCGGCCTGCCCGCACGTACACGAACCATCGAGCGCCTCGATCATGCCGTCGGCGCCCAGCCGCACCGTGGCCACCACCCGGCCGGTTGCGCTGCCGTCGACCCGACCATGCCCCTGCCCGGTCTCCGGATCCCACGTCACGTCCAGCAGCTTCCCGCGTTCGAGCAGCTGGCGCGCGCGCACGAAAATCCGGGAGCCGACCAGCTCATAGAGCGCGGCCTCGGCCGGCGTCAACACGAGCTTCGCCATAATTCAATCCCTTCGCTGGCTCACCGCTTCCGGCGCCCAGCAACGAAGATGCCATCCGAGGGGCGAAGCGTCACCGCTCCGGGCGTCTCCCTCTCAACTCGTCGGCGATACCGCCCGGCCCGACGACTCGATCCAATCGTCGGCGAGCCACAGCGACTGGCTGGCCGGCGAGGTCAGCGGCAACTGCGTCCCGTCCAGCACCGCCGGGTCAGGTCGACGGGCGGGCACCAGCAGCAGCCGGGCCGCCGGTCGAGGTCTGGTCGGGTCGGCCAACTCCTGGAGCAGCCCGAGCTGCCCGTAGCGGGCCAACGGCGCCGCCTCGGTGATCAACACCGGCCGGTCGGCGGCGGCGATCGCTTCGTTGAGCGCCGGCACGACCTGGTGCCGCACCAGATCCACGAGGCTGCGGAAGTCGGCATCCAGGGGTGAGCCGTTGTCGGCCGCCACGATCGCCTCCCAGGGGAAGCCCAGCGTGCGCAGCCGGTCCAGCAGGATCGCGGTGACGTCCACCTCGATCAATGGCAGCCGGGCCAGCAGCGCCCGCCGGGCCGGGACGAGTCTGCGCAGCGGTGCCAGCACCGCCAGGAAAGCTCGCCGATCGATGGCCGCGGCGAGCTTGTCGCCCACCTCGTCGGCGGCGGTCAGCCCGAGCAACGGCGCATGGGTGGTGGCCAGGCGGGTGCCGGTCACCGACGCTGGCGTGCTCACCGGCCCGTACACCCGCTCCTGTGAATGCCAGGTCAGCGGCACCTCGGCCGCCGCGAGCAGGTCGGTCAGGGCCGGCCGCTCCGGGACGCGCTCCGCCCGGGGGAACCGGCTGTGCACCCGGTCACGAATCTGCTGCGGCCCCAGCCGCTGGCCGATCAGGCCACCGACCGACAACCGCAGCGCGCGCTCCGCCGACATGCCCACCGGATAGAGCTGCCCCTGCGCGTTGACGTCGACCCGATCGCTGCTTCCGACGGCGGCGAGTTGCAACAGCCGCAGGTCGGCTACCGCCGGCATGCCAGCCGGCAAGGGCAGCCTGCGCAGCTCCTCGACAGCGCGCTGCCGGGTCGGCAGCGGGTCGGCGAGAGCCAGCTCGACGGCCCGACTGCCCAGCTCCACCACGTACCCGAGGAAGTCCGCGGCGGTGACGTCCGACGCCGGGTCGTCCGGCTCCCGACCGACCAGGATGGTGTTGGAGGTACGGAACCGCTGGATGGCCAACCGGGCGTCCCCGCCGGTGCTCAGCTCAGCCTCGACGGCGGCGCGGACCAGCCCGACCGCCTGCGGCAACCGCTTCGGCGCCGCAGTGTAGGAGCCGCGTGCAGCGATCAACGACTGCGCCAACTCCTCGGCGGACATCACGGCACCGCGGGCGTCGAGCAACGCCACGAGCTCGTTGCGAACCGCCTCCAGTGCCGGGTTGGCCAGCCAGGTCCGGGCTTGTGCGCTCAACAGCTTGGAGATCTGCGGTTGACTCCGACCGGTGGCCCGGGCGGCCTCGCTCTGGGCCGGCCAGCACAGGAATGTGCCGTCATCCGCGGGTGCCTGCCCGAGCAGCACGGCCAAGGTCCGGTGATTGCGCGACGTGGTGGCTGGCAGCAGGGTCGCGCAGAGCGACTCCACGCCCTGCGCCAGCGGCTGCTCGTCGGTGGGAGTCGGCTCGCTGTCGCCGGGCAGCACCGCTAGCAACGCCCGCCCGACGGCGAGGATCTCCTTGCGGGTGGCGTCCGGCACCCCCTTGGCCCTGGTCAACGCCGAAGGCTCGGCGCTCAGCAGGTCACCGACGGTGTGCATGCCGAGCCGCTCCAGCGCCGAGCGGGCTCGCGCGGTCAGCTCGGTCACCTCCAGCGGCGACTCACGGGTCAGGCCCACGACCGCCGGCACCGGCCCGACCGGCGTCACGGCCGGTTGCGGGACCTGTTGGAAGATGGCCCGCCACGTATCGGTCATCTCGTCGACCGTGTCGAACCGAGCGGCTGCGTCCCTGGCCAGCGCCCGGCCGAAGAACTCCACCAGCCGGTCGGCGACCGCCGGGTCAAACGCCGCCGGGTCGAGGGCCACCTCGTCGCTGACCACCGCCGGGTTGGCGTTGTCGCCCCACCGAGGCAGGGTGCCCGTCGCCATCTCGTAGAGGACGACAGCCGCCGCGAACCGCTCCGCCGCCGCGTCGTAGCGCAGTCGGCGCGGCGGGCCCAGGAACGGGTCGAGGTAGCCGACCGTGCCCGCGCCGATCTGGTCGGCCGGGATCGACGACAGCGAGAAGTCGAAGACGCAGAGGTGTGGCTGCTTGTCCTTCGGGCGGGGCCGGGCCGCCAGGTTCGCAGGCTTCAGGTCGCGGTGCCAGACACCCTGCCCGTCGAGGTAATTGACGATGTCGAGGAGATCCCGCCCGTACCGCTCCAGCAGGTCCAGCGCCAACCGGCCACCACGCAACTCCTCGGCGAGGGTGCGCGACCCGGCGCTCTCCATCAGCAGGGCGGTCCGGCCGCCAACCCGCACCGGACCCTGGACCAACGCGGCCACCTGCGGATGCTTCAACTTCGTGAGGGTGTGCGCCTCCGCGGTCAGCCGTTCCTCGTGCTGCTCGTCCCGGGCCACCTTCAACACCAGATCGCGGGACTCGTCCTGCCGGGTCACCAACAGGGCGACGGCGGTGGCGCCGGAGCCGAGCCGGTCCTTCACCTCCAGGCCACCGTCGAGCTGGTCCCCCCGGTGGGCCGAGAGCGGGTCCGTCACCGGCTCCGGCTCCGGTGCGGTCAGCTCGTCCCAGACCTCTTCCAGGTCCCTGCGGAAGCGGGAAACGCTGGCCAGCCGGTGCGCCGGGTCACCTCGGGTCGCGTCGTAGACCAGGGTGACGAGCCTGTCCGGCATCCCATCGACGGCGGCATCGAGGTGCAACCCGCCGTCTCGGACCGCGTTGATCAACTCCTCCGGTGTGGCAGCCGGCGCCGCCCCAGCGAAGATCCGGTACGCCAACGCGCCGAGCGCGAACACGTCAAGCTGATGGCCCGGCCGCCGGGTGGCGTTCTCCGCCTCCGGCGCCTGGTAACGACGAACCTCGTCGTCGAAGAACAACTCCAGACTGGCCGGATCGCTCGACGGGCCCAGCCGGGTCAGCTGAGTGGTGCCGGCCAGCCGACCGCCGGTCTGCCAATCGGTGACCACCAGGGTCGGACGCGACCCGTCCGGGTCACCGACATAGATCGCCCGGGGCGAGAGCGCCCGGTGAGCCAGCCGGCGGGAGTGCGCATAGTCGATGATCTCGACGAGATCCTGCACCAACTGCAAGCGCTGGGCCAGCGTCAACGCGTCACCGCGCCTGAGCAACCACTGGTCGAGGCGTACCCAGTCCTGCTGGTGGTCGAAGACGACCGCAGGGCCCCACGAATGCTCGACCAGGTCGTGAGCGCGGGCCACCCCCGGATGGTGGATGCCCTGCAAGAGGCGGAACTCCCGCTCCGCCGCCTTACGGATCGTCGGCACCTCGTGCTCGGCAGCCCGGCTGGTCAGGTAGAACCGCACCCGACGCACCAGCGAGGTGTCCAGCGCGTGCCCGGCGAGAAAGTCCTGCCAACCGAGGCCCTCCGCGAAGGGCTTCGGATGCAGCAGCAGTTGGCCGACCTTGCGGTCCGCCACCGACGGCCGGATCTTTGCCCCGCGTACCAGCTCGACGATCTCCCGACCACGCGCCTCGTCCACCAGATGGTCCGGGTTACGGGGCAGGGCCAGCAGCAGCTTCTTCAGACCGGGCAGGCCCGAGTCATGCTCCTCCAGCCCGTAGATGTGCTGGCTGCCGATCGCATCGAGGTCGGCTCGCATCGCTTTCGCGTGGAGAAACACGGCGGCCCCGACATAGGGCGTCTCGCGCTGCCGTCCGTGCTGCTTGGCGTAATAGCGGATCAGGCTGGCCAGCCGCTTCGCCTTTCGGTTGGCCAGGATGTACGGGTTGTCCTCCGGGATCAGCCGGGAGTTCGGTGCCCGGCGCACCCACTGGGTGCCGTCACCGCGGATCTCACCCTGCCAGTGCTTCAGCTCCAGAACGTAGAGCCCGCTGGGCGCGAGCACCAGAGCGTCGACCTCGTTGATCGAGCCGTCGGCGCCGACGAACTCGACATTCGTCCACACGTGGTACGGGTCGGTGTCGGGCAGGTAGCCGGCCAACTCACGCAGCCCGTCCTGCTCCCAGACGTACGAGCTGGAGTTGATCTGCTCCCAGCGCGGTGAATCCTCCCGCATCCGCCGACCCTTCCGCCCTGGCCGTCCATGTTCCGGCTCAGCCTGCGCACTTTACCTTTCCGGAGACTGATCAGCGACGACCGCAGCTTGCGCACGGAATGGATCTGGCCACGCACCCTGCGTATCAATAGACTTCCCGCAATGCCTTCCCACCCCTCCGGGAGGTTGCATGGGCACCTCGTCCCGTCTACCTGGGCCAAAGAACGCGGGCTGGACCGGCGCCAAAGACCGGTTGAGCAGATGGAAACCGGACTCTGCCAGCCAGCCTGACCAATTGCTCGAGCCTGACCGACGGCGCGCCGAGGTCATCGCTACCCGATACCAGGATGCGCTGCGCGACGCGCTGATCGCGGACCCCGACGCGTTCGGCATCCAAGACGCGGCTAAACAGGCCGGCGGACGGCTTATCGAACTGCTGGATGACCTCAGCCGAAGCGCTGGCCTACCAGTGGCGCAGAGCAACCCCGATGAGTTCGTCCGCGGATTCGTCAGCCACGTTGCGGGCGACGGTCAACTGATCGTGGACGCGGCTGTCCGCCGAGCCGCCCTACGGATCGCGTCGAGCCTTGTGGATTCCGATGGTCCGTTTGCCAACGCCGATCGCCCAGCAAGGCTGCCCGGCGAGTTGTTTTGCGCGCTGTACCAGGCGTTCTTCGGTGAGGTGGTCGGCGAATTCGTTCACATTCTCATCGCCGAAAACGTCAAGATCGCGATGCCAGCACTGGTCATCCTCGACCCCACGGACGTTGTCGCTGACTTCGTCGCTGATCAGGTTACGAGGGTGCTGCCAAACCCCTGCGCCGAGGCAGCCAAACGTGGGCCTGCGCCACCACGGCTCGCAGACGTCGCGAAGGACCTGCTCACCACCACCGTGACCGCGGCTCTCGGGCTCGGCGGCAGCGACTTGGAGCTGGCGGCATGAGCTCGGGGAGCTTCGCCTACCACTACGCCGCCAGCGGCCGAACCTCCATGGAGCCGATGCGGGAGACCATCGGCTGGCCGTCACTTGCTCACGCCGATGAGCGGTTGCAGAAATTGGCAGAGGTGCCTAAGCACCGCCCCGACTGGGCGCAGGACCTGCTGCAGATCGCCCGAGCCGCGTACCTGGTTGACAAGCTGTCGCTGCGCGACCGCTCCCTCGACGGCTGGACCCGAAGGCTCGACCTGTCCGTGGAGGTGATCAATCCCGACGCCTGGAGCCCTTCGACACTGCAACTGCTGACCCGCCTCTTGGAAACCTTGAGCGCGGACAGCTGGGTGATCACCGTCCGTCCCGGTGCCCAGCGATGGCCTCAGCAGGCACGCACCACCTACACCGACATAGAGGAAATCGCCCTGTTCTCTGGAGGGCTCGACTCCACGGCCTGGGCAGCGGAGCGCGCCGATGTCGCAGATGGCCCCCTCCTGTTGGTCTCGTACTTCGAACCACAATGGAGCCGCAAACAAGACCAGGCGCTCACTGTCATCACAAGTTCCGCCCGGCGCGATATCGCACAACTCAAGGCTTCACAGCAGGTGCGGCTGAGAAGGAAACTCGAGGCATCGGCGCGTACCCGCGGATTGCTCTACCTCGCCACTGCCATCTACCTGGCCGCCGCCCACGAGGTATCGCAAGTCGCTGTGCCCGAGAACGGGCAGCTCGCCATCAACCCGCCGCTCACCGCGGCTCGGGTGGCCGCCTGCTCCACGAAGTCTGTCCATCCCGGCACGCTGCACCTGCTCAACTCTCTCATTCGTGCGCTTGGTGGCGCGGTGACCGTCGTCAACCCTTATCTGCACCTGACCAAGGGGCAGGTCTGCCAACGCGCCCTGAGCGCCGGGCTGAGCCCGACGACCCTCACCCAGGCCACCGTGAGCTGCGGACACCCGCCACGGGATCGGCCCAACGCGAGGCATTACCACTGCGGGCACTGCTACCCCTGCCTCGTACGTCACTCGGGTTTACTTGCCGCACTGGGGGCTGATAGCACCCCGTACAAGACAGATGTCTGGCTGCTGGGTGATCGGGCGGATGGGGCCGTCGATCGCCGGGCACTACAACGCTGGCTATCCAATCCCTTCTCCGTTCGGGACCTAACTACCGATACGCCGCTGCCCGGCGACGTCGATCCCGGGCCGCTGCTCGACGTGGTCGAGCGCGGCCGGGCGGAGTTCCGACGGATGTTCACCCGGCACGGCTGCCCGATCACACCCGCCGGCATGAGAGCGCCATCTGCGGGTATGAGCCGGGGATGAGGGCGAGCTTCCGACTTGGTCGGATCGCGGGTGTGCCGGTCGGTGTCAACTGGAGCGTTCTGGTCATCTTCGCGTTGATCGCTTGGGCGTTGGCCGCCAACCAGTTCCCCCGCTCGTATCCTGACCGCTCCCCGGTGGCGTACGCCATCGCAGGGCTGGCCGCGGCGGTGGTCTTCTTCGTCGGCCTGCTCGCCCACGAGGTGTCGCACGCCGTGGTGGCCAAGCGCAACGGCCTGACGGTCGAGGGCATCACGCTCTGGCTGTTCGGCGGGGTGGCCGAGCTGAGGGGCGAGCCGCGCGACCCGGGCGCGGAGCTGCGGATCGCGGGCGTGGGCCCGCTGGTCAGCCTGCTGCTCGGGGCGTTCTTCGGTGCCATCGCGGCGCTGCTCGCGCTGGCCGGGCAGGGCGGGCTGCTGCTCGGGGCGGTGGCGTGGCTGGCCGGCATCAACGTACTGCTGGCGATCTTCAACGTGCTGCCCGCCGCACCCCTGGACGGCGGCCGGCTGCTGCGCGCCGCCGTCTGGAAGGCCACCGGCGACCGTACGCGGGCCTCGGTGGTCGCCGCTCGGGCCGGCTGGGTGCTCGGCGTGCTGCTGATCGGTCTCGGCCTGTGGCGGTTCCTGTCCGGCGTTGGGTTCGGTGGGCTGTGGCTGGTGCTGATCGGCTGGTTCCTGATCGGCGCCGCCGGGATGGAGGAGCGGCAGGCCCGCACCGGCAGCGCGCTGCGTGGGATCCGGGTCGCCGACGTGATGACCCCACAGCCGCAGACCGCCTCGGCGGACATGACGGTCGCCGATTTCGTCGACCACTACCTGTTCGCGTACCGGCATTCGGCGCTGCCGCTGACCGAGGAGGGCCGCCCGACCGGGCTGGTCACTCTGGACCGGGTGCGGGGCGTACCGGCCGACCGGCGGGCGTCGACCACGCTGGCCGAGGTGGCCTGCCGGGCCGACCAACTGGTCCTCGCCCAGGCGGGGGAACAACTCAACGACCTGCTCCCCCGGCTCAGTGAGTGCGCCGACGGCCGGGCTCTGGTGGTGACCGACGACGGCCGCCTCACCGGCATCATCTCCCCTAGCGACATCAGCCGAGCCGTCCAACGAGGCACCCTCCGCACCTCAGCCGCCGCCCAGTAACCCACCCCACCCACCCCACCCACCCACACCCCGCCCGTCACTGCGTTGATCATGAAGTTAGCGGCGCGACACGCCGACACCGGCGTCGCTAACTTCATGATCAACGGGGCGAGGCGGGGCAGGGCGGGGGCCAGGAGGGGGCAGGGTGGGAGGCGGGTTAGGAGTGGGGGCAGGTGTTGCGGTATTCCTGGATGGTTGTTGAGGGTTGGGAGGCGGGGCAGAGGAACTGCTCGTAGCGGGTGTCGTCGTCCACGAAGCGCTTCAGCCAGGAGATGCTGTACTTGGCGACCGTGACGTTCGACGACGTGGGCGCGGAGTGGCTGGCGTTGTTGAGTTCCAGGTACGCCTTGTCGAGCGTGGACGGCAGGCTGGTGTAGAAGGGCTCCGAGTGTGAGGTGACCGGGGCCACCGAGTCGTTCTCCGCGCCGATGACCAGCGTCGGGACCCGTACCCCCGACCAGCTCTTGACGGTGTGCCAGCCGGTCAACGGGATGGCGGCCTGCAACTGCGGCCGTGTGTTCGCCGCCGAGAGGCTGCCGCCGCCACCCATCGAGTGGCCCATCACGGCGAGCCGGTTACGGTCGATCCGGGTACGCACGCTGCTGGTGTTGGTCAGATAGTCCAGGGCGGCGAGCAGCTGGGTGCCCCGGCTGCCCGGCTGGTCGTACCGGGACAGGGTGTCGATGGTGATCACCACGAAGCCCTGCGAGGCGAGACGCGGCCCGAGCCACGCCACGCTGGATTGGGCGGCGGTGTAGCCGGGTGAGATCGCCACCGCGCCGAAGGTGCCCTCGGCGGTGCTGGTCGGGTAGTAGACCGTGCCGCCGCCAAAGCCGGTGACACTACTGGCGGTGACGGTGCTCTGGGCGATGGCGAACGCGCCCCGGGTGGCCTCGATGCTGGTCACGGTGGGGGCGGGGCCGCGCTGATACGGGCTGGCGGCGTGAGCGGCCGGCGCGGCACCGAGGCCGGCGCCCACCGCGTGAGCGGCCGGCGCGGCACCGAGGCCGGCTCCGACCACGGCCAGCGTGAGCGCCCACCGTAGGACGGGGCGGAAGCGGCGGGGGCGAGGGCGAGGGAGGGCGGACGGGACAGGGGTGATGGCGGGCAAGGGCTGCATGTCTCGCTCCGGGGGAAGGAGCCGACGACCCCGAGACGGGGCCGGTCGAGGAAATCCATCGACAGTAGCGATTGTCTTCCGCTGTCGGGGAGCGCCCCAATCCCAACCACCCCCCGGCCGGAGGGTTATGCCGGGAAGTACCTGTCCATCAGGTCGGTGCGGAACTTGCCCTTCGGGTCCAGGCGGGTCAGCAGGGCGGCGAAGTCGGCGTACCTCGGGTAGCGGGCGGCCAACTCAGCCGGGCCGGTGACGAAGACCTTGCCCCAGTGCGGGCGGGGCGCGAACGGGGCCAGCCGCTCCTCCACCTCGACCAGCACCGGCAGCACCGCGGCGGCGTCGTCGACCCAGGTGAAGTGCACCGCGAGGCTGTCGCGTCGGTGGTTCGGGCTGAGCCACAGCTCGTCCGCCGCGACAGTACGCAGCTCGCACACCTGGAGCACCGGCGCGATCAGGTGCGCCACGTCCCCCAGTGCGGCGAGCGCCTCCATCGCCGCCGCGCGGGGCAGGTGGTACTCGGACTGGAGTTCGTCGCCGCTGCTCGGGGTGAAGCCGAGCTTGAAGTGCGGCAGCCGCTCGTGCCACGGGCCGGGCACGCCGAGCTGGGGGGTGCAGTTCTCCGCCGGCATCCCGAGCACCGGGTGCCGTGGCTCGTCGGCGGCCGTGGTGCCGAGCCAGTCCGCCGGGGGCGGCGGCTGGTCCGCCACCTGCTTACGCCACACCTCCCGCAGGCGCGGCGTACGCCAGTCGGTGAACACGCTCACGCTGTACGCCGAGCCGAGCGCCTCGTCCAACGTCTCGGGGGCGAGGTCGAGGCGCACGTACTGGCGCAGGTCGAAGGTCGGCAACAGGTCGAGGGTGACCCGGGTGACCAGGCCGAGCGCGCCGAGCCCGACCACCATGCCGGCGAACGTGTCGTCGTCGCGGTCCACGCGCAGCAGGTCGCCGTCGGCGGTGACGAGTTCCAGGGCGGCGACGGAGGTGGCGAGGTTGCCGTGGGTCTGACCGGAGCCGTGGGTGGCGGTGGCCACCGCGCCGGCCACCGAGATGTGCGGCAGTGAGGCGAGGTTCGCCAGGGCGTACCCCTGGGTGTGCAGGTGTTGGGCGACGTCGCCGTAGCGCAGCGCGCCGGCGACGGTGACCTGCCCGCGCTCCCGGTCGATCTCGATCGTCGGGGGCAGGCCGGCGAGGGCGACCAGGTCGCCGTCGGTGTCGCCGAGGCGGTTGAAGGAGTGCCCGGTGCCGACCGCGCGGATCCGGCTGCTGCCGGCGACGAGCCGGCGCAGTTCGTCGGTCGTGGCGGGTCGGTGGAACTCCCGCGCGGCGTAGCGCACGTTGCCGGCCCAGTTGTGGCGCGGCACGTCGGCGGCGGCCGGCGGGCCGCCCTGTCCGGGGGCGGTCACTGCGTGGTCCTCCGGTCGGTGGTCGGGTGGTCGGTCAGCGCGGCGGCGAGGGCGTCAAGTGCCGTGTCGGCCTGGAGCCCGCCGTACCCCCGCTGGGCGATCGGCAGGCCGGCCGCGCAGGCGTGTTCGATCTCGTCGCGGGCGGCCTGCCGGGCCTGCGCGTCACCGGACAGCAGCGCGTCCTGGCCGCGTCGGATCAGGTCGTCGACCCGGTTCATCTGGTAGCCGCGCAGGCCGACGGGCAGGTCCGGGTCGGCGAAGGCGGCACGGCGCTGCGCGGGCAGGTCCACGAAACGGCCGCCGGCGTAGCGGGCGAGCGCGGCGGCCACCTGCTCGGGCTGCTCCCGGATCTGGTCGAGGACGAGCAGCTCGATCGCGGGCCGCCCGTCGATCGGGTGGCGGGCGGTCACCGGCTCGACAGGCACACCCGGCGGGGGCACCAGCAGCAGACGCGGTGGGTCCCGATGGCCGTCCCGTCGGGGTGGCTCGTCGAGGACCAGCGCGTCGACCTCGGCCCAGGCGATCGACCGGCGCAGGCCCGGACGCCGGATGGTAAGCCCGTCCTCGCCGATCGTGAACCGGAACGGCCGCAGGGCGCTGACCAGCGCCACGACACCGAGCGCGACCGCACCGACCGCGATGATCGTCCGGAGCAGGGCGCCGTCGCTGGGCAGGGCCAACAGCACCACCCCGCCGAGTACGCACACCAGGGCGAGCAGCCGGGACCCCCGGCTCCGGCGCAGCTCCACGCTCGGACCCCCGTTTCTGACCGTGGCGTCGCTCCCAGCATCCTCCGACAGACCGGGCGCCACGGACACCGGACGATCGGGCACGGTTGTTCTCGCCATCGTCGGGGAACCCTACGCCCATGAGCAGCTACCGTGACCCTGCCCCACGGGGCGACGTGTTCCCGTCCGAGGAGGAGCTGGACCCGACCGGCAGCGCGGTCGAGCCGGCCAGCGCCCCACCGGACGCCCGGTGGGCGAGCCACCCGTCGCCCACGCCCGGCCCCCGTCCGACACCCGCGCCCGCGCCCGCCCCGACGCCCGTACCAGCGCCCGGGCCGCCGCCGCGCGAGCCCGCCGCCTGACCTACCGGCCAGCGCTCAGAGGTTGGCCATCACCTCGGCGGCGACCAGTTCGAGGTGGTCCAGGTCGGCCAGGTCCAGCACCTGGAGGTAGAGCCGCTGGCTGCCGATCTTGGCGTACCGACCGATGGTGTCCAGGACCTCGTCGGGCGTGCCGGCCAGGCCGTTGGCCCGCAGCTCGTCCGGGTCGCGGCCGATGGCGGCGGCACGCCGGGCCACCTCTGCGTCGTTGCGCCCGCAGCAGAGCACCAGGGCGTTGGACCAGACCATCCCGGCCGGGTCGCGACCGATCTCGGCGCACGCGGCACGTACCCGCTCGAACTGCTCCGCCGTGTCCGCCACCGAGGCGAACGGCAGGTTGAACTCGTCGGCGTAGCGGGCGGCCAGCCGGGGCGTCCGCTTCGGGCCCATGCCGCCCAGCAGGATCGGCGGGCGGGGCTGCTGCACCGGCTTGGGCAGGGCGGGCGAGTCGCTGACCGGGTAGTACCGGCCGTCGTACCGGAACCGCTCCCCCGCTGGCGTGGCCCAGAGACCCGTGATGACCGCGAGCTGCTCCTCCAGGCGGTCGAACCGCTCCCCCAGCGCCGGGAACGGAATGCCGTACGCGGTGTGCTCCTCGGCGTACCAGCCGGCGCCGATGCCCAGCTCCACCCGACCGCCGCTCATCTGGTCGACCTGCGCAACGGTGATCGCCAGCGGGCCGGGCAGCCGGAAGGTGGCGGCGGTCATCAGGGTGCCGAGCCGGATGCGGCTGGTGTCCCGGGCCAGGCCGGCGAGCGTCGTCCACGCGTCGGTGGGGCCGGGGTCGCCGCTCACCCCACCCATCTTGAGGTAGTGGTCGGACCGGAAGAACGCGCCGTAGCCGGCGTCCTCGGCACAGCGGGCCACCGCGAGTAGTTGGTCGTAGGTGGCGCCCTGCTGCGGCTCGGTGAAGATCCTCAGTTCCATGATCCGAGCATAGGTAGCCGATCGGCGGGCCGTGCCCGGACGGGCGGCAACGTCCGGGCACCTCCCCCGACCGGGCCGTCATCGCGGCCGGGTCATCCGGCGCCGACGCCCCTACCGCCCCGCGTACGCCGTCCACGCTGGACGGGCCGACCTCGACGTCGGGGCGGCTCGGTCAGACGTACGGCCGCTTGGCGTACGCCTCGCGCAACGCGGCCAGCCCGGCCGCTCTCGGCGACAGGGTGCCCCACCCGGAGTTGAAGTAGTTGGTCCGGGCGATCTGCGGCCCACGCTCGGCGTTGAGCTTCGCCACGGCCGCCGGGACGCTGGCGATCCAGGCGGGCTGGTTCGGGATCTCGGCCGCCCGCACCCCCCACTCCGCGATGATCACGGGCCGGGACAGCGCCACCGGGCCGAGGTCCGCCACCGCCCAGTCCTTCGTACGGCGGAACCGGGCCAGGGCGGTGTCGTTGGCGTTGGTGGCGTACGCGTTCCACTGGAGGAAGTCCAGCCGGGCCATCAGCGACTCCGGGTGGGTGCGCTGGAAGCAGGCCCGGTCGAAGCCGCCGAGACCGACCGAGAAGGTCGTGCCGGCGGGCAGCGTCCGCGCCTTGAACCAGGTGAGGATGTAGTTGATCGCCTGCACCGCGCGGGCGTCCGACTCGGCCCAGGTGTACGCCTTACCGTTCTCGGTGGTGCCGAACTCGTGGTCGGTGTCCAACTCGGAGGCGAACTGGATGTTCACCCCGAAGCCGAGTGTCCGGTACTGCGCGAGGGCGCGGTGCAGCAGCCCGTCGCACTGGCCGGTGACGACCTGCGTGTACCCGTACGCCTTCGGCCAGGTGGTGCCGGGGCGTTGCTGGATGGTCATCGACGGCGCCGGCACGGTGTAGGCGGTGCCGTCGACGGTGAGGGTCTGCGGCCCGGTGTCCGGGGCGCCGTAGTGCTTCAGCTCCAGCACCATGTTCATCTGCACCCCGGCCTTGCCGAGGTTGGTCAGCCAGGGCCGGTTGTAGCCGGGGAAGATGTGTCCGTCGGCGAAGCTGCGGTACTGGGTGAGTGAGCGGAAGTTGCCGCCGGCCATGTCGGCGGTCGGGTCCGCGCCTCCGGACAGGTAGTAGCCACCGAGCACCGGCTGGCTCAGGTTGTAGTCGGCGGTGGCCGTCGCGGTGTGTCCGGCGGCGTCGCGCACCTGGACGGTGACCCGGGGCATCACGCCACCGCCCGGTACACGGCCACCGAGCCGTTGTCGGAGACCCGGGTCCAGGTACGCCCGGAGTTGTCGGTGACGGTCACGGTGAGCGGGTCGATGACGGCGCTGACCTTGACCGGCGCGCTGCTGTTGCCCTGCGCGTCGGTGATCACGATGGTGACGGTCAGCGGTTTGGTGTCGGCGTCGGAGTACGTGACGGTCAGCAGCATCTGGTCACCCGGCGCGAAGACGGATGCGTTCAGGGCTGCGGTCGCGGTGGGAGCGGCCATGTCGGGCCCTCTCTGTTTCGGCCGCCAGGGCCGACGCGCGGGTGAGCGACGCCGGAGCGGGCGGGATCCACGGTGCGAACGGCCGTGCCGAGAGTGGTCGGGCCGGCGGCTGTGCCGTGCCCGCCGCGGCGGGGCCGGTCTGGGTGAGGGCGGCACCGGCGCGGACGGTGCTGTCCGCAACGGGCCGGGGGAACGGGATGTGGCCCGACACCCGTCCGTCTCCCCACCTGCCCCAAGCGTGCTCTACCAGGGGCTTTACCGTCTTGTCCGGTTTGCGACATGGCTGCTCGCGCGGCTGTCCCGGCACCGGCGCGGGAGGACGCTCGACTCGATGTGGTTCGATGCGGCAATGGTTCTACAGCGGACTCTGGCCGCGCTCCTGCTGCTGATCGCGTTCGCGGCGTTGGTGCTCTCGCACACGTTCCCGTTCCTGGATGACCTCAACGAGTTGGCCGAGACGGCGGTCGTCTTCGGGGGTGTCGTCTGCCTTTGCGCGGGGGTGTCCCTGTGGCTGCGCAAAGCGCCGCAGCGGCCCGCGCCGTGATGGCTCAGAGATAGCTGATGCCGGTCAGCTCTTCGGCGACCGCCCAGAGCCGCTTGCCGATGGCCGGGTCGGCGGCGTCCCGGCTGAGCCGGGCCTCGGTGACCCTGCCCCGCGTCTCCCAGAGTCCGGACGGGCCGAAGAACTGGCCGCCGCGCACGGCGGGGTCGGTCGCGGCGCGCAACTGCGGCAGCGCGCCCTGCTCCACCGGCTGGGTTGCCAGCAGCCCGGCCCACGCCATCAGCCGCCCGAACCGGCCGCGGTGCTCCCAGGCACGCGGAGTCAGGTTGGTGCGGGTGAGACCGGGGTGGGCCAGCGCGCTGACGATCGGCGCTCCGGCGGCGCGCAGGCGACGGTCCAGCTCGACGCCGAAGATCGTGGTGGCGAGCTTGGACCGGCCGTAGGCGGCGGCCGCCCGGTAGTCACGCGCGAACATCAGGTCATCGAAGTCCAGGTGCGCGTTCTTGTGGGTGATCGAGCTGAGACTGACCACGCGGGCTTCCCGCGCCGCGGCCAGGTTGCCGAGCAGCAGACCGGTCAGCACGAAGTGGCCCAGCATGTTGGTGCCGAGTTGCAGTTCGAAGCCGTCGGCTGAGGTGCGGCGTGGGCCGAGCAACACCGTGCCGGCGTTGTTGACCAGCAGGTCGATCACCGGGTGGTCGGCGGCCAGCTTCGCGGCGAACGCGCGTACCGAGGCGAGGGACGCCAGGTCCAGCTCGCGGACCTCGACGTCGCCGCCGATCCGGCGGGCAGCCTCCTCGCCGGCGGCGGTGTTGCGGACGGCGAGCACGACATGGGCGCCGTGACGGGCCAGCTCGGTGGCGGTGACCAGACCGAGGCCCGAGTTCGCGCCGGTCACGACGGCGATCCGACCATGCTGGTCGGGGATGCGGTCGGCGGTCCATCCGGTCATCTGCTGCTCCTGGACGTGTCGGTGCGTGGACCGACGACGCTAGGAGCGATCCGCGCCGGTTCGGTCGTACCCGGTTGCCTAGGACTGGGGGACCTACCCTGGGCGCCCGGCGAGGCGGCACACTTGCCGCATGACCCATCCGTACGCACGGGAGCTCGGCGATTTCCTGCGTGCCCGGCGCAGCCGGCTGCGTCCGCAGGACGTCGGCCTGGTGCCGGGCGGCCGGCGCAGGGTCACCGGGCTGCGACGCGAGGAGCTGGCCCTGCTGGCCGGGCTGAGCACCGACTACTACCAGCGGATGGAGCAGGGCCGGGAGGTCCGCCCGTCCGACGACGTCCTGGACGCGATCGCCGGCGCGCTCGGCCTCGACGACGAGGAACGCCGGCACCTGATCACCCTGGCCCACGCCGCCCGCCGGCCCATGCCCCGCGCGGTGGATCACGGCCCGGAACGCGTGCCGGACAGCACCCGTCGACTCCTGCGGGTGATGGACACCCCGGCAGTCGTGCTCGGCCGGCACCTCGACCTGCTCGCCTGGAATCCGATGGCGGAGGCGCTGCTCGGCAACCCGGACGCCTACCCGCCCGACCGCCTCAACATGCTCCTCCTGATGTTCGACGACGCGATGACCGGCGAGCGGAGCTGCCCGGACTGGGAGCGGCAGGCCCTGGACTACATCGGCATGATGCGGGCCGCCGTCGCCACCGACCCCACCCACCCGCGGGCCACCGCGATCGTCGGGGAGCTGAGCATCCGCAGCGCCGAGTTCCGGCAGCTGTGGGCCCGGCACGACGTCCGCGAGTCGGTCAGCGGCACCAAGACCTTCCGGGTTCCCGAGGTCGGCGACATCGTCCTGGACTGGGACACCTACCCGCTGCCCGGCAACCCCGGCCCGGTCATGCTGGTCTTCACCGCCGAGCCGGGCAGCGCCGACGCCGACCGACTGCAACTGCTGGCCTCGTTGCACGCGACCCGCCCCACCGGTGATCACTCGTGGAACGGGCCGGCGCCACGTGTCGTCAACCGGCGAGCTGGTCGCGGCGGCGGGTGAGGTAGGCCCGTTCCGCCGGGTTACCGGCAAGACCGATGGCCCGGTCGTACGCCGCCCGCGACTCGCCGCTGCGCCCGAGCCGCCGCAGCAGGTCGGCGCGCACGGCGTGGAGGGCGTGGTAGCCATCCAGCGTCTCGGCGAGCCGGTCGACCTCGGCGAGCCCGACCCCGGGGCCGTCGATCTCGGCGACGGCGACCGCCCGGTTGAGCCGCACGATCGGTGAGGGGTCGAGCATCGTCAGGCGGCCGTAGAGGGCGACGATGGTGGACCAGTCGGTGTCCCGGGCGGACGGGGCATCCGTGTGGACCGAGTTGATCGCGGCCTGCAGCTGGTAGCGCCCGGGTGGGTCACCGCCGGCCGCCACCGCCCTGATCCGCTCGCGAAGCAGGGCGGCGCCCTCGGCGATGAGGGTGCGGTCCCATGCGCCGCGGTCCTGCTCGTCGAGGGTCACCAGCTCCCCGGTACGGGACACGCGGGCCGACCGCCGGGCGTCGGTGAGGAGCATCAGGGCGAGCAGGCCGGCCACCTCGCCGTCGTCCGGGAGGAGCGTTCGGAGCAGGCGGCCGAGGCGGATCGCCTCGTCGGTGAGGTCGACGCGCACCGGGTCGTCCCCCTCGCTGGCCAGATAGCCCTCGTTGAAGACGAGGTAGACGACCGCGAGCACGCCAGCGAGCCGCTCGCGGATGTCGTCGGCCGAGGGCACCCGGTAGGGGATGCGTGCCCCCTTGATCTTCGCCTTGGCGCGGGTGATCCGGCGCGCCATCGTCGTCTCCGGCACCAGGAAGGCGCGGGCGATCTCGCCGACGGTGAGGCCGCCGAGCAGGCGCAGGGTGAGCGCCACCCGGGCCTCCACCGCGAGCGCCGGGTGGCAGCAGGTGAAGATCAGCCTGAGCCGGTCGTCCTCGACCGGGCCGGTCGGCTCGGGAGGGGTGTCGTCGTACACGATCCGGGCCGCCTGGTGCTTGGCGTCGCGCTGCGACTCGCGACGGAGCCGATCGATCGCCTTGCGGGCCGCGGTGGTGGCGAGCCAACCGCCGGGATTGGCCGGTACGCCCTCGCGCGGCCACCGCTCCGCAGCCGCCGCGAACGCCTCGGCCGTCGCTTCCTCGGCCACGTCGAGGTCGCCGAAACGGCGCGCGAGGCCGGCGACCACCCGCGCCCACTCGTCGTGGTGGACACGGGTGATCGTCTGCTCGACGGTGGTCGCGGGCTCCAGGCCGTCGGCCTGGGCGCTCACCGCTCCCCGGAGCCGTCACCCCGGGCCTTCCCGGGGCCTCGGAACCGGTGCACCTCCTGCGGCCAGTCGAGCACGGTCGCGAGCCGGCCGGCCCAGTATCGTGCCGCCTCGTCGTCGGGCACGTCCACGACGGCGAAGCCGCCGAGGTGTTCCTTGGTCTCGACGTACGGGCCGTCGGTGACGACGGGCTTGCCGTCCACCGACACGACACCGCACACCGCGGTGGACCGGTCGAGCCCACCGTTGCTGAAGATCAACACACCCTCGGCCTGCATCTCCGCGATCACGGCATGAGCCGCCGTGGACTTCTCGCGGATCTGCTCCGCCGTGTGCTCGGGCACCCACTCATCGTTGAACGCGATCAGGTATTCCGTCATGGCCGTCTCCTCTCAGCCCCCGCGACGGGGCCGCCCCGACTTCTCGTGTGCGGCCCAGCCGGCCGCACACTGGTTCCACGAGCGGCTGCGCCTCGATACGACACCATCCCGGAAACTCCTCTTCAAGGCGCCCCGGCGTAGCAGCCGAGGAAAGGACGAATGTGGCGGCGATCACATCATCGCGAGACCCGATCACGGGGGAGTAGTCGTCTTACCCCATGTGAGACGAAGTTTGGATGCGGCCGACGAGCAGGAACTCGTGCGCCGCGTGGCCCACGGCGACCGGCGGGCCTTCGACGAGCTGTACCGGCGTACGGCACCGTGGTTGGAGGTGCGGCTGCGCCGCCGGTGCGCCGACCCGGACGTGGTCGCCGACGTACTCCAGGAGACCTATCTGGCGGTCTGGCGGGCGGCCGGCAGCTTCGCCGGCGACCACGTCAAGGGCAGCGCCGCCGGTTGGTTGTGGACCATCGCCGCGCACCGCCTGGTCGACGCGTTCCGACGCCGCGCCCGGCAGGCCCAGATTCCGCAGGTGCACCCGACCGACACCGTCGTGCCCGCCGCAGAGGACGAGGTGCTGGCCGGCCGGGTCGGGCAGGAGCTCGAACAGGCCCTCGCCGTCCTGCCGCCCGAGGTCCGCGCGGTGCTGCGCGCCACCGTCCTCGACGGTTTCTCCGTCCGCGAGACGTCCGTGCTGCTCGGCGTACCCGAGAACACCGTCAAGTCCCGGGTCCGCCGCGCCCGGATCGCCCTGCGGGAGGCCCTGTCATGACCACCCATCCCACCCTCAGCGAGATCGACCGCTACGCCGCTGGCGAACCCGGTCTGGACGAGGCGACCGTCTGGTCGATCGAGGTGCACCTGGAGAGCTGCGCCGACTGCCGCGCCCGCCTGGCCGGCAGCACCACGGCCGCGTCGCGCGCCCTGATCGCCGAGGTCGCGGCAGCCGTCGACCGCGAGATCGCCGCCGGCCCCAAACCAAGATCCAAAGCCCTCTTCCGTACGCCGCTGCGGCAACGCTGGTTCGTGGCGGCGCTGCTGCCCTGGGTCGCCATGACCGCCGCCGTCCTCGGCACCGCGGCCCTGCTCACCCACCTCGTGCCCGAGCTGCCGTCGATCGTGTTGCTGCTCGCGCCCCTGGCGCCGCTGCCCGGGGTCGCGGTCGCCTGGAGCAGGCACGCCGACCCGGCCTGGGAGCTGATCGCCGGCACACCCTCGGCCGGTCTGACGATGCTGCTGCGGCGCACCGCCGTGGTGCTGGTCCTCGTCATCCCGGTGCTCGCCGTGTTCGCCGCCTCCGGCGCGAGCCGGGCGAACCCCGCGCTGCTGCTGCTGCCGTGCCTCGCCTTCACCGCCGCCACGCTGCTGCTCGGCTCGCTCGTCGGCGTCCGCCGTGCCGCGATCGGCCTGATGGCGGCCTGGGCCGCCGTCGTGGTCGCCCCGAGCCTCGCCACCGCCGAGCTGCCCGTGCTGCTCGAGCCCGCCGCCACCGGCGCGTGGGCCCTCCTCACGGTCGTCCTGGCCGCCCTGACCCTGCTGCGCGCCGACAGTTTCCGGCGCGTCACCTCGTTCTGAGAGGAACCACAATGCGAGCGGTGAGTACTGCGGAAACGACAGCCACCACCCATCCCTGGGCCATTCAGGCCGAAGCGTTGAAGGTGCGCGCCGGGCGTCACCTGGCCGTCAACGGGCTCGATCTGAGCCTGGGCACCGGCATCCACGGTCTGCTGGGGCCCAACGGCGCGGGCAAGACGACGCTGATGCGCGCCCTCGCCACGGTGATCAAGCCGTCCGGTGGCCGGCTGACACTGCTCGGCTGCCCTGTCGACGGCCGCGCCGACCTGCGCCCGGCCCGGCGTGCGCTGGGCTACCTGCCGCAGCACTTCGGCTACTACCCACGGTTCACTGTGCGCGAGTTCGTGGCGTACATGGCCTGGTTGAAGGAGATGCCGAAGGCCGACATCCCGGCGGCCACGCAGCGCGCGATCGACCGCGTGGGGCTCGCCGCCAAGGCCGACGCCCGACTCCGGACGCTCTCCGGCGGCATGCTGCGCCGAGCCGGGGTCGCCCAGGCCATCGTGAACGACCCGCAGGTGCTGCTGATGGACGAGCCGACCGTCGGCCTCGACCCGGAGCAGCGCCTCGACCTGCGCGAACTGCTGCGCGACCTGGGCACTGACGCCTGCGTGCTGGTCTCCACCCACCTGGTCGAGGACGTGGTGGCCGCCTGTACCGAGGTGGTGCTTGTCAACGAGGGCCGACTGGTGTGGCAGGGCACACCAGCCGGGCTGGCCGCGCAGGGCGACGACGGTCAGGCGGGCGACAGCCCCGCCGAGCGCGGCTACTCGGCCCTGCTGCGCCGCCACCGGGCGGAGGCCGTCCGATGAGCATCCTGCGGATCGAGTTGCGCCGCTCCGCGGCTGTCGGTGCCGCCCTGCTCGCGTTGGCGGTCGGTGTGGCCACTGTCTACCTCGCTCGGGGGCGCTGGTCGGACGGCTGGTTGTCCCTCGCACTGACCACGAAGGAATACATGATCCTGCTGTGGCCGATCGCCCTGGCCGCAGGCGCGTGGCAGGGCCGCCGCGAGCACCGTGCGAAGGTGGGTGAGCTGTTCGACACCACACCGCGCTCACCGTTGCGGCGGATGCTGCCGGTGCTCGTCGCGATGGGTGCCGCGCTCGGGCTCGCCTACGTGCTCGTCGTCGTCGCGGGCGGCGTGCAGCTCGCCTCGACCGCCAGGTACTTTCCGCCGGACGTCGTCGCCATCGTGCTTGTCGGCGCGTTCTCTCTGGTCGCGGCGACCTGGCTCGGCCTGGGCATCGGGCGGCTGCTGCCCGCACTGGTGACCGCCCCCGTGCTCGCCGTGGCCGGTGTGCTGCTGGTCTTCTTCACAGCGATCATGCAGCCGGACTGGCTGGCTGCGGTGCTGTCCCCCGCCTACGGCGGCGGCTCGTTCTATCCGTTCCAGACCATCGACGCGGGGGTCACCGCCGCGCTCGCCATCTGGATGGTCGGGCTCGCGCTGACGGGCGTACTGCTGCTGGTCGCCCGGAACCCACGGGTCTGGCTGGCCGCCGCGCTGCCGGTGCTGCTCGGCTTCGGCGCCGCAGCGGCGATCGTCCCCCGCGACGAGGCCGCTCTCGTCGCACCGGTCGATCCGGTCGCCCGCGAACTCGTCTGCACCGACGACGCGCCGAAGGTCTGCGTCACCCGGGTCCACGCCAACGTGCTCGACACCCTGACCCCGCTCGCCCGCGAAGGGCTGGCCGTTCTCGCGAAGCTGCCGAACGCCCCCACCCAGGCGCACGAGGAGCGGCGGGCCTACCTCATCGAAGGTGCGCCGGCACGTGACCTCGACGTCGTCACGGTTTTCGTCCGGATCGACGAACGCGGCGGCCTGGCCCATCCCGACGTCGTGGTGCCCGAGATGGTCTTCGGTCTGGGCATCGGGTACGCCGACACGCGCTGCGAACGCAACGGCGCGGTCGAACGGGCAGCCGCCTACTACCTGCTCGGCAGGCAGCCGGTCTCCGCCGTCGAGGAGATCCCCGAGGTGTTCCAGGAAGATCCGGAGATCACCACCGAGGCTGTCGCGCTGTGGCAGGGTCTGCGGAAGCTGCCGGAACCGGAGGCGCTCTCCCGCGTGACAGCGGTACGTGACGCGATCCTGGCCTGCCGGGACAGCACCGGGCTGCTGTCGCGGTGATCCTCCACCTGCGCGCGCGACGCGTACCCCTGGCACTGGCCGCGTCCGTCGGCGCCGCCGCCCTGATCTGGGCGCTGTGGCTGACCCTCGCCAAGGACCGCGACGCCATCCTCCTGATCGTCGTGCTGACGATCGTGCTGATGGTGTCGGTCCTGTCGACAACTCTTGCCGCCCCGGACGAGGACCTGGAGCGCACCGCGTCGCTGCGCTGGCCCTGGCGGCGCGCCCTGCACCTGCTGGCCGGGCTGGCGCTCGTGCTCGTCGTGCTGCTCGCCACCCTGCCCACCGACGCCCGTTTCGGCCCCGCCGCGCTGGTGCTCCGCGACACCGTCGGCCTGCTGGGCCTGACCGCCCTGTGCGCGAGCGTCGTCGGCGCGACCCGCGCCTGGTTCCTCCCGCTGGGCTGGACGGTCGTCGCCGCCATGTTCCCGCAATCGGGCACGTGGGGCGCCCTCGCCACGTGGCAGGGCCAACCCCACACCAGCCGGCCCGCAGCGGTTGTCGCGGCCGTCCTGGCGGTCACCGGCCTGCTGACGTACGCCATCATCGGAGCCGCCCGGCGCGAGTGAACTCGACTCCGGCCGCGCTACGGAAGGGCTAACCCTCCCTTGTGCCCTGGATCTTCGCCAGCGCCGCGGCGAACTCGGCGTCGGTGAGCGCGCCACGCTGGTGCTGCCGGGTCAGCGCGTGGAGGTCCCGCCGCTGGTCAGCGGTTGGGCCACCACGGGTGACGCCCGTCCGGCCTACTCCGGCGGACGGGCTCGTCGTCCCGGCACCGCCGGTGCCGGGCCGCGCTGGCCCACCGATCTGGCCGGCGTGCCGGGGCTGCGCGTCGCGGTGGTGTGCCCGCAGTGTCGCCAGGATCTCGTCGTAGTGCTCCGGCCAGGTGGCCAGCCGGCCCAGTTCCGGCCGGAACGTGAACGGCCGGAGCAGGTCACCGCGCTGGAGCGCGGTCTGGACCGGGGCCCCGTCTGTGCGCTCGATGATGATCGCGGAGCGGCCCATGTCCAGACCCGCGATGGTGGCGATGCCGCTCTGGATGGCTGTCACCGATTCCCAGGGCACCGTGGTCGTGTGGAGAAGGGTTCGGGACCGGATGCCGCCCGCGCTGACGTAGACACCGAGCATCGCCTGCCGTAGCGCGACGGCGGCACACACGACCAACCACGCCCCGAAAAGGATCGCAACCGGCGCGGGAACCGGGCGATCGCGCACGTACACGATCGCGAGGAACGTGGCGAAACCAACCACCCCGACCAGCCCCAGCATCGCGAAACCGGTCGCGGCATCGAGTGAGTACGGACGCTGCCATCTACCCATGCCGTCATGGTGAACGACAGCGTCCAGGTACGACTTCGGCGAGCCGATCGTGTGGCCGCGCACCGCGCCAGGTCAGTGGGGCAGTGTGATGCTGCTGGTGAAGGCCTCCCAGGAGGCTGCCGCGAAACTCAGCGTGGCCGACGGCGGAAGCCTTGGAACAGCAGTTGGGGCGACCTGGCGGTGGGACGTGGCGGTGTCGCCAACCGGACAGGCCGCCGGTGGGTCAGGGGGCGACGCCAGCGCGCCTGCTGCACCATGATCATCCGATGCGTCTTCGCCACGGAGCAGTCATCCTCACCGCCGCAGCAATCCTCGTCGGCGGGTGCGGCACCGACACCACCAACAACCCGGGCAGCGTGCCGCCGCCCGCCCCGGTTACACCCGCCGCAGCACCGGTCACGGCGGCAGCCGCGCCGCTCACCGCTGAGCAGGTGCTCGCGAACCTGACTGCGGCGAAACTCGGCCTGACCGCTGGTGCTGCCCAAGATGAGGACACCGACCCCAACGACCTGCTCGGGCGGCCCAACGGATACCTGTCGCGGGCGTCCGCTGACCTGCCCGGCGGGGACAAAGACGCAGACAAGTACGGCATCGACCGAGGGCTTGTCATCGAGGTCTTCCCCAGCGTTGAGGATGGGGACCGCCGGTCCAAGTACATCCAAGAGTCGCTGAAGAGCCTGCCAATCCTGGGCACCGAGTACCACTACCGCGCTGATGGTGGTCGGGTGTTGGTGCGGGTGTCGGGAAAGGTGAAGCCGTCGCTGGCGAAGAAGGTCCAGGCCGCGGTTGAGGCGATGTGACGAGGCCGACGCCCTGAGGTGACGGCACGGTCGCGAGTAACGGGCACAGGTTTCGGTCAGCGAGGCGGGCTCACCGCCCTCAACGGTGACTACCTGGACATCCCCGCGGTCGGACAAAACACGCTTTCCGGATTGAGCGTCGCGGATAACTATATTTGACATCGGCACCGCGTCAGTTGATGGGGAATTCCTTCTCTTATGCACGGTAATCGCCCGTCGCCGACGTACTCCTGATACAAGTCTTGAAGGATCTTCGCTACGCTTCCTGCCACCCTGCTATCAGGGATAGCGTCACGCCGAGGAGGCTGAAGACTAGGTGGTCCCTAAAATCACCCAGGCTGGGTGGAAATTGCTGATTCCGCTCGGCGCGGGCGCTGCCCTCGCTGTTGGAGCGGGGGTGAAAGGTGCTGTGGACCTGGTCAAGGGAAACAACACCCGGAACGACGCCCTGAAGCGCCACGAGGCTGCGATCGCCGAATGTGAGGCGACCAGGATGAACACTCAACGAGTTTGTCGCGAGTACGGCGAATTTCAGATTCGTGTTCACAAAGAGACGGTCGCCCGCCTGGCCGACTGGCTCGAACGGAACGAGCATCTGGTCAAACGCATCAACTTCAAGAGGATCGACGGCGTACGCATCGAAGTCCCGAGCGCTCCGACCTACGCGGCCGGCGTCGAGGACGTCACCACCGGGATCAGCGGCCTGATCGGTGCGGTCGGCGCCGGCACCTCGGCCCAGGCTGCGGCGCTGTGGGGCGTTTCCACGTTCGCGTCCGCGAGCACCGGCACGGCGATCTCCTCGCTGTCCGGCGCTGCCGCCCAGAACGCGGTGCTGGCCTGGCTCGGCGGCGGTTCACTGGCGACCGGCGGCGGCGGGGTGGCGGCCGGAAGCGTCGTCCTCGGCGCCGTGACGGTCGTCCCCGGTCTCCTCATCGGCGGCCTGACCGTGGGCATCGTGGGCGCTCGCACCAGGACCAAGCTGGAAGGCTTCGCCGCCACGGTTGACGTCGAGATCAAGCAACTGTTCCTCACCCACGAGTTGCTCCACGCCGTCGAGCGGCGCATCGATGAACTCCGCGACCTGCTCAGCCGCATGGCCGAGCGGGCGACTCACACGCTTGAAGCGCTCGAAGCGGTCAATTTCGACCCGGAAGTCCACGCGGCCAAGTTCCTGCGGGCGCTTCAGCTGGTCACCGCGGTCAAGGAAATCCTGAACACACCGGTCCTCGACCCCCAGTCCGGGGAACTCACCGAGGCCTCGATCAAGATCATGGAGAAGTACGCATGAGCGCGTCCAGCAAGGTCGCCACGCTGATCCCCAAGCCGAGCCCGGCCATGGTCGTTGACGCCTTCCGGCTCGTCATGGCCTCGGCCCAGGAGTGGCATACGGTAACGGCGCAGGAGGAGACCCGGCGCGCGGAGACCCGCGCGTGGAAAGAGACCCAGCTCGAGATCATCCAGGTCCAGCGGGACTTCCTTCTCACCGCCCTGGACAAGACCTTCGACGAGCGGCGGGAAAACTTCCGGCGGCTTTTCGATCAGTTGGACAGAGCTCTGGCCTCAGATCGGGAGGACGCCGCGGCCCAGGTGTCCGACCTCCTCGGCACGATCACTGACCTCGCCAAAACTAGCCCGTTCAAGGACCTGAAGAGCCCCGCCCTCGTCGTCCAGGAATTCCTGCAGAGCGGCCGGGTGATCGAACTCTAGGCGCACCCGGCCGCCCCGAGTCTGTCACTGAACGCGGACCGCTAGCGAATCTCCCCAGGTACCCGGCGGGTGCGGCGGAAGGCGCAGGTCCGCGAGCACCCCGAAATGGTCGCTCGCCCACACCCCACCAATCGGTTCGGTAGCCAACTCATCCCGGCGGCGCGCAACTCCTAGCCGCTGGTCAAGGGGCTCGGGTTCAGCTGAGCGCGACGGTGAGCGAGCACGCCGCCAAGACCACGCACGTTGGCGTCATCACCAGGCGTTCGGCGCGGCTTCGCGAGATTGCGTTGAGCGCGATCCCGATTGCGAAGTACCCGAAGAGCACCCACGTCGCGATGCCGACGAACGGCCTGGAAGGCCCGAAGATTTCGGCGCGCGCGAGCAGCACCCAGGCTATGGCGGCGTAGACGACGACCGACACTGCGCTGCCGACTCGGAATCGCCGCGGCAGTGTCTCGTGCTGCCCACCCCATACCAGCCGCCCGTACGGCCGGCCGGCCGCGACGAGCACCTGGAGCACAGCGAGTGCGGTGAGTACGAGGGTGGCCACGATGGCGGCGACGCTCATGCCGTCACCTCCTGACCGGCGAGATAGCGTGCGGCGTTGGCGACAAGCGTGTCCAGCGCGCTCTGCAGCGCTTCGAGATCGATACCGTCCTCGATGCCGTCGTCGCTCTCCGCGAGCCCTTTCCACGCCGCGTCGAGGAGTTCCCGACCCTTTCTCGTGACGGCGACGCGATTCGCGCGCTGGTCGGTGGCATCCGGAGTGACCTCGACGAGCCCGCGCGCGACGAGCTCGACCAGGCGCTGCGTCACAGCCGCTCTGGACACGTCGAGGGCTTGGGCGATCTTGCTCTGTCGCGCAGGGCCGATTTCGTGGATCGTCACCAGCGCGGCGAACATCGAAAGGGTCACGTCGTGCATGTTCCGCAGGTGCGTGTCAGCGACGCGGTCGACGAGCGTGGTGGCGCGGTGAAGCGTGAGTACGAGGCGTTGTGCCGAGAGTGTGGCGACATCCATAATGTTAAGGTCTTACCAAAATTGAGGTGGGGCGTCAACGGGCCCAGGCTGTCGCATCAGGAAGCGCTTTCACCTGCCCTGGATGGGGTTCTCGATGTGATTCAGGGCCAGGATGGCCTGCACGATCGCGCTGGCGTGGCGTGGGCAGCAGCGCAGTTTGCTCAGCAGTCGCCAGGTCCTGAGGGTGGCGATGGCACGTTCGCCGAGTGCGCGGATGCGGGCGTGGGACCGGTCCACCGCTCTCTCCCGACGTGAGAGTCGCTGGCGGCGGCGCTTTCCGGAGCAGTACGGCTTCTGATCGGCAACGCGGTCGATCGGGAGCAGGGCGATCGCCTCGCGGACGTAGCACCAGGCGGCCGCCATCTCAAGGTGATGCTCTCCTTCGTCTATAACGGGGTGACCTACGAGAGCGAGGAGTGCGGTCGCCCCGGCGGCTACCTCCTCTACATGCAGTCGGACGTAATCGAGGTGAGCCTCAACCCGCGCTACTGCTGGTAAGTGACGGTGTCGCGGGTCGCCGTCCGCCTGAGGCCCGACCGCCTCGGCCTCGTTCGCCGGGTGGATGTCGCCACCAGGATCGGCCGCAGGGCCGCCCACCCGACGGCCGGTCCTGGTGGTGCCGCAGGGGCGAACGCAGGTCGTGCCTCACGACCTCGACCCGTGCGTCTGCTCCGAGGTCGCCGGCCGGCCCGGACGGTGTCGGCCGTCGTTTCCACAGTGGCGCCGTCGGGTGAGAGCACGGTCGGCTCCACCGTGGGCGGTGATCGGATGCTGGCAGGCCGTGGTGCCGTCCGACAGATACCACCCTGAAACTACCTCAATCGTCATCAGACTCAGGTGGACGCCAGCTCCCGAGTGACCCGCCCGGACTACGTCGCTTCAGATGCTTGACCTGTCAATTTTCCGCCGGTAGTTTAAATTCGCAACTACAAGCGTCTATCTAAGAGCAGGTGAACCGTGCAGTTGAAATCCATCGCCATCGCCATCACCATCGCCATCGCCGCGTCCGTCGCAGGCGTGCTGGCCACCGCCCCCGCCGCCTCGGCGGCAGCACCCGGAGTGTCGATACAAGGCTGGGGGTCCGGGAACTGCCCGCAGGGCATGCTCTGCATCTGGCCCAACTGGAATCACCCGCCGCAGGGTCCCGTGGAGACGCCGTCTCTGACGACCAACAGCGAGTGGACCGGCAGCATCCAGGGATTCAACTTCTACAATGGCACCGGCCGCGACGCCGTAATATCCGGGTTCACTTTCGGCTCGTCGATTCCCTTCAAGAACTGCGCTCCTGCCGGCGGGACCGGGGGCGACCTGTATATACCGGTCAACGTGACGAAGGTGACTTGGCAGCTGACCCCCTGCTGATCCTCCACTGAGCCTTTCCGAGCAAGGGGTAAATGACTCGGAGTAGCTGGCTCGATCGGCGGTCCGGACGCGCCCGGATCCGTTGCGGTGCAACGAGAAGACGCAGAACCCCGGCATGAAGGTGGTCCTTCCCGGGATCACCGTCATCGAGGTTCTGCGTCGCTATGAGCGTCACATGTGCCGCCATCCTGCCCGTACGCGAGGTGACCGTGTCGTTTCTGTCCGGCCTCCTCCACGCCGAACGGCAACGGCTCGGCACCCGCGCCGGGACCCGGTCGTTGGGCTGCTTCAAACAGGCTGTCCTGGTGATCCGCTGGCTGACCGAGGCACCCGCATCTCGCAACTCGTCAGCGACAACACGATCAGCAGGTCGACGGGGTGCGCGTACCATAGCCTGAGATGCTACGAACAATGTGGGGTCGCTTTCGCAACTCGCTTTCGATTTCGCGCAGTCCGTAGATATCCTGCTCAGAGCGAATATACGGCGCGAGCGCAAGGCGCAACTTTCGCTTCGACTCCGGTGTGCGGTCAGCAGAAGATGCAAGCAGATATCGCGCTGGCGCAAGCTTGGCGACTTTCGGCGCGTCAACCCGTTCCATGTATCTGATTAGCGACTGCCGTGATGAATGGATCCAATGCTTACACTGGATGATCACACTTTGACCATCGCCAACAAATCCGCGCAGGTCTATCCCGCCGCCCTTGCCGTGCGCAAACAACTCAAGATCCAACGCCAACGCCTCTTGGAAGACGTCCTTGCAAATGGCCTCGAAGTCAAGATCGGTAAGTCATGCAATATCGAATCCATCCAACGCTAGACTCTCCTAACCCTCGACCCATGACGCAAAATCATACTTCACTACATCTGCAGACGTCTGCGCCCAGCCCTGAACAGTCGGCGAGGAACTGAATGATTCTTCAGCTTCGATCCGGGCGCTTCGGCATGCGCGCAGTTAGGCTCGCGGCTGCGCGCTGATCTGACTCCGCAAGCCAAGCAGCGTAGACACGAAGGGTCGTCGCGCCTCCCCCACCGTGACCGAGCCGGCCGGCGACTGTACGAACGTCGACGCCCGCCGCTATCAGTTGTGTGGCGGAGTAGTGCCCAGGGCCCCGGCAAAGTCGTGGCGGTGTCTGACTTGAGTGGACTGGAGTAGAAGCGCCGCTGTTGACGGCAGCAAGACGGGCATGACCGGTTCAGAAGATCATCAAGGTTCCTACGCCGTGTTGATCGCCGAAGTGAGCCATGCCCGCCCTGCCATCATCGCTGATCTCGTCGGTGTCGCGTGCACCGGCTTTGACCGTTGCCGAAGCCGCTGGTGGACTGCGCGCTGCGCTGGCCGATCTGCCTGATCCGCGGGCCCGGCGAGGTGTGCGGCACCGGTTGACGGTCGTGGTGACCGCTGCAGTGTGCGCGGTAGTGGCCGGCAACCGGTCGTACAGCGCGATCGCTGAGTGGGTCGCCGACGTGCCGGCGGCGACCGCGCTCGCGCTGGGCATGGCCCCAGACCGACGCCCGTCCGAGGCGATGATCCGCCGGCTGTTGCAGGCCATGGACCCGCAGGTACTGACTGCGGCGGTCAGCGTCTGGCTTGCCGGCCGGGCCGCTGCCGGCGCGTCGGCGTCGCGGCGAGCGATCGCCGTGGACGGCAAGACCCTGCGCGGCTCGCGCACCACCGACACCCCGGCCCGGCACGTCCTGGCTGCCTGCGATCAGGCGGTCGGCGTGGTCCTGGCCAGTACCGACGTCGAGGGCAAGACCAATGAGCCATTTTCATCCTGGGTAGTGGTTGGTTTCGACCTGGTGCAGGACGAGGATGGTTTGGACGATCGCGGTGGCTCGGCGTGGGCAGCAGCGCAGCTTGGCCAGGATTTTCCAGGTCTTGAGTGTGGCGATCGCTCGTTCTCCGCGGGCTCGGATCTTCGCGTGGGTCCGGTTCACTGCCTGCTGCCTTCGTGAGAGCTTCGGCCGGAAGCGGCGCCGTTTGAACGGGGTGCGCACGCTGCCGTGGGCGCCCTGGTAGCCCTTGTCGGCGAAGGTCATCACGTCTGCGCTGGTCAGGGCATCGATGATGCCGTGACTGCGGGCGGCGGTCAGGTCGTGTACGGAACCGGGCAGCGCCGGTGATGCCCACACGAGCCGGCCGGCGGCGTCCGCGATGACCTGCACGTTCACGCCGTGGCGTTTGTGCTTGCCGCTGTAGTAGGGCTTCTGCTCGGCGACCCGGTCGATCGGGATCAGCGTGCCGTCCAGGATCGCGTACGCCAGCAGCCGGATGCGTCGCATCGCGGTGTCCAGGTCGGCGGCTACCGAACTGAGCAGCGCTATCGCCTCCTGGACGTAGCGCCAGGCGGTGGCGACGCCGATCTCGAAGCCGGCCGCGAGTCGGGTGTAGGTGTCGCCGTTGCGCAGATGGGCCAGAGCGAGCAGCGCCTGCCGGCCGGGTTCGAGGCGCCGCCACCGGGATCGGCGCTGCTTGCGGTGGCCGCGGATGCGTTCGGCGAGGTGGTTCAGGGTGCGGCTGGACAACGGAATCGTGGCGGGGTAGGACAGCATGGCGAGGCTCCCGGTCGGGGCTTCGAGTCTTGGTCGACAGCTGTCCTACCTGGAGCCTCGCACCCATCGATCACCGGGCCCGCCGCACCCGCCCCGAGCTGCAAGATCAGCTTGGAAAAGGCTCAATGAGATCACCCGATTCGCACCGCTGCTCGACCAGATCGGCGACCTGCGCGATACCGTAATCACCGCCGATGCGCTGCACTGCCAGCGTGAGCACGTCGACTACCTCGCCGAACGCGGAGCGCACTGGATCCTGACCGTCAAGGGCAACCAGCCGAGCCTGCACCGTCAACTCGCCGGCCTGCCCTGGCGCGCCGTCCCGGACGCCTTCCGCGACACTGACCGCGGACACGGCCGCCGTGAGATCCGCACCGTAAAGGCCCTGACAATCTCCACCGGCATCGACTTCCCCCACGCCGCCCAGGCCCTACAGATCCGCCGCCGCAGACGGCGCCTGGACCAGCCGAAACGCTTCACCACCGAGACCATCTACGCCATTACCGACCTGCGCGTGCACGAAGCGAAACCGGCACAACTGGCTACATGGATCCGCGGGCACTGGAACATCGAGAACAAGATCCACTGGGTGCGGGACGTCACCTACGACGAGGACCGATCCCAAATCCGTACCGGAACCGGACCCGAGGTCATGGCCGCCCTACGCAACGCCGCCATCGGCGCCCTCCGCGCCGCCGGAACCACCAACATCGCCGCCGCCAATCGACATCACGCCCGTGACAGCACCCGACCCCTGGCCCTACTCGGCATCACCTGACGACTTTGCCGGGGCCCTGGGGCCGTACCGCGTCCTAATTTCGGCCAGACGTTCTAGCACATCGAGATTCTGCCCGTCCGGCCCGGTGGTCATATCCGCATACCACAGGGCATCACGCAGCGCCGTCTCCTCATCAACGAAATCGGTCCGCAGGACATCCGCCAACCCCCGTTCCTCAGCCTCAAAAAGCGCGCATGAGTGGTGAGCAACGAGTGCTGCCACACGCTTACCGTAGCCGTGTTGGCGAAGCCACCGGGCACCATCGAGCGCATGCAATCCCGTATCGATCAACTCGGGTGCGTAGCCAATGTCATGCAACCAGGCGGCGGCCACCAAAAGCGGGCGCTCGACTTCGTCCAGGATCATCGAAACCTCAGATGCCTTGACGGATACCGCCATGACATGGGTCCACCGACGCGGCAACGCCTGCGCGAGCAGGCCCTCAGCAGTCGTCCTACCAGCAGTCACAAGGTCCACGCCCCCACGATACGTAGGGGCGCCTGGTGTGGGTAGATGCCCACCAGTAGCGCAACGCGGGCGATGGCTCTCACCGCGAGCCCTCTTTCAATCTTTCTGATGATCTCCGCACTTCTATGCAGGCAGCCCGAGCACCCGCGCTACCGCTGACTCGCTCGCCCTACAACTTCCTTAGCGCGAGCGCGCACAATTCGCGAATTGTGTCTCTCAGCAACCTCCTCGACTCGCCGTCGCAGTGACGACGACAGCGGACCTGATACGTCACTCAACTCCCGAAGCACAACCATGGGAACCAGGATGCCGTCTTCGGAAAGAAGATCCACTATACGGCGGCCTGCGACCACGCTAAGGTAGTCGTCCGGAGACTGCAGGAGCACTAGGGCGCCTCCCGCAACGGCTCGGACCTCCGGGTTTTTATCGCCCACCATCGGCAAAACCAACGCCAGCAGCGCAGGCAGCGGCCTTTTAGTGGCGAGAACGGCCGCTGTCACAGCCGCTTCACGGCGAGCGACTGCGCTACGGCCGCCAGCGAGCGCTGCAACGGCGTCATACACATCCACATCTTGCAGAAGTTCGCACGCAGCGAGGAACCTCAAGGCAGCAGGATACGGAAAAACTGGAGAGCCGGATCCAAAGGACGACTCTCCGTACAGCAACCGCTGAGCCTGCGCACGGAACAATTCTGCCGGCCTTTGCGGTATGGGCACCTTAGCGCGCGCGAGCCGTTCAAAGGCACTCGTTCGAGCATCACGCGGTACACGCATATCGGTCAAGAACCCTGCCAGAGAGTCCCAGAGACCACGGGAACCAGTCGCTATAACTAAAGCGGCTGCAATGTCACCCGGATCGACGCCACCGAACGAGTACGACCCTTGTGCCGCCTGTGAGCGAATGCTCTCAAGCAGCTCTCGGACTAGTTCGACACCCTCAACATGAGCTGGATCAGGCGTTTGGCCCTTGAGGGCGAGGTTTATTTGGTGAACTGTTATATCGAGAGGGGAAGCATCCGCAGCGAGCGGTTCCATCCTACCCAGACGATCCGCAATCACATTCGCCACGCGAGGTAGACGATCGTGATGCGACAGCATGATTGCCGCCCAGGCCTCTTTTACATGCTCCGGCAGGGGCTCCCAGTCGAGCACTGACAAGGCTCGCCGCACTGCCGTGTCGAACAGTTGATGGTCTCGGTGTTCTGCCTTCACTTCAGCTAGCAGCATGTCGGATACTTCAACCGCTGCATCGCACGTGTTGGCCAATGCGGCAGCTGCCCGCCAAGCTACTTCGCGGCGCAGGACAGCGAGTTGCCACATCCCTGGCAAGTCCGGCGGGCCACCTGCAGCCAGACTTGCCTTAATGGCTTCAAGGCCCAGGCGAGCCTCGGCCGGGGTGAGCAAGTCTGCAGCTGCCTCCAGAACCTGCAACTCGACTGTTCGCAGCAACTCCGGCGACCTTCGTCTCTGCAAAATCTGACGGCCATCTCGACTTATTGCGGAGAGCGGACCAGCATCGCGTAGCCGCCGCAACACTAGAGCAAGATCATTTTTCGCTGCGGCTTGGCGCAGCAGGCGCAAGGCGTCCGACAAGTCAATTTCCCTGCCATCCGATTGCAGGAGCCGCGAAAGGGCTAGTTCACGGCGTGCAGGATAGACAGCACCATCACCAAAAAGTTCAAACAGCAGAACATTCGGGAAAAGATCGACGTACCCAGTGCCGCCTGTTACGACGCGTGACCGGGTATCAAATTCACGAGTGAAGGAGTTGCGAACATATTCTGCATAGCTGCTAGCGCGACCTTTCGCCGTTCGCGCTAGAACGCTAACCTCCTGGCTGAATGCGTGCTCTTTTCGCGTTTGTAGTCCCGAAATCTCCTGCCGCTCCGGCGCATTTGATGGAATGAGGCTACGAATAGCATGCAGGAGGCCGTCTCGCATTCGCGCAAGAGTCAGGTAGGGCGAGTGCGAGACCGAAGGCCCCATTCGGAACGGGCTGCAGCGCTCGATGACCAAGCTCGACAGAACCCTTCCCGCCTCGACCGAGATCGCGAGATGGGGTTTGCCAGCATCACGCATCCTGAGAGCCTTCTGCTGCAACAGAATGGCCGTGAGAAGAGCGTCATCGGCAGTCGCCTCTTTCTGGGTCGTGCTCAATTGTGAATCAAGCACCACGAGACAAGTGCCGTAGTCATCCAGCTCGCCAGAAGCGCTAGCAACAATCAGAGCAAGAGCGGCCGACTCAGCCCTGTCGGCAGGGGGCGATTCAATGAGAGCAGCCGCAAGCTGCGGTACAGACTCGGCGATTAAGTCATTCCTCAAGCATCCTTGAGCCAAGTCCACTAAGTCGCGTGGTTCGGCCGCAGACGCGTCAGGCTCCAACTGGCCCCGCCATTGCCGTCCAAGAACGGTGGCAGCCAATCGGGCCGGCCCAGTACTGTCGTACTCGTCGTCGGGGAAGTGTGGATTTAGGGCAACATCTAGCGGCTCAAGGACTGCTGCAATCCAGGCCAGGTTCATCAGTAATCACCCATTCTTGCATCGTACAACTCTCCCGGGCCATCAAAATTGTCGGCCTGATTGGAAGGACGACTGCGTCGGGGGTCGCGATCTATAACTACCTGCAGCAGGCGGGCCATCTCGTCTGGGAGGCCAGCCGCAGATTCAACGCCTGTGATGTATACCGATGCCATGGGTGAGTCCAAGTCCAACCAATGGTTCACCTGCTCCTTGGCCGGTTCACATTCTGGCCCGACTAAGTAGATTCCAATCGACATCGACGGCTGCTCCTGGAGTGCGGTACGCGCGCGGCTCATGGTGGTTCTTAGAGGACTCTGCGATATGAAAACCAACCGCGCCTCGTGCACGATTATCAGGATGTCGACGCGAGCATTCGGCGCATCCCGCGCGTCCTGGACGGTGATTTCCGTAGTCGTTGCGCCTTTTCGGACCTGATTGTATATCTCTTCCCACTGAATGCCTGAGGGGTCACTCATGAACCGAGTCACCACCAGGCCAACGCGCCCCCCGGCGACTACAGAGGCTGCGGAGGCTTCAGCACGGCCGCCCTGCCTCGGCAGGTCTATTTGGGTCAGGTCTGCGTGTGGCGCCGACTGCGCGTGCACTGGTCCGGTAAAAACTGGACCAGTGGGAGAGTTGATAACTATTTGCCCGGCGTCAACCTGATCAACGGCCCTCTGTTGTCCACTGCTATCGCCCTCGTCGTCGCCAGAACGTATATCGATGACCGCCGCGATACAGATCACAATGACCAGGACGCCCGCTAGTGACCACACGACGATCGGTTTGCTCAACCATTCCCAGTCAGGTAAGGGCAGGTTGGTACCGATGTTCGTCATCGCGCCGAGTGCAGCAACGGACAGTACCCCTACAACGCCCGCCAGGTAGCGTCCCCACCTGCGCCCACCTCGACGCGTGTTGTCGGCGGTCATGCAGACATGGTGGCATGCGGCCGTCGGGCCCGGAGGATCGGGCAGTACCGGAGCGGGAGGCCGAGCGTCTCTTCCTTCTGGACAGGCGGACGCATGACGTCTGTCACCTCACGACCCTGGTGGCCCTGGCCGTGGAGGCATCCGAGCCGCCAGGGTAGCGGCGGCTCTCTGATCGGACTCCGACAGCCAGGCCGCGTACACACGCAGCGTTGTTGCGCCGCCCCCGCCGTGCCCTAGCCGGCCCGCAACAGTCCGAACGTCGACACCGGCCGCGATCAGCTCCGTCGCTGAGTAGTGCCGCAGGGCATGCAGGTTCGTGGTGATGTCGAGGCGCGCCGCCATCCGACCGAATCGCTGGGTAGCGGTGTCTGGCACGAGCGGCGTACGACCATCCGGGGCGGGCGAGAACACGTAGCCGTCACCTGGCAGCGACAGCCCGAGGGCCGACGCGCGCTCCTCGCAGCGCGCCAGCTGGTCGCGCAGCACCCCTACTGTCTCCGCGTCCAGGGCCACCCGCCGCTGCTGGTGTGTCTTGGTGTCCTTCTCTCGCAGCTTCCCTGCGTCGTCCACATAGAGGGCACCCCGCAGGGTGAGCACGGCAGCGTCCAGGTCGACCGCGGACCACCGCAGCGCGCACAGCTCGCTCCGGCGCGCCCCGGTCGTCATGGCCACCCACACGAACGCGCCCCAGTCGGGGTCCTTCCACGCCTGGGTGACCAGCCGGGCCGCCTCAGGCGCCGTTGGTGGGTGCGGGTTGGGCTGAGGCATCCCGGGCTTCTCCGCTTGATCTGCCGGGTTCACGGCGATCCACCGCCACCGGACGGCCCGGTTCAGCGCGCCGGACAGGATCCAGTGAATCTGCCGTATCGACGCGGGCGCCAGCGGCCTGCACGCATGCGGCCGGCATTTGTCGGTGCAGTCATGCGGTCCTGCCTTCCGGTGCTCGATAATCTTTCGGCCACCTCCACAGTGATCCCGGCACTTCCGCAGTACCGCATAGAACGATTCCAGCGCCTCGGCGTCCAGCCGGCCCACCGGCAGCTTGCCGAGCAACGGCCGTACGTGCTTGTTCAGCTTCTTGACGTATCCCTGCCGGGTCGACGCCTCCACGTCGAGGACTTCGAGCCACCGGTCAAGCAGCTGGTCGACCGTGGCTCGTGTCCGTGGATTGCGCCGCTCGTCCACCTGGGCCAGGAAGCGGGTACGCGCCTTCTCGGCTTCCTTCCGGGCAGTCGGGCCGGGCGGGATGGTCTCGGTCAGGTAGTGCCGCTTCTTCGTGATGGGATCGAGGCCCGCGTAGACCTTCACCCTGAGTGAGCCGCTGGGCAGTTCCTCGATCTCGCCGCGCTGACGCTTCGCGCGCCCGTTCGCCGTCGCCATGGGGCCGACCGTAGCGCGCTCGCACCACGTGTAGCACCACGGAAAGATCAGCGAACTAGCGTTTTGCCTGGTGGGGCGGGCGGGACTCGAACCCGCGACCGAGGGATTATGAGTCCCCTGCTCTAACCGGCTGAGCTACCGCCCCTGACACCGCGCCGGATCTTATCCCGCCCGGTGGATCACGGGCCAGCAGCGATCCGGCCCCACCTCATCGACGCCGCCGTCGCCACAGCTTCACGATGGGCAACGCGAGAATAACAGTGAGCAGCCAGAGCACCACGACGGCGCCCCAGAGCTGTTCCTCGCCGGGCTCGGTCTCGGTGAGAAGCATGGCGAGGGTCAGCAGCACGCTCAGCCCGCCCACCAACGCGATGCCCATCCCGCTGAGCACCAACGCCGGGATCTCCCACCACGTGCTGGTGGCGGGTTGTGCGGGCTGTCGTACGGCAGCAGGTTGTGGGATCGCGTCTGGCGCGCGGGTCGGCATGGCGACCTGCCGGTCGTCCGGCACTTTGGCGTCGATGGCCGGGAGCACAGCCGGGTGCAGGTCGAACAGGGTGGGTTCGATGTGCAGCACGATGGCGTCCGAGCCGATGAGCTGCCGCGCGCCGTCTGGCCAGACCAGCATGGCGGAGCAGTCGTCGTACCGGACGGTCAGCGGGTTGTCGCTCTGCAGGAGGGTCACTCCGTCGACGCCGACCCGGAGCGCGGCGTTGCCTTCCTTCGACTGGTACGTGGTGCCCTGGAGGATCTCGGTCGAGCGGGTGGGCGCCGCGACGAAGCCGGCCCAGTCGGCGCTGAGACCGCCGGGCACCATGAGCAGCGCCGACGCCATCACCTCCTCGGTCACCTCGTGCAGGTCGTCGAGGTCGACGGCCTTCAGTTCGGCCCGGTGCTCGTCGACGCTGAGGTTCGGCTCCCCGGTGAGGACGTTGAGCGCGTACGACGACAGCCGCGCCGCGTCCACCTCGGCGATGCCGAGGAAGTCTTCCCGCTTGGCGATGGTGGCGTCCAGGTCCGCCTGTTCGATGCGCCCGACCCGCATCTTTGCCAGTACGTCGATGAACCCGCCCAGCACGGCGTCCTGCTTCTCCGGCAGCGCGTCGGCGAGTGCCCGCAGCGTGGCGTACCCGTCGCCGCGCGGCTCGTACCCCGTGGTGGTGGTGTAGGACAGGCCGGTGTCCTGGCGTAGGGAGCGGTACATCTCCCGCTCCAGCACGCCGGCGAAGACGGTCGCGGCGACGCGGCGTCGTACCACCGAGTCGAGCACGACGGCCCGGGAGCCGTTGACGAAGTACGCGGGCATCTGCGGCAGCGCCGACGAGGCAACCGGCACGGGCTGGCGGGTGCCGGTGGGCAGGGACAGCCGCAGTCCGGCGGGCACCCGGTCACCGGCGATCCAGAGCACGGCGTTCTCCCGGGTGAACCAGCGGGCGGCCCACTCGCGCAGGTCGTCGGCGGTGAGCGCGCCAAGGCCCCACTCCGGGTAGCTGGTCAGCCCGTAGTCCCGGGCACCGTGGCGCCACAGCGGGATGTCGTCGACGGCGGCGGCGCCCCGACTGCTCCACTCGGTCCGCAGGATCTCCTTCTCGACGTCCAGTCTCGCCACCGGCAGTTCCCGCAGGTGCCCGGAGACGGCGGTGAGGAAGGCCGCGATGTCCGTCTCGGAGCCCTGGGTGTGGAACGTGGTGAACGCCTGGGCGGTCGCGCCGTTGACGTGGTAGTCGGCCAGGCCGAGTGGCGCGAGCGCGAGGTGCTCGATCAGGTGGGTGACGCCGGACCGGCTGAGCGTCTCGTCGGCGGCGCCGACCCGGAAGGTGAGCCCGGCGTGCATGGGGCCGCCGGTGGCGGCGAGCAGCGTGGGCACCCCGTCCACGTCCAGGTGCTGGATCACGACTGTCCACCCTTCGCGTACGCCTTGGCGCGGTACTTCGTGAAGCCGGGGGGCCCGTCGACGTAGTCCCAGGGGTAGTCGGTGCCCAGACCACCGAGGGCGGTGAACTGGCTGGCGGCGGGACCCCACTGCTCGGTGAGGCTGAATATCAGCGCGAACGCCGAGCGGACCGAGACCCAGCCGGGCCGGTCGACGAAGTCGGGGTGCAGCACGGACCGCTGGCCGGCCCGCATGATCTCGTCCACCACCGCGCTGCTGCGCAGGTACGTGGTGCGCTCCCGTTCGGTGTCGAACTCCAGCCAGCGTTCGAGGTGCGCCTCGGCGATGAGGACGGCGTTCGGTGCGCCGGGCGGCGCGGCCTCGGCGCACTCCCGGGCGAAGCCGAAAGCGCGGTCCCAGTCTCCGCTCCACTTCGGGCAGAACTGTTGGAGCAGGCTCGACTGGGCGGGAACGTGGTGGGGGTGGTGCTGGGCGAGGCGGTCGTAGCGGCGACGCGCTTCGGCCTGTCCCAGTTGGAGGCCGCGGTTGTTGGTGATCCGGTGGGTCCAGGCGGTCGCGTCGTCCGGGTGTCGGGCGGTGACGTCGATGAGCACCCGCTCGGAGCGACGCAGGTGGTCGTGGAACTTGGCGAACTGCTCGCGGCTGACGTGCTCGGCCCGGTAGGAGCTGCGGATCCGCCAGCCGGCCCGGATCAGGTACGCGCCGAGCAGGGTGCCGGCGTGCGGATCCTCGGGGTTGTCGTCGTACGCCCGCTGGAGGAACGCCTCGATCCCCGCCCAGTCCGCGACGGCCCCGACCAGCATCGTTCGGGCGTCCGGATCCCGGTCGGCGACGAACGCGCGAACGGCGGGCCAATCGGCGGCGCGGAGCGCCTTACGCAGGTCGTTTACCTCGGGGTACGCGGCACCGGCATCGAAGTTCGGAGCCGGGAGAGGTGCGGGCATGGCGGGAAGCATAGGTGATCAACTACGGCGGCGATGCCCGCTTTTTCTGGTCCTCCAGCGCCGGGCTACGCCGCGCGCAACTCCTCCAGAACAGCCCCGGCGGCGCGCCATCCGCTGGCGAGCGCGCCCTGGATGGACGGGCTGTCGCGGTGGTCACCGGCCACGAACAGCCCCTCCCCCAGCGCGACCGGTTTACGCAGTCGCCCCTGCGGTGGCGGCGCGGCGGGCAGCGCGTCCGGGACGGCCACGGTGGTGAGGTGGGTCCAGTCGGCGGTGGATCGGCCGTACAGCCGGGTCAGCTCGGCCCGTACGGTCGGCTCGGGCGGGGCGGTCGGACCGACCACCGAGGTGGCCACCAGGTGCCGGCCGTCCGGCGCGTACGTCGGGACCGCGTTGCTGAGCACAACCGTGTTGGCGACGATCTCCCGCCGGTCGCCGTCGACGAGCAGGATCGGCTCGGCCAGCGGCGGCTCGGGCGCGCTGTGGTAGTACGTGGTGTAGCTGTGCATGCGTACCCTCGCCAGGGCCGGCAGCAGCGCGGCCGCGGCGGGCGGGTCGACGGCGACCACGACGGCCCGGCAGCGGATGTCGCCGGCCTGTGTGCGGACCAGGCGGGGCGCGACCTGCGCGACCGGGGTGTCCAGGTCGAGCAAATCGGCGGGCAGCGGGTCGGCGACGGCCCGGGGCAGCGCGGCCATCCCCTCGGCGGGCAGGCCGATCCGGCCGCGGGCGAACGAGCGCAGCACCATCGCCAGCACGTGGCTGGACGTCGCCAGCTCCCGCTCGATGAACACACCGGACAGGAACGGCCGCAGCAGCTCCTCGATGATGGCGTCGGAGAGGCCGGCCCGGCGCAGGGCCGTCTCGGCGCTGGTCTCGGGCGCGGTGAGCAGCCGGGGCACGGGCAGCGTGGCGCAGCCGGTGGCGAGCGCGGCGAAGCGCAGCCGGTCGACCAGCGAGCCGACGCCGGCCAGCGCGGTGCGTGGCCCGCCGGTCGGTTCCCGCACCGGGTTGACCAGCCGCAGCAGGTCGTCGCCCTTGCGCACCAGCACCCCGGAGGTGAAGTAGCCGAGGTTCAGCCGCTCGGTGTCGAGCAGCGTGCCGAGCCGGGGGTAGGCGGTGTTGAGCACCTGGAAACCGCGGTCGATCAGGTATCCGTCGACGAGGTCGGTGGCGACCCGGCCGCCGAGCCGGCTCCCGGCCTCCAGCAGCCGCCAGGGCACGCCGGCACGGTGCAGTCGGCGGGCGGCGGCGAGGCCGGCCAGGCCGCCGCCGACGATGACCACATCGGTCTCAGCCAGCATCGCGCGCCTCCCGCTCACCGTTCGCCCGGGACAACCGGCCCGGCCACCAGACTTTCGGCCCGATGTCGTACGCGAGCGCGGGCACCAGCAGCGACCGGACCACGATCGTGTCGATGAGTACGCCGACCGCGACCGCGGTGCCCAACTCGACCAGCACCACCAGTGGCAGGACGGCCAGGGCGGAGAACGTCGCGGCGAGCACGATGCCGGCGGAGGTGATCACACCGCCGGTGACGGCGAGACCGGCGAGCACACCGGCCCGGGTGCCGCGCTTGACCGACTCCTCGCGGACCCGGCTCATCAGGAAGATGTTGTAGTCGATGCCGAGGGCGACCAGGAAGACGAACGCGAACAGCGGGAACGACGAGTCCACGCCGGGAAAGTCGAAGACGTGGCGGAACAGCAGCGCGCAGAGGCCGAGGGTCGCCCCGAAGCTGAGCAGGACGGTGGCGATCAGCAGCAGCGGGGCGAGCAGGGCGCGGAGCAGCAGGGCCAGGATGACCGCGATGACCACCAGCACCACGGGGATGATGACGCTCTGGTCGCGCTTGGCGGCGTCCGAGGTGTCCACGTTGATCGCGGTGAAGCCGCCGACCACCGCGTCCGCGCCGGGCACCTGGTGTACGGCCACCCGCAGGTCGCGGATGGTCCGCTCGGCGCCGTCGCTGTCCGGCTCGTCGGCCAGCGTCGCCTCCAACTGCACCCGCCCGTCAACGACCTTCGGTGTGGCGTTCGGGTTGGGCTGGCCGGTCTGCGGGCCGCTGGTGAGGGGGCGGACCGCTGCGACGCCCGGCACACTCTGCGCCACCTGGGCCACCCGCTGGGCGGTCTGCTCGGTGGTGAAGATGGTGGCCGGGCTGCCGGTGCCGGCCGGGTAGTGCCGGGAGATGACCTCCTGGCCGTCCACCGAGTCGGTGCGCTGGGTGAACAGGTCGGACTGGCCGAGGGTGGTGGCGCCGAGCTGGGTGAGGCCGAGCGTGAGGAGGGCGAGCACGACGGCGGTGCTCAGCCAGATCGGTCGGGCGTGCCGGGCCACGAAGCCGGCGATGCGGCTCCAGATGCCGTGCTCGGCGCGCGGATCGGCCTGGTCCTCCTCTGGCCGGCGGGGCCAGAACGCCCAACGGCCGCCGAGCACCAGCAGCGCGGGCAGGAAGGTGAGCATCACCAGCAGGGTGGCGGCGATGCCGATGGCGGCGACCGGGCCGAGTGCCCGGTTGGAGTTGAGGCTGGACAGCAGCAGGCAGAGCAGGCTGACGATGACGGTGCCGCCGGAGGCGATGATGGCCGGGGCGGCACCCTTCCACGCCGCCCGCATGGCGTCCCAGGGGCTGTCGTGGCGGTGCAGCTCCTCGCGGTAGCGGGCGATCAGCAGCAGCGCGTAGTCGGTGCCGGCGCCGAAGACCAGCACGGTGAGGATGCCCTGCGCCTGCCCGTTGAGCTTGACGATGTCGGCGTCGGCGAGCAGGTAGACGAAGACCGAGGCGAGGGCGTACGACATGCCGGCGGCCAGCAGCGGAAAGATCCAGAGCACCGGGCTGCGGTAGACGACCAGCAGGATGATCAGCACCACCACGAGGGTGACCAGCAGCAGTGGCCCGTCGATGGCGGAGAAGACCTCGATCAGGTCGGCGAGCAGGCCGGCCGGGCCGGCGACGTCCACGCTGAGCCCGTCCCGGTCGCCGCCGGCGATGTCGCGTAACCGCTCGACGACCGTGCCGATCTCCTCGCCCTCGGCGTCGTCCACCGGCACGACGACCTGCAGTGCCTGCCCATCCTCGCTGGGGATCGGCGGAGGCAGCGGGCTGACCACGCCGGGCACCTGGGCGAACCGGGCGACGTCGGCGCTCACCCGCTGCCGGTCCGCGTCGGTGATGCCCGAGGTTCGCTCGTAGACGACAAGCGCCGGAACGGTCTCGCGGTCGACGAAGCCGGCCGCGAGGTCCTGGGCGCGGGTCGCCTCGGCGTCGGTTGGCAGGAAGGCGGCGTTGTCGTTGGTGGAGACCTCGCTCAACCGCCCGGCGTACGGCCCGGCCACGCCACCGACCACCAGCCAGGCCAGCACGACGGCCACCGCGATCAGCGTGGCCCGGCCGAAGCCTCCTCGTCCGGACATCCGCACCCATCCCAAGAATCCGACGCGTCAATCGACGCAGCGAGAAGCCTGGGTCGACATCGACCATCCTGCCGGCCAAGCATGCTCGGGGAGGGGCAAACCACCCATACCGGACCCTCTATCAACGGCGACAAAGGTGAGCGTGGTGGGTAGGGACGCAGAAACGCCCGTCGGCACCGGGCCGACGGGCGTTGGGTGAAGCGAAGCTCCCCCGATTGGACTCGAACCAATAACCTGCCGGTTAACAGCCGGCTGCTCTGCCAATTGAGCTACAGGGGATCGTGCACCGCCCGGACCCGGATCTCGCCGGTGCCGTGCGACGGGACAAGAGTACAGGACATCCCCCGGTGATGGTCCAGTGGGTTGCACCCGCGCTCGCCATGATCAGATCCGGCAGGTCACGCGACACGACTCTTTCACAATCGGGGCAAATCGCCATCCCGACACAAGTATGCGTGAGCGGGGAGCAGGATGGGTAGTTAGCTGCGGACAGAGGACGCAGGCGCGAACTGGTCGCTCCCGACAGGGCAACCCGCCGGGGCGACGGCGCGTCAGGTACGGAAGGAGCCGCCATGCGCGGAAAGATCATGTTTCTTGGCGGGCTGGCTGCGGGATTCGTCCTGGGCGCCCGTGCCGGCCGGGAGAAGTACGAAGAGCTCGTGGTCCGGGGCCGCAAGGTGCTCGACCACCCGACCGTCCAGGAGGCGGCCGGGGTGGCGCAGGCTCAGGCCAACAAGCTCTACAGCGAGGGCAAGGACAAGCTCGGCCAGACCAAGCTGGGCGAGAAGCTGGGCACCGGCAACGGCAACGGCAGCCAGGGGCTGACCGCCGCCGACGACGCGTTCGCCGGCACGCCCGCCACGGTGGGCGCCAAGGCGGGCTCCGGCTCGTCGGGCACCAGCAGCACGGTCGGCACGACCTCCGGGTCGCCGTCGGCCACGACCCCCCGCACCAAGCCGTCCGGCTCGGGCACCAACGGCAGCACGCTCTGACCATCAGCACGTCGACGGGCCGGTCGCCGCAGGGCGACCGGCCCGTGGTCTGTCCGGGGTACGGCTGACCGCGCGTCGGCGCGGATCAGCCCTTCCCGCCGGTCAGTCCTTGCTGCTGAACGCCGCGTCGAAGGCCGCGCTCGGGGCGTCGAAGGCGAGCCGGCGGACGAACTGCAACGCCTCCGGAGCACCCACCAGGCGGTCCATCCCGGCGTCCTCCCACTCGACGGAGATCGGGCCGGTGTAGCCGATCGCGTTCAACGCCCGGAAGCAGTCCTCCCAGGGCACGTCGCCGTGCCCGGTGGAGACGAAGTCCCAGCCACGGCGCAGATCCGCCCAGGGCAGGTGGGAGGCGAGCCGGCCGCGCCGACCATCGCCGGTACGCACCTTCGCGTCCTTGCAGTCGACGTGGTAGATCCGGTCGGCGAAGTCGAAGATGAAGTTCACCGGGTCCAGCTCCTGCCAGACGAAGTGCGACGGGTCCCAGTTCAGCCCGAACGCGGGCCGGTTGCCGATCGCCTCCAACGTCCGCTTCGTCGTCCAGTAGTCGTACGCGATCTCGCTGGGGTGCACCTCGTGCGCGAACCGCACCCCGACCTCGTCGAACACGTCGAGGATCGGGTTCCACCGGTCGGCGAAGTCCTGATAACCGCGCTCGATCATCGACGGCGGCACCGGCGGGAACATCGCCAGGGTGTGCCAGATCGACGACCCGGTGAAGCCGACGACCGTCTTGACGCCGAGCTTCGCCGCCGCCCGCGCGGTGTCCTTGATCTCCTCGGCGGCCCGCTGGCGGACCCCCTCCGGCTCACCGTCGCCCCAGATCCGGCCGGGCAGGATGTCCTGGTGCCGCTCGTCGATCGGGTGGTCACAGACCGCCTGACCGACCAGGTGGTTGGAGATCGTGAAGACCTGAAGGTTGTGCTTCGCGAGCGTCTCCCGCTTGCGATCGACGTACGAGTCGTCGGCGAGCGCCTTGTCGACCTCGAAGTGGTCGCCCCAGCAGGCGATCTCCAGACCGTCGTAGCCCCACTCGGAGGCGAGCCGGCAGACCTCCTCGAACGGAAGGTCGGCCCACTGGCCGGTGAAGAGCGTGATGGGTCGCGCCATTGTCCTTCTCCCCTGTTGTGATGGGGATTCCGTCGTGCGGACCGAGGCGAGGGTGACCGGTCAGACCGGTACGCGGCACCGAGGCGGAACGCCGGTGGGTGCCGAGCGCACCTGAGCCCGGCGGGTTGCGCCTCCCACCGGGTCACCGGCCACCGTCACGGTCGCCGCCTACAGCCTATTTCCGCCGCACCCATCGCGGAAGCCCCACTGTCGGCCGGGACCCATCGGCACAGCGCCGATCGCACCCCCTGTGGTGACAATCGGGGTCAGATCACTCGGCCAGTTCTTCGGGCGCGGGCAGGAACACCCGAACGGCGAAGCCACCGTCCGGGCGCGGGCCAGCGGAGAAAGTGCCGCCGACCCGCTCGGCACGCCGGCGTACGGCGAGCAGGCCACGTCCGGCACGCTCGGCCTCCCCCACAGGCCCGGTCTCCCCCACAGGTGCGGGTTGCTCTGGCTCGGCGCCCTCGTCGCGTACCTCGATGGTGATGCCCTCGACGTCGTAGCGCAGGCGGACCGCGACCCGCGCGCCCGGCGCGTGCCGGCGCGCGTTGGTCAGCGACTCCTCGATGATCCGGTACGCCGCCGCGTCGACCGCCCCGGACAACGGCCGGGGCGGCCCGGCCAGGCTCCAACGCACCGGCTGGCCGGCGGCGAAGCCCTCCACCAACGCGTCGAGGCGGTTCAGGCTCGGCGCCGGCCCGGCCAACTCGTCAGACCCCGTCAGCTCGTGCGGCTCAGTCAGCTCGGAGGGCTCAGTCAACGGGTCGGGCTTGTCGCCCGGGCGCAGCGCTCCGCGCAGCCGGTGCCCCTGCGCCCGCACCGTCCGGCGCCACCGCGCGAAACGCCCCATGCCGGTCAAGGTACGGCAGCCAACTGTGAGCCCGGCGCCCCGGCGGGGATGGTTGCGAGGGATATACCTGTGAGTCATAGATATGACTCACAGGTATATCGGCTAATTCCAGGTGGTCGTCGCACCGTCTCGGTCAGGAGGCACGCGGGTGGGGGAGACGTAGCGCGACTCACGGAATACCGCGACGCCCGCCAGGGCGGGGCACGAGCAGGAAGGGCCGTTGCCCGTGGCCGACGGCCCCTCCTGGCTCAGTTGGCCGGGTCAGGCGGTCAGGGCAGGGTCCACCTCTGGTTGGCCGCGCCGTTGCAGGTCCAGAGGTGGACGACGGTGCTGTCCGCCGAGTTGTTGCCGGAGACGTCGAGGCACTTGCCCGACGTGGGGTTGCGGAGACTGCCGTTGGTCTGGGCGGCCCAGTTCTGCGCGCCCGTGCCGTTGCAGGTCCAGAGCTGGATCTTGGTGCCGTCGGCCGAGGCGCCGCCGGAGACGTCGAGGCACTTGCCCAACGCCTTGATCGTCGAGTTCGGCGTCACCGTCCAGCTCTGCGCCGTACTGCCGTTGCAGGTGTAGAGCTGGATCTGCGTGCCGTCGGCGGTCGCCGCGTTGCGCACGTCCAGGCACTTGCCGGCCAGACCCTTGATCGGGCCGACGCCGGGGGTGCCGCTGCCACCGCCCTTGACGAGGGTGAAGTCGTCCACGTCGAAGAGCCCCGTGCCGCTGCCGCCGAACGTGAGATAGAGGTTCTGGGTGCCGGACGGCACGCCGGACAGCGCCGTGCTGACGTTGGCAAACGTCGTCCAACTGCCGGTGTTCGGCACCGCGACCGAGCCGAGCACCGGGCCGGTGGCCGAGCCGGTACGCACCTGGATGGTGCCGCCCGCGCCGCCGGACACGACCCGGGACGTGAACGAGGTGACGCCGGTCAGGTCCACGCCGTTGTACGCGGCCCAGTCGCCCGGGTCGATGTAGCCGATGGTCTGACCGCCGTTGGCGCCCGCCTTGGTGAACGCGGAGACCCCGTTGGCGGAGCTGAACGCCTCGGCCTGGACGGTGACGTTCCCGGGCGTCGGCGTGGTGCCCAACTCCTTGATCCGGATGTTGCGGAACGAGGCGTCGTCGCCGGTGCCGTGGTTCTGGATGCCGACGTGGCCGGCCAGCGACCGTACCGGGTTGGTGTTGGTGAAGTCATTGATCTTCACCCCGTTGAGGAAGATCTGGAGCCGTTCGCCCTCGACCAGCAGCTCGTAGGTGTTCCACTCCCCCGGCGCGTTGAGCGCCGCGTCGCGGGCCGCGATGTCCGCGGACTTGAAGGTGTAGACCGATCCGGTGGTGCGGTCGGCCGCGTCGGTGGCGTCGATCTGGATCTCGTAACCGTTGTCCACCGCCGACCACGGGTCACTGGACGGCGGGAAGCCGATGAACACGCCGGAGTTGTCGTCGCCGGCGAGCTTCCAGTCCAGCTTCAACGAGTAGTTGGTGAACTGCTTGGCGTTGTACCAGTACAGCCCCATGCCGCCCACCGAGGTGAGGGTGGCGTCGGAGTTGGTGAAGTTACCCGGGCCGGCCTGCGACCAGCCGGTCGTCGAGCCGTTGTAGAGCGGGGTGTAGCCGGTCTCGGGCCGGCAGTCGGCCTTGCTCCGACCGGCCGCGTACCGGATGCCGCCGAGCAGGTGGTTGCGGAACGCGGGCTCGGCGTACGACGCCTGGGTGTGCCCACCGCCGGTGTAGAAGGACCGGCCGCCGCTGTAGCTCTTGCACCAGGAGTGCGGGTGGTCGGCGCCCATCCCGCCACCGGAGTACGACGACTCGTCCAGGGTGGCCAGCACGTGGGCGGTGGACCGGGCGTTGGTCCGGTAGTTGTACCACTCGTCGGTGCGGGTCCAGGTCTGCGGCAGGTGGCCCGTCGCCGCGTGCCCGCGGTCCTCCACCTTGACGTTGGCCTGCTGGATGGCCGGGTGCGAGGCGAACCACGCGCCGACCAGGTTGCCGTAGAACGGCCAGTCGTACTCGGTGTCGGCGGCGGCGTGCACACCCACGTACCCACGGCCGGAGCCGATGTACGACTCGAATGCCGTCTGCTGGCTGGCGTTGAGCACGTCGCCGGTGGTGTTGAGGAAGACGACCGCCTCGTACTGGGCGAGATTGCCGGTGGTGAACGCGGCGGCGTCCTCGGTGGCGGTGACGGTGAAGTTGTTCGCCGCGCCCAGGTCACGGATGGTCTGGATGCCGACCGGGATCGCGTCGTGGCGGAAGCCGGCGGTCTTGGAGAACACCAGCACGTCGTACGGGGCGTCGGCGGCGCTGGCCGGGCTGGCCGGGGTGGTGCAGGCGATGACGGCGAGGACGGCGGTGGCCGCGCCGAGGACGGGTCGCAGGAGTCTGCGCATATCGCTCTCCTAAAGACTGTTAGGAGGGGCCCCTCGCACAACACTAGGCGTTGACAAGGGGCCCTTCCTCTCAACTCAGGGCAGGGTCCACTTCTGGTTTGCGGCGGCGTTGCAGGTCCACAGGTGCACGGGGGTGCTGTCTGCGGAGTTGTTGCCGGAGACGTCGAGGCACTTGCCGGACGCCGGGTTGCGTACCGTGCCGTCGGCCTGGGCGGCCCAGTTCTGCGCGCCCGTGCCGTTGCAGGTCCAGAGCTGGATCTTGGTGCCGTCGGCGGTGGCGGCACCGGAGACGTCGAGGCACTTGCCCAACGCCTTGATCGTCGAATTCGGCGTCACCGTCCAGGTCTGTGCCGCACTGCCGTTGCAGGTGTAGAGCTGGACCTGCGTGCCGTCGGCGGTCGCCGCGTTGCGCACGTCCAGGCACTTGCCGGCCAGACCCTTGACCGGGCCGACCCCGCCGGTGGACGGCGTCCCGGTGGTGAGAGTGAACGCGTCCACGTCGTAGAGCGCCCCGGTGCCCGTCCCCGCGAACGTCAGGTAGAGCGTGGTGGTGGCGGTCGGCGGGTTGGTGATCGCCCCGGTGACCGTGGTGAAGGTTTCCCAGCCGCCGGTCACCGGAACGGTGGCCGAGCCGAGGACCGTGCCCGTGGCCGAGCCGGCCCGGACCTGGAGGGTGCCGCCGGCGCCCGCCGAGGAGACCCGGGCGCTGAACGAGGTCACGTTGCCCAACCGGTACGGCTGGAACGCGATCCAGTCGCCGTTGTTGATGTCGCCGACGGTCTTGCCGCCCTCGGCCGGGGTCTTGCTGAACACGTTGACGCCGGACGAGGTGCCGAAGAACTCGGCCTGCCGGTGCCGCGGCGGCAGCGTGTGCTGGGTGTGCGTGGTCAGACCACCGGCGTCGGTGTACTCGGCGTCGAAGATCGCGAAGATGTTCGCCGCGTCGTCGTGCTCACCGTCGACCGGGATCGTGATCGTGCCGGAGCAGCCAGTCGCCGAGGTGATCTGGTGCCCGTGCTGGTCGTGCCCGAGCACGTAGGTCATCTTGACCTTCGTGCAGTCGATCGTGCCGTCCTCCGGGTCGGTGACCGTGATGCTGTAGGGCACCGTGTCTCCGAAGCTGAACAGCTGACCGTTGCCGGGGTTGTTGATGGTCACCGTGGGCGCGGTGTTGCCCACGCTGATCTGCACGCTGCTGCTGCCGGTGGCGCCCTGCGGGTCCCGTACCGTCAGGGTGGCGGTGTAGGTGCCGTTGGTGTTGTAGGTCTTCGTCGGGTTGGCCGCCGTGGAGGTGGTGCCGTCGCCGAAGGCCCACGAGTAGGTCAGCGCCCCACCCTCGGGGTCGGACGAGCCGGCCGAGGAGAACACCACCGTCAGCGGCGCCGCGCCGGAGGTCCTGTTCGCGCTGGCCGAGGCGGTGGGCGCCCGGTTGCCACCGCCTACGTAGTCGAAGCGGTAGAGCGCCGAGTTGGCGTCACCGTTGAAGTAGCCGGTGCCGTAGTCGAGCACGTAGTACGCGCCGTCCGGGCCGAACGCCGAGTCCATCACCTGCTTGCCGACCCACGGGAAGGTGTCGATGGTGCCCCGGGAGCCGTCGGCGTTGACGTGGATCGGCTTGATCCAGCCTCGGCCGAACTCGGTGGCGAAGAACTGCCCGTCGAACGACTGCGGGAACTTCGTGGTGGAGGTCGACGAGGCGTTGTAGCGGTAGACCGGGCCACCCATCGGCGACTCGGAGCCGCCGCCGAACTCGGTGGGGGTGCCGGCGTCGCCGGCGTACCGGATCCAGGCCGGTTGTGCGGGCGGCAGGGTGGCCAGGCCGGTGTTGCGGAACGAGTTGTTGGTCGGCCCGCCGGTGCAGTTGAACTTCGCCCCGGTGCTGTTGCTGGCGAAGTCCCACTCGTTGTACGTCTCGGTGGTGGTGTTGGTGCCGGTGCAGTACGGCCAGCCGTAGTTGCCCGGCGCGGCGACCCGGTTGAACTCCACCTGACCGGACGGCCCACGGGTGGAGCTGGTGGAGCCGGCGTCCGGCCCGTAGTCACCGACGTAGACGACGCCGGTGGCCTTGTCGACGCTGATCCGGAACGGGTTGCGGAACCCCATGGCGTAGATCTCCGGCCGGGTCCTGGCCGTGCCGGGCGCGAACAGGTTGCCCGACGGGATGGAGTACGTCCCGTTCGCGTTCACCTTGATCCGCAGGATCTTGCCGCGCAGGTCGTTGGTGTTGCCGGCGCTGCGCTGGGCGTCGTACCCCGGATTGCGGTTGGTCCGCTCGTCCAGCGGCGAGTAGCCGGCGGACTCGAACGGGTTGGTGTCGTCACCGGTGGACAGGTAGAGGTTGCCGCTGGCGTCGAAGTCGATGTCACCGCCGACGTGGCAGCACAGGCCGCGATCGGCCGGCACGTCGAGCACGTCGACCTTGCTGGCCTGGTTGAGCGTGAAGTCGGCGTTGAGGGTGAACCGGGAGAGGCGGTTCACCCCCTGCCAGGCCGACCAGTTGGTGCCGGTGGCGGGCGCGTCGCCGGTGGGGGTGGACAGCGGCGGGGCGTAGTAGAGGAAGATCTGCCGGTTGCTGGCGAAGCCCGGGTCGACCCCGACGCCCTGCAACCCCTCCTCGTCGTGGGTGTAGACCGACAGGGTCCCGATCACGGTGGTGGTGCCGCCCGCGTCGGTGCGGCGCAGTGTGCCGTTGCGGGCGGTGTGCAGGACGGAGCGGTCCGGCAGCACGGCCAGCGACATCGGCTCGCCCATTTCGGCGACACCGCGGGCCAGCTCGACCTGCTGGAAGTCGGTGGCGTTGATCGTGTGCGCCTGGGCCGGGGTGGGGCCGCCGAGCGCGACGGTGCCGGCCGCGGCCACCAGGAGCAGTGCCGATCCGGCGGAGAACCATCGTCGGGACCGATGTGTGCGAGCGTTCTTCATAGACATCTGTGCCGTCCCTTCCTGACGAGTGACTGCCAGGCCGGGCGCGCGCCGTCGCGCCGGATGCCGTAGCGGTGGTGGTGGGGGTCGTGGGTTACCGCGCCGCCGGTTCACCTCGACGAAACAATGCCGTGCTGGGCACGACACTAAGTTGCAAGTGTCTATGTGTCCATAGCTTCCGGCGATCCACCATCAACTTTCGTCGATCTGATCAAAAGTTGACTGGTCAGGCCCGGCGATCGATCGCCTGCCCGGCCAGCGCGACAAGCGCGACCCGGGCCTCCTCGGTCAGCACCGCGCTGCGCAACGCGGCCAGCGCCGCCGCCGTCCGGACCCGGATCATCTGCTCGATCCGCTCCCGCGCACCCGTGGCCTCGATGATCTCGCGCAGCTCCGCCGCGCCGTCGGCGTCCAGGGAGGGGTTACCGAACAACTCCCGCAGTCGGGCGGTCTGCGACCGGTCAGCGGCGCTGCGCGCCAACGCCATCATCACCGTCGGCTTGCCCTCACGCAGGTCGTCCAGGACCGACTTGCCGGTGACCGCCGGGTCACCGAAGACACCGAGCACATCGTCGCGCAGCTGGAACGCGTCACCCAACGGGTCGCCGAACTCGCCCAGCGCGGCGATCAGTTCCGACCCCGCACCGGCCAGGGCCGCGCCGATCTGCAGCGGCCGGGTCACCGTGTACCGGGCCGCCTTCATCCGGATCACGGTGAGCGCGCTGGCCACCGAGCCGTCGCCCACCCCGGACACCAGATCCAGGTACTCCCCCGCGATCACCTCGGTCCGCATCAACGCGAACACGCCGTACCCCTGGTGCACCTGCTCGGTGTTCAGGCCGCACTCGTGGAACATCTGATCCGACCACGCCGCGCAGAGATCTCCGCAGAGCAGCGCGGTGTTGCGCCCGTACGCCTCGGGGTCGCCGCGCCACGACGAGCGGGCGTGCAGGTCCGCGAAAAGACGGTGCACCGACGGCTCCCCCCGGCGACGGTCACTGCCGTCCAGGATGTCGTCGTGGATCAGCGCGAACGCGTGGAACAACTCCAGCGCCGCCGCGGCCACCACGATCGGGGTGCCGTCGGCCGCCCCCGCGCCACGCCAACCCCAGTAGCAGAAGAGCGGGCGCAGCCGTTTCCCGCCGGCCAGCACGAACCGTTGCAGCGCGGTGAACACCCCACGCGGCGCGCCGTCCGGCCATTCCAGGCCCTGCCGGTCGAGAAACGCGGCCAACTCCGCGTCGAAGCGCGCCCGCAGCCCACTCGCGTCGGTCGGGGTCACGGTTACCGTCACGACCCCTCCCCCGGCCGCTCCGCTGCCCCGTCGCCGGCGCTCAGCCCGGCGAGTTCCAACAGCAGCGCCTTGACCTCCGTGGCCTCGATCCGGTCCCGGGCGGGCGCCGGGTCGGAGCAGAGCAGCACCGGGGCGTCCGCCGGGTCGGTGGGCAGTCGGCCGTGTGAGCCGCGTACCGCCCGCGCGCCGGCGTCCAGGCCGACGGCGCTCATCAGGTAGCGCATGCCGAGCTTCTTACGGGCCAGGGCCACCCCGGCCCGACGCTTGGCCGCGAGCGGCGCGGCCGGGTCGAAGAACAGCTCCGCCGGGTCGTACCCGGGTTTGCGGTGGATCTCGACCAGCCGGGCGAAGTCCGGCGCACGAGCGTCGTCGAGCCAGTAGTAGTAGGTGAACCAGGAGTCCGGCTCGGCCACCAGCACCAGCTCACCGGCGCGCGGATGGTCCAGCCCGTGCGCGGCCTTGCCGTCGGCGTCGAGCACCTCGGCCACACCGGGCAGCCCGGCGCAGAGCTTCGCCACCGTGGGCACGTCGGCCGGGTCCCGGACGTAGACGTGCGCGACCTGGTGGTCGGCGACCGCGAACGCCCGCGACGTCCATGGGTCGAGGTACTCCATATCGGCCTGGGTGTGCACCCGCAGCAGCCCCTCGGCGCGCAGCAGCCGGTTGACGTCCACCGGCCGGGACACGTCGGTGATGCCGTACTCCGACAGCACCACCACCGTGGCGTCGCGGTCACGGGCGGCGTCCAGCAGCGGCCCCAGCACGGTGTCCAGCTCGGCCGCCGCGGCGGCGGCCTGGGCCGACGACGGGCCGAAGCGTTGCAGGTCGTAGTCGAGGTGCGGGACGTAGACCAGGGTGAGGTCGGGTGACACGTCGGCGAGGATCTGCTCGGCCGCCTGGCAGATCCACCGCGACGAGGGCAGCCCGGCCGTCGGCCCCCAGTAGGTGAACAGCGGGAAGGTGCCCAGCCGCCCAGTCAGCGCGTCGTGCAGCTCCGGCGGGTCGGTGTAGCAGTCCGGTTCCTTGCGGCCGTCGGCGTAGTAGACGGGGCGTGGGGTGACCGTCCAGTCGACGTCCGCGCCCATCGCGTACCACCAGCAGACGTTGGCCACGGTGTAGCCCGGCTCGGCCCGACGGGCCGCCTGCCAGAGCTTGTCCCCGCCGACCAGCGCGTTGTGCTGGCGCCACAGCAGCACCTCGCCCAGCTCCCGGAAATACCACCCGTTGCCGACGATGCCGTGCCCGCTGGGCGGCTCGCCGGTGAGGAAGGTGGACTGCACCGAGCAGGTCACCGCGGGCAGCACGGTGCCCAACTCGGCCCGGAAGCCACCGTCGGCGACTCCCCGCAGTCGAGGCATGTGGGCCAGTAGTCGGGGCGTCAACCCCACCACGTCGAGGACCACCAGTCGCCGGCTCATCGCGTCACTCCCATGCTCGCGGATCGCTCTGCGGTCAGGCCGAGGCCGACCAGTTCGTCCCGGGCGAAGGCCAGTTCCGCGGCGATGCCGACGGCCAGCTCCGCGTCGGTGCCGGGCCGCCGGGCCGCCGGCAGCACCCCCCAGGTGTACGTCTCGACGTCGAGGTGGTCGCAGCCGGCGGTCGGGCCGTCGAAGAGCGCTCTCAGGGCCGCGCGGAGCACCGGCAGGGTGGAGCCGAGCGGTTCCTCGGGTGGGGCGTGCAGGGGTACGTGGTAGTGCACCCGCCACGGGCCGGGCAGCGCCGCGTCCAGTGCCGCGTCGAGGTCGTCGGCGGCGTACGTCGGGTCGGCCGGGTCGGCCGCGCCCACGCAGCCGGCGCCCCGGGTCTGGTGCAGGAAGCGCGGCTCCACCCAGCGGCGCAGCGCCTCCGCGTCGCCGGCCGGGTCGGCGGCCTCGACGGCGGCGGAGACCTGCACCTTCACCACGGGCAGACCTGCCGAGCGCAGCCGGTCCAGTGCCGCCGCCGGCTCCTCCCACGCGCAGGCGAGGTGGGCGAGGTCCAGGCAGACGCCCAACCGCTCAGTGTCCATACCGGACAGTAGCGCGGCGGCCTGGCTGGTGCTCTCCACCACACAGCCCGGTTCGGGCTCGAAGCCGACCCGCACCTCGCGGCCGGTGTCCCGCTGCACGGCGGCCAGTCCGGCGGCGAGCTGGTCGAGCCGGCGCCGCGCGGCGTCGGCCCGTTCGGTGCCCCAGGGCTGCCGCCAGGCCAGCGGCAGGGTGGAGATCGAGCCCCGGGCGGCGTCGTCGGGCAGCAGGTCGGCGAGCACCCGGGCAAGATTCAGGGTGTACGTCAGCCGCTGCTCGGTGGTCCAGTCGGGGTAGTACACGTCGTGTTTGACCACCGGCGCCTGGAAGGCCGCGTACGGGAAGCCGTTGAGGGTGACCACCTCCAGCCCACGCGCGTCCAGTTCCGCGCGCAGCCGGCGGCGCAGCGCCGGCTCGGCGGCCAGCTCGGCGGCGACCGGGGCGGCCAGCCACAGGCCGAGCCCGAGCAGGTCGCTGCCGAGCGCCGCGCGGACCGGCACCGCGTAGGTGTCCAGTTGACCGAGGATGCCGGCGAGATCCTCGGCGGGGTGCACGTTGGTGCAGTAGCCGAGGTGGACGGTGTCGCCGCCGGTGTGTCGCAGCCGCATCAGCTACCACCACGCAGGATCGAGTTGCCGGTCTCCGGGTCCACGGCGGCGGGGTCCTCCAGGTCGGTCAGGTCGAGCCGACCGGACTGCCCGTAGAACTCCACCGGGTTGCGCCACAGCACCCGGTCGACGTCGTCGTCGCCGAACCCGGCGGCCAGCATCGCCTCGCCGGTCGCCCGGGTCAGCAGCGGATCGGAGCGCCCCCAGTCGGCCGCCGAATTGACCAGCATCCGTTCCGTGCCGTACTCCCGCAGCAGCTCGACCATCCGCAGCGGGGTCATCTTGGTGTCCGGGTAGATCGAGAAGCCCAGCCAGCAGCCGGTGTCCCGGACCAGCTTGACGGTCACCTCGTTGAGGTGGTCGACGACCACCCGACCCGGGTCGATGCCGGATTCGGCGACCACGGCGAGGGTCCGCTCGACGCCGCGCGCCTTGTCCCGGTGCGGGGTGTGCACCAGCGCCGGCAGGTCGTGCGCCACAGCGAGGGCGAGTTGCGCGGTGAACGCCTCGTCCTCCTCCGGCGTCATCGAGTCGTACCCGATCTCCCCGACCGCCACCACCGCGTCCTTGTCCAGGTAGCGGGGCAGCAGATCGAGCACCGGCCGGCAGCGCGGGTCGTTGGCCTCCTTGGGGTTCAACGCGATGGTGGCGTGGTGCCGCACCCCGAACTGCCCGGCCCGGAACGGCTCCCAACCGATCAGCGAGTCGAAGTAGTCGACGAACGAGGCGGCACTGGTGCGCGGTTGACCCATCCAGAACGCCGGCTCCACCACCGCGCGGACGCCAGCGGCGGCCATCCGTTCGTAGTCGTCCGTGGTACGCGAGGTCATGTGGATGTGGGGGTCGAAGATACGCATCACGCCTCCGTGGGGGTGGGCCGGTCGACGGTGCCGGTCCCGCCGCTGTGCGCGGTGAGCCGGTCGAGCAGGGCGGTGGCGTCGGCGGGCAACTCCCGGCCGGCGGCGTGCCGCTCGGCGGCGAGCGCGGCAAGCATCGCGGCGAGTTCCCCGTCGGCGCGGCTGTCCAGGTCGGCGACGACGGCCAGCGGCACCCCGCTGAACACGCACTTGAGCACCGCCTGCCGCCAGGCAGCCGGGTCGAGGTGCCGGGCGTACGGGCCGAGGGCCGCGGCGACCAGCCGGGTGTCGTTGGTGCGGATCGCGTCGTGCAGCAGCGGCACCCCCTCAGCGCCGATCGGCAGCAGTGGCAGGGCCCGCAGCACGGCCCGCCGCTCGGCCGCGTCGCCGTGCTGGTAGAGGGCGTCGGCGTAGGCCGCGTGCTCGCCGGGCAGGGCGGTGAGCAGCAGCACCCGGGCCGCGTCGTCGGCGGTCCAGCCGGGGGCGTCGGGCAGGTCGGCCCGGCCGCAACGCCGGCCGGCGGCCGGGAAGAGCCGGCTGATCGCCGTGGGCTCGGCCGCGACCCGGCGCAGCGCCGCCTCCAGCCATTCGGGATCGGGTACGCCCCGCAGCGCGGCCCGTAATGAATCCGGTGTCATCCCGTCTCCTCCCCTTGTGCTGCTCCCGGTGCCCCGCCAGCCTTTGCTCTGCACCTATATCTGCACCGGGGCCTCTTTGGCGGGTGTCGCCTTGGCGGGTGCAGAGCAAAGGGTGCGGGCAGGGTCGCAATCGGTAGCGGCGGCGGCGCGCAGGAATTCGATGGACCGGGCGGCCACGGCCGGCGCGGCGTGCGAGTCCCGGGGTAGCTCCACGGCCACCAGCCCGCCGTAGCCGGCCTGCGCCAGGGCGGCCAGCACCGGCGGGAAGTCGATCTCACCGGTGCCGAACTCCAGGTGCTCGTGCACGCCCCGGCGCATATCGTCGATCTGCACGTTGACCAGGTGCTCGGCCACCTCGGCGACGCACTGCGGCACCGGCCACGGCTCCAGGCAGCGGCAGTGTCCGATGTCGAGGGTGATGCCGAAGCGGGCCGGTGAGCCGAGCGCGGCGCGGAGGCGACGCCAGTCCGCGATGTCCTGCACCAGCATTCCGGGCTCCGGTTCGAAACCCAGGGTGATGCCGGCGGCGTCGGCGGCGTCGACGACGGTGGCGCACCCGGCGACCAGCCGGTCCCAGGCGCACTGCTGCGACACCGCCTCGGGGCGTACGCCGGCCCAGAAGGAGACCGCCTCCGCGCCGAGATCGGCACCGATCCGGACGGCCCGCCGCAGGAACTCGATCCGCCGGGTCGGGTCGTCGTGCAGCAGCGTCGGGGCGTGCTTGTGCCACGGGTCGAGCAGGTAACGGGCACCGGTCTCGATCACCAGCCCGAGGCCGAGCGCGCTCAGCCTCCGGCCGAGCGCGGCGACGCGGCGGGTCAGCCCCGGCGCGAACGGGTCGAGGTGGTCGTGGTCCAGGGTGAGCGCCACCCCGTCGTACCCGAGGTCGGCGATGACAGCGAGCGCGTCGTCGAGCCGGTGGTTGGCGAAGCCGTTCGTGCCGTACCCGAGGCGCAGGGTCGTCGCGTCGCTCGGTGGAGCGCTCGGTGGAGCGGGTCGGGCCTGGGGAACGGTCATGTCGGGGACACCTTCCGGGCCAACCGGCGACCCAGCGGCGCCGCCGCCGCGACGGCCAACCCGAGCAGACCGGCACCGCCGCGTGCGGTGAGCGCTCCCTGAAGGGCGGGCAGGCCGGTGATCCCGGCGCCAACGGCGGCGCGAACCTTCCCGGCCGACGGGTCCCGGACCACCTCGACCTGGGCCGCGCCGTAGCGGGCCGCGTACCACCCGGCCAGCACGGCGGGCAGCACGGCCGCGATCCCGGGCAACCCGGTCCGGCTCGCGCGCAAACCGGCCTGGTCGGGGGTCCGGGCCTGGTCGGGGGTTCGGGCCCGGTCGGCGGTTCGGGTGGCTGCGCGCCGGATGCCGGGACCGGCGACGGCGGCGCTGGCGGCGACCAGGGCGGTGCCGGCCAGCGTACGCATCGGAAGGGCGGCGTCGGCGCCGGTGACCTCCCGGCGGGACAGCGCGGTGACCGTCCAGGTGTGCGCGGCGACGGTCGCCGCCGCCGGCAACGCCCGGGTCACCCGGCCGCCGGACGCGCCGAGCAGCACGTCCAGCCCTCGGCAGGCGGCCATCACGGCGGGGCCGGCGGCCGTGTTCTTGGCCAGCAGGTCGTACCCCCAGATGGTGGCGGCCAGCGGCACGGCGAGCGCGGCGGCGCGGCGACCGCCCACGGCGGCGGCCAGGCCCACCCCGGCGGCGGTGAGGCCGGCGGCGAGACCGACCGCGGCGGCCGGGGTGACGCGGCCACTGGGGATCGGCCGCTCGGGCCGTTCGACGGCGTCCAGCCGCCGGTCCGCCCAGTCGTTGGCGGCCATGCCGGCCCAGTAGAGCAGCACCGACGCGCCGGCCAGGGCCGGGGTACGCGGGCTCAACGCGCCGGCCGCCGCCGCTCCGGCGACCACATCCCCGGGAACCGAGAGCGCGGCCGGCGCCCGGACCAGTTCGGCCAGATCAGCGAGCGTGGTCATGGGAACCGTCCAGGCCGGCGTGCAGTCGCTGCGTGAAGTCGGTCAGCCGGGCCCACTGCTCGGCCAGCGAGTGGGTGGGCGCACCGAGCGGATCCTTGAAGAAGAAGCCCAGATCGGCCAGCGGCCCGACGTGCCCGGCGGCGTGCGCGGCCGCGGTGAGCCGGGCCAGGTCGAGCACCAGCGGCGCGGCCAGCGCGGAGTCACAGCCGTGCCAGGTGAACTCCATCCGCATCCCGGTGCCGAGGAAACCGGCGAACGTGATCAGATCCCAGGCGGTCTTGAAGTCGCCCAACTCCTCGACGTACTCGATCCGGGTGCCGCCCTGCGGCAGGTAGCCCAGCGTCTCGCCGAGCACCCGCTGCTTGCTCTGCACCTTGGCCGCGTTGGCGGCCGGGTCGGCGAGGGTCGCGCCGTCGCCACCACCCAGCAGATTCATCCCGGACCAGGAGCGCACCGCCAGGTTGCGCATCGCGAACATCGGCGCGAGCACCGACTTGACAAGCGTCTCCCCGGTCTTGCCGTCGTGCCCGGCGTACGGCAGCCGGGCCTGCTCGGCCAGCGCGGTCAGCGCCGGCAGCCGCAGCCCGGTCGACGGGGTGAAGTCGACGTACGGGCAGCCGGCCAGCAGCGCGGCGTACCCGTAGAGGGAACTGGGTGGCAGCACGTCGTCCGGGCCGGCGACGGCGGCGCTCAGCGCGGCCGGGTCGGCGTGCCCGGGGTGCGGTGGCGGGGCCGGCTCGGTGGCCGAGACGTTGACCATCACCACCCGGTCCAGCCGGTGCCGCGCACGGAAGTCGGTGAGGTCACGGACCACGGCGGCGACCCGGTCTGCCTGGGTGACGCCGGTCGGGGCCGGGCGCAGCTCCTGCTCGACGGCGGCCATCTCGTCGCCGAGCGCCGCGACCAACCGACCCGGTATCACGCCGCTCTCGGCCAGCGCCTCGGCGCGCTTGCACAGCGGCGTGGTCGCCAGGTCGTGCCCGCCGAAGACCAGGTCGGCGAAGGACGGCAGGGCGGGGCCGCGCAGCTCCGGCAGCTCGGTGACGCAGCCGGTGGGCCCGGCCAGGCCGGCCCGCAGCGCGAGCCCTCCGACGATGCTGGTGGTCGCGACCGAACCGCGCGCTCCTACCAGCCAGACACCTGTTCGCATGGTGCTCCTTCCCGTCCAGGAGGAACCGTCGGTGCAATCAAATATAGGAATATCAGAATATTTTCGGAAAAGATACGGCCTTGATGGATGGGCCCCGCCCACCCGCCCCGCACCGGAAACGACGCCGGATTCCGGCGTCGGCGTCGGCGGCGACGACGACGGACCGGCTCCCGACACAGGTACGGGCAGACGGGGCTGGCAGGCAGGGTCGGGTCGGCGTCTCGACCCTGCCTCCCCCGCATCCGGCCGGCCGGGGCGTTGGCGCGCCCCGACCGGACGTCTCAGGCCGACGAAGCCGTTCTCCGGCTCGCCGGTGTGGTGGCGGTCCTCCGGTGTGGCCGGGGAATCCCGGTCCGGCCACACCAGACAACCGTCCTGCTCGTGCGCCACCGGGCCGTCAGGCCCGGCCGCACACTCTCCGGTGTCGACCTCGTCCCGGCCGCGGGGCGCAAACCGCGGCCGGTCCCTCGCCGGTCGGCTCCGGAAAGCCGGTAGGGCGACGGCGGCGCGAACACCGCCGTCGCGGATGGTCAGGGGTCAGACGGCCGCCGCGGTCAGCGCCGGCTCCACCTCTGTCCAGGTGGATCCAACCTCCGCCGAACGTGTCACCGCGTCCAGCACCAGCTGGACCTGCAACGCGTCGGCGAAGGACGGAGCCGGGTCGGCGCCCGTGGCGATCGCCTCGATGAAGTCGCGCATCTGGTGGGTGAAGGAGTGCTCGTAGCCGATGATGTGGCCGGGCGGCCACCACGCCGACATGTACGGGTGCTCGCCCTCGGTCACCAGAATCCGGCTGAAGCCCTGCTCCAGGGCGGGCCGGGTGGCGTCGTAGTACTCCAACTCGTTGAGCCGTTCCAGGTCGAAGACCACACTGCCCAGCGAGCCGTTGATCTCGACACGCAGAGCGTTCTTCCGACCGGTGGCGAACCGGCTCGCCTCGTACGTGGCCAGGGCGCCACCGTCGAGCCGGGCCACGAAGATCGCGGCGTCGTCGACGGTGACCGGCCCGGTGGGCGAGCCGTTGGCGTCGGCCGAGCCGCTGCCGTCCACCGTGGCCGCCAACCCGCTCGACGCGGCCGGCAGCGGTCTCTCCTTGATGAAGGTCTCGGTGACCGCGCTGACGCCGGTGATCCGCTGGCCGGTGACGAACTGCGTCAGGTCGATGATGTGTGCACCGATGTCACCGAGCGCGCCGGAGCCCGCACGGTCCTTCTGCAACCGCCAGACCAGCGGGAACTGCGGGTCCACGATCCAGTCCTGCAGGTACGTCGCTCGGACGTGCCGAATCACCCCGAGTCGTCCGTCGGCGACCATCTGACGCATCATCGTGACCGCCGGCACCCGACGGTAGTTGAACCCGCACATCGACCTCGCCCCCGCGGCCCGGGCTGTGGCCGCCGCAGCGGTCATCGCCCGTGCCTCGGCCACCGTGTTGGCCAACGGCTTCTCGCACAGGACGTGCTTGCCGGCAGCCAACGCGGCGAGGGCGATCTCGGCATGGCTGTCGCCCGGGGTGCAGATATCGACCACGTCGATGTCGTCCCGGTTGATCAGGTCACGCCAGTCTGTCGTGTACGCGTCCCAGCCGAGCCGGTTGGCGGCATCCGCCACCTGCCCGGAGTCCCGGCCGCAGATCAGCGCCATCCTGGCCCGCGCCGGCAGGTCGTACACGCGGTTCACGGTGCGCCACGCCTGTGAGTGCGCGGCGCCCATGAACGCGTAGCCGACCATGCCGACCCGCAGTTCTTTGTCTGTCGTGGACAAGGTGGGTCTCCCCCCGGTATGTCAGAACCCGAGCTTGTCGTAGCTGCTCGCGTTCTCCTTGGTGATCGTCTCGGAGGCGAGGGTCACGTCCTTGGGAACCTGCAGCTCCGTCAGGTCGCCCATGCCCCGGCCCTGCGCGATGAGCCGCGCCAGGGAGATCGCCGACGAAGCCATCGACGGGTTGTAGGTGACAGTGGCCTTGAGCACGGTGTTGTCGGCCTTGATGGCGTCGATCGCAAGCTTGGAGCCAGCGCCGCCGACCATGAAGAACTCGGAGCGGTTGGCCTGCTTGATGGCGGCGAGCACACCGATGCCCTGGTCGTCGTCGTGGTTCCAGATCGCGTCGATCTTCGGCAGCGCCTGGAGCAGCTGGGACGCCTCGCGCTGACCGCTGTCCGAGGTGAACTCGGCCGAGCGCCGGTTGCTCACCTTGAACCCGTAGGTCGCCAGGGCCGCCTTGAAGCCCTCGCTGCGCTCGACGGTCAGCGGGATCTCCAGACCGGCGATCTCACCGATGATCGGGTTGGCGACGCCCTTGTCCTTGAGCTGCTTGCCGATGAAGTGCCCGGCCGAGACGCCCATGCCGTAGTTGTCGCCCTTGATCACCAGCCGCGAGGCCAGCGCGTCGGGGAAGGCCCGGTCGAGGTTCACGATCGGGATGCCCGCCTGCATCGCCTGGAGGGCAACGGCGTTGACCTCCTTGCCGTCGTGCGGCAGCACGACGATGATGTCCGGCTTCTGGGCGATCAGCGTGCCGAGCGTGGAGCGCTGGGCCTCGGAGTTCGACCCACCGTCGACCTCCTTGAACTCCACGTCCGAGTAGGCCGCGGCCTGAGCCTTGGCGTTGGCGTGGATCGCGCCCATCCAACCGTGGTCGGCGGCGGGAGCCGAGAAGCCGATGACGACCTTCTTACCCGGGGCGTTGTTGCCGGCGCCGTCACCGGCGGCCTTGGTCTGGGTACTGGCCGCCGGGGTCTCGTTGCTGGTGCAGGCGGTGAGCAGTGTGGCGGCGCCGACGGCGGCCCCACCGAAGAGCAGCCGGCGGCGCGACAGGTCGCGGCTGTGCTGGGTCATGACGACCTCCTGGGAGCGGTTTTGAGTGGTGAAGGGTGTGCGGGGCCCGGCCACTGTCGAAATGGATCGACGTCGCCCGGGACAAACGGTGCGGTGCGTCAGGTTGCGGTGGTGACCCTGTTCCGCGCGAGGAGCCGAGTGAAGGACTTGTACTGGAACTGCTGGACCAGGACGGCCGCGACGATGATGCCGCCCTTGACCATGTTCTGCGCCTCGATGGAGAGGCCGTTGATGGCGAAGAGATTCGTGATCGTGGCGAAGATGATGACGCCGAGCAGCGAGCCGACGATCGTGCCCCGGCCACCGCTGAGCAGCGTGCCGCCGATGATCGCGGCGGCGATCGCGTCCAGCTCGTAGAGGTTGGCCATCGCCGCCTGGGCCGAGGTGGCCTGGGAGGTGAGCATGATGGCGGCGATGCCGCAGCAGAGACCGGAGAGCGCGTAGAGCAGCATGGTGTGGCGGCGGACGTTGATGCCGGCGAGCCGGGCCGCCTCCGGGTTGCCACCGACGGCGATGGTCCGCCGGCCGAAGGTCGTCCGGTTGAGCAGGATCCACCCGGCCAGCACCACCGCGCCGAGGATGTAGACGAGGATCGGGATGCCGAGCACCTTGCGCGCCGCGATGTCGTTGATGAACGTGCTGCTCGACACCTGGGTCTGCTTGTTGGAGATCGACGCCGCGAGCCCACGTGCGGCGACCAGCATCGCGAGCGTCGCGATGAAGGGCACCAACCGCCCGTACGAGATGAGCACGCCGTTGACCAGGCCGACGCAGATGCCGACCACGATGGCCGTGAAGATCATGCCGCCGGCGCCGTAGCTCTGGGTGGCGACCGTGGTGCACCAGACGCCCGCCAGCGCGACGATCGCGCCGACCGACAGGTCGATCCCTCCGCCGATGATCACGAAGGTCATGCCGACCGTCACCACGCCGACGACCGAGGCGAGCTGGAGGATGGCCAGGATGTTGTTCCAGACCCAGGTCGGATCGCCGTACAGGTCGGGCTTGGTGACCACACCGACCACGATGAGCGCGGCCAGCACCCCGATCAGACCGAGGTTGCGCTTGGCGCCGTCGCCGCCGTCCCCCCGCCACCAGGAGAGCCGACCCGCGGATCCTGCCTTGTCGCTGGCCACCGCCGTCTCCGCCGGGTCCACCGGCGGCGACTGCGCCGGAAGCTGCGGGCGCTCCGGTGTCGCGGTGGGAGTGGGAGTCGCGTCGCTCATGCCGGTGCGCCTTCCATCAAGGACCCCGCCATCACGAGGTCGAGCACAGTGTTCTCGTCGAGTTCGCCGGCCGGGGCCTCGCGGACGACCCGCCCCTCCCGCATAACCAGCACCCGGTCGGCCAGACCGAGCACCTCGGGCACCTCACTGGAGACCAGCAACACCCCGACGCCCTGCGCCGCCAACGCCCGGATGACCTGGTAGAGCTCCGCCCGCGCGCCCACGTCCACGCCCCGGGTGGGCTCGTCGAGCAGCAGCAGCTTGGTGCCGCCGAGCAGCCAGCGCCCGACCACCACCTTCTGCTGGTTACCGCCGGAGAGCGTCCGCACCGGCCGGTTGACGTCCCGGGGCCGCAGCTCCAGGCTCTCGGCGATCCGGTTCGCCTCGGCGCGTTCCCTGCTGGCGTCGGTGAAGCCGAGCCGCGCGTACCGGCTGAAGGTGGCCAGCGTGACGTTGCGGAAGATCGGTTCGCCGAGCAGCAGCGCCTGGCTCTTACGCTCCTCCGGGGCCATTCCCATGCCGGCCCGGACCGCCGCGCCGACACCGGGACGCAGCGCCCGCCCCTCCATCCGCACCGTGCCGGCCTCCGCGAGGCGGGCACCGTAGATCGTCTCCAACAGCTCCGAACGACCCGAACCCACCAGGCCGGCGACGCCGACGATCTCGCCCGCACGCACGGTCAGCGAGACGTCGGCGAACTCACCGGGACGGGTCAGACCCTCCACCTGGAGCAACTCCGCGCCGAGCGTGTCGTCCGTCGGCCGGTCCGGGAAGACGTACTCGATGGTGCGGCCGGTCATCCGGCTCACCAGATCGCGGGTCGGTGTGTCGCGCGCCGGCAGGTTCGCCGCCGTGGTCCGACCATCCTTGAGTACGGTGACCCGGTCGCCGATCTCGCGGATCTCCTCCAGCCGGTGGGAGATGTAGATGACCGCGATGCCCTGCGCGGTCAGCTCGCGGATGATCCGGAACAGGTTGCCGACCTCGTCATGGGCCAGCACCGCGCTCGGCTCGTCCATGATGATCAGTCGAGCCTCGTGCGACAGCGCCCGCGCCATGCTGACGATCTGCTTGCCGGCGGCCGGCAACGACCGGACCATCCGCCCCGGCGGGATCTCGCCGTGGCCGAGCCGACCGAGAATCTGCCGGGTGTGCCGGGCCACCCGGCCCCGCCGCACGAACCCGAAGCTGCGGTGCTCGTGGCCGAGGAAGGCGTTCTCCGCCACCGACAGGTCCTCGACCAGGTCGAGCTCCTGATAGATGGTGGCGATGCCGGCGCGCATCGCGGCCTGCGGGTTGGCGAACGTCGCCGGCTCACCGCGCCATTCGACCAACCCCGAATCCGGTCGATGGACTCCGGAGAGAACCTTGATGAGAGTGGACTTGCCGGCGCCGTTTTGGCCGAGCAGGCAGTGCACCTCGCCGGCCCGCACCTCCAACTGCACGCCGTCCAGGGCGCGTACCCCCGGGAAGGTCTTGACCACATCGGTGAGGCGCAGGACCACCTCGCCCACGACGGTGTCGGCGGGTGCCTCCACCAGCGGCGCCTCGGCGTCGGCGTCCGCCGACCCGGTGCCGGCGACGGACTCATCAGGATGGACCACAGGCTCCTCCTCGCTCACCGGCTCACTCACGACGCTTCCCCGAATGCGACATCGCTGGCGAGCACGGCCGCGCCGGCGACACCCGCCCGGCCGCCAAGCTCGGACAGCACGACGGGCAGGTTGCCGGTGGCCAGGGGCAGCGACCGGCGGTAGACCACGCTGCGGATCTCGGCGAGCAGGATGTGCCCGAGCTGGGCCAACCCGCCGCCGATGACGATCATCGACGGGTTGGTGAAGCTGACCAGGCCGGCGAGCACTCCGCCGACCCGCCGCCCGCCGTCACGGATCAGTTGGATGCAGGTCGTGTCCCCCTCGACGGCGCCCTCGGCGACGTCCAGTGCGGTCACCGCACCCCGCAGACCCAGACGCTCGGCCAGCGCCGGCGACGCCCCGCTGCGTGCGGCGGCGGCGGCGTCCTTGGCCAACGCGGCACCGCTGAACAGGGCCTCCAGGCAACCGACGTTGCCGCAGGAGCACATCGGCCCGTGGGCGTCGACCTGGATGTGGCCGATGTCCCCGGCGCAGCCGTCGGTGCCCCGGTAGACCTCGCCGGTGAGGTAGATGCCGCACCCGATGCCGGTGCCGATCTTCACGAAGAGGAAGTCGTCCACCGAGTGGGCCACCCCGCCGTGACGCTCGCCGATCGCCATGATGTTGACGTCGTTGTCGACCACCGCCGGGCAGCCGTGCTCCCGGCTGAGCAACTCGCGCACCGGGAAGCGGTCCCATCCGGGCATGATGGGCGGCGAGACCGGTACGCCGTCGCGGAAGCTGACCGGCCCCGGCACCCCGATGCCCACCGCGTCCAACCGCTCGTACGCGCCGTCGACCCGGGCCTTGTGCAGCAGCTCGTTGACCCGTTGCAGGGTCACCTTGGGTCCGTTGCGGATGTCGGCCGCCTCGGCGTAGTGGGCCACCGGTTCGAGGCGGCCGTTGACCACCTCGATGTCGATCGAGCTGGCGCCCAGGTCGACGCCCGCGAAGCGCAGCTTCGGGTTCAGCTCGACCAGGGTGGATCGACGCCCGCCGCGCGACGCGGCGAGGCCGGCCTCGGCGACGTAGCCCAGGGCCACCAGGCGATCCAACTCGGCCAGGAGCCGGGGGCGGGGCATCTGGAGCCGGTCGCCCAACTCGGCGCGGGACACGGCCCCCTCGTCGCGGAGCAACCGCAACAGTCGGACGTGCAGGGGCTCGACGGTCCGCACCGGACTCACCTCTTCGACCTCGTTCACATCGACGCAACGTCGAGGTGTTGTGTCCGACACAGTAGGAGCGTTCCGTACCGCGTGTCCAGAGCTTCGGCCGATCTGGTCCCCAACTTCTGTCCGAAGGAACAAAAGCTACTAGTCGATCAAGGAAAGAATGACCGAAAGTTCTTGTCCGCTCGCGGTCCGCACCCGACGCCGGGCAGAAAACCGCCCCACCACCCGATCTGCGGGTGGTGGGGCGATAGCGGGCAGGTCAGTGACTGCCTGCCGCGTTCCGCTTCTTGCGAAGCTTGCGGTCGTCGCGCAGCTCGACGTACGGCTCGTCGTCGGCGGGGTGGCCCGCCTCGATGGCCCGACCACGCTCCAACTCGGCATCGAACTCCGCGCCCAGCAAGATCGCGATGTTGCTCAGCCAGAGCCAGACCAAAAAGATGATCACGCCGGCCAGCGCCCCGTACGTCTTGTTGTACGAGCCGAAGTTGCTCACATAGAGCGCGAACAGCCCCGAGATCACCAGCCAGATCACCACGGCCAGCACGCCACCCGGGCTGACCCAGCGGAACCCGCCGTGCCGGGCGTTCGGCGAGGCCCAGTAGAGGATCGCGAACATCAGGCTGACCAGGATCAGCAGCACCGGCCACTTGGCGATGTCCCACACCGTGACCGCTGTCGAGCCGAGGCCGACCAAATCCCCGACCGCCTCGGCGAGACGGCCGGTGAAGACCACGATCACCGCGCTGGCCAGCAGCAGCACCCCGATCACCGCGGTCACGCCCAGCCGGATCGGCAGCGTCTTCCAGATCGGCCGCCCCTCGGGCACGTCGTAGATGGTGTTCGAGGCGCGCATGAACGCGCCGATGTAACCGGACGCGGACCAGAACGCGGCCACCAGACCGATGATCGCCGCGAGGCTGGCCAGGCCGCCGTTGTCCTGCGCGGTGCCGATCGCGTCGTTGATGATCTTCTGGATGCTGTCGTTCGGCACCGCCTGGTCGACGGTGTCCCGGACGCCGTCGGTGGCACTTTCGCCGAGCAGGCCGAGGAGGGAGATCAGCACCAGCAGCCCCGGGAAGATGGACAGCACGCCGTAGTAGGTCAGCGCCGCCGCCCAGTCGGTCAGGCTGTCGTCCTGGAACTCGCTGACCGTCCGGCGCAGTGCCGCCTTCCAGCCGCTGCCGGGCAGGTCGGTGGGGCTGTCCGGGCCAGCGTCAGGGCCGACCGGCCCGCTGCCGGAATCACGCTCCTGCTCCCGGTGGGCGGAAGACTCGTCCGAGGCCATCGCCCCTCCTCATCGTCGGTGGTGTCGCCTCCGACATGCCCCGTGGACGGCGGCGGATAACCCCTACCGGTAGAGGAACCTGCCCATCCGGCGCGAGGCCACCAGCAGGCCGATCGCCAGCATCACCAGCAGGTAGAGCACGTCGAGCAGCCAGGACCAGCCGCCGACGCCGAGCGTGACACCGCGGATCAGGTGCACCGCCCGGTACAGCGGCGTGATCTCGATCAGCCAGTGCAGCAGGGTCGGGTACGCCTGCGCCGGCACGAACGTGCCCGAGAAGAGGAACAGCGTGAACTGGCCGGCGGCCATCAGGTCGAAATCCTGCCAGCTGCGCATGAACGTGGACAGCGCCATGCCGAGCCCGCCGAACGCGAACCCGACCAGCACCGCGGCCGGAAGGGCGGTCAGCGCACGGGCGACGGTGGTCAGATCCAGCGCGACCATCACCGCGAGGAACGCCGCCGAGTAGGCGCTGCCCCGCAACATCGCCCAGCTCAGCTCACCCAGGGCGATCTCGAACGGCCGTACCGGGGTGGCGATCATCCCGTCGTACAGCTTCATGTACTTCATCTTGCCGAAGAAGTTGAAGGTGGTCTCCGCGAGCGCCCCGGTCATCGCGGAGGCGGCCAGCATCGCCGGCGCCACGAACTCGGCGTACGACACCAGCCGCCCGTCGGGCAGCGGCAGGTCGCCGACCAGTGACCCGACACCCACCCCGATGGACAGCAGGTAGAGCAGCGGCTCCAGGAAGCCCGAGAGCAGCAGCAGCCAGTAGACCGACTTCAGCGCCGCCACATTGCGCTCGACCACTGAGCCCGACCGCCGGGACGCGGCCGAGACGTCGACCAGCCGGGGCAGAACCAGCGTGATCACGAAGCCTCCCTAGACGACGAGCTTGCGGCGGAACGCCCGCAGCGCCAGCAGCCAACCGGCGAGCGACCACGCCCCCAGGTAGAGCAGGTGCCCGACGACCGACCACTGTGGGGCGACGCCGAGCGTGGCCGCGCGGCACAGGTCGACGGCGTGCCACAGCGGCGTTACGTACGCCAGCCAGCGCAGCGCGTCGGGCAGCGACTCGACCGGGAAGAACACCCCGGCGAAGAGCGTCATCGGGATGACCGCGAACCGGAACAGCATCGCCAGCCAACTGTCGGTGGACACCGACGCGGTGAACGCGAAGGTCGGCCCGGCCACGGCCAGCGCGAGCAGCGCCACCACCGGCAGGGTCGCCACCGCCCATGGGGACCGCAACGCCCCGAACAACCCGGTGACCAGCAGAAACGCCACGATCGTGGTGAGCACCCGGAACAGCACGAAGGCCAGGTGCCCGGCCAGGATGTCGCCCACCCGCAGCGGCGAGGCGCTCTGCGCGAAATAGGTCTTGACCCACTGGAAGTTGCTGAACACCGGCCATGTCGAGTCGCCGACGGTCCCCTGCAACGCGGTCGAGGCGATCAGCCCGGGGACCAGCCAGTCGAGGTAACGCACCCCACCGACGCCCTGGTCGATGTAGGCGCCGACGCCGAGCCCGAACCCGAGCACGGTGAGCACCGGCAGCAGGAACGAAGAGAACACCCCCGCCCGCCAGGTGCGTCGCAGACCCACCAGGTAGTGCTCGAACACGGCGAACGCCGCCACCCGTGGCAACCCCGGCCGAACGCGCTCCCGCGTCGATCCCGCCACGCCCACCACGACCACCCCGCCCCCGCCATGCCGACCGCCACGATCTGTCTACCTCCGGGGTACGACAGACCGCCGGTCACCCTACGACGACCCCGGCGGCGTGTCGCTCGGGTTTCGGGTGGCGGCACCACGTGCAAGCGGCGGGTCAACGCGATGATCCACTCCACATCGGCGATGTGGCGCCATCCCGCCGCCCGGACACCCCCGTGTCGGCGACCTGGAGTCGATCAGGCCGCGCGGACGGCGGCGGACCCGACGAACGCGCGCCAGGCGTCGGGCGTGAAGACCAGCGCCGGCCCACCCGGGTCCTTCGAGTCGCGGACGGCCACCACGCCCGGGAGGTTGTCGGCCACCTCCACACAGTTGCCGCCATCCGGGCCGCTACGGATGCTCTTACGCCACCGGGCGCCGGTCAAATCCATGTCTCCGCCACTTCCGCCATTAGATCGAGGGACTGCCTGTGCGATAGTGCCTCACCGCGAATGGACTCCCACACCTCGACCATCTGACGGACGTACTCGGCACGGTCAATGACCTGTCCGTGGCGCTGGCCAGCGAGGTAGACAAGATCATCCCCCTGCGACGAACTAGCGATCACAAATGGTCCCCCGAGGCCAGCGTAAGCACCGGCAGGGGTTGGCACTACCTGGATTCGAACCCGGGGGAACGCCGAGGCGAGTTTTACGAGGTGCTGAATTTGCTCGCGCATGACCCCCGGCCCGCCGACAGTGCGGCGCAGCACGTACTCGTCGATTACGGCAGTGAGCAGCGGAGGCCGGTCGCGGGTGAGCAGTCCCTGACGGTCCAGTCGGGTTGCCACCTGTTGCTCGACTTCGTCCGGCGCGAACAACCCGCCACCGGTCAGTAGTGCGCGAGCGTACCCCTCGGTCTGCAACAGACCTGGCACACACAGCGGCTCGAACGAGCGCAGGGCCGTCGTTTCCTGCTCGATGCCGGCCCAGTCGCGGAACCACGGCACCACGGCCTCCCGGCTGATCCGCCGCTGGATGCGCTCGAACCGGCCGTCGGTGGCGAACACGACGTCACACCGACGCGCGAAGTCCAGACTCGGCCGGCGCTCGGACGTCTCCACCTTGGCGACCAACGCACCCGAATAGCTCAACGCCTCGGCCAGCGCCGCCTGTGACATGCCACCTGCGGCCCGCGCCAGCCGCAACTCCTCCGCGAAGTGCTCCAGCATGGACGAACTCTCCACGGACAGCCTCCGTACATCCTCGTACCGCGCCGGGCCGATCGTCGTACGCGCTGGTCGTCGGCGTGCGGAACCTCCCACCGTAGTCGGGTCCTCACCAGACTGTCACGCAGCGGAACCGCTCACGGGATCGGACGGCGGGCGGAACCAGGCCGGGAGCGTCCCGTGACCACATGGTCCGGGGCGCTCCCACTCATCCGATGGAGGTTCCCTCGTGCGACTCCGGTTCTGGCGATGCCACCGCCCGTCCCCACCCGCCGCGCTTCCCCGACGTACGCCCACAGAGCTTCCGAGCTGGGCGACCGCCCCGACCGAGGTCTTCCCGCTCGACGGGCCGGGTCGCCCGGGCCGGCTGACCCGGGCGCAGCAGTGGCGGGCGAACGGAGGTCGTGGGTCGACTCCGGGTCGGGACGCGCACTGATGCCTCGCTACGAGCCGCACGTGGCGGCACGCCCGTCCTGGCGGTGCCGGGTCTGCGGCGCCGCATGGCCCTGCTCGCCCGCTCGTCTGGCGCTGCTCGGCGAGTATCGCGAGAACCGGACCGGCCTGCTCATCTACCTCGCCACGCTGCTCAACGAGGCGACCGGCGACCTCGCGGGACAGGACCGGCTGACCGACCGCTTCCTCACCTGGGCCAGAGCCCGCTGAATCATGGTCGTTGGCAGCTCAGCAGGACGAGACGTCGCGAGGACTCCTGCTGGGCTGCCGACGATCGGCGGGCAGCCCGTCAGTCGACCAGGGTGCGGCCGGTCAGGTGCAGGAAGACGTCTTCCAGGCCGCTGCGGCGCACCAACACGTTGGCCGGGTTGAGCCCCAACGCGGAGACCTCGGTGACCGCCGCGTCGCCGTCGGGCACGTAGAGCAGAACCCGGTCGGGCAGCACCTCGACCCGCTCCCCCAGCCCGGCGAGCTTGCCCGCGAACGGCTCCTGCGACTCGGCGGCGAAGCGCAACTCGACCACCTCACGGGTGGAGTGCTGCTCGATCAACGCCCGGGGTGAGCCCTCGGCGACGATCCGCCCGCCGTCCATCACGACCAGTCGGTCGCAGAGCTGCTCGGCCTCGTCCATGTAGTGCGTGGTGAGCACCAGCGTGACGCCCTGCTGCTTGAGCCGGAACAGCCGCTCCCACACCAGGTGCCGGGCCTGTGGGTCGAGCCCGGTGGTCGGCTCGTCGAGCAGCACGATCGCCGGGTCGTTCACCAGGGCGCGGGCGATGGTGAGCCGGCGTTTCATCCCGCCGGAGAGCGGCTCGACCTTGCTGTCGGCCCGCTCGGTGAGCTGGACGAAATCGAGCAGCTCGGCGGCCCGCTCCCGGGCCGCCCGGCGCGAGATGCCGAAGTAGCGGGCGTAGACGGTGAGGTTTTCCCGGACCGTCAGCTCCGGGTCGAGATTGTCCATCTGTGGGCACACGCCGAGCCGCGCCCGGATCGCCGGCCCGTCGCGGACCGGATCCAGGTCGAGGATGCGCAGGTCACCGCCGCTCGGCGGGGAGGTGCAGCCGATCATCCGCATGGTGGAGGACTTGCCGGCGCCGTTGGGCCCGAGGAAGCCGAACGCCTCACCCGAGCGCACGTCGACGTCGATGCCGTCCACGGCGGTGAAGTCGCCGAACCGCTTCACCAGCCCCCGAGCCTGAATCAGCGATCGCCCCGAAGTCACCGCCCGACCCTAACGCCGAGCTCCGACACCCTCCACGCAAATTCCAGGCCGCCCGCCCCAAGCCCCGCCGATCTTGCACTTTTGGTCGCCGATTCGGACGGAATTTTCCCTTATGTCGAGGCAGGAAGTGCAAGATCGCGAGGGCGGGGCGGGGCGCGGGGGGCGCGAGGGCGCGGGGGGCGCGGGGGCGCGGGGGGCGCGGAGGGCTACGCGTCGGTTGGCGCTGTCGCCGCGCGGGCTGCGGTGACCAGGCGGTCCGTTTCGGCGAGCAGGGCCTCGTCGTCGGGTGGGGTGCCCGGGTCGAGGCGGACGGTCCAGGTCAGACCGTCCACGCCGGCCGTGCGCCGGGCCGCGACCCGGACCGCGCCGCCGGGTGCCGGGTGGTGCTCGGTGTACGCGACCGACCGGGTCACCCGGGCCCGCACCTGATGCGGCAGGTCACCCGGGTCGAGCAGCAGGTACGTCTCGGCCGGGCCGTCGACGACCACCGTGTAGCCGTCGCGCTCGACGACCGGCTCGGCGGGCGTGACGGTCAACTGTCGGCCGGACCAGACCGCCTTGAGGATGTCGTGCCAGCCGAGGCGGTGCCCCCGACCGGGCAGCCACAACCCGAGGTTGCTGGCCACCACCACTCCGTCGCCCTCGCCGTTGCCCGCCGCCGCCCACGCGAGCACCCGCTCGTCGCGGGCCAGGGGCGGCCGGTCGGCCGGAGGCAGCTTGGGTTTGCGGCTGAACAGTCCCATCTACAGCCCTCCCGCGGCCTGCTCGCGCAGCGCCCGGGCGTGCTGCTCGAGCGACAGCAGTTCGCCGAAAGCGGCGAAGTACTCGTCCTTGTTGTTGACCGGGTTGATCCGCTGGATCCGTGACTTGAGGTCCCGGATCCGGGCCGTGACCGACCCGAACTGCACCCGGGCCATGGTGATCGACACGTAGCGGGGGTCGGGCTCGCCGTCGATCCGCAGCGGCTCCACCGCCAACGCGCCGACCAGCGCCGCCGACGCCAGGTCGTCGCAGGCGTCGCGGACCGACTCGATCCAGACCGCGCCGCCGGTCGCCGACACGACCCCACCGGCCGCCGCGATGGCCGTCCGCACGCCGACGTGCACCGGGTGCCGGTATTCGGTCGCCTCGACCGCGTCGAACATCGGCCCGGCCAGCACGGGCTGCTGGAGGGCGAGCTTCAACGCCTCCCGCTCGACCATCGACTGCGGGCTGTCCATCGCCGGCTCGGGGCGGCCCTGTGCGGGGCGGGCCGGAGGCGCCGAGTCCCGGGCACCGGGCTGCGGGGCGTTGGCGGCGGCCAGCACCGCCCGCTGCACCGGCTCGATCTCCATGCCGAGGTCCATGGCGAGCTTGCGGACGTACTCCGGGCGTTTCTCCCGGTCCTTGAGTTGCGCGACCAGCGGCGCGGCGTGGCGCATCGCCTCGACCCGGCCATCGACGGTGTCCAGGTCGAAGCGGCTGATCACGTGGCGCAGCGCGAAGTCGACGAGCGGCTCGCGGCGGGCGACCAGGTCACGTACGGCCAGGTCGCCCTTGGCCAGCCGCAGATCGCACGGGTCCATGTTGTCGGGGCTGACCGCGATGAACGTGCGCCCGACGAAGCGCTGGTCATCTTCGAAGGCGCGCAGCGCGGCCTTCTGGCCGGCGGCATCACCGTCGAAGGTGAAGATGATCTCGCCGGCCACCTCGTCGCTGTCGAACAGGAGCCGACGCAGAACAGAAATGTGGTCCGCGGCGAAAGCGGTGCCGCAGGTCGCGACGGCCGTGGTCACCCCGGCGAGGTGGCAGGCCATCACGTCGGTGTAGCCCTCGACGATCACCGCCCGGCCCTGCTTGGCGATCTCCCGCTTGGCCTGGTCGATGCCGTAGAGCACGTGCGACTTCTTGTAGATCGGCGTCTCGGGGGTGTTGAGGTATTTCGGGCCGTCGTCGTCGTCGAAGAGCTTGCGCGCCCCGAAGCCGATCACGTCGCCGGCGAGGTCACGGATCGGCCAGAGCAGCCGGCGGCGGAACCGGTCGATAAGCGTGCCGGAGCGCGACTCGCGGGACAGCCCGGCGGTGACCAACTCCTGGTGCGTGAAGCCCTGCTGACGCAGGTGCTTGGTGAGCAGGTCCCAGCCCTCGGGCGCGAAGCCGCAGCCGTAGCGCTCGGCGGCGGCCCGGTCGAAGCCCCGTTGGGCCAGGAACTCCCGCGCCGGCCGGGCACCGGCGGTGCTGAGCTGCGCCCGGTAGAACTCGACCGCGGCGGCGTGCGCGGCGACCAGACGCTGACGCTGACCCTGCTGGGGGCGGGGGCGCGGCGTGTTCCCGTCGTCCTGGACGTAGCGCAGTTGGATGCCGGCGCGGCCGGCCAGCCGCTCGACGGACTCGACGAAGCTGAGGTGCTCGGCGTCCATCAGGAACTTGATCGCGTCGCCGCCCGCGCCGCAGCCGAAGCAGTACCAGACGTTGCGGGCCGGCGACACGTTGAACGACGGGCTCTTCTCGTCGTGGAACGGGCACAGGCCCTTGAGGTTGCCGCCGCCAGCGGACTTCAGGGTGACGGTCTCGGAGATCACATCCCCGATCGAGGTGCGTTCCCGGACCAGTGCGATGTCCTCGTCCCGGATCCGCCCAGCCATTCGCCACCCCCTCCGCGTACATCCTGCCCTGCGGGACCGACGACGCGCCGGGCGGGGGACGCCGGTGTGGCGGCGGCCGCCATCGGGTCACCGGTTCCGACCCCGCCGCCGGGCCCGCGCGGGGACCATGACCAGATGCGCAGGGTACGGACCGACCTCGTCTTCCGGCCCGGACGGGTGGCCGGCCGGCTGGGCCTGCGCGACATCGGACCCCGGTCGGACGAGGCGGGCCACCGGCACGCCACCTGGCTGGAACTCTTCCTCGACGTCATCTTCGTGTACGCGCTCGCGGCGGTGACGGCCCGGCTGGGTAACGACCCGACCCCGGTGCCGAGCGCGGTGGCCGCCGTCGGCGGACTCTTCGTGGTCATCCAGTGGGCGTGGGTGGGGCAGGTCTACTACGACACCCGCTTCGACCCGGACGACGCGCCGCACCGGGTGCTGGTGCTTGTCGCCCTGGTCGGTGCCGGCACCATGACCCTCGGCGTGGACGAGGTGCCGGAGAGCGTGCTCCTGCCCGTCGGGTACCTGATCGTCCGGGGTGTGCTGCTCGTGCTCTACCTTCGGGCGCGGCCGACCAGCCCGCAGGCCCGCACGGTGACCACCGTCTATCTGACTGGCTTCGGGGCGGGCTGGCTGATCTGGTCGGCCTCGCTGGTGGTGCCCGCCCGCCACCGGCCCGCGCTGTGGATCGTCGCCATGATCATCGAACTCGCCGCGCCGTGGATCGGCAGGCGTCGGCTCGACAAGTGGCCGGTGGACAACCGGCACCTTCCGGAGCGGATCGGGCAGTTCACCATCATCGTGCTGGGCAGCGCCCTGGCCAGCCTGCTCTTCGCGGTGCCGGACCACCCCCTGCCGCACATGATCCTCACCGCCGGAATCGCCTTCCTGGTGCCGGCCGCGATCTGGTGGATCTACACCACGTTCGTCACCACCCACCTGGTGGCGAGTCGACTGCGGGGCGGGCAGGCGTACAGCTACCTGCACGTCCCGCTCGACGGGGCGCTGCTGGTGCTCGGCTGGGCGCTCGGGCAGGTGGTCCGGCTCGTCGACGACGACGCGGGTCGGGTGCCGCCCGAGTTACGGCTGCTGCTGGCTGGTTCGGTGGTCGTCTGGATGCTCTGCGGGCTGGCCCTGTACTGGCTGTGGAGCCCTCCGAACGCCCTCCGGCTGGCGATCACCGGCTACGGGGTGGCCTCGGTCAGCCTGATCGCCGTGACGGTACGCGAGCCGCGCCTGCTGCTGTTCCTGCTCGCGGCGGCGATCGTCGGGTACGCCGTCCTGCTCACCCGCCGCCTGAACAGGGCTGGCCGGGAGTCGCAGGACGTGGCCGAGGGCTGACGTGCCCTCAGGCGACGGCCGGCTCCTCGGCCTCCACCTGCCGGTTCCAGTCGGCCTTCGTGGAGCGCCAGCCCTCGTCGTCCATGCCGCGCCGCCAGTAGCCGGAGATGGACAACTGGTCGGCGGTCACCCCGCGCTCGACCCGCAGCAGTCGACGCAACTCCCGGACGAAGGTGGCCTCGCCGTGCACGAAGGCGTGCACCTGACCCGGGGGGAACTCCAGCTCCCGCACCGCCGCCACCAGCGCCTCGCCCACCGGGCGGTCGCCCCGGTGCAGCCAGCTCAGCTCGACCGTGCCGGGGCTGAGCAGTTCCTGCTCGTCGGCCGCGTCGGCGATCTCCACGAAGACCTTCGCCGGGGCGCCCAGCGGCAGTCGCTCCAGCGCCGCGCCGATGGCCGGCAGCGCGCTCTCGTCGCCGACCAGGAGGTGCCAGTCCGCGTTCGGGCTCGGCGCGTACGCCCCGCCGGGGCCGAGGAAGTGCACCGGGTCGCCCGGTCGCAGCGCGGCGACCCACGGGCCCGCCAGCCCCACGTCGCCGTGGTGCACCACGTCGATGGTCATCTCCCCTGCGAGGGCGTCCCAGCGCCGCACGGTGTACGCGCGCTGCCGGGGCCACTGCTGCTGGGGCAGGTCCCGGCGGATCGCAGCGAGGTCCAGCGGCTGCGGGTACGTCACGCCGGGCTGCGGGATGACCAGCTTGACGTAGTGGTCGGTGAACTCGCCGACCGGAAGGCCGGCCAGCTCCTCCCCGCCGAGAACGAGCCGGATCAGGTGCGGGGTGGGCCGCTCGGTGCGCAGGACCCGGGCCGAGGTGACGTTCCTGGGGCGTTCCGTCATGTCGCTTAGGCTAACCTAAGTCGCCGTGGTGTCCACCGGAGGTATGCGATCGCCGACCAGGCGGGTGTGCCAGGTCACCGCCGCCGGGTCGGTGAGCGAGGCGACCTGGTCGATCACCACGCGCAGCCGGGCGGCGTCGTCGGGGGCGGCCCGCCACAGCGGGGCGAAGACCGGGTCGAGCCCGTCCGGCGCCCGCCGGACCAGCGCGGCCACCAACTCTGCCAGCATCGTCCGCTGCCGCTCGTAGCGACCCCGGAAGCCGCTACGACGCATCACGTAGCGCAGCGCGATGCCCTTGAGCAGTGCACACTGGGCGCGAACACGCCTCGGCACCACCAGATCGGCGGCGTAGCGGCGATGCGGGCCGGGGCCGAACCGCTCCTCGGTGGCGGTCACCGCCGCGGACACGAACCGGCCGGTCAGACCGCTGGTGGTGGTCTTCAGCGCGACCTGTGCACGATGACTGCCGTCGTACCCGGCGAGCGGGGCGAGCAGCGGGTCAGCCAGCAGGTCGACCAGCACCCCGGCCAGGTCGTCCGCCGACTCCCCGGAATAGGCGGCGGCCACGTCGGCGCAGAGCGCGGCCCGCTCGTCGGCATCGGCGAGCAGCGGGCGCAACGTGACGTAGCCGCCGTGGATGCCGTCCTCCACGTCGTGCACCGAGTACGCGACGTCGTCGGCCCAGTCCATCACCTGCGCCTCCAGGCAACGCCGGTCGCCCGGAGCACCGAGGCGGAGCCACTCGAAGACCACCGCGTCGTCGGCGTACACCCCGAACTTGCGCTGCCCGGGACGGCGCAGCCAGGGGTACTTGCCGATCGCGTCGAGCGACGCCCGGGTCAGGTTCAGCCCGGCGGACGAGCCGTCCGGGGCGAGCACCTTCGCCTCCAACCGGGTCAGCACCCGCAGCGTCTGCGCGTTGCCCTCGAAGCCACCGCAGGGCGTGGCGAGCAGGTCCAGCGCCGCCTCACCGTTGTGCCCGAACGGCGGATGCCCGAGGTCGTGGGCCAGCCCGGCGACATCCACCACGTCCGGGTCACAGCCCAGCCGGGCACCCATCTCCCGGGCGATCTGGGCCACCTCCAGCGAATGGGTCAGCCGGGTACGCAGGAAGTCGTCGGTGCCGGCGGTGTGCACCTGGGTCTTGGTGGCCAGACGCCGGAACGCCGCGGAGTGCAGCACCCGGGCACGGTCACGCTCGTACGGCGACCGTCGGTGACCGGTGTCCTTGGGCGGCTCCTCGACCAGTCGAGCGTCCGCCGGAGCGGCCAACTCCCTACTCGCGCTCGCGGAGGACGCAGAACTCGTTGCCCTCCGGGTCGGCCAGCACCGTCCAATCGACATCGCCCTGGCCGATGTCGACGTGCCGGGCGCCCATGTCGACCAGGCGCTCGACCTCGGCCTCCCGGTCGGCGGGGCGCAGGTCGAGGTGCAGCCGGTTCTTGCGTTGCTTGCCGTCGGCGTCCGGCACGAAGACCAGGCCGGGGAGACGGTCGGCGGCCTGTCGGATCTCCACCTCGTCCGGTTTCTCGGCGACGACCTGATAGCCGAGGGCCTCCGCCCACCAGCGGGCCAGCCGGGCCGGATCGCGGGCATCGATGGTCAGGCTCTCCCAGACGCTGGTCATGCAGTCACCTTTCCCCGTCGGCGGCGCACGCAATCGGCTGCGCGTGAGCGAGCCAAGATTACGCCCGCCGATGCCGCTCGACGCGCCCACGACGCAGCGACGGCAGGTCCACAACGGCCGATTGGCTGACAGTTGTGACCCGATTGCCCTGGGTTACGCACTCGCGGCCGGAAGTCGCCACCGGTAGCGTTCCCAGCGCGGAACGTGACCAGCCAGAGCCCGACCGGTAAGGGGAGACGTTCGTGGACGCAGACACGGTGGTGGGGACGGAACTTCGCGGACTACGCCGGCGCCGGCCCGACATCGCCGGGACCGTGCTGGCCGGCACCGACGGGCTGCTCATCTCAAGCGACCTGCCCAGCACCGACGCCACCCACCTCGCCGCGCTCGCCGCGGCCAGCTTCGGGCTCGGGAACCGGGTCGCCGACACAGTCCGGCGGGGCGACTTCCGCGAGTCGGTGGTGTGCACCACCGCCGGTTGCGTGGTCACCTATCCGGCCGGGCGCGCCGCCCTGCTGACCCTGGTCACCGTGTCGTCGGCGGAGGATCTCCGGGGGCTGCACGAGGAGGCTCGGGCGGTGGCCCACCGGGCCGGCCGGGTGCTCGACAACTGTGGCGGCGGCGGGATCGGGGCCACGCCGATGCCCGACGCGCACGCGCCGCTGGCCGTACGTACCCCGATGGCCACCCTGCCCACGCAACTGCGCCGCTCGGCCCGACCCACCTGGCGTCGCCCGCCGATCTGAGTGTCGGGCCGGCGGCGGCCCGGTCCCCCGGGTCGGCCGCCGGCCCTCGCGTCAGCGGCTGTCCGAGCCGTCGGTCTCCACGACCGCCCGGCCGGCTTCCAGTCGCGCCACCGGCACCCGGAACGGCGAGCAGGACACGTAGTCCAGACCGACCTCGTGGAAGAAGTGCACCGAGTCGGGGTCGCCGCCGTGCTCACCGCAGACGCCGAGCTTCAGCCCGGGTCGGGCGGCCCGGCCCTCCTCGGCGGCGATCCGCACCAACCGGCCGACGCCGTCGCGGTCGATCGACTCGAACGGTGAGATGCCGAAGATGCCCAACTCCAGGTAGCGCCAGAAGAACGCGCCCTCGACGTCGTCGCGGGAGAAGCCCCAGGCCATCTGGGTCAGGTCGTTGGTGCCGAAGGAGAAGAACTCGGCCGCCTCGGCGATCTGGCCTGCGGTCAGCGCCGCCCGGGGCACCTCGATCATCGTGCCGATCAGCACCTCGACGCCGCTGTCGCCGACCACCTCGGCGATGATCTTCTCGGCCTCGGCGCGGACCGTCTCCAGCTCCTGCACGGCCCCGACCAGCGGCACCATGATCTCCGGCTTGGCGACCCTGCCCTCCCGGGCGGAGGTGACGGCCGCCTCGGCGATGGCCCGGACCTGCATCGCGAAGAGCCCGGGAATGACCAGGCCCAGGCGTACGCCCCGCAGCCCGAGCATCGGGTTCTCCTCGTGCATCCGCCGGACGGCGGCGAGCAGCGCCTCCTCCTTGGCGACGTCCTCGCCGCGCTCCTGCGCGACCGCGACGTTCACGGCGAGCTGCTCCAGCGGCGGCAGGAACTCGTGCAGCGGCGGGTCGATCAGCCGGACGGTGACCGGCAGGCCGTCCATCTCGCGGAAGATCTCCTCGAAGTCGGCCCGCTGCAACGGCAGCAGCGCCGCCAGCGCCGCCTCCCGCTCGCCCTCGGCCCGGGCCAGGATCAGCCGCTCGACCAGCTCCCGCCGGTCGCCGAGGAACATGTGCTCGGTGCGGCACAGCCCGATACCCTCGGCGCCGAAGCGCCGGGCCCGGGCGGCGTCCGCGCCGGTGTCGGCGTTCGTGCGGACCGCCAGCCGCCGCTTGCCGTCGGCGTGCGTCATGATCCGGTGTACGGCCCGGACCAGCGCGTTGTCGATGTGCTCGGGGTCGAGGCTGCCCTCGAAGTACTGCACCACCTCCGACGGCATGACCGGCACCTCGCCGAGGTACACCTTGCCGGTGGTGCCGTCGATGGAGACGACGTCGCCCTCGTTGACGGTCTGCCCGGCAACGGTGAACCGCTTCGCGGGCACGTTCACGTCGATCTCGTCGGCGCCGGAGACGCAGGTCTTGCCCATCCCCCGGGCCACCACGGCGGCGTGGCTGGTCTTGCCGCCGCGCGAGGTGAGAATGCCCTTGGCGGCGATCATGCCGTTCAGGTCGTCCGGGTTGGTCTCCCGACGGACCAGGATCACCGACACCCCCTCGGCGGCCAGCTCGACGGCCCGCGCGGAGGTGAAGACGACCTTGCCGGAGGCCGCGCCAGGTGAGGCGCCGATGCCCTTGGCGACCGGCTCGAACTCGTGGTCGAGCTGGAAGCGGGGGAACATGAGCTGCGCGAGCTGCGCGCCGTTGACCCGGTGCAGCGCCTCGTCCAGGTCGATCAGGCCCTCGTCGACGAGTTGGCCGGCGATGACGAACGCGGCGGCGGCGGTGCGCTTGCCGACCCGGGTCTGCAACATCCACAGCTTGCCGCGCTCGATGGTGAACTCGATATCGCAGAGGTCCTTGTAGTGCTCCTCCAGCCGCGCCATGATCGAGAGCAGCTCGTCGTAGGACGACTTGTCGAGCTGCTCCAACTCCTGCAACGGCACGGTGTTGCGGATGCCGGCCACGACGTCCTCGCCCTGGGCGTTGGCCAGGTAGTCGCCGTAGATGCCCTGCGCGCCGCTACCGGGGTCGCGGGTGAACGCGACGCCGGTGCCGGAGTCGGGGCCGAGATTGCCGAAGACCATGGTCACCACGTTGACCGCAGTGCCGAGGTCGGCCGGGATGCGCTCCTGGCGACGGTAGAGCACCGCGCGCTCGGCGTTCCACGACTCGAAGACCGCCCGGATGGCGAGGTCGAGCTGTTCGCGGGGCTGCTGCGGGAAGTCCCGGCCGGTGTGCTTCAAGAAGATCTTCTTGTACGCGTCGACCAACCCACGCAGGTCGTCGGCGTCCAGGTCCAGGTCGTTCTGCGTACCCTTGGCGTTCTTCGCCTCGTCCAGCGCGTGCTCGAACTCCTCGCCCGGCACCTCGCAGACGGTCTTGCCGAACATCTGGATCAGTCGCCGGTAGGAGTCCCACGCGAACCTGTCGTTGCCCCCCGCCTGGGCGGAGAGACCGACGACGCTCTGGTCGTTGAGGCCGACGTTCAGGACGGTCTCCATCATGCCCGGCATGGAGAACTTGGCGCCGGAGCGGACGGACACCAGCAGCGGGTCCTGCGGGTCGCCGAGGCGCTTGCCCATCGCGCGCTCCAACGACTCCAGGTGCCGCTCGATCTGCCCGGCGAGGCCGTCCGGCTCCTGGCCGGTCGCCAGGTACGCCTGACATGCCTCGGTCGTGATGGTGAAGCCGGGAGGCACCGGCAGCCCGAGGTTCGTCATCTCGGCGAGGTTGGCGCCCTTGCCGCCGAGCAGGTCCTTGAGGTCCTTGTTTCCCTCGGAGAAGTCGTAGACGTACTTGTGATCGACGTTCTCTTGCGCTGCCACCAGAGCCTCCCACGCGCGCCGGAATGGACACTTAACGAAGGTTCAGTTTTCTGATACCCCGGGACGGACCGCCGGTAATCCCGGCGTCGACGTCGATCGGTGGGCGAAGGTTAAGCGAACATCGGGTGGCCTGGGACCGTTCGGTGACAATAGGCACAGCCATCACGACTAACCGCGTTCGTACGGGTTATTGGGAACGCTTCCACGCGCACGATCACGCATCGCACCGGTCCTCGTATTCTTGACGGCACTGGTTCTGTCGAAGTTCACTTTTGCCATATCCGACGCGAATAACCCCCCGGAGGCGTCGTCGTGCCGTCCCCCTCATCCGCCGCCACCGGCCCCGAGCCGAGCCCCACGGTCCCCGCCGCCGCCGACCCCGCCGTGCTGCCCACGCACGAGCCGGCCGCCGCCGACCTGGCCATGCTCGCCACACGCGCGGCCAGCAACCTGCTCACCCCGCCGCCGGTACGCCTCGACGCTGTCGTACCGGCACCCGAGCGGGTTGAAGCCGACCCGACGACGACCTTCCTGCTCACCGGGGACACGGCCATCCGGGTCACCGCCCACCCGGGCGCCCGCGCGGTCGCCGAACACCTCGCCGAACTGCTCCGGCCCGTGACCGGGTTCCCCCTGCCGATCGCCGACAGTGTCGAGGTCGCGCCCGCCGGCGACCTGACGCTCACCCTGGCCCACACGCCCGCCACCCCGGCTCCGGCTCCGGCTCCGGCCACCACTCTCGGGGCGGAGGGCTACCGGCTCGACGTGACCACCACCGAGGTCCGCATCACCGCCGAGACCGCCGCCGGCCTGTTCCACGGCGTGCAGAGCCTGCGCCAACTCCTCCCCGCCGCCGTGGAGAGCCCCACGCCGGTCGACGCACGCTGGGCGCTGCCCGGCGGCAGCATCGTGGACCGCCCACGCTTCGCCTACCGGGGCGCGATGCTCGACGTGGCACGGCACTTCTTCGCCGTCGAGGACGTGCTGCGGGTGATCGACCACCTGGCCCGCTACAAGCTCAACCACCTGCACCTGCACCTCACCGACGACCAGGGCTGGCGCATCGCCGTCGGCTCCTGGCCGAAGTTGACCACGCTGGGCGGGACGACCGAGGTGGGCGGCGGCCCCGGCGGGCACTACACGAAGACCGACTACCAAAAGATCGTCGAGTACGCCGCCACCCGGCACATCACCGTCGTGCCGGAGATCGACCTGCCCGGCCACACCAACTCGGCGCTCGTCGCGTACCCCGAACTGGCACCGGACAAGGTCGCGCCACCGCCGTACACCGGCACCGAGGTCGGCTTCAGCTACGTCGACCCCGCCGACGAGCGGACGTACGACTTCGTCGCCGACGTGCTCGGAGAGCTCGCCGCCCTCACTCCCGGGCCGTGGCTGCACATCGGCGGTGACGAGGCGTTCAAGGTCAAGGGCGAGGTTTACACCGGTTTCGTGGAGCGGGTCCAACGCATCGTCGCCGGCCTCGGCAAGACCGTCGTCGGCTGGCACCAGCTCGCACCGGCCGCCCACGTCGACGGGCGGGTCCTCCAGTGGTGGGGCACGAACGGCGAAGACCCCACCACCGGCGACGCGGTCCGTCGCGGCGCCCGGCTGATCCTCTCCCCCGGAAACCACGCCTACCTGGACATGAAGTACGCGCCGGACACCCCGATCGGGCACGACTGGGCCGGCCTGATCGACGTACGCACCGCCTACGACTGGGATCCGGGCACACACCTCGCCGGCGTACCCGCGGAGGCCGTGCTCGGCGTGGAGGCGCCGCTCTGGACCGAATCGGTCACCTCGCTGGCCGAGATCGAGTACCTGCTGCTCCCCCGGCTCCCGGCCATCGCCGAGCTGGGCTGGTCACCCCGGGCGGCGCACGACTGGGCCGGGTTCCGTGAGCGCCTGGCCGGGCACGGGCCACGCTGGGCCACCGCCGGCATCACCTTCCACCGCACGCCCGAGATCCCCTGGCCGGCAGTCCCAGCCATCCCCCGTCAACACGAAGCGACCCAATCTGACCCGACAAGCCCCCGATGAGGTGAATATCCGGTTTCGGCGCGTTCGCAACGTGGTCGGCGGCACGCTGGCGGCGGAATGATGGGTCGGGCCGGGTGGTTGTACAGGGGGTAACCACGACAGTCGCGGCCCCCGGCCCGACCGCGTTGGCCGCCCGGGAACATCCACCCGACCGGCCCGGTTACATCCCCCCGGACCACCCGAGCAGCCTCCCTAGGCCGCTTGGTGAGATCCCCCGGAGCCCGGTGGAATGAGTCGCCGGCCCGGACGGTTACATCCCCTGGACCACCCGAGCAGGCCCCCCGGGCCGCCGGTGAGATCCCCCCGAACTCCCCCCCTTGCACCGCAGCGCGCCAGCCCCCGCTGGTGTCGCGGACCCCCGAATCGCAGAGGAGCACGCCATCATGCGTACCGATCTGATTCGTAAGACCGCCCTGACCGCTGCCGGCCTCGCCTTCACCGGCGGCGCCATCGCCGGCCCCGTCACCACCGCCTACGCCGCCTCCGACGCCAAGCCCACCACCCAGACCCAGAACAAGAGCGAGCGTCAACTCGACGTCCGCTACGAAGCCCAGCCGAACTTCTACTACTGCGGCCCCGCCGCCGCCCGCAACGCCCTGTCCGTACAGGGCAAGGACATCAGCGTCGACGCCATGGCCAAGGAAATGGGCACCACCGAGAACGGCACCAACAGCATCAACGACATCACCCCCGTCCTGAACAAGGAAACCGGCAAGAACGACGCCTACCACTCCGTGGAGATCAGCACCCCCACGGCAGACGACAAGCAGACCGACAAGCTGCGCACCGATGTCGTCAAGACCGTCGACGACGGCCGCGCCGTCGTCGCCAACATCGCCGGCACCACCACCGACACCAACGGCAACACCCACTCCTTCGAAGGCGGCCACTACATCAGCGTCGTCGGCTACCACAACAACGGCAACACCGTCACGATCGCCGACTCCGCCAACCCCAACACCGCCTCCTACGACGTCACCATCGACCACCTCGCCGACTGGATCGCCACCCGCGGCTACGCCACCAGCTGACCCACCCACCACACACCACCGAAGGGCCGGACCCCACCACGGGCCCGGCCCTTCACCGTATGCAGGTCAGCCGGCCGCGAGAACGAGCCGAGCCCCATGACCCACCGACCCCAAGGGCCGGACCCACCACGGGCCCGGCCCTTCACCGTCACACATGTGAGCCGGCGGCGGAGGACGGGCCGGGTGGTCCGCTGGCCCTTTGGAGCTGATGTCGTAAACGATTCACGCAACTCGCCGAGGCGATGACCCGCCAACGACAACCAAGGCGGCGATCGCCAACGACGACCCAAGCGGTGACACGCCAACCACAAGCCGTGACCCGTCTACGACACGGTCGAGGGGCCATCGGTCAAGGCCTTCATCAGACAAGCGCCCGCCGAGGCGGTGATCCGTCTACGACATCAGCTCCAAAGGGAGCCAACCCAACCCCTACGCCCGCCAGGCGCCAGGCCCGAGACGCGAGGCGCAAGGCCCGAGACATCAGGCGCGAAGCCCAGGCGCCAGGCCCGAGACGCCAGACGCGAAGCCCAAGCGCAAGGCCCGAGACACCAGGCGCAAGACGCCAGGCGCAAGGCCCCAGACGCCAGGCGCGACGCCCAAGCGCAAGGCCCGAGACGCCAGGCCCGAGGCGCGACACGCGAGGCCCGAGGGCCCGCGCAGCCCCACCACCCCGACGCGGGACGCGGCACCCACCCCATCAGCGCCGAATCGGTGCGCCCCCATGGGCCAGCGCGGATCAGCCGCCGGAGTCGTCCATCTCGGCGCCCTCGGGGACGGTGTCGTCGTCCCGGCTGGCCAGCCAGCCGTCGGGCAGGAAGACCTTGCCCGGCGAGTTGGTACGCCCGCGCGGCTGACCAAGGGCGGCCACCGGGAACGGCTCGGCCGGGTCGAGCTTGCCGAGCAGGTCGTCGAGCTGGGCCAGGCTCTCGATCATCGCGAGCGAGCGGCGCAGCTCACCGCCGACAGGGAAGCCCTTGAGGTACCAGGCGACGTGCTTGCGGAAGTCGGTGCAGCCGTCCCGCTCACCCCGAGCCGGGTTGCGGGCACCCGCCACGAACTGGTCGACCAGCAGCTCGGCGTGCCGGCGCATGGTCACCGCCACCTCGCCAAGGGAGGGCAGCCGCCGCTCAGGCCGACCGTTGAAGGCGGCCTCCAGGTCGGCGAAGAGCCACGGCCGCCCCAGGCAGCCACGCCCGATGACCACGCCGTCGACCCCGGTGTGGGCGACCATCCGCAACGCGTCGTCGGCCTCCCAGATGTCACCGTTGCCGAGCACCGGCACGTCGAGGGCCTGCTTCAAGGTGGCGATCGCGTCCCAGTCGGCGGTGCCCGAGTAGCGCTGCGAGGCCGTCCGCCCGTGCAGGGCCACCGCGGCCACGCCGGCGTCCTGGGCGGCGAGCCCCGCTTCGACGTACGTCAGGTGGTCGTCGTCGATGCCCTTGCGCATCTTGACGGTGACCGGCACGCCGGCCGGTGACGCGGCGGCCACCGCGGCCTTCACCAGCCGGGCGAAGAGCCGGCGCCGCCACGGCAGCGCCGCGCCGCCGCCACGCCGGGTGACCTTGGGCACCGGGCAGCCGAAGTTGAGGTCGATGTGATCGGCCAGGTTGCGTTCGACGACGATCCGCACGGCGGCGGCGGTGATCTCCGGATCGGTGCCGTAGAGCTGGAGGCTGCGGGGCTGCTCATCCGCGCCGAACGCGATCATGCGCAGCGTCTTCGGGTTCCGCTCGACCAGCGCCCGGGTCGTGATCATCTCGCAGACGTAGATGCCGCCGCCCTGCTCCCGGCAGAGCCGCCGGAACCCGACGTTCGTGATGCCGGCCATCGGCGCGAGCACCACCGGGGGCCACACCTGGTACTGCCCGAGCGTCAACGGGCGCAGCGCAGGCACGGTCGAGGCGGTCACCGGACAAGTGTACGGGGCCCCGACCGGCGCTTTTCGCGTCGGCCGAGGCCCCGTGCCACCGTCTCAGCAGCCAGGGAGGCGCTCGATCAGGTAACGCTCGACCTGGTCCAGGGAGACCCGCTCCTGGACCATGGTGTCCCGGTTGCGGACCGTCACGGCGTTGTCGTCCAGGGTGTCGAAGTCGACCGTCACGCAGAACGGGGTGCCGATCTCGTCCTGCCGGCGGTAACGGCGGCCGATCGCCTGCGAGTCGTCGAACTCCACCACCCAGCGCTTGCGCAGCAGCGCGGCGAGGTCCTTGGCCTTGGGCGACAGCGCCTCGTTGCGGGACAGCGGCAGCACCGCCACCTTGACCGGGGCCAGCCGCGGGTCGAACCGCATCACCGTGCGCTTGTCCACGCCGCCCTTGGTGTTCGGCGCCTCGTCCTCGTCGTACGCCTCCAGCAGGAAGGCGAGCACCGCGCGGGTCAGACCGGCGGCCGGCTCGATGACGTACGGCATCCAGCGCTCACTCTTGGTCTGGTCGAAGTACGACAGGTCGACGCCAGAGTGCTTGCTGTGCGTGGAGAGGTCGAAGTCGGTGCGGTTGGCGACGCCCTCCAGCTCGGCGAACTCGGTGCCGCCGAACTGGAAGCGGTACTCGATGTCGACCGTCCGCTTCGAGTAGTGCGAGAGCTTCTCGGCAGGGTGCTCGTAGAGGCGCAGGTTGTCAGCCGACAGGCCGAGGTCGAGGTACCAGTTCCAGCGCTCCTGGAGCCAGTACTCGTGCCACTGCTCGTCGGTGCCCGGCTCGACGAAGAACTCCATCTCCATCTGCTCGAACTCGCGGGTCCGGAAGATGAAGTTGCCCGGGGTGATCTCGTTGCGGAACGACTTGCCGGTCTGCGCGATGCCGAACGGCGGCTTCTTGCGGGCGACCGTCTCGACGTTCTTGTAGTTGACGAAGATGCCCTGCGCGGTCTCCGGGCGCAGGTAGTGCATTCCTTCGTCGCTCTCCACCGGGCCCAGGTACGTCTTCATCAGGCCGTTGAACATCTTCGGCTCGGTGAAGGTGCCCTTGTTGCCGCAGTTGGGGCAGTTGACCTCGGCGAGCGAGGTCGGCGCGTGGCCGTGCTTGGCCTCGTACGCCTCCTCGATGTGGTCCGCCCGGAACCGCTTGTGGCAGAACTGGCACTCGGTGAGCGGGTCGACGAACTCGGCGATGTGGCCGGACGCCTCCCACACCTTGCGGGCCAGGATCACCGCGGAGTCGAGGCCGACCACGTCGTCGCGCTGCTGGACCATGGTCTTCCACCACTGCCGGCGGACGTTCTCCTTGAGCTCCACGCCGAGCGGACCGTAGTCCCACGCCGATCGGGTGCCTCCGTAGATCTCGCTGGAGGGGAAGACGAAGCCTCGGCGCTTGGCGAGGCTGACGACGGCGTCGATACGGTCGGCTGGCATGTTTCCTCCTACGCCGGCTGGCGGTCGGCGGGGGCGAGATGTGGATGGATCGGGCGGTCCGGGACAACGGTACGACCACCGGCACCCCGAGCGACAGCAGAATACCGGGGGCGGCTCAGCTCACCCCGCAGACCTCCATGCCGCCGGTCTCACCGTCCTGGCCCAGGGTGACCTGCTGCTGTTCCCGGTCGCCGCCGTCGAGCGTGACGTCGACCGGCACGGTCAGGTTGGTGGTGTCGACCTCACCCACGCGGAAGGCGGAGACCTGCGGCTCGGCGGCAGCCCTGCGCTCGAACTCGGGGCGCGACTCGCGCCGCTGCGCGTCGTCGCAGAGCTGGTCGTACGCCCGCCCGTAGTTCCGCTCGACCAGCGCCTGGTAGTAGTCGCCGGTCACCGTGCGGCCCTGCTCCCGGATCGCCTGCACACCGCTGACGGCCAGGCCGACGATGGCCGTGCCTCCCCCTCCGCAGCAGAGCAGGATGGCAAGAGCGCCGACGCCGAGGCCGATCCAGAGCCGGGTCCGGCGGCCCTCGGTGGGCGGCGCGGCGAACGGCGGAGCCACACCGGGACCGGGCGGCGGGGCGGGTGCGGTCATACGAGCAGGGTAGTGCCCGACGGCTCAGCGGTAAGGACCAGCAGCCCGATCACTCTCGGCGACCACCACTGCCCCGCCGGGCGCCGCGCTGGCCAGCGCCTCGTACGCGGACGGTTCGTCGACCGACTCGGCGAGCAGCGGCACGGCGCTGACCTTGACCTCGAAGGCGCCCAGGGCCCGCCGGTAGGTGCCGACCGACTCCCACTCGGTGACCAGCGACCAGTACCGGGGGTCGTCGAGCGCCCGGACGAGTTGACCCCGCAGGTAGCCGGGGCGGGCGGCCAGCGCGGTGAGGGCGGCGTGCGCCCGTTCGGTGAAGCCGTCGGCGACATCGACGTCGACCACGAACCGGTTGGTCACCAGCAACGGGGGTGCCTCCTCGTAGAGTCTGTGGGATGCAGCGTACGCAGCGCCCTCTGCTGGCCCGGTTGGCCGGGGCCAACCCGACGTCGGTGTTCCTGCTCACCCTGGTGGTGGTGCTTGTCGCGTTCTTCACGCCAGGGGTGATCGGCGGGCTGTTGACGCTGGCGCTCGCCGCGGCCCTGATCGCCCTGCTGGTGACCACCTGGGCGGTTCAGGCGCCGCAGACCCGGCTGATCCGGCTGTTGATGTTGACCCTGCTGGTGACGGTGGGCCTGGCGAAGCTGCTCTGACATGCAGTTATGCGTTTTTGACAATCATTGTCGTTGCCACGGACAGTTGGGGGCATGACCAACCGCACCACGTCCCGTGTCCTGGCCGCCGCGACCGCCCTGCTCGTCCTGGGGGCCGGGGCCGGATGCGCCACCGACGGCCCGGCCGGCGCCGATCCACAACGGGTCGACGTGGTCGCCGCGTTCTACCCGCTCCAGTTCCTCGCCGAGCGGATCGGCGGCGACGCGGTCCGGGTGACCAACCTGGCCAAGCCCGGCGCCGAGCCCCACGACCTGGAGCTCAGCCCGAAGCAGGTCGGCCAGGTCAGCGACGCGGAGTTGATCGTCTACCTCAAGGGCTTCCAGCCGGCGGTCGACGAGGCGGTCGCGCAGGGCGGTGGCGACCGGGTGTTCGACGTGGCGAGCGTGCAGCCGCTGCTGGACGTGAGCGCCGGCGGCCACAGCCACGACGACGAGCAGGGCGACGAGGATCACAGCGGCGGCAAGGATCCGCACGTCTGGCTCGACCCGACCCGGCTGGCCAGCATCGGCGACCAGCTCGCCGAGCGGCTCGGCAAGGCCGACCCGGCCCACGCCGCCGACTACACCGCCCGCGCCGCGACGCTGCGAGCCGAGCTGACGACGCTGGACGGCGAGTTCACCGAGGGCCTGCGGACCTGCCAGCGGCGGGAGATCGTGACCAGCCACACCGCGTTCGGCTACCTGGCCGACCGGTACCAGCTGGAGCAGATCGGCATCACCGGGCTGAGCCCGGACGTCGAGCCCTCGCCGCAGCGGCTCGCGCACGTCATCGAGGAGGCGAAGGAGCACCAGGCCAGCACGATCTTCTTCGAGACGCTGGTCAGCCCGAAGGTGGCCGAGACCATCGCCGGTCAGGTCGGAGCGAAGACCGCGGTGCTCGACCCGATCGAAGGGCTCGCCGCCGGCAACGGCGCCGACTACCTTTCGGTGATGCGTACCAACCTGGAGACCCTGCGGACGGCGTTGAGCTGCTCGTGAGCGCACCTGTGATCACCGTCGAGCACGCAGCGGTCGGCTATGACGGCCGCCCGGTGCTGCGGGACGTCTCGCTCACCGTGACCGCCGGGGAGGTGGTCGCGGTGCTCGGCGCCAACGGCTCCGGCAAGTCCACGCTGATCCGCGCCGTGCTCGGGCTGGTGCCGCTCAGCGCCGGCTCGATCACCCTCTTCGACCAGCCGCTGCGCCGGTTCCGGCAGTGGCAGCGCATCGGGTACGTCCCCCAGCGCCTCGGCGCGGGCGGCGGCGTACCGGCGACCGTCCGCGAGGTCGTGGCCTCCGGCCGGCTGGCCCGCCGGGGGTTGCTCCGCCCCCCTGGCGCGGTCGACCGGGCCGCCGTCGACGACGCGCTGCGCGCGGTCGGGCTCGCCGACCGGGCCGCCGACCCGGTGGCCACCCTCTCCGGGGGCCAGCAGCAGCGCACGCTGATCGCCCGTGCGCTGGCCGGCCGACCGGAGCTGCTGGTTCTCGACGAGCCCACTGCCGGCGTGGACGCGGCGAGCCAGGAGGCGTTCGCCGGCGCGCTGCGCGAGTTCGTCGACGATGGCGGGACCGTGCTGCTGGTGGCCCACGAGCTGGGCCCGCTGCGTCCCGTGATCAGCCGGGCGGTGGTCGTCCACGAGGGCGGCATCTGCCACGACGGCGCGGTGCCGGACCCGGCCGGCCACCACGCTGAGCCCGACCACGACCACGTGCACCCGCACGGTCCCGACGAGCCCGCCGGGCTGTGGAGCAGCTGAGCATGGAACTCTTCCAGTACCCGTACATGCAGCGTGCCCTGATCGCCGCGCTGGTGATCGGCTTGGCCGCGCCGGCGCTCGGCATCTACCTGGTGCAGCGCCGGCTCACGCTGATCGGCGACGGCATCGGGCACGTGGCGTTGACCGGCGTCGGCGCGGGTCTGCTGCTCAACCGCTCGCCGGTGCTGGTGGCGGTGATCGTCGCCACCGTCGGCGCGATCGCCATCGAGCTGGTCCGCGCCCGCGGGCGTACCTCCGGTGACCTGGCCCTGGCCCTGCTCTTCTACGGCGGCATCGCCGGTGGTGTGCTGCTGGTCGGCCTCTCCGACGCCACCAGCGCCAACCTCAACTCCTACCTGTTCGGGTCGCTGACCACCATCTCCGCCGCCGACCTGACCACCATCGCGGTGCTCGGCGCGGCGATCCTCGTCACCATGATCGCGCTGCGGCCGGCGCTCTTCGCGGTCAGTCACGACGAGGAGTACGCCCGGGTCTCCGGCCTTCCGGTGCGTACCCTCAACCTGTTGATCGCGGTCACCACGGCAGTCACCGTGACCATCGCGATGCGGGCCGTCGGGGTGCTGCTGATCAGCGCGTTGATGGTGGTTCCGGTGGCGACCGCCCAGCAGGTCACCCGCGGCTTCCGTAGCACGATGACCGCCGCGATGGCGCTCGGGCTCTTCGCCGCTGGCACCGGCGTCTGGGTGGCGGCGACGGCGGACACCGCGCCGGGCGCCTCGGTGGTGTTGATGGCGATCGCCTCCTTCCTGGTGGTGGCCGTGGCCGGGGGCATCTGGCGGGCGCTGCGCCGCCGGGCCGCGCCGGCCTCCGTATCGCCACCCGAACCGCACGAGGTCGTGCTCCACTGACAGGATCGGCGGATGTCGGTGGAATTGGTTACCGTTACAGAATGACCAGCGCTACGGGTTACGAGGGCTTCGACGGGGCGAGCGAGTTGCTCCGCGCCCTGTCCGCACCCATCCGGCTGGCCATCGTCAGCGAGCTCGCCGGCGGCGAGCGGTGTGTGCACGAGCTGGTGGAGAAGCTCGGCGCCGCGCAACCGCTGGTCTCCCAGCACCTGCGGGTGCTGCGCGGCGCGGGCGTGGTGCGGGGGTCCCGCCGGGGCAGGGAAATCGCCTACAGCCTGGTCGACGAGCACGTGGCGCACATCGTGGCGGACGCGGTGAGCCATGCCGGGGAGGGGTCATGAGCGAGAGCGGCGCCGCAGTGCGCAACACCCGGCAGCGCTCGGCGGTGAGCGCCCTGCTGGGCGAGATGGAGGGCTTCCACAGCGCCCAGGATCTGCACGCCATGCTCCGGCAGCGCGGTGAGCGGGTCGGCCTGACCACCGTCTACCGGACGTTGCAGGGGCTGGCCGACGCGGGCGAGATCGACGTGATGCGCCCGCCGGGCGGCGAGCACCTCTACCGCCGGTGCAGCGAGGGTCACCACCACCACCTGGTCTGCCGGGCCTGTGGGCGCACGGTCGAGGTGGCCGGGCCGGCGGTGGAGAGCTGGGCCGACCGGGTCGCCGCACAGCACGGTTACGCCGACGTCAGCCACACCCTGGAAATCTTCGGCACCTGCCCGGCCTGCGTCCGCTGACAGCCGCGCCCCGCCCGCCGGTCCCGACCACCCCCGTAGATCGTGCTGCATCGACGGTCGGCGCCCGAGGGCTGATCCGACGGGTGCCGGGTCGGGCCGTTCGTGGCACGCTGTCCCGCGTGAAGATCTACGCCGATCGCTTTCCGGCCGCCGCCCGCCAGTTGCTCACCGACCTGCTCGTCGTCGCCTGGGTGTACGTCGCGATCCGCGGCGCGCTCTGGCTGCACGACCTCGTGCAGAAGCTCGCCGTACCCGGGCAGAAGCTGGAGGGTGCCGGCAGCGGGCTCGCCGACAACCTGGGCGAGGCCGGTGGCAAAGTCGGCCGGGTGCCGCTGGTCGGTGACGAGCTGACCGCGCCCTTCCAGCGCGCGGCCGACGCCGCCCGCTCGCTCGCCGACGCCGGCCGTGACCAGCAGCAACTGGTCGACCAACTCGCCCTCGCGCTCACCATCGCGGTGTTGATCTTTCCGCTCGGGCTGGTGCTGTTCGGTTGGCTGCCCCTGCGGCTGCGGTGGATGCGCCGGGCCGGATCGGCCGCGAAACTGGCCGCCGGACCGGCTGGCCGGGACCTGCTCGCCCTGCGCGCGTTGGCCACCCAGCCACTGGACCGGCTGACCCGGATCGCGCCGGACGTGGCCGAGGCGTGGCGGCGCGGCGACGACGACACCGTCGACGCGTTGGCCGCGCTGGAGCTGCGCCAACTGGGCCTGCGCGGCCGAGCCCGCTGAGCCCTGGCCTTGATCCACTCTAGATCGCCGACATGGGTGTGTCCGGGCGTCCGGATGCCCCCACATCGGCGACCTGGTGTGGATCTACCACCCGGTTGCCGCCACCGGCCGGCGTGGCTGCGGTGCGGTGGCCGGGCACTGCGGTCTACGGCTTCGGCGGGATGCGGCGGCGGACGTCCTCGGCGGTCGACGGGCCGGGCGACCAGCCGGCCACCCAGGGCAACTCGTCGGACGGGGTGATCACACCCTCCTCCAGACCCGCGTAGCGGCCGGCGAGGATCCGCTTCGCGGCGGCGGTGTCGACCGAGTCGGTGTTGTCCCACAGGGCGGCGAACAGCGCGTCCACCCGGACCCGCGCCTGCCGACAGAACAGGTCGGCCAGCTCGACGTTCTCCGGTCGGCTGTCCCGTTCGGCGGAGGCCCGGACGCAGACCGCGGACATGGCGAACAACTCCGCCCCGATGTCCACGATGCGGCCCAGGAACGCCTGCTTGCGCTCCATCTTTCCCTGCCAGCGGGACATCGCGTAGAACGTCGAACGGGCCAGCTTGCGCGACGAGCGCTCCACCTGGCGCAGGTGCGCGGCCAGTGGACCGAACTCGGCGTACGCCGACGGGCTCTGCCCCCGGCCGACGGCCAGGGTGGGCAGCCACTTCGCGTAGAAGGCGCCCGCGCGGGCACCAGCGCGGGCCTTGCGGCCGAGCCCCGCCTCCGGGTCGATGATGTCGCCGGCCACCGACAGGTGGGCGTCGACCGCCTCCCGGGCGATCAGCAGGTGCATGATCTCGGTAGAGCCCTCGAAGATCCGGTTGATTCGCAGGTCACGCATCATCTGCTCGACGGCGGCGGCACGCTCGCCACGGGCGGCCAGCGAGTCGGCCGTCTCGTAGCCACGCCCACCCCGGATCTGGATCAGCTCGTCGGCGATCTTCCAGGCCATCTCGCTGGCGTACAGCTTGACCAGCGCCGCCTCGATCCGAATGTCGTTGCGGTCGTCGTCGGCAAGCAGGCAGCAGAGGTCGAGCATGGTCTCCATGCCGTACGTGGTGGCCGCGATGAAGGAGAGCTTCTGGGCGACCGCCTCGTGCTCGCCCACCGGCCGACCCCACTGGACCCGGTCGGCGGCCCAGCCTCGGGCCACGTTCAACGCCCACTTGCCGGCGCCCACGCACATGGCCGGCAGCGAGAGTCGGCCCGTGTTCAGCGTGGTCAGGGCGATCTTGAGGCCCTTGCCCTCGCCGCCGATGACGTTCTCGGCGGGCACGACCACGTCGTGGAACCGGGTCAGGCTGTTCTCCAGGCCGCGCAGGCCGACGAACTCGTTGCGCCGCTCCACCGTGATGCCCGCGCTGTCGCCCTCCACCACGAAGGCGGTGATCCCGCCGCGTCGACCCTCGCGGGCCGGCACCCGGGCCATCACCACCAGCAGGGTGGCCACGATGCCGTTGGTGGCCCACAGCTTCACACCGTTGAGCCGGTAGCCGGTGCCGTCCTCGGTCGGTTCGGCGGTGGTGGCCAGTCGGGCCGGGTCGGAGCCGACATCCGGCTCGGTCAACAGGAACGCGGAGACCTCGCCGGCGGCGAGCCGGGGCAGGAAGCGCTGCTTCTGCTCCGCGGTGCCGAACATCTTCAGCGGCTGCGGCACCCCGATCGACTGGTGTGCCGAGAGCAGCGCGCCGATGGCCGGGCTGACCGAGCCGGCCAGCATCAGCGCGCGGCAGTAGTGCAGGTTGCTCAGGCCGAGGCCGCCGTACCTGCGGTCGATCTTCATGCCGAACGCGCCGAGGTCGGCCAGGCCGTGGAACACCGAGTCCGGAATGGACGCGTCCCGCTCGATGGCCGCTCCGTCCACCTCGGAGGCGAGGAAGGCGCGGAACCGACCGAGGAACTCGTCAGCGCGGGCCACGTCGTCCGGGTCGGAGCGCGGCCACGGGTCGATCAGGTCGAGTCGGAACCGCCCGAGGAACAACTCCTTGCCGAAGCTGGGCCGGTCCCACGTGGACTCCCGGGCCGCCTCGGCGACCTGCCGGGCCTCCCTCTCGGAGACCTGCCCGGCCTCCGCCGGCAACGGCGCGGCCACGCCACCGGCGGTGCCGTTGTCGGATACGGCGTCGGTGCCCGAACCGGCGCTGCCGGCGGGTGGGGCGGGGTTGGAGTCCGGGCCGTCCGATGCCGATCGGCCGTTCTGCGTCGTGGTCACGGCTGCCCCCTCGAACCTCGGTGCGGCTGCGTCGACGTGCGCGACTACCGTCACGCTACCCCCGCTTGTTACCAAGGGGTAGCGCTGCGTGCGGATCGCCTTTCGCCGGCCCGGTGCGCTCAACGGCCGCTGAGCGTCTCCGGGTCGTCATCCTCGTCGTCGATGTCGTCCTCACCCCAGTTGCGCCGGGCGAACGGCAGGACCGCCCAGAAGGTGAGGAACCAGAGCCCGGCCAACGCGCTGAGCAGGAAGGCGACCGGCCGGTCCAGCACGAAGTCGGTGATCAGCAGCACCGCGCTGACCATGGCGATCAGCATGAAGGCGAGCCCGCCGGTGGCCATCCGGTGGGCGAAGCGGACCAACTCCGGCTTGCGCCCCTGCCGGAACAGCGCCCGATGGAACGCGACCGGCGAAATGATCATCGCGGTGGCGGCAGCCGCGGAGAGCAGCGCGACAATGTAGACATCCCGCTGGAACTCGCTGGTCCGGGTGAACCCGTTGCTGAACGGCAGGGTCAGCAGGAAGGCGAAGAGGATCTGCACGCCGGTCTGGGCGACCCGCAACTCCTGCAGCAGGTCGGCGAAGTTGCGCTGCCAACGCTGCTTCTCGGTCTCCTTGGACACGCGCTACCTCCGGTGAGACGCTACTGCCGGCGGCACTGCCCGTCGGCAGCAACGCCAATGCCCCACACGACCGAGCGCGAAACAGGCTCACAACATGCGGGGGGTCAGGAGCCTCGGCGGATCCGGCCCGCGTACCGGGCCTCCAACTCCGCGTTGTGCGCGTCGCCGTCCGGAATGTTCGCCGACAGGTAGACCGGGGGCCGCTCCCCCGCCGCCAGCAACCGGGCCACCACCTCCACGGTGACCTGCTGGGCCAGCAGCGCCGCCGTGATCGAGGAGACCGCGCCGACCGCGCCGCCGCCGGGCAGCGGCAGTGTCGCGTCGCCGTACGGTGCGCCGTTGTCGAGCACCACGTCGGCCAGGTCACTCAGCTTGCGCCCGGACGGGTGGCGGGAGGTCATCCGGCCGGAGTGCTGCGCGGAGGTGATCGCCACCAGCCCGTGCCCCCGCTCCTTGACCAGCGTGGCGAACTCGACCATGGCGCCGTTGACCCCGGAGTTCGAGGCGAGCACGAAGACGTCGGTGGGCCGTACCGGGGCCAGTTCGTAGAGGCGGTGCGCCACGGCCGGGTCCCGCTCCAACAGCGGGCCGAGCCGGTCGGCCGGTTCGCCACCGATCAGCACCAGGTCGCGCAGCGCGATCCGGTTGGTCGGCACCAGGCCACCCGCCCGGCCGGCGATCTCCATGGCGAGGGCCTCGGAGTGCCCGGTCCCGAAGGCGTGCACCACCCCGTCGGCGTGTACGGCCTCGGCGATCAGGTAGGCTGCCCGCCCCACCGCCTCCCGCTGACTGGCGGCCACCCGGGCGATCGTCTCGGTCACCACCGCCAGGTAGTCGTCGGCACTCACACTCATGCGTCCTCCCTCGTCCGGTTGCGGGTCATCCACTGCACCGCGAAGTCGACCGCCACCCGCTGGCGTACCAACCTCGCGGTCCCGGCTCCCACCGCGCCGACGCGGACCACGCCGGTGGCCTCCAGGTCACGGCCCAGCGCGCCGAAGTCGCTCTCGTCGAGTCGGACGTCCTGCCACCACACCCACTCGCGGCCACCGTCGGCCGTCCGCACCGCCGCACCCAGCCGCTCGCGGGCCGGGGCGGGGCGGCGGTACTCGGCCAGGTGCAGCGACGTGTTGACGCTGTGGTCCACTCCGAGCAGCAGAACGTCGGCGTCCAGGTCGTAGAGCCGGGCCAGCGGGGATTCCGCGCCGAGCATGTCGGCCAGGCTGTGCCCGGTGACCACCTGCTCGGCTGCCGGGCCGAGCGCGGCGAACGACACCTGGGGATGCGCGCTGCGCAGCGCTCCCGGCCAGCAGCGGACCGTCTCGGCGAACGTGCCCATGTATCGGCTCGGGGTGGCCGCCGGGTCGAAGCCCGGCATCTCGGCGCGGATCAACTGCCACCAGTCCACCGGCACCGGCGGATTACGCCACTGCGCGGGGTCGCTGTTGTCGGGCGTGTGGGTCGGCACCACGATCGTGCCGTCCGGGCCGAGCGCGTCGCGCAGGGCGAGCACCACCGCGTGCGGCCCACCGCAGACGAAGCCCAACGGGCGCAGGCCCGCGTGCACCAGCACCGTCGACCCGGGGCGTACGCCCAGCAGGCGCAACTGCGCGGCGACCGAGCGGCGGGTGCCCGGCCCGTCGGTGTACGTCGTCACGACGCTCCCTCGATCGGCACGGCTCAGGCCGTTCCGGCGACCCGGGCCAGGATCGCCTCGGCGAGCGGGCCGGGCGCGGCGTCCGGGATCCAGTGGGTCACCCCGGGCAGCGGTACGAAGCGGTAGTCGCCGCTGACATTGGGGGCGCAGGCCTCGGCGGCGGACCGGCCGATGGCGATGTCCCGGTCACTCCACACGTACGTGGTCGGCACCGCGACCGGGCCGACGGCGGCCAGGTCGGCCCGGGACATGGCCCGGTACCAGTTGAGGGCGGCGGTGAGGGCGCCCGGCTCGCGCATGGGGCCGGCGTAACGGTCCACCTGGGACCCGTCGCCCACTCCGCCGAGCATCTTGCGCAGCGCCGTCGCGTTGAACGCCAGCAGCACCTTCTCGGCCTTGCCGGGCTTGCGGAACAGCGCGATGTACGACGAGCGGGCCTTCTGCTCGGTGTCGTTGGCGAGGGCGTGCGCCATGGCCGCCGGATGCGGCACGGACACTGCGGTGAGCGTACGGACCCGCTCGGGGTGCCCGGCGGCCAGCGCCCAGGCCACGATCGCGCCCCAGTCGTGGCCGACCAGGTGGACGGCGTCCAGCCCGAGCACGTCGAGCACGGCCACCGCGTCGGCGACCAGTTCGGGAATCCGGTACGCGGCGACCGCCTCCGGCCGGGCGCCCGGCGAGTAGCCGCGCTGGTCCAGCGCGTACGTGCGCAGTCCGGCCGTGTGCAGCGCCGGGACGACCTCGTCCCACTCGCCGCTGTGCTGCGGGAAGCCGTGCAGCAGCAGGACCGGAGCACCGTCGGTCGGGCCACCGGTGCGTACCTCGAATGTGAGACCTCGCGCGTCGACCTGCATGATCGTGAGCCTACCCAGCCGGCGTCCTGCCGGCCGGGGGCGGAGACCCTCCTGCTGGGCCGTAACACCTGGTCGGTGCTAGCGTCACCGAGACAACTTCACATCCGACAGGGGAGCGCACAGCGCTGAGAGTGCGGGCACGCCCGCAGACCCTCGAACCTGATCTGGGTAATGCCAGCGCAGGGAGTTCGGTCGACCTCCAGCCGCGCCGCCGTCCGGTGCCACCGGACGCGCGGCGTGCGTCTTCTCCTGGTTCGTTCCACTGAACTGGGAGCAAACATGGACAACACCACCAACCGATGGCGGACCATCGACATCGTGGTCGCCTCGGTGATCGCAGTCGCCTTCGGCGTCATCTTCTGGGCCTGGGGCCTGGTCTGGAGCGCCACCGAGGGCGCGTTCGCCTTCTTCCCACCGGCGCAGACGCTGATCTACGGCGTCTGGCTGATGCCGGCCGTGGTCGGCGGCCTGGTCATCCGCAAGCCCGGCGCGGCGCTCTACTGCGAGGCGGTGGCGGCGGTCGTCTCCGCGCTGCTGGGCAGCCAGTGGGCCGGCACGGTGATCCCCCAGGGGATCGTGCAGGGTCTCGGCGCCGAGTTGGCCTTCGCCGCCTTCCGCTACCGGTCGTACCGGCTGCCGACCTCGGCACTGGCCGGCGCGCTGACCGGCCTCGGCGCGGCGCTGTTCGACTTCTTCGTCTGGAACGTCGAGACCGAGCTGGTCAACTACCGCATCCCGTACGCGCTGCTCACCATCGTCAGCGCCACGGTGATCGCCGGTGTCGGCGGCTGGCTGCTGACCCGGGCCCTGGCCAACACCGGCGTCCTGGACCGTTTCCCGGCAGGCCGGAACCGAGCCCTCGTCTGACCCCATCCGGCTGCGTTGATCAAGAGGTTTGCGTCAACGGGAGACGGTCATCTGACGCAAACCTCTTGATCAACAGCCTGGGCGAGGGGTGGGACGCCGGGTGGGTGGGGTGGGAGGGGGTGGGGTTGGTGGGTGAGGTTCTGCTGCGGGGGTTCGGGTGGCGGCACGCCGGGCGGCGCGCCTGGGCTGTGCGCGGGGTTGATCTGCGGGTGGAGGCCGGGGAGCGGGTCCTGCTGCTCGGTCCGTCGGGGGCCGGCAAGAGCACCCTGCTCAGCGCCCTGGCCGGGCTGCTGCCGGAGGACTCCGGCGAGCAGGAGGGCACCGTCGAGATCGACGGGCTCGACCCGCGCAAGGACCGGGAACGCGTCGGCATCGTCTTCCAGGACCCGCAGACCCAGTTGGTGATGGCCCGCTGCGGCGACGACGTCGCGTTCGGGCTGGAGAACCGGGGTGTACCCGCCGACGAGATCTGGCCCCGGGTCGACGCGGCGCTGCGTCGCGTCGGATTCCCGTACTCCCGGGACCGCAACACCGCCGCACTCTCCGGCGGCGAGCAGCAACGCCTCGCCCTGGCCGGCGCACTGGCCCTGCGCCCCGGCCTGCTGCTGCTCGACGAACCGACCGCCAACCTCGACCCGGCCGGCGCCGACCTGATCCGACGGGCGGTGGCCGGCGCACTGGACGCGGACACCACGCTGATCCTGGTCGAACACCGGGTCGCCGAGGCGCTGCCGCTGGTCGACCGGGTGGTCGTCCTGGAACCCGGCGGCGGGGTCCGCGCGGACGGGCCACCCGAGGCGGTCTTCGCCGCGCACGGCGCCGCCCTCGCCGCCGAGGGCGTCTGGGTGCCGGGTCACCCCGTCACGCCCCGGCCAGCCACCGCCGCCGCCGGGGAGGTGCTGATCACCGCCGACCGGCTCGGCCTGCCGCCCCGGCTGAGCCCCACCGACCTGGCGGTACGCGCCGGCGAGGCACTCGCCGTACGCGGCCCGAACGGCGCCGGCAAGTCGACGCTGGCACTGCTGCTCGGCGGGCTGCTCAAGCCGGGCACCGGCCGGGTGACCGCGTCCGCCGACCTGGCCGGCTCGGACCAGCGCACTCCCCCGCACCGGTGGCGGGCCCCCGCGCTGGCCCGGCGGATCGGGTCGGTCTTCCAGGATCCGGAGCACCAGTTCGTCACCAGCACCGTCTTCGACGAGTTGGCGCTCGGCCCGCGCCGGACCGGCCAACCCGACTCGACCGTCAAGGACACCGTGGCGGACCTGCTGGACAGGCTGCGGCTGACCCGGCTCGCCGCTGCCAACCCGTACACCCTCTCGGGTGGGGAGGCGCGGCGGCTGAGCGTGGCGACCGCCCTGGCCACCGCGCCACGCCTGTTGATCTGCGACGAACCCACCTTCGGCCAGGACCGACGCACGTGGCGGGAACTGGTCGACCTCTTCGCCGACCTGCGCGACGCCGGGCACGGCGTCGTCACGGTCACCCACGACGCGGATTTCGTCGCCGCGCTCGCCGACCGCACCGTCACCCTGGAGCGACCGTGACCACCCGGGGCGCCAACCTCGTCGGCGGCGCTCTCCGACCGCACCGCGATTCAGGAGCGACCGTGACCGCCCGGGGTGACATCCGATGATCAGCATCGAGTCGGTCGCCGCACCCGGAGCGCCGCTGGCCCGGCGCAACCCGGTGGCGAAGGTGGCCGCCGCGCTGATCTTCTCGTTCACCCTGCTGGCCACCCTGGACCCGGTGGCCCCGGCCATCGCCATCGCGGTCGAACTCGCCGTCCTGCCGCTGTTCGGCGTCCGCTACCGGGTGCTGGCCCGACGAGCCCTGCCCCTGCTGCTCAGCGCCACCGGCATCCTGGTCACTCTGGTGCTCTTCGCCGCCGACCGGTCCGGCCGAGTCCTGCTGGACGTCGGGCCGGTGCTGGTGACCACAGGCGTCCTGCTCACCGCGCTCGGCCTGGTGCTGCGGGTGTTCGCGGTGGCCCTGCCCGGCGTGATCGTCTTCGCCACCACCGACCCCACCGACCTTGCCGACGCGCTGATCCAGAACGCGAAGGCGCCGCCCCGGTTCGCCATCGGAGCGCTGGCCGCGTTCCGGCTGGTGCCGCTGCTCGGGCAGGAGTGGCAGATGATCAGCATGGCCCGGCGGGCGCGCGGCGTCGACGCCGGACGCAACCCGGTGGCGAAGCTGCGACTCTTCACCTCCACCGCGTTCGCGCTGCTGGTCGGGGCGATCCGCCGGGGCACCCGGCTGGCCGTCGCGATGGACGCACGCGGGTTCGACGCCGACACACCCCGTACCGTCGCCCGCCGCCAACACTTCGGCCCCGCCGACTGGCTGCTCATCGCCGGGGCCGGCGCCCTGGCCGGCGGTGCTCTGACCGTCAGCGTCCTGCTCGGCACCTTCCGCCCGTTGATCGGCTGACCACCCTCGCGGCCCCGCACCGCCGCCAATTCCTGCACCGCCGTCAATATCTGGACAACATCAGGATGTAGTGGCCTCGCTGAAGGTGGGAGGCCACTACATCCTGATGTTGCTGTCCCTGCCCGGCGCGCGTCACCGCCCGGGGCGCGTCACCGCCCGGGGCGCGGCGGGGCGGACCGGTCAGCTGCGACGGAAGGCGTAGCGGCGTGGTTGGCCGGCTTGCTGGCTCTTGCCGTTGCCGGAGCGGCCTCCACCGCCGTGCGGCGGCCCGGCCGTCGGTGCCGTCGGTCGCCCGGCCGCCTTCGGCAGGTCTGTCACCGCCAGCGCGTCGACTGCTGCCGGCACGTCGACCGGCGGTGCCAGCTCACCCAGCGGCAGCGCCGGCTCAGCCAGCACTGCCGGCAGTTGCGGCTCACCCAGCGGCAGCGCCGGCCCAGCCGGCACCACCGGCTCAACCGCGAGGCCGAGGTCCGGGCGGGTGGGTGGAAGGGGGCTGTGGTCGGCCGCCGGGTCGATGCCGAGCGGCGTCGCTCTGGGGGTACGGGACTTCTTCGGTTTGCTCCTGGCGGGCATCCGGGCCTCCTTCGGTGCCGATCGTCACGGCCGGTCCCGCGCTCCGGCGGTCGGTCGATCGGCTGCTGCTGGCCGCCGCGGCGCGGCGGTCGAACGGGGAAGGGACTGCTCACCGGGGTCGGCAGGACCAGCGCCGCGAATCGGCAGTTGGGGATGCGGGACGCCCGGGAGCGCACGGACCGCGACGCGGGGCGGCGGGCCGGCTCGGAAGTGGGGCGTCAGTAGCGCATGACCGAACACTATCGGCTGGGCGTACGCCGGCGCAGCCGAATTTCCTGGCACCATCGGCGGCATGCTTATCGCGTTCTCGGTAACCCCGCTCGGTGTCGGTGAGTCCGTCGGTGACCTGGTCGCCGAGGCGGTGCGGGTGGTCCGCGAGTCCGGGTTGCCCAACCGGACCGACGCCATGTTCACCACGATCGAGGGCGAGTGGGACGAGGTGATGGCGGTGGTCAAGCGGGCGGTCGACGTGGTGGCCACGCAGGCGCCGCGGGTGAGCGTCGTACTCAAGGCCGACGTGCGGCCCGGCGTGACCGACGCGCTCACCGCGAAGGTGGCGCACGTGGAGGACCGCCTGGCCCAGGGCTGATCGCGTCGGTCGCTGAGCCCGAGGGCCGACCGCCGGGCTGGCCGCTGGCGTCGAGGGCGCAGCGCCACCGGCCGGTGACCGACTGTTGACAGGTGTGCTCACGCTGCGCGCACCGCGATACGGTCGCAGCAGGACTGCACGACGGCGAGAGGTGGCGGCACGAATGGCTCAGCAGGCGACAGCGCAGATCGGCGTGACCGGGTTGGCGGTGATGGGCCGCAACCTGGCCCGCAACCTGGCCCGCAACGGCTTCACCGTGGCCGTGCACAACCGAACGCCTGCGCGCACTCGCAGCCTCGTCGCCGAGCACGGTGACGAGGGCACCTTCGTGCCTGGCGAGTCGATGGCCGACTTCGTGGCGTCACTGGAGCGGCCCCGCGCGGTGATCGTGATGGTCAAGGCGGGTGCGCCCACCGACGCGGTGATCGACGAGTTGGTGCCGCTGCTGGACGAGGGCGACATCATCGTCGACTGTGGCAACGCCCACTTCGCCGACACCCGTCGCCGGGAGGAGGCGCTGCGCGCGAAGGGGCTGCACTTCAGCGGCACCGGCGTCTCCGGCGGCGAGGAGGGCGCGCTGCTCGGGCCGAGCATCATGCCGGGCGGTTCGGACGAGTCGTACGCCAAGCTCGGGCCCATGTTCGAGAAGATCGCCGCGCAGGTGGACGGTGTGCCGTGCTGCACGCACGTCGGGCCGGACGGCGCCGGGCACTTCGTCAAGATGGTGCACAACGGCATCGAGTACGCCGACATGCAGCTCATCGCCGAGGCGTACGACCTGCTCCGGGCCGGCCTGGGCGCGAAGCCGGCGGAGATCGCGCAGATCTTCCGCGACTGGAACGAGGGCGAGTTGGGGTCGTTCCTCATCGAGATCACCGCCGACGTGCTCGCGCACACCGACGCGGCGACCGGCCGACCGTTCGTGGACATCGTGCAGGACCGGGCCGAGCAGAAGGGCACCGGCCGGTGGACCGTGCAGAGCGCCCTGGACCTGGGCATTCCGATCACCGGGATCGCCGAGGCGACGTTCGCCCGGTCGCTCTCCGGGCACGTCGACCAGCGCGAGGCGGCCCGTCGGGCGTTCCCGGACGCCGGTGAGAAGTGGCAGGTGGCCGACCGGGACGCGTTCGTCGAGGATGTCCGCCGGGCGCTGCTCGCTTCCAAGATCGTCGCGTACGCGCAGGGCTTCGACCACATCCGCGCCGGCAGCCAGGAGTACGACTGGAACATCGACCTCGGCGGCACGGCGACGATCTGGCGGGGCGGCTGCATCATCCGCGCCCGCTTCCTGAACCGGATCCGCGAGGCGTACGACGAGCAGCCCGACCTGCCGACGCTGCTCGTGGCGCCGTACTTCGCCGAGGCGGTCAGCGCCGGCGTGCCGAGCTGGCGGCGAGTGGTGGCCGACGCGACCCGGGCCGGGGTGCCGACGCCGGCGTTCTCGTCGTCGCTGGCGTACTTCGACGCGCTGCGCGCCGAGCGGCTCCCCGCCGCGCTGATCCAGGGGCTGCGGGACGACTTCGGCGCACACACCTACCAGCGGGTCGACCGCGAGGGCTCGTTCCACACCACCTGGGCCGGCGACCGCACCGAATCCCCCGCCTAGCCCTCACACACACCCCGCCCCACCCCGCACGCCCTCCACCCCGCCGCCCCGCACGCCCTCCACCCGCGATCTTGCACTTTCGGACCCCTGGATGCGGCTTATGTCCCGTCATGCCGGGGCAGCGAGTGCAAGATCGCGGGGACGGGCTCGCGGGGACGGGCTCGCGGGGACGGGTGCGCGGGGACGGGTGGGCGGGGACGGGCTCGCGGGGACGGGCTCGCGGGGACGGGCTCGCGGGGAGACGTCGGGCGGGGCGGATCAGGTGACGGTGGCGTGCATCTCCCAGACGAGGATTTCGGCGGGCTCGGCGGCGGTGACCCGGCGTCCGCCGGTCCTGGTGAGTCGGGCCGCGTCGCCGGTGCCGAGCGGGCCACTGCCCTCCAGGGTCACCGTGCCGTTGGGCACGTACAGGTGCACGAAGGGCGCGTCCGGGAGGGTGACCTCGTCGCCGGGGGCGAGGCGGGCGGCGTGCAGGGTGGCGTACCGGTTGCGGATCCGGATCGCGGACGCGCCGTCGTAGCGGTCCATCCCGGAGGCGATCGGCACCAGGCCGCCACGGAGCAGCTCGTCCTCGATCTCCAGTTGCTCGTAGCCGGGGTCGACGCCCTCCTCGTCGGGGAGCACCCACATCTGCACGAAGTGGACCGGGTCGGTGTGCGGCTCCTGGTTGTTGAGTCGCCAGGCGTCGTTCTTCTCCGAGTGCAGGATGCCGGTGCCGGCGCTCATCCGCTGCGCCAGACCCGGGTAGATCACGCCGGAGTGACCGGTGGAGTCCTGGTGCACCAGGGAGCCGCGCAGCACCCAGGTGACGATCTCCATGTCCTCGTGCGGGTGGGTCTCGAAGCCGGCGCCGGGGCGGACCACGTCGTCGTTGTTGACCAGCAACAGACCGTGGTGGGTGTTGGCCGGGTCGTAGTGCCGCGAGAACGAGAACGAGTGCTTCGAATCCAGCCAGGAGATCCGGGTGGCGAAGCGGTCCTCGGCGCGGCGCAGGTCGACCGCGGGTGCGGGCGCGGTCACCAGGCCCGCTGCCCGGCGTCGGGGGTCGGCGGCGCCCAGGTGAGGGCCGGCTCACCGGTGGCCAACTCGGCGATCTCGCCGGTGCGCAGTTGGGGCGTGTGGCCGAACTCCGCGCAGTGCTGCTCGGCGATCTCGGCGCAGATCGCTGCCACCTGTTCGCAGATCGGGTCACCCAGGTCGGCCGCGTTCAACGCCATGATCATCTTGTACCGGAGATCCCGCATATCCACCCCAACCCCCACAGTCCCGCCACCTCCGGACCCTACCCGCAGCGATCCCCGACACCCGGCAAAACCCACGCACCCACCCACGGGCAACCCGCACCGCCCGAGCGCGTCGATCATGGAGTTGTGGTGGTGAACAGAAGTCGCGAAAGCACCTGAATCGGCCACCACAACTCCATGATCGACTGGGTCGGGGGTCGGGGGCGCGAGCGGGGACGGGGGCGCGGGGCGCGGGCGGTCGGTCTTGGACGCGGCGCGGCGCCGCCCGCACGGGTGCGGGCGGCGCCGTTGGGGTCGGGGGTTAGAAGAACCGGCGGCGCTTGGCCTTCTGGGGGCGGATCAGGTCGGCACCCCGGGTCAGCAGCCGACTCGCCCCGGAGGGACCACGCCGGGCCTCCAGGGTGTGGCTGAGGCGGCGGGCACCGGCCGCGGCCACTGGCACCGCGATCGCCATCACCGCCCACTGTGCAATGCGCTTCTGGATCATGTGGGTTCACCTCCGTCAGTGGCTCCTGACGTTTCTGGTACCCACTGTGACGTGCCGGTAAGCCTCTCAGCCCACCGGGGCGACCGGGTTGGGCAGCGCACCGCCGAACCGTCGGTCCCGCTGGGCGTACAGCTCGCACGCGTACCAGAGGTGACGACGGTCGAAGTCCGGCCAGAGCGTGTCCAAAAAGACCAACTCGGCGTACGCGGTCTGCCAGAGCAGGAAATTGGAGATCCGCTCCTCGCCGGAGGGGCGCAGGAACAGGTCCACCTCCGGGATCTCCGGGTGGTAGAGGTATTTCGCCACGGTCTTCTCGGTGACCTTCGCCGGATCCAGCCGGCCGGCCGCCACGTCCCGGGCGATCGCGGCGGCGGCATCGCCGATCTCGGCCTGCCCGCCGTAGTTGACGCAGAACTGAAGCGTCAGCGTCGAATTGCCCTGGGACATCTCCTCGGCGGTCTGCAACTCGGAGATGACGCTCTTCCACAACCGGCCGGGCCGACCCGACCAGACCACCCGCACGCCGAGGTCGACCAGTTGGTCGCGACGCCGACGGATGACGTCCCGGTTGAACCCCATCAGGAACCGGACCTCGTCGGGCGAGCGCCGCCAGTTCTCGGTGGAGAACGCGTACGCCGACAGGTAGGGGATGCCCATCTCGATGGCGCCCTCGATGGTGTCGAAGAGGCTGTGTTCCCCCGCCTCGTGGCCCTTGGTGCGGGGCAGCCCGCGCTCCTTGGCCCACCGCCCGTTGCCGTCCATCACCACGGCCACGTGCTTCGGCACCGCCTCGGTGGGCAGCGCCGGCGGCCGGGCACCCGACGGGTGCGGTGTCGGTGGTGTCGGCTCGCGCCGGCCGGCCTTCTTCGATCGGATCACTCGGTCACTCCCTGCTCGCGCCGTCCGCCCCGGCCTCGACGTCGCCACGTGGCCGGAGCACCACGGCCCCGGTGCCATCCGGCGGCGAGGCCGTGCCGGCCGCCGAGGGACCCCGGTCGACCAGCGGCAGCGAGCGTAGCGCGCGTTCCAGGTGCCACTGCAGGTGCGCCGCGACCAGCCCGCTGCACTCCCGGCGTACACCGGTCTCGGTGGCGTCGGCGACCACCCAGTCACCGGTGGCCAACGCGGACATCAGGTCGATGGTGGCCGGCGCGGGGTGGGCCGCGCCGGGTGGCCGGCAGTCCGGGCAGACCGCGCCGCCGGCCGGTACGGAGAACGCGCGGTGCCGCCCGGGTGTGCCGCAGACCGCGCAGGCGATCAGCGCCGGCGCCCAGCCCGCCAGGGCCATCCCGCGCAGGAGGTACGCGTCGAGCACGAGGGTGGTGGCGTGCTCGCCCCGGGACAGCGCCTTCAGCGCGCCCACGGTGAGCTGGAACAGCCGCAGCGACGGCTCCCGCTCGACCGGCGTCAGCCGCTCGGCGGTCTCGGCGATCGCGCTGGCCGCCGTGTAGCGGGGATAGTCCCCGAGGAACCGCTTGCCGTACAGCTCGATGCCCTCGACCTGGCTGACGGTGTGCAGCGAGCTGCCGTGGTTGCCCTTGGGATCACCGGCGAGTTGCAGGTCGACGTGACCGAACGGCTCCAGCCGGGCACCGAACTTGCTGGTGGTGCGCCGGACTCCCCGGGCCACCGCGCGCAGCCGGCCGTGCCGTCGGGTGAGCAGAGTGATGATCCGGTCGGACTCGCCGAGCTTCTGCACACGCAGCACCACCGCGTCGTCGCGGTAGAGCTGTCGGCGGTACCCGGCCATCGGGCCATTCTCCCTCGGGGTGCGAAATCAGGGTTGCTTCGGGGTGGACGCACGGAAGTTCCCTGATGCACGCGGATCTCCGCCGGCCGTAGCGTGCTCACCATGGCACAGCACCGGATCACCGCCGCCCCTCGCCGTCGGACCACCTTGTCCGTCGCGTGGGGGTTGGCCACCACCCTCATCCTGCTCTCCGCGTGTGACAACCTGGCCTTCCGCCGGCTCGACTACGACAACACCGAGGCGGTGAAGATCACCAACATCCAGGTACGGGGAGGCTCCGGCGACGTGGTGGTCCGGGGCACCGGCCCGGACACCGAAGTGCGGATCAAGCGGGTGGTGCGTTACCAGGGCGGCGAGCCCAAGACACGGTACGAGATCAAGGGCAGCGAACTGGTGCTCGACAGCGACTGCGGCAACCGGTGCAGCGTCTCCTACGACGTGACCGTTCCGCCGGGCGTGACCGTGCAGGGTGAGGGCGGCTCCGGCAACGCCGAGCTGAGCCGGGTCGGCGCGGTGAAGCTGCGGCTGGGCTCGGGCGACGTGCGGATCGCCAACGCCTCCGGGGCGATCGACGTGGAGACCGGTTCCGGCAACATCGAGGTGAACGAGGCCAGCGCGGCGGTACGGCTGCGGGCGGGGTCCGGCGACGTCAACGCCCGCCGCGTGAACGGCGCGACGGACGCGGAGGCCGGCTCGGGCAACGTCACCATCGAACTGGACACGCCCGCCTCGGCCCGGGTGCACACCTCCAGCGGAAACGCCACCCTGCTGGTGCCGGCCGGCAGCTACCGGGTGCGCTCCAGCACCGGCTCCGGGGAGGCGGTGGTCAGCGTCGCCAACGACCCGACCGCGTCCCTGGTGCTCGACGGTTCGGCCGGCAGCGGCAACGTCACGATCAGCCAGCGTTGATCTCGGCGCTGGCCGCCTCCCCGGGCACCCGCTGCATCGGTACGCCCGTGGCCTCGCCGGACCGTTCCGCCGACTCGGCGTCGGACCGACCCAACGGGTCGACGCCGGAGCGGATCGGCGGATCGGTCGGGCGCGGCGGGCCGTACGGGATCAGCTCCGGGCGGCGACGGGCCGCGACATCCTCGACCCAGCCGACGGCCAGGGTGACCAGCCCGACCAGCCCGAAGACCAGCAGCACCCGGATGGCCAGTCCCAACGGGTCCTGGTGGGACCAGCCGACGACATCGACCAGCGGGGTGAGTGCCACCACGAATGGCATGTGCCAGAGATAGATGGTGAGCGCCCGTCGGTTGACCACCGTCACGGCCCGGTCGGCCAGCCTGCTGCGCGTCAGCCAGGCGATGCCGGCCGGCGCTCGACCCAGCACGATCAGGATGAACGCCGCCGACCAGAGGGCGTTGCCGAGATGGTTGTCGTTGAGGTCGTACCCCCGGGGGCCGGGATGCGCGAGGAGCCAGGCCCCGCCGACCAGCGCGAGGACCGACGCCAGCGGGTACAGGATCCGGCCGGCGAGCCGTCGCAGCATCCCGGCGTGGTGGGCGAAGCCGAGCAGCCACGCGCCGAAGTACAGCCCGAACTCACGCAGCACCGCCGGGGGCGCCTGGTAGATGCCCACCTCGATCGCCACCAGCAGCAGGTACGGGGCGAGCAGGGTGGGCAGCGGAGCCTTGCGGAACAGCCAGAACGCGACAGGCGAGGCGAGCACGAACCACAGGTAGTCGCGCAGGTACCAGATGACGCTCAGCGCGAGAGCACCCCAGTGGTTGGCCGGCGGGTCCGCGATCGGGAACAGCCACAGCAGCACCCGAGGTGACAGCGACAGCCCGGTGAACAGCATGGCCGGCACGAAGACCACCGCCAGCACCCACAGCGACGGCAGCAGCCGGCGCAGCCGGCGACCGACCGCCACCGGGCCGGAGCGGGTAAGCGAGGCGGCCATCAACGAACCGGCCAGCGCGAACATCACCGACATGGCAGGGAAGACGAGGGTGAGAGTCGCCCACCCGGTGACGTGGTAAACGACTACTCGGACGATGGCCAGGAAACGGAGCAGATCGAGATACCTGTTGCGCATCAGCCTGCATCTGGGTCGGGGACGCGGGGGGTGGTACTCCCCTACCCTTCGCGGTGTCGCCGCTAAACGGTACCGACCCCGGCTAAACGTGAATCATCCCATACGCCCGACCGAAAACGACTTTGTCCGACAGCGCACCCACCGACCGGATTGGGCGGACCCGGCCGGGCTCGGCGGAACGGCGTCAGAACCCCAGCTTGCGCAACTGCTTCGGGTCGCGCTGCCAGTCCTTCGCCACCCGGACGTGCAGGTCCAGATAGACCCGGGTGCCGAGCAGCTCCTCGATCTGCCGGCGTGCGGTGGTGCCGACCTCCTTGAGCCGGCTCGCCTTGTGACCGAGCACGATCGCCTTCTGGCTGGGTCGTTCCACGTACAGGTCGGCGTAGATCTTCGTGAGCTGACCCTCGGGGATCATCTCCTCCACCACCACGGCGATCGAGTGCGGCAACTCGTCACGGACCCCCTCCAGGGCGGCCTCCCGGATCAGCTCCGCGACCAGCACCTGCTCCGGGTCGTCGGTCAGCATGTCGTCGGGATAGAGCTGCGGCGACGGCGGCAGATATTTCGTCATCACGTCGACCAGCGTGTCCACCTGGTGCCCGGAGACGGCGCTCACCGGCACGATCTCGGCGAACTCCCCCATCTCGCTGACCGCGAGCAACTGCTCCGCCAGCCGGCGCTTGTCCACCAGGTCGGTCTTGGTGACCACGGCCAGCACGGTCGCCTTCAACTCCGCCAGCTCACCGCTGATGAACCGGTCACCGCGACCCACCGGCTCGTCGGCCGGGATGCAGAGACCGATCACGTCGACCTCCGTCCAGGTGGACCGGACCAGGTCGTTGAGGCGCTCACCGAGCAGCGTGCGCGGGCGGTGCAGGCCCGGCGTGTCGACCAGGACCAACTGCGACTCCGGCCGGTGCAGCACCGCCCGGATGACGTGGCGGGTGGTCTGCGGCTTGTTCGAGGTGATCGCGATCTTGGTGCCGACGATGGCGTTGGTCAGCGTGGACTTGCCCGCGTTGGGCCGGCCCACGAAACAACCGAAACCCGCCCGGTACGGGCGCGGCTCCGGATCCCGCACGGGGCTCACTCGGTCACCGTGCCCAGAACGGTGCCGTCCGGCGCGGCCACGTGGATCGGCGCGTCCGCGGTGAGGTCACGGACGGCGGCATGCCCGGCGCCGTCCAGCGTCGACGCCTCGGTCACCACGACCGCCGCCTCCAGCCGGCTCGCCCCGGCCGCCACGGCCGAGGCCACCGCCAACTGCAGGGCGGTGAGCGTCAGTGAGGGCAACGCGATGCTGGCCGCCGCGTACGTCCGGCCGTCGGAGTCCCGGACCGCGGCGCCCTCCACGGCGCCGACCCGTCCGCGGGCTCCCCGGGCCAGGACGACGAGCTTGCCGTCCTCGGCACTCAGCGGTGCCGGCGCGGTGGGGGTGGGCCGGGCGGGGGGCGCGGCGGGTGTGTCAGGCATCGGCGGGTTGCCTCTCCTCGTCTCGATAATGGTCCGGGTCGTCCCCGGGACCGGCCTGCTCGCCGCGCCCCGAGGTGTCCTGCTCGCCGCCCGGCTCCAACCTGCTGACCAGGACGGTGTCGATCCGGTTGCGCCGGCCGGTGGTGCCCTCGGCGACCAGCCGGAGGCCGGCCACCTCGGCCTGCGCCCCGGGGATCGGCACCCGCCCAAGCGACTGGGCGAGCAGACCACCGACCGTCTCCACCTCGTCGGTGGGCAGATCGGTGTCGAACATCTCGCCAAGGTTCTCCACCGGCAGGCGTGCGGTGACCCGCACCGAGGAGTCCCCGAGGCGTTCGACCGGCGGGCGTTCGACATCGTACTCGTCGGTGATCTCGCCGACGATCTCCTCCAGGATGTCCTCGATGGTGACCAGGCCGCCGGTGCCGCCGTACTCGTCGACCACGATGACCAGGTGGCTGCGGGCCGCCTGCATCTCCGACAGCAGGTCGTCGACCGGCTTGGACTCCGGCACGAAGGTGGCCGGGCGCATCAACTCGGCCACCGGCAACTGCTCGGCATCCGGGTCGCCGCCCCGGGACCGGCGGATCAGATCCTTGAGGTAGAGCACACCCAGCACGTCGTCGACGCTCTCGCCGATCACCGGAATGCGGGAGAACCCGGAACGCAGGAAGAGCGCCAGCGCCTGCGCGAGCGTCTTGCCCTCCTCGATCCACACCATCTCGGTACGCGGCACCATCACCTCACGGGCGATGGTGTCGCCGAGCGCGAAGACCGAGTGGATCATCTGGCGTTCGCCGTGCTCTACGACGCCGCGCTGCTCGGCCAGGTCGACCAGCTCACGCAGCTCCACCTGACTGGCGAACGGCCCCTCGGGGAAACCGCGCCCCGGGGTGACCGCGTTGCCGATCAGGATGAGCAGCGACGCGAGTGGGTTGAGCGCACGGCCCAGCCAGCGGACCAGCGGCGCCACCGCCCGCCCCACGGCGTACGCGTGCTGCCGGCCGATGGTGCGCGGGGCGACACCGACCACCACGAAGCTCACCACGGCCATCGCGCCGGCGGTGACCAGCGCGGCACGCCAACCGGCGCCGAAGCTGTCCACCGCGACCAGCGCCACCAGCGTGGTGGCGGTCAGCTCGGCGAGGAGCCGCAGCAGTAGCAGCAGGTTGAGGTGCCGGACGACGTCGCCGGCCACGACCTGGAGGGTGCGGGCACCGCGTACGCCGTCCCGGGCCAACTCGGCGGCCCGGGCCGGGGAGACCGCGGCGAGCGCCGCCTCGGTCATCGCGATCAGACCGGCCAACACCACCAGGCCGGCCGCGAAGAAGATCAGTTGCAGGTCGGGAAGGCCGGCGGGGCCGACCGCAAGCAATGGAGTGGACATCACTGGGTGCGGGTCGACCGCCAGCTCGCCAGCAGGCGGGCCTGGAGCGCGAACATCTCCCGCTCCTCCTCCGGCTCGGCGTGGTCGTAGCCGAGCAGGTGCAGCACCCCGTGCACGGTGAGCAGGTGCAGCTCGTCGGCCGGGGCGTGCCCGGCGGTCGCCGCCTGCTTGGCCGCGACCTCGGGGCAGAGCACGATGTCACCGAGCAGGGCCGGCTCACCGCCGGCGGGGGCGGTCTCGCCCGGGCCGTGGTCGACGCTTCCCTCGTCCATCGGGAAGGCGAGCACGTCGGTCGGGCCGTCGCCACCCATCCAGCGGTGGTTCAGCTCGGTCATGTAGTCGATGTCGACCAGCAGCACGGACAACTCGGCGAGGGGGTTGACCCCCATCTCGTCGAGGGCGTGCCGGGCGACAGCGAGCACGGCGTCGGTGTCAACCTCGACACCGGACTCGTTGGCGATCTCGATGGACAACTGCTTTCCTCTGCTTTAGCGGCGGCGGCCGGCCCGGCCGCCCTGGGCGGGTCGCCCGGGCACGGCATGGACGCCCTGCGCCTGCTGGGTTTCCCGCTCGGCATCCCAGCGGGCGTACGCGTCGACGATCTCCCCAACCAGTCGGTGGCGGACCACGTCGGAGCTGGACAACTGGGAGAAGTGCACGTCCTCGACGTTCTCCAGGATCTCCCGAACCACCCGCAGGCCGCTGCTCGTCCCGCCGGGAAGGTCCACCTGGGTGATGTCACCGGTCACGACGATCTTGGAGTTGAAGCCGAGCCGGGTGAGAAACATCTTCATCTGCTCGGGCGTCGTGTTCTGCGCCTCGTCCAGGATGATGAACGCGTCATTAAGCGTTCTGCCCCGCATGTACGCCAGGGGTGCGACCTCGATCGTGCCCGCGGCCATCAGCTTCGGGATCGACTCGGGGTCGAGCATGTCGTGCAGCGCGTCGTACAGCGGGCGCAGGTACGGGTCGATCTTCTCGTTGAGCGTGCCGGGCAGGAAGCCCAGCCGCTCGCCCGCCTCGACCGCCGGCCGGGTCAGGATGATCCGGTTGACCTGCTTGGCCTGCAACGCCTGGACGGCCTTCGCCATCGCCAGGTAGGTCTTGCCGGTGCCGGCCGGGCCGATGCCGAAGACGATGGTGTGCGAGTCGATCGCGTCGACGTACCGCTTCTGCCCGAGCGTCTTGGGGCGGATGGTGCGGCCGCGACGGGAGAGGATGTCGAGGGTCAGGACCTCGGCGGGCCGCTCGGCGCTGCCCTGCTCGAGCATGCCGACGGTACGCCGGACGGCGTCAGTGGTCAGGGTCTCGCCTTTCTCGATGAGTTCGAGCAGCTCACTGAAGACCCGCTCGGCGAGGGCGTTGTCGGCGGGGGCGCCGGTGATGGTGATCTCGTTGCCCCGCACGTGCACGTCACTGGTGACCGAGCGCTCGACGAGGCGCAGGATCTCGTCGCCCGCGCCGAGCAGATTGACCATGATCTTGGGGTCGGGCACGGTGATCCTGGTCTGCACCCGGGGAGTGCCGGGAGGTGGGGTGCCGGTCATAAGTTGGGCCGAAGGGCCCTGCGCACCTGCTCTCGATCTCGGGCGCCGGCCCTGCTGGCACGGCGTGCGGACGTTGCAGCCATCGTATCCGTTCAACGCGGGACGCATCGCGCCCATTTCCGCTGGCCGCGATCAACTCCCGGCCCGGAAGTCGTACCGGTCGAAGGTCTCCTGGTGGCGGGTGAACCGGTAGGTCGCCCAGTGCATCCGGACCACCGCTCCGGCGTCGTCCCGGGTCAGCCTCAACAGCTCGCCCGACTCCCGGCCGGAGACGGTACGGAACACGTCCGGCCGGTCCGGCAACGGGGCGAAGACCGCTGGTGGACGCCCCGCCGGATCGCCGGCCCCGCGCGCCCGCAGCGTGCCGTCGTGCCAGGAGAAGACGTACTCGAAGCCCTCGCCCCACCAGCGGCCGAGCACACCCCGCAGGGCCGCCGGAGGGGGTGCGCCGGGCCGCCACGGCTCGATGTCGGCGGGGTCGTGCTCGACCGCCTGGGCGAGCAGCCGGTGCGGCAGGTCGAGCAGTTCCGCCGCCGTCCCGGAGGAGCCGAGCACCGCGGCGCCCATCGCGCCGGCCGTGCCGTCGCCGCCCCGACGGCCGTACACGGCTGCCAGGAAACCGGGCATCGCCCCGTCGTGCCCCACGTGCACCACACGCTCGCCCTGCGGGACGAGGATCAGCCCGAGCCCGAAGCCGGCGCCCCAGAGCGTCTCGTCGGTCGTCGTCAGGGGCCAGCGCATCTCGTCCAGGGTGCCGGGGGCGAGCACCGCACCGGACGGGTCGAGCGCCGCCGGATCGGCGAGGAACGCCGCCCAGCGGGCCATGTCGGTGGCGGTGCTCCAGAGCTGGGCGGCCGGACCGACCGCGCCGAAGTCGGTCGGTGGCTCGGGGTGGGCCTCGTCGGAGTACGCGTCGACCAGGAACCCGGTCGCCGCCGTCGGCTCGGGGGTCACGGTGGTGTCGGTCAGCCCGAGCGGCGTCAACACCCGCTCGGCGAGCACCTCCGCCCAGGTGCCGCCGCGCAGCCGGGCGACCAGCAGGCCGAGCACGGCCACACCGAGGTTGGAGTAGTGGAACCGGCGGCCTGCGGGCAGCACCCGCTCGGCCCGGTCCAGCTCGGCCACCAACCGTTCGGCGTCGGGCGCGGCCAGGGTGTCCCAGACGTCGCCGAACGGCTCACGTTGCAGGCCGCCGGTGTGCGACAGCAGCCGTCGTACGGTCAGCTCACCGTGCGCTGGCAGGTCCAGGTGCCGGCCCACCGGATCGTCCAGGTCCAGCAGCCCGTCGTCGCGGCACTGGAGGGTGAGGGCCGCCGTGAACGTCTTGGTGACCGAGCCGATCCGGAACTGGGTGCGCGGCCCCAGCGCGCGGTCGGTGCCTGTGTCGCCGACGGTGCAGGTCCACAGCGGCCGGTCGGCCCGGTGCAGCGCGGCCGACAGCGCCGGCACCCGGGCGTCGGCCTGCACCCGCTGGACCAGCCGGCCCAACCGGTCGTGCACGTCGGGGCCGGCCGTCACGCCAGGTCCCGGGCGAGCATCGGGCCGAGCGGCGTGCCACCGAACAGGTGCGCGTGCACGTGGAACACCTCCTGCCCGCCGTACGCCCCGGTGTTGAACATCAGCCGGAAACCGTCACCGAGCAGGCCCTCGTCCTCGGCCACCGCGGCGGCCGTGGCCAGCACCTCACCGGCGAGCCCGGGGTCACCTTCGGCGAGGGTGGCGACGTCGGCGTAGTGCTCCTTCGGAATGACCAGAACGTGCACCGGCGCCTTCGGGTCGATGTCGCGGAAGGCGAGCGTCGTGGCGGTCTCCCGGACCACGGTGGCCGGGATCTCCCCGGCGACGATGCGGCAGAACAGGCAGTCGGATCCCATCCGGGCAGTGTAAGGAAGGGGCCCTTCGGGGCACGCGCGGCTCCTGGGGCAGGATGGCCGCCATGACTGCTCGGGCCGTACTGGTGACCGGTTCCTCGCGTGGCATCGGCGCGGCGGTGGCGATGGCGTTCGCGGCCGGCGGTGACCGCGTGGCGATCCACCACCGCGACTCCGCCGACGCGGCCGAGGAGCTGCGCGCGCGACTGCCGGGTACGGGGCACGTGGTGGTCCGCGCCGACCTCACCGACCCGGACGCGGTCCGGGCCATGGTCGACCGGGCCGCCGAACTGCTCGGCGGGCTGGACGTCCTGGTCAACAACGCCGGGATGTACGGCGACCGGGACGACCCGCACCCGGTCTTCGGCACCTCCTACGAGCAGTGGCAGCGGCGCTGGCGGCAGGTGCTGGAGACCAACCTGACCGGCGCCGGCAACGTCACCTGGTGTGCCGCCCAGCACATGCGCGACGGCGGTGGCCGCATCGTCAACGTCTCGTCGCGGGGCGCGTTCCGGGGCGAGCCGGACCAGCCGGCGTACGGCGCCAGCAAGGCGGGGCTGAACGCGTTGGGCCAGTCCCTCGCCGTGGCGCTCGCGCCGTACGGGATCGCGGTCGCCACCGTCGCGCCCGGCTTCGTGGCGACCGACATGACCACCGAGCACCTCCGCGGTGAGCAGGGCGCGGCGATCCGGGCGCAGAGCCCGTTCGACCGGGTGGCCCGGCCGGAGGAGATCGCCGCAGCCGTGCACTGGCTGGCGTCGCCGGACGCGGAGTGGGCCTCCGGCACCATCCTCGACCTGAACGGCGCGTCCTACCTGCGCAGCTGACCACGCACGTACGGCTACCAGCGGCCGAGGCGGGTGGCGAGCACGCTGAGCGCGGCCACGCCGGCCGTGGAGGTGCGCAGCACCTCCGCTCCGAGCCGCACCGGGCGACCGCCGGCCGTCCGGAAGGCGGTCAGCTCGGCCGAATCGATGCCACCCTCCGGGCCGACCACCAGGACGATCTCACCGGCGGTCGGCAGGTCGGCGGTGGTCAGCCGCTCGTCGGCCTCCTCGTGCAGCACGAACCCGGCGGCGGCGCCGGCGATCCGGCGGGCCACCGTCGCGGTGGACTCGTCCGGTGCCCCGGCCACGACCGGCAGCCAGGGCCGGCGCGCCTGTTTGGCCGCCTCCCGCGCGGTGGCCACCCACTTCTCCCGGGCGCGTACGCCCCGGTCGCCGCGCCACTGGGTCACCGAACGGGACGCCGCCCAGGGCACGATCTCGTCCACCCCGACCTCGGTCATCGCCTGCACGGCCAGCTCACCCCGGTCGCCCTTGGCGATGCCCTGGACGGTCACCAGCCGGGGTACGGGCGCGTCCGCGTACCCCCGGGAGGTGATGGTGAGTTCCAGGTTGCCCCGGCCGACGGCGGTGACCACCGCGGCGGCCGTGCCGCCCCGGCCGTCGGCGAGCAGCAACTCCTCGCCGACCCGCAGCCGCTGCACGGTGGCGGCGTGGTGCCCCTCCGGGCCGTCCAGGGTCAGCGCGTCGCCGGTGGGCAGCGCCTCGACCAGGAACAGCGGCGCGGACACCTCAGGCGTGCCCGTTGAACGCGTCGCGCATCCGGGAGAAGAAGCCGCCCTGCTTGCTCAGCTCGGCGACCTCCTCGCCCCGGGTCTTGGCGAAGTCGCGCAGCATGCGCTCCTGGTCCGGGTCGAGCTTGGTCGGCGTCCGGACGTCGAGGTGCACGTAGAGGTCGCCCCGGCCGGTGCCACGCAGGTGCGGCACACCCCGGGCGCGCAGCCGCAGCGTGCTGGCCGGTTGGGTGCCGGCCTTGACGTCGACGGTCTCCTCGCTGTCCAGCGTCTTGATGGTGAGCCGGGTGCCCAGCGCGGCGGCGGTCATCGGCACGGTGACCCGGCAGTGCAGGTCGTCACCCTTGCGCGAGTAGACGTCGTGCGGCCGCTCGTGGATCTCGACGTAGAGGTCACCGGCGGTGCCGCCACCCGGGCCGACCTCGCCCTGCTGGGCCAGCCGGATCCGCATGCCGTCCTCGACGCCGGCCGGGATCTTGACGGTCAGCGAGCGTCGGGTACGCACCCGGCCGTCACCGGCGCAGGTGGGGCAGGGGTGCGGGATGGTGGTGCCGTAGCCCTGGCAGACCGTGCACGGCCGGGCGGAGACCACCTGGCCGAGGAAGGTGCGCTGCACCGACTGCACCTCGCCCCGACCGGCGCACGCCTCGCAGGTGGCCAGGTGGGTGCCGGCCGCCGTGCCTGCGCCCGAGCAGGTGGTGCAGAGCACCGCCGTGTCGACGGTGATCGGGGCCTCGACGCCGAACGCCGTCTCGTGCAGGTCCAGTTCGAGCCGCAGGATCGCGTCGGCGCCCGGACGGGTCCGCGGACGGGGGCCACGGGCGCCGCCCGCCGCGCCGCCGAAGAACGCGTCCATGATGTCCTGGAAACCGACGAATGGGCCGGCTCCACCCGGGCCACCCGGGCCGCCGGCGCCACCGCCGCCCGGGGCGAGCGGGTCGCCGCCCAGGTCGACGATCTGCCGCTTGCGGTCGTCCGAGAGGACCTCGTACGCGGCGTTGATGTCCTTGAACTTCTCCTGAGCCTCCGGGTCCGGATTGACGTCCGGGTGGAACTGGCGCGCCAACTTGCGGTAGGCGCGCTTGATCTCGTCATCGGAGGCTTCCCGGCTGACACCGAGAATGCCGTAGTAGTCCCTGGCCACTGCGTTCCGTGTCCTCATGTTCGTCTCGCGTTGCGCCGACCGGCGGCCGCAGCCGGCCGTCGGCCCTGACCAATCAGTTCTGGGCCAGCAACTCGCCCACGTAGCGTGCCACGGCGCGCACCGTGGCGATGTTGCCGGGGTAGTCCATCCGGGTCGGCCCCAGCACCCCGAGGCCGCCGACGATGGTGCTGCCCGGGCCGTACCCGGTGCTGACCACGGAGGCGGCGCGGAGGTTGTCGAACTCGTTCTCGTCGCCGATCAGCACCCGGGTCGCGCTCGGCTCGGTCTCGCCGATGAGCTTGAGCAGCACGACCTCCTCCTCCAGGGCTTCGAGGATCGGTCGCAGGGAGCCCTGGAAGTCCAGCAGGCCGCCCCGGGTGAGGTTGGCGGTGCCGGCCAGCGCGATGCGTTCCTCGTGCCGCTCGACGAGCGTTTCCAGCAGCACGGTGGCGAGGGTCGTCATCATCGGACGCAGCCCGGCCGGCGCCTCCTCGACCAGCGCCTGCACCAGCGGCGGCGTATCGGACAGCCGCGCGCCGGCGAGCTTTTCGTTTACCAGCCGACGCACGTCGGTGACGTCGTCGGCGGAAACCGGCCCGGGCAGCTCGACCAGCCGCTGCTCGACGCGACCGGTGTCGGCGATCATGACGAGCATCAGCCGGGTGGTGGAGATCGGCACCAGCTCCAGGTGCCGCACCGAGGAGCGGGCCAGGCTCGGGTACTGCACGACGGCGACCTGGCGGGTCAACTGGGCGAGCAACCGGACTGTGCGGTGCACCACGTCGTCCAGGTCGACCGCGCCGACCAGGAAGCGTTCGATGGCCCGGCGCTCGGCCGGGCTGAGCGGCTTGACGCGGGACAGCCGGTCGACGAAGAGCCGGTAGCCACGGTCGGTGGGCACCCGACCGGCACTGGTGTGCGGCTGCCGGATGTAGCCCTCCTCCTCCAGCACGGCCATGTCGTTGCGGACCGTGGCCGGGGAGACCCCGAGCTGGTGACGCTCGACCAGCGCCTTGCTGCCGACCGGCTCCTGCGTGGAGACGTAGTCCTCGACGATGGCGCGGAGCACGGCGAGCTTTCGGTCGTCGAGACCCATCCTCCGCACCTCCTGTCGCACGTCGGCCGCCGGCCCGACAGGGGCCGGCGGACCGTCCTGGCACTCGACTGTAACGAGTGCCAGTCTACGTCGGCACGCCCACCGACGCGATGATCAAGTGCTGCGCTGTTCGTTCCTGCTGCCCGTTCAGCCGGGCGGGCTCGGCGGTGTCGCTCTGGTGCGGCGTTGCCACCCACCCCTACCGTGGCAGCATGACTGAACCACCTCGCCCACCCGGTGCGGGAGATCCTGGCGGCTACCCGCCGGAGCCGACCTCCCCGGGCACGCCCTACTCGCCCGAGCCGCCCACCGCACCACTGTCCGGGGCACCCGGCTCGGGCGGCTATCCCCCAGCCGGTGGCTATCCGCCGCCCACTGGTGACCAACCGCCGTCAGGTGGCTACCCTCCGCCCGGTGGCTACCCTCCAGCGGGTGGTTATCCCCCGCCCGGTGGCTACCCGCCGGGTGGTCCCACTGGCGGCTATCCGACCGGCGGCGGCTACGGCGGCCCGGGCGGCGGCTACGCCAACAACGAGGACAAGACCTGGGCGCTGGTCGCGCACTTCGGCGGTGCCGCTGGCGCGCTGATCAGCTTCGGCCCGCTGGGCTTCGTCGCCCCGCTCATCGCCTTCCTGGTCCGCGGTAACCAGTCGCCGACCGTGCGGGCGCACGCCCTGGCCGCGTTGAACTTCCAGATCCTCTGGTCGATCATCGCGTTCGTGTTGCTCTTCGTGAGCTGGTGCCTGCTCTTCCTGCCCAGCATCGCGGTCGTGGTGATCCAGATCCTGTTCGGGATCATCGCCGGCATGAAGGCGAACGAGGGCAGCCCCTACCGCTACCCGATGTCGGCCAACTTCATCAAGTGAACCGGGTCGGCCGCTACCCCGGCCGGCCCGGCGCACTGCCGTCGGCCGGGGAGCGCCGGCTCAGGGCAGCAGGTCGCGGACCACGGCGTCGGCGAGCAGTCGGCCGCGCAGGGTGAGCACCGCCCGGCCAGCCGCGTAGTCCTCCGCGGCCAGCAGGCCCTCGGCCAGCGCCCGCTCGGCGCCGGCCCGGCCGACGGCGTCGAGCACCGCCAGCGGCAGGCCGCTGGCGAGCCGCAGCCGCAGCATCACGTCCTCCATGTGCGCCTCGTCGGCGGTGAGCACCTCACGGGCCAGGCCGGGTGACGCGCCGGCGGCGAGCCGCTGGGCGTACGTCGTGGGGTGCTTGACGTTCCACCAGCGCACCCCGCCGACGTGGCTGTGCGCCCCCGGGCCGAGCCCCCACCAGTCCGCGCCGGTCCAGTACAGCAGGTTGTGCCGGCACCGGGCGTCGTCGGTGCGAGCCCAGTTGGAGACCTCGTACCAGGACAGGCCGGCCGCGTCGAGGGCGGCCTCCGCGGCCAGGTAGCGGTCCGCGGCGACGTCGTCACTGGGGTACGCCAACTCGCCGCGCCGCATCCGGGCGGCCAGTCGGGTGCCGTCCTCCACGATCAGGGCGTACGCGCTGACGTGGTCCACCCCGGCGGCGACCACCTGCTCCAGCGAGGCGGCGAAGTCCTCGGCCCGCTCCCCCGGCGTGCCGTAGATCAGGTCCAGGTTGACGTGCTCGAAGCCGGCGTCGCGCGCCTCCAGGGCGGCGGCGGTGGCCCGACCGGCGCTGTGTTTGCGGTCGAGGATCGCCAGCACACCCGGGGAGGCGGACTGCATGCCCAGCGAGATCCGGGTGTAGCCGGCCGAGCGCAGCAGCTTCAACGATTCCGGGGTGACCGACTCCGGGTTGGCCTCGGTGGTCACCTCCGCGTCGGCGGCCAGCCCCCAGGTGCGGTCGATGCCGTCCAGGATGCGGGCCAGGTCGTCGGCGGGGAGCAGGGTGGGCGTGCCGCCGCCGACGAAGACCGTGTCGACCCGGGGCGGCGGGCTGTCACCGAGCACCCGGGCAGCGAGCGCCAGCTCGGCGAGCACCGTGTCGGCGTACCCCTCGCGGCTGGCGCCGCCGCCCAACTCGGCGGCCGTGTACGTGTTGAAGTCGCAGTAGCCACAGCGGCTGGCGCAGAACGGCACGTGCACGTACACGCCGAAGCCGCGCTGACCGACCGTTCCGGTGGCGGCGGTGGGCAGCGAACCGTCGACGGGAACGGTTTCACCATCTGGAAGGACGCCGGGCATGGCCACTAGTGTGCCCGGCATGACCTCTCCCGACGTCCTCGTGCGGGTCGCCACGGCCCGTGGGGTGACCACCCTCACCCTGGACAGCCCGCACAACCGCAACGCGCTCTCCACCGCCCTGATGACCCAGCTGCTGGCCGGGCTGGCCGAGGCGGTCGCCGACGACGCGGTCCGGGTGATCGTGCTCGACCACACCGGCCCGGTCTTCTGCTCCGGTGCGGATCTGAAGGAGACCGCCATGGCGTACGCCAGCGGGACGGTTCCGGCCGCGATGCTGGGTGACGTGCTGACGGCGCTCTGGGAGTGCCCGAAGCCGGTGCTGGCCCGCGTCGCCGGGCCGGCGCGGGCCGGTGGGCTGGGCCTGATCGCGGCCGCCGACCTGGCGGTCTGCGCCGAGCAGGCCACGTTCGCGTTCACCGAGGTGCGGATCGGCGTGATCCCGGCGGTGATCTCGGCGACCGTGCTGCCCCGACTGCACCCGCGTGCCGCCGCCGAGCTGTACCTGACCGGGGACACCTTCGACGGCCGGCGGGCCGCCGAGATCGGCCTGGTCACCGCCGCCGTGCCGGCCGACGAGTTGGACGCGACGGTGGCCCGGTACTGCGACTCGTTGGTACGCGGCGCGCCGGCAGCGTTGGCCGGCGCGAAGGAGTTGCTGCGCCGGCCGGGCACCGCCGAGCTGCGCGAGGACCTGGCCCGGCTGTCGGCGCTGTCGACCGGCTACTTCCTCTCCGACGAGGGGCGCGAGGGGATCATGGCGTTCCGGGAGAAGCGGGACGCCGCCTGGGTGCCCGGTGCTGACGCGGATCACGCCGGGTAGGACCGAGGGCCGCCGGGACGCCGCCTCCGCTCGGCGACGCCCCGGCTCTCGGTCCGGTCACCAGGCGGTCGCGCCGCCGTCGACCGGGTAGTTCGCGCCGGTGATGTACGACGCCCGGTCAGAGGCGAGGAAGACCACCAGCTCGGCTACCTCCTCGGGTCGGGCGAAGCGCTTGAGGAGCGTCTTGCTGGTGATCGCGTCCCGGGCGGCCTGGTTGTCGCCGAGGTCGCGTTCGCTGGCCGGGGTGAGAATGGGCCCGGGGCTGACCGCGACCGCGCGAATCCCGTGCGGCGCGCCTTCGAGCGCGAGCTGTCGGGTCATGCCGATGATGCCGGCGTTCGCCGCGGTGTGACCGACCATCGGGGGGACGTGACCACCGATCATTCCGGCCATGGAGGCGGCGTTGATGATGACGCCACCGCCGCGCCGGACCAGGTGCGGCCAGGCGAACTTCGACACGAAGTACGGAATGTCGAGTTCTCCGGTGATGGTGTACCGCCAGTCCTCGACGGAGAAGTCGGGCATCGGGCCGAAGCGGAGCGCCGCCGCGTTGTTGTAGACCACATCGAGGCCGCCATAGGCTGCGGCCGCGTCCTCGACGAGCCTGCGCACCTGTTCCGGATCGGTGAGATCGATCGGCGCGATGCCTGTCATCGCACCGCCGGCCCGCCGGACGAGTTCGACCGTCTCGTTGTTGCCGTCGACCTGGATGTCGGCCCCGACGACCTTCGCGCCTTCGCGAGCGAAGGTCAGTGCCGCGACGCGCCCCAGGCCGCCGCCGGTGCCGGTGACGAGCACGACCTTGCCGTTCAGAGTTCCCATCGGATTCTCCTTGCTCATGACCTGCACCCCGGTGCGAGGTTCAGTCGGTTGACATGTCAGCACCCCTCAAGTCCTTGCCTGGTCAATCGCTTCCCGTCGTCGTGGGCGGGTGACGCGCACGACAGGGCGACAGGCAGGTGAGATCGCCACCGGAGCGGGAACGTCGCCAACCGGTACACGGCGGCGGAGCCGACCCCGAACCGGGTCGGAACCGGCCGAGTCGACCCGGAACCGCTCGGGCGGTCCGGAGAGTGCGGGCGGGGACGTACGCTTGGCGGACTGTCGATCTGGGGGTGTGAGTGCGAACTCGGGCAGCCGTGGCGGGTGGAGTGGTTCTCATCCTCGTCGCCGTGATCGCGATCTGGCTCGTCGTCCGGCAGGCCGGGGATCGACTGCGGCTGCCGCTGATGGGCCGGACGTGCACGGTCCAGGCCGACGGCCGGGTCGTGCTGGACGCCGACCAGATGGCCAACGCGGCGACGATCGCGGCGATCGGCGCCCAGCGTGGGATGCCCGAGCGGGCCGTGGTGGTCGCGCTGGCCACCGCGTACCAGGAGTCGGGGCTGCGCAACCTCGCCGACGGTGACCGCGACTCGGTGGGCCTGTTCCAGCAGCGCCCGAGTCAGGGCTGGGGCACCCCCGCGCAGATCCGGGACCAGCGGTACGCGGCGAACCGTTTCTACGCGGCACTGAAGAAGGTGCGCGGCTGGGAGAAGATGCGGGTCACCGACGCCGCCCAGCGGGTACAGCGCTCGGCGTTCCCCGAGGCGTACCAGAAGTGGGCCGACGAGTCCGAGGTCCTCAGCCGGGCCCTGCTCGGCGACGTCACCGGCGCGGTGGCGTGCACGGTGGGGCGCACCCCGGTGATGTACGGCGCGGCGGCGGCCACGCAGCTGACCCGCAACCTGGTGCTGGACTGGGGGTTGAAGGGGACCGACCCGACCGACCCGACCGGGCTGGCGGTGACTCCGGGCGACCAGCGCGACGGCTGGCGGTACGCGCACTGGCTGGTCTCGCACGCCCAGGACCACGGTGTGAAGCGGGTCCGTTTCGGCGACCGGGAGTGGACCGCCCGCAACGGCACCTGGGGTCGGGTGGCCGGCGAGCAGAACTCCTCGGGCCAGGTGGTGGCCGAGGTGTTCAACGAGGGCTGACCGATCCGGATCTCTTAACCGGCAGTCACCGCACAATCGGACATTGATCCACGAACACCCTTATTGATCACGGAAAACTCACTCTTCGCAGCCCTCCCGCTGCATGGTGTCCCGCCGAATCCCATTCGCGCGACGCACTCACCCCGATGCCTGGGCCATCGCGTTACGATCGGCGGCCTGTGCCAGAAACATATTCACCTCATGGGGAGGGGTACGACGCGGTGTTCGATTACGGCGACCGGACCGGCTACGAACCGATCAGCGACACTGACCGCAAGGAGTTCCACGAGCAGGGCTTCCTCCTGCTCCGCAACGTCCTGACGGAGGACCACCGGGCGGCGCTGGAGGCGGCGGTCGACCGCGTCTACGCGGAGGAGCAGGCCAAGGGCACCACCAAGAAGGACGGCACGCTGCACCTGCTGGGCTTCCTGGAGCGCGACGAACTCTTCGGTGAGCTGCTCACCCACCCGATCGCCTTCCCGTACATGTGGGGGCTGGCCGGCTGGAACATCTACACCCACCACAACCACCTGGACGTCACTCCGCCGGCCGCCGAGCCGGAGAAGCCGTACTGGGGTTGGCACCAGGACGGGTACCGCCAGAACTCCGACCCGGAGACGATGGACCCGAACCTGCCTCGGCCGATGTTCTCGCTCAAGGTCGCGTACGTGCTCTCCGACCTCTCCGAGACCGGCCGCGGCGCCACCAAGGTCATCCCGGGCAGCCACCTGTGGAACTCGCTGGACCGGCCCAAGGACCTCAGCGTGCACAACCCGGACCCGGAGGGCACGGTGGAAATCACCGCCAACCCGGGCGACGCCTTCATCTTCGACCGCCGGCAGTGGCACTCCCGGTCGACGAACCTGTCGACCATCACCCGCAAGATGCTCTTCGTCGGCTACACCTACCGGTGGATCCGCCCGCTGGACGAGCTGCACCCCGACGTGAACGGCGAGTGGTACCAGAACCGCACCCCCGTGCAGCGCCAGCTGATCGGTGAGGGCACCCACACCGCCAACTACTGGGGCATCAACTGGGACGGGTACGTCGACGACGAGATCCCGCTGCGCAAGGAGCTCAAGGAGCGCGGTCTGCTGGACCGCAGCGTCCCCTGGCTCCGCTGAGCCGTTAGCCGAGAGCCCCGGGCATCTGGAGATGTCCGGGGCTCTCGCGCGTCCACCGTCGGTCAGGCGCGGCTGGCGAGGCGACGGCGGGCCTTCTCCCGGATCGACTCCGGCAGGTCGTCCGCGTCGAGCAGGCGGGGCAGCAGCTCCGGCTCCAGGCTGGTGGCCCGGAACACCTCGCCGATGGTCACCCCGTGCGCGGGCCGGTCCACCACCTCGATCGGGTCGCCCGGACCCACCTCCCCCTCGCGGAGCACCCGCAGGTAGGCGCCGGGCAGCGCCCGGACGGTGAACCGCTTGATCAGATCCGGTACGCCCCAGAAGCCGGCGAAGGTGGTGCACGGCGTACGCGGCTTGGTCACCTGGAGCAGGGCCGACCCGATCTGCCACTGCTCACCGATCACCGCGCCGGTCAGGTCGACCGCGTAGGTGGTGAGGTTCTCGCCGAAGCCGCCGGGCCGGATGTCGCGCCCCAACTCGGCCGCCCACCAGGCGGCGTCCTCCTCCGCGTAGGCGTAGACCGCCTGGTCCTCGCCGCCGTGGTGGGCTCGCTCGCCGATGAAGTCGCCGACGACTCCGTCGACGCGCAGCAGCACCGGCCCGTCGACCGGGCGCTTGTCGATGCCGCTGCGACCGCTCGCGTCGCCGGCCCACTTCGCCTCGGTCACGATGCCGAGGTTCACCGCTGCCACCCTGCCCGTCATGGCGGTCAGCCTAGCCGGGCCGGCGGGTCGCGGTGCCGTCAAGATCCTTTCGCCGGCTGTCAGCCCTTGACGGCGCCGGCCACCAGGCCGGAGACCATCCGGCGCTGCACCAGCAGGAAGAAGATGATGACCGGCAGGGTGAACAGGGTGGAGGCGGCCATGACCGGCCCCCAGTTGGTGTCGTCCCGGCCGAAGAAGAACGTCATCGCCACCGGCAGGGTGTAGCGGCTCTGGTCGTTGATGAACGTCAACGCGAAGATCAGCTCGTTCCAGGCGGTGATGAACGAGAAGATGCTGGTGGCGACCAGGCCGGGCGCGACCAGCGGGAAGAGCACCTTGCGGAAGATCTGGGCGCGGCTCGCGCCGTCGATGGCCGCGGCCTCCTCCAACTCCTTGGGCACCGCCGCGACGAAGCCGCGCAGCATCCAGACCGCGAACGGCAGCGAGAAGCCCAGGTACGTGAGGATCAGGCTGGGCAGCGTGTTGTAGAGCCCGAGGCGCTGGATCATCAGGAACAGCGGGATGACCAGCGCCTCCAGCGGGATCATCTGCACCACCAGCAGCATGATCAGGAAGCTGGTCCGCAGCTTGAAACGGAAGCGGGCCACCGCCGTCGCGGCGAGCAGGGCGACCAGGCCGCTGAGCACCACCGTCGCGACCGCGACCAGCGCGCTGTTGAGGAAGAAGTCGAGGAAGCTCACGCCGGGGATGAGGTTGCCGGTCAGGATCTCCCGGTAGTGCGCCAGCGTCGGGTGGGCCGGCACCGGCTGCGGCGTGGACGAGAAGATCTCGCTGCTCGGCTTCAACGAGGTGGAGATCATCCAGTAGACCGGGAAGGCCGCGAAGAGCGCGACAAGCAGCCCGGCGCCGTTGAGGGCGACCTTCTTCACTACTCGTCCTCCTGCCTGAGCACCATCCGTACGTAGAAGCCGGTGACCACGAGCAGGATCAGCGTGAGGATCACCGCGATGGCCGCGCCGAGGCCGTACTTCGGCGGCGGCGAGAACGCTTCGGCGTACGAGTAGATGGAGAGCATGAACGTCGGCCGGTCCTGGGTGCCGCCGGCCAACACGAACTGCTGGGTGAAGACCTTGAAGTCCCAGATGGTGGAGAGCACGATCAGGATCCCGAAGACCGGGCGCAGCAGCGGGAACGTGATCTTCCAGAAGACCCGCCACGGGCTGGCCCCGTCGACCCGGGCCGCCTCGTGCAGCTCACTCGGCACGCTCTTGAGGCCGGCGAGCACGCTCACCGCGATGAACGGGAACGAGTGCCAGACCACCACCAGGGTGAGGATGGCGAAGAACAGCAGCGGCGAGTTGAACCAGCCGTAGCCGGTCCAGTCGCTGCGGCCGAACAGCCCGTTGGAGAGGCCGTCCGGTAGCGCGTTGAACAGCCAGGTGACCAGGCCGCTCGTGTCGTCGAAGATCCACTTCCAGACGATCGTGCCGGTCAGCGCCGGGGTGGCCCAGGCGAGCATCACGCAACTGGCCACGAACGTGGCCATCTTGCGGCCGAGCCGGTTGAGCAGCAGCCCGACCAGGGTGCCGAGGACCATCGTGAGAAACACGTTGGCCGCCGCGAACAGGACGGTGTTGCGCAGCACCGTCAGGAAGAACGGATCGGTGAGGATCTCGATGTAGTTGCCGAGGCCCACCCACGGCCACTCCCGGTCGCCGCGTAGTTGCCGCACGCTGTTGAGCCGGTAGAACGACATCGTCACCACCTGGCCGAGCGGCCAGAGCAGCAACACCCCGATGATCACCAGGGCGGGCAGGAGCAGCAGGTAGGGCAGGCGGTCCACCCGGCGACGCCGCCGCGCGGGGGTCTCCCGCGCGGCGGCCGTCTCCGGGTTTTTTGTCTGTACGCTCACTTGCTGTTGAGGATGCTTTCCATCTCAGTGGCCGCGTCGGCGGTAGCCTTCTCGACCGTCTTCTGACCCTTCATGACCGAGCTGTTCATCGCCTGGGTCACCGTCTTGGTGCGGCTGACCTCCACCCACTTCGGGGTGAGCGGCGTGAGCTTGGTGTTCTGCATGGTGGTGGCGAACGCGGCCATCACCTTGTCGTTGGCGTACGTGTCACCGGCGACCAGGTCCTGGTAGACCGGGAAGAAGCCGAGGCTGCTCGCGAAGCTCTGCGCGTTCTTCTTGTTCAGCAGCACGGTCAGGTAGTCCCAGGCCAGGTCCTGGCGCTCGCTGTCCTTCCAGATCGCCACGTCCGAGCCACCGGCGAAGGCGGGAGCCGCCTTGCCGTCCGGGCCGGGAATCGGGAACGTACCCCAGACCTTCTCGATGTCGGGGTTGTCCTTCTTGATGGCGGCCTGCTGCCAGCTGCCGGCGAAGGCCATCGCGGCCTTGCCGGTGGCGAACTGGGTGCGCGCGTCGATCTCGTTCCAGCCGGCCGCGGCCGGCGGGGCCACCTTGTGCACGGTCACCAGGTCGGTCCAGAACTTGACCGCCCGCTGCGCCTCGGGGGTGGTGTAGCCGGACTTCCAGGCGCCGCCCTGGTTGCTGGCGATCTCGCCGCCGGCACCCCAGAGGAACGAGTAGAAGGGCAGCTCGGAGTTGCCGGGAAGGGCGATGCCGTAGGTGCCCTTCTTCTTCGCCTGCACGGCCTTGGCCACGGTGACCAGGTCGTCCCAGGTCTTCGGCGGCTGGACGCCCGCCTCGGCGAACCAGTCGGTGCGGTAGTAGATCGCCCGAACGCCGGCGTACCACGGCACGCCGTACTGCTTGCCGTCGAGCTGCGCGTTGCGCACCAGGTCGGGCAGCAGGTCCTTGCCGTCGGCCCAGCCGCCCATCCGGCCACTCACGTCGGCGAGCGCCTCCTGGGCAGCCCAGCCCTGGGTCTCGGTGTTGCCCAGCTCGGTGATGTCCGGTCCCTCACCGCCGGCGAGCGCGGCCTGGAACTTCTTGGGCGCCTCTAGCCAGGGGATGTACTGCACCACCACGTCGGTGTCGGGGTGCTTCTGCCGGAACTCCGTCTCGACCGAGTCGAGGAAGGCGTTCTGCGCGTCGCCGCCCTCGCCCATCATCCATACGGTGAGTTTGCTGTCGTCTGCCGCATCCTCGCCGGAGCCTCCGCAGCCGGTCAGCACCATCGCGGCCGAGGCCACCACGGCGGTGACCGGGGCCAGCCGCTTCCACCTGTTCACGCCACTTCTCCCCTCGCGCCGCCTGGAACTAACCTTCTGCGCCGCACCTTAGTACGAAGAAATCCTTTACGACAGTGGTCGGACCGCCCGAAGCGTGGCGACGGTACCGCAAGGGCATCGACACGAGGGTTTGTGGCATCGGGTCGAAGTCGGGCACTCCACCACGAAAGAACGCCCGACCATCGGCCGGGCGTTCGTTCGAGGTGCGGGTGATGCCAGGTTGTTACCGGGTGACGCTGCGGCGGCGACCCACGCCGGCCACCAGCGCGACCGCGATGGCCGCAACGACGACCTGCACCAGCAGCTCGCCCCAGTCCACACCGGCGGTCTCGGTCGCGATGCCGACCGCCCGCGCCAGCACCGTGCCCAACAGGGCCGCGCCGACACCGATCAGCAGGTGCAGCCAGATCGGCATGTTCTGCCGGCCCGGAACGACCAGGCGGCCCAGCGCGCCGACGATGAGACCAACGACGATGGCGGTGATGATGCCCCACACGGTGAGCTCCACGGTCGCCCTCCTTCTAAGAACGTCTGACACACAGTGCGTGTGCTTCCTGTCGTGACCGCTAAATGCCCGACCGCCCGAAAATCCAAACCGACTCGGTGCCCCAGACGATCACGATCAGGCATACAAGGGGGCGCGATTACGCCGACCCGGCCCGAGGTCGATCGGGGTCGGCGCCCTTAGGAAGACCGCGCGAGTGCGGGTCACGCCGGGCCGCCCGGCTGATGATCGACGCCATGTCGCCGACATCGGGGTATCACCACTGCGGGACACCGCCACGTCGCCGACATGGAGTCGATCAGGTCCACCCGGTCGTCTGGCGAGGCCGCACCGCGACGGTGTGCGGCGACTTCACCCAGGACGACGAACGCCGATGGGCGCCCGACCTGTCGGTCGGGCGCCCATCGAAGGTTGCGGTGGTGCGGGTGGTGCTGGTGTTACCGGGTCACGCGGCGACGGCCACCCACGCCGGCCACCAGCGCGACCGCGATGGCCGCAACGACGACCTGCACCAGCAACTCGCCCCAGTCCACACCGGCGGTCTCGGTCGCGATGCCGACCGCCCGCGCCAGCACCGTGCCCAACAGGGCCGCGCCGACACCGATCAGTAGGTGCAGCCAGATCGGCATGTTCTGCCGGCCCGGAACGACCAGGCGGCCCAGCGCGCCGACGATGAGACCAATAACGATGGCAGTGATGATGCCCCACACGGTGAGCTCCACGGTCGCCCTCCTTCTAAGAACGTCTGACACACAATGTGTGTGCTTCCTGTCGTGACGGTTAAGTGCCCGACCCATGGAAAAACCAAACCGACTCGCCGTGAAACGAGCGGCAGACGTCAATGCCGGATGGCTGCGTCGATTGGGGTGGGAGCGCGTCCACACAGGTCACGTGCCCTGCGACCGGGTGCCCGGACCACCGGCCGGGACCGAAAAAAATCTCCACCAGCACCCCACCACCCCGACGCTGTTGATCAAGAGCTTGTCGAAGCCTCTTGATCACCCGTGCCGGGGCGGTGGGGTGCTGGTGGCGAGGGCTACTTCTTGCCGGCGGCCTTGCCGTCGCCGGAGTCGGAGGAGAGCGCGGCGATGAAGGCCTCCTGCGGCACCTCGACCCGGCCCACCATCTTCATCCGCTTCTTGCCTTCCTTCTGCTTCTCCAGCAGCTTGCGCTTACGGCTGATGTCACCGCCGTAGCACTTGGCGAGGACGTCCTTGCGGATCGCGCGGATGGTCTCGCGGGCGATGACCCGACTGCCGATGGCCGCCTGGATGGGCACCTCGAACTGCTGACGCGGAATCAACGTACGCAGCTTGGCGGCGATGGTGACGCCGTAGTTGTACGCCTTGTCCTTGTGCACGATGGCGCTGAACGCGTCCACCGGCTCGCCGTGCAGCAGGATGTCCACCTTCACCAGGTCGGACGCCTGCTCGGTGGAGGGCTCGTAGTCCAGCGAGGCGTAGCCCTTGGTGCGGCTCTTCAACTGGTCGAAGAAGTCGTAGATGATCTCGGCGAGGGGCAGCGTGTAGCGCAACTCGACCCGGTCGGCGGAGAGGTAGTCCATGCCCAGCAGGCTGCCGCGCCGGCCCTGGCAGAGCTCCATCACCGCGCCCACGTAGTCGTTCGGCGTCAGCACGGTCGCCCGGACCACCGGCTCGTACACCTCGGCGATCTTGCCGGTGGGGTACTCGCTCGGGTTGGTCACGACGATCTCCTCGCCGTCGTCCGTGATCGCCCGATAGACGACGTTCGGCGCGGTGGAGATCAGGTCGAGGTTGTACTCACGCTCCAGCCGCTCCCGGATGATCTCCAGGTGGAGCAGGCCCAGGAAGCCGCAGCGGAAACCGAAGCCGAGCGCACCGGAGGTCTCCGGCTCGTAGTCCAGCGCGGCGTCGTTGAGCTTGAGCTTGTCCAGTGCCTCACGCAGGTTGGGGTAGTCCGAGCCGTCGATCGGATAGAGGCCGGAGTAGACCATCGGCTTCGGGTCCTTGTAGCCACCGAGCGCCTCGGCCGCCGGCCGGCTGTTGATGGTGACCGTGTCACCGACCCGGGACTGCCGGACGTCCTTCACACCGGTGATCAGGTAGCCGACCTCGCCGACGCCGAGCGCCTCGGCCTTGACCATCTCCGGTGAGATGACGCCGATCTCCAGCAGCTCGTGCACCGCCCCGGTGGACATCATCTTGATCCGGTCCCGGGCGCTGATCCGGCCGTCGATGACACGGACGTAGGTGACCACGCCACGGTAGACGTCGTACACCGAGTCGAAGATCATCGCGCGGGCTGGCGCCTCGGCCTCGCCGACCGGAGGGATGAACTGCCGGACGATCTCGTCGAGCAGGTACGGCACGCCCTCGCCGGTCTTGCCGGAGACCCGGATGCAGTCGGCGGGGTCGCCGCCGATCAGGTGGGCCAACTCCTCGGCGTACTTCTCCGGCTGGGCGGCCGGCAGGTCGATCTTGTTGAGCACCGGGATGATGCGCAGGTCGTTCTCAAGCGCCAGGTAGAGGTTGGCCAGGGTCTGCGCCTCGATGCCCTGCGCGGCGTCGACCAGCAGCACCGCGCCCTCGCAGGCGGCCAGCGAGCGGGACACCTCGTAGGTGAAGTCGACGTGCCCCGGGGTGTCGATCATGTTGAGCACCGCGTGCTCACCGGCCCGCTCGCCATCGCGGATGGTCCACGGCATCCGGACAGCCTGGCTCTTGATGGTGATGCCGCGCTCGCGCTCGATGTCCATCCGGTCCAGGTACTGGGCGCGCATCTGCCGGGGGTCGACCACACCGGTGAGCTGCAACATCCGGTCGGCCAGGGTCGACTTCCCGTGGTCGATGTGGGCGATGATGCCGAAGTTCCGGATGCGACCAGGGTCGGTGGCACCAGGAGCGTTCGCGCCGGGATCGAGCTTCGGTGGCACAGCGGTCCGTTCTGGTCGACTGACGTGAACAGGCCGGCGCGCCGCCGACCCCCTCTATGTTCCCACGCCGCCGGGGTAGGTCCGCTGTGCGGGCGACGGATCGACCCGGAGACCTCACTCCATGGGCGGCTCCACGAAGAGCGCGGCCAGCCGGGGCAGCCGCCGGCGGGCCTCCTCCTCGTCGTCGAAATCCCAGAAGTCGTTGAGGTCCGGCGCACGCACCGGGTCCCGGTCCGCCGGCAGTTCCGTCGCGGTCGCCTTGCGGTACGCGTCCCACGGCACCGCCAGCATCCGCTCGGCGGAGAACTCCTCGCCGCTGAGCGAGGCGGCCCGCACCTGCGGCAACTCGGCCAGGGAGTCCGGGTCGGTGACCGCCCGTGCGAAGACCGCCCGCCCCTGGGTCATCAGCCAGCCCCGGAAGTGCTCGAAGCCGTCCGCCGAGGCGCCGCCGTTGATCAGGTACGCCGCGCCCCACAGGTCCGCCTTGTGCGAGGCGGCCAACACCCGCGTCTGGTGCCGCGCGTACCCGACGATGTCCTCCGGATCGCGTTCGGCGAGCAACGCGGCGGCCCGCGCGGCGACCGGGCCGGGCTCTCCCCCGCCACCGGCCCGGGCCTCGTCGATCAGCTGCCAGAAGTCCTCGGTCCTCATGGCTTGGCAGTCTGGCAGTGTCGCCGCGCACCGCGCACGTACCCCGGGGCAGCATGGTGGGGTGTCTTCCCCGCCGCCTCCGCACCACGTGGGCGTGCCGCGCCCGTCGTGGTCGGCGCTGCCGGCGGCGCTGCGGGCCGCGATCGCCGGCCGGCTCGGCGCGGCGGTCGTCACCGCCCGGGTCGCCCCCGCCGGCTTCACCGGGGGCTTCGCCGCCGTGCTCGACACCGCCGCCGGGGGCAGGGTCTTCGTCAAGGCGGCAGCCGTCGCCGGGCAACCACACCTGGTCGACTCGTACGCCCGGGAGGCCGCGATCCTGGAACGGCTGCCGGTCGGCCTGCCCGCGCCCCGCCTCCGGTGGACGCTGTACGAGGCCGGCTGGTTCGTGCTCTGCACCGACGCCGTCGACGGTCACACCCCGCGCCTGCCCTGGGTGCCGGCCGAGCTGGACGCCACGCTCGCCGGGTACGCCGAGGTCGCCGCCGCGCTGGCCGACCCGCCGGCCGGGTTGAGGGCGCTCGGCCTGCCGCACCTCGCCGACCTGGCCCGCTCGGACATCCTCTGGTGGGAGGAGGTCGTCGCCGGCCGGGAGCCAGCCCCGGCGCTGCCCGAGGCCGTGCGGGGGCGGATGCCCGAGCTGGTGGCGCTGGAGTCCCGCCTCCCCCGGTACGCCGCCGAGGCGACCGGCATGATCCACGGCGACCTGCGGGTGGACAACGTGCTCGTCGACGGGGACGGTCGGGCCTGGTTCTGCGACTGGACCTGGGCGTGTTCCGGCCCGGCCTGGTTCGACGTGGCCGGTCTGCTGCTCACCGCGTACGCCGACGGGCTGGACACCGACCGGCTCTTCGCCGCGCACCCGGTGTCCGCGGGCGCGCCTCCGGACGCGCTGGACGCCACCCTGGCCGCGCTGGCCGGCTACTACCTGACCGGAGCGGACGCGGCACCCGTGACGGTCTCCCCGCACCTGACGGCACACCGGCGACGCAGTGGCGGGCAGGCCCTCGACTGGCTCGCCCGCCGCCAGGGCTGGCGGTGATACGGCCGGCAGGCCCGAGGGCGTATCGTGGTCCCCGGCGAGCCGGGATCGGCAGCCCGGTGGTCGAGCCGTTTTGGCTCGTCCCGAGCGACCTGGTAACCTGGCTCTTCGCGCAGCGTTGACGCATGTTCGTCATCCCGCGCACCTAAGCTGACCAACCCGAGCTATCAAGACGAGGCTGTCGCGTGGCGAACATCAAGTCCCAGATCAAGCGCAACCGGCAGAACGAGAAGGCCCGGCTGCGCAACAAGTCGGTCAAGTCGTCGCTGAAGACCGCCGTCCGGAAGTTCAACGAGGCTGCAGAGGCCGGTGACGTCGAGAAGGCCACCGCTCTGATGCAGGAGGCCTCGCGCAAGCTGGACAAGGCCGTCAGCAAGGGCGTGATCCACTCCAACCAGGCCGCGAACCGCAAGTCCGCGATCGCCAAGCGCGTGGTGTCCCTCTCCGCCTGACGCTCGCTGTCAGACTGATTCGGAAAGCCCCGGACTCCGGTCCGGGGCTTCCGCGTGTCTGCGGCCAGTCACCGTCGGGGTGCGTCTTCGGAGCCGTGGCGTCGGGCTGTGTCCGGCGTGTCGTCCGGGCTGCGGTGCGGGCCGGCCGGCCGCACGCTCAGTCGGACGGGTCGGCGCGGTGGGTCGGCCGGACCGGGTCGGCGGTGATCACCACTCCGGTGACGCTGTGCGAGATCCACTCGACCCGGGCGCGGCCCACGACCGGCTCCATCTGCCGGCGGAAGCGGTCCCGCTCCTGCTCGGGCACGAGCGCGGCGGACCGGACCACGGTCGCGGCCACCATGTCGTTGAGCTTGACCATCGCTGCCACCACCAGGGGCAGCACCAGCACCGCCCACCAGGTGACCAACTCCGCGAGGGCGAGCAGCACGGCCAGGGCGATGGTGCCCTCGAAGAAGAGGAAGCAGAGCACCCCGCCGGGGTTGACGAACCGCAGGCCGAGGAGCCGGGCGTAGAGCGGCCGGTAACGCTCCTCGTCGGCCGGGATGGTGGCCCACGCCGTGCGGTTCGGCCCCGTCACCGGCTGCTGCCCTGCCGGGCCGCCGCGACCGAGAAGACCGCGCGCTCCAGGGCGTACGCCCGGTCGTCGGAGCCGCCCTTGACTGCCGCGTTGCACTCGGCGGCGACCTGCATGGCCCGGACCAGCCCTTCCGGCGTCCAGCCGCGCCCCTGCCGCTGCGCCCGCTCGATCTTCCACGCGGGCATCCCGAGACTGCTGGCGAGCTGGTACGGGCTACCCCGCCCCGCCGACGCCACCCGGGCCACCGTACGTACCCCATCGGCGAGGGCGTCGGCGATGGGCACCGGGTCGACCCCGACGTGCAGGGCCCAGCGCAGCGCTTCCAGCGCCCCGGGCACGTCGCCGACCATGGTGGCGTCCGCCACCGTGAAGCCGGTCACCTCGACCCGGCCCCGGTAGTAGCGGGAGACCGTCTCGGCGCTGATCCGCCCGTCGGTGTCGGCGATGAGCTGGGAGCAGGCGGCGGCCAGCTCGCGCAGGTCGTTGCCGACCGCGGCGATCAGCGCCTCGGCGGCGTCGTCGGTGCACTTGCCGCCGGCCCGGCGGATCTCGTCACGGACGAAGGCCACCCGCTCGCGGTGCCCCTTCGCCCCTTTCGGCAGCTGGGCCACTGGCACCACCGTGGCACCCGCCGACCGCAGCCCGTCGGCGAACGCCTTGCCCTTGGCGCCGCCCAGGTGCAGCACCAGCAGCTGGACCTCCGGATCGGGATTCTTCGCGTACGCCAGCAGTGCGGCGACCAGGTCCTTACGGGCGTCCTGGCCGGAGCGCAGGACGAGCAACCGTCGCCCACCGAACAGCGATGGGCTGAGCATCTCGGCGATCTCGCCGACGGCGAGCGCACCGGCCTGGTACTCGCGGACGTCCACCTCGGGGTCGACGCTGCGGACCTTCGCGACAGCTTCGGTGACCGCGCGCGTGGCGAGCAGTTCCTCGTCACCGAGGACGAGCAGAATGGGGGCGAGGCTGGCGGGGGTCACGTCGCCCATATTCGCACGGCCCACGGCGGGATCGGGCCTGCTCATTCGCCGCCCGGTCGGTGCAGCCCGCACTTAGCGCAAAACCAGACATCTATCTCGATTTACCATCTAATCCGCAATACGCCCAACATTTGCTCCGGCGATGCCGCAATTTCCACGGCGAGCGCCCGCCCGCCGGCTCACGGCGAGCGCCCGCCCGCCGGCTCTCACGGCGGTCGCCCCGCTGGCACGCCTCGGCGGACCACCGCCAGGCCGTCGCCGGCACGAACCACCGCCAGGTCGCCGTCGGTGTCGGTCCGCAGCACCCGTGCCCCGCCCCTGCCCAACCGGGCCAGCAGCCCCGGGTTCGGGTGCCCGTAGGTGTTGCCGACACCGACCGGCACCAGCGCGACGGCCGGCCGCACCGCGTCCAGGAAGCTCCCGTCCTGATATGCCGAGCCGTGGTGAGCAACTTTCAACACCTCCGCCCGCAACTGCCCCGGCACCGCCCGCGTCAGCACCGCGTGCTGCTCCTCGGTCTCCGCGTCGCCGGGCAGCAGGATCCGCACTCCGGCGACCGTGGCGCGCAGCATCAGCGAGTTGTTGTTCGGGTCGGATCGCGTGCCGGCCAGCGGATACGGCGGGCCGAGCACGAGCAGGTCGACACCGCCGACCGGATGCCGCGCCCCGGCGGTGGTGCTGAGCAGCGCGGCCCGCCCGCCGGTCGCCGCCGCGCGGACCGCGTCCCGGCCGGCCGGCGGATCCGTCGACGCTGGGGTCAGCACCGCTGCCACCCGCCGGCCCCGGAACACCCCGGCCACCCCGCCCACGTGGTCGGCGTGAAAGTGGCTCACCACGAGCAGCGGCACCTCCCGCACACCGAGCCGCCGCAGACAGGCGTCCACCGCCCCCGGCTCCGGTCCCGCGTCGACCACCACCGCGCGGCCGGCGGCGACCGGCAGTACCAGGGCGTCGCCCTGCCCCACCGCGCAGGCCACCACCACCCAGCCGGGCGGCGGCCAGCCCGAGGCCATCAGCCGGACCGGGAGCGCGCCGACCAGCGCGGCGACGGCGACGACCGCGACCAGGCGGCGCACCAGCGGCCGGCGCACGGCGACCAGCAGCGCCACGGTCAGCCCGGCCAGCAGCAGGGCGCCGGCCGCTCCACCCGGCCAGGGCAGGGTGCCGGCCGGCAGTCGGGCACCGTGATGGGCGATGAGGACCAGCCACCAGGCCGGCCAGCTCGCCAGCCACGCGACGAACTCGGCGCCGGCCGGCCAGACCGGCGACAGCACGGCCGCCGTCACGCCCAGCACCGTCGCCGGTGCGATGGCCAGCACCGCCAGCAGGTTGGCCGGAACCGCCACCAGGCTGACCGTGCTGGAGATGCCTGCGACGACCGGCCCGCAGGCCACCTGGGCCGCCGCCGGCACCGCCAACGCCTCGGCCAGCCCGCCCGGGACACCCCTCCGGCGCAGCCCGTCCCGCCAGCGCGGGGCGAGTAGCAGCAGACCGCCGGTGGCCAGCACGGAGAGCGCGAACCCGGCGTCGCCGGCCAGCTCGGGGTCGAGCAGCACCAGCACCGCGATCGCGGCGGCCAGCGCGGGCAGCGCGGCCCGGGGCCGGCCGGCGGCCAGCGCGGCGAGCCCGATCGCGCCCATCGTGGCGGCCCGTACGACGCTCGGCGACGGACGCACCAGGATGACGAAACCGACCAGCGCCATCCCGCAGAGCCCGGCGGCGAGCCACGGGCCGGCGCGTGCCCAGCGGGCCAACAGCAGCACCGCACCCACCACAATTGCGACGTTGCTCCCAGAAACGGCATTGAGATGCGTCATGCCGGTGGCCCGGAAGTCCTCCTCGACGGCGGGCGGCAAGCGGCTGGTGTCCCCCACCACCAGGCCCGGCAGCAGGCCACCCGGGTCGTCGGGCAGGGGTGCGCAGGCTCGTTGCAGGCCGGCGCGCAGCGTGCCGGCGGCACGCTGCGCCCAGGACGGTGCGCCCCGCCGCTCGGGCGGGCCGGTGGTGCTGAGCACCGCCGCGGTGAGGTCGCCGCCGCGCGGAACGCCGAGCCGGCCCTCGGCGGTCACGCGTTGGCCGGGCAGCAGCCCTCGCCAGGCCGGGTCGGTGGCCAGGATCAACAGCCGCACCGACGCGTGGACCCGCTCGCCGTCCGGACCGGTGAGCCGGACCAGGTCCGCCGACACCAACAGCATGCCGGGACCGCCAGCGGACCGGATCTGGCGCGGGTCGTCCCGGACGACCAGGTCGGCGGTGACCGGAGTGCGCGCCTCGGCCAGGACGCGGACCGGCGGTGAGTCCCGGACGGCCAGCCGAGCGGCGGTTGCCGCCGCGCCGCAGACCACGCCGAGGCCGACCGCGACGACGATCCAGCCGTACCGGCGCGCCACGGCCCGGGGCCGCCCGAGGCGGCCGAGCAGGTGCAGGCTCGTCAGCGCGGTCAACACCGTCGCCGTCCCGGCCACCAGCAGGAGGAGACGGGCGTCGACGTGCAGGCCGGCGAGCGCGGTCAGCCAGGCGGCAACGGCCAACCCGGCCAGCCGGAGGTCCGGCGGGGTCGGGTCACCGACGACGGGGTGGACGCTCACACCGTCACCAGGTCCTTGAGCTGCTCGTATCGCGCGTCACCGATCCCGTCGACCTGGCGCAGATCACCAACGCCCTTGAAGCCGCCATGCTGATCCCGGTAGGCGAGGATCCGCTGAGCGAGCACCGGCCCCACCCCGGGCAGCGCGTCGAGCTGGGCCAGCGTGGCGGTGTTCAGGTTCAGCGGACCGGCGGGCGGTGCCCCACCGGCCGCCGGGCCGATCGCGCCGGCCGGCACCGGCGGTGGTGTCACCCCGACCACGATCAGCTCGCCGTCGGTGACCTTGCGGGCGGGGTTGAGCAGCGCCACGTCGACGCCGGGCAGCGGGCCACCGGCCGCCTGCACCGCGTCGGCGAGCCGGGCGCCGGCCGGCAGCCGCACCAGCCCGGGCTTGCGGACCTTGCCCGCGACAGCCACCACCAGCTCGCCCGAGCCGGATGCGCCGGGGACACCCGCCGTGACGGCCGTAGCGGCCTCAGTGGCCAGCGGTGCAACCGGCTCCGACCGGGGTCGGGACCGCCAGGCCCAACCGGCGGCGGCAAGCACCACCAGCACGGCGACGACCGCCAGCGCCCGTACCCCGCGCCGCCCCGGATCGAACGCTCCCGGCCCGGGCAGCAGCGACGAGGGCTGGGCCGCAGGGCCGTCCGGAGCCGGCTGCTCCGCGAGCGGCACCCCAGCCCTAGGCGGCACCACACCCGCGTGCGGCACCTCAGCCCGAGGCGGCACCACACCCGCGAGCGGGGTCTCAGCCCAGGGCGGCAACGCGCCGGCCGGCGGGTGCGTCAGTCGGCGCAGGCGCTGGCGTACCTCTGTCTCCTCGTCGTGCGACACGGCCCGACGCTATGGCGGCGGACGGCGTGGCGAGACGCGCCGAGCTCTCCCTGTGGACAACCGGGACCACTGTGGACAACGCCCTGATCATGCCCCGATCTGCTATGGGCGTCAGCAACCTCCGGACGGGCCCAATCCGAGGCGGAAGCAGTCAGCGGGCCTCCGGGTCGAGGCCGAGAACGGCCCGTCCCCCGTCCACCGGCAGGACGACCCCGTTGACGAAGCTCGCCGCCGGCGACAGCAGGTACGCGACGGCCTCGGCCACCTCGTCGGCCCGCCCGATACGGCCCACCGGGTGCAACCGGTTCAGCTCGGCGTCGATCCACTCGGCCTGGGAGGGTTCCTGGGCGGCGAGGAACTCGGCGTGCCGCTCGGTGGCGATCGAGCCGAGCGCGACGGCGTTGGCGCGGATGCCGTGCCGCCCGTACTCGACGGCCAGCGCCCGGGTCAGCCCTTCCACGGCGGCCTTGGCCGTGGCGTAGGGCAGAGCACCGGACACGGGCCGGCGGGCCTGGTGCGACGAGACGTTGACGATCGCACCGCCGTTGCCCGCGGCGAGAAACCGGCGGACGGCGACGGCGGCGCCCACCACGGCGGGTCGCAGGTTCAGCCCGATCAGGTCCAGGATCACGTCGGCCGAAACGGTGTGCAGCGCGGCGTCGCGGAACACGGCCGCGTTGTTGACCCAGCCGGTCAGCGGAGCGGCGCGTTCGGCAAGTTCAGCGGCGCGCTCGGCCACCGGCTCGGCACCGGCGTCGCCGACCACCGCGACAAGGCGGTCGGCGGCTGGGTCCCCGGCCAGCCAGTCGAGGGCGTCGCCGTCGCGCTCCACGACGACGACGGCGGCACCCGTCGCCACCAGCCGTCGCACCACGGCCCGACCGACGCCGCGGCCACCTCCGGTGACCACATAGGAGGCGGGCACCGGCTCAGCCGTCGGCGCGGCGGTGCACGACCACGCAGGCCAGCCCCGGGCCGGCGTGCGCGGCGACCACCGCGCCCGCCTCGGAGACGTACGTGTCGTGCACCCGGTCGCCGAGCCGCTCGGTGAGCGCGGCGAGCAGCGCCTCGGCCCGCTGCGGCGCGGCCAGGTGGTGCACCCCGAGGTCCACGTCGTCGTCGCCGGCCGCCTCGACGGCCAGGTCGACGAGTCGGGCCACTCCCCGACTGCCGGTGCGGACCTTCTCTCGCAGCACGATGGCCCCGTCCGGCATGTGCATGATCGGCTTGACCGACAGGGCGGTGCCGAACAGCGCTTCGGCCGCGTTGATCCGGCCGCCCCGGCGGAGGAACTCCAGCGTGTCGACGTAGAACCAGATGGTGGTCCGTGCGACGGCGGTGAGCGCGGCGTCGCGTACACCGGCGAGGTCGGCGCCGCCCTCGGCGGCGGTGGCGGCCGCGATGGCCGGGAAGCCGAGCCCCATGCCGGTGGAGCGGCTGTCGACGACCTCGACCCGGCCGTCGAAGTCGGCGGCGGCCAACTGGGCCGCCTCGACGGTGCCGGACAGACCGGCGGAGATGTGCACCGACACGATCCCGTCGGCGCCGGCGTCGAGCAGCTGGCGGTAAGTGCGGGCGAACTGCTCGGGCGCCGGCCGGGAGGTGGTCGCCGTGACCCGCCGGCCGCCCAACGCCCGGGTGGCGTCGGACGGCTGGGTCTCCACCCCCTCCAGCCCTTCCGCGCCGTTGAGCACGACGGTCAGCGGAACGACGGTCAGCCGGTGCCGCTGCACCAGCTCAGGCGGAAGGTAGGCGGTGGAGTCGGTGACGACCGCGACGGGCATGCCCGGCACGCTAGCCGATCGAGGCGTCGAACGCCGAGGCGCGGGCACGCCCAGCCTCGCCGGGACGACGCTCAGAACGCGTCGACGACGGCCGCGGCGGTGATCAGGCCGACGTTGTGCCCGCGCAGCTGCCAGCCCTGGACCTCGTGGGCCCGGCCGACCGCCGTCGCGCGAGGTGCGTGCCGCAACTCGGTCCAGTGACAGTTGGCCAGGGAGCCGAGGCCGCGCAGCACACCGGAGTCCCAGCCGAGAAGGTGACCAACGCCCTGCCGGGAGGCACCGCCATGGGTGGCGATCACCACCGTGCCGCCGTGGGCCGCGTCGGCCGCCTCCAGTAGCGCGGCGGCCACCCGCTCGCCGAGATCGTGCAGCGGTTCCAGGTCAGCGCCCGGGGCCGGGTCGCCGGCCCGCCAGCGGGCGTACTCGTCGGGGAAGCGCTCGGCGACCTCGGTGAGGTGCAGGCCCTGCCACTGGCCGAAGTGCCGCTCACGCAGTCGGGCGTCGGCGCGGACCGGCAGGCCGGTCAGCGCGGCCAACGCGTCGGCGGTCTCCGCGGCGCGGCTCAGGTCGCTGGACACGATGGCGTCGGGACGCAGCGACGCCAGCAGCGGCGCGGCGGCGCGAGCCTGGTCACGGCCCAGCTCGTTGAGGGGTACGTCGGTCTGCCCCTGGACGCGGTTGGCCGCGTTCCAGTCGGTGTTGCCGTGCCGCCAGACGATCAGCCGGGTCATTCGGCTGCGGCGGACCCGGCGTCGGCCTCGACCAGGTCGCGGTCGACGAACGGGATCGTGGGGCAGTCCTTCCAGAGGCGGTCGAGCCCGTAGAACTCGCGCTCCTCGGTGTGCTGGACGTGCACCACGATGTCGACGTAGTCGAGCAGCACCCACCGGCCACCACGCTCGCCCTCGCGCCGCACCGGCTTGGCCTTCTCCGGCAGCTCCAGCAGGCTCTCCTCGATGGCGTCGACGATGGCCAGCACCTGACGCTCGTTGGGGGCGGCGGCGAGCACGAACGCGTCGGTGATGGCGAGCTGGTCGCCGACGTCGATGATCGCGATGTCCTGCGCCTTCTTGTCGGCGGCGGCCTGGGCGGCTGCGATTGCCAGCTCGTGAGCGCGTTCGGAAACTGTCACCGTTCTCCTTCGATCAACCGTGCGATCCTCCAAGCGTCTCATACCCGGGGACGCCCCGACTCGTCAGTTCTGGTCGGTTAGGCGCACGAACGCGGCCATACCGGGCACGATCAGCGCTGATAGAGGCGGCGTTTGGCGATGTACTGCACCACACCATCGGGCACCAGATACCAGACCGGTTCGCCTCGGGCCACCCGGGCGCGGCAGTCGGTCGACGAGATGGACATCGCGGGCACCTGGATCAGGCTGACCGTGTCCGCCGGCAGGTGTTTGTCGGTCAGCGGGAAGCCGGGCCGGGTCACCCCCACGAAGTGGGCCAACTCGAAGATCTCGTCCAGGTCCTTCCAGGACAGGATGCGTTGCAGGGCGTCCGCGCCGGTGATGAAGAACAGTTGCACCTTGGGGCCGTACTCGGCCTGAATGTCGCGCAAGGTGTCGACCGTGTAGGTCGGCCCACTGCGGTCGATGTCGACCCGACTGACCTGGAAGCGAGGGTTGGAGGCGGTGGCGATGACGGTCATCAGGTACCGGTCCTCGGCCGGGCTGACCGGTTCGTCGGCCTTCTGCCACGGCTGCCCGGTGGGGACGAAGACCACCTCGTCCAGGCCGAACCGGTCGGCCACCTCACTGGCCGCGACGAGGTGCCCGTGGTGGATCGGGTCGAAGGTGCCACCCATGATCCCAATCCGCCGGATATCTTCCTCCACCCCGTGATCGTAGGCGGAGCGCCCTGGCCGGCCGATTCGGCCCGGCAGCACCCGCGTTGCCCCGGTTTCGAAGCAGCGCGACAGAGGGAGTGCTGGCCGACGCGAGGGGTCGCGCCACGACCACTCGCCGGCATATACTCGTCTACGAGCAATCGGAAACGAGGACAGGAGGCGCGTCGTGCCGAAGCGGCGCAAGGTCGGCAACCTGCTGGCGCTGGCCGTGCTGTCCGCCCTGGTCCAGCGGCCGATGCACCCGTACGAGATCGCCACCACACTGCGCGCCTGGGGCAAGGACCAGGACATGGAGTTCAAGTGGGGGTCCTTCTACACGGTGGTCCGCAACCTGGACAAACACCAGTTGATCGAGGCTGTGGAGAGCGTCCGCGACAGCCGGCGTCCGGAACGCACCGTCTACCGGATCACCGAGGCGGGGCGGGCGGAGCTGGTCGACTGGGCCCGTGAGCTGGTCTCCACCCCGGTGCCGGAGCATCCCCGTTTCCGCGCCGGCCTCTCCGTGCTCGCCGCCCTGCACCCCGACGAGGCCACCGACCTGCTGCGCCAGCGACTCGATCTGCTGGAGGGCGCGATCCGCCAGGACCGCGACACGCTCGACGCACACCTGCGGGACATCCCACGGCTGTTCCTCGTCGAGTCGGAGTACGACCTGGCCATGCGGGCCGCGGAGGCAGCCTGGCTGCGGGCTCTGCTGGGCGAGCTGACCTCGGGCACCTACCCGGGCCTGGACACCTGGCGGGCCTTCCACGAGACCGGCGAGATGCCGGCCGAGCTGACCGAGTTGGCAGAAAGGACCAGCCGCGACCCCGACACCACCGACTGAAAGACGGCTCCGGCGGGGTGCGCCAACACCCCGCCGGAGCCCTACCTCGAACCGACACCTGTTGAGGCACCCGGCCCGAAGCGGCAAACACGAGGATAACCGGGTTCCCTCCCAGGTCGGTTCGCACGCGCACGACCGACGAACCCCAGGGAGAGAGCATGACCACCCTACGAACCGCGATCGTCATCGGCGGCGGCATCGCCGGGCCGGTGACGGCACTCGCGCTACGCCGCGCCGGCATCACCGCCACCGTCTACGAGGCGTACCCCGCCACCGCCAGTGCGGCCGGCGGCATCGGCGGCACCCTCGCGCTCGCGCCCAACGGCGTGGCGGCGCTGCGCACGGTCGGCGCGGACGAGGCGGTGACGGCGATCGCCACCCCGATCGAGCGCACCGCTATGGCCGTCGGCCGTCGACGCATCGACCTGCCCACACTGGCCGGGGTGCCGCCGCTGCGCGTGGTGCACCGGGCCGAGCTGTACCGCGTCCTGCACGACCGGGCGGTCACCGAGGGCGTCCCGTTCGCGTACGGCAAGCGGCTGGTCCACGCCGACCAGACCGACAGCGGTGTGACCGCCCGATTCGAGGACGGCAGCACCGCCACCGCCGACATCCTCGTCGGCGCCGACGGCATCCGGTCCACGGTCCGGGGCCTCATCGACCCGGCCGCGCCCGGCCCCCGGTTCACCGGCCTGCTCGGCTTCGAGGCGGTCGCCCGGCACGAGGTGGACGTCCAACCCGGCACGATGACGTTCGCGTTCGGCCGACGCGGCTACTACCTGTACTGGCCGGAGCCCGGCGGCGGCACCCGGTGGGGCGCCAACCTGCCGTACCAACGACCGCTGAGCCTCGTCGAGGCCCGCGCGGTGCCGGCGGCACAGTGGCTGGACACACTGCGCGAAAGCTACGGCGATGACGACCCGGGTCGACAGTTGACGGCGACAAGCGACGCCGACGAACTCCAGGTGGTCGGCGCGTTGCAGATCATGCCGCCGGTGCCGCACTGGCACCGAGGGCGGATGGTGCTGGTCGGCGACGCGGCGCATGCGCCGTCGAACAGCTCCGGGCAGGGAGCGTCGCTGGCCATCGAGAGCGGGGTGCAGCTCGCCCGCTGCCTGCGCGACCTGCCGGACGTGGAGTCGGCCCTGGCCGCGTTCGTGCGGCTGCGCCGTGCCCGGGTCGAAAAGGTCGCCGCCCGCGCCGCCCGCATCAACCAGGCCAAAGCGCCGGGGCCGGTCGCCCGGACGCTGATGCCGCTGCTGATGCCGCTGCTGACACGCACCGCCATGGACCCGGAGAAAACCGTCGCCGACGAGCAGCGCTACGTCATCGACTGGGACGCCCCGGTCACGGCGGACCCGGCGCTGCGCTGAGCCTCCGGGCGCGGGGTGACCCACCGGCCACCCCGCGCCCGACGCGTCTCAGGCCGCCCCGGCGGCCACCGCCGTCCGGGCGACCAGCGCGCGACGCAGGTCGTCGTCGGCGTCGGTGACCACCCGACGCAGACCCGGGGTCAGGTCGTCGCGGGCCAGCAGCGCCGCGGTCGCCTCCCGGGTCGGCTGCGCCACGGCGTAGTGGGGGAACGCCAGCTTCGCCACCCGGTCGGCCGTCCACGGGGTACGCCGACGGGCGGCGGCCGGCATCTCCGCGAAGTACCGCTCGACGTACGCGGCGGTCAACTCGGCCTGCTCGGGCTGCCAGAACCCCTCGGCCGTCGCCTCCAGCAGCCGATTGGACAGCTCGGCGCCCCCCACGATGACCTCCCAGGCCGCCTGCTTCGCGGCCGGATCCGGCAGGGCGGCCCGGCAACGGGCGGCCCGCTCGGCACCCGCAGAGCTGGGGTCGGCGGCGGCCTCGGCGGCGACCTCCGCCTCGCCGGCCGCGCCCAGCACCACGAGTCGACGCAGCACCGACCAGCGCAGCTCGGCGTCGACCTTCAGCCCGGCCGGCACGTCGCGGCCGGCGAGCCAGCCGGTGAGCAGATCCGCGTCGGTGGTCGCGGCGACCCAGGCCCGGGCTGCGGCGAGCTGGAGGGACTCCCCCGCCGGGGCACCGTCGAGCAGTTGACGGCACGCCCCGGCCACCCGGGCCAGCGCCGCCGACCGGGTCAGCGGGTCGAGGTAACGGTCGATCAGCGACCGGCTGAGCGTCAGCACGTCCTCCGCGATGATCACCTCGGTCTCGGCGGGCAGCGCGGCGACCATCAGGTCGACCAGGCCGGCGACCGGCCGCTCCCCGTCGGTCGCCGCGTCCAACGCCTCGCCCCAGAGCACCGCCCTGGTGAGGGGGTCGGCCAGTCTGGGCAGCACCAGCGGCACGGCGTCGGCCGACGCCGGGTCGAGGCGCACCTTGGCGAAGGTGAGGTCGCCGTCGTTGAGCAGCAGCAGCCGGGCCGCCGGAGCGCCGGTCAGCTCGCCGAGCACCGTCCGGCCGCCGACGGTGGCCGGGTCGAGGTCGACCTCGGCGCGCTCCGCCGTGCCGTCCATCGAGTAGCGGCCCACCCCGATCCGGTGCGGACGCAGCACCGGGTACGACTCGGGCGCGGTCTGCACCACGGCCACCTCGGTGTAGCGGCCGTGGGCGTCGACGGCGACCTCGGCGCGCAGCGTGTTGACCTGCGGGCTGCGCAGCCACCGCTCGGCCCAGTCGGACAGATCGCGACCGCTGGCGGCGGAGAGGCTGGCCAGCAGGTCGGCCAGGGTGGCGTTGCCGAAGCGATGCGCGGCGAAGTGCGCGTTCAGGCCGGCGAGGAACGCCTCGTCACCGAGCCACGCGACCAACTGCCGCAGCACGCTGGCGCCCTTGGCGTACGAGATGCCGTCGAAGTTGAGCAGGCCCTCGTCGGCGTCGGCCACCTCCACCGGGGCGACCGGGTGGGTGGACGGACGCTGGTCGGCGGCGTACCCCCAGGCCTTACGGCGCATGGCGAACGTCGTCCACGCCTGGTCGAAGCGGGTCGCCTCGGCGGTGACCCGGGTGCCCAGATATTCGGCGAAGGACTCGTTGAGCCACAGGTCGTCCCACCAGCGCATGGTGACCAGGTCACCGAACCACATGTGGGCCATCTCGTGGGCGATGGTCGTCGCCCGCTGCTCACGCTCGGTGTCGGTGACCGCCGAACGGAACACGTAGTCGTCGCGGAAGGTGACGATGCCGGGGTTCTCCATCGCGCCGGCGTTGAACTCCGGCACGAACGCCTGGTCGTACTTGCCGAACGGGTAGCGCTCGGTGAAAAGCTCGTGGAACCGGTCCAGGCACTGCCGGGTGATGGTGAAGATCTCTTCCGCGTCGGCGTCCAGGTGCTCGGCGAGCGACCGACGACAGTAGATGCCCAGCGGCACACCGTCGTGCTCGGCCCGCCGGACGTGGTAGGGCCCGGCGATCAGCGAGAAGAAGTACGTGGCCAGGGGCGCGGTCGGGGCGAACTCCCAGCGCCCCGGAGCCGGGTTGGCGGCCACCTCGGCGTTGCCGACGACCGTCCACTGCGGCGGGGCGGTCACCGTGAGCACGAACGACGCCTTCAGGTCGGGCTGGTCGAACGCGGCGAAGATGCGCTGCACGTTGTCGAGGAACGTCACGGCGTAGAGGTAGGTTTCGCCGTCGGCCGGGTCGACGAAGCGGTGCATCCCCTCCCCGGTGTTGGAGTAGGCCATCTCCGCCTCGACGACAAGCGTGTTCTCCGCGTCCAGGTCGCTGAGCGGGAGCCGGTTGTCGGCCAGCACGCCCGGGTCGAGGTCGCGGTCGTTGAGGCGTACACCCAGCAGGGTGGTGGGTTTGATCTCGGCGAAGGTCGCGGTGCCGGGGGTCGCCCGGAACCGGATCTCGACGCGGGAGCGGAACAGGTCGCCGCTGCCGGTCAGGTCGAGATCCACCTGGTAGGACTCGACAGTAATCGCCGCGCCACGCGCGGTCGCCTCTACACGGGTCAGGCTCGGCATCCGCTTATCCTGCCCGATGGGGATCGGCAATCGGTCACCACACGACCCTCGGCACTGGAGGAAAGAACCATGGCGCAGCACCCCAAGGGCGATTTCGACCTCTCCCGGGCGGTCTGGCAACGGGCTGAGGGGGACACCTCCGCCAGCGCGGTCGAGGTGGCCTTCGTCGACGACCTGATCGGGATGCGCAACTCCGCCGAGCCGGAGGGGCCGGTGCTCGTCTTCACGCAGGCCGAGTGGGACGCGTTCGTGGCCGGCGCGCAGGACGGCGAGTTCGACCTGGACTGACCGCGACCTGCGTCGCCGTCAGCCATCGGTGTCGCCGTCGGTGTCGCCCTCGCCCCAGCCAAGGCCGCCGGGGCCGGGGGCGTGGTGGAAGCCGGGATGGTCAGCGACGTCGACGCAGCGCTCACCGTCCGGGCCGACCGCCCCGCAGAACAGTCGTTCGGCCCGGTGCCAGGCGTCGGCCGGTGACAGGGCCGCCGCGCCGAGTGCCAGCTCCGGGCGGAGCAGGCTCAACGCCTCCGCGTACGCCACCGCCACCTCGCGGGCGTCGGCCGGACCGGGCGCGGTGAAGCCCAGGTGCACGGTGAAGAACCGGTGCGGTCGGGTGGGCCGACCGGGCGGCCCGATCAGCGGCCGACCGTCGCGGCCCCCGCTCGGTGCCCCAGCCGACCGTCGCTGCCGCCAGTGCGGCGACCTGTTCTCCCGCATCGCGCCCTCCCCGTAGTCGTGGCCTCCAGGCCCGGCGCCGGCAGGCGGCGGCCCCACCAGCAGCCAACCAGGTTCCGCCGTCCCTGGGAGGGGCCAGCCGGCGCGCCGATCGGCGGGATTCAGCGGCGGCGACCGGGGTAGTCACGGCAGCAGGGCGGCAGGTGGTCGACGGCTGCCACGAGTGCGTGGGGAGACACCGATGGCGACCATGCCGGTCGACCGCAGCCCGGACAGCACCCTCGCGCTCCTGCGCTCCGGTTACCGGTTCATCGGTGAGCGCTGCGACCGGTACGGCAGCGACGTCTTCCAGACCCGAATCCTGCTGGCACCGACCATCTGCCTGCGCGGCAGACCGGCGGCGACGCTGTTCTACGACACCGAGCGCTTCCAGCGGCAGAACGCGATGCCGCTGCGGGTGCAGCGCACGCTCACCGGGCGGGGCGGCGTGCAGGGCCTGGACGGCCCGGAGCACTCCGACCGCAAGGCGATGTTCATGTCGATCATGACGCCGGACAGCATCGGGCGGCTCGGGCAGCTCTTCGACGACGAGTGGCGGGCCAGGATCCCCGCCTGGGAGGCCGCCGGCCTGGTGACGCTCTACGACGAGGTGGGCCGCCTCCTGACCCGGGTGGTCTGCGCCTGGGCCGGGGTGCCGCTGGCCACGTCGCAGGTCGATCGGCGTGCCGTCGAGCTGCACGCCATGATCGAAGGCCCGGCCGTGGTCGGCCTCCGGCACTGGCGAGGGCTGCTCGCCCGCCGCCGAGCCGAGCGGTGGCTCGCCGACCGCATCGAGCGGGCCCGGGTCGGCACGGAACCGGCACCGGCCGGCAGTGCGCTGGACGTGATCGCCGAGCACCGCGACGCGCGGGGCGCGCTGCTCCCCCACCGGATCGCGGCGGTCGAACTGCTCAACGTGCTGCGACCGGTGGTCGCCGTGGACCGGTACATCGCCTTCGCCGCGCTCGCCCTGCACGACCATCCCGCCTGGCGGCAGCGGGTCCGCGACGACGAGGCCACCGAACAGTTCGTCCAGGAGGTACGCCGCTACTACCCGTTCTTCCCGTCCGCCGCCGCCCGGGTCCGGCGCTCCTTCGACTGGGCGGGCCACCACTTCCCCCGGGGCCGCCGGGTGCTCCTCGACCTCTACGGCACCAACCACCACCCGGCGCTCTGGCTCGAGCCGGAGCTGTTCCGTCCGGAGCGGTTCGCCGGCCGCCGGGTGGACCCGTTCGAGCTGGTCCCGCAGGGCGGCGGGGACTACGCCACCGGGCACCGCTGCGCCGGCGAGTGGATCACCATCGACCTGATGAAGCGGGCGGTCACCAACCTGACCAGCGCCATGACCTACGACGTGCCGCCACAGGACCTGACCCTGGATCTGCGCCGAATGCCCGCCCTCCCGCCCAGCGGTATGACCCTCACCAACATCCGTCGCGCCGCCTGACGCCGGTGTCCAGCCCACGACCGGCGGCTACCGCCATACGCCTGGCCCGGACACAGCCATTCCCGGCCAGCGCTCCACGGCCGGTCGGCCGACGCTCGGATGCGACGTGAGCGCCCCGACCAGCGGCCCCACCGGCTCCGGGCGAGCCGGAAGCCGCCGCGACGTCAGACCCCAGGGCGCCGGCACGTCGCCGGTCCGACTACCGATGGCGTACGTGCTGCCGCTGCGCTGGCACTCCGACGTTGGCCTGGCCGAGCTGACCGGCTACCTGCGCTGGCTGGCCGACCGGGTCGAGGTGCTCGTGGTCGACGGCTCGGCGCCGGACCTCTTCGCCCGACACGCCTCGGCGTGGCACGGGCTGGTCCGGCACCTCACACCCGACCCCGCCCTGCGCGGGGCGAACGGCAAGGTGCTCGGGGTCCTCACCGGCGTGGCGGCGGCCGGCCACGAGCACGTGGTGATCGCCGACGACGACATCCGGTACGACGAGGCCGGGCTGCTCGCGACGCACCGGCTGCTCGACCGGGCGGACCTGGTACGCCCGCAGAACTACTTCGACCCGCTGCCCTGGCACGCCTGGTGGGACACCGGCCGGACGCTGCTCAACCGGGCGCTCGGGGCGGACTACCCGGGCACCCTCGCGGTGCGCCGAAGCACCTTCCTCGGCATGGGCGGGTACGACCCGGACGTGCTCTTCGAGAACCTGGAGCTGATCCGCACGGTGCGCGCCCACGGCGGTACGGAGGTCACGCCGGCCTGGCTGTACGTCCGGCGGCTGCCGCCGGACACCGCGCACTTCCGGGGGCAGCGGGTCCGCCAGGCGTACGACGATCTGGCCCAGCCGGCCCGCCTGCTGACCGCGCTCGCGGTCGTGCCGGCGCTGGCCACGGCGGTCGCGGCCCGTCGGCCCGTGCTGCTCGTCGGCGCGGCGGCCAGTGTCGTCGCCCTGGCCGAGGTGGGTCGCCGTCGTGCCGGTGGCACCGCGGTCTTTCCGCCCCGCACGGCGCTGGCGGCTCCGGTCTGGCTGCTGGAACGCGGTGTGTGCGGCTGGCTGGCGGTCGGCCAGCGACTCCTGCTCGGCGGCGTCCGCTACGGCGACGCCCTGATCCGCCGAGCCGCCCACCAGACCCGAACCCTGCAAAAACACCCCCACCCCTCCCGCGATCTTGCACTTTCTGTCGGGACAAACCAGCCCCAAGGCGGCAAAAGCTAGACCGAAACTGCAAGATCGCGGGAGGAGAGGAGCTGGGACGCGACAGCTCGCGGGCACCGGGGTGGCCGCGAGCTGTCGCGATTGCGGTTCTTGGTGTGGGGTCAGGGGCTGACCTGCTGGGCATGGCCCTTGACGTCGTGCGCGGCCGACCTGCTGTCGTCCTTGACCGCGTGCACCGCGTCCTGGGCCGTGGTCTTCACCGAATCGGCGGCGCGCTGGGCCGGCTCGCGCAGCTCGTCCTTGAGCTCGCTCGCCACCTCGCCCAGCTTCTCCTTGACCACCCCGCTGTGCTCGCTGACCTTCTCCTTGACCTGCGCCGCGGCCTGCTGCTCCCGGCGGGAGGCCGGGATCAGCGAGGAGGCCAGCCAGCCGACCCCGAACGCGATGAGCCCGGCCGCCAGCGGGTTGCCCTGGGACTTCTGCCGGATCACCCGGGGCGCGTCGTGCGCGGCGTCACTGACGGTCGAGGCCGCCGAGTGCGCGGCGTCGCTGACGCTGGAAGCCGCCGACGAGGCGCGGTCGCCCACCGAGTGCGCGGCGTGGCCGGTGCCGTGGCCGAGGTCGGATGCGGTTCCCATGACCTTGTCCCTCACATTCTGCAGCGCGGAGCGGGCCCGCTGCTTACGGTCGTCGACGATGCGGCTGGGGCTGACCTTGTACGCCAGCGCGTCCACATCGGAGCTGAGGCTGTTGCGGGTGGCTTCGATCTCCCGGCGGATCTGGTCGGGGTCGGTGCTCATCGGGTGACTCCCTCCGGGTGGGGTTTGAGCGCGTCGGGGATCCGCTGCACGCTGTCGTTGGTCTGCTTGAGCCCGCGTACGTGCTGGGCGTTCTGCTTGGCCTTGGAGTAGAGGACCGCGGCGACCACGGCCCAGATCACGGCCACGATCAGCGCGGCCAGGCCGGAGTCCATGACGTTGTCCAGGAACTGCCATACGGCGATGGACACGAAGAGCGCCACCATGTACCCGCCGAAGCCGGCGCCACCGAAGAGCCCGGCGGCCTTGCCCGCCTTCTTGCCCTCCTGGCGGATCTCGGCCTTGGCCAGCTCGACCTCCTGGCGCATGAGCGTCGACAGGTCGGTGGTGACCTGACGCATCAGGTCACCGAGCGAGCTGCCCTTCACCTCCGCCGCGGTGTGCGGGGCACCCGCGTCGGGGTGGTATCCGGAGTCCAGTCCGGACCCCTGCGTCGGCATGGTCATGCCGTCGCCTCCCTTCGGATGACTCGGTGGCTCACGGGCGAGGGCTACCGGTGGACGGCACGCCCGGCAGCGGGTCGGTCTGGGTCACCGGCGGCAGCGGCTGGGTGGTGCCGGTCTGCTCCGGGTGGTTGGCCTGCCGCGGGTCGGCGTACTCGCCGGGCACCGGGTCGGTGTAGCCGCCGGAGGTCGGCTCGGTGTAGGTGCCGGGGGTCGGGTCGAGGTAGCCACCCGGCGGGACGGCGTCCGGCGCGGCGCGGGGTGCCGGCGGCGGCGTCGGGATCACGGCGGTCTGCTCCGGGTCGTACGCCCCGGCGCCTCGGTAGCCGGCCGATGCGTTGCCGGAGTCGTCGCCGGTGGCGGTGATGCCGCGGGTCAGACGGCCGGCCAGCACGCCGAGGACCGCCGCGCCGACCAGGAAGGTGCCCGGGTTGCGCCGCGCGTAGCCGCGTACCTCGTTGATCAGGTCGCCGGGCTCGCGCTCCTCAAGCCAGCCGGCCACGCCGTGCACCCGGTCGGCGGCCTGACGGGTCAGCTCGCTCACCGGGCCGGCCTGGCCACCCTGCTCGGCCATCGAGCGCATCTCGTCGGCGATCGAGCGCAGCCCGCCGGCGGCGCGCCGCTGCTGCTCACCGGTCTGGCTGGCGAGCTGGGTACGCGCCTCGCCGTAGAGGTCGCGGGCCTGCCGGGCCGCCTCGCGGCCGACCTCGGTGCCCTGCTCCTTGGCGGTGTGGGCGACCGCCCCACCGGCGTGCGCCGCCTCGGACCCGACCTGGCGGGCCTGCTCGCGAACGCCTCCGCCGTTGGCCGACTCCTGCCCGTACGTGGAAGACGTGGGTGAAAGATCGTAAGTCATGATTTCCCTTCCGCTCGGAAAGTCGTCGCGGTTGTGCTGGGGGATGCGACCGCGTCACCGTGGCCGCCGACAATTCACCTACCCTGCGTTTTCGCTTCCATACCTCTTCGCCCATTTCTCTGCGCGGCCGGCCGGATCGACTTCAAAATGGAGGATCGTCGGGCTGCGTCACGTCGCCGCTACGGACAGCGAGATTCGCGGGGCTGGCAGATCCACGGAGGGGGCAGGGGATGGCACGAGACGCGCGAGGTAGCGGACCTGCCGCGCAGCGGCCCCGGGTGCAGGTGGCCGCGCTGGCCGTGGCCGGGGCCTTCCTGCTGATCGGTGTCCTCGGTTTCATTCCCGGCATCACCACCGACTACGGCCAGTTGCGCTTCGCCGGGCATCACTCGGAGGCCAAGCTGCTCGGGCTGTTCCAGGTGTCGATCCTGCACAACGCGGTGCACCTGCTGTTCGGGCTGGTCGGCCTGGCGATGGCCCGCAGCATCGCCGGCGCTCGGCTGTTCCTGGCCGGTGGCGGCGCGATCTACCTGGCCCTCTGGCTGTACGGGCTGGTGGTCGAGGGGCTCGACGAGGCGGGCGGCGCGAACATCCTGCCGGTCAACAACGCCGACAACTGGTTGCACCTCGCGCTCGGCTTCGGCATGGTCGCGCTCGGGCTGCTGCTGTCCAACCAGGTGGGCACCGGCGGGCGACTGGACACCCCCTTCGACCGGCCCTGAGCTGCCCGTTCTGGGTTTCACGGCCACACCGGCACGGGTATCAGCGCGTCGCTGAACCCGTGCAGGAGGTGGAGATCCTGGCGACCGCCGTAGCCGTCAGGCCGCGACCGGCAACCGCTTGGCGAAGCAGACGCTGTACGGGTTACCCACGTACTCGCCGTACACCGGGATCCGGTCGTACCCGCACGAGGCGTACAACCCGAGGGCCGCGGGCAGGTACGTGCCGGTCTCCAGGCAGACCACCGAGTGGCCCTGCCGGAACGCCAACTCCTCCAGCGCGGCGAGCAACTGGCGGGCGATCCCCCGCCCCCGGTGCGCCGGTCGGACGTACATCCGCTTGATCTCGCCGGTGGCGGCGTCGAGCGACTGGAGGCCGCCGCAGGCGACCGCCTGACCGTTCGCCACCACCGCCAGGTAGCGGATGTCGTCGTGGGTGATGGTGACCTGCCCGTCCAGCCCGCCATCGGCCGCACGCAGCTCACGCTGCTGGGCGATGACCAGGGTGGCGATCTCGGGATCGGTGGCGGGCCGGGACTCGATCAGCATCACCCGACGTTAGGCCGGATGGATTTCGCGGAGGTTTCCAGCAGTCAACCCGATCACGGAGCGCAACGGGCTACTCGGCGTCGTCCTCGATGTCGTCGTCGACGTCATCGTCGGAGGCGTCCGCGCCCACCTCGTCCGCCGAACGCACCCGGCGGGCCTTGCGCGCGGCGAGCCGGTCCGCCGCCGAGGCCCGGTTCGACTTCTCCTCCAGCCGGATGTCGGTGCCCCGGTTGCCGGGCACGAACTCCACGCCGGCGTGGAGCGTCGGCTGCCAGTCGAACTCCCGCACACCGATCCGAACCAGGTCACCGGGCTGGGCGCCGGCCTTGGCGAGCTTGTCCTCGACACCGAGCCGGGCAAGCCGGTCGGCCAGGTAGCCGACCGCCTCGTCGTTGTCGAAGTTGGTCTGCTTGACCCACCGCTCCGGCCGAACGCCCCGGACGGTGAACGAGCCGTCCGTCTCGGCCGTGATGGTGAAGCCGTCGTCGTCCACGGCCATCGGCCGGATCACGATCCGGGTCGGCTCTGCCGGCGGCGCGGCCTTACGCTCCGCGTCGACCAGCTCGGCCATCGCGTACGTCAGCTCCTTGAGCCCTTCGCGGGTGGCCGCGGAGACCTCGAACACCCGGTAGCCGCGCTCCTCCAGGTCCGGCCGCACGATCTCGGCCAGGTCCCGGCCGTCCGGCACGTCGACCTTGTTGACCGCCACCAGCCTCGGCCGGTCGGTCAGCCCGCCGTACTGGCTCAGCTCGGCCTCGATGGCGTCGATGTCGGCGACCGGGTCACGGCCGGGCTCCAGGGTCGCCGAGTCGATGACGTGCACCAGCACCGCGCAGCGCTCGATGTGTCGCAGGAACTCCAGGCCCAGCCCCTTGCCGGTGGCCGCGCCGGGGATCAGACCCGGCACGTCGGCGACGGTGAAGGTGTGGTTGTCCATCCGGACCACACCGAGGTTGGGCACGAGGGTGGTGAACGGATAGTCGGCGATCTTCGGCTTCGCGGCGGAGATCACCGAGATCAGCGACGACTTGCCGGCCGACGGGAAGCCCACCAGACCCACGTCGGCGACGCTCTTGAGCTCCAGCACGATGTCCAACTGGTCGCCGGGCTCCCCCAACTCGGCGAAGCCAGGAGCCTTGCGCTTGGCGTTGGCCAGCGAGGCGTTGCCCCGCCCACCGCGCCCACCGCGGGCCACCTCGAAGGTGGTGCCGGCGCCGACCATGTCGGCCAGCACGGTGCCGTCGGTGGTCTGCACCACGGTGCCGTTGGGCACCTTGAGCACCAGGTTGCGGCCGTTGGCCCCGTCCCGGTTCGACCCGGCGCCGCCCTTGCCGTTGTCGGCCTTGACGTGCGGGTGGAAGTGGAAGTCCAGCAGCGTGGTCACCTGCGGGTCGACCACCAGCGACACGCTGCCGCCGTGCCCGCCGTTGCCGCCGTCCGGTCCGCCGAACGGCTTGAACTTCTCGCGGTGGATCGAGACACACCCGTGCCCGCCATCGCCGGCCTGCAAATGCAGCACGACCCGGTCAACGAACGTCGCCACGGCGTCAATCCTTCCAGCGAGGGTCGACCCCGCACTTCGAAAAAGCGAAGCGGGCCGGGACCCGGAGGTCCGCGGCCCGCAAAGCCTGAAAACTACTGCTGAGGAACGATGCTGACGGTCTTACGACCGCGCTTGGTGCCGAACAGGACCGCACCGGCGGACAGCGCGAACAGCGTGTCGTCGCCGCCACGGCCGACCAGGTCACCGGGGTGGAACTTGGTGCCACGCTGCCGGATGAGGATCTCACCGGCGCTGACAACCTGACCACCGAAGCGCTTCACGCCGAGTCGCTGGGCCGCGGAGTCACGACCGTTACGCGAGCTGGACGCACCCTTTTTGTGAGCCATTGGAGGACGACCTACTTCCCGCTGGAGATGCCGGTCACCTTGACCTGGGTCAACGGCTGGCGGTGACCCTGGCGCTTGTGGTAGCCGGTCTTGTTCTTGAACTTGTGGATCCGGATCTTCGGGCCCTTGGTGTGCGCGGCGATCTCGCCGGACACCGCGACCTCGGCAAGCTTCGCCGCGTCGGTCACCAGGTCGTCACCGTCGACGAGGAGCACCGCGGTGAGCTTCACCGCGTCACCGGGAGCACCGGTGAGCTTCTCGACCTCGATCACGTCGCCCTCGGCGACCTTGTACTGCTTGCCGCCGGTCTTGACGATCGCGTACATCGGAGGCGGACTCCCTGTCGTTGAGGCTGCTGGCGGTCGTCCCCGCGGCGGCTCGCCGGGTAGCAGTGCACGGCGGCGCGGGCACACGGGAACTCAGCACACCAAAGGTGCGCCGCAGGCAAGAGTACGCCATGGCCGGCCCGGACCCCAAACCGGCCCGCCCTGTTCAGCGTGCGCAGAGCTGGTCGAGGCGCTGCTGGAGCCGGTCGAGTTCGGTTTCGTCGATCGACTCGACGTCGGCGCCGAGCGCGGCGGCCTCGGTGCCGATGTCGGTGAGCAGTGCCTTGAGCTGCGGATCGACGGCTCGGGCCGACTGCTCCCGCAGCGCGGTACGCCAGAGCGCCAGCGCCGCCTCGGCTCTCGCGCGGGCCGCCTCGGCCGTGGCGCTGTCGCCGGCACCCACCGCCGCCACCATCCGGCCCAACTCCTCCACGTACACCCGTAGGGCGGTCTCGCCGGCCCGCCGCGCCTCGGCGCACACCTGCGCGTCGCCCACCCCGGGCGTACCGCTCGACCCGGCGGAAGCTCCCCCGGGCCCGGCCGCCGTCGGGCCGGACCCCCCGGTGGTCGCACCGGCCGTGCCCTCGCCGACCGGCCGGTCGGCGGCGCAACCCGCCCCAGCGGCGAGCGCGCTGACCAGCACGGTTACGGCGAGCAGGCGACGCATCCTCTCCTCCTGACCGGGAGCGGCCTGGTGGGCCGGAACGGCGAGGTCCCTCCCCCGCCAGATTGCCGGAGAAGGGACCTCGTCAAACATGATGCGGGTCAGGGGCGGGTCCGCCGGCGGGTGCCACCGCGCCGGGAGCGGCGACGCCCTGAGCCACCCTCGCTGCTCTCCTCGTCGGCGTCGCCGTCGGCGAGCGCGTCCGGGTCGTCCGCCGCGGCCAGCCGGGCCGACTCGCCCTGCTGGCTGTCGGTGACCGCCGGCCCGGCGGCGGCGTCCGACTCGTAGCGGGACAGGTCGTAGCCCATGGTGTCCTGGTAGTCGGCGTCCGGCTCGGCGCTGGTGTCGGTGTCGGTGTCGACGACCTCGACCACCGCCCGCTCGGCCGGGGCGCTCTTGCGCGCCCGGCGGCGGGAGGACGCGGTGCCCTGCTCGGCGGCGGGGGCGGCGGCCACCGGGGCCGACGAGGCGACGGCCTTGACCTTCTCACCCGCCCCACCGGTGCGGGGCTTCTCCGGCACCGGCTCGGTGTGGATGATGACGCCCCGACCCTTGCAGCACTCACAGGTCTCGCTGAACGCCTCCAGCAGGCCCGCGCCGATCCGCTTACGGGTCATCTGCACCAGGCCGAGCGAGGTGATCTCGGTGACCTGGTGCTTGGTGCGGTCCCGGCCCAGGCACTCGGTGAGCCGGCGCAGCACCAGCTCACGGTTCGACTCCAGCACCATGTCGATGAAGTCGATCACCACGATGCCGCCGATGTCACGCAGCCGGAGCTGGCGGACGATCTCCTCCGCCGCCTCCAGGTTGTTCCGGGTGACCGTCTCCTCCAGGTTGCCCCCGGAGCCGGTGTACTTGCCGGTGTTGACGTCGACGACCGTCATGGCCTCGGTCTTGTCGATCACCAGCGAGCCGCCCGACGGCAGGAACACCTTGCGGTCCAGGCCCTTGATGATCTGCTCGTCGATCCGGTACTCGGCGAAGATGTCACTCGTGCCGACGTGCCGGCGTACCCGGTCGACCAGGTCCGGAGAGACGTGCGACAGGTACGACTCGACCATGCCGTACGACTGCTCGCCCTCGATCACCAGCTCGCGGAAGTCCTCGTTGAACAGGTCCCTGACCACCCGGATGACCAGGTCGGGCTCCTCGTAGAGCAGCACCGGGGCGCCACCCTCGGCGGCCTTGGCCTGGATGTCCTCCCACTGCGCCTGGAGCCGCTTGACGTCGCGCGCCAGCTCGTCCTCGCTGGCGCCCTCGGCCGCCGTACGGACGATCACGCCGGCGCCGTCCGGGACCAACTTCTTGAGTACGTCGCGCAGCCGCTTGCGCTCGTTGTCCGGCAGCTTCCGGCTGATCCCGGAGGCGTTGCCGTTGGGCACGTAGACCAGGTGCCGGCCGGAGAGCGCGATGTGGCTGGTCAGCCGGGCGCCCTTGTGGCCGATCGGGTCCTTGGTGACCTGCACCAGCACCGAGTCGCCGGAGCGCAGCGCCTGCTCGATCGAGCGGGCGCGGCCCTCCAGCCCGGAGGTGTCCCAGTTGACCTCGCCGGCGTACAGCACCGCGTTGCGGCCCCGGCCGACGTCGACGAACGCCGCCTCCATGCTGGGCAGCACGTTCTGCACCTTGCCCAGGTAGACGCTGCCGGCCATCGTGCCGGAGGAGTTGCGGGTGACGTAGTGCTCGACCAGCACCCCGTCCTCCAGGACGGCGATCTGGGTGCGGTCACCGCGCTGCCGGACCGCCATCACCCGGTCGACCGCCTCCCGGCGAGCCAGGAACTCCGACTCACTGAGGATCGGCGGCCGGGTACGCCGCTGCTCCCGGCCGTCCCGGCGACGTTGGCGCTTGGCCTCCAGCCGGGTCGAGCCGGACACACCCTGGACCTCGTCGACAGTACGGCGCGGCTCACGGATCTTGACCACGGTGGGCACGCCGTCGTCGGCGGCACCCTCGGTGTCACCGGCGCCCCGGCGACGACGACGCCGACGGCGGCGGGTCAGCCCGTCCCCGCCCTCGGACTCCTCGTCCTCGTCACCCTCGGCCTCGGCGGTCTCCTCCTCCTCGGCCTGCGCCTCCTCGGAGTCCTCGTCCTCGGCGTCGTCGGCCCCGCCCTTGCCCCGGCCACGGCCACGGCGACCACGCCGGCGGCGGCGACGCGCGGCGGCGCTGTCCTCGTCGTCCTCATCCGCCTCGGCGACCTCGTCGGCCTCCTCGACGGGCTCCTCCTCGGCCTCGACGGCCTCGACCGGCTCCACCGGCTCGACGTCGCGGCGACCGCGCCGCCGACGACGGGACGGCTCGGCCTCGACGGCCAGTTCCTCGGCGACCGGGGCGGGCTCCACCGGCCGGGTCACCGGCACGGCGTCCGGCTGCGGCGCCATGAACAGCACGGTGGGCGCGGAGAGCGCCGCACGCCGACGCCGGGTCCGCGGCTGCTCCGGCTCGATGACCTCGGCCGGCTCGATCGGCTCTTCCGCCACGTTGGCAACAGAAACCCCGGGCGGTACGTCGCCGGAACCCGCCTGGGCACCACTGGTCCGGGTCGGCTCGGCGGTGGCGTCGATCTCCGCCTCGTTCAGCTCGGCTTCCGCCTCGCGCAGGTCCGACTCCGCCAGCGTCTCGACGGCCGGCTCCTCGACAGGCTCCGCCTCGGCGGGCGGCTCCTCGACGGCGGGCGGCTCCTCGACGGCTGCGGGTTCCTCGACGGCTGCCGGCGTGGCCTTCTTCCGCCGCGTACGCGTCACCTTGACCGGGGGCACCACCTCGGCGGACGCCTCCTCGGCGGTGGCCGCGACCAGCGGTTCCGCGGCGGTCGTCTCGACCGCGGTGGCCTTGCGGCGGCGCCGGGGGGTCTTCGGGGCTACGTCCTGGTCGCCGGAGATCGGGGCGAGGACCTCCGCCTGCGGCGACTCGGCGCTGCCCGTCCCGCCGGTGGACGCCTCGACCGGCGCGTCGGTCTGCTCCGGCTGGCTGAGCGGCGCGGCCCGACGACGGGTCGTCCGGGCACGCCGCACCGGGGCTGCGGGCTCGGCGCTCTGCGCACCGGCTGGCTCAGTGCTCTGCGCACCGGCTGGCTCAGTGCTCTGCGCACCGGCTGGCTCAGTGCTCTGCGCACCGGCTGGCTCAGTGCTCTGCGCACCCGTCGGCTCCAGCGGTGCCGAGCCGGCGGCCGTGGCGGAAAGGCCGTCGGTGGTGCTCTGGTCAGCGGTGTCACCGGCCGGCTGTGAGCCGGTCCGTTCGCCGCCCTCGGGCTCGTTCTCGAGCATGGACGTTCTCCAGTTCTGGCTGCCCCGGGCGCGGGTGAGCGCTGCCACGCAGGGTTGCCGCAAAAGTGTTTCCGCCGGGCGCGCGTGGTGCGCGACCGCCGAAGTCTGCCTGCCAGAGCACTGACCGTCGGTCAATGCCCAACGATGGCTGCCCCGCCGCGGTCCGCATCCAACGGATCCACGATCGCACCCTGCGCGGTCAACGTGCCCTGAGCCAGCCGGGTCACCCTCGGCGAGACCGGCGGCTCCAGGTCGGCCACCACGCGGAGGCCGGAAAGGACGTCATCGGGCCGTACGGACGGGGTGACCTGCCGCACGACCAGTTCGAGTATCGCACACGGTACGGCCGGCGCCCCGGAAGGCGTCTCCGTCGACGCCATGACATCGATTGATATAACGGCCGCGCGAGCGTCGAAGGTCCGTCGGCCCTGCTTGGTCATCCGCTCGACCAGCACCTCGTCGGCGGCGCTGAAGGCGTCCACGGCGGCGCGCAGCACAGCGGGGTCGACCTCGGGCAGCACGATGTGCCAGTGCGATGCCTCGATCCGGTCCGGCAGGTTGCCACCGTCGGCGATCACCGCCTCCAGCACGTCCAACCCGGGCGAGAGCGCGGCGTCCAGCGCGGCGCGCAGCGCCTCCGGGTCGACCGGCGCCTGGAGGCCGATCTCCAGGTACTCCGCCTCGCTGGCCACGCCGGTGGGCGCCGCGCTGGCGTAGGAGATCTTCGGGTGCGGGGTGAAGCCCTGGGAGAAGGCGATCGGTACGGCGGCCCGACGCAGGGCGCGTTCGAAGGCGCGGGCGAAGTCCCGGTGTGAGGTGAACCGCAGCGGCCCGCGCTTGGCGTACCGGATGCGGACGCGCTGGACGATCGGCGCCTGCCCACCCTCCGGCTGTGGTTTCTTACTGATCGTCTCGCTCCTCGGAACTCAGAAACCGTTGATCATGAAGTTATTGTCGGCGACACGCGGTGCCGCAGGCAACAACTTCATGATCAACGCGGGCTGGGGCGGGCGGGCCGGCCGGGGCTACGCGGTGGGGGTTTTCAGGCTCTTCAGGGGGGTTAGGGGGAGGAGCTTCTTGCCGGTGGGGCCGATCTGGATCTCGGTGTCCATCGACGGGCAGACGCCGCAGTCGAAGCACGGGGTCCAGCGGCAGTCGTCCTGCTCGAAGCCGCTCACCGAGTCCTGCCAGTCCTGCCAGAGCCAGTCCTTGTCCAGGCCCGAGTCCAGGTGGTCCCAGGGCAGGACCTCCAGCTCCTCACGCTGACGGGTCGTGTACCAGTCGAGGTCCACCCCGAACGCGGGCAGCGTCTCGGCCGCGGCGTCCACCCAGCGCTGGTAGGAGAAGTGCTCGCTCCACCCGTCGAACCGGCCGCCGTTCTCCCACACCTTGCGGATCACCGAGCCGACCCGGCGGTCACCCCGGGAGAGCAGGCCCTCGATCAGTGACGGCTCGCCGTCGTGGTAGCGGTAGCCGATGGCCCGGCCCAGCGATCGGTCCGAGTTGATCGCCTGCTTGAGGATCTTGAGCCGGTGGTCGATGACCTCCGGGCGCTCCATGGCAGCCCACTGGAACGGGGTGTGCGGCTTCGGCACGAACCCGCCGATGGAGACCGTGCAGCGGATGTCCTTGGAGCCGGTGGCGGCCCGACCGGCCTTGATCACCTCGTGGGCCATGTCGGCGATCTCGAGGACGTCCTCGTCGGTCTCGGTGGGCAGGCCGCACATGAAGTAGAGCTTCACCTGCCGCCAGCCGTTGCTGTACGCGGTGACGACGGTGCGGATCAGGTCTTCCTTCGACACCATCTTGTTGATGACCTTGCGGATCCGCTCCGACCCGCCCTCCGGAGCGAAGGTCAGACCCGTCCGCCGCCCGTTGCGGGACAACTCCTGGGCGAGGTCGATATTGAAGGCGTCCACCCGCGTCGACGGCAGCGACAGCGACACGTTGGTGCCCGCGTACTGCTCGGCCAGGCCGGAGCACATGTCGCCGATCTCGGAGTGGTCGGCCGACGACAGCGACAGCAGGCCCACCTCGGAGAAGCCGGAGAACTCCAGCCCCTGCTGGACCATCTGCCCCACGGTGGTGATCGAGCGTTCCCGCACCGGGCGGGTGATCATGCCGGCCTGGCAGAAGCGGCAGCCCCGGGTGCAACCCCGGAAGATCTCCACCGCGTACCGCTCGTGCACCGTCTCGGCCAGCGGCACGAGGGGCTTCTTCGGGTACGGCCACGCGTCCAGGTCCATCGTCGTGCGCTTGTGCACCCGGAACGGCACATCCGCCCGGTTCGGCACGACCCGCTGAATGCGCCCGTCGGGGAGGTAGTCGACGTCGTAGAAGCGCGGCACGTACACGCTCTCGGTGCGGGCCAGCCGCAGCAGCAGCTCGTCGCGGCCACCCGGGGAGCCCTCGGCCTTCCACTCCCGGACGATCGCGGTGATCTCCAGGACGGCCTCCTCGCCGTCACCGAGCACGGCGGCGTCGATGAAGTCGGCGATCGGCTCCGGGTTGAACGCCGCGTGCCCACCGGCCACGATCACCGGGTCCGCGTCGGTGCGGTCGGCGGCCAGCATCGGAATGCCGGCCAGGTCGATCGCGGTGAGCAGGTTGGTGTAGCCCAGCTCGGTGGAGAACGAGATGCCGAACACGTCGAAGTCCCGCACCGGCCGGTGCGCGTCGACCGTGAACTGCGGCACGCTGTGCGTGCGCATCAGGGTCTCCAGGTCCGGCCAGACCGCGTACGTCCGCTCGGCGAGGGTGTCGGGCAGCTCGTTGAGCACCTCGTAGAGGATCTGCACGCCCTGGTTGGGCAGGCCCACCTCGTACGCGTCGGGATACATCAGCGCCCAGCGCACCGTCGCCGCATCCCAGTCCTTGACCACCGCGCCCAGCTCACCGCCGACGTACTGGATGGGCTTGGAGACCTGAGGGAGCAGCGGCTCCAGCCGGGGCCAGACGGAATTGGTCGCGGCCGCGCGCGGCGTCGTGGACGGGGCACTCATGATGCCCAAGGGTACGCGCCCGCCCGGCGGCGACCGCGCGGACGCCGCCACGACGCACCGATGCACCGAGCACGCCCGCCGCACCCCTGCCTCACCGCACCGCTGCCTCGACGCCCGCGCGTGCCTCGACGCCCGCGCGTGCCTCGACGCCCGCGCGGCGGCGGTGGCGACGCGGTACTAACCTCGGACCGGCGCGAGAGGAGATTGCCGCGATGCCGGAGCCCCAGCCGGGAGCACGGCCGGCCGACGGGAACACCCCGGGCGCGGAGCCGGACCAGGGTCCGGCGGTCGCCGACGAGCCGACCTCCCCACCCGTACCGCCGAACCAGCCGGAACCCCCAAACCAGCCGGAACCATCGGACCAGCCGGAACCATCGGCGCAGCCCACAGCCCTGGAGCCGTCGCAGCAGCCCGAGGCCGCCGCCGAGGTCCCCGCGCCCCGGTGGAGCGGCTCGGCGCCGGTGCCGCCGCCGTTGCCGCGTCGGCGCGCCTGGGGCGAGTCGGCCGAGCCGACTCCGCCGCCGCCCGTGCCCGTCGCATCGCCGGAGCACCAGACGCCGGTCGACCCGTGGGCCGGTGTGGACACCGGCGGCTGGGACCTGCCGTCCGCCGAGTTGCCCCCGATGCCGCCGACGTTGGACTACCCGATGCCGCCGGCGACCCGGCAGTGGTCCGGTCCGCCCGCTCCCTCAGTCGGGTCGCATCCGGTGTCGCCGCCGGCCCCTCCGATGCCACCGCAGGCCGCACCCCGACCGCCGCAGGCCGCCGGGCCCATGATGCCGAGCCGACCCATGTCGCCGCCCGCACCGCCCCCGGCACCGCCCCGACCGCCCAAGCAGCGCCGGGGCCGGCGGTCGGCCGCGCCGCCGATGGCACCACCACCGATGCCGCCGCCGGGTTGGCAGGCCCCGAAGGGGTACGTGCCGGTACCGGTACGGCGACGTCGCCGCTGGCCGTGGCTGCTGCTGCTCACCCTGGCCTGCTGCTGCGGCTGCCCCGCCTACTACGGGTTCCCGATCTCGGCCCAGTACCCGGCCCGCGCGGCGCTACCCGAGCGGGTGGCCGACCTGAGCCTGCGTCAGGACGACGGCAGCGCCCAGACCGCCCGCGAACTGGAGGGCGAGGTACGCCAGGAGTACTGGCTGGCCGAGGACACGTTCGCCGGCGTCTACGGCACGAAGGACGGCAAGCGGGTGACGGTGTTCGGCGGCACCGGCTTCCGACTGACCCCAGAGGCGGACGCGGAAGCGGAGATCACCCGGCTCAGTGACCGCTACGCGCTGGACGCCCCCGAGACGGTGAAGACCGGCGTACGGGGCCGGCACGAGCGCTGCGCGGTCGGCCGGTCCGCCGGTGCCGACGTGGTGGTCTGCACCTCGGTCGACCACGGCAGCATCGCGACCGGCGTGTTCACCCGGCTCTCCGTCGCCGACAGTGCCGACCTGCTGTCCACCCTGCGCAACGAGATCGTCCAACCCAAGGCGTGAGCCCTGCGCCGACGGTGATCAAGAGGTATCGGTCAGAACCCGCCTCCGCGATGACGCAAACCTCTTGATCACCCGTTGCGGGGCGGGGGGGGGGCGGGGGTGGCGGGTCAGGCGTCGTGGGTCGGGTCGGGGTGGGCGCGCGGCGGGGCGTAGCGCGGCACGTACTCCTGGCCGGTGAGCTTCTGGATCTCGCTCATCAGCTCGTCGGTCATCTGCCGCAGCGAGGCCCGGTCGTCCGGGCGGCCGGTGAAGTCCAGCGGCTTGCCGAACCGGATCGTGATCTTGGCGGTGCCGGGGCGCGGCACCCGGGCGCCGATCGGCTGCGCCTTGTCCGTGCCGATCATGCCGACCGGGATGATCGGCACACCGGCGGAGATCGCCAGGCGGGCCGCGCCGGTCCGCCCCCGGTAGAGCCTGCCGTCCGGTGAGCGGGTGCCCTCCGGGTAGACGGCCACCAGGTCACCGCCCTTGAGCGCCGGGATCGCGGCGTCGAACGCGGACAGTGCCGCCCGCCCGCCGGCCCGCTCGACCGGGATGGCACCCAGGCCGGTGAGGACGAACTTGGAGATCGCGCCCTTCACACCGGTGCCCTTGAAATATTCCGACTTCGCCCAGAACGCCAGGTGGCGGGGCACCACCGTGCCGAGGAACAGCTCGTCGGCGACCGAGAGATGGTTGCCGGCGAAGACCGCGCCGCCGCTCTCCGGCACGTGCTCCAGCCCTTCCACGGTCGGGCGGAACGCCAACCGCAGCGTGGGCGCCACGGTGAGCTTGCCGATGGTGTAGAGCAGGGGCACTGGTCCTCCGGCGGGATCAGGTACGAACAGGCGGTGTCACGGTAGCGGACGCCTCCACACCCCCCGGACGGAGGTGGTGAGGCGTCCGCACCCTGACGACGGTCGTTACACCCGGCGGACGACCACCGTCACCCGGTCGCCCTCGCCGACCTCACCGGCGAAGCCGTCGAGGCCCTCGGCGAAGTCGACCGAGTCGGCCAGCACCTCACCGGCCACGAAGTCGCCGTACGCGGCCACCGCCGCGCGCACCTCCTCCGACGCCGACACCGACACCACGATCCGGTCCGAGACGTTCAGGTCGGCGTCGCGGCGGGCCTGCTGCACCACCCGCACCACGTCGCGGGCCAGCCCTTCGGCGGCCAACTCCGGGGTGACCTCGGTGTCCAGCACGACCACGCCCTCAGCGCCGGGCAGCGGCGCCGAGTGCTCGGCGTCTGCGGCGACGAGACGCAGCTCGTACTCGCCCTCGGCCAGGGTGACGCCAGCGGCCACCGGGGCGCCGTCGACCAGCTCCCAGTCGCCCGCCTTGACCGCCTTGATCACCTGCTGGACCTGCTTGCCGACGCGTGGGCCGAGCACCCGGGGCACCACGGTCAGCACCTGCTGGCAGTACTCGGCCAGGTCCGCGCTGAACTCGACGGCCTTCACGTTGACCTCGTCGGTGACCAGGTCGGCGAACGGGCGCAACTGCTCCGCCGCCGGCGAGGCCACGACCAGCCTGGACAGCGGCAGACGCACCCGCAGCCCCTTGGCCTTGCGCAGCGACAGCGCCGCCGAGGCGACCGCCCGGGTGGCGTCCATCGCGGCGACCAACTCGTGGTCAGCGGGAAACTCCTCCGCCGACGGGAAGTCGGTCAGGTGCACCGAGCGCTCCCCGGTCAACCCCCGCCAGATCTCCTCCGCGGTCAGCGGCGCCAGCGGCGCCACCACCCGGCAGAGCGTCTCCAGCACGGTCCAGAGCGTGTCGAACGCGTCGGCGTCGCCGGCCCAGAAGCGGTCCCTGGACCGGCGCACGTACCAGTTGGTCAGCGCGTCCAGGTAGGACCGGACGGTGGCGCACGCGCCGGAGATGTCGTACGCGTCCATCTGCGCGCCGACCGTCGACACCAACTCGTTCGTCTTCGCCAGCACGTACCGGTCGAGCAGGTGCGTCGAGTCGGAACGGCGACGAGCGGTGTGCCCGTCGGCGTTGGCGTAGAGCGAGAAGAAGTACCAGACGTTCCACAGCGGCAGCAGCACCTGCCGGACGGCGTCGCGGATGCCCGCCTCGGTGACCGCCATGTCCCCGCCGCGCAGCACCGGCGAGGACATCAGCATCCAGCGCATCGCGTCCGAGCCGTACGCGTCGAAGACGTGGTAGACGTCCGGATAGTTGCGCAGGCTCTTGGACATCTTGCGCCCGTCCGAGCCGAGCAGGATGCCGTGGCTGAGGCAGTTACGGAACGCCGGCCGGTCGAACAGCGCGGTGGCCAGCACGTGCATGGTGTAGAACCAGCCGCGGGTCTGCCCGATGTACTCGACGATGAAGTCACCCGGGTAGTGGTGCTCGAACCAGTCCGCGTTCTCGAACGGGTAGTGCACCTGGGCGAACGGCATCGACCCGGACTCGAACCAGCAGTCCAGCACCTCCGGCACCCGGCGCATCATCGACTTGCCGGTCGGGTCGTCCGGGTTGGGGCGGACCAGGTCGTCCACCGCCGGCCGGTGCAGGTCGGTCAGGCGTACGCCGAAGTCCCGTTCGATGTCGGCGAGCGAGCCGTAGACGTCCAGGCGCGGGTAGTTCGGGTCGTCGGACTTCCACGCGGGGATCGGCGAGCCCCAAAACCGGTTGCGGCTGATCGACCAGTCGCGGGCGTTCGCCAGCCACTTGCCGAACGAGCCGTCCTTGATGTGGCCGGGCGTCCAGTTGATCTCCTGGTTCAGCTCGACCATCCGGTCCCGGAACTGCGTCACGGCGACGAACCACGACGACACCGCCTTGTAGACGAGCGGGGTGTCGCAGCGCCAGCAGTGCGGGTACGAGTGGGTGTAGGTGTCCTGCTTGAGCACCACCCCCCGCTCCTTGAGCTCCCGGATCACCGGCTTGTTGACGTCGAAGACCTGCTCACCCTGGTACGGCGGGACCAGCGCGGTGAACCGCGTGTGGTCGTCGACAGTGACGATGGTGGGGATGCCGGCGGCGTTGCAGACGTTCTGGTCGTCCTCGCCGAAGGCCGGCGCGAGGTGCACGATCCCGGTGCCGTCCTCGGTGGTGACGAACTCCGCGCCGAGCACCTGGTAGGCGTTCTCGCCCGCCTGCTCGACGAGGAAGTCGAACAGCGGCGTGTAGCGGCGTCCGACCAGGTCCCGGCCGTACACAGTGCCGACCTGCTCGTAGCCCTCCAGCTCCTTGGCGTACGCGGCCACCCGCGCCGCGCCCACGACGTAACGTTCGCCGTCGCGCTCCAGCACCGCGTACTCGATGTCGGGGCCGACGGCGAGCGCCAGGTTCGACGGCAGGGTCCACGGCGTGGTCGTCCAGACGCCGAGCTTGACCGGCCCGCGGACCAGCTCCGGGGCGGACTCGTCGGCGGTCAGCTCGAACCACACGGTAAGCGTCGGGTCGTGCCGGTCCCGGTAGACGTCGTCCATCCGCGTCTCGGTGTTCGACAGCGGCGTCTCGCAGCGCCAGCAGTACGCCAGCACCCGGAAGCCCTCGTAGATCAGACCCTTGTCGTGCAGGGTCTTGAAGGCCCACATGACGCTTTCCATGTAGTCCAGGTCGAGGGTCTTGTAGTCGTTGGCGAAGTCGACCCACCGGGCCTGCCGGTTGATGTACCGCTCCCAGTCCTGGGTGAACTCCAGCACCGAGGCGCGACAGGCGTCGTTGAACCGGGCCACGCCCAGGTCGATGATCTCCGCCTTGCTGGTGATGCCGAGCTGCTTCTCGGCCACCACCTCGGCGGGCAGGCCGTGACAGTCCCAGCCGAAGCGCCGCTCGACGTGCCGACCGCGCATGGTCTGGTAGCGCGGCACCACGTCCTTGACGTACCCGGTGAAGAGGTGGCCGTAGTGCGGCAGGCCGTTGGCGAACGGCGGACCGTCGTAGAAGACGTACTCGTTCTTGCCGTCGTCACCGGCCGGGCGAGCCTCGACGGACGCCTCGAAGGTCTTGTCGGCCGTCCAGTGCTCCAGCACCCGGCGCTCGACCGCGGGCAGGTCCGGGCTCGCCGGGACACCGGCGGCGGTCGGGTCGTGCAACGGATAGGCCATCGGGGGTCGCTCTCCTCGCGCAGCTCACTCAACGTGGGTCTGCGAGGACGAACCTTCCGGGGTACGCCTGAAACAGCGCTCCCGGTGGTCCGCGGTACCACCCCGCTTGGCGGTCAACGTGCGACCGCCCGCTCATTGGCCGGCTGTGACGGGCCGGACCCGTCCGGTTCTACTGGGCCGGTGACCCGGCTGTTCTTCCGGAGGCTCACCGGTGATAGCCGGGTCATCGCCTTACGACCGTCAACGATACAAGACCTCCCGCCCTCCCCGCCCCCGACTATCCCCACCCCACCCCACCTCGCCCCGTTGATCATGAAGTTATTGCCCGCCGTGACGGCGAGTCGTGGCAACAACTTCATGATCACCCGGGGAGGGGTGGGGGGAGGTGGCCGCGACCGGCGGCACGGGTGACGTGGGTCGGAACGCCGGTTGTCCGGACGGCACGCCCCCGACAGTTTCGAGTGGACGGTCAGCGGATCGCGGCTGAGCCCACCCGACCCACATGACCGGGATCACAGCCGGAACTGTCACGGCGTACCCCGGTCGGTCCGTCGTGTCGGTGTCAAAACCGACCAGGAGGTAGTCATGCAGCGGATGAACGCGGCCGAGGTAGCGCCGCAGGGATACCGGGCCGTGCTGGGCCTGGAGAAGTACGTCCAGACGAACGTCGACCACACCGTCCTCGAGCTGGTCAAGATGCGGGCGTCGATCTTGAACGGCTGCGCCTTCTGCGTGGACATGCACAGCCGGGACGCGCTCGCTGCCGGCGAGTCGAGCCGGCGGCTGTTCGCGGTGGCCGCCTGGCGCGAGGCGCCCTTCTTCGACGAGCGGGAGCGCGCTGCGCTGGCGCTCACCGACGCGGTGACCCGCCTCGGCGACCACGGGGTACCGGACGATGTCTGGGACGCCGCCGCGAAGGTGTGGTCGGAGAAGGAGCTGGCGGACCTGGTCCTCGCGATTGCCACAATCAACGTATGGAACCGAGTGGCGATCACCACGCGCACGGAGCTCCCGGCGCAGGTGTGACGACCGAGGCGACGCAGGCGGCCGGTGCGCTTCAGGCGCACCGGCCGATGCTGCTCGGGCTGGCGTACCGCCTGCTCGGCAGCCGGTACGACGCCGAGGACGTGCTCCAGGAGGCGTACCTGCGTTGGTTGGGCGTGGACCGCTCGACGGTGGCCGAGCCGCGCCGCTACCTGTCCCGGGTCGTGACCCGGCTGGCCCTGGACCGGCTGCGGGCGCGGCAGGCGACCCGCGAGACGTACGTCGGGCCGTGGCTGCCCGAGCCCGTGCCGACCGAGCCCTCGCCGTTCGGGCCGCTGGAGCGCGCGGAGCTGCGCGACTCGCTGTCCACCGCCCTGCTGCACGTGTTGGAGCGGCTCACCCCGCCGGAACGCGCGGTGTACGTCCTGCACACCGCGTTCGAACTGCCGTACGCGGAGATCGCCGAGATCCTGGACCGGACGCCCGAGGACTGTCGGCAACTGCACCACCGGGCGGTCACCCGGGTACGCCAGGAGCGGCGTCGGTTCACCGCCAGCAGGCCGGAGCGGGAACGACTGTTGGAGGCGTTCCTGGCCGCCGCTCGGAACGGGGACCTGGCGACGCTGACCGGCCTGGTCGCCGCAGACGCCACGGCGTGGAACGACGGCGGCGGTCGGGTGCAGGCCGCCCGCAACCCGGTCAGCGGCGCCGACCGGGTCGCCCGGTTCTTCGCCGGGATCTACGGCCCGGACCGCGAATGGGCGGTGCGGCGGCTGGAGTTGAACGGCGAACCCGCCGCCCTGCTCACCCGCCCGAACGGCGACCGCTACACGATGACCGTCGCTGCGGCGGACGGCCGGATCACCGGGATCTACGTGGTGGGCAACCCGGCGAAGCTGCCGCCGGTCGACTGAGCCCGCCGCCGCGAGCCCGCGTCGACGGGCTCGTGGTCGACGGGCTCGGGGTCGACAGCTCGGGTCAGCCCAGCTCGGGGAACCAGAGCGCGATCTCGCGCTTGGCGCTGTCCGGTGAGTCGGAGGCGTGCACCAGGTTCTCCCGGTTGGACAGCGACAGGTCGCCCCGGATGGTGCCGGCGGCTGCCTTACGGCCGTCGGTCGCGCCGACCAGCCCACGGACCACGTCGATGACCTGGTCGCCGGAGAGCACCAGGGCGATCAGCGGGCCGCTGGTCATGAAGTCCTTCAGCGGCGGGTAGAACGGCCTGTCGACGTGCTCGGCGTAGTGCTCGTCGGCGAGCGCCGCGTCCATCGTCCGGTGCGTCATCGCGTCGATCCGCAGCCCCTTGCGCTCGAAGCGGGAGAGGACCTCGCCGACCAGACCGCGGCGAACCGCGTCCGGCTTGATCAGAACGAGGCTGCGCTCTTCCGGGCTGTTGCTGGACACGCTGGGTTCCTCCTGTACGCGCAGAACGCTCGGGCTCGGTACGGTCAGCCTAGCGACCCGGTCCCGGCGCCGGCGCGGCGGCCGGTCTTTCCCCCGGCGGCCGATCCGGCCTAGCCTGGCCCTGACCCCCGGGAGGTCCACTGTGGCGAATGGCGGGAACCGACCCATCGCGCCGGTACGCAAGTTGATTGGCACGGTGCTCGGCACCGTGGCCACGTTCGTCGTCCTCTTCGGGCTGGGCATGACCAGTTGGGCCATCGTGGCGCTCGGGGTCGCCCTGCTGGTGCTGGCGATCGCGCTGGCCACCGTGCGCGGCGGTGGGCGCACCTGGGTGGTCGGTGTCGGCCACGTGCACAGCGCCTCCGAACCACCCACCCAGTACGCGTTCGGCCGCTGCGAGCTGCAACTGGTGCTGGACGCGCCGGGCCTGCCGCCCCGGTCCAAGAAGATCATCGAGCCACGGGTGCCGGTCTCCAAGTGGCCGTCGTTGGGTCAGACCCTGCCGATCCGGGTCGCGCTGGACGACCAGCGGCACGTCAAGGTCCTGTGGGACGAGGTGCTGACCCACGCCGAGACGGCGGCGGCCGTCGCCGACCTCCCACCGGAGTTCGGCGACGTCGACGCCGTGGACGAGGTGCTGATCCAGCAGGACGCCCCGCCATGGGCCGACCACCCCGGGGACGACGACTACCGCGACCCCCACGGCGACCCGTTCCGCGACCCACGCGGTGGCGATCCGTTCCGGGACCCGCACGGCGACCCGTTCCGGGACCCGCACGGCCCCGATCCGCTGCGTGACGACGCCATCGTCGCGGCGGAGGAGCACGAGCCGGTGGTGATGAGCCACAGCCCGAGCGGTCGGGTGGTGCTGGAGGGCGTCGTGGTCGAGCAGCAGGCCGGAGGCGGGCTGCCCCGACGGGCCACCACCCCCGCGCCGCGCCCACCGGAGGACGACCGGCCCGCACCGGCGGAGGAACACCTCGACCCGCCCACCGCGCAGCGCTTCGACCCGCCGCCCACGCAGCGCACCAGCCCGGTCGCCACAGACCCACTGGACCCGCTGGACCTGCCGCTGGACGATCCGGCCACCGGCGGAACGGCCCGCGATACCGTCACCGCCGAGGAACTGGACGAGGCGATCTTCGGGTACGACGGCGCGGCCGTCGCCGACCCGGCCGGCCCGATCAGCGGGGTCGGCCTCACCCTGCTGGTCACCGACCTGGCCCGGTCGCTCACCTTCTACCGCGACCGGCTCGGCTTCACCGAGGTCGACCAGGGCACCGGCAACGCCGTGCTCGCCTCCGGCACGACCCGGCTGGTGCTGCGCGAGCTGACCGAGGCGGCGCCGATCAGCCGCCGGCTGGTGCACGTCAACCTCGAGGTGGACAACATCGAGGGGGCGTACGAGCGGATGCGCGACTCCGGCGTCCGCTTCACGTACGCGCCCCGGGTGATCAGCCGGGGCAGCAAGCTGGAGGTGTGGGCGGCGGCCTTCCGGGACCCGGACGGCCACGGCATCGCCCTCACCCAGTGGCGGGAACGCGCCGACGCCTGACCCGGCCCACTCCCCCTCAGCGGGTCTCCGTGAGCGGGGTGGGTGGGGCGTCAGCCGAGGATGACCCGGCGGACGTGCAACGCGTACGCCCAGACCAGGGCGAAGATGACGCCCAGCCCGAGCAGCGACCAGTGCAGCAGACCGGCCAGCAGCAGCAGGCCCTGGAGCACGGTGCCGGCGTGCCAGGCCCAGGGGCGGCGCATCATGCCGGCGAGCAGCACGGCGGCCACCGCAAGGGCCACCACCGCGCCGATCGCCGCACCGCCGAAGTCACTGCCGACCACCCGGATCGGCTGGATGGCCAGCAGCAGCACGAGCGCTTCCAGGCTGAGCGTCCCGGCACCCAGGCCACGGACCGCACGTTCCGGGTTGCGCAACCCGGAACGGCGCGGCTGCCCGGCCGTCGGCTGCTCCCCGGACGGTCCGGCCGCGAGCTGCTCGGCCCCAGGCTGCTCGGCCCCAGGCTGCTCCACCGAGGGCTGCGCGGCCCCAGGCTGCGCGGTGGTGTGCTGGTCCGCCGATGGGTGCTCCGCGGTCCGGGGGTCCCGCTCCGGGCCGGTCATCGCTTCAGCAGCCGTCGGGCGTCCGCCACCGTGACCACCGAACCCGTGATCAGCACTCCGACCCCGCTGAGCTCACCCGGGACGTCCTCCTCGGCCATCGCCACCGCCAGCTCGATCGCGTCCGGCATCTCCTCGGCGACGTCGACCCGTTCCTCGCCGAAGATCTCGGCGGCCAGCGCGGCGAGTTCCGCCGTCGGCATCGCCCGTGGCGAACTGTTGCGGGTGACCACGACCTGGTCGACCACCGGTTCCAGCAGCTCCAGCAGACCTTCGGCGTCCTTGTCGGCGAGTACGCCGACAACCGCCACCAACTTGCTGAACGCGAACTCCTCCTGCAGCGCGGTGACGGTGGCCTTCATGCCGTGCGGGTTGTGCGCGCCGTCCAACAGAATGGTCGGGGCGTTGCGCACCCGCTCCAGCCGGCCCGGGGAGCTGGTCGACGCGAAGCCCTCCCGGACCACCTCGATGTCGAGCTGCCGTCGGGTTCCGGCACCCAGGAACGCCTCCACGGCGGCGAGCGCCACCGCCGCGTTCTGCGCCTGGTGCGCGCCGTGCAGCGGGATGAACACATCGTCGTAGACGCCGCCGAGACCCTGCAGGGTGAGCACCTGCCCGCCGACCGCGACCGCGCGGCTCAGCACGCCGAACTCGGCACCCTCCCGGGCGATGGTGGCGCCCACCTCGGAGCAGCGTTCGAGGAGGGGACGCGCGGCCTCGTCCTCCTGCGCCGCCGCGATCACGGTGGCGCCGGGGTGGATGATGCCGGCCTTGGCGAGCGCGATGTCCTGAAGCGTGTCGCCGAGCCACTCGGTGTGGTCCAGGCCGATCGGGGTGATCACGCAGACCCCGGCCTGGATGACGTTGGTGGCGTCCTCGGCACCGCCGAGCCCCACCTCGACCACCGCGATGTCGACCGGCGCGTCGGCGAACGTCGCGAACGCCAGCGCCGTGGTCATGTCGAAGTACGTCAGCGGTTCGTCCGAGCGCGCGTCGACCAGCTCGGCCAGCGGCTTGACCTCCCCGTACACGGCGGCGAACCGCTCCTCGCTGACCGGCTCGCCGTCCAGGCTGATCCGCTCCCGGACGGTCTCCAGGTGCGGGCTGGTGTACCTGCCGGTGTGCAGCCCGAACGCCCGGAGCAGCGAGTCGATCATGCGCGCGGTGGAAGTCTTGCCGTTGGTGCCGGTCAGGTGGATCGCCGGGTACGCCCGCTGCGGGCTGCCGAGCAGGTCGAGCAGTGACTCGATGCGGTCCAGCTCGAAGACCATGCGGGTGAAACCGCGGGCGGCCAGCTCGGCCTCGGCGGCGGCGAATTCGGTACGGTCGGTCACGAGGAAAGCGTCTCCAGAGCAGCATCGATCCGGACCAGATCGGCCTCGGCGGTGGCGAGCCGGTCGCGGATCTTGGCAACCACCGGCTCGGGGGCCTTGCCGATGAAGGCCGGGTTGTCGAGCTTCGCCCGAGCCTGCGCGACCTCCTTCTCGGCTGCGGCGCGGTCCTTGGTCAGCCGAGCCCGCTCGGCGGCCACATCGATCGACCCCCGGGTGTCCAACGCGACACCGACCGCGCCGGGCATGGCCAGCGTGGCGCTGGCCTGGAAGTCGTCGCCGGCCGGGTCGAGCCGGACCAGCGACCGGATCAGCGGCTCGTGAGCCGCGATGCCAGCACCGGTCAGCCCGTCGAGGCGGGCGGCCACCCGCTGCGTCGGGCGCAACCCCTGGTCGGAACGGAACCGGCGGATCTCGGTGACCACCCGCTGCACACTCACCAGCTCGGCCTCGGCGGCGTCGTCGACCAGCGACCTGTCGGCCACCGGCCAGGCGGCGGTCTGCACCGTCTCGCCGCCGGTCAGCGCGAGCCACAGCTCCTCGGTGACGAACGGGATGACCGGATGCAGCAGCCGCAGCAGCTGGTCCAGCACGTGCCCGAGCACCCGTCGGCTGGCTTCGGCCCGCTCGCCGCCCTCGGCGAGCACCGGCTTGCTCAACTCGACGTACCAGTCGCAGACGTCGTCCCAGGCGAAGTGGTAGAGCAGGTCGCACACCTTCGCGAACTCGTACGCCTCGAACTGCTCGTCGACCTCGGCGGTCACGTGCGCCAGCCGGGACAGGATCCACCGATCGACGGTGGAGAGCTGCTCGGCGGCGGGCAGGTCACCGGTGGTGTGCGCGCCGTTCATCAGCGCGAACCGCGTGGCGTTCCAGAGCTTGTTGCAGAAGTTACGCGAGCCCTGGCACCACTCCTCGCTGACCGGAACGTCCTGACCGGGGTTCGCGCCCCGAGCCAGGGTGAACCGGGTGGCGTCGGCACCGTACCGGTCGATCCAGTCCAGCGGGTCGACCACGTTGCCGAACGACTTCGACATCTTCTTGCCGAACTGGTCACGCACCATGCCGTGCAACGCGACCACGTCGAAGGGCGGCCGGCCGTCCATCGCGTAGAGGCCGAACATCATCATCCGGGCGACCCAGAAGAACAGGATGTCGTACCCGGTGACCAGCACGCTGGTCGGGTAGAACTTCGCCAGGTCCGGAGTCTGCTCCGGCCAGCCGAGGGTGGAGAACGGCCACAGGCCGCTGGAGAACCAGGTGTCGAGGACATCCTCGTCCTGGTGCCAGCCCTCGTCGGTCGGCGGCTGCTCGTCCGGGCCGACGCAGACGATCTCACCCTGCGGGCCGTACCAGACCGGGATGCGATGCCCCCACCAGAGCTGGCGGGAGATGCACCAGTCGTGCATGTTGTCGACCCAGGCGAAGTAGCGCTTAGCCAGTTCGGCGGGCTCGATGCGAACCCGGCCGTCGCGGACCGCGTCACCGGCCGCCTGGGCCAGCGGCGCAGTGTTGACGAACCACTGCAACGACAGCCGCGGCTCGACGGTCGTCTTGCACCGCGAGCAGTGCCCGACCGCGTGCACGTACGGGCGCTTCTCGGCGACGATCCGGCCCTGCTCGCGCAACGCCGCCACGATCGCGGGCCGCGCCTCGAACCGGTCCAGCCCCTCGAACGGGCCGGGCACAGTGATCACACCGCGCTCGTCCATCACGGTCAGTGCGGGCAGGTCGTGGCGCTGGCCGATCTCGAAGTCGTTCGGGTCGTGGGCGGGCGTCACCTTGACCATGCCGGTGCCGAAGGAGGGGTCGACGTGCGCGTCGGCCACGATCGGGATCCGGCGGCCGGTGAGCGGCAACTCGACCTCGGTGCCGATCAGGTGCTGGTAGCGCTCGTCGTCCGGGTGCACCGCCACCGCGGTGTCGCCCAGCATCGTCTCGGCCCGGGTGGTGGCCACCACGACCTCGTCGCTGTAGCGGATGGAGATCAGCTCACCGTCGTCGTCGGTGTGCTCGACCTCGATGTCGGAGAGCGCGGTGAGGCAGCGCGGACACCAGTTGATGATCCGGTTGGCCCGGTAGATGAGACCGTCGTCGAAGAGCTTCTTGAAGATCGTCTGAACGGCGCGGGTCAGCCCCGCGTCCATGGTGAAGCGCTCGCGGTCCCAGTCGACGGAGTCGCCGAGGCGACGCATCTGGCCCAGGATGGCCCCACCGGACTCGGCCTTCCACTGCCAGACCCGCTCGACGAACTTCTCCCGGCCCAGGTCGTGCCGAGACAGACCCTCGGCGGCGAGCTGACGCTCGACCAGGTTCTGGGTGGCGATGCCGGCGTGGTCCATACCGGGCAGCCACAGCGCCTCGAAGCCCTGCATCCGCTTACGCCGGGTCAACGCGTCCATGAGCGTGTGCTCGAACGCGTGACCCATGTGCAGCGAGCCGGTGACGTTCGGCGGCGGGATGACGATCGTGAAGGGCGGCTTGTCGCTGTCCGCCGAGGCCCGGAAGTGCCCGGCGGCTACCCACTGCTCGTACCGTCGCTGCTCTACCTCGCCGGGCAGGTACTGGCCGGCAAGGGTCGGGGCGTCGGGGCGTCGGGCATCCAGTCTCTCGGTCACCTGACAAGTCTACGGAGGGCTTCCGCAGACCCGACGTGCGCCACCTGCCATTCGCGTACGGTGTCGGCTATGTCCGACGCACATCTCACTGAGCGCCCGCTCGACGACGGTCGCGAGCCGGTCGAGCTGACCGAGGAGCCGATCCAGCTGAGCACCCGGGACACCGGGGGTGGGCCCGACGAGCGTTCGGGCGGCTGGTCCCGGCGTCGCCGGATCGGTTGGGCGATCGCGCTGGCAGTCGGCCTCGCGGGTGCGGGCACGCTGGCCGTTGGTGGGTGGCGGGTGGCGCAGCAGAAGGACACCCGGCTGACCTCACCCGACCAGGTGGCGGGGTTGACGCGGGACGACAGCGAGCGGGCGAAAAGCACAGCTGACTACCTGCGCAGCGGCCTGGCCGCCGACATCGAGCTGGACCGCAGCTTCGGCACGGTCTACCGCGATCCGGCCGACGACAAGCGGTCCGTGCTGATCTTCGGCGGCACCACCCTGCTGTGGCAGCCGGAGCGCGACCTGGACAGCCTCTTCGGCCTAATGTCCGACGAGACCGGTGCGGTGACCGGCCTGCGCGAGGTGCCCGCGGGCGACCTCGGCGGTGTGATGAAGTGCGGCAGCACCACCGGCGAGGGGGGCGACTTCGCGGTGTGCGGTTGGGCCGACCACGGCAGCGTCGTGATGGCCATGTTCCCCGGGCGGTCGGTCAACGACGCTGGCGCCCTGCTGCGGGATCTCCGCGCCGATATGCAGACCCGCGACTGACCAGCTGCGCGCCGGCGGTCCTGATGCGGTGGATCCCCGTGTCGCTGATCTGGCGGTTACCCGCCTACCTGACACCCCCACATCGGCGATATCGAGTCGATCAACCCCCGGGTGGGGGTGAGGTAACGCAGAAACGGGCCACCCGGTGAGGGGTGGCCCGCTTCTATATGTGGATACGCGTCAGGGCCACCCCCATTGCTAGGGGTGGCCCTGACGGAAAGATTGTCCGGCGGTGTCCTACTCTCCCACACCCTCACGAGTGCAGTACCATCGGCGCTGGAGGGCTTAGCTTCCGGGTTCGGAATGTAACCGG
>NZ_JBEYTO010000003.1:0-868144 GCF_040643095.1 Micromonospora sp. NPDC047467 | reverse complement strand
TAGTGCCGATGATGATGAGTCGGCTGCTCTTCTGGCCCGGCATTCGGCGGGCCGAATGCCGCCAATCGCACGCAGACAAGATCAAAACGCCCAGTAAGAGGGCCTTCCTCTTGAGGGAGGGAAGTCGCTGCTCGAGAGCCAGCCACACAACCTTCGTCACCGCCCAGTTGATGTTGAGAGCGCATCGGGCGGCGTTGCTGTTCTTCGACCCGCCCATGAAGATCGCCATGACGCGATCCCCGTCGAAGCTGCGGATCTCGCCGCCGCGGGACTTGATGACCCGACAGGTGGCGTCCAGGTAGGCGCGGACGACCTTCGCGGCGGTCTTCGGGTCGAAGTCTCTCGCAAGACCCGTGGAGTTGGCCATGTCGGCATACAGGTAAACGGCGTCCACCTCACCGCGCCGTTCTTCAAGGTGACCGTGTCCGTCGTCGGCACCACGGTGCCGGTGCGAACGTTCCAGTCTGCGTTCACCACCGCCGCCACCGCCGCGGTGATGTCTTGCGTGACGCCCATGCTGCCTCGCCTCGGTTCAACATGTCATGCGATCCGCGACAGCGGGCAGGGGCACACGGCGGATCACGAGGGGGTAGTAGCGATCAGACCAAGCAAGGTCAAAGACGATCGACACGATACAACGCCGTCTCGCGTTTCCGCTGTTCGGCCTAAACGAGAGGCCGTATGGCGTCTAGCGACCCAGTAGGGCTCTGGCCCGAACCTGCGGGTCGGTGCTGAGGGCGGCGTCGGCGAGTTGATGGATGCGCCAGTACAGGCTGAGTCGGCGTGCCCCGGTTGGGTGCGGCCGGTGGGTGAGGGAGAGCGTCTGGGTGGGGTCAGGCAGTTGGAGGCGGACTGCGAGGCGGGCCAGGTCGGATAGGGGGTCGCCGCAGGCGGCGAGTTCCCAGTCGAGCAGCAGTCCTTCCGGGGTGTGGAGGAGGTGGCCGGCTTGTAGGTCGTGGTGCAGCAGTCTTGGCTCGATGTCGAGGTTGGTGGTGTTGAGTTCGCGGTGGATGGCGGCTGCGGCGGGGGCAAGGTCCGGCGCTGCGTTGGTGTAGGTGTGCAGCCGGTTGTGGAGGTAGGCGCGCCAGGTCCGGTAGCGGGGTGCGCCGGCGAGGCGGCCGGCGTGCGGGCCGGGAATGCGGTGGATGGCGGCGAGGGGTTCGGCGATCTTGGTCGAGAAACTGGTCGGCGGGCACGGGTGGGGCATCGATAGCGGTTTGCGCGGTCCAGGCCGGTGTTGCGTTCGGGTCGGCGCCCAGGAGTCGGGGTGCGGGGGCGTGGTGGGCGGCGAGGAGGGTGAGGGCGGCGGCTTCGTTGGCGGCGCGGGCGACGTTTCCGTAGTGCTTGAGTACGTACGGCGTCGGCCCGTCGACGTACCAGACTCGGTTGGACTGGCCGGTGGTGAGTTCGCGAGCGGTATCAGGGATCTGGCCGTCGAGTGCCGCCATGGTGGTTGTCAGGCGACGTCGCCGAGGTAGCCGGTGTGCGGGTCGCTTCCGGCCAGCGTGGCGATCAGTTGCCGCAGGGCGCGGGGCAGCAGGTTGAGTTCGGGCACCTTCTCCAGTTCGACCCACTCCAGTCCGGTCTGCAGGTCGTCCCTGGCGTGGCCGCTGAGCGGTCCGGGCGTTCCCTCTGGTGTGCAGTGGAAGATCGCCTCGATGCGATGCGTGTCGGCTTCGGTGTCGGCGTGTTCGTGGTGGGCGCCGATGTATTCGCGTAGCCAGAGCAGGCTTATCACCTGCACGGTCAGGCCGGTCTCTTCATGGACCTCGCGGCGTGCGGCGGCGTCGAGGGGTTCTCCCGGGTGTTGGCCGCCGCCGGGCAGGAAGTAGCAGTCCATGCCTTCCCACGTGGCTCGTTGAAGCAGGACGCGCCCGTCGTGGATGACGACGGCTTTGGCGGAGGTGCGGATGGTCGGGGTCACGGGCTCGGCCACGAAGTGGTCTCCACTCTTGCTCGACGTGGGCGGGAGGGCGTCAGCGTTCAGTCTTGCCGAAGCCGCGGTGGCGTCTTGCGATCTTTTGGAAGATCATTTTCCAGGGGCCGGCCATTCGGACGAACGGTTGGAGCGGGCTGGTGGCGATCACGGTGGCCGGGTGGTTGGGGGATGCCAGCGGTAGCTGGTCGGTGGGGCGGGGCGGGCGGACAGCGGCGTGCAGCGCGGGGGCGAGGGCGAGCAGCCGGGCGGTGAGCAGCGGGCCGTGGAGCAGGATGCCGAGGGCAGCGACGGCGGCCCACGGGGGTCCTGCCGACCAGGCGGAGGCGATGGCTGCGGCTGCCAGGGGTGCGCCGAGCAGCCAGGCGGCTTCGTCTGCCCACTCTCGCGCGATCAGGAGGGCCTTGGCCGGATGGGTGATCGTGGCGGGCAGGTGGGCGACGGCTTGGGCGTGCCGGTCGGGGCGGGCGGAGGCGGTGAAGGCGAGCGCGTGGAGGTTGGTCACCCCGGTGGGTTCGGTGTAGGGCTCGTCCAGGACCGCCACCGTAGTGGTGCTCAGGTCGGCGCCGAGCAGGGAGAATCGGTGTCCGATGCCGAGGTCTTCCATCGGTTCGGGGAAGCCGCCAGGCGCGCGGATGGCGGGAAGGTGGACAGCCATGCCGCAGCCCACGGCGTAGATCATGGGGCGCAGCAGCGTGCGCAGCCACCCTGGTAGCGGCGAGCCGGACAGGTGTGCGTGGAGGTGGAGACGGGCGAGTTCTATGCCGAGGGACCGTCGTAGCTGGTACACCCATTCGCCGGTGAGGAGCAGGCCGACCGGCCCGTTAGGGAAGGGGCGGCGGGCCAGCAGCGGCAGTCTCTGCTGCTGGATGAGGGCCGGGGTCTTGCCGATCGGGGTGGCGGTTGCGGCGGCGAAGGCGTACAGAGTGCGGGCGTCGGGGATCGCGTCGGCGTCGTACACCACGACGAACGTCGACTCGGCGTCGCCCGTTTCGTGCCAGCCGAGCGGGCCGAGCGCTTGATCGAGGTGGTCGAGGGCGAAGTTCAGTTGGCCGGCCTTGCGCCCGCCGACGTCGGGTTGATGCAGGTGCACCAGCGGCAGCCGGTCGGGCGGCTGGTTGGCGGCGAGGGCAGCGACGACCTCGGCGGTGGTGGGTTCGGTGTCGAACCGCTCGGTGAGAATCGTCAGTCGTTCGGCGTGCGGGGTGGCGTTGACGTGCTCGGCGACGACGCGGCACTGAGCGGCCGGGAAGATCCCGCGTAGGTGCTCGGGCCGCAGCGGCTGATGGGCGGCCAGCGGTGGGAGTTGGCTGCGGTGCCGGGCGCGGGCGGTGGTCTCGCGTTCGGTGGTGATCACGACGACGGCGGCCCGACGGTGCGGGTACGTCAGCGCCGTGAAGGCAGCGATGGTTTCCGGGGCGACGCTCTGCTCGCGCAGCATCGGCAGCAGGACCACCAGCCACGGCGCCTGATCAGGGTCGACGGGCGGTGGGTCCGGCGCGGTTAGCAGCCAGCGGGCGCACGCCTCGACCGCCACGCTCAGCCACAGCGCGCGGGCCACCAAGGCGACCAGCACCACGGGAACGACTATGTGCAGCCAGACCTCCGTAGCGCTCATTGCTGTTCCAGCAGCCGGTAGATGGCTCGCATCTGGTCGGCGACGAGCGGCCAGGCGAACGTTTGCGCCCGGTGTCGGGCGGCGCTTCGCCGTGCGGCGTGATCAGAGGTGCCGGTCTCGGTGAGGATGGTCTCGACCGCGTCCGTGGCGGCGGTGGCGTCACCGGGCGGGGTGAGCACGACCGCCGGGCTGTTCCCTGCGTAGTGTGAGATGCCGCCGACGTCGGTGGCGACCACGGGGGTGCCACAGGCCAGCGCCTCCAGCAGCGCATTGTTGGCGGTGGCGTCTTTCAGCGGCAGCAGCAGGACCGCCGCTTCGCGGTAGAGGCTGATCAGCGCCGGCTCGCTGATGCCCTGCAGGACCCGGGCTGCCGGGTGCCAGGCGCGGCGGTGGGCCTGCCGGGTGACGACGGTCAAGTTGATGTCAACGCCGTGCCGGCGGTGCAGGCGCTCGTGCACCGTGTCGAGTACGGTCCAGTCCCGCAACCACCAGCCGACCGTCAACACCAGCGGCCGATTGATGGAGACGTCGTTGGCTGGGGTGAACGCGGAGATGTCGATACCGTGCGGCACCACGTGCACCCGCTCGGCAGGAACAAGGTCGGCGAAGAAATCCTGCTGGCGCGGGTCGACAGTGATGATCTGGTCGGCGTGCGCGGCGACGGCACGCCACCTGGCGGGCGGCATGAGAGCTGCCAGCCGTGCCGGGGGCCGGTGGTAGGTGACGGCGGTGGACCCTTGACGGTGGCGGGAGAAGTAGAACTGCTCATCCCCGTACAGCACGTGCGCGGGACCGCGGGCGGCTAGAAGCGCGAGGTCGGTGGCGCAATGCTCGACCGGGTAGAACGGCAGCGGGCAGCGGCGCCGAAGCATCTGGTGCGCGCGCCGGGCCGCTTGCTGGGCGAGGCGTCGGGTGGGCGGCGTGATCCGGCGGACCTCGGGCAGGTGGTCCAGCAGCCGGTCGTAGCCGCTGTGGGCGGCGTGCCAGGGCACGCGGACAACTGAGGCGATCACGTGTCAGCCTCCTGACGGGCGAGTAGGCCGTGGGCTCGCAGCCGGGGCCTTACGGCTGCCGGATCATCGAGGCGCAGGACCGGCAGATTGCCGGCCGTGAGCGGGTGAAGGTGTTGTTCCCAGCGGCGGCGGTGCCGGTGATGATGGACCGGCCCCCACCACAGAATCGAGTCGCGCGAGACCAGGTGCCCGAAGGTCTCCCGGTTTCCCGCGAACAGCTCTTCCCCCGTGACGGCGCGCCGTATCGAGCGGCGGATCAACCGCGGCAGGCATGTCCGTAGGGGCAGGTCGAGCCAGATGGTCAGCTCGGCGCGCTTCAGCAGGGTCTCAGCGACGTTTCCGCCGTAGTTGCCGTCCGCTATCCACGCCGTGCCGGCGAGCGCACGCCGCACGGCGGCGTGGAAGTCAGCTGCCGCGACAGGGGTCCATCCCGGTCCCCAGAACAGTTGATCGAGGTCGACGTGGTGCAGGCCGGTGTGCGCGGCGACAGCGGCGGCGAGGGTGGACTTGCCGGAGGCCACTGGCCCGACCACCGCGATCCGTTGAGGCATCACGTCAGGCCCTTCGTCACCGCGTCGGCAATCTGCAGCAGCAGGCCTGGGGTGCGCACGCCGACGGTCACCCTCATCACCGGCACCTTCGCGATCAGGGCCTCCAGGCAGCTCGTGCCCTGGCGGCTTAGCTCATCGAGGCTGCGGGTGCGCTCGGCGAACCACGGGTGGAGCCAGTCTTCGTCGTGGGGAGTGCAGCCGACAGCGGAGAGCGCCGCGCGGGCCAGCGGTGCGCCACAGAGCGCCAGGCGCACCTTCCGGCTGTCGTCGCTGAGCTGTGGGAGGACAACGAGCCGAAGTGGGGCGCTGTCGCGCACCCGGGCGGCGAAGGCGTGGGCGAAGTCGCGCGGAGAGCACGCGACCTTGCGGGCGTGGCCGAACTCCGGTGGTAGCCGCCGAGGCGATGGCAGGTCGTGGCGCGGGCCGAGCGCCGACAGGGTGCCGTCCGCGATGCGCACGGAGATCGGGACGCCGACCACCCGCTCGGCGTCCCCGGTGATCACGGCGCGGTCGGCGGCGATCACGTCCGCTTGGCGGTACGCGCCCAGCGCGGCCAGCACGGTGGTCTTGCCTGCCCCGGACGGGCCCGCGATCAGCACGCCGCGGCCGTCGACCGCCGCGGCGGCGGCGTGGAAGGCGGTCCAGCCGCGACCTTCGGCGCAGCGCAGGACGACCTCGCGGATGACCCGCATGGCGTACCGCTGACCGTGTTCGGTCCCCGGATGCAGCACGACGTGCAGCCGGCCCCTCGCATCCCGCGCGTACAAGTGATCCTCACGCAGGTGTGAGTCGGGGTCGGGCCGCCACCAGGAAACCCTCCCTACTTGGGAGGACCGGTACGGCTCGCCGCGGAACGGCAGCACCGCCCGCGACCGGCTCGCCTGCAGGTAGGTCATCCGGGCGTAGAAGAAACCTTCATCGTGATGGACGCGGATCGGCGTCAGATGCCCGCACGCCGGCGCCGGGTCTGCGTCCGGGATGAAGCTCCGTAGGTGGGCTTCCTGGGTGCCTCGGAACGCCTGATCGGTGTGGACGCTGAAACTGTGCCCGGCGAACGAGACCAGCTCGCCGTCCGTCGCGGCGTTCACGAGCGGCTCCTGACCGCCGCCGTGACCGCGGGCGTGTCGAGCAGTTCCTCAGGTGTGCCTTCCACCAGGCGGCGGGCGATGTCGATGCCCATCTTCACGGCGTGGTCCATGTTGCCGATCTCGTAGCGCCACGTGCCGAACCGCCCCCGCGGGTAGATCCCGCGCTGCTCCATCCACGGCATCACCTCGCCCAAGGCCGCGTCGCGGCCGAGGGTGGGCACCGGGTAGGCATACGGAATCACCTCCAGGTGAGCGCTGGCCAACGGGGCGTGGGCGGGGACGAGGCCGTGGCGGCGCAGCGCCTGGTCGCAGGCGTCGATCAAGGTGTCTCGGTCGAGGTACGTGCCTTCCGGCAGGGAGGTCTCGGTCATCCAGGAGCTGAAGATGTGGGTGCCCGAGCCGGGGACGTTCGCGGGCGCGTACTTGCCGAAGTTGGTGGCCCGGTAGAACGGCACATCTGGCTGCGGGAAGTACATCCACGACCGGACGTCGGTGGTGGGCGCCCGATAGCCGAGGCCGACCATGGCCACGGTGGTGTGGCGCAGGCGTTCGGCCGCCGCCCGCACCTGAGTCGGAGCCCCCGCCGTCATCGCCGCCAACTGGTCCAGCGGTCCGGTGGCCACCAGATGGTCGTAGGCGATGCGTTCGCCATCGGCCAGGATCACCGTCCGGGCGGCGGGGTCGACAGCGGCCACACGGGCACGGGTGCGCACACGTGAGCCGAGACGAGCGGCCAGGCGCCGGGGGATCTCCCCTGTGCCGCCGGAGATGGGGAACGCGAAGGTGGCGTTCGGCCCCCACCGGGACGGGCGTTGCACGGCGGTGGCGGTCGGGGTTTGGTCGAGGTCGACCGGTGCGACGCGTTCGGCCACCCAGGAGGAGGACATCAGCTCAGGCGGCGTGGCCCATACCTTGGTGTTGTACGGGCCGAAGAACCTCTCCACCAGCGGCGCTCCGTAGGTTGCCCGCAGCCAGGTCGCGAAGTCGGCATCTGCGACCACGCTGTCCTCCCGGGCGGCGAGGGCCAGCCCGTCGAGGCAGGCCGCCGCGTCCTGCGCCGGAAGGCGATGCACGTGCTGCTGGAAGGGGTAAGGGATCCACCGGTCGTGGAAGCGGATGAACGAGGACCGGTCGTGGCGCAGAAGCTCTCCGCTGCTGAACAGGTCGGTCAGCAGCCGGTCGAACTCCCCGAAGTGGGAGAAGACGACGTGCCCACCCAGGTCCCAGGTGAAGCCCGCCGAGTCGGTCACGGACGAGGCGAGCCCGCCTGCGGTAGCCGCCGCCTCCAGGAGGAGCCAGTCCGCGTGACCCAGCCGCGCCAGCTCGCCCGCGCAGGCCAGACCACACAGCCCTGCCCCGAGGATGACGATCCGGCCGGGTGCTCGGGCCAGCGGGGGCTGCTGCGCCGGGTGGGCCGTCGCAATGGGCTGGTCTTGTGCCAGCAGGGCGGGGCGAGCGGTGGTCAGCGACACGGCTACTCCTTCTCGGGCGACCGGAGGCGGATCGAACGGACCAGCTGTTTGGGCCTTCACGTCGATGCGGCTCATCCGCGGGTGGCGGTTGTCGCCGACCGACGGCGCCAAGGTGCCCTCAGGCGCAGGGTGGGCCTCCCTCGCGCAGCGGCCGGTCAGCACTCACCCGTCCTCGTGGTGATGGCTCTTGGTGACGCAGTCCTGCCACATGCGAGCGAGGTGCTGGGTCATGCGGGCGGTGGCGGGGTGTCCGGGATGCTCGCGGCGGTGCGTGGCGATGGTGTCGGCGAGCAGGTTCCGGGCGGCCTGACAGTGGCCGAGGTCGTGCAGGACCAGAGCCGTAGCGGCGTGAACGGCGAGGGTTCGGTGGCCGTGCGAGCCGTCGCTGCTGGCGAGGTGCTCGCCGAGCTGCCGATAGAGGTGGTAGGCGCGTTGATGATGGCCGGCACTGCGGTGAGCCGCAGCGAACAAGTGCAGGGCGTGCAGGCTGCGCCGGTCCGTGCTGCCGTAAAGGTGATCGGCGCTGTGGTGGGCGTACCCGGCCCAGGCGGTGGCGGCGTCGAGCTCGCCGAGCCGCAGGTGCAGTTCGGTCAGGAGGATGGCGGCTTCGGCATACACCGGGTGGGGCGGGGCGGTGGCGGGGTCGATGCCGGTGAGGCTGTCGTGCAGGAGGCGTCGGGCGCGTAGCGGATCGCTGGAGGCCAGGTCCCGGGCGGCGGCGATACGCTGCGCGCGCTCGGTCTCCCACCGGTCTCCACTAGAGCGGGGAACCGCGCGCCAGGCGAGGGTGATATCGCGGGCGGTGGCGCCGACGGTGACGCGTGTCAGGACGCGGTGAGCATGCATGGCGGCCACGTATGGAGGCGTGGGTGTCCCCGCTGAGGAAGGAACGATCCGTGGCGCGTGTCGCAGAATAGCTCGACCGACATAATCGGCAATGACGACGACGTCGACTGGTTCTCGCCAGCAGTCCTCTCCGCACCGATACACCCGTGCCGCGTCGGCTGTCTCGTCCTGGGTCAGCGGTTGGCGGCACAATTTGCAGTGCAGCAGCCCAGGGAACAAAGAGACCTCCCACGGGCCGGTGCCGTCCGCCGCTCGGTCCGCCTGCTGCGCCTGTGGAGCGGTGGCTTTGGTAACCCATTTCTGCACTAGGCGGGGATCGAGGTCCAACTGGCGGGCGACGGTGGTGACCGCGCCGTACGCCTTAACGGTGCGGGCGGCGGCAACGCGCTGGACGACGGCGTCCACGAGGTCGGGCGGGTATCTGCGAGGGAAGGCCATGATCTGTCCGTTGAGGGGTGGACGGGTTAGTAACTCGGCAGCCTGCGGCAGCACTCCAAATGGGGGTAAGCCGGGCGGCTTACGTATCAGGCGTGCTGGTCTTGCCAGCGGTTGCCGACCGGCCGCGCGGGGTTGATCGGCATGGGGCTGCTGGCATGGGGCGCGTTGCGGCGCATGGGGTGCAGGCTCAGTCCGTTCGGCGCGGTGAGGGGCGGGCGGAGCGTGTATCCGTAGCGTGCGAGCAGGTGCTCCGCTTCTGTGGGAACGGCGGTCCAGGACGGCAGGTCGAGGCGGTCGAGGCGGGCGCGGTGGTGGGCTAGCAGGGCGCTGCCGCGGCCATCCTTCTGATGGGCAGCGCCGACGGCGAGGAGCGCTAGGTGGTAGTGCGGTTCGGTGGGCTGTTTCTGCGCGATCAGTCCCTCGATGGCGGTGAAGCGGTCAGCGTGGGATCCGGCGGCCTGAACGAGGCGGGTCGGGTAGTTGGCTGGTGGCGGGATCGGCCGGTAGCGGTGGAAGCCGACGATGGCGGCGGTGCAGTCGTCGGTGAGGTGGACGTCGCCGAAGAACAGGGCGTGCTCGGCCCAGATCACCAGGACGTCGGTCAGCACCTGGCGCCGCTGCGTCGGATCGGGCACCAGCCAGGCGCCGAGCGCGGTGGGCTGTAAGGCGTCGGCGATCAACGTGGCGACGGTCTGCCTGTCTGTCCAGCGGGCGGCGCGGATACGAACGATTGAGTCCACGGTGTTGTCGTCTCCCTCGGCGGTCTATCGGTAGGTGGCGGTGGCGAGGTCACCGATCGCGGCGTCGACGGCGGCGGTGATCTCCCGGATGGGGCGGTGGTGCTGGGCGGCGATGGTCTTCAGGTGGGCGGTGAGTGTGGTGGTGTCGTCGTCGAGGTAGAGGTGGTCGGCGAGGCCGAGGACGGCGACGAGTCCGGCGAGCGCGGCGGTGTGGTTGTCCGGTTGTTCACGGCCGGCGGCGAGGTAGCGCAGCCGGGCGCGGGCGACGACGGCCCACTTGGTGTCGGTGGCGAGGTAGGCGTCGGCGCGGATTAGGCCGCCGAGGCGGCGGCGGGCGGTGTGGCGCAGGATGCCGGCGGCGACGAGTCCGGCGCGGGTGCGTTCGTACAGGTCGTCGGCGAAGCTGCGCAGGAACGCTTTCACGGTCGGGGTGGCGCGTGAGTAGCGGATTGTGGCGAGGGCGGTGTCGGCGATCAGGTCGCCGACCGGCTGGTCGGAGTTCAGGCGTAGCCACCGGTCGGCGGCCGGGCGGTCGTCGTAGGAGTCGAGGGTGATCCGTCCGGCGAGGAACAGGTCGATCAGCACTGCGCCGGCCATGCCGAGGGCCAAGGCATGGCGGTGCAGGTGCGGCTGGCCGGTGTCGTCGTGGTGCCCGAGCAGGAACAGCTCGTCGCGCAGCGGCAGCCGGGGTATCGACGCGGTCATGGCATCCGCCCTTACCGTCGGCCGTCGAGGTGGCGCAGCCGTGCGTGCGCGTCACGGTAGGCGGGCAGCGGGCGCGGGAGCAGCGCCTTTTCGATGGCGGCCAGGACGGTGTAGTTGGGGTCGCAGACGTTGCCGATGGGCGCCCGCCCGGCCTGCGAGATGAGCTGGTAGGCGTCCAGGGTCTGCAGACCGCACAGGTCGACGGTCCAGGCGGTGAGGTCCTGGTGGGCCATGCGGTAGGCGTCCTCCAGGGGGCGGGCGCAGCCGACCGACATGATCGCCGTGTCGGTTTCCAGGCGCGGCCAGGCGGTGTCGGCGCCCTTGATGACCTCGACCGCGAGGGTGGTGACGGTGGCGATCTCCACGCCGACGCCGCAGGCCTCGCCGTGGCCTTGGCGGGCGTGGCCGTCGCCGAGGGCGAGCATCGCGCCGTGCACGTTCACCCCGAGATACAGGGTGGTCCCGGCGCGCAGTTCGGGGGTGTCGAGGTTCCCGCCGTAGTAGTCCGGGACGATCGTGGACCGGGATTCCATGGCGGCGGGGGCGATACCGATGGTGCCGATCATCGGATCCAGCGGCAGGTCGACCGTGTGCTCACTCGCGGTGGCCCGGTACCGGACCACCCCCGCAGCGCGGTCGATGTCGTACACCCACACCCGCTCCTCCAGCGGCGGCTGCAACGTGGCGGTATGCGAGGTCGACGTGAGTGCCCCGAAGTAGGGGAAGGTCGCCGACACGCCCCAGTCCCGGGCCGGTTCGATCGACATGATGTGTACGGCGAGGGTGTCGCCGGGCTCGGCGTCCTCGACGAAGAACGGCCCCGACACCGGGTTCAGGTACGGCATGCGGCACACCTGCGACGGCAGGTCCGCAGGTCCTCGCACGAGGCCGCCGAAGCAGTCCTGCGTGTGCACGGTGAACACGTCGCCGGAGCGGACGTGCGCCACCGGGAGACGGCCGCCGAAGGTGTAGGCGAGCTCGTCGCGGGCAGGCCGGTAGGTGAACTGGCTCATCGTGATCACACCCGTTCCATGTCACGCCCGGCGGCCTGGGTGGGGGCCAGGCCGGACAGCACCGGCCGGCGGCCGGTCAGGTACAGACCGGCCAGAACCAGCACGCCGAGGCCCAGCCAGGCCAGGCCGAGGCGCTGGGCGGCGATGTTGGCGTTCACCACCACGTAGGCGAGGATCACGAACCCGATTCCAGGCATGAGCAGGTGCGCCCACCAGTTGCCGCTGCGGCGGCGGATCAGGTGGTGCACGACCACGGAGACGTGCAGGACCAGGAAGGCGACCATCGCCCCGAAGTTGATCAGCGACGACAACAGGGTGATCCCGTCCGCCCGCGTCGCCATGTACAGGCCGAGGCCGAGGGAGACGACGCCGGTGAGAAGGGTGGCGTTGATCGGCACGCTGCGGCGTATCGACACCTTCGCCAGGAACGCTGGGAGCTGCCGGTCGCGGGCCATCGCGTACAGCAGCCGGGACGTGGCGACCTGCGCGACCATCGAGTTCGGCAATCCCCACGCGATCGCCGTCGCCACCGCGCACAGGGTGGCCAGCCACCCTCCGCCGGCCACGGCGGCGGCGTCGTAGAAGGCGGTGCCGTTCACGTCGCCCTCCGCCAGCAGCGTGTCGGCGGTGGGCACGAGCATCGCCGCCAGCCACGTCTGCGCGATGAACAACACCCCGGCCAAGACAAGGACGGCCGCCATGGCCCGGCCGATCTGCCGCGCGCCGTCGCGAGTCTCCTCGGCCAGCATGCTGATCCCGTCGAAGCCGAGGAACGACAGCACCGCGATCGACACCGCCCCCGCCACCAGGGACCAGGTGAAGGTGTCGGAGTTGTAGAACGCGTCCCAGCTGAACCGGCCCTTACCGGAGGCGAGAGCCCAGCCGGCGACGGCCAGGAACACCGCCAGGACGACCAGCTCACCGACGAGCATCACCCGGGTCACCACCGCCGTCATGCGGATGCCGACCGAGTTGATGACCGTGTTGACCGCGACGAACCCCAGCAGCCACAGCCACACCGGCACCGCCGGCACAGTGGCGTGCATCGCCACCGACGCCACCAGGTACAGCAGCCCGGGCACGAGCACGTAGTCCAGGAGGATCACCCAGCCGGCCAGGAAGCCGACCGGCGGGCTGATGCCCCGGCCCGCGTAGTTGTAGACGCTGCCCGACATCGGGAACGCCTTCACCATCTGCGCGTACGAGAACGCGGTGAACACCAACGCCACCACACCGACCGCGTAGGCGAGGGCCACCATGCCGCCAGAGCCGGCGTAGACGCTGCCGAAGATCGCCATCGGCGCGATCGGCACCATGTACACCAAGCCGTACGCCACCAGGTCCCGAAACCGCAGCCGGCGACTGAGCTCCTGCCGATAGCCGTAGCGGGCCAGGTCATCCTGTCCGTACATCGCACAAGCCTTTCTGAGGAGTGATCCGGGACGGCCTACTCCGAATCCCGACACGGGCGTTCTGCCGTCACCGACTGCCAGTGGCGCTAACCGCGTCTGTCACGTTCCGTCATCGCGCTGTCGACACCGGTGATCGGTTCGACCACGGTGGCCCACCGTCCCGGCGTCGAGGAAGACCTTCGGTTAGGGAGGGATGGGGATGGTTGGGGAGGGAGGGATGGTTGTGTGGCCCCGGGCATCCCTGGTCGCGCAGGGTTACGACGCCAACCGGTCGGATGTACGCTCAGGCCGACGACGTCAAGTCGATGAACTGTTCACTTTGGTGTCGGTCGGAGGTGCTGGTGATCAGTACGTACGTCCGGCGGCTTCGGCTGGCGGCTGAGCTGAGCGCGTTACGCCAGGACCGGGAGATGTCGTCGGAGGCCCTGGCTCGCGCCGCCGGTCTTCCACGGACGACGGTGTCCCGACTGGAGAACGGCCGTATGAGACCTGACCCGAATGACGTGATGAAGATCTTGGAGCAACTCAAGGTCACCGGGGAGGCGTGGACGACGCTGCTGACTATCGCTCGCCAGGCCAGCGAGCGAGGATGGTGGGAGTCGGCGGCCAGTGAGATGGGCGCTCGCCAAGCGCTCTACGCGAACCTTGAGGCAGGCGCGGCGACCATCCGTGAGTACCAGATGACCCTGCTGCCTGGTCTGCTGCAGACCGGTGAGTTCACGCGGGCGCGGGCGGGTGTCGACAAGGCCGACTGGTCGGCACACTTTGACGCCGACCGTGCGGTCGAGGCGCGTATCGGACGACAACGCGTGCTACATCGACCGGACGGCCCGACCTACGAAGTGGTGATCGATGAGCTGGCGGTCCGCCGTCCTGCTGCTGCCGCGCCCGTGCTCCGCGATCAAATGATCCACATAGCTCAACAGGCGGACGCGGACGCCAAGATCAGCGTGCGGATCCTGCCGGTCGACAGCCGGATCTCCGGCTACCTGGTGCCACGCTCGGGATTCTCAATCTACACCTACCCGGATCCGCAGGATCCGGTTGTCGTCGCGGTCGACACCGTCACCGATGATCTGGTGCTGACCAAGCCGGATGCCGTGAACCACTATCTGGACCTGTACGAACGGCTGAGAGACGGCACCCTCCCATCTCACCAGAGTGTGCGGTTCCTGCTGGACACCGCCGGCAAGATAACTGAGGCGACAGGAAGAGCAGCGTGACCGAACCAACCTTCACCAACTGGCGGAAGTCCACCAAGAGCAGCGGCGGCGGCAACTGCGTCGAGGTTGCCCACGTCGGCGCCGTTGTAGGCGTCCGGGACACCAAGAACCGCAGCGATGGAACTCTCGTCTTCTCCGCCGAAGGGTGGGGTTCCTTCCTTGCTGGCCTGCGGGAAGGGGAGTTCGCTCTTCGCTGATCCCCCTCGCGCGTACCTCAGCTCGAGTTGGGCCGACCCTGCTGGGCCGGCCCAACTGCTGCTCCTGCGGGGATGAGAAGAACGATCAGGATCGACTTCACAGCGGGCTTGAGAAGAGTGACGCACGGTGCCATGCTGGTCCCAATCACGGCAACTGAACTGTTCAAGGGTTGCGCGTTTCGAAGCAGCCCGATGCTGACACCGGGGCCGCATCGTGAAGAATCAGCTACTCCGCGCAGCGCGGGAGCGCCTGCCCTCCCCCCAGCGCCCCGGTGAGCCGATGTCGCGCTCGGAAGTCGTGGCGCTCGTCAATGAAGTGCTGTATCCAGATCCGCGTCTGCGTAGCCGGAGCGCATTCAATGCCAACTACTTGGGCAAACTCGAAGAAGGATTGATCCATTGGCCAAAGCCCGAGTACCGGGCGACCCTGCGGACCGCGTTAAGCGCACGTACCGATCAGGAGCTGGGCTTCTATAACCCGCGTGCCGTCAAGTCGGCTACCGTCGATGACGTGGATCGACGAGGCATGCTCGGCGCTATAGGTGTTCTGGTGGGAGCGGGCGTCGTCAGCGCCCCCACGCTGGCGTTGCTTGACACGGGGCCGTCGCACGAGCTGCCGCGACGGATCGGCAACGATCACATCACCGCGGTCATGGAAGCGGCGGACATCTTCGAACACTGGGACAACAGCCACGGCGGCGCCCTTGCTCGGGAGATCGCCGACGACAAGCTCCGCCGGCTCGCTCAGCTCCTACGACGGCCGTGCCCGCCGAAGCTGCGCGGCGACCTGCACACAGCGATGGCGCAGCTGGCCGGCGTGGTGGCGTTCATGCTCTTCGACGCCTACGACCACGACGCGGCACGCCGAAAATTCACCTTCGCGCTGCAGTGCGCGGAGGTGGGCGGGAACTGGCACCAACGTGCGCTGCTGCTATCGTACATGGCACGTCAAGCCATCTGGTGCGGACAGCCAGATGACGGCCTCACCTATGTCGAGATGGGGCTTGTACGAGCCGAACGGCTGACCGCCACAGAACGGGCCATGCTCAACACCGTCCGCGCCAGGGCGCTGGCCAAGCTAGGTCCGACCCATGCCCAGGAAGCCTTGGCGGCGGTGGGGACAGCGGACGACGCGTTCGCCCGCTCGCAGCCGGCCGACGACCCGCCCTGGATGCGCTTCTACGACGATGCCCAGCACCACGGCGACACCGCTCACGCCCTCTACGACGTCGCGATGCACACAACGCTTGCCACCGAAGCCGTCAGCCGGTTCCAGTACTCGGTCGAGCACCACCAGCCGGAGTTCGCACGATCCAGGGCGATCTCCCGCACGAAGCTCGCGTCTCTGACCATGGTCCAAGGCGATCCCCTGGAGGCCGCGCACATCGGTCAGCTCGCGCTCGCAGATGCCGGCGCGATTCGCTCTCGCCGCACCGCAGACGACCTGCGCGAGCTTCATCGCGTGGCGGGAAGCCACGCGAGCATCCCCGAGGTCTCGTCGCTGCGCGCCGCGATCGACGCGACTGTCAAGGCAGCCGCGTGATCGATGCCCTCACCGCGCTCATGCGCGCGTGTCAACAGGCCGGGCTCGACGCTAAGGGTGCCGAGCTGATCCGGGCCGGCGAGAACACGCTGTACCGGCTGCCCGGCCGCGTCGTCGCCCGCGTCACGCGTCCCGGCCAAGGGGCCGCAGCCGCCAAGGAAGTTCGAGTCTCACGCTGGTTGCAGCAGACTGGCGTCCCTGTCGTTCAGGTCCTGACCGGCGTTCCTCAGCCAATAGAGGTCGAGGGCCGGGCTGTGACCTTCTGGCAGGAGCTGCCCGACCATCACGAGGGCAGCGTCGACCAGGTCGCCGACATTCTTCGGCAGATCCACGGACTCCAGCCCCCACCAGAGCTCGCGCTGCCGCCGCTAGCACCGTTCGTCCGGCTAGAAGAACGCATCACCGAGACCGACGTTTTCGACGGCGAGGAGCGCGACTGGCTGCTCAAGCACCTTCACGGTTTGACCCAGCAGTACGAGAACCTGCCCGCCGGTCTTCCGCGGGCCGCAGTGCACGGGGACGCTTGGGGCGGCAACATCGTCGCCACCGCCGCCGGTCCCGTCGTACTCGACCTAGAACGCTTCGCATACGGACCTCCCGAGTGGGACCTCACCTCTATCGCCGTCGACCACTTCACGTTCGGGTCCATGTCCGCGACAGCATGGCACCGGTTCTGCACACGCTACGGCTACGAGGTCACCCGGTGGGCGGGCTACACCGTTCTGCGGGACGCACGCGAGCTGCGGAAGGTCACGTTCGCCGCACAGATGGCCGACCAGCAGCCCCACCTGAGTGGGCAAGCGCGATACCGGCTGGCCTGCATCCGCGGTGAACAAGGTCCGCGGCCCTGGCACTGGACTCCAGTCCCCTGACAGATCCGAGTGCGCCCGGTGCGGCCTCAGGCAGTCAAGAGCTGAGCGGCGGCGGGGCCGGGCATGGACGCAGGCAACGACAAGGCGCCCACCCGACTGATCGACGCCGGTTGGATCGGCAGAGTGCGAGCGCTGGTCGCCGCCACCAACATCGCATCGCCATAGCTTCGTCACGCCGGCTCAGGCAGGCAGGGTCGGCGCCTTGGCACCGCTCGCGTCGCCGTCGAGCAGGCCGAGCAGTCCGGCGGTGAACAGTTGCCGCCGGACTGCGGGCGGGATGTTGGTCAGCCGCAGGGTGCCGCCGCGGACGTGCACGGCCCGATGGCAGGCCACCAGCGTGCTGGTGGCGGCGGCATCGAAGCGGTCGAGGCCGGTGAGGTCGAGGTCGACGTCCCGGATGGTGTCGGCGCGCAGGGCGGCGAGCACGGCGTCGTACACGAGCCCGCTGGTGGCTGCGTCGAGCCGGCCGGCGCATCTCGCCGCCGGCAGGAGAGGGGTAGCGACACCGGCGAGGTGCTGGGTGACGCCTGAAGGTTACTCTGCGAGTAAGCGTGACGTCTGACCGCGAGGGACGCAGGCGTCAGTCGGTGAGGGGTGGAAGGTCGATCTCGTCGTCGGCGTCAGGCAGCGGCACCCATCCCGAACCGTCGACGGCGGTGATCAGGTGCGCGGCGGCGGGCGGGGAGCGGGCCAGGCGAGGACAGTTTCGCGGGTGCCCTCGACTTGATCGATGCCGGTGGTGTCGGCGGTGATCTCGTCGACCCAGGTGGCGAACCAGACGACACGGCGGTGTAGGTCGCGGCCTTTGTGCACGTATACTGTCCCGTAGCCCGAGCAGGGCTCGGCGAAGAGCTGCTCGGGTGCGATCTCCTGGTCGCGCAGCTCAGGCGGCAGGTGGCAGGTGTGCTCGGTTCGGCGTGGGGTGTCCCACGACCCGCATCGTAGTGTCGACGCACGGCGCAAGTGGCCCCTGCGATGGATGCTCACTCGGCCGACGTTCGGGTGAAGGAGGCTGCGCCCGCCGAGGTGCGGGCGGGCGCAGGTCACGCGGCGCGTGGCGGAGCGGGTTGGTGCAGACGTAGTAGGCGGGCGAGGGTGGCGGCTTGGTCAACCGTCGGGAGGCCGGCTTCGGCGGCGAGGGCTTGGATCTCGGTTTCGGTGGCGGGGTCGGTCAGGTAGCGGGCCATCGACAGCGTTCCCGGCAGGACCGGCAGATCGGGGTCGGGGTGTGCGGTCGGGGCCTCGCCGTCGGTTGTCCGCGTGGGCGGGGTCGACGGCGACGGGTGTGGTGTGTTCGCGCGTGATGTCTGGTCACGGCGTGTGGCCATGTCCCTCCCAGGACGGCTCGTGGCGTGAGGACGTGGTGTCGGGCCATGGGAATCTCCTTCGCGGTGGTAGGAACTCGTTGACGATCGATCGCCGGATCGCCCAGCCTGCGGACGGCGGCGGGTCGGCGTCGGTGAAGGGCCGCGGACTGTAGCTCCGGCGGCCGCGGAAGTGAAGACGTGCGCCACTCACAGCGACTTACAGGCGCAAGCCGCAGGTGTGAGTGGGCCGGGCGGTCGCGGAGTCTGTCGCCGAAGCGGTGACAAATATCGACAGCTTCCCAAGGATTGCCGCTCCGCTGCCGCCCGGTGCGTTGCCTCGGTGCGCGCCGCAGGGCAGGTGGTGACGGCGGCCCCGGGGTTGGGGGCGGGCATGGGCGGGTTCGGCGGCGTGTGGGCGAGTGAGCCGCCCGTACGCGCGCGCGGTGTGCTCCGCCGCGCCCCCATCAGGCGGCCCGGTCTTCCTGGTCGGGCGCGGTGTGGGTGGGGAACTCGGTGTCGTGGCGGGTGTCGGTGTAGGGCAGGTCGATGAGGCGGTGACGGCCGCCGCGGTCGACCAGTTGCCAGACCTGCTCGGCGGGGCTGGCGGCGAGGGTGGTGCGCAGGTCGGCGGTGGTGGTGGCGACGACGGTTTCCAGGCCGATGCCGGCGATGCGGTGGTGCAGGTTCGCCTCCCGGCGGGCGGAGGGGAGGTGGAACAGCACCGGCCATGCCCAGGTGCTCATCGTGTACAGCCGCTCGTACTTGATGACCTTGTCGATGAGGACGTGCAGGTGTTCGAGCCCGGTGTCGTACTCGAGGAAGAACGGCACGGACCGTCCGTCCTCGGTCCACACCCCGGCGCCGTCCGGGCGGGGAAAGCCGGTAGCCCCGGCGATGATGATCTGCGGGTCGCCGCCTTCGCGGTAGAGGGTGCCGGGTTCGTGGTAGGCGGATGCGGGCTGCCAGCGGACTAGCTCGGTGTCGGGGTGGGTGCGGGCGTGGGCGGCGAGGTCGATGAAGACCTGGTTGCCGCCGAGCAGGTGCGGCAGGTCCGGCCGGGAGGTGAGGGACTGTTTGCGGCGGCGGGCCTGTTCCCGGCGGGGCCGGCCGAGTCCGCGTTGGGCGTGGACGTGGTCGTAGCCGAGTTGGTCCAGGACGTAGTGGTAGGGGTGCGAGCCTCCGTCGGCCTTGTTGGGCCGGAACCGGTCGACCGCGCGTAAGGCGGTGAGGCGGCGCAGTCGGCGTTGGGTGAAGTCCAGGGACGGGAACAGAGCGGCGGCGACCTGGTCGGTGGTGAGCACGCCGTGGTCGTAGAGCCAGTCGAGGAGCCGGTCGTCGCGGGCGGTGATGCTGGCCTGCAGGCGCAGCAGCGGATCCGCGGTCGGTAGGTGTTTACCCATGGGCACAAGCCCCTGGGGGGAGACCCGAGACTGGAGGGTCTGTCTGGAGCGGTCCCCGACTGCTGACAGCGGGGCTGACCTGGGCTGTGAGCGGCCGTGAGGGGTCAGGTTGGGGGTCAGGATCAAGACGGACGGTAGAACGGAGATCTGTGCTGACTGCTACACCGTCGGGCACACCGGGTTCGGCGTGACGGTGCGGTGAGAGTGGGTGTGAGTCGGGTCGGTGACGCTGGTGAGGTTCCCGGTGCGGGGTGATCATCGTTGTTGCTCCATGGTCGCAGGTGTGAGTGGGTGTGAGGTCGGTGCGCCCGCCGCCGCAGCGGGCGGGAGCGATTGGCAGGCCCGGTCAGCATCTGTCAGCTCGCGGGCCTGCTGACAGGCGCTGACGCTGGTCTGACAGCGGCGGCTCGGTCTGACCGAAGCCGACACTCGGGGTTCGGTCATGCGGCCTCTTGGTGTGACAGGTCTGGTACTGGCGGGGTGGTTTCGGCGCGTAGGACGCGTACGAGGGCGGAGGCGGTGGCGTTGGACAACTGGTGCCCGTCAGCGCGCAGCTGTCGGGCGAGGGCCTTGCGGGACAGCGGTGTCCCTTCGGCGGTGAGGGTGCGGGCGGCGGTCCGGGCGGCCGGGACCAGCGCGGTGACCTCCGGACCGCCATCGCCGGTCGACGCCTCGTCGTCCCGGCGGTCCGGGACCGCCGGAGGCTGGTCCGCGACGACGGGGACCGCGGTCGCGGAGTCCCGGCCCGCGGCGGCGGTGACGGGGACCGGCGGGCGGGTGTCCGGGACCGACGCGTCGACGGTCAGCGCCGATCCACGCGCGGGCTGGGCGGTCGGGTGGGGTGGGGCGGTGTCGGCGCGGCCGAGGGCGATCTTCACCATCGCCAGGAAGCCCAGCGCCGGCAGGGCGGCGGCGATCCAGCCGATCACCGACGCCTCCGCCTCCACCACCTGCGCGGCCAGGGACAGCAACACCGCCACAATGAGCACCGTGGCGGGGAAGACCACGCTATTGCCTAGGCGCCGCTTGCGCCGCAACTCCAGACCGGCGGCGATCGACATCAACTCCAGGACGATCGCGTCGGCCCAGGCCAGCCAGCCCGGCTGCCCGTGCCCGGCCGCGACGTCATGCACATGCGTGAACGACGCCGCGCCAGCCGCACCACCGATCAACAGCATGATCGCCACCTGGGCCCGGTTCTCCCACCGCTCCCGCCCCGCACCCACCCGGGCGGGTGAGCCGGGGTCACGTTGGTCAGGTGCCGCCAACGGCCCACCACCTGGATCCAGGCGGCGCGTGCACGGCCGCGTTCGGCGTTGTCGTGTGCAGGCGGGCCGCGACGGCAGCCGCCGCCTCCATGAGGTTGTCGTGTGAGGTCACGTTCTGCTCCAAACAGGTGGTTGAAGGGTTCGGCTTCAGGTGGTTAGGGTTCCGTCCCAGGTCGGGCCTGCCCGGCTCCGGTCAGTTCCCGGGCAGGCCCGACCCTGCCGGGTGACGCCCGGCCGGGCGGACCCTCGTAGGTGCAGGGGACGACAAAAGTCACTATGGTCGAGTCAACGAACACAGACCCCGCGCAGGGGCAGGCACCAGGACACCAAGCCGAGCCACAAAGATCAGAACTCACCACCGACAGCGACGCAGAAGCGCTCAGGTGGTGCGGCGACTCAACTCGCCGACAGACGATCCTTCATGTGGGTCCTCCCATCTCTCTCCCCGTTACCCCCCCCCGCGGCGTCGGCACGAACAACGGCAGGCACCCCATCCGTGGGGTGCCTGCCCGCTGCTGTGTGGCCGACCGCGCCAGCCGGCGCTGCGGGAACGTGTATCCAGTACGCCTCGGCAACCCCCGTCGAGTCAACCCCCAATTCGCTACGGATCGCCACCGAGTCTTGTCACCAGTCCGCCGGGGTGCTATAGAGTCCGCCCCAGTGCTCTCCAGTCCTCCTGCGTCCGCGTGGTCACGGCGGAAAACCTCGCAGCGCTACTCACCTGGCGGGACGGGTGGTCTCACCAGGCGGACCCAGACGCGTTTGCCGCCGTCGTCGGGGCTGTCCACACCCCGCGCGTGGCCCACAGCCTCGATGATGGCCAAGCCCCGGCCGCCGTCGCCGTCCGGGTCCCGGCGGCGCGGCACCACCGCCGAGCCGTCCACCCCGAGATGGTCACGTCGCCGTCACGGGCGTTGAGCTGCAGAGACCATTCTGCGATCGTCGTCCCCTCTGTCACCAGTGCGGACGTGCCCCATTCAGGCCGCGGCCCTGCGGCCGTAACGGATCCCGCAGCCGTGACGCCACTTCAGTGGAGCCGTGTTGCCGCGCGGCTCCGCCGCAGGCAGGTGGGACCAGCACCCCCTCGGGCCCCCTCCAGGTTCCGCCCGCCTGCGGCCACCGCGAGGGCGCGGCGAAGCCCAAGGCGATGACCCGCCGCGAGGGGCGAGCGCCATGGCGCCGGCCTGTTCGTGGCGGCGTTGAACCCTGGCCGCCGTCGCCGTGGCGGCATTGTCGCCGACGTGGTCTTCCACAGCGACCGCAGCAGTGAGGGCGAGTGCACTTTGGCCGACTTCGCCCGCGCCTGCGCCCGCTGCAAGGTACGCCAGTCGATGGGCCGAGACGGATCGTGCTTCGACGCCGCCGAGGCCACCTTCTCCACCTTCACCGTCTAGCTACTTCCACCTGGCAAACGCTGACGGCTGCTGAACTCCGACATCGGGCCGCTGAGCTCGTGGCCGCAGTCCTCTGCCTGTAGTCCCGGTCAGGCGCTGATGACGCTGATCTTGACCAGGTTGTGGGCCAGGACCCCGTGTCCGGTCCAGATCCTGGCTCCTTCGGTGCTGTTGATGCGTGTGCGGTCCCAGCCGTATCCGCGTTTGAGGGTGCTGATCCTGCCTTCTATCCCGGTTCGCCACTTCACCGTTCGTCGGAACGCTCGTCGGTGTTCTTCGGCCTGTCGGGCCTTACCGGGTTTGCCCTTGCGGGGGATCACGACGGTGCGCACGCCGAGGTCGTGGAGTGCTTCGTCGACCTTGTGTTCGCCGTAGCCGCGGTCAGCGGTGACAGCTCGCGGTGCCCGACTGGCGCGGCGGGCGATCCGTTCGATGGCGGGGGCCAGTTGCGGGGCGTCGGCGGGATTGCCTTGCTCGACGGTGTAGTCCAAGACCACGCCGTCGTCGTTGTCGGCCACTTGGGCCTTATGGCCGAACTCGACCGGCTTGCCCAGCCGGCCCTTGGCGATGGGGCGGGCGTCGGGGTCGTGCAGGCTGACCCGCCGGGTGGCCCCGGCCGGCGTCACCCCCGAGAGCCGTTGCCGGGTCTGCGCGGCGATCTGCCTGGTCGCGGTGACCAGGTCCACCAGATCGTTGATCGCGCGGGCGAGTTGGCCACGGCGTCGACCCGCGGCCGCATCATGCTCACCGTTGGCCCGCTGCTCCACGGCCTTTGCCCGGGCCCGCGCCAGGGCTCGCCTGGCGTTGGCCAGCACCCGTTCGGCACCGTTGGCGGCACTCTCGGCGAGGTCGGCCAACTCGCCGGTGACCCGGCGCACCGCGGCCTGTGCCTGGTCCTTACCGGCAGCGCTGCGCGTCCGCAGCTTCGCGCCGATGGAGTGGGCACGCTTGCCCGCCGACCTGGACCGGTCCCGAATCTTGGTGCGGGTCGCGGCGATCCGGCCGATCGCCTTGGCCAGAAGCCCGGAGTCGGTGGGATAGGCGACATTGCTGGGCACCACCGTGGTGTCGACCCGGACCCGGTTGGTGCGCAACAACTTGGCCTCAGCGGCCTTGGCCAGCAACGCCTCGTTCAGCCCTTCCACCGCGGTGGCGCCGCACCGGGTGGTCAGCTTCATCAACGTCGTCGGATGCGGCACCGAGCCCTCCAACGGGATCCGGCAGAACCGCCGCCAGCTGATCGAGTCCGACACCTCCCGGCACAGGCTCTCGTAGCCCAAGCGGTAGCGGAACTTCAGAAACATCAACCGCAGATAGGTCTCCATCGGTGTCGACGGCCGACCGATCCGCGGGTCGAAGAACGGCACGAACGGCGCGAAGAACGCCGGGTCGTCCAGCAGCGCGTCGACTCGTGCGAGTTCCTCAGGAAGCCGCAGCAACTGTTCCGGCAGTGTCGACTCGAACAACGACAACTGATCGCCTACGGTACGAAACACGATGGCCTCGATCCCTTCTAGCCCAAGGGTTCGAGGCCATCCTCTCGATCACACGGCGCCCGAAGACGGACCGCCACGCGCCGACTTTTCAGGTGGAAGTAGCTAGTGCCGTGACCACGAACGTTCACGGTGTTGGATGACACGCCGTTCGGCTTGTCGGCCGGGGGGCGTTGTGCCGGTCAGGCTGTGGCGGTGGCAGATCTTGTACGCGTGCGGCGGCTGAGTGATCAGGAAGGTCAGCAGCTGCTCAGAATCACCCGCCGGGGAACCGGTTCACCGATCCGACTACGTCGGGCGATGGTCGTGCTCGCCTCGGCCGGCGGGAACACGGTGCCGGCCATCGCCCGTCTCGTGCAGGCCGACGAGGACACGATCCGGCAGGTCATCCACCGGTTCAACGAGATGGGGATGGCCAGCCTGGACCCTCAGTGGGCGGGTGGCCGTCCCCGCCAGATCAGTCCTGACGAGGAACAGTTCATCGTCGAGACGGCCAACACCCGCCCCGAAAAGCTGGGGCGGCCGTTCACCCGCTGGAGCGTGCGCAAGCTCGCCGACCACCTGGGCTCGCATGCCGCCCGCCGGGTCCGTATCGGCCGGGAAAGGCTGCGGCAGATCCTGCATCGACACCGGATCACCTTTCAACGGACGAAGACGTGGAAGGAGTCCACCGACCCTGACCGGGACGCCAAACTCGCCCGGATCGAGTACGTGAGCAGCCACTTCCCGCAGCGGGTGTTCGCGTTCGACGAGTTCGGGCCCCTGGTGATCCGCCCGCAGGCCGGCACCGGATGGGCTCCGGCCGGGCACCCCCATCGGCTGCCCGCGAATTACCACAAGCTGCATGGCGTCCGGCAGTTCCACGGCTGCTACAGCGTCGGCGACGACCAACTCTGGGGCGTCGTGCGGCGCCGTAAGAGCGCCGCGAACACCCTCGCCGCGCTCAAGTCGATCCGCGCCGCGAGGCCGGACGGTGCACCGATCTACGTCATCCTGGACAACCTGTCCGCGCACAAAGGCTTGAAAATCCGAAGGTGGGCGGCCCGGAACAAGGCCGAACTCTGCTTCACCCCGACCTACGCCTCCTGGGCCAACCCGATCGAGGCCCAGTTCGGGCCGCTGCGCACCTTCGTCATCGCCGGCTCGAACCACCCCAACCACACCGTCCTGACCCGGCGGTTGCAGGCCTACCTACGCTGGCGCAACGCCAACGCCCGCCACCCCGAGGTCCTGGCCGCCCAACGCCGAGAACGCGCCCGCATCCGCAGCGAACGACAACGACGATGGGGCCAACCCGCCACCCGCGCAGCCTGACCAACACCGTCAACGTTCGTGGTCACGGCACTAGGCCGAGTACGTCCACCGTCGCCGGTTCCGGACCCCGCACTGATGCCCGCTGCCTGGATCACCGACTTCTACGACCGGCACCGCCGACACTCCGTCTGCGACTGGCGCTCGCTTACCGACTGCAGACGAACAACGCCGTTGCCCTGGAGCTCACCCAGCATATTCCTTGAGGGCGGGATGCGTTCCCCCAGCCGGGCCAGGGGCCTGCGTTGGCCTGTCGGCTGTACCGGCACGGTAGGCGCATGTCCGGGGGCACCGCCAGCAGCAGCCCGGCCATCGCGAGCAGCATCCATCCGGTCAGGTAACCAAACGCGGCTGTGGGCGAGACGGCCCGTCCACAGCAGGCCGGCGGCGGCGGAGGCCGCGAGGTTGCCGAGCGACTGCACGGTGGCCAACACCCCGAACGCCGACCCCCGCAGTTGCGGTGGGGCCAGTGCGGCGATCGCCGCGTGCTGCGCGGTCTCCACGGCGCCGATACCGGCACCGGCGAGCAGAAACGGCACCACCAGCGCCCACAGGCCCGGGCTGGGGATAGCGAGCAGTGCGTACGCGGCGGCGAACCCGGCTACGCCGACGGTGAGAACGAGGACGGGTCCGCGCTGGCCGAGCCGGTCGGCGGCACGACCGGCGGGCACTGACGCGGCCGCTGCGGCCACGTTGTACGCGACGTACATCCCCAGCGCCACGGTGGTGGCGGCTCACAGCCTGCGGTCAGGGCTGAGCAGTTCGGTGGCCCGAAGAATCAGCAGGGTCGCGGCGACGTTGCCGACTTCGAATGCCGCCACCGCCGCCAGTAGCCGGCCCAGGTCGCCGCGTAGCACCGGCCGCACCCGGATCCGCAGCGGTACCCGTGGGCGGGGCTCGGCCGTCGGAGCACGGCGGATCGCGTAGACGATCGCCGCTGCTGCCAGCAGGCCGGGGATGACGGACAGGCCGATCGCCCAGCGGGTGCCGACCGCGGCGACCAGGCCCAGGGCCAGCAGCGGCCCGGCGATCGCGCCGAGGTTGTCCATCATCCGCTCGAACCCGTAGGCCCGCCCGTACGCGGAGGCGGGCACGATGTCGGCCAGCAGCGCGTTACGCGCCGGCACCCGAAGCCCACGCGCCGCCCACGCCCCGGCGCGCAGCGCACCGACCTGCCACACCGGCGTTGCCGCGCCTGTGCCGGCCGTCAGCGCCGCCGTGGCGGTGTACCCGCCGACGGCAACCGTCCGCCGGCGAGCCGGGTCGTCGGCGAGGGCGCCGCCGGCGAATCGGGCCGCGCCGCGTCGGACACGCCCTCGATCACGCCCAGCGCCGCCGCCGGCGCACCCAGCGTCGAGGTCAGCAGCGACGGCAGCAGCGCGGTGGGCACCTCGTGACCGACGTCGGCCAGGCAGCTCGCCGCGCCGATCCCGGCCACGCCCGGGGTCAACCACCGCCGGTCCGCGGCAGCGTGCTCCGGTACCGGTTGCGGCGCTGTCGGGCTCACAGCCGATCAGTGTGCCCGACGCGGTAGGGTGGCGGCGCGCGCGGGCCGTCACAGGTTGAGCACGGCGTGCGCGACGAGGAAGTAGATGATCAGTCCAGTGGCGTCGACGAGGGTGGTGACCATCGGGGCGGACACCACCGCCGGGTCGACACGCAGCTGTTTGGCCAGCAGCGGCATGGTCGCGCCAACGGTGGCCGCCCGAGCGCAGATGACCACCAGGGACATGCCGACGACCAGAGCGATCTTCCCACCCACGACCAGAGCGCCGACGGTCAGGCCCACCAGAGCCAGCAGCGCGCCGAGCAGCAGTGCCACCCGGGCCTCACGCCAGATCACCGCGGCACCCGGTGTCGACCAGCTCGGCCACCGGCCGCCCGGGCGGGCTGAGCACCACGTCGCGCAACCCGGTCACCCGACCAGGCGGCGACCTGTGTCGACCACCGGCAGGGCGTAGACGGTCTCCGCCTGCGCGCCCCTGTACCGCACGGCTTGCAGCGCTTGCCCGGCCGTGGGCTGCCAGGGCAACTCCACCACCTCGGGTGTCATCACCTGCCCGACCGACCTGGCCGGATAACCCAGCAGCGCGGCGGTCATCTGCCGCTCGTGCGCCGACACCCCGACAGGACCCGCTCGGCGACCTTGGCCGGCGCCTCGCGCAGCATCCTCGCCCGGTCGTCCGGGTCCATCCCCTCGACCAGCTCACGGAACGCCTGATCCCGCGGCCCGGCAAGGATGGCCTGCTGATCCACCGGATCGAGTTCCTCGAACACCGCCAGCGCCCGGTCCTTGGCCAGCAGCCGGAACGGCACCCCGGCGGCCGTACCGTCGAGACGGTGATTCTATCGATCGTGACGTGGTTCGATTCGGCCCCTGCCGCGCCAGCCCGGGGGAACCGCCCGGGCGCGAGCAGTCGTGGTCTGACATCCGGGTGTGGGGTAGTCGGGGAGGAGGGGACGGATGGGGTTTCGGCCGGCCCCGGGTGGGGTTCAGGTGGTGGTGGCGAGGAGTTGTTCGCTGAGGGTTTGGTTGAGCTTTCTCAGCTGTTGTGAGGTTTCTGTCTTTTCGACGAGGTTCTTGAGGAGGCACTGGGTGCAGGTCACGGCGGCGATGGTGGTGGCCCAGTCGGTGAGGTGTTCGTAGCCGGCGATGGCGAGCTTGGTGATGCGTTGGGCGGCGTTGAGGGCGAACAGGTCACGGATGGCGTCGTTGTGGGGGGTGCGGAGGAAGTCCTGGAAGTCGCTTTCGACTCCGCGGATGGGACCGGATCGGGTGTGCAGGGGTGCGGTGCCGAGATCCCGCAGGCAGGTGTCGATCCGGTCGGAGTGGCGCTCGCTGGCGTCGGCCATGTCCTCGATGATGCGTTTGAGCGTGCTGTCGTGGATGCGGGTGCCGATCAGGAGGCCGAGGATGGAACGCGCCTGGTGTTCCAGGTCCTGCATGGCCGCGAGCTCGTAGAAGAAGATCTCGTTGGCGGTCTTCACCGCTTCACCCTCCTTTGGCCGGTGTCGGCCCTTTCATCAACTGCGGGAGGCGCTGTCTCGTTCGTTGTGGTTGGTGTCCGGTCGTCGGCGGCCGAGGGCGTCCACGACTCCCCACCGGCCGGGGATGTCCAGCAGTTCGATGCGTTTGATGCTGTCGGGAAGCGCCGGGTCGACGACGAGATGGTCACCGTGGGGTTGCAGGCCGAGTAGCACCCGTATGAGCAGCAGCGGCGTTCCGGCGGACCATGCCTGCGGGCTGCAGGCGGTGGGGTACTGCACGGGGTACTTCGTTCGTTTCCGATCGTATCCGGCGAACGCCTCCGGAAGGCGGCCTTGGAAGTATCGGGCGGCGTCGAGCATCGCCTGGCAGACGATGGCGGCTTCCTCCCGGAACCCGTAGCGCCACAGGCCCCAGGCGATGATCGAGTTGTCGAACGGCCACACCGTCCCGACGTGGTATCCGAGGTGGTTGTAGCGGCCGTTGCCGGTGGCGAGGGTGCGGATTCCCCAGCCGGAGAACAGCCGCGGCCCGAGTAGGTGGCCGACGATGTCGGCGGCCCGCTGCTGGTCGACGATGCCGCTCCAGAGCAGATGCCCAATGTTGGAGGACAGGGCATCGACCTGCCCGCCCTCGGCGTCCAGGGCCAGGGCGTAGTACCGTCCGTCGCCGACCCAGAAGTCGCGGTTGAACCGGTCCTTGAGCTCGGCCGCCTCGTGTTCCAGCCGCTGCGCGTAGGCGGGGTCGTCCCACAGCAGCCGGGCGAGCCGGGCGCCGCGCATCTTCGCGTCGTAGGCGTACCCCTGCAACTCGCAGGTGGCTCTCGGGAAGCCGGGCAGCCGGCCGTCGGCGTAGGAGATCGAGTCCCAGGAGTCCTTCCAGCACTGATTCTGCAATCCTGTCTCGGGGTTGCGCGTCTGGTACCACACGTATCCGGTGCCGAGCAGGTCGCCGTAGGTGTCGATCCAGTCGAGTGCCGCGCGGGCCTCCATCTCGAACCGTTTCGCAAGCGTGTCGTCGCCGGTCCACCGGTGGTACTCGTCGAGGAGGATCACGAACAGCATGGTGGAGTCGGCGGAGCCGAAGTAGGGCGAGTGCGGTTGTTCTTCGAAGCCCGCTGACTCTCCGTAGCGCAGTTCGTGCAGGATCTTCCCGGGTTCCTCGTCGCGGAAGTCATCGAAACGGGACCCTTGGGCCAGTGCCAGCGCGGTGATGGTCGGCGGCGTGAGACGCGGCAGGAAGGGCAGGGACTGTAGGCAGGTGAACATGCTGTCGCGGCCGAACAGGGTCATGAACCACGGCAGGCCAGCGGCGACCAGGTGAGTGGCGGTGCTGACCGAGGTGTACCGCAACGCGGCGAGGTCCGTGAGGCTTCGACGGTAGGTGGACGTGAGCGTCTCGCTGTCGCTGACCAGCCGCGGTGTGGCATCCAGCCATCTGGTCAGCGCCTCGGCGATCTGCGCCGCGGACCGGGGACGGTGCAGACGCAGGCTGTCCCGGAAGTCCCGCCCCTGCGCGCCCAGGATGTTCGTCGCCACATGCAAGCGGGTGCGCCACTCCGCGTGCGCGGGGACCTGGATCCGGAAGGTCATGCCGTGCTCGTCGACATCGCCGGCCACGCTGCTGGACACCACCGTCTGGCGTTCGAAGTTGTCCCGACGGTAGGTGAAACACAGCAGGCCGTCGCGGACGGTGACGGTGACCGGTGCCATCTTACGGGCCGGGTTCTTGATCTCGAACAGGTCCGCGAAATCCGCGCCCATCTCGACCCTGACCACCAGTTCCGCCGGCTCGTTGCCCTCGTTGAGCACCGCGAGATCCTCATCGAAGCTCCCGCCGATCGTGCGGTGACGGATCACGGAGATGTCGGTGTCCACGTAGTGGGTCGGCTCACCGGGCACCAGGAAGAACCGGCTCTCGTAGTACTGCAGGTCATCCACTGACAACGCGGTGAGCCGGCCACCGTCGATGGTCAACTGCCAGGTGGACAAGAAGCGGGTGTCGTAGGAGAACAAGCCCGTGGGAAAGGCCGGCGAGGGATCGACATCCCCCTGCCGGTCGCTGACCAGAAACGTGTTGCCGTCAAGAATGTTGACCAACGGCTTCATGCCCGCTCCGCTGGTGTGCTGCGGGCGACGGTCTCGTCCATCCGCTCCCGCCAACGACTGCCACCGACCGCGTCCCTCGGGTCACCCGACCCTGGCGCGGAGGGGAAGAACCGCCTGAACACCAACAACAGCGCGACTTCCCCCACCACCGTCGCCTCGTTACGCAGCAACGCGGCGATCAACTGATCAGCGCCCGTGATCAAGTCGTGGAACAGGTCAGCCGACAGCACCACCGTGGCATCGGCCGGCTCGCTGCCCCTGTCCACGACGACAGCCCGGTCACGCATCGCCACCCGCCAGAACTCCCCGCCGTCACCCTCCTCCACCTTGATCAACACCACGCCGGCGGCCCAGCAGGGAAGCACCCGCCCCGCCCGAGACGGCAGAGACCGGAAGAACGTCTCCCGCTCCCGTGTGAGCTCCCGTCTCGAGGGCGGCATGCTCCCCATCGTAGGCGCGACACGAGCCACCACCCGGACGAACGCCGAACCCGCACGACACGAGGCGTCAGCCTCAGCCCCGTCAACAACACCGGTGGGTGAGCCCCGGTGTCAACGGGAACGTCCGGCGGAAGCGAGGCGGCGTATGCGGCCTCTCGTCGGCGCAGAATCCGGACCTCCATAACGGAGGGTACGGGTCCTCGTCCCCGTAACTGTGGTGATTCGCTCGTTAGCGCGACGTCCCAGAGTGCGTCCACCCCTACGAGTGCGGGTGGTTCACAGTGAAGCCGACGACGGGAACTTTGGAAGGAGCGCGATGACCACCACGACGATGGCCCGGACAGATGAACAACTCCAGCGGGATGTGCTGGCCGAGATGCATTGGGACGCCCGCGTCCACCCGAACGAGATCGGCGTGTCCGCCAAGGACGGTGTGGTGACCCTGACCGGATGGGTGGACTCGTACGTGAAGAAGTGGGCGGCCGAGGACGCGGCGCACCGGGTGCGGGGCGTGAAGGCGGTTGCCAACGACCTCGAAGTGCGGCTACCGACCGCGGCGGAACGCACCGACGCTGACCTGGCGGCCGCGGCGACCCGGGCCCTGGAGTGGGACGCGCTGGTGCCGAGCCAGAACATCCACGTCACCGTCACCAAGGGCTGGGTGACCCTCAGCGGCGAGGTCGAGTGGGAGTTCCAGCGGCGCTCCGCGAAGCGGGCGGTACGGCGCCTGTCGGGAGTACGGGGAGTCACGAATCAGATCTCACTGCGGCCCCGGGTGAAGGTGGACGTGGCGGCGGCGCGCGACAGGATCGAGGAGGCTCTCATCCGCGCCGTGGACACGCCCGGCGAACGGCTGAGCGTGACCATCGAGGGCGACAAGGTCGTCCTGACCGGCGTGGTCCGGTCCTGGCGTGAACGCGAAGAAGCCGGACGGGTCGCCTGGTCAACGCCGGGCGTGATGTCGGTGGAGAACCGGATCGTTGTCATGCCCGACGCCTGACGACGACGGCGCCCTGCAGTTCGGCCTGCGGACGGGACGCGGTCGTGGGGCCAGGCCGTGCGGGGATTGACGGCCTGGCCCCCGGCGTCGTTGCACCCGGCCAACCTGCGGCAAGGGATCGCACAGCATCGGTTGCTCGCGGGACCGTGGCACCGCCCCTGGGGGAGGTCAGACGTGCGCAGCCGATTCCAGGGTGGGCGGCCAGAGCAGTTGGTGCAGCGAGAGAGCCGGGAGGCTTACGAGCGGCTTCGCAGCTACTTCATCATCGCGGTCCAGGCAGGTGTGGCGGCCGGTCTGTCCTGGTTCATCGCGGACGACGTGCTGCACATCCCGCAGCCGTTGTTCGCGCCCGCGGCGTCGATCGGCACGGTCGCGGCTGCCCTCGGCAATCGGATCGGGCGAGCGGCGGAACTCACCGCCGGGGTGATCCTGGGCGCGGTGACCGGACAGTTGATCATCGAGGTGATCGGGACAGGACCGGTTCAGACCGCGCTGATCGTGACGTTCGCGATCTCGTCGGCAGCCGTGATTCAGGGCAGCGGCGCCGTCATGGTGCATGCCGGAAGTACCGCTGTGCTGCTGGGAACGCTGACCACGGAGAACCTCGCCGCGGCGCGGGCCGCCAACGGGCTGATCGGAGGGGTGACGGCCATCGCCGTGGCGCTGCTGATCATGCCGGCCAACCCCGTGCGCGTCGTTCATCGCGCTGCCGGTCCGACGTTGGACATCGTCGCCCGTGACCTCACCGCGGTCGCTCGCGCCTTGGGGCAGCGTGACGTCCACCAGGCTGAGGGCGCCCTGCGGAGCTTGGTCGCGGCAGAAAAGCATAGAAACAAGACCATCGAGATGGTGGCCGCCGCGGGGGAGATCGCCCTTCTCTCACCGTGGCGGTGGCGACGCTTGAAAATCCTGCGCCGCTACCAGCACGCCGCCGAGCACCTCCAACAGGCCTACTCCGACAGCCGCGAGATGGCGCACTGGGTCATATCGACGGTACGGCTGGGTGAGCCGATACCGGCGAGTCTTCCAGCCTCGATCGAGCACCTCGGCCAGGCGGTGCGGCTGCTGCATCGTGATTTCCTCGCCGGCCGCAAGCCCGACCGTGCGCGTGCGCGGGCACAACAGGCCATCGACGACGTCAACCAGGCATGCGCCGACGATATCGGGTTCTGCGGCAGGGGCCTCGCCTCGCGGTTACGCCTTGCCATCAGCGAACTGCTGCAAGCATCCGGAGTGCCGAAGGCACAGGCGAATCAACGGGCAGGGCTGGCGCCCGACGCGAGCTGACGAACAACCTGTTTGCGCGTCGCCCTTGCCGCGCTGCCCGGAAATCCGGGACCTCCCCATCGCGTTCGGCACCGCCCAGACCGGGGTAACCCTCGCCGACGGCCCCGGCCACCGGCACATCGACCGGTTCCGGGCACTGCCGATGACCCGCTCCGCCGTCCTGGCCAGCCGCGTCGCCGCGGACGCCATCCGCAACCGGTTCGTCCTCGCCCGAATGACCAGCATCGGCTACGCGATCGAGATCCTCCGGATCCACGCCGACCCGGCCCCCGCGCTCGCCGCGCTCAGGCCAGCACTGACCAGATGTGAACCTGAACCTCGTGACCGTCGATGCGCTGCGGCTGCTGTGCCAGGGCGTGCCGACCGCCACGCACGTACGGCAGGCCCTGATCTGTACCAGTGGCTGGCCGTCGTGGCCATGCCCGCATCGGTCAGTTGTTATCGGCGTACCACCGCGACATGGATGCCAGATCGGTCATCCCATGTACGCGTGGTCCCCGCGTCGGAGAAGTCAGCGGCCTGCCGCCCGGCTGTCAGCTCGATGAGGGACGGGGCTCAGGGAGACCGCGGTGATCTTGTATTCGGGGCAGCCTGTTTCGGTGTCGGTGGCGTCGGAGGTGAGGGTGTTGGTGAGGGTGTCGGGGAAGTTGAAGGTGGTGAACGTCTGGCCGGGGGCGATTGTGTCGGTCAGGTGGACGGGGTAGGTGACGGTGGCGCGGCGGCTGGTCACTTCGACGAGGTCGCCGTCGGCTAGTCCGAGCCGGGCGGCGTCGTCGGGGTGCAGGTCGAGCACTTCGTGTGGGCGGAGCTGGTGGTTGGGGGTGCGGCGGCTCATCGATCCGCTGTTGTAGTGCACCAGCCGGCGGCCGGTGATCAGGACGTACGGGAAGGTGGTGTCGGCTTGCTCGCCGGGCGGCAGGTACGGCCGGGCGGCGAGTGCGGCGCGGCCGTCGGGTGTGGCGAACGAGTCGAGGTAGAGCCGCCCTTCGCCGGGTTGGTCGGGGCTGCGACAGGGCCAGTGCAGTGGTCCGTCCCTGTCGAGTCGGGTGTGTGAGATGCCGGCGAAGGTGGGGGTCAGTGTGGCGCATTCGGCCATCGCGTCGGCGGGGGTGGGGCAGCCGAGGTCGGCGCCCATCGCTCGGGCGAGCAGGTGCAGGATGTCGAAGTCGCTGCGGGCCTGTCCGGGTGGGTCCAGCGCCGGGCGGACCCGTTGGATCCGTCGGTCGAAGTTGACGAAGGTGCCGTCCTTTTCGAGGTAGGGCACTGCGGGGAAGACCACGTCGGCGTGTTCGGCGGTGGTGGAGAGGAACACGTCGTGGTTGATGACGAGGTCGCAGGCGGCCAGTGCCCGGCGTACGTTGCCGCTGTCCGGGTCGGTCTGGGCGATGTCCTCGCCGATGACGTACATCGCGCGCACGCGGCCGGCGGTGGCTGAGGCGAACATGTCCAGGATGCGGAGCCCGGGCCGGGCCGGCACCTCCGCCCGCCAGGTTCGGTTGAACCGGGCGCGCACGCCCGCGTCGGTGACGCGCTGGTAGCCGGGCAACATGTCCGGCAGGGCGCCCATGTCCGAGGCGCCTTGGACGTTGTTCTGGCCGCGCATGGACAGCACGCCGCAGCAGTCGGGGGTGCCGACCGCGCCTTTGAGGATGGCCAGGTTTGACAGGGTGCGTACGCCGTCGGTGCCGTGGGCGTGTTCGGTGATGCCGAGGCCGTAGACGATCGCCGGGCGGCGTGCTGCCCCGTACAGGCGGGCCGCCGCGACCAGCGTCTCGGGCGTGACGCCGGCGAGCCGTGCCGCGTGGTCGGGCGGATAGTCGGCCAACAGCGCGGCGAGTTCGGCGAGCCCGCTGGCTCGGGTACGGAGGAAGTCCTGGTTGGCGTATCCCTCGTCGAGCAGCACTCGGGCGACGCCGTTGAAGACGGCGACGTTGGATCCCGGTCGGGCCTGGACGTGCACGTCGGCCATCTCGGCGAGGTCGATGCGGCGGGGGTCGATGACGATGAGCCGTGCGCCGCGCAGCACCAGTTGTTTGATCCGGGCCCCGATGACCGGGTGGGCCTCGGTGGGGTTCGCGCCGGCGACAAGGATGCAGTCGGTGTTGTCGAGGTCGTCGGCGGAGTTGGTGCCGCCGGCGTGGCCGAACGAGGCGGCGAGCCCGACCGCGGACGGGGCGTGGCACAGCCGAGAGCAGTTGTCGATGTTGTTGGTGCCGAGCACGACGCGGGCGAACTTCTGGGCGAGGTAGTTCTCCTCGTTGGTCGCCCGCGCGGAGGAAATCATGCCGATGGCATCGGGCCCGTGGCGGTCGCGGATGGCCGCCAGCCGGGTCGCGGCGAAGGTGAGGGCCTCCTGCCAGGACGCGGGCCGCAGCGGTGAGTCCCGCCCGCCGTCGCGGACCAGTGGGGCGGTCAGCCGGTCTCGGGAGCGGGTGAAGGCGTGCGCGAAGCGGCCTTTGATGCAGGCGTGGCCGCGGTTGACCGGGGCGTCGTGCACCGGGGTGATCGCGGCGACGGTCTCGTCGCGTGTGTGTACCCGCAGGGTGCAGCCCACCCCGCAGTAGCCGCAGGTGGTAATGGTCGTTCGGCTGATCGGGCGGGGGTCGGCCAGCCCTGGTTCGGACAGGGCCCCGCTCGGGCAGGAGTCGACGCAGCCGCCGCAGGCCACGCACGGGGATGACACCCACGGGCCTCCGGTGCCGGCCACGACGACGGTGTCGAACCCGCGTCCAGCCAGGGAGAGCGCGAACGTGCCCTGCACCTCAGCGCACATGCGTACGCACCGGTTGCAGGCGATGCACAAGTCCCGGTCGAGTTTCACGTACGGGTGGGAGTGGTCGACGCCCGCGTTGCGGGTAGCACCGTCGAACCGGGATCCGGTCAGGCCGAAGTGCCGGCAGGCGCGTACCAGCTCGCTGCGTTCGGCGGGGATGTCGAGCGCCCGCGCAGGCAGTTGGGACACGAGGAGTTCCAGGGCGAGCTGTGCCGACCTGCGGGCGGTCTCATCGTCGGTCTGTATCTCCATCCCGTCGGCGGCGGGTGTGGTGCAGGCCGGCATCGCCCGCCCCCGGACCCCGACCAGGCAGACCCGGCACGATCCCTGCGGGGTGAGCCGCTCGTCGTAGCAGAGGGTCGGCACCACGGCACCGGCCGCCCGCACGGCGTCCAGCACGGTGGCCCCCGGGGCCACCTCGATGCCGATGGTGTCGACGGACAACCGCATCTACTCGCCCCCCTTGCCGGTGAGGGCCGCTTGGTGCAGTTCGTCGGAGTACACCCGCAGCAGGCTGCGCACCGCGCAGGACACCCCACGCCCGAACGCGCACAGGCTCGCCACAGTCAGCACCTCGATCAGTGGCTCATGGTCGGCGAGCACCGCCCCGGCCCGCTCCGGTTCCCGCAGCCGCTCGACCAGCTCGAGGCCGCGGCGGGTACCGACCCGGCAGGGTGTGCAGGCTCCGCAACTTTCCGCCGCCCCGAACGCCCACGCGTGGCGCAGGATCGCGGCGGCGGGCACGGTCGAGTCGACCGCGACGAGGCTGGCGTGTCCCAACGCGGCCCCGGCCTCCGCGAGCGGTTCGGACAGCAGCGGCAGGTCGAGCTGGTCGGGCGTGAGGAAGCCGCCGAGCGGTCCGCCGACCTGCACCGCGCGCAGCCGGTACGGCTCGCGCAGCCCGCCGCCGAGTTCCTCCACCAGGTGGCGCAGCGGCACGCCGAACTCCACCTCGTACACGCCCGGCCGGCGGAAGCGCTGGCTCAGGCAGACCAGCTTGGTGCCGGGTTCGTCCGGGTGGCCCAGCCGCGCGTAGGCCGCCCCACCATGCCGGACGATCCACGGTACGGCCGCCAGCGTCTCCACGTTGTTGACCGCGGTCGGATGTCCCAGGAGACCGTGGCTGGTCGGGTACGGGGGGCGCGCCCGCACCGCCGCCCGCAGCCCGGCCAGGGCGTGCAGCAACGCCGTCTCCTCCCCGGCCACGTACGAGCCGGCGCCCACCACAATCTCCACGTCGAAGTCGACCGGCGAGCCGTGCACCCGCTCGCCCAGGTGACCGGCCTCCCGCGCCTGGACCACGGCGGCGCGCAGCCGATCGGCGGCGGCCGGGTACTCCGAGCGCACGAGGATCAGCCCGTGCCGCGCGCCCACGGCGAACCCGGCCAGCGCCAGGCCCTCCAGGATCCGATGCGGATCCCGTTCCATCAGCAGCCGATCCCCGTACGAGCCGGGATCACCCTCGTCGCCGTTGCCCACCACGTACCGGGGCGCGGGTTCGCTGGCGGTCATCGACCACTTCTTGGCCACCGGGAAACCGGCCCCGCCCCGCCCGCGCAAGCCCGAGGCGGCGATCTCGGACATGACCTTCTCGCGGGCACCGGCTGCCACCACGCTGGGCCACACCGCCCAGGGTTCCTCGCCGCCGACCAGACCGGCCAGCACCACCGGCTGATCGACCGCGCTCACGTACGGTATGTCGGCCGCCCGCATCTTCCACGGCTCGACCCAACCGGGCCTCGTCCGCCGCTGCGCGGCCAGCGGTCACCGAACAGCCCGCCCAGAGTCTCCCCGCTGGCTGGTAGCTCCCCGTCGAGTACGGCGGGCGAGTCGTAGCAGTACCCGAGACAGCGCGTCCCTTGCAGCGAAACTGACCCGTCCGCAGCACGGTCGCCCAGCCGCACGCCCAGCGCCCGCTCCAGCCGCGCGATGTGCTCGCCCCGGCTGCTCACAAAGCACGAGGTCCCCTCGCACACCCGCACGTGCCGCCGGCCCCGGCGACCCTCCGCGAAGTCCGCGTAGTACGTCACCGAACCTGTCACGGCCGCCACCGGCCAGCCGAACCCGCCGGCGACCCGTTCTAGGTCCTCGGCGTCGATGCGGCCATCCTTGACCTGCGCCTGCCGGAGCCGATCCAACATCCCCGTGCCCGGCCGGCGCAGACGGTCCTGCAACTCGACGAACGCCTCCCGCGGCTCACCCATCACACCAACCCCCGCGCACCCGCTGCCCCTGCGGCAAACCTACGTACTCTTCACGACGGTTCGCAGTGAAACAGGCACCTTGCCCGGGTTGGCGGATGTCAACCAGCCGTCGGGCGGCACGCCGGATGTTTGATGACCAACCCCTAGGGGATGCCGCGCTGCCGCTGCTGAATGGCGGCACCCACGACACTGCCCAAGATCGTTCGGTGATCAGGAGGATGAGGATGGCCAGGGCCGGAGACATCATGCACCGCGGCGCGGAGTGCATTCGGGAGGACGAGACCCTCGAGATGGCCGCGCGGAAGATGCGGGATCTGCGGGTCGGGTCCCTGCCGATCTGCGGTGGCGATCAGCGCCTGCACGGCATCGTCACCGACCGGGACATCGTCATCCGGTGCATCGCCGAAGGAGGCGACCCGCGCACGACCACGGCACGCGAGCTGGCTCAGGGCACGCCGGTGTGGGTCGACGTCGAGGCCCCCGAGGACGAGGTGCTGCGGCTGATGGAACAGCACCAGATCCGGCGGCTGCCAGTGATAGAGAACCGGCAGCTGGTCGGGATGATCAGCGAGGCGGACCTCGCCACCCACCTCGGGGAACACAAAGTGGCCCAGTACACGGGCCGGATCTACTCGGCACCGCCGAACCTGTAGCCGCCAGCCACGACGGCGGGCAGTCGCGCTCGAGGCTGGATCTACCCGGATGAAGCCGAGGAGATCTCTGGCCGGCAGCGTGCTCGCGTACGCCATCTGCGCCGCCGTCGTCCTCAGCCGGGTCGACGGCGGCCCGAGTCCCCTACCCCTACGCCGGCGTTCTGCCGTGGGGCGGCCGGAAGCGCCATCGGCGCGAGCATCATGGCGGCACGGATCGGGGGATCAGAGGGGGGCCTCCCGGCACCGCGCGCGTGATGTCGTCAACCAAGAGCCCGATGTCATTGGCCACCGACGCGGGGACGTCAGCGACTTCCGGCGCAGCGTACCGCTCGCCGTATCTCGTCGGGTGCCCATACGAGTATCGGGAAGGCGAGCAGGAGGGTGAGCATCAGGGGGTCGGGTGGGGCGGTGCCGAAGATCGCCTGTAGCGGGGGGACGGTGACGATGGCGGCGGCGAAGGCGAGCTCGAAGGCGATTCCCCACAGCAGCAGGCGGTTGGTCACCAGGCCGACGGCGCGGAGCGAGGTGCGCTCGGTGCGGGCGGCGAGGGCGGTACCGATCTGGCAGGCGACGATACCGAGGAAGGTCATGGTGGTGGCCTGCTGGTAGGCGTGGTGCAGGGGGGTTCCGGGGCCGGTGGGGTCGCCTGGTCGCCAGCCGGCCCGGTAGAGGGTGAGGAAGAAGCCGGCCATGACGAGGACGGCGGAGATGGCCCCGAGGTAACCCCAGGCTCGGATGAGCATGTGCCGGTCGACGATGGTGCTGCCGCGCCTGCGTGGTGGCCGGTTCATGAGTCCCGGCTCGGCGGGTTCGCGGCCGAGGGCCAGCGCGGGGAGGGTTTCGGTGCCGAGATCGATGGCGAGGATCTGCAGCACGGTCAGCGGTAGCGGGACCGCCCCGCCGGAGAGGGCGAAGACGAGGAACGGCACGACCTCGGGTGTGGCGTGGGCGAAGATGTAGAGGATGAACTTGCGGACGTTGTCGTAGACCTGTCGGCCGGATTGGACGGCGGCGACGATGGTGGCGAAGTTGTCGTCGGTGAGGACCAGGGTGGCTGCTTCGCGGGTGACGTCCGTGCCGGTGCGGCCCATGGCCACGCCGATGTCGGCGCGGCGTAGGGCGGGGGCGTCGTTGACCCCGTCGCCGGTCATGGCCACGACGTGACCGGTGCTCTGCAGCGCTTTGGCGATGCGGAGTTTGGCCTCGGGTGAGGATCGGGCGAAGACGAGATCCGGGGTACGTCCGAGAAGATCGGTGAGTTCGTCGTCGGGCATGGCGTCGACGCGGTCGCCGTTGACGACGGTCGGGTCTGGCTGCGTGATGCCGACCTGAGTGGCGATGGCCGCAGCGGTCAGCCCGTGATCGCCGGTAATCATGATGATGCGGATGCCAGCGGTGTGGCAGCAGGCCACCGCATCCGCGACCTCGGGGCGGGCGGGATCGAGCATGGCGACCCAGCCGAGGAAACACAGGCCGCGTTCGGCTTCGTCACGGCTGGCGGGGACTTCCGACATGGGGCGGCGGGCCGCTGCGATGAGCCGCATACCCTTGGCGGCCTGCGCTGTCACGGCCTCCGTCAGATGCTGTCGGGTTGTGTCGTCCAGAGGCTGCTCTCGCCCGTCGGCTTCGATGATCGTGGTGGAGCGGGTGATGACCGCTTCGGGGGCGCCCTTGGTGTGTAGCCACATACCGTGCTCGTCGACGTCGACGGTGGACATCAGCCGCAGTGTGGGGTCGAAGTGAAACTCTCCCCGCCGGCACCGCGGGCGCTGCTCCGGTGACGTGTCGACGCCGAGCTCCTCGGCGAACCGCAGCAGAGCGATCTCCGTGGGATCCCCGGTCGCTTCCGCGCCCGGCCCGGATCCGAGTTGTGCGTTGCTGCAGAGCACGCCGGTCCGCGCGAGGTCCCGGACCCCCGCGGGCTGGTCCCTACGCGTCAGGTCGGCCTCCTCGATGAGGCCCCCGGCCGACCAGGCCGCCACCACCCGCATCCTGTTCTCGGTTATCGTCCCCGTCTTGTCGGTACAGATCACCGCGGTGGACCCGAGAGTCTCCACCGCGCTGAGCCGCTTGACAACGGCCCCGCGCCGGGCGAGTCCGCGTACGCCGACGGCGAGGGCGAGGGTGATCGTGGGCAGCAGACCTTCGGGGACGTTGGCGACGAGGAGCCCGATCGCGAAGGCGACCGCGTCGGAGGTCGGCATTCCGGCCGCCCACACTCCGATCGGAAAGAAGACCGCCCCGGCGATGCAGGCGACCACCGCGATGAGCCAAGCCACCCGCTTGACCTGCCTCTCCAGCGGGCTCTCCTCAGGCCCCACGCGCTGGGACAGTGCGGCGATGCGCCCCAACTCGGTGCGCATGCCCGTGGCGTAGATCAGGGCCCGGGCCTGCCCACCCAGACAGACCGTCCCGCTGAACACGAGGTTGGACGCCTGGACCAACGGCTCCTGCGTGCCGGCGTCGCCGGCAGCGCGGTATACGGGTTGCGACTCGCCGGTCAGGGCCGACAAATCCGCCTCGACCGACCCGTCCACAAGCCGGGCGTCAGCGGAGATCCGCTCACCCTCGGCGATGAATATCACGTCACCGGGCACCAACCGCCGTGCGTCGACCCGCTGCCACCGCTGATCCCGCAGCACGCTGACCCGCTGAGGCAGGTACCGGCTCAGCGCCTCAACGGCGTGTTCGGCGTGACGCTCCTGCGCGAACGCGAACACCGCGTTGATCAGGATGACAGCCACGATCGCCGCCGCCAGCACCGGTGTCCCGGCGACCCAGGCCAAGCCAGCCGCCACCCACAACACCAGCGCGAGCGGGTGAACCAGCTGCCGAACCAGATCCCGCCACCACCGAGTCCCGCCCAGCCGACGCAGCTCGTTCGGCCCCCAGTCGGCCAGGCGCTGCCCCGCCTGCGCGCTCGACAGCCCATCCAGGCTCGTCCCCAGATCTTCGAGAAGCTGGCCGATCGGCTGACGGGGATCGTGCCCCGCCGGCAGGGGTCCGTCACGCGCATCCTGTGGTGACTGCCGTGCCATGCTCCCAGGCTGCCGTACGGCACGGCACGAGGCGCGCGTTTCGTCTATCGCTTGCCCTGCCCTCCCGCCCGGTAAGCGGCGGGACGAGCCCGCTAAGCGCTCCCGCGCACCGCGCAGGTGTCGACGATCCGCTCGGTGGGAAGCCGCGGGGTGCGCGGTGGCCCCGCGTGCGCCGGGTCCGCGATACCCAGCCGCAGCACGAGGTACGCAAAGCCGAGCCCGGCCAGCAGCCGGCGCAGGGCCTGCCGGGTGCCGTCCACCTCCACCACGCCGCTGAGCGGCACCACGGAGACCCCGAGGCGGGTGGCGGTCAGCCAGGCGGCGGAGAGCCCCTCGCCGGCCCGCAGCCAGTTGTCCTGCTCGTCCTCGTCGCCGTAGAGGATGGCGTACCGGGCGGCCTGGTCGTGGCCGGGGCCGACTGGCAGGGTGCCGGGGCGGCCGAAGTCCCGGGCCGGCACGGTGGTCTGCGGGGCATGCTCGGGCAGCACCTCGGGCGGCAGCCCGGTGCCGGTGCCAGCCCGGCTGGTCCAGTACTCCAGCTCCCCACGCAGCTCCGGTTCCCCCGCCTCCGCGGCGGCGGCCCGCCCCGCCGCCGCGGCCAGTTCCATCACCTGGTCGGAGTCCAGCACCTCCAGCCACGCACCCTCCGCGGTGGCCGCCTGCACGATCTCGTCGAGGGCCGGGCCCGGCACCGGCTCCTCGCTCACCGGCCGGCGGTCGGTGCGCCGGACCTGCATGCAATGCACGAGGCGCATCGCGTCCGGGTCCGCCCCGGTGTGCCGCAACCCGGCGAGCCTGGCAAGCAGCTCCGGTTCGTTCGGGTAGGGCAGCCGCTCCACCAGCGCGGTCCAGCCCTCAGCGGCTAACGCCACGCGGGCGTGATGCAGCGCCGCGCCGCAGCTCAGCGTCACCAGCCGGCCCTGCGGGTCGATGGCGGCGAGCCGCGTGTCCCGCACCACCCGTAGCTCCAGCGCGGTCGGCAGAACCTTCCAGCGCCACGGCTGACTGTTGTGCACCGAAGGGGCGCGACCGGAGGTGGCGGCGGCTTCGGTCAGCGCGGTGATCAGGGGCCGGCCGGTAGCCGCCGTCTTGTGGCCCATCGTCACGACCTTCCCGCTTCCCTCATCGAACCCCCGTTCCTCATCGTGCCCCACCCCGGCCGCATCCCGCGCAGTGTTGCCACTCCACCACCCGGGATACATGCACGGTCACCCGGTGCGCAGAATCCCTACCGCAGAGCCCTTCAGCCCGCGTCGGCCGATCTGAAGGAACGCGTGACGGTGAGCAGCACCGAGCGTTGGTGACTCCGTGCTGGGCGCTCACGTCGGTGAGGAAGCCGCCCAGCCAGCCCCGAGCGCGTCCAATGCCTACTCGGCGGGACCTTCGGAAAAAGGTGGCGCGGTGCCAAAGCGGGCCGTTCCAGAAACCGCTGTCGAGCGGAGGCCGCATCGGAAGCCTGCCCATGATCTTCGGACACTGAGACTCGGATCTTTAGGTCCAGGTGGACAGGAGTCTGTGACAGAGGGTGACGAAACACTACCCGCCCGAGTCCAAGGCCGACGCGGTCGCTCCGATCGCGAACGACCTCGGCATGAACCCGAAGACGTTGCGCAGCTGGATCCGGTTGGCCGACGGCAGGCGCAGCGGTCCTGCGGTTCTCCGGCCAGACCAGGCCAGCCCAGGAAAGAGGAGTACGACCTTGCCCTTATGAGCGTAGGGAAACAGCCACCACGCGATCCTTCGAGACGGCTAAAGTCCGGTGAAGCAGAGTGATTCAGCGGCGTACGTCGCGATGTCGCGACAGCTACTATCCCTCGACCCGACCCGATGGCTCGGATCCGAGAGTGTGACCCCTGTTGACCTGCTGTGCGAGCAAATCGCCGGCAAGTCGCCGGACCTCTGGCGACCGGAAGCAAAAGCATACGCCGCAGGCTGGACGGGGCGTCGAGGGCCTGCACGGGTAGGAAAGACCTACGCCGCCTGCGGGTTGCGGCAGTTGCTCGTTTCGGCTGGTCAGCAGCGGTGACGTCGAAGGCGAACCGCCGCAGCACCCGCCGGCCCGGTAGGAGACAGGCGGCGGACACGACCGACACTCACCCCCGGCCGAAAGGTCAAGTCGTCCAGCGACTCGCCTCGCGGCTGCCGCGCAGGATCAGGTCGCTTACTGGTCTTGCGGGCCGAACTTCCAGGTCCAGTCGAGGCGGTGGCGGCCGAAGGTGCGGCGTTCGCCCTTGAACCCGGCGCGTAGGAGTTTGATGTCGGCGACGAGGCGGATGATCTCCCGCTTGACCGCGATGTCGTCACCGAGGTCCCGCCACGCCTGCACCGCCTGGTCGCCGATGCGTCCGCGCAGCACGGCCGGGATCCCGGCGTCGGCGGCGCGTTGCTCGTGCTCGGCGATCTGGGCGAGGATGCCCTTCTCGGCGCGGGCGTAGGCGATCGCGGTGACCTCGCCCTCCTCGCCGAGCTTGCGCCAGTCCTCCAGCTCCCCGCGCAGCCGTTGTGCTTCGGCGCGGGCGTGGGCGACTTCCTCGTCGGTGGCGCTGGCGGCGGTGAGGATGTCGTGCACGTCGGGGCGGGACAGCCACGCCACCACCGTGCGCTGCACGTACTCGTCGAGGAACTCGGCCTTCACCGCCGTGCACCGCTTGTGCAGGCAGGAGTACACCTGCCCGGTCCAGCCGTGTCGGTTGAGCCGCTGCGACGACAACGGTCCGTCGCACACCCCGCAGCGCACGATGTACGACAGCAGATGCACCGCACGGGCGGGACGGGTCGTCGTGCGGGACGGGTCGCCCAGCATTCGCACCACCGACCAGTACGTCTCCTCCGACACCAGCGGCGGCCAGATCCCGTCTCCGACGATCTCCCCGCGCAGCACCCGCCTTCCGATGTACGCCGGGTTCATCAACTGCTTCCGCAAGATGCCCCGCCGCCAGATCCCGCCCTGCGAGGCAGGAATCCCGAGGCGGTTGAGTTCGGCCTCCCGGACGGTGAGGGGCATGCCTTCGGAGATTTTGCGGAAGTTGTCCCGCACCACCTGAGCGTGCGAGTACTGCGTGACGGTCCCGTCCGCGGCGACCGCGGTGCGGATCTCGGTGTCCGGCTCCTGGCGCAGCAGGGCCTTGGTGCGCTGGTCGTAGATTCGCCGGTACCCGTAGGTGATCTTCCCGTGCGGGCGGCCCGCTTCCGCGGCGCCGACGATGCCGCGCAACACGTTGTCGCGGATCGAGTCGGCCATCCACTCCGCCTGCACCGCCTGGAAGCCGAGCATCATCCGGTCGTTCTTGTCCCGCAGGTCGTACAGAACCCCGCCGACCAGCCAGAAGTTGAGACCGACCTCGTGGCACATGTCGCGGATCTTCACGAACACCGCGAGGTCACGTTCCTTGCGGGAGATCTCCCAGACCACCAGCACGTCACCCTTGCCCGCGCGGATCTGCTCGATCAACAACTCGAACTGCTCGCGCTCCTTCGTGGCGCGGCGGCTGGCCGATCGGTGGTTGTCGGTGAACGAACCCGCGTCGGTCCACGACCGCTTCGTGATCTCCGCCAGGTTCAACACACCTTGGTCGTGGACGCTCTTGCCCTGCTCCTTCTTGTCCTGACTCGCGCGCTGATACCGCAACGCCCGCACCTCTACGCCACCGGCCAGCAACGCGTCCTTGCTGTCGAACCGGCCCCGATTCCCCGACCGGGCCTTCCGCCGTACCATCAGAACCGTCCCCCTAGATCGACGTTCGCATCGGCAACATCGACCATAGCTTCTAACGATTCTTGACAGTGCCCGTCGAGCAGCCCAGCGCTGCCGCGGTCTGCGCGACGTCGAGGTCCTCCCAGAATCGCAGCACCAGCACCGCGCGCTGCCCGGGGGAGAGTTTCGCGAGCGCGGCCAGCAGGTCGACGCGGTGTTCGGCACCGGCCAGTGGCGCCACCGGAGGGCCAGCCACGTCAGCTACAGGCCGCACCTGGCGGATCCAGAACCGCCCGCGCTCGGCCAGGTAGGCATGCACCAGCATCGCCCGGACGTACGCGTCGAGCGAATCGGCAGCCGACGCCTTGCGCCAATGCCGATACAGCGCGACGAGGCACTCCTGCACCAGGTCGTCGGCAGTCGACCACCGCCCGCACAGCCGGTACGCCAACCGTCGCAGCCACGGCATCCGCGCCTGGACGTACTCGACGTACTCCCGCTCACTCTGCAACCCAGCCTCCCAACAACACTGAGTGGCCGGGGCCGGATTCGGTTGTGGCAGGTTACGACAAAGTTGGCGAACGAGCGGGGCGTCGGCCACCCACGACGTGCTGGTTGGCCCGACGGCCTCGTCCTGCCCGAGACCACCGGGCAGGACGAGGCCGTCGAGGCTATCGCCGCTGCCGCGGGGCTACCCCCGGGCCGTCCGCGACGACGACTTTATTCCGAACGTTCCGTCTGGGTAGAGCAGCCGGCATCCGCGTCCAATGCGATTCGGGAGCCGAAATCAGACGACCTTGAAACTGCGCAGGGGCGACTGGACGTTGTGCAGATCGCCGGTCGGGACGAAGTAGGGGACGCCGGTGCAGCCGGTGCCCGAGTAGACCATCAGGGTTTCGTCGGTGAGGTTCACCCAGCCCAGGTAGCCGACCGGGGTGTCGACGCACTCGGTGCCGAGCGGCGCCGTGTATTCCATAGTGGTGCCGTCGAACCATTTCGACACGTGGAGGCAGAGAGTGCCGTCGAGATAGGTGCAGCTGCTGTTGGGTTCAGCCGCGACAGCGGGGGCGGCAGTCACCACGATTGTTGCGGCGCTGATGGCCGCAAGCAGGGCGGCTCGGACAGACGGTGATGGGCGCATGGCATCCTCCTGCAGACACAGGTGTGGGTAAGTTGGCGCGGGAATGAACTCACTCCGCCAAGCCAACTGACTAAACATTTGACGCCTCAATGAAGTACATGTCAATGTGTCGATCGTAAGCATTGAGAACCGGATGCCGCCGGTAGAAAATCGCCCATGTTAAACGCGCGGCCAGGCGATGTGGTTCACGTGAACTAAATCTCTCGGTCCGCCATGGATTGGGCATGCAGTTTCCGGTGTTATCTCGGCGGATCTGCGCGGCGTTATCAGTGCGAATTGCGCGGCGAATCGCGAATCCGCCAGCGATCGTCACAGTCAGCCCAGGATCGCTCGGATGACCGCGGTGTCCCCGTTTAGTTCCAGTAGGTGTACGACCCACCCTCCCGGATCGGGCTCGGCTCCGGGTTGGTCGCATCCGACTCGCCCGCCGCCGTCGGCGTGAATCGCCACACTGCACCCGGGCCCTGCCATGAAGCCGCCACCGCCGCCCCTGCCATTGGCGTCGGTCAGTCGCACCCTGACACCGCCATCCTCCACAGAGGACGACACGGTCCACCTGCCGAGTGGAAAGTTGACCGAACGGGAGAAAGACACTTTGCAGTCGCCGTCGGCACACGCCGGGTACTTGGTGCCGCCCCCGCTCGGCGCCTCCGTCTTCTTTGCCGCTTTGGGCTCCTCTGCCGCTTCGGCCTTCCGTGATTCGTCCGCGGTGGGGGAGGAAGATGCGGAAGGTGCGGCGTCACGGGGACTTGGGGGGGAAGCAGCGCGGGAGGCGGTCGCGGTAGCGGCGGTGTCAGGGCTCGACCACGTGGCACCGGAGGACGATTCCGCCTCGGAGTCGCAGCCGGCCAGGGCCAAGGCCAGCAGTAGCGCCCCGATCGCCGTGCGTTTGGTGGAGAAAAGTCGGCAATGCTGCACGCGCGGAGTCTAGCGGCCCGGCTTTGCCGAAGCCCCTGCCGCCAGTGGCAGGCGAATCATCTGATGATCCAGAGCGGCGCGATGGCCAGGGTGGTCGCTCTGTCCAAATCCCATGGCATTCGCGCATAGATGACCTCGGATTGACTGTTGCAGACGTCACACGTGTGACCTACGCTCCGAGGAAGACTTTCGTAGCGATGGGCACAGTGCGGTCGGCGGCAGTCGTCCCCCGCCGCCCTTAGTGGCGTCGCTGTTTCCGTACTCGTCGCTCGATAGGCGCGTAGGTCCACTGTCGACGGCAAGTGAGAGGAACAGTACGTGAAGCCACCCGCAACCACTGCCCGAACGTCATTGCTGGCGCTCGCCGTGCTCGTCGCCGCCGCGTTCCCGGCTGTGCTGACTCACCCCACGCCCGCCTCCGCGGCAGTCCAGCAGACCTACTACGTCGCCCCCGACGGTAACGACGCCAACCCTGGCACGCTCCAGTCCCCGTTCCGGACTCTGCAACGCGCCCGGGACGTCGTCCGTACGGTGAACGCGAGCATGACCGGCGACATCAACGTGTTCCTTCGGGGCGGCACCTATCCGATCAGCAGCACCGTCGAGTTCGGTGCCGCCGACTCGGGCACCAACGGTTTCCGGGTCGTTTATGCCGCCTACGGCAACGAGAGGCCGGTCCTCGACGGCGGGGTCCAGGTGACGGGGTGGACCCAGCACAGCGGCAACATCTGGAAGGCACCGTTGGACCGTGCCAACAAGCTGCGGACGCTGTACGTCAACGACAAGCGCGCCTTCATGGCGTCGAAGACGATCAACTCGGCGGGGTGTTACGGGACGTACAACATCACTGCTGGACAGGCCGACTGGGCCTGGGAGTCGGGGTCGCAGTGTGATGGCGCCCGATACAGCTTGAGCGACTTTCCGGCCATCGCCCGCAACCAGGACGACATCGAGATCGAGACGGGGACGACCTGGACGACGGCCTTCGTGGGCGTCCGCCAGGTGACCACGAGTTCCGATGGCGGGAGCCGGGTCGCTCTGTTCCAGCAACCGGGTGCGGCGATCGCCCAGGGCGCGTTCAACGGCAACGCCCAGGTGGGCGGCACCCACAAGGTCATGAACGCCTACGAGTTCCTGGACGCGCCCGGCGAGTTCCACTTCGACAAGACCAGCCGAACCTTGTACTACTACAAGGCCAGCTCCGAGAACATGGCGACCGCCACGGTGTACGCGCCGAACAACGTGACCACCCTGCTGCGGGTCGCCGGCACCTCGACGAGCAACCACGCCCGCAACATCACGTTCTCCGGGCTGACGGTGCAGCACTCCGACTGGAACCTGGTCAACGTCGCGGGCTCGGCCTTCAAGCAGGCCCAGCAGGGCAACCTGAGCGCCTTCGCGTACGCGAAGGGCAACTTCCACGTCTACTACTACCGCAACGTCGACGTGACGCCCGGCATCGTCCAGGTGCAGAACGCCGACGGGATCCTGTTGCAGCGCAACCGGATCCAGCACACCGGTGCCGACGGCATCAGCATGGTCAACGACGTGCAGGGCACGCAGTTGATCGGGAACTACACCAACGACATCGCCGGCTCGGCCATCAGCGTGGGCCACCCCCAGCACGTCTTCATCGGCGACCACACCTCGACCAACCGCGAGAAGTACTCCGCGCAGGTCGAAGGGCTGCCCAAGAACATCGACATCAAGAACAACTACATCTATGACAGTGCGGTCCTGTTCAACGGGCACAGCCCCATCTCGGCGTACTTCGTCGACACCCTCACGATCCAGCGCAACCGGATCGAGAAGTCACCGTGGTCGGGCATCACCCTCGGGTGGGGGTGGTGGAACTTCGACGGCTCGTCGGGCTCGATCGCACCCAACCGGCCCACCACGACGGCGAAGAACAACACCATCAGCTACAACCACATCATCGACACGGTGCAGCGGCTCAGCGACACCGCCCCGATCTACACGCTGGGCGCGCAGCCGGGGACCACGATCACCAACAACTATCTCCAGGGCGTGCCGTCCGGTCACAAGTACGGCCTGCACCCGGACGAGGGCTCGGCGTACATCACCTTCCGCGACAACGTCCTGAGCGTGGACAAGAACATCACCTGGCTCATCAACTCAGACGACTTCGGGCGCAAGCACGACCTGAGCATCACGCAGAGCTACGGCCCGATCAACAAGGTCTCGAACAAGACCCTGCCCAACAGCACGATCCAGGACATCCTCGTCTCCTCCGACTACGTCTGGCCGGCGCCGGCCTACGGCATCGCCGTGAACTCCGGCCTTGAGGACTCCTACCGGGACGTCATTCCGGCCAGCAATCTCTCCCTACCGAACTACGTCCTGCCGGCGAGCACGGTGGTCAGCAGCGGGGCGTCGTCGATTCCGATCCGCAGCACCGGCGACGCCACCCGGACGCTCTGGCTGGCTCCCTCCGGCACGACGACCTTCGCCGCTGGGCCGACGATGACCAGCGCGGGCGGCACCGCCACGTCCATCGCGGTGCCGACGGCCCAGGGGGAGTACCGGCTCTACGTCGTCGACGCTCAGGGCAACCGGTCGGCCGAGTCGAGCTCGCTCGTCAGGCAGCCGGGCAGCGGCGGTGGCCAGCGCACCGGCCAGCTCGTGGGCGGCCAGTCCGGCCGCTGTGTCGACGTACCCAACTCGGCGACCACCAACGGCACCCAGACGCAGCTCTGGGACTGCGGCAGCGGCACCAACCAGCGGTGGACCTCCACCGCCAGCAAGCAACTGACCGTGTACGGCAACAAGTGCCTGGACGCCTCCGGTGCGGGCACGGCCAACGGCACCGCGGTCATCATCTGGGACTGTCACGGCGGGCTCAACCAGCAGTGGAACGTCAACACCAATGGCACCGTCACGAACGCCCAGTCCGGGCTCTGCCTGGATGCCAACGGTGCCGCCAGCGCCAACGGTACGAAGATCATTCTCTGGTCGTGCAACGGTGGCGCGAACCAGCAGTGGAATCTGCGCAGCTGACCCGTACCCCGGGGGCCGGTCCGACCAGGCCCGGCCCTCGGGGCGACCTCGACGCGGACGGTTCGCCGCGTGGACCCGGGACGGGACGTCAGCCCGTGTCGAAGTCGGTCGCGATATCGCTCAACGCGATCCGGTTCGGCTGGCCGGTCTTCGTGATGAGACTGGAGACGTGCCGCTCCACCGTGCGCGGTGACAGGTGGAGCCGCTCGGCGATCTCGCGGTTGCTCAGCCGGCCGGTGAGCAGTCGCAGCACCTCCCACTCGCGTACCGTCACGCCCGCTGCCCGTAGCTCAGGTGGGATCTCGGCGGCGCCGCGCCGACGTTGGGCGACCCGCGCGCCCGCCTGGCGCAGCAGCGTGCGGCACGCCCCGGCGACCGGCACGACGTTCGCCTGGTGGAAGTAGTCCTCGGCGGCACGCAGCCACTCCACGGGGGTGCCCCAGCCGTCGGCGAGCGCCGACTCGGCGACCAGCCGCAGGGCGAGGTGCCGCCCCATCGCGTACAGCGCGCCGACCTCCATCGCCTCGGCCACGGTGGCGGTCGCGGCGTCGTGCTGACCCGCGCGGCCGAGCAGGACCGCCTGGGCGAAGAGCGCGAACTGCCGGTCCCACCGCAGTTGGCTCGCCGGTGTGCCGACGATCGCCTCGTACGCCGGGAAGCTGACCTCGCCGGCCATCGCCCGCAACAGCAGTTGGAGGCCGAGCCGCCCGCCCAGGTGGAACACGGTCGGGTTGGTCTCCTCCGCCCGTACCGCCAGGGACAGTTCGTCCAACGCCCGCGGGCGGTCCTCCTCCAGCAGCGCGCAGAACGTGCCGGCCAGCCCGTGGACCCGCTGCGTGTGCAGGCTCTCGTCACCGCCCCAGCGTCGGAACTCGGCGAGCGCGTCCTGCATCTCCATCCGCCGGCCCTGGTGGGCGGCGAGCACCGCGCTGAGCAGCAGCACGTACTGGGTGGTCTCCATCAGCTTCAGGCGGGTCGTCGCGGTGCGGACCTGGTCGATCAGGTCCTGTGCGGCCGGGTAGTCGCCGCGCATGATCAGGTGCAGTGCGATGCTCGCCTCGGCCTGCTGACGGGCGGTCACCGCCCCGACCCGCAGCGCCCGTTCTCGGGCCTGTTCCAGCCGGTCCAGCGCGCCGTGCAGCAACGCGTCGTCGTTGCCGAGCCGGATCAGCGCGTGGACCTCCCAGATCGGCAGGCCGTGCTCGGCCGCGATGGACCGGGCCTGCTCCAGGCAGCGGGTGGCCTCGGCCGGGTCGCGATGCCGGACGAGCGCGCCGAGCAACTGCCAGGCCTGACAGGCCACCACCGGCAGCGGCACCGCGGCGCCGACCGTGGCGGCCCGGCGGGCCAGGGTCTCGGCGACCTCCATCTGGCCCCGCCCCGGCGTGTCCAGGGCCAGGTGTGCGGCGACGATGTCGACCGGGGCTTCGTCCTCCGCAGCCGGGTCCGGGCCGAGCAGCTCACGGGCGATCTCCACCTGGGCCAGCGCGTCGGTCAGCTCCCCGGCCACCACCGCGGTCCAGGCCAGCCGGGTGTGCAGCCTGGCCTGCCGTCGAGCGGGGAGACCGGCCACCTGGTCCGGGCTGTTGACCAACTCCAGTGCCCGCCGGACCAGGCCAGCCTCGCCGAGGGCCTGTAGGAGCGTCTCCAGGGTGTCGGCGCGTGCCTCGGCCGGCCCGTCGGCCTGGAGCTCCCAGGCCCGGTCGAGCAGGGCGACGGCCGAGGTGGCGGCACCCTGCGCGAGGGCCCTCCGGCCGGCTTCGGCAAAGAGTCGACCGGCCAACAGGGCGTCGCCGGTCTCGACGCGCAGGGTGGCGGAGATCTGGCACCACTCACCCGGCAACTCCGGGTGGACCTTCGCGACGGCCTCGGCGACGGTGTGGGCCAACTCCCGCCGGTCGTCCGGCTCGACCAGGGCGAGTAGCGACTCGCGGGTGACGCGGTGCCGGAAGGTGTACCAGTCGGTCAACTGGTCGTCCGGCGCCACCAGTTGGGCGACGATGTCGCCGTGCAGATGGTTGAACAGGTCGCGGTCGCTGAGCCCGGTCGCCGCCTGCACCACGGCCACCGAGAAGCGTTGCCCGATCAGGGCGCCGCAGGCCAGCAGGTCCCGTGCCTGCGGGCTCAGCTTCTCGATCCGGTGCGCCATGCTTCTGGCGAAGGCGGCGGGCAGGGTGGCGGGCGCCTGCGGAGTGACGAGCCACCCCTCGGGACCGTGCCGGAGCAACCCGTTCTCCACCATCGCCGCGAGGATCTCCTCGATGAGGAACGGGTTGCCGCCGCTGCCGCCCCAGAGCAGCTCGGCCGCGGCCGTGGGCAGCTCGTCTGCCGCCACGCCGAGGCAGGCACCGGCCATGGCGCGCAGGTCCTCAGGCCCGAGCCCGCCCAACTCGATCACCGTGCAACGGCCCCGGCGGGCCGCTGCACGGGCGACGTCCAGCGCGGGGGAGTCGTCGGCCCGGATGACGCCGACCAGCAGGGTGGGCTGCTGGTCGAGGTTGTCGATCAGGTATTCGACCACCATGAGCGTCTCGGCGTCGGCGTCCTGGAGGTCGTCCAGGACCATCAGGCAACCGCGATCCTGGCCGGCGAGACCGGTCAGCCGGAGCACCGCCTCGGCCAGGATCACCACCGATCCGGTCTCCTGGTCGGCGAGGTTGGTGCCCCAGTCGGGCACCAACCGGCCGAGGATGGGGCCGTACGGGCCGAGCGCCGTGACGTCCACTGTGGCGGATCGGAGCAGGGAGAGCACCGCCTCGGTCAGCGGTCGCAGGGGCACCCCGGTGCCGAGTGCGCTGGCCCGCCCCCGCAGCAGACTCATCTCGGCGGTGTAGGCGGACTCGGCGACCGCCGCGGCGAGCCGCGACTTGCCGATGCCAGCCTCTCCGACGATGAAGACCGCGCCCCCGCGCCCGACGCGGGCAGCCTCGATCATGCCGCTCAGCACACCGAATTCCGCATCTCGGCCTACCAGGACGCGGGATCGTTGCACGGCGGCAACGATAGCGAGGCCGCCCAGCGATAACCAGGGTCAGTCGGCAGGTACACCGAGTCCGGCGAGATTACCGGCCGACCGGGCTGACCCTGCCCAGGGTCACAAAGCGAAGGTGGGGCAGCAGGTGGTCAGCGCGAGCGGGACGGAGGCGTCCACGGCGTCTCCGGCGTCACCTGCGACCAGGTGTCCGACCAGGAGACCCACCGGGATGGCCAGACCGGCCAGGGCCGCCGTACGCAGGCCGAAGGCCACCATCGGGCTGACCTTCGGCTCCCCGGCGGGGTGCGTCTCCTCAACGTGGTCGGTGTCGGCAAGGTCGGTGTCGGCGAGGTCGGTGGTGAGCTGGTGAGACATCATTTTTCTTCTCTCCTCGGTGTGAAGGGGTTGGTGAGCGACAGCCAGCCGGGTCCGGTTGGCTGTGGGGTGGGTTCCAGGAGCAACGCGGACGGTATCCGCGCGGCCAGGGCGGAGCGCAGCAGCCCGTAGCCGATGCCGGCGAGCCCGGTCAACAGCCCCGGTGTGAGCACGCCGTCGGGCGTGCCGCAGTAGCGCGTCTGCCACTGCAGGGAGTTGAGGAGCAGGGTGGTCCGCTGCCGTAGCGCGGCGGCTGCCGCAGCGCCGGCCGGCCCCGCGGCCAGCACGGTCAGCGCCTCGCCGACGCCGGACTCGCCGTGGCAGAGACTGAGGTCGCGGGACAGCGGCCGGTCGGCCAACCGCCGGACGAGGTGAGCCGGCGCGTCCGAGTCCGCGGTGGGGGAGGTGCCCGTGTCGTGCCGGCCGGCGAGGGCGAGGGCCAGGCCGGAGGTGCCGGCGCACCACCCGGACGAGCTGGTCGGGGTCTGCCGGGCGTGCCGCAGAGCTTTCCGTGCCGCGTCCGCGTGCTGCGGGGAACCGCCGCCGGCGTCGACGAACCGGTGCAGGGCGTACGCGATGCCGGCCGTGCCCTCGGCGAAGCCGGCCGGGCTGGTGGGGTGATCGAACGCGGCCGTACCGGCCAGGTGGTCGGCGCAGGTCCGGGCCAGCGCCGCCGCCCGGTCGAGACCCAGCTCGGCGTGGATCGAGGTCATCGCGGCCAGGCAGCCGGCCTGGCCGGTGGCCCAGTCGTCGCTGGCGGAGCCGGCGACGGCGACCTCGGCGAGTTCGACCGCCGTGTCGACCCACCCGCCGATCTCCGGGTCGTCGAGCAGCACGGCCAGCCGAGCCAGCCCGTAGGCCACTCCGCCGAGGCCGTGCAGCCCACCGCAACCGATCGCCGTGATCAGCTCCGGCCGGGTTGAGAGCAGGCTCAGTAGCCCCGGCGTCGCGGCGACCGCCCGCCGGGCCACGTCGCCGTAGCGGGCCACGCCGCTGACCTGAGCGAGTTGGCCGAGGAAGAGCGCCACGCCGAGGTACCCGTTGGCGAGGCTGGCACCCATCGGGAGCAGCAGCCACTGCCGGTCGTCGACCAGCTCCAGGCCGAGCCAGTTCACCCGGTCCCGGCCCGGTGCGCCACGGGCGACGAGCTGGTCGGCGATCGCACAGGCTGCCGAGACCAGCCGTTCGGGTGGGGCGGCCGTGCCGTGCGACGGCCCTGGCATCGGCGCCGCGTCGCCATGCGCGCCGACCGGCCGGCGGGTGGCCAGGCTGGCCGTGATGACCCACTCCTGGTCCTGCCGGTCGGCCTCGCCGAGCCCGGCGATCCGGTCCAGTGCCGCGTCGACGCCGCTGCGGTACAGCGGCACCGCGGTCGGCTCCCCGTCGGCTGACAGCTGGTGGCTGTCGGCCCGGGCGTGGAAGTACGGCACGTCACCGCGCCACAGGGCCACGATCTCGTGGCGGGCGAACACCGGGTCGCCGGGCAGTGTCGTCCGGCCGCAGATCTGCCCGAGGAAGCGGTCCCGATCCAGGCCGTCGCGCAGCAGGCTCGGGTGGGTGGCCTCGTCGAGCAGCGTCCGGTAGGCCCAGGTGGGCCGTACGACGAGTCGCACCGTCATGGCCGACGACGCCTCGACCAGCTGGGCGAAGTCCCCGCGGTGCGCCTCGATCGCTTCGTAGCCGAGCCGGAAACCCTCCAGCATCGCCGCCTCGTGGTCCTCCGGATCGATCACGCGGTCGCCGAGCCGGGGCCGGTTCGAGGCACCGTCGAAGGTGGACGCGCGGCGTACCAGGCGCATCCGGTCGGTGCCCGGGTCCGCCCAGTCGATCTGACTGACCGGGCTCTGCCGGCCCTGGTCGCCGCCGCTGCCGGACAGGTCCATGATGCCCTGCTCGCCGACGACGATCAGCGGCAGCAACGCCGTCCGGTGCACCGAGGCGCTGAGCAGGTCGGCGGCGGGATCGCCGCTGTCCGTCGCGGGCCGCCACCGAGGGCTGAACAACGTCTCGACGTCGATGGCCACCGGGTCCTCGCCGCTGGCGATCACGTTCTCGTAGTGCAGATCGGTGGTGTTCAGCGCGTGGGCGAGCGCCAGCAGGGCGCCCTGACGTCGATAGAAGCGGTCCGCGCCGCCCGGGTCGGCCAGCGGTGCCGCGATCACGAACTCGGTCCAGCCGTACTCCGGGCGGACCAGGCAGGCGGCGGTCCGCATGCCGACGGTGGGCACCACCCGGTTCATCCAGCCGACGAAGGCGGCCAGTCGGGCGTCGTGGCTGAGGTCCCGGGGCTTGTAGACCAGCCGCCGACCGTCGGCGAACCGGATCACGGTGGTGGTCCGGCCGGCCCGGTGCGGGTCACCCCGCCGGTCCTCGACTGCCACCAGCGGACCGGGGTCGGCACCGCCCAGGAGGTCGTCGACCAGGCAGTCCCGGTCGGCGGTGAACCGGGCGAGCAGCTCCAGCATCGCGTCGGTGGCGTGCGCGGTGGCCTGCCCGAGCAGCCGGGCCAGGACCGGAAGGTCGGTGAACAGCGCGGCCAGTCCCGCCGGGGTGCCGAGTTGGCCGACGAAGTCGACGAATCGGGCGCGACCGTCGGCACCTTGGAGCAGGCCGGCGGTCCTGCGGCGGTGCAGCTCCGCGACGAAGGTACGGGCGGCCAACGCGGCCAGTTGCCGTTCCAGGGTGGCCCCCAACGCGGCATCCAGCGCGCCCAGGTCGACGTGGGCGTCGGTCACCGGGCCGGCGTCCCGGCGGAAGCGAATCCTCGCCTGGTCGACCAACGGGCGCAACGGCAGGGCGAACGCCGTCCTCCAGTCCGATGGGACCGGCACCGACGGAGGCGGCGCGGCGGCGCGCACCGCGGACTCGATCAGGACCGCCCAGGACGGCGGGTCGACCCGCGCGGCGAGGTGCCCGTCCTCCTCGGCCATGCACGCGAGCAACCGGTCCTCATCGACGCCCAGCTCGCCCAGCCGGACGTCCAGATTCGGGCCGCGGTCGGCCCGCCACAGATCCAGCCGCTGCCGGGCGTGCCCGAGTCGCCCGGCGTCCACCGGGTCGGTGCCGCAGCTGGCGGCCACCCGCTCGTGCAGCGCCAGGCCACGCGCCCACCAGCTCCGGCTGAGTCGGTACGACTCGGCCGGAGCGAGGCTGGGTGGGCCGTCGGCGTCTGTGGTGTTCATCGAATAGAGCGTGCCAAGCGACGGCGGGTAACTCATGCGTGGGATCCACCCAAATTCTTGTCGTCCCGGCTGGTCGCCGTGGCCCGCGCACCCTCCGGTCTCGTCATGCACGACGGCGGGTGGGCCCGCCCGGCTGCCCCGACCGGGTGCCGGGTGTCGGTGGTGTGGCGACATGACGCGGGTGCGGGGGCGACGGAACTTGGGTGCCCGGCACAGATGCGTCGGCGCGTGCCGGTGGTCGACTCTCCGACTGTTCGATGGGCTGACCCGATCGGAGCGACTGTGGAGTTTCGCGTACTGGGACCGGTGAGCGCCTGGCGCAACGGCGGTGAGGTCCAGTTGGACGGCGCCAAGCAGCGAACCGTCCTGGCCGTCCTGCTGCTCGCCCGAGGGCGAATCGTCTCCGACACCCGGCTCTGCCAGCTGCTGTGGGACGAGAACCCGCCCGCGACGTTCGCCGCCCAGCTCTACAACTACGTCTCCCGCCTGCGTAAATATCTCGGCGACGAGGTGGAGATCGTCCGGCAGTGGTCCGGGTACATGCTGCGGACGGGTGACAGCCAGCTCGACATCGACGAGTTCGAGCGGCTGGCCGGGTTGGGTCGGGCCGCGCTGCGCTCCGGTCGGTACGAGGAGGCCGCGCGGGAACTGCACGAGGCGCTGGCGCTGTGGAGCGGCGCGACGCTCGCCAACGTCACCGACTACCTCGTCGAGGCGGAGTCGCCCCGGATGACCGAGGTGCGGATGGCGGTCCTGGAGGATCGGATCACGGCCGACCTGATGCTGGGCCGGCAGGCCGAGCTGGTGGTGGAGCTGAGCGACCTGGTCGCCGCGCAGCCGCTGCACGAGCAACTGCGCAGCCACCTGATCACGGCGCTGCTGCGCTGTGACCGCCAAGCCGACGCGCTGGCCGTCTACCACGAGGGCCGGCGGGTGCTCGCCGACGAGTTGGGGGCCGATCCGGGTTCCGCCCTGGCCGAGGCGTACCAGAGGGTGCTGGCTGGCCCGGGGATGCCCGACGTCGCGGTCGCACCGCGGGCCGGACCGGGCTGGCGCGACGTCCGACCGGCGATGCTGCCGCCCGGAGCGCAGGACTTCTGCGGCCGGGAGCTGGAACTGCGGGAGCTGGCCGGGCTGCTCACCGAGACGTCGCCGTCCGCTCCGCAGCGGACGCTGCTGACCGGGATGGCCGGCGTCGGCAAGACGGCGCTGGCGCTGCGGGCCGCGCACCTGTGCCGCAGCGAGTTCCCGGACGGGCAGCTCTACGCCGACCTCGGCGGCACCCGGGGCAACGCCATCGACCCGGGCGACGTGCTGGGCTGGTTCCTCCGGAGCCTCGGCAATGCCGAGGAGGCCATTCCGAGGCGCCTCGACGAACGCGAGTACCTCTACCGCAGCCAGTTGGCCGGCCGCCGGGTGCTGGTGGTGCTCGACAACTCGGCCAACTATCCGCAGGTCCGCCCGCTGCTGCCCGGTGATCCGTCCTGTCGGGTGATCCTGACCTGTCGGGGCCGCCTCTCCGAGTTGCCCGGTGTCACACGCGTCGAGGTGGGCATCCTCGATCCGGAGCAGGCGCTGGAGCTGTTCGCCACGATCGTCGGCTCGCGGAGGGTGGCCGCCGAGCCCGGTGCCGCACACCGGATCGTGCAGTTGTGCGGGCGGCTCTCGATCGGCATCCGGGTGGCTGCGGCGCGGCTCATCGCCCGGCCGCACTGGTCATTGCGCTACCTTGCGCAGCGGCTGGCCGACGAACGGTTCCGTCTCAACGAACTGCGGCTGGGGACGCTGGACGTGCGGGCCCGGATCGAGGGCAGCTACCAGGAGCTGGAGGTCGAGAGCCAGGTCGCGCTGCGCCGGCTGGCCCTGCTGGACACGGCTGACTTCCCGATCGGGGCCGCCGCCCGGGTGCTCGGCGTGACGCCCCGGGTGGGGGAGGAGGTCGCCGAGGGCCTGGTCGATGCCCGACTGCTGGAGATCGCGGGCTCGGACGGCGGGCGGCGGCAGCGACACCGCTTCCACGACCTGGTGCGGGTCTTCGCGCGGGAGAAGGCCGACCCGGTGGACCACCGCGTGGTGACCGCCCGGTCGGCGATGTCCGCCTGACCGCGCCGGCATCTCCGCCGTGCGCCCGGCGGCCAGCGTATGGAGAAGATATAGCCGGTGCCGGCACGGTCAGCCAGTGACCATCCTGATCCCGCCCGAGTGCGCGACCAGCGCGCGGATCGATCTCGACCACGCCAGCGGGGACGAGATCGTCGCCCGGGTCCGGCCCGACCGGGACGACCCGGTCTTCGTCGGGCACTATCCCGGCTTCCCCCTGTTGCCCGGCGTCTACATCGTCGAGTACGTGCACCGCGCCGTCCTCGCGGCGACGCCGTCGGCGATTCTCGCCGAGCTGGTGTCCTGCCGGTTCCTCCGAACGATCGATCTCGACGACGAGCTGGTCATCACCATCCGGTGTGACGGCGGGCTACGCCGGGGCGCGGTCGCCGTGTCCGGTGCGCCGGCCGCCGAGGTGGTGTTGCGCTATCAGGAAGGGAACGGTTGATGCTCGACCGCGACGACATTCGACGGCTCATCCCGCACCGCCCACCGATGCTCCTGGTCGACCGGGTCAGCGAACTGGTACCCCGGCGCCGGCTGGTGGGCAGTTACACGGTGACCGGGCCCCGGCCGCTGCCTGCCGTGCTGCTGTTGGAGTCGTGGGGCCAGGCCGCGCTGGTCCTGATCAGGCACGACCGACCGATGCCCGACGTGCTGACCGACGGGGTGCCGATCGCGGGCGCCTTCGAGGGAATCCGTTTCGGCCGGCCGGTCCTGCCGGGTGAGACGGTCGAGCACCGGGTCGAGCTGATCCGACTGATCGCCGACACGGGCTTCGTCCGGGGCGAGAGCGTGGTCGGCGCCGAGGTGGTCATGCAGGTCGGTCGTCTGGTCGGCGCGGTGCGCCCGGCGGCCGCGCTTCGCCCCGCCGTCCTGGCCGGGGTCTCCGACGTCAAGGAGTCGACATGAGTGAAACCCGACGACCCGTCGCCCTGGTCAGTGGCGGATCCCGAGGGATCGGCCGGGCCGTGGTCCGGCAGCTCGCCGCAGACGGGTACGACGTGGCCTTCTGCTATCAGAGCAACCGGGAGGCCGCCGACAAGGTCTCCGCGGAGGTGCTGGAGACCGGTGCCCAGGTGCTGGCCCGGCAGGTGGACGTCGCCGATTCCGCGCAGGTGCGCGACTTCGTCACCGGGGTGGAGCGGGACCTGGGCGAGATCGCGGCCCTGGTGACCGTCGCCGGGATCATCCGCGACCGGCCGGTGGCGATGATGGCCGACGAGGACTGGCAGTCGGTGATCGACGTCAACCTCGGGGGTGTCTACAACGTGTGCCGGGCGGCGATCCGCCGGATGATGCGGCGTCGTGGTGGCGCCATCGTCACGGTCTCCTCGGTGGCCGGCATGACCGGCAGCCCGGGCCAGACGAACTACTCGGCCTCGAAGGCCGGCATCATCGGCTTCACCAAGGCGCTGGCGAAGGAGGTCGGCCCGTACGGGATCCGGGTCAACACCGTGGCGCCGGGCTTCATCGAGACGGACATGCTGAACGACCTGCCTGCCGGGCTGGCCGTGGGCGTCCAGCAGCGGACCGCTCTCGGCCGGCTCGGCCAGGCGGAGGAGGTCGCCCCGGTGGTGACGTTCCTGCTGTCGGAGCGGGCCTCCTACCTGACCGGGCAGGTCGTCACGGTTGACGGTGGTCTGACGTTCTGACCCGCTGTGCCGCGAGCCGGGCCCGCATGGCCTCCAGGCGGACCTGGCTCGCCTGCGTCCGGGCGCGGTGCGCGGTGATCCGCAGATAGGTCGTGCCGAGCAACCTGGTGAGCAGGTCGACCCGGCGGGCGTCCGCCCCGACGATGATCTTCACTCGGTTGCGCCGGACCCCGTGCAGGATGATCCGGGCGGCCTGATCGGCCGAGGTCGTCGCCTCCCGGGCGTAGCGCTCCCGGACCCCGCCATAGCCGAGCCCCTTCGAGGCCCGGGCGTTGCTGAAGATCTCGGTGCGTACCGTGCCTGGGTAGACGCAGCTGACCCGCACCGGCACGTCGCCGACCCGCATCTCCTGCAACACCGCCTCGGTGAAACCCCGTACGGCGAACTTGGCCGCGTTGTACGCGCTCTGCGCCGGCGCCGCGGTCAACCCGTACATGCTGGAGATGTTCACCAGGTGGCCCCGGGAGGCGACGAGCAGCGGCAGGAACGCCTGGGTGCCGTGCACCACGCCCCAGAAGTCGACGTCCAGCACCCACCGCATGTCTTCCCACCTGGCCTCGGTGATCGAGGCCAGCAGGGTCACCCCGGCGTTGTTGATCACCAGGTCGGCTCCGCCGAAGTCGGCGCGTACCTCCTTGGCGTGGGCCTGCACGGCCGACCTGTCGGTGACGTCGAGTCGGTAGGTGCGGACCTCGGCTCCCCGTTCGGCGCAGATCGCGGCGGTCCGTGCCAGGCCCTCCTCCGCCGCGTCGGAGAGGGCCAGGCGGGCGCCCTGCGCGGCCAGCTCGACCGCCAACGCCCGCCCGATGCCCGAACCGGCACCGGTGACGACCGCGACCTTGCCTCGGAATTCCTTCATGCGCGCTCCCTCGGAAATCGGCATGCCCGCCTGCGGCGACACACTTCCGCCGTACGGTCCGTGGCCGGACTATCTCTTCTCCATACCGGGTGCGATGTAGAGAAGTTATGAGAGCCCCGCCGAACACTGCCTCCGGACGGTGCCACCAGGACGCCGACCAGGCGTGGCGCGGAGGAGGCGATGGCACAGATGACAGGTGCGGCAATCACCGGGCTCGGGGCGTACCGGCCGAGCAGACTGATCACCAACGAGGAGATCTCCGAGGAAGCCGGCGTGACTCCGGAGTGGATCGAGGAGCGGACCGGCATCCGATCGCGCTACCGGTCCGGGCCGGAGGAATCCGTGGTGATGATGGCCGCCGAGGCCGGCGGCAAGGCGCTGGCCATGGCCAACGTCGACCCGTCCGAGGTGGACCTGGTCATCCTCGCCTCGGCGACGAAGAAGGACCGCATTCCGGGCGGGGCGCCCGAGGTGGCCAGCCGGATCGGCATCACCGCCACCGGGGCGTTCGACCTGAACGCCGCCTGCGCCGGCTTCGCCTACTCGATCGGAATCGCGGCCAACGAGATCCGCATGGGCGGCGCCCGCAACGTGCTGGTCGTCGGGGCGGAACAACTGAGCCGCTTCATCGACCCGGAGGACCCGGCGACGTACGTCATCTTCGGTGACGGCGCGGGCGCCGCTGTGGTCTCCCCCGCGGAGGTCGACGGGATCAGCCCGACCGTGTGGGGCAGCGACGGCTCGCGGTCCGACATCCTCGGCACCAAGTGGGACGCCAACGGCCGCGAGTTCGCCAAGATGGACGGCCCCCTGGTCTACCGCTGGTCCACCAAGAACGTGCCGAGGGTGGCCCGCAAGGTGTGCGCCAACGCCGGCATCGAGCTGTCGGACATCGACTGGTTCGTGCCGCACCAGGCGAACCTGCGCATCGTCGACCAGTTGGCCGAGATCCTCCAAATCCCGGACGAGAAGGTCGCCAAGGACATCGTCGACACCGGCAACACCTCGGCCGCGTCGGTGCCGCTGGCGCTCAGCCGGCTGTACGAGAGCGGTCGGACCACCCCCGGCGATCGCGTGATGCTCCTGGGTTTCGGGGCGGGACTCGCCTACGCCGGCCAGATCATCCGGATGCCCTGACCACTCCGATCAAACCCATTCCCACGAAAGGACAAGCACCATGACGACGACCGTTAACCAGGTGTCCCTCGACGTTGTTGCGCTCACCCGCAAGCTGATGACCGACGACGCCGACCGGGAGATCAACGCCGGCGACACCTTCGTCGACCTCGGGCTGGACAGCCTCAAGCTCGTCGACCTGCTCGCCGCCGTGGAGAACCACTTCGACATCGAGGTGCCGGACGAGAAGGTCGGCAGCTTCGCCAAGGTCCAGGACCTCACCGACTTCGTCCTCTCCGCCCGGTCTGCGGTGTGACCGAGGACGTCCGGGAGTTGTCGGTCGGGCAGCGGGCGCTGTGGCTGGTCCACCGGCTGGCCCCGGACAGCCCGGCCAGCAACGTGGTGCACGGGCTGCACGTCGAACCTGCGCTCGACCCCGACCTGGTACGCCGGGCGGTGGCGGCAGTGCGATCGCGCCACGACCTGCTCCGGTCCCGGTTCGTGCAGACCGATCAGGGGCCGGTGCGGGTCGTCGATCCCGACCTCGGGTGCGAGGTCGAGGTCCACGATGTTCCCGACCTGGACGACGATGGGCTGTTGCGCCGCTGCCAGGAGTTCGGCGACCGGCCGCTCCGGCTCGAGCGGGACGGTCCGATGCGGATGGCGCTGCTGCGGCGGCGTACCGACTGCGTGCTGGTGGTCGTCATTCACCACATCGCCACCGACTTCCACTCGCAGCGGATCGTCTGGCAGGAGTTGGACGCCGCGTACGGGGCGTTGCAGGCGGGGCGGCCGGTGGAGTTGCCGCAGGTCTCCGGCAGCTACGACGACTTTCTGTCCCGGGAGCGGGCGGCGCTGGCCGGCGAGCGCGGCGAGCGGCTGCGCGCGTACTGGGATCGGGTCTGCGACGGTGCCACGGCGGCCACCCTGCCGACCGACCGGCCCCGTCCGCCGGTGCGTTCGTTTCGCGGCGGCGCGTTCAGCCAGGAACTCCCGGACGACCTCGCCGCCCGGCTGCGGGAGACCGCGGCGGCGGCCGGGGTGACGCCGTACGCCGTCGTTCTCGCCGCGTTCCAGGCGACGATGTACCGCTACACCGGTCTGGGGGAGTTCACCGTCGGTTGTCCGGCGTCGCTTCGGCGGGGACGGGCGCTGCGCGGTGTGGTCGGCATGTTGATCAACACGATCGCGTTGCGGGGGTCGTTCGACGCGGGCACCACGTTCGCCACGGCGATCACCGCGGCCGGCCGACAGCTGACCGACGCCGTGGCCCACGCCGCCTACCCGTTCCCGCTGCTCAGATCGGGCCGGCGTAACCAGGATCCGCCGGTGCGGGTGACCGTCACCCTGCTGGCTCACCAGCACGGCGACAACTACACCAGCCAGCGGCACGCGTTCGCCGGGCACCAGATCCGGCTGCTGGACATCCCGTACGACGAGGGGCAGTTCGACCTGTCGGTGACCCTCACCCAGTATCAGGACGGCCGGCTCCAGGCGGAGTTCGGCTACGACACCGACCTGTTCGACGAGGCGACAGTGCGGCGGCTGGCCGGGCACTTCCTCCAGATGCTGCGGGTGGCCTGCACGACGCCGGAGGCGGTGGTGTCCCTGGCGCCGATGGTCGACCAGGCGGAGCTGCGCGCTCTGCTGGCGCTCGGCACCTCATAGACCGGTGCGGCGTGGCCCCCGTGGCGCCTCTGGTGCCACCGGGACGGTGTGCCCGCCGTACGGGCCGGATCCGGCCGGCGCGACCCCCGTCGCCGGCCGGGTCCAGGCCCGGCGCTGACCGCCCGAGCACCGGTATAGGGCCGGTATAGCGCCGGTTGACAACGTCGTGGCGTTGGTAGATCACTCGTGGAGGGAGGAACGGTGCGCGAGGGCATCCTCTCGACGGTCGGGAACACACCGCTGGTACAGCTGGTCCGGTTGTTTCCGGAGTTCCCCTCCCGGCTATTCGTGAAGCTCGAACGCTTCAATCCCGGCGGCAGCATCAAGGACCGCACCGCGCTGAGCATGCTGCGCGCCAAGGTCGACTCCGGGGAGCTGGTGCCCGGCCGATCGGTGGTCGTCGAGTCCAGCTCGGGCAACCTGGCCATCGGGCTGGCCCAGGTCTGCGCGTACTACGCGATCCGGTTCATCTGCGTGGTCGACCCGAAGACCACCCGGCAGAACCTCGCGATCCTGACCGCGTACCACGCGGAGATCGAGATGGTCGAGCACCCTGACCCGGTGACCGGCGAGTACCTGCCGGCCCGGCAACGCCGCGTCCGCGAGTTGTGCGAGCAGGTCCCGCACGCCTACCGCCCGGACCAGTACGCCAACCCGCTCAACGCCGCCGCGCAGCGGCAGACGATGGCGGAGATCGTGACCGCGCTCGACGGGCGGATCGACTACCTGTTCTGTTCCACCGGCACCTGCGGGACGCTTGTCGGCTGCGTCGGCTACCTGCGCGACCACGGGCTGTCCACGCGGGTGGTGGCGGTGGACGCGGTGGGCAGCGCCATCTTCGGCGGCGAGCCGGCGACCCGGTTGATCCCCGGGCACGGCGCCTCGGTGGTGCCGCCCCTGGCCGCCGACGCCGCACCGGACGAGATCATGCACGTCTCCGACCTGGACTGCGTGGTCGGTTGCCGGTTGCTGCTGCACCGGGAGGCCATCCTCGCCGGCGGGTCCTCCGGCGCCACCGTGGCCGCGCTGCGCCAGCGGATGGCGGACATCCCGGCGGGTGCCACCGCCGTGCTGATCCTGCCCGACAACGGTGACCGCTACCTCGACACGATCTATTCGGATCAGTGGGTGTCCCGGCACTTCGGTGAGATCACCCACCTGTGGAAGGACGCCACGTGCTGATCATCGGTCGGGCTGTTGTGCGGGACATCCTCGACGGCGACGACGCCCGGGTGGTGGATCTGGTCCGGCACGCGTACCTGCTGCACGAGCAGGGCCATACGAGCCTGCCGCACTCGGTCTTCCTGCGCTTCCCGCAGCGGCCCCGCGACCGCATCATCGGCCTGCCCGCCTACCTCGGCGCCGACCCGCCGGTGAGCGGGATCAAGTGGATCTCCTCCTTCCCCGGCAACCTGGCCGTCGGGCTGGAGCGGGCCAGCGCGGCGGTCCTGCTGAACTCGATGCGTACCGGCCACCCGGTGGCCCTGGTCGAGGGCTCGGTCATCTCGGCCCGGCGTACCGCGGCGAGCGCGGCGCTCGCGGCCGGCCTGCTCACCGCGCGCCGCCGCCCGGACGGCCTGGCCCTGATCGGCTGCGGGCTGATCAACCAGCAGGTGCTCCGGTTCGTGGCGGGCACCGTCGCCCCGCCACCGGCGCTGACGCTGTTCGACACCGACCCGAACCGGGCCGAGGCCTTCGCCGAGGCCGCCCGGACCCTGCTGCCGGGTACGCCGACCACACTCGCCGGGACCGCCGAAGAGGCGTTGGCCGCGCACCGGCTGGTCTCGATCGCCACCACCGCCACCGAGCCCCACCTCGACCTGGCCGCCTGCCGGCCCGGCGCGGTGGTGCTGCACCTGTCCCTGCGCGATCTGCGCCCCGAAGGGCTGCTGACCGCGCGCAACGTGGTCGACGACGCCGATCACGCCTGCCGTGAGGGCACCTCGTTGCAGTTGGCCGAGCAGCTCACCGGCGGTCGGGACTTCATTCACGCCACCATCGGCTCGCTGGCCGGCGGCGAGGTGCGACTGCCCGTCGACGACGTGCCGGTGGTGGTGTCCCCGTTCGGCCTGGGCGTGCTGGACCTCGTGCTCGCCGAGCACGTCCGCGCCACCGCCGACCGGCGGCACCTGGGCGTGCGCGTCGAGGACTTCCTACCCGTGGGGGACGCCACCGTGGCGTCCACCTGATCCCTGAAGGAGTGGCAATGACCGACAACCGCAGCTACCGCGTGGTGCTCAACGACGAGGAGCAGTACTCGGTCTGGTGGACCGACCGGGACCTGCCCGCCGGTTGGCGTGCCGAGGGTACCGAGGGCAGTCGCGACGAATGCCTGGCCCGGATCGACGAGATCTGGACCGACATGCGGCCGCTGAGCCTGCGCCAGCGCATGGAGTCCCAGGCCACGGCCTGACCAACTGATCCGATCCCACGCCCGCGCCCGGTCCCCCGGAGGAGCACCATGAGCATCGTTCCGCCAGCGGCGCCCGCAGCCGCAGCCGCCACCCAGGGGGCGGGCACCCTGTCCGAGCTGATCGCCCGGCAGGCCGCGCTGACCCCCACCGCCATCGCGGTGAGCGGCGAGTCCGAGCGGTTGGACTACGCCGGACTGGACCGGCGGGCCAACCAACTCGGTCGGTACCTGGCCGAGCTGGGCGTCGGCCCGGAATCGCTTGTCGCGGTCAACCTGGACCGCGGCGTCGACCTCGTGGTCGCGTTGCTGGGAGTGTGGCGCGCCGGTGCCGCGTACCTGCCGCTGGACCCGACCCACCCCGCCGAGCGGCGGCGGCGTCTCCTCGCCGGCAGCGGGGCGGCGGTGCTGCTCACCCGTGACGCGCTGCGCGACGAGGCGACGCCCGGTCGCGTGGTCTGCCTGGACACCGACCGGGCGCGGATCGCGGCCTGCCCGGACACCCCGGCGGTGCCGTCACCCGACCCGGACTCGCTGGCGTACGCCATCTACACCTCCGGGTCCACCGGCGAACCCAAGGGAGTGCTGATCACCCATCGCGGCATCGGCAACCGGGTGACCTGGACGATCCGGGAGCACGGCCTGGGCCCGGGCGACCGGGTGTTGCAGAAGACCTCGGTCAGTTTCGACGCGGCGGGCTGGGAGTTCTTCGCCCCGCTTGCCAGTGGCGGCACCGTGGTGCTCGCGCCGGAAGGGGCACACCGGGATCCCGCCGCACTCGTCGCGGCGGTCGTCCGGCACCGGATCACCGTCCTACAGGGAGTGCCGTCGGTGTTCGGTCGGCTGGTCGACCAGCCCGGTTGGGCCGACTGCACCAGCCTGCGGCTCATCTTCTCGGCGGGCGAGCCGTTGCACGCCGACCTGTGCCGACGGCTGACGGTCACGCCCGACGTGCGGGTGTGGAACACCTACGGCCCCACCGAGTGCGCCATCGACGTGACCGCCCACCCGGTGGACCCGGCCCAGCCGGCCGGGCCGGTGCCGATCGGACGCCCGCTGCCCGGCGTCCGCGTCCAGGTGCTCGACGCCGACCGTCGGCCGGTGCCGGTGGGTGTGGTCGGCGAGCTCTATATCGGTGGGGCCAACCTGGGCCGGGGCTATCTGCACCGGCCGGACCTGACCGCCGAACGGTTCGTGCCCGACGAGTACGGGCCGCCCGGCGAGCGCCTCTACCGCACCGGCGACCAGGTCCGGTGGCGCGCCGACCGGAGCCTGGAGTTCGTCGGTCGGACCGATCACCAACTCAAGGTCAACGGGGTGCGGATCGAACCGGCCGAGGTGGAGGCGGTGCTCGCCGCGCACCCGGACGTCCAGTCGGCGGTGGTGGTGGGGCACACCGACCCGGCCGGTCGCCGGCAGCTCGCCGCGTACGTCGCCGGTCGGCGGTCACTCGACCCGGCGGCCCTGCGCGCGTTCTGCGTCGGCCGGCTGCCCGAGGCGCTGGTGCCGGCCGTGTTCCAGCCGGTGGCGGAGTTCCCGCTCACCGCCAGCGGCAAGATCGACCGGTCCGCCCTGCCGGCGATTGACCCTCTCGACCGGCCGGCGCTGCGGCCACCGCGGACCGCCGCCGAACAGACGGTCGCGGCCATCTGGCGGGACCTGCTCGACGTCGACCAGGTCGGCGTCGACGACGACTTCTACCAGCTCGGCGGCTCATCACTGGTGACGCTGCTGCTGGAGAGCCGGCTCAGCGGGGCGGGCGGCGCGGTGGCGCTGCGCGACCTGCTCACCCACACCACCGTGGCGGCGCAGGCCCGGCTGGTGGAGGCGGCCACCCTGGCGGCTCCGCCGGTGCTGCCGGTGGGACGCGACCGACCCCTGCCGCTCTCCGCAGCCCAGCACCGCCTCTGGATGCTCGACCAGCTCGACCCGGGCAGCAAGGAGTGGGTCGTCCCCGTGCACGTACGGCTGCCCGCCGCCATCCACCCCGACCACGTCCGGGCGGCCCTGCACGCGCTCGAGGTACGGCATGAGCCATTGCGCACCCGCTACCTGGTCGTCGACGGGGTGGCCCGGCAGCAGGTCGTGTCGCCGGGAGAGGTCGACCTGGAGGTGCGCGACGTCAGCGACGGCGGGCTGGCCGAACTGATCACCGCACAACTCGGCCAGGGTTTCGACCTGCACACCGGGCCGCTGTGGCGGGCCGGGCTGGCCATCGCCACCGGCCGCGATCACCTGCTGGTGCTGGCCGTGCACCACATCGCGTCCGACGCCGGCACCGCCGACGTCCTCGAACGGGACCTGCGGGAGCTGTGCGACGCCGCCGCGCTGGGACGGCCGGCCGACCTGGCGGAGCTGCGGGTGCAGTACGCCGACTACGCGGTCTGGCAGCAGCGGCACCTCACCGACGAGGTCGTCGAGCGGGAGTTGGCGTACTGGCGGGAGACGCTGGCCGGGATGCCCCAGCTGGAGCTGCCGCTGGACCGTCCGCGCCCGGCCCGGCGGGACGCGCAGGGCCGGATGCTCGGCTTCACCGTCGAGGCGGAGGTCGCCGGCGCCCTGACCGAGCTGGGTCGGCGCTGCGCGGCCAGCCCGTTCATCGCACTGCTCACCGGCTTCGCCACGGTTCTCGCTCGCTACACCGGGCAGTGGGACGTGCCGATCGGCACGCCCACCTCGGGGCACCGGCCCGCCGAGCTGGACCAGATCGCCGGGATCTTCCTCAATCCGGTGGTGCTGCGCTGCACGCTGGACCCGGCGTCCGGCTTCACCGAGGCGGTCCGGGAGGTCCGCGACCGGACCGCCGCCGCCCTGGCCCACCAGGACCTGCCCTTCGACCGGGTGGTGTACGACCTGGTCGGTGAGCGGGACCTCTCCCGCACCCCCCTCTACCAGGTGGCGCTGAACTACCAGGAGGGCGGGATCACCGGCCGGGTGGCCGACGACCCGCTCACGATCGACGCGCTGCGGCGGGCGTCCACAGTGGCTAAGACCGACCTGACCGTGCACCTGTGGCCGCAGCCGGACGGCTCGCTCGCCGGAGCCGTGGAGTACGCCACCGCGCTGTTCGACGACGCCACCGTGCGACGACTGGCCGACCACTTCGTCCGGCTGCTCCGCGCCGCCGCCGACGAGCCGGACGCCCGCCTGGACCAGCTCGACCTGTTCTCGGCCGAGGAGCGGCACCGGCTGCTGCACGAGTGGAACGGGCCGACGGTGCCCCGGCCGGCCACCACCGTGGTCGACCTGTTCGAGGCACGCCGCGCGGCGACACCGCACGCCGTGGCGTTGCGCCACGGCGACGCGCGCACCAGCTACGCCGAGTTGGACGACCGGGCCAACCGCTTCGCCAACCACCTGCGTCGGTCCGACGTCGCGCCGGGCACGACCATCGCCGTACTGCTGGGGCGGGGCCCCGACCTGGTCGCCGCGATTCTCGGCTGCTGGAAGGCGGGTGCCGCCTGCCTTCCGCTGGACCCCTCGTACCCGACCGACCGGATCGGCTACCTGCTCGACACCGCTGGCGTCGGCCTCGCCATCACCGACTCGCGGTACGCCGACCGGTTCGGTGTGCCCACCCTCCAGGTGGACACCCACCGGCTGATGGTCAGTGCCGAGCCGCCTACCGCGCCGACTCGCGACCTCGACCCGGCGCAGACGGCGTACGTGCTGTTCACCTCCGGATCGACCGGCCGCCCCAAGGGGGTGCTGCTCTCCCACGCGGCGGTGACGAACTTCCTGGCCTGCGCCACGGAGACCGAGGCGCTCGGCGACCGGGGAGGCCGCCCGGCCGGTGGCGGGGCCCCGCTCTTCTCCACCATCGCCTTCGACCTGTCGATCTCCAACCTCTGGGGGCCGCTGGTGGCCGGGCAGCCGGTGGCCCTGCTGCCGCAGGAGTTCGACCTCACCCAGCTCGGCGCGCTGCTGCTGGCCGCCGGCCCGTACGACCGCTTCATCATGACGCCCCCGCACCTGGAGCTGCTGGCCGCACAGGTCGACGCCGCGCAGGCGCAGCGGCTGGCCGGTCAGCTCTGGGTGGCTGGTGGGGTGCTGCGCCGGTCGGTGGCGAACCAGTGGCTCGACCTGCTCGGTCCCGGCGGCTTGATCAACTCCTATGGTCCGACCGAGACCACCGTGATCATGTCGGCGTACCCGGTGGTCGCACCACAGACCAGCGAGATCGTGCCGATCGGCCGGCCGATGGCGAACACCGTGGTGCGGATCCTGGACGACGCGATGCGGCTGCTGCCGGTGGGCGCCGTCGGCGAGCTGTACATCGGTGGCGCGTGCCTGGCCACCGGCTACCTCGGGCGGCCCGGGCTGACCGCCGAGCGCTTCGTGCCCGACCCCTTCGGCCCACCGGGCGCCCGCCTCTACCGCAGCGGCGACCGGGGGCACTGGCGGCCCGACGGCACGATGGCCTTCGTCGGTCGGGTGGACGACCAGGTCAAGGTCCGCGGCTACCGAATCGAACCCGGCGAGATCAGCGCCGTCGTCGCCCAACATCCCCAGGTACGCGACTGCGTGGTCCTCGCCCACCAGGACCGCCTGGTCGCCTTCTACCTCGGCGAGGCCACCGACCTGGCCGCGTACTGCGCCCGGCAGCTGCCCGACTTCATGGTGCCCAGCCTGTTCGTACCGGTGGACCGGATCCCGCTCAACGCCAACGGCAAGGTCGACCGGGACGCCCTGCGCGGCCGGCTCGACGCGGCGCTCGCCGACGGCACCGCCGACCCCACCGAGTTCGTCGCACCGCAGACCGTGGTCGAGAAGCGCGTCGCCGAGAACTGGGCGGAGCTGCTCGACGGCCGGATCGGCGCGACCACCGACTTCTTCCTCCTGGGTGGTCACTCGGTGCTCGCCGCCCGGCTGATCGCCGGGTTGCAGGAGGAGTTCGACCTCGACCTGCCGATCCGGTTGGTGTTCGAGCACCCGACGGTGCGCGCCCAGGCGATCGCCATCGAAGACCTGATCCGCGCGGAGGTCGACGCGCTGGACGCCGCAGACCTCACCCACGACCTTTCGCGATCCGAGGAGTCCCCGGCATGACCAGCATCGCCAACGAGCCGAACCTGCGTGAAGAACTCGTCCAGCGTCGCCTGGCCGGCCGTCGTACCGGCCGCCGGGGCCGGATCCCGACCGTCGACCGGTCGGGGGAGCTGCCGCTGTCGTACGGCCAACAGCAGATGTGGTTCCTCAACCGGATGGACCCCACCAGCGCCGAGTTCCTGGTCTCCTCCGCGCTGCGGCTGCACGGCCCACTGGACGCCGACGCGCTGGGCCGCGCCATCGACGCCCTGGTCGCCCGGCACGAGATCCTCCGCACCCGCTACGCCCTCGCCGGCACCGCTCCGGTCCAGGTGATTGACCCACCGGCGCGCCGCGACCTGCCGGTGGTGGACCTGACCGACCGGCCGGGCACCGAGCGGGAGGCGGCGCTCGACGCGGTGCTCGCCGACGCCGCGCTGACCGGGTTCGACCTGGCCCGGGACTGGCCGGTGCGGGCCGTGCTGGTCCGGCTCGACACCGACGAGCACGTCCTCGCCCTGGTGCTGCACCACATCGCCTGCGACGCGCCCTCCGTCGCGGTGCTCACCGGTGAGCTGGCCGAGCTGTACGCCGCCCTGCGGGCCGGCGTCGAGCCCTGGTTGCCGGCGCCCGCCGTGCAGTTCGCCGACTTCGCCGCCTGGCAGCGCGGCCGGCCGCGCGCCGAGTCGGTGGCCCGGTCGCTCGACTACTGGCGCGACCAGCTCGCCGGGCTGACGCCGGTGGAGCTGCCGGCCGACCGGACCCGTCCGAAGAACCGCGACTGGCGCGGCTCGTCGGTGCCGTTCACCCTGAGCGCCGATCTCTCCGCCGCGCTGCGCGGCGTCGCCCGCGACGCCGGCACCACCGTCTTCGTCACCCTGCTCAGCGCCTTCCAGGCGCTGCTGTCGCGCTACACCGGCCGGACCGACCTCGCCGTGGGCACGGTGTCGTCCGCGCGCAGCCGCGCGGAGCTGCACAACCTCGTCGGGTACGGCATCGACAACCTGGTGCTGCGGGCACGGTGGAGCGGCGACCCCTCGTTCGCCGCCCTGCTGGCGCAGACCCGGGACACCGTGTTGGGCGCGTTCGACCACACCGACGCCCCGTTCGCGCTGCTGGCCGACGAGCTGGAGCCGGAACGGGATCTGTCCCGTACCCCGCTCTACCAGGTCGCGTTCACCCTCCAGAGCGAGCCGCCCTCCACCAACTGGCCCGGCGACCTGCGCGTGGAGCCGGTCGAGCTGCCCCTGCGGACGTCCAAGGTGGACCTGACGCTGCACATGATGGAGGGCGCCGACGGCGGGCTGCGCGGCCGGATCGAGTACGCCACCGCCCTGTTCGACGCTGCCACCGTCGAGCGCGCCGCCGACCACCTGGTGCGGCTCCTGGAGCAGGTGGCGGCCGACCCGATGGCCCGACTGTCCGACCTGGCCATCCTCGGTGCCGCCGAGCTGGCAGTGGTGACCCGGGGGCCGGTCACCGCGGACCCGGTCACCGGCACCGTGCACGGCGTCTTCGAGGCGATGGCGGCCACCCACCCCGACGCGGCGGCGATGACGGCGGGCGACACCACCCGTAGCTACGCCGAACTGAACGCCGACGCCAACCGGCTCGCCCACTGGCTGCGCGGCCACGGTGCCGGCCCGGAGCGGCTGGTCGGTGTGCATCTCGACCACGGCCCCGAACTGGTGCCGGCCCTGCTCGGCGTGCTCAAGTCCGGCGCGGCGTACCTGCCCCTCGACCCGGCCTCGCCGGACGAGCGCCTCGACTTCATGATCAACGACGCCGGGGTGGAGATCGTCCTGACCACGACCGCCCACCGCGACCGGTTCGCCGACTTCGGTGGGACAGTTGTGCTGCTGGACGACCCGGACCTCGTCGCCGAGCTGGCCACCCAGTCGGCCGCCGACCCGGCCGTGCCGATGGACGTGGGCAACCTCTGCTACGTCATCTACACCTCGGGCTCCACCGGCCGCCCCAAGGGTGTCGCGGTGGCCCACCGGCAGGTGCTGCGGCTGCTGACCGTCACCGCCGCCGACTACCGGTTCGGCCCGGACGACGTGTGGACGCTACTGCACTCGTACGCCTTCGACTTCTCCGTCTGGGAGATCTGGGGCTGCCTCCTGCACGGCGGTCGGCTGCTCGTGGTGCCCCGGGCGCTGGCCCGATCCCCGCAGGAGCTGCTCGACGAGCTGATCGCGCACCGGGTCACGGTGCTCTGCCAGACGCCCACGGCGTTCCGCGCGCTGGTCCGGCTCGCGGCCGAGGGCGACCCCCGGGTGGACCGGCTTGCCCTGCGGGTGGTGACCTTCGGCGGCGAGAAACTGGACTTCGCCGAGCTGGCACCGTGGGTGGCCAGCCGTGGCGTGGACGCACCGCACCTGATCAACATGTACGGGATCACCGAGACCACCGTGCACACCACGTACCACCGGGTCACCGCCGACGAGGTGGGCGGTACGGCCAGCCTGATCGGCGTACCGCTGTCGGACCTCACCGTCCACCTGCTCGACGCCGATGGCCGACCGGTGCCGATCGGCGTACCGGGTGAGATCCACGTGGGTGGCCCGGGCGTCGCCCGCGGCTACCTCGGTCGCGCCGAACTCACCGCGCAGCGTTTCGTGCCGGACCCGTGGGGGCCGGCGGGTTCGCGGCTCTACCGCAGCGGCGACCTCGCCCGCCGGCACGCCGACGGACGGCTGGAGTTCGTCGGACGCATCGACCACCAGGTCAAGATCCGCGGCTACCGGGTGGAGCTGGGCGAGATCGAGGCGGCCCTGACCGTCCTGCCCGGTGTCCGGCACGCGGTGGTGGTGCTGCGCGAGGACAACCCGGGCGACCAGCGGCTGACCGCCTACCTGGTGGCCGACGACACCTCGACGCTGCTGCGCCCGTCGCAGCTGCGCGCGGCGCTGGGCCGGACGCTCCCGGACTACATGGTCCCGGCGGCGTTCATGCCGCTGCCCCGGATCCCGCTGACCGTCAACGGCAAGCTCGACCAGGCCGCGCTGCCCGCCCCGGGCCGTTCGGTGGCCGCCGTCGACCGCCCCTACGTGGCCCCGCGCACGACCGTGGAGCAGCAGCTCGCCGATATCTGGACCGCCACACTCGGGCTGGACCGGGTCGGTGTGCAGGACGGCTTCTTCGACCTCGGCGGCGACTCCATCCGTGCGGTGGCACTGGCCGGCGCGTTGCGTGAGGCGCACTTCGACGTCGAGGTCCGGGACATCTTCGAGCGGCGTACCGTCGCCGAGCTGGCCGAACTGCTCACCGCGCGGCCGGCCGCCGAGCCGGAGCCGGCGGTCGCCCCGTTCGAGCTGGTCGGCGAGGAGGACCGCGCCGCGCTGCCCGCCGGCCTGGTGGACGCCTACCCGTGCACCCAGGGACAGCTCGGCATGCTGGTCGAGCTGCTGTCCGACACCGAGCAGAACCCGTACCACAACGTGACCAGCTACCGGGTTCGCGGCGAAGGGGAGTTCTCCCTGGACGCGCTGCGCGCCGCCGCGGCACTGCTGGTGCGCCGCCACGAGGTGCTGCGTACCTCGTTCGACCTGACCAGCTATTCGGTGCCGATGCAGCTGGTGCACGCCACCGCCGAGCTGACCGTCACGCATGATCACACGGTCACCACCGAGCGGGCCGAGCTGGACCGGGAACTGCGTGAGCACATCGCTGTCGAGCGGGCCCAACTGTTCGACCTCGATCGCCCGTCGCTGCTGCGGCTGCACGCCCGTACCTGCCCGGACGGCAGTTGGTGGCTCACCATCACCGAGTGCCACCCGATCCTGGACGGATGGAGCTACCACTCGCTGATCATGGAGTTGGTCCGCGCGTACCAGCAGATCCGTGCCGGAGAGCCGCTGTCGCCGCAGCCCATCCCGTCGGTGCGGTTCGCCGACGCCGTCGCGGCCGAACGGCGGTCGGTCACCGGCGACGCCGACCGGGCGTACTGGCGTGGTGTCCTGGCCGGTCGGGCCCGTCACGACCTGCCCACCGGCTGGGGTGACCCCGAGGCGCCGGAGGGTGCCAAGCACGAGCACTGGGTGCCGGTGCAGGACCTCGAATCCTCGCTGCGCGACCTGGCCCGGCGCCTCGGCGTGCCGTTCAAGTCGACCATGCTGGCCGCGCACCTGAAGGTGATGAGCCAGCTCACCGGCGCGGAGCGGTTCTACACCGGTCTGGTCTGCAACATCCGGCCCGAGGCGGCAGGCGCCGACCGGGTGTACGGCATGCACCTCAACACCGTGCCGGTCGGCTACGACGGGCCGGCCGCCACCTGGGAGGAGCTGATCCAGCGGACCTTCGCCGCCGAGGTGGAGCTGTGGCCGCACCGGCGCTATCCGCTGTCCACCCTGCAGCGGGAGGTCGGCGAGGACGCCCGCATGCTCGACGTGCGGTTCAGCTTCCACGACTTCCACCAGATCGACGCCGACGACATCGACTACGCCGAGTCCATCGACGACAGCCCCACCGAGTTCCCGCTGGGCGTGTTCAGCCGGCTCGGCTTCCTCACCTTGCAGGCCAGCCAACGGCACGTCGGCCACGACGCCCTGCGCCGCCTGGGCGCCATGTATCGAGTGGTGTTGGAGGCGATGGTGGCGGATCCGGGTGGGGACGCCCGGGTCGTGTGCTTGCCGGCGGGTGAGCTGTCGGTGGTGGTGGCCGACGGCGGTGGTGTGGTGGAGCCGGTGTCGGGGTCGGTCCTGCGGTGGTTCGAGGAGCAGGTTTCCCGGGTGCCGTCGGGCGAGGCGGTGAACGGTGTGCCGTTCACCGGGTTGGATGCGCGGGCGGTGGCGTTGGGGTCGTGGTTGGCCTCGCGGGGTGTTTCTCGTGGGTCGGTGGTGGGGGTGCTGCTGGATCGGGGTGCCGATCTGGTGGCGGCGCTGCTGGGGGTGTGGAAGGCGGGTGCGGCGTTCGTGCCGCTGGACCCGTCGTATCCGGTGGGTCGTGTTGAGGCCATGTTGGCCGATGCGGGCGCGTCGGTGCTTGTGACGTCGTCGGGGCACGTGGACCGCTGCCCCGATGGCGTCGAGGTGCTGACCGTCGACTCTGTGCCGCAGGTGGAGTCGGTGGTGTTGCCGGGTGTGGTGGATTCCGATGATTTGGCGTATGTGATTTTCACGTCGGGTTCGACGGGTCGGCCGAAGGGTGTGCAGGTTACGCATCGGGGTTTGGCGAATCATGTTCGTTGGGCGTCGGTGGAGTTGGCGGGTCGTGGTTCGGGTGGGTCGGCGGTGTTTTCGTCGGTGGCGTTTGATTTGCAGGTGCCGAATGTGTGGGCGCCGTTGGTGGTGGGCCAGCGGGTGTTCATGGTGGATCAGGATCTGGATTTGGCGGAGTTGGGGGAGTCGCTGTCGGCGGCTGCTCCGTTTAGTTTTTTGAAGTTGACGCCGGGTCATTTGGAGATTTTGGGTCGGCAGTTGTCGGATGAGTTGTTGGCTGGTTTGGCGCCGGTGGTGGTGGTTGCGGGTGAGGGTTTGCCTGCGGCGTTGGCTAATCGGTGGTTGGGTCTTCTGGGTCCGGGGAATTTGATTAATGAGTATGGGCCGACGGAGGCGTCGGTGGGGACGTGTGTTTTCCCGGTGCGGGTGGAGCAGACGTTGCCGGTGGTGCCGAGTGGTCGGGCGTTGCCGGGTATGCGGATGTTCGTGCTTGATTCGTGGATGAATCTGGTGCCGGTGGGTGTGGTTGGTGAGTTGTTCGTTGGTGGTGTTGGTGTTGCTCGGGGTTATGTGGGTCAGTCGGGTTTGACGGCGGATCGGTTTGTGCCGGATCCGTTCGCCTCGGATGGGTCGCGGTTGTATAAGACGGGGGATCTGGTTCGCTGGTTGGCCGATGGTGCGGTCGAGTTCGTCGGCCGGGTTGATCATCAGGTGAAGGTTCGTGGTTACCGGATCGAGCTGGGTGAGATCGAGTCGGTGATCAGCGCCGTGGCCGGGGTTCGCGATGTGGTGGCCCTGGTCCAGGGCGAGGGCTCGCGGCTGGTGGCGTTCTATGTGCCGGACGGTCCGGATGTCGGCTTGTCGGAGCGGGTGCTGCGGGAGTGCGCAAGCCGGCTGCCGGAGTACATGATCCCGGCGGACCTCGTGGTGGTGGAGTCGATCCCGCTGAACGCCAACGGGAAGGTCGACCGGGCTGCTCTCGCGGCGTCGGTGACCGGTGGCGGGCGGGTGCACGTGGCCCCGCGTACCGACCTGGAGCGGCAGCTCGCGGAGATCTGGGCGCGGGTGTTGACCCTGGACACGGTCAGCGTGGCGGACAGCTTCTTCGACCTCGGCGGCCACTCGATCAGCGCCATCGCTCTCGTCGGCGCGCTGCGCGCGGCCGGCTTCTCCGCCTCGGTACGTGATGTCTTCGTGCACCGCACCGTCGCCGCGCTCGCCGTGCACCTGTCGGCGGGGGACGCCGCCGAGGTCGCTCCGGAGTTCCAGCCGGTCGCGCCGTTCGCGCTGCTCGACGACGCCGACCGGGCCGCACTGCCCGCCGGTCTCAGCGACGCCTACCCGATCGCCCAGGTGCAACTCGGGATGCTCGTCAAGACGATGACCGACACCGAGCGGCACACGTACCACAACGTCTCGGCCTTCCCGATCCACGACGAGCAGCCGCTGGTCCTCGACGCGCTGCGCCGCGCCGTGCAGACCGTCGTCGACCGGCACGAGATCCTGCGTACGTCGTTCGACCTGAACGGCTACTCGGTGCCGCTGCAACTCGTGCACGCCGAGGTGCCGATCGAGGTGACCGAACTCGACCTGCGCGGCCCGGACACCGAGGCCCGGATGAGCGCCTTCATGGCCGCCGAACGGGCCAACCCGTTCGCTCCGGATGAGGTCCCGCAGATACGCGTCGCCGGTGCGATCGGCGAGGGCAACGCCTGGTGGTTCGTGCTGACCATGTCGCACGGCATCCTCGAAGGCTGGAGCCACCACTCCCTGCTGATGGAAATCCTGGACAACTACCGGCGGCTGCGGGACACCGGTGCTCCGGTGCCCGTCGACGCGCTGCCCGTGCGCTACGCCGACTTCGTCGCCGCGGAACTGGCCGCGCTGACGTCCGCCGAGGACGAGGCGTACTGGCGGGGTGTCGTCGATTACCCGCGCTTCGCCCTGCCCACCGGCTGGGGTGCCCCCGACTCCGACCCCCAGTTCCAGTGCGGCACCCGGGTGCCGCTGCACGACCTGCTCGACGGGCTCCGGTACCTGGCAAGCAGCACCGGCACCGCACTGAAGAGCGTGCTGCTGGCCGCGCACCTGAAGGTGATGAGCCAGATCACCGTCGAGCCCGTCTTCACCAGCGGCCTGGTCTGCCACGGGCGGCCCGAGGTGACCGGCGCGGACCAGGTGTACGGCATGCACCTGAACACGTTGCCGATCGTGCACCGTGGTCCGGCAGCCACCTGGACGGAGCTGATCCGGCAGACCTTCGCCGCCGAGGTGGAGCTGTGGCCGCACCGGCACTACCCGCTGCCGTCGGTGCAGCGGTTCACCGACGGCGCCCGGCCCATCGAGATCCTCTTCAACTACCTCGACTTCGCGCAGGTCGACACCGAGCGGGTCGGCTTCGACGACGCCGTCTACGAGGCGTCCAGTGAGTTCGACCTGCACGTCTCCACGCTGGACGGCACGCTCAGCATCCTCAGCGACCCCCACGTCGTCAGCTACCCCAACGTCCTGCGCCTGGGCGCCATGTACCGGGCGGTGCTGGAGGCGATGGTGGCGGACCCGGGTGGGGACGCGCGGGTGGTGTGTCTGCCGGCCGGCGAGGTGTCGGTGGTGTTGGCCGATGGTGACGGCGCGGTGGAGCCCGTGTCGGAGTCGGTGCTGGCGGCTGTTGAGCGCCAGGTCACGGCGGTGCCGTCGGGTGAGGCCGTCAACGGTGTGACCTTCGCGGAGTTGGATGCGCGGGCGGTCGCGTTGGGGTCGTGGTTGGCCTCGCGGGGTGTTTCTCGTGGGTCGGTGGTGGGGGTGTTGCTGGATCGGGGTGCCGATCTGGTGGCGGCGCTGCTGGGGGTGTGGAAGGCGGGTGCGGCGTTCGTGCCGCTGGACCCGTCGTATCCGGTGGGTCGTGTTGAGGCCATGTTGGCCGATGCGGGCGCGTCGGTGCTTGTGACGTCGTCGGGGCACGTGGACCGCTGCCCCGATGGCGTCGAGGTGCTGACCGTCGACTCTGTGCCGCAGGTGGAGTCGGTGGTGTTGCCGGGTGTGGTGGATTCCGATGATTTGGCGTATGTGATTTTCACGTCGGGTTCGACGGGTCGGCCGAAGGGTGTGCAGGTTACGCATCGGGGTTTGGCGAATCATGTTCGTTGGGCGTCGGTGGAGTTGGCGGGTCGTGGTTCGGGTGGGTCGGCGGTGTTTTCGTCGGTGGCGTTTGATTTGCAGGTGCCGAATGTGTGGGCGCCGTTGGTGGTGGGCCAGCGGGTGTTCATGGTGGATCAGGATCTGGATTTGGCGGAGTTGGGGGAGTCGCTGTCGGCGGCTGCTCCGTTTAGTTTTTTGAAGTTGACGCCGGGTCATTTGGAGATTTTGGGTCGGCAGTTGTCGGATGAGTTGTTGGCTGGTTTGGCGCCGGTGGTGGTGGTTGCGGGTGAGGGTTTGCCTGCGGCGTTGGCTAATCGGTGGTTGGGTCTTCTGGGTCCGGGGAATTTGATTAATGAGTATGGGCCGACGGAGGCGTCGGTGGGGACGTGTGTTTTCCCGGTGCGGGTGGAGCAGACGTTGCCGGTGGTGCCGATTGGTCGGGCGTTGCCGGGTATGCGGATGTTCGTGCTTGATTCGTGGATGAATCTGGTGCCGGTGGGTGTGGTTGGTGAGTTGTTCGTTGGTGGTGTTGGTGTTGCTCGGGGTTATGTGGGTCAGTCGGGTTTGACGGCGGATCGGTTTGTGCCGGATCCGTTCGCCTCGGATGGGTCGCGGTTGTATAAGACGGGGGATCTGGTTCGCTGGTTGGCCGATGGTGCGGTCGAGTTCGTCGGCCGGGTTGATCATCAGGTGAAGGTTCGTGGTTACCGGATCGAGCTGGGTGAGATCGAGTCGGTGATCAGCGCCGTGGCCGGCGTCCGCGAGACGGTGGCCCTGATCGATCCGGAAGAGGCGCGGCTGCTCGCCTTCTACGTGCCCGCAGGGCCGGACGCCGGTCTGGCCGCCCGGGTCCGGCAGGAGTGCGCCAGTCGACTGCCGGAGTACATGATCCCGGCGGACCTGGTCGTGGTGGAGTCGATTCCGCTGAACGCCAACGGCAAGGTCGACCGGGCCGCCCTCGTCGCGTCCGTCGGGGAGACCGGCCGGGCGCACGTGGCTCCCCGTACCGACCTGGAACGGCAACTCGCGGAAATCTGGGCACGCGTGCTGACCCTCGACACGGTCAGCGTCGTGGACAGCTTCTTCGACCTCGGCGGCGACTCACTGCGGGCGGTCGCTCTGGTCGGCGCCCTCCGTGGAGCCGGTTTCCCCGTCGGCGTCCGGGACGTCTTCGTGCACCGCACCGTCGCCGCGCTCGCCGCGCACCTCGCGGCAAAGGACGCCGCCGAGGTCGCACCGGAGTTCCAGCCGGTCGCGCCGTTCGCGCTGCTCGACGACGCCGACCGGGCCGCTCTGCCCGCCGGCCTCACCGACGCCTACCCCATCGCCCAGGTCCAACTCGGCATGCTCGTGGAGATCCAGAAGGACCCGACGCGGTCGCTGTACCACATCGTCCGCTGCTTCCGGGTGCACAGTCGCCAGCCCTTCTCGGGCGACGCGCTCACGGCAGCCGTGCACGACGTCGTCTCCCGGCACGAGACCCTGCGTACGTCGTTCGACCCGCACACCTACTCGGTGCCGCTGCAACTCGTGCACGCCCAGGCCCCCGTCGACGTACGGATCCTGCGTCTGGACGAGGAGCGGGCCGAGGCGCACCTGCGCGGCTATGTCGAGGCCGAGCGGGCCCGACCGTTCGACGCCGAGCACCCCGCCCCGCTGCTGCGGGTCAGCGTTCACGTCGCCACCGACGGCGGATGGTGGCTCACCGTGGCGATCAGCCACCTCGTGACCGGTGGATGGGACCTCAACACCCTGCTGGCCGAGTTGCTCAGCTGCTACGAGCGGCGGTGCGTGGGCATGGCGCCGGAGGCACCGGAGCCGACCGCGGTCCGGTACGCCGACTTCGTCGCCGGCGAGCGGGCGGCGCTCGCCTCGGAGGGCGACGAGGCGTACTGGCGGGAGATCACTTCCGAGTACGCCAGATTCGTTCCGCCGTCGGGCTGGGGCGAGGCGTCCGCGACTCCCGGGACGGTGCTGCGGCATCGGATCAGCTACCAGGACCTCGACCCACGGATCCGCGCCCTGGCCTCGACGCTCGAGGTGTCACCCAAGGCTGTCCTGCACGCGGCTCATTTGAAGGTGATGAGTCAGTTGACTGATGAGCGGCGTTTTTACACGGGTTTGGTGTGTGATGCGCGGCCGGAGGTGCGGGGTGCGGAGCGTGTGCATGGGATGTACATCAATGTGTTGCCGTTCGGTCATGAGCGGGGTGGGGGTTCGTGGGGTGATCTGGTGCGGTCGGTGTTCGACGGTGAGGTGCGGTTGTGGCCGCATCGGCGTTTCCCGTTGCCGGCGGTACGCAAGCTGACGGGTGTCGACACGCACCCGATCGACGTCGTCTTCGACTACACCGAGTTCCGGCGTGCCAACACCGACAGCGAGGAGCAGGTCGGCTTCGAAGCCGTCGCCGGTGAAGGTGGCACCGAGTTCGCCCTCCAGGTCACCGCGGCCAGCGGATTCCTCGACCTCGTGGCTGATGGGCGGGTGTTTGGTTCGGCGGGGTTGGTGCGGTTGGCGGGGATGTTCCGGGTGGTGTTGGAGTCGATGGTGGCGGATCCGGGTGGGGATTCGCGGGTGGTGTGTGTGCCGTCGGGTGAGGCGCAGTGGTTGTCGCGGGTGGGTGTGGGGCCGGTGGTGCCGGTGTCGGGGGTGGCGTTTTCGGCCTTCGAGGCGCAGGCGGGTGCGCGGGGAAATGCTGTGGCGGTTGGTGATGGTGGGGTGTCGTTGTCGTATGGGGAGTTGAATGCGGCGGCGAACAGGTTGGCTCGGTATTTGCGGTCGGTGGGTGTGGGTGCCGAGGTGTTGGTGGGGGTGTGTCTGCATCGTTCGGTGGATCAGGTTGTGGCGATGTTGGCGGTGCATAAGGCCGGTGGTGTGTATGTGCCGTTGGATCCGGGTTATCCGTCTGAGCGTTTGGGTTTGATGGTTGCTGATGCGGGGGCGTCGGTGGTGGTGACGTCGTCGGGGTTGGTGGCGGGGTTGCCGGGGTTGTCGGCTGAGGTGGTGTTGGTTGATCGGCCGGGGTTGTGGGCTGGTGAGTCGGGTGCGGATGTGCCGCCGGTGGTGGGGCCGGACAACGCCTGCTATGTGATTTTCACGTCGGGCTCGACGGGCCGTCCGAAGGGCGCGGTGGTCACGCACGCCGGCCTGGTCAACCGGACCGCCCACGTCGCACCCACCATCAACCGCCTCGGTGCCGACGGCGTGCTCCTGCAGAAGACCGAGATCGGTTTCGACGTCTCACCGGCAGAGGTGTACGCCGCCCTGTCGACGGGCGCGCGGATCGTCGTGGCCCGGCCTGGTGGTCACCGCGACCCCGCGTACCTGCGTGACCTGATCATCGCCGAGTCGGTCACCTCGATCGAGCTCGTGCCCAGCATGGTGTCGGCGCTGCTCGCCGAAGGGGTCGAGCGGTGCACCTCGCTGCGGTCGGTGGCGGTCGGCGGTGAGGAGCTGCCGGTCGACGTGGCGCGGGCGTTCCTGGCGGCGCTGCCCGACTGCGAACTGCACAACACCTATGGGCCGGCGGAAACCACCGTCGACGTGACCAGTTGGCGTTGCACCGCCGACGAATTGGCCGACGTGTCCCGCGTGCCGCTGGGGCGCCCCTTCCCGAACCTCACCCTGCGCGTGCTCGACGACGAACTCCAGCCGGTGCCGGTCGGCGTGCGGGGGGAGTTGTTCGTCGGTGGTGTGGGTGTGGGTCGGGGTTATTTGCGGGGTGGGGGGTTGACGGCGGATCGGTTTGTGCCGGATCCGTTTGGGTTGGTGGGGTCGCGGTTGTATCGGACTGGGGATGCGGTGGCGTGGCGGTCGGACGGGAGTGTGGAGTTCCTGGGTCGGTTGGATGCGCAGGTGAAGTTGCGTGGTGTGCGGGTGGAGTTGGGTGAGGTGGAGTCGGCGTTGCGCTCCTGCGCGGGTGTGCGGGATGCGGTGGCGTCGGTGGTGGAGGTGGATGGTCGGCGGGTGTTGGCCGGTTTTGTGGTGCCGGTGGGTTCGGGTGTTGATGTGGTGGGTGTTCGGGAGGTGTTGCGGGGGGTTTTGCCGGAGGTGTTGGTGCCTTCGGTGGTGATGGCGGTTGATGTGGTGCCGGTGGATCCGAATGGGAAGGTGGATCGGCGTCAGTTGCCGTTGCCGGTGCTCGGTGATGAGTCGGTGGGTGTGTTTGTGGCGCCGGTGTCGGTGGTGGAGCGCGCGGTGGCTGCGGTGTGGGCGCGGGTGTTGGGTCGTGACGTTGTTGGTGTCGAGTCGAGTTTCTTTGATCTCGGTGGTGATTCGATGCTGGCGGTGTCGTTGGTGGGTGCGTTGCGGGCGGCGGGTTATCCGACGAGTGTCCGCGATGTTTTCGCTTACCGGACCGTGCGCGGGCTGGCGGCGTCGTTGGGTGGTGGTGAGGATTCGTGGGAGCCGGTGGCGCCGTTCGCGTTGCTGACCGACACCGATCGGGCCGCGCTGCCGGCCGGCCTCAACGACGCCTACCCGGCCACGCAGGCCCAGGTCGGCATGGCCGTGGAGATCGCCAAGGACGAGACCGCCTCGCCCTACCACATCGTGCACACCATGCCCGTGCACGACGAGCTGCCCTTCGACGTCGAGCCGCTGCGCGCCACCCTCGCCGACCTGGTGACGCGGCACGAGACACTGCGTACCTCGTTCGACCTGACCGGCTACTCGATGCCGATGCAGCTCGTGCACGCCGAGGCGCAGGTGCCGGTCACTGTGCACGACGACGCGACGGGCCATTCCGCGTACGTCGCCGCCGAGCGTGAGCGACCGTTCGACCTGGCGACGCCGCCGCCGCTGCTGCGGGTGGCCGTCCACCGCGAGGACGACCGGGTCTGGTGGCTCACCGTCTCCGTCAGTCACCTGATCACCGGTGGCTGGGACCTCAACCTCCTGCTGGCCGATCTGCGCGACGGCTACCACCGGCGACGGCGCGGCGAGCAGCCGACGCCGGCCGAACCGGTGGCCGTCCGGTACGCCGACTTCGTGGCCGCCGAACTCTCGGCGCTCGACTCCGAGACGGACGCCGCCTACTGGCGGGAAGTGGTGACCGGTAGGCCGAAGCTCACCCTGCCGGGCAGCCAGGCGATCGACTCCGGCCCGCGGGAGGTGTGCCGCACCGAGGTGGACATCGCCGACCTGGACGGTGCGTTGCGCCAATTCGCCAGCAGTCTCGGCGTACCCGTCAAGGCTGTCCTGCACGCGGCTCATTTGAAGGTGATGAGTCAGTTGACTGATGAGCGGCGTTTTTACACGGGTTTGGTGTGTGATGCGCGGCCGGAGGTGCGGGGTGCGGAGCGTGTGCATGGGATGTACATCAATGTGTTGCCGTTCGGTCATGAGCGGGGTGGGGGTTCGTGGGGTGATCTGGTGCGGTCGGTGTTCGACCGTGAGGTGGAGTTGTGGCCGCATCGGCGGTTCCCGTTGCCGGCGGTGCGCAGGCTGACGGGTGTCGAGGCGCACCCCATCGACGTCGTCTTCGGCTACACCGAGCCTCGTACCGACCCGTCCGGGAGGGGAGACGCGGACGGACCTGGCGCCGCGCCGACGACCGACGGCCACACCACGCACGCCGACGAGGCCGTTGCCGGGCGGGTCGCCAGCGACGTGGCCGCCACCGAGTTCGTCCTGTCCGTCGGTGCCAGCCCGACCGTGATTCGCCTCGTGGCTGATGGGCGGGTGTTTGGTTCGGCGGGGTTGGTGCGGTTGGCGGGGATGTTCCGGGTGGTGTTGGAGTCGATGATGGCGGATCCGGGTGGGGATTCGCGGGTGGTGTGTGTGCCCTCTGGTGAGGCGCAGTGGTTGTCGCGGGTCGGTGTGGGGCCGGTGGCGCCGGTGTCGGGGGTGGCGTTCTCGGCGTTCGAGGCGAGGGCTGCTTCTGCTGGTGGGGCGGTTGCGGTTGGTGATGGTGGGGTGTCGTTGTCGTATGGGGAGTTGAATGCGGCGGCGAACAGGTTGGCTCGGTATTTGCGGTCGGTGGGTGTGGGTGCCGAGGTGTTGGTGGGGGTGTGTCTGCATCGTTCGGTGGATCAGGTTGTGGCGATGTTGGCGGTACATAAGGCCGGTGGTGTGTATGTGCCGTTGGATCCGGGTTATCCGTCTGAGCGTTTGGGTTTGATGGTTGCTGATGCGGGGGCGTCGGTGGTGGTGACGTCGTCGGGGTTGGTGGCGGGGTTGCCGGGGTTGTCGGCTGAGGTGGTGTTGGTTGATCGGCCGGGGTTGTGGGCTGGTGAGTCTGCTGAGGATGTGCCGCCGGTGGTGGGGCCGGACAACGCCTGCTATGTGATTTTCACGTCGGGCTCGACGGGCCGTCCCAAGGGCGCGGTGGTCACACACGCCGGCCTCGTCAACCGCACCCAGTACGTCCTGCCGGAGGTATACCGCCTCGGCCCGGACGGCGTCGTCCTTCAGAAGACCGAGATCGGCTTCGACGTCTCACCGGCAGAGGTCTACGCCGCCCTGTCGGCCGGCGCGCGGATCGTCGTCGCCCGACCTGGCGGCCACCGCGACCCCGCGTACCTCCGTGATTTGATCATCGCCGAGCAGGTGACGACGGTCCACTTCGTTCCGACGATGCTGTCGGCGCTCCTCGCCGAGGGCCTTGAGCAGTGCACCTCGCTGCGTTCCGTCGGCGTCGGCGGCGAGGAGTTGCCGGTCGACGTGGCGCGGGCGTTCCTGGCGGCGCTGCCCAACTGCGAGTTGCACAACACCTACGGTCCCGCCGAGGCGGCGGTCGACGTCACCAGTTGGCAGTGCGCCCCGGAGGCCCTGGCCGAGCTGACCCGGGTGCCCCTCGGCGGACCGCACCCGAATCTGCGGCTCTACGTCCTCGACGACAACCTCGAAATGGTCCCCATCGGCACGCCGGGGGAGCTGTACCTCGGTGGTGTGGGTGTGGGTCGGGGTTATTTGGGGGCTGCGGGGTTGACGGCGGATCGGTTTGTGCCGGATCCGTTTGGGTTGGTGGGGTCGCGGTTGTATCAGACTGGGGATGCGGTGGCGTGGCGGTCGGACGGGAGTGTGGAGTTCCTGGGTCGGTTGGATGCGCAGGTGAAGTTGCGTGGTGTGCGGGTGGAGTTGGGTGAGGTGGAGTCGGCGTTGCGGTCCTGTGTGGGTGTGCGGGATGCGGTGGCGTCGGTGGTGGAGGTCGATGGTCGGCGGGTGTTGGCCGGTTACGTGGTGCCGGTGGGTGATGCACGCCCAGATTCGAGCGGGCTGCGGGAGTCGTTGCGGCGGATGTTGCCGGAGGCGATGGTGCCGTCGGCGTTCGTGGTGATCGGCGGGGTGCCGGTGGATCCGAATGGGAAGGTGGATCGGCGGCAGTTGCCGGTGCCGTCGGTGGCGGATGAGCCGGTGGGTGTGGTGGTCGAGCCTGCGTCGGTGGTGGAGCGGGCGGTGGCCGGGGTGTGGGCGCGGGTGTTGGGTCGGGATGAGGTCAGTGTCGAGGCGAGTTTCTTCGACCTGGGTGGTGACTCGATGTTGGCGGTGACGTTGGTCGGGTCGTTGCGGGCGGCGGGTTATTCCACGAGTGTGCGGGATGTTTTCGCGTATCGGACGGTGCGAGGGCTGGCTGCGAGTCTGGGCGATGGCGGGGACGAGTGGGTTCCGGTGGAGCCGTTCGCGCTGCTGGGCGACGCCGACCGGGCTGCTCTGCCGACCGGCCTCACCGACGCCTACCCCGCCGCGCAGACCCAACTCGGCATGCTCGTCGAGCTGGCCACCAGCGGGGACCGGGCGGCCTACCACAGCGTGATCGCCCACCACGTCCGCGACGGGCGGCCGTTCTCGGCCGACGCGCTGCGGGCCGCCGTCGCGATGGTCGTCGCACGGCACGAGATCCTGCGCACCTCGTTCGACCTGACCGGCTACTCGGTGCCGATGCAACTCGTGCACGCCGAGGTGACCCCGCAGGTGACAGTGGTGGACGGCCGGGACGTGCCGGCGGATCAGCAGGTGCGACTCTTCGAGGAGTTCGTCGCGGCCGAGCGGGCCACCCCCTTCGACCTGGCCGTCGCGCCACTGCTGCGCGTCGCCGCGCACCAGGACGGCGACGCGAGTTGGTGGCTGAGCTTCACCATCTGCCACGCGGTCACCGAGGGCTGGAGCACCGCACAGCTGCTCGCCGACCTGTTGGCCGTCTACGCCGACCTGGCCGACGGGCAGAGCCCGACCGAGGCCGAACAGCCGGCGGTGCGGTACGCCGACTTCATCGCCGCCGAGCTGTCCGCGCTGGCGTCCGACGAGGACCGGGACTACTGGCGTGCGGTTGTCGACGGGCGCAGTCCGTTCGTGCTGCCCGCCGGCTGGGGTGAGCCCGGCGATCCGACTGCCATCTCGACCACCGTCGACGTCGCGGACCTGGACGAGGCCGTCGCGCGGTTCGCCTCCGAGGCCGGCGTCTCGGTCAAGGCGGTGCTGCACGCGGCGCACCTGAAGGTGCTCAGTCAACTCAGCACCGAGCAGAGCTTCCACGCCGGGCTGGTCTGCGACGCCCGGCCCGAGGTCCTCGGGGCCGACCGGGTGCAGGGCATGTATCTCAACACCCTGCCGTTCGGCTACGAGCGCACCGCCCGCACGTGGCGCGATCTGGTGACCGCGGTCTTCGACCGGGAGGTCGACCTCTGGCCCCACCGGCGGTTCCCGCTGGCGGAGATCCAGCGCGGCGCTGGTCAGCGGCTGCTGCGGGTGCTCTTCAACTACCAGGACTTCTCCCGCGCCGGTCAGCAGGCGACCGCGACCGGCACCGAGCCGGTCGTCATCGGCAGCGCTGGCGACGGTGCCACCGAGTTCGAGCTGTCGGTCTTCGCGCACCGGGGCAACTACCAGCTCTCCAGCCGCAGCAACGTGCTCTCCCGAGCCAACCTGGAACGGCTTGCCGGCATGTACCGGGCCGTGCTGGCGGCGATGGTCGCCGACCCGGACGGCGACGCGGAGGCGGTCCACCTGCCCGGCGGTGAGCGGGAGCGGCTGCTCGGCGTGGTCGACACCGGCGTCGAGGAGCCGGTGACCGGCACCGTGGCCGAGCTGTTCGAGGCCCGTGCGGCAGCCGCACCCGACGCGGTGGCGGTGGTCGCCGGCCCGACCCGACTGACGTACGCGCAGGTCAACGCAGAGGCCAACCGGCTCGCCGGGCACCTGCGGGCCGCCGGTGTGGGCAGGGGCGCGGTGGTCGGTGTCTGCCTGGACCGGGGCGTGGACCTGGTGCCCGCCTTGCTCGGCGTGCTCAAGGCCGGTGCCGCCTACCTGCCGCTCGACCCGACGCAGCCGGCCGAGCGCATCGCGTACCTGCTCGCCGACGCGGGCGCCGGGACGGTGGTCGCCACGAGTGCCCACGTCGACGCGCTGGCCGGTTACGACGGGCACCTGGTGCTGCTCGACCGCACCGACCTGACCGGCCAGCCGGAGACCGACCCGGCCCCTGTGAACGACGCCGACGACCCGCTCTACGTCATCTACACCTCCGGCTCGACGGGCCGCCCGAAGGGTGTCTGCGTCAGCCACGCCAACGTGCTGCGGCTGCTCGACAGCGCGCAGGAGCACTACGCCACCGACGAAACCGATGTCGTCGCGCTGTTCCACTCGTACGCCTTCGACGTCTCGGTCTGGGAGTTGTGGGGCGCGCTGCTGCACGGCAGCCGGCTGGTGGTGGTGCCCCCGGCGGTGGCCCGGGTGCCGGAGGACCTGCTCGACCTGCTGGTGGAGCAGGAGGTGACCCTGTTGGCCCAGACCCCCACGGCCTTCCGGGGTCTGGTCCGGCTGGCCGCCGACGGTGACAAGCGGCTGCGGCGGCTGGTGCTGCGGGCGGTCGTGCTGGCCGGCGAGCGGCTGGACTTCGCCGACCTCACCCCGTGGGTCGACCGGCTCGGGCTGGCCCGGATCGCCCTGGTCAACATGTACGGGATCACCGAGACCACGGTCTACTCCACCTATCACCGGATCACCCGCGCCGACCTCGCGGCCGGTGTGGGCAGCCGGATCGGGCGTCCGCTGGCCGGTGTTCGCATGTACGTGCTCGACCAGCAGGGGCACCCGACGCCGCTCGGTGTGCCCGGCGAGATCCACCTGGCCGGGCACGGTGTGGCACGGGGTTACCTGAACCAACCGGCGCTGACCGCCCAGCGGTTCCTGCCCGACCCCTACGGCCCCGCCGGCAGTCGGATGTATCGCACCGGCGACCAGGGGATCCGGCTGCCCGACGGCAGCGTGGAGTTCCTCGGCCGGCTCGACGACCAGGTCAAGCTGCGTGGTTACCGGATCGAGCTGGGCGAGGTGGAGTCGGCGCTGGCCGCGCTGCCGGAGGTCGCCGAGGCGGCGGTCGTCCTGCGCGAGGACACCGCTGGTGACCCGCGACTGGTCGGGTACCTGGCCGGCGCGCCCGGGCAGCGGCCGAGCATTGGCGAGCTGCGCGTGGCGCTGGCCCGCACGCTGCCGGACTACATGATCCCGTCGGCCTTCGTGACGCTGGACCAGTTGCCCCGCAACAACAGCGGCAAGCTCGACCGGCGGGCACTGCCCGCGCCGCAGGACGGCGATCCCGGCGATGGGCGGGCCAGGGTCGGTCCGCGTACTGAGCTGGAGGAACGGGTCGCCGGGATCTGGGCGCAGGTGCTGGGCGTGCCGGCGGTGGGCGTCGAGGACGGCTTCTTCGAGCTGGGCGGCCACTCGATCAAGGCCCTGGTGCTGGCCAGCACGCTGCGGACGGCCGGTTTCGAGGTCTCGGTCGCGGACGTGATGGACCTGCAGACCGTATCCCGGCTCTGCGCCGCGCTTGTCGACCGCACCGGCCCGGTGCACGTCGACCGCCCGGTGGAGCCGTTCGAGCTGGTGTCCGCGCCGGACCGGGCCCTGCTGCCGGACGGCCTCACCGACGCGTACCCGCTGTCCCAGGTGCAGCTCGGCATGCTGCTGGAGATGCTGGCCGACAACGGCTGGAACCATTACCACAACGTGGCGTCCTTCCTCGTCCGCGAGGACGACCCGCTGGACCTGCCGACGCTGCGCGCGGCGGTGGGCCTCGTGGTGAACCGGCACGAGGTGCTGCGCTCCTCGGTGGACCCGACCGGCTATTCGGTGCCGATGCAACTGGTGCATCCCGCCGTGCGGGTCCCGGTCGTGCCGCACGACCTGCGCGGGCTGTCCGAGGGGGACCGGCAGGCCGAGCTGCGCCGCCTGGTCGCCGTGGAGTACGGGTCGCCGTTCGACGTCGAGCGGGCGCCGCTGCTGCGGTTCGCCGTCTGCCGGGAGACCGACCGGAGTTGGCGTCTGGTGCTGACGATCTGCCACGTGGTCGTCGAGGGCTGGAGCCTGCACGCGCTGGTCGCGGAGATCCTCGATCGCTACCGCACGATGCGCGTCGGCGCCCGAACCGAGTCGGAGCCGCTGCCGGAGGTGCGGTTCGCCGACTTCATCGCCGAGGAACGCCGTGCCCTGGAATCCCCGGCGGACCGGCGGTACTGGCAGGACCTGATGGACCGCTGCGCGAAGTTCACCTTCCCCTCCGGCTGGCGGCCCACGTCGCCGCCGCGGGCGCGTACCGCCCACACCGTCCGGGTGCCGTTCCGCGACCTGGAGCCGGGCCTTCGCGCGCTGGCCTCCGCCGCGCGGGTCTCGCTCAAGGCGGTGCTGCACGCCGCGCACCTGACGGTGCTCGGCCAGCTCACCGACGAGCCCCGGTTCTACAGCGGCCTGGTCTGCCACACCCGGCCGGACATGCTGGGCAGCGAGCGGGTGTACGCCATGTCGTTGAACACGCTGCCGTTCCCGTACGAACGCGACTCCGCCACCTGGACCGAACTGGTCCGCCGGGTGCACGCGACGGAGGTCGAGATGTGGCCGCACCGGCGCTACCCCGCGCCGGCGATCCGGCCGGCGGTCGCCGGCAGCCGCCTGCTCGACGTCTACTTCAGCTACCTCGACTTCGACGAGGTGGTCGGTGAGCACGTCGAGGCAGGCCCCCGGTACGCCGCCGCCAGCTCGGAGTTCGCCCTGGCCGTCTCCGCGGTCGCTGGGCACCTGGAGCTGAGCAGCGACAGCGATCACCTGGAGCGGGCCGAGGTCGAACGGATGGCCGCGATGTACCGGCTCGTGCTCGCCGCGATGGTGGCGGACCCGGACGGCGACGCCCGTGCGGTCCGGCTGCCCGAGGCGGAGCGGCACAACGTGCTGGTGGCCTGGGCCGAGGCAGCCGACGGGAGCGGGCCGGAGCCCGGCCTGGTGCCGGACCTGGTGCGGGAGAGGGCCGCCATCGCGGGCGACGCGGAGGCGGTCGGCGAGTTGAGCTACGCCGGCCTCGACGCGGCGGCGAACCGGCTCGGCTGGCACCTGCGGGAGCGGGGCGTAGGGCCGGAGCGGGTGGTGGGGGTGCTGCTCGACCGGGGTACGGACCTCGTCACGACCCTGCTGGGCATCTGGCGGGCGGGCGGGGCGTACCTGCCGATCGACCCGTCGTACCCGGCGGCCCGGATCGCGTCCATGCTCACCCGGGCCGGGGCCACCGTCGTGGTCACCAGCACCGCCTACGCCGACCGGTTCACCGACGTCGACCGGGTGCTGCTGGACGTCGACGCGGGGCTGATCGCGGCCCACTTCGACGAGCATCCGCCGGGACGCACCGACCCGGACCAGCTCGCGTACGTGATCTTCACGTCGGGGTCGACGGGCCAGCCCAACGGCGTGCAGGTCAGCCATCGCAGCCTGGCCGGCTACCTGAACTGGGCGGTGGACGAGATCATCGCCGACCGGGCGGGTGGCGCGGCCCTGTTCTCCTCGGTCGCCTTCGACATGGTGGTGACCACCATCTGGGCGCCGCTGGTCGCCGGGCAGCGGCTGTGGCTGTTGCCGGCCGACGCCGGGCTGGACGAGCTCGGCCCGCGGCTGGCCGCGGCGGGGCCTTTCAGCTTCGTCAAGCTGACCCCGAGTCATCTGGACCTGCTCGCCGGGCAGTTGTCGGCCGAGCAGGCAGCCGCGCTGACCCCGATGCTGGTGCTCGGCGGCGAGGCGCTCACCGCGCGGACCTGCGCGCGGTGGCAGGAACTCGCACCACGGACCGTGCTGCTCAACGAGTACGGCCCGACCGAGGCGACCGTCGCCGTCAGCCGTTACCCGGTGACTGGCGCGCTCACCGGCCAGGTCGCCCCGATCGGCCGTCCGCTCGGCGGGATGCGTACCTATGTGCTGGACGCCCGGCTGAATCCGGTGCCGGTCGGCGTGGTCGGCGAGGTCTACCTCGGTGGGCCGCAACTGGCCCGGGGGTACGCCGGACGGCCCGACCACACCGCCGACCGGTTCGTGCCCGACCCGTACGGGCCGGCGGGCTCCCGGTTGTACCGCACCGGTGACCGTGGCCGCTGGTTGCCGGAGGGGCAGCTCGACCTGCTCGGCCGGGTCGACGACCAGGTGAAGATCCGTGGGCACCGGGTGGAGCCGGGCGAGATCCGCGCGGTGCTCCTCGACCATCCCGCCGTACGCGACGCGGCGGTGGTGGCCCGCCCGGCACCCGGCGGCGGCAACCAGTTGATCGCGTACCACGTGGGTGGTTCTGACGACCTGGCCGGGCACTGTGCCCGGCGGCTGCCCGCCGCCCTGGTCCCGGCCGCCTTCGTGCCGGTCGATGCCATTGCGCTCAACCCCAACGGCAAGGTGGACCTGCGGGCGTTGCCGGCGGCGCCCCTGCGGACGGAGGCGGAGATCGCCCCGCCGCAGGGTCCGGCCGAGACCACTCTCGCCGGGATCTGGGCCGAGCTGCTGGACGTGCCGAGGATCGGTCGTGAGGACCGGTTCTTCGCCCTGGGCGGGCACTCCCTGCTGGTGGTGCCCATGGTCACCGCGGCCCGGCAGGCCGGCCTCCCGCTCACGCTGCAACAGGCGATGCTGGACCGTCCGCTGGCCGACCTCGCCGCCGCGTTCACCCCGGCCGGTCCGGCTCCGCGAGCCGTGGCGGTGCCCCGGAACGCGCCGTTGCCCCAGATCGCTCCGCTCCTCGCCGAGGCGCGGGTGCCCGGCGCGTCGCTGGCCGTGCTCGCGGACGGCGAGTTGGTGCAGGTCCTCGCCGTGGGGCACGGCACGTCGGGCGGGGACGCCCCGGTGACTCCGGCCACCATCTTCCCGGTGGGCTCGGTCAGCAAGCTGGTCGCGGCGGTGGGTGCGCTGGCCCTGGTCGACAGGGGAGCGCTCCAGCTCGACGCGGACGTCAACGCGTACCTCAAGGAATGGCAGTTGCCGACCGACCGGCCGGTGAGCCTGCGGCAACTGCTCGGCCACGTCGCCGGGCTGACGTCGACGGGCAGCACCGGCCACCCGCGCGGCGGCCCGGTACCGCCGCTGTCGGACCTGCTGCTCGGCCGTGGCGTGCCCACCGGCCCGGTGCGGGCGCTCGACGCGCCCGACCCGGTCGCGGTGGAGCGCAACAGCCACTTCGTGGTGATCCAGCAGCTCATGGAGGACGTCACCGCGACACCCTTCGCCGACCTGATGGCCGAGCTGGTCTTCGCGCCGCTGGGGATGACCGGCAGCAGCTTCGACCAGAGCTTCCCGGAGACGTCCGGCCGGCCGGTGGCCGCCGGGCACGACGAACGGGGCGAGCCACACCCACACGGGTGGGAGGTGCGTGCGGACCTGGCGGCGGCCGGTCTCTGGAGCACCGCCACCGACCTGGCCACGCTGACCAAGGAGATCCAGATCGCCTACCGGGGCGGGTCGGCCCTGCTCAGCCAGGAACTGGTGCTGGCGCAACTGACCGCCGGTCCGGGCGGCGTCTTCGGGCTCGGCTGCATGGTGGACCGCATCGAGGGGGGCGCCGAAACGCACGTGGAGTTCACCCACCGGGGCCACCTAGCCGGCTACCGGGCGCTCGTCACCGGCCGGGTTCCCGACGGGTCCGGGCTGGTGCTGCTGACCAACGGCGAGGCAGGCGACGAGGTCATGTCGCAGCTGATGTCGAACACCGCACGGACGGAGGACATGCGATGACGACCATGCCGAGCGTCTCCCCGCCGGTCACCGACCCCACCGTCCGGCAGGTACGGCACCTGGTGTCGATCCGCGACCTGACCGACGGGGACCTCTACTCGATCGTCGCGCGGGGCGCCGCGTTCGCCGCCGGGGAGTGCGGCAGCCCGCTCGCCGGGCAGGTGGCCGGGGTCTACTTCCTCAAGACCTCGACGCGTACGCGGACCGCTTTCACCAGTGCCGCACTGCGGCTCGGTGCCGGCGTGATCCAGTACGGCCCGCAGGATCTGCAGACCAACACCGGAGAGACCAGCGCGGACACCGGCCGGGTGCTGTCCGGCATGCTCGACGTGCTGGTCGCCCGCACCGCCGGTGACCCAACCGAGCTGCGGGCGTGGGCTGCCCAGAGTCGGATGTCGGTGCTCAACGCGATGAGCGCCGAGGAGCACCCCACCCAGGCGCTGACGGACCTGACCACGTTGCTGCGGCAGTTCGGCCGAATCGAGGGGCTGCGCCTGCTCTACCTGGGGGAGGCCAACAACACGGCCACCGCGCTCGCCCTGGCGCTCACCCGGTTTCCGGGCGTGGAACTGGAACTGCGCACCCCGCCCGGCTACGGCCTGTCCGCCCAGATCCTGGCCGACGCCACCCGGCAGGCCGAGATCAGTGGGGCGAGCATCGTCGAGCGGTGCCACATGGCCGACCTGCCGGGCGATCTCGACGCCATCTACACGACCCGCTGGCAGACCACCGGCACCATGAAGCCGGACCCGGACTGGCGTCAGGTCTTCGCCCCGTTCCGGGTCGAACAGGACCTCTGGCGGCACAGCCCGAACGCGGTCTTCCTGCACGACCTGCCGGCACATCGCGGCGAGGAGGTGACCTCGGAGGTGCTCGACGGGCCGGCGAGCATCGCGTTCGGTCAGGCGGAGAACAAGCTCTACAGCGCGATGGCGGTGCTCGAGTGGTGCCGGTCGCCTGCGGTTGGGGCGACGTGGTGACGGACACCGAGCAGGCGGACAGACCGGCCCGCAGCGGGGCGAGGCTCACCCGCAACAGGGACTTCCTGTTGCTCTGGACCGGCTCGGGGTTCTCCGCGCTCGGCGCCCGGGCCACCTCCATCGGCTACACCCTGCTGGTCTTCTGGTCGACCGGCTCGGCCACCGCGGCCAGCCTCGTCACCTTCGCCGCGCTGCTGCCGAACCTGGTCGCCCAGCTACCGGCCGGCGCGCTGGTCGACAGGTGGAACCGGCGTACGACGATGCTGGTCTGCACCGCCGGCCGGGTCCTCGGGGCCGGCAGCGTGGCGGCGGTGGTGCTGCTCGACGCGGTGTGGTTGCCGCACCTGATGGTGGTCGCGTTCCTGGAGGCCACGCTGGGCATCTGCTACGCCTTGGCGGAACGGGCCGCGGTGTGTGCCGTGGTGCCCAGGGCCCAACTGGGCGCGGCGATGGCGGCCAACGAGTCGCGGGGCAACGCCGCCAGCATCCTCGGCCAGCCGACCGGCACGGTGCTCTATGCCGTGGCCCGGTTCGCACCGTTCCTGTTCGCCACCGTGGTGCACCTGATCTCGTTGGTGACCCTGCTGTTCGTCCGACGGGACCTGCGGGCGCCCCGGTCGTCGCACGGCGGGGCGGGCGGGCTGATCGCCCAGATCAGGGAAGGTGTCGTCTTCATCTGGGGCAAGCTCTACCTGCGTCGGGCGCTGTGTCTCTTCGCGGCCAGCAACATCCTCTTCCAGATCCTCAGCCTCGGTCTGGTGGTGCTGGTCAAGGACCGTGAGGGGACGCCCGCGACGGTCGGTCTGCTGTTGGCGGTCAACAGTGTCTTCGGCATGGCGGGCGCGATGACCAGTAACGCCTTCCTGCGCCGGTGGGGCATCCGCCGGATGATGGTCGGCATCCACGTGGCGTGGGCGGTGCTGATGCCGCTGCTGGTTGTGGCACCCGGGCTGGTGGCGGTCAGTGTGATCCTGGCGTTGATCAACTACGGCGCCGGGATCGGCAACGTGGCCGGGATGCTGTACCTGCTCAGGACGACTCCCGATGAGCTGCGCGGCCGGGCCGGCTCGATCTTCACGCTGCTCTCCTCGGGGGCCAACTCGATCGGCGCGCTGTTCGCGGGCTTCCTGCTGGATGCCGCACGCATCGAGGTGGCGTTGGCCGTCGTGGGCGCGACGATGGTGGTGATCGCGGTGTTCGCGGTACTGGCCTTCGGCACCCGTACCGCCGCCGAGGCGGAACGGGCCGAGGCGGACGCCGAGCGGGCGGACGCCGAGCGGGCGGACGCCGAGCGGGCGGACGCCGAGCTGGCCGCGACCGCGGCCGGCCGCGACCCGCACGGTTGAGCCCGGCGACGATATCGAGGAAATATGGCTGCCCACGTCAGGCTGCCCCCAGTGGACCGACCCTGGCGTGGAGGAGATCGACCGATGAGCGAGCACGGCACGTGGCAGCCACACGAGATCACACCGGGCAGCGCCGGATGCGCAGCCACCGTCGACGGGCTGATCGGCCATCTGGGGGAGCTGGACCTGACGGCGTTACTCACCGCCGAGAAGGCGCTGGTGTTCCGGGGCTTCGGCGTCGAGCCGGGCGCGCTGGACCCGGTGATGGACCAGTTGCTGCCCAACCGGCTCGCCTACGTGCACGGCAACTCGCCCCGCACCAAGGTCGGCCGCAACGTCTACACGTCGACGGAGTACCCGGCGCCGTACACCATCTCCATGCACAACGAGCTGTCGTACGCCGCGCACTGGCCGGCCCGCCTGCTGTTCTACTGCCAGGTCGCCGCGCCGACCGGTGGCGCCACCCCGGTGGTCGACGCCCACCTCTGGCTGGAGTCCCTCGACCCGGAGGTCCGCGCCGCCTTCGCGGGTGGCGTGTGCTACCAGCAGAACCTGCACGACGGCCTGGGGCTGGGCAAGAGCTGGCAGCAGACCTTCGAGACCGAGGACCGGGCGGAGGTCGAGGCGTTCCTCAAGGGCGCCGGGGCGACCTGGACGTGGACCGCCGACGGGCTGCGGGTGAGCCAGGTCCGCCCGTCCACCACCCGGCACCCGGTGACCGGCGTGGAGGTGTGGTTCAACCAGAGCGACCAGTGGCACCCGGCCGCTCTGGACGACGAGGTCGCTCGGGTGATGACCCAGGTGATGACGCAGGACGAGCTGCCCCAGTCGGTCACCTTCGCCGACGGCAGCCCGATCCCCGACGAGTACGTGTTCCAGATCCGCGACCGGGGGCTGGACGCGGCGATCGACGTGGACTGGCGGGTCGGTGACCTGCTGCTGATCGACAACGTGCTGGTGGCGCACGGTCGGCGGCCCTACACCGGCAACCGCCGCATCCTGGTGGCGATGTCGGACTGACCGGGGCATCAGCCGGCGGGAGGAGAGACGTGGAGATGAACGAGGCCGAGGTACGCGGCCGGTGGCTTCGGACCTACCGCCGTGCTGAGCGGTCCGACCTGCGGCTGGTCTGCTTCCCGCACGCCGGTGGGAACGCCAACGTGTTCCAACCCTGGGCGGGCCTGCTGAACGGCGGCACCGACCTGCTGGCGGTCTGCTATCCGGGTCGGCAGGACCGGCTGCTGGAGCCGTGCGTGGACCAGATGGGCGTGCTCGCCGAGCGGATCAGTGACGTGCTCGTGCCGTACCTGGACCGGCCGATCGCGTTCTTCGGCCACAGCATGGGCGCGTCGGTGGCGTACGAGGTCACCCTGGTCCTGGAGTCCCGGTACGGGTTCACGCCGAGCGTGCTCTTCGTCTCGGGACACGGCGCGCCGCACATCTCCCGGGTCGAACTCGACCCGGATCTCGCCGACGACGAATATCTGCTCGGTCGGATCGGCGCCCTGGGCGAGGTCGATCCGGTGCTGCTGCGGTCACCGAAGCTCCGCGAGCTGATCATGCCCTCGCTCCGGGGGGACCTGCGGATGCTCTACCGCCACCTGCCGCGCGAACCGGCGAAGGTCAAGGCCCCGATCGCCGCCTACCTGGGGACCGAGGACCCGACGTGCACCACGTCGACGGTGCGGGCCTGGGAGGAGCTGACCACCGGCGGCTTCGAGTTGGCCACGTTCCCCGGTGACCACTTCTATCTCGTGCCGGAGCAGGAGCAGGTGGTCGCCGCGGTGACCGCCCGCCTGGGCTGACCGACGGACCATGCCTCAAGGGCCGGTTGATCGACCGGCCCTTGAGGCTTTCGTGGTGCCCCCAAGAAGGTGCCAGCCGCCTCCGTGCGGCCGTCCGGCGGTGCGCGGCGCACCCCTCCGTCAGCCCTCACCTGCGCTGATGTGCTTCTATGCGTGCCGGTTGCGGTGTGCGTCCAGGGCGTCACCCGGTGCCTCAAGTAATGCTCAAATTCGGATCATGCCAGCTAGCGAAGCCGTGGATCGCACATACGCTCTCCCGAACTCAGCGCGCGGATGACCCCCACCCCCTTCCGCAACGGCAACACCACCTTCGTCGTACCCAGGCACACGGCACGCGAGTTCGGTACGGCAGTCCTCAGTGGAGGAACGACCGTGCGGGGGTCGGCCAGCAGAGCACATATCGTCGCAAGTAGAAGGAGGGGCAAATGCGACGCAGACAACGACGCATCGCACTTCTCGCCGTTCCCGCCCTGGTGGCGGGCGTCCTCGTCTCGACCGGGCCCGCTGGTGCGGACCCCGCCGGGCCGAGGGCCTCGGCCGGTTCCGGGCATTCCGCGCTCGAGAACATCAAGCAGGCACGTCACGTAGACATCAAGCTGGCCGGCGCCGACATGCTGGACAAGGTCGTCGCCGCCGGGTTCGACCTTGAGCACGGCCTCAAGCGCGTGCCGGACGGCATCGAGGGCGAAGCGGTGGTCACCGCCGACGAGCTCACCAAGCTGCAGTCCATGGGCGTGCAGCTCCTCGAGGAGAACGCGCGCTTCGAGTGGAGCGAGAAGGCCGACGGCGGCCTCAAGGGCCCCAAGGGTCCCGCCGCCCGCCCGACGCAGCCGCCGGCGACCGACCCGGCGCTGGCGACGGTACGCATCGCCCGCGCCGACTGGTTCACCACCAAGGGCCAGGGCTTCCTCTACGTCGAGGCCCGCACCACCGAGGGGCAGCAGACCACCCCGATCGTCGGGATGCAGCTGGAGAACAACTCGGGCAAGGGCACGCCGTTCGAGTTCGCGCGGACGATGAGCCGGTTCGTGGACTCCGGGCAGTACATGTTCCACCGGAACCTGTTCAAGCTCGACGCGCGCCCGAGCGAGATCCGGGTCACGAGCTCCACCGGCGGTGTCACCACCGGCGTCGTCTCCGACTGGCTGGAGAACGCCCCCGAGCCGCTGACGGAGAAGCCCGGCTACAAGTCCGACTTCATTGACGGCTACAAGCACCCGCAGCAGCTCTTCGCTCGCGCCAAGGAGATCGCCCAGCAGTACCCGGGCATCGCCGAGATCGTCTACCTCCCGAACCAGACGAACGGCTACCAGCGCAAGGCGCAGGCCACCATCGGTGGCACAGGTCAGTCGGCGGTCGTCGCCACCACGGCGGCGTGGGGCCACGAGGGCGGCAACGACGTCACTGTCGAGTTCGTGAACCGGTCGGGGGCCAACCTCCCGCTCGCGGTGGAGGTCACGGGCAAGGCGGTCCGCGTCCTGCTCGCGAAGGACGCCTCCGGTGCGCTGTCGAGCACGGCCGCGCAGGTGGCCGAGGCACTGCGGACCCAGTCCCAGGGCCTCATCGACCGGTCGCACCCGTACCGCAACAACGCGGGCACCGGCATCGTCGCGCCGACGGAGGGCCCGGTCGCCCTGACCGACTTCCTCGACGAGAAGCGCGTCGGCGCGCCCGAGGGCGAGGTGCCGCGCGGCCCGGTCACCATCCCCGTTCTGCGGATCGGCAAGCACCGTGACGGCAAGAAGCCCGGCGTGCTGATCCAGGCGCAGGACCACGCCCGCGAGTGGGTGCCGGCGACGACGAGCCTGGAGTCGGCCGAGCGGCTGGTGCACAACTACAAGACCGACAAGGAGACGAAGAACATCGTCGACAACACCGACGTCTTCTTCATCCTCTCCAACAACCCCGACGGGGCGAACTACAGCTTCTACAACTTCGCCTCGCAGCGGAAGAACATGACGAACCACTGCGCGGACTCGGCCGCCGACCCGGCGAACCGTAACTCCTGGGGTGTCGACCTGAACCGGAACTACCGGGTCGGGTCCGCCCAGGACGGCTACTCCGGCGGCTCGTCGGTGTGCACCAGCGGCACCTACCAGGGCCCGGAGAAGCTGTCCGAGCCCGAGGCGAAGAACATCGTCTGGCTGGTCGAGAAGTACAACAACATCAAGTTCATGATGTCGGTGCACTCCAACGGCGGTCAGCTGTTCTGGCAGCCCGGCGCCTACATCGCCGACGGGCGCATCACCACCCCGCGTCCGCCGCTCGGTGACGAGGCGTTCTACTGGCAGTCGGCTTCCCGGATCCTGGGGCAGGTCAAGGCGCACCGGGAGACCGTCGTGACGCCGGAGAACGTCGGCGGTTCGTCCGACGTCCTCTACTCCTCGGCGGGCAACGTCCGCGAGGACCTGTACCACACCTACGGGATCTACGCCTTCGGCTGGGAGGTCGGTGGCTCCATCTACAACCCGGCTACCGGCAACTGGCAGGGCGGTTCGTTCCAGCCGGCGTGGGAGGGCAACCCCGCGCTGGTCAGCGGCCACGCCGAGACCATGGAGTACGCCAACGGCATCATGGAGATGTTCCGGGTCGCGGCGGACTGGGGCAAGGACAAGAAGAAGCCGACGTCCGACCTCGTTCCCGGCAACGGGAAGTACCAGGGGCCGGTCAACGTGCACTTCGAGACCAGCGAGCCGGCCACCATCTACTACACGACGGACGGCAGTCGGCCCACGCTCGAGTCGCCCCGCTACGCGGCGACCGAGTTCCGTGAGCCGGGGCAGGTGTTCCACGTGACCGAGACGACGACCTTCAACTGGTTCTCGGTGGACAGCGCCGGCAACATCGAGAAGGGCTACGACCCGACGAAGAACGACAAGCGCAACAACTACCGCACCGCGACGATCAAGATCGAGACGAAGAAGAAGTAGCGCCCATCGGCTGATCATTGCCTCGCCAGTGGTTCCATCACACTGGCGAGGCGATGGTCGTCCAAGCCCCGCAGACGCTGACGTCCCCGCTGCTGTCACTCCGGTGTGCGTTCGGCGAGCTGCTTGAGGTTCAACAGTTGCCGGCGGGCCATCACCAGGTCTCCGACGCACAGCCCGAGCGCGACCACCGGGTTGGTCCGCATGACGACCTTGAGTAGCAAGCGCGTGGCCTCGTCCCCGTCGGGGACCAGAACGTAGGACAGGACGGCATTCATGATCGTCCCGGTGAGCTGGTGCCCCGGGTCGACCGAGAGGATCCGGCCCTGCCCGCGCCCGCCGACGCTGGTGAACGGCTCGCCCACCCTCGGTTCGGGGAGGCCCAGCAGCTCCCGAGGTGAGGTGCGGCCGAAGTTGTCGATCCAGTCGTACGCGTAGGGCGCCAACCGCACCTGGGCGACCCACCGCCACACCACCGTGGTGGGTGCGCCGACCCGTACCCCTCGCCATGCGCGCAACGTGGGCGCGGCAACGAAGTCGTCACACGGGTAGGAGCGCGCGACGTCCTCGTCGGTCACACCCCACCGGTCGCCGAACATTCGCCTGCCTCCCCACGCCCTCGTGGTACGCAGATCGAGTACGACGGTACCGCCGACGTCGGCGCGCGGGCGTGCTCACCGCAGGCGAGAGGCCGCCGCGTCCGTCAGACGCTCAGCGTCATGAACCCCGCTTCGGCAGCAGCAGCTCTTCGTGGTCGAGTTCCCGTTCCAGGACGCGGAGTCCCTCGTCGGGCAGTCGGCCGGAGTCACGCCAGCGCACCAGTTCCTCCCGCTGCGCGTCGATGGCCGTCCGGCGGATGCGAAGCGCCGTCTCGTACTCCGGTGAGGTGGGGATCTCGGCGGACCCGCTCTGCTGGAGCAGGTCGAGCCGTCCCCGGTAGCGCTTCAGCCGGGCGAGCAGTTTCGTACGGATGGCGTTGACGGCCTCGGCGCTGTCCGGCTCCTCGGCGACGACCTCGTCGAGGCGGGCCAGGGCGGCTTCGACCGCCGCCGAGCGCGCCTCGTTGCGTACGCGAGCCTGGTCGGTTTCGTTGGCGCGCAGGCCGAGCATCCGCACGAGCGGCGCGAACGTCAGGCCCTGCCCGACGAGGGTCACGAGGACGACCACGAAGGTGCAGAACAGCAGGAGGTTCCGGTCGGGGAAGGCCGCGCCGCTGTTGGTGGTCAGCGGCAGGGTGAAGATCGCGGCCAGGCTGATGACACCGCGCGTGCCGGACCAGCTCAGCGCCGTCACCTCGCTGGGGGTGAGTCGGCGGGCGTTGCGGTCGGCGCGGGCGATCTGCCGGGCGGTGCCGGGCTCGTCGGTGTCGTCCTGCTCGGAGATGCCACCCAGGCGGGTGTGCAGCGACCGGGGCAGGGACTGCGTCAACACGAGCCACGCGGGGCGCAGCAGCAGCACCACGCCCACCGACACCGCGACGGCGATGACGATCGTCGACGTGTCGTACTCGCGCAGGCCCTTGATGACCTCGGGGAGCTGCTGGCCGATGAGCAGGAAGACGAAGCCTTCGAGGAGGAAGTCGACCAGCCGCCAGACCGCGTTGGTCTGCAACCGGGCCGCGCCGGAGCCGAACTGGGGCGTCTGGTGGCCGACGATGAGCCCGGCGACCACCACGGCGAGCACCCCGGAGACGTGCAGTGCCTCGCCCAGCAGGTAGGCCACGAACGGTGTCGCGAGCGAGATGGCGTTGGACAGCAGCGGGTCCGCGGTGATCGGTCGGGCCAGCCGGACCAGCCTGGCGACGACCGCTCCGACGGCCACCCCACCGGCCGCCGCCAGCACGAACTTCCCGACGGCCGACGGGAACGAGAACTCACCGCCCACGGCGGCGGCCACCGCGACGCTGAGCATCGTCAGGGCGGTGGCGTCGTTCAGCAGCCCCTCGCCCTGAATGATCGTGACCATCTTCGGCGGCAGGTTGACCCGGCGGCCCACCGCCAGGGCGGCCACCGGGTCGGGTGGCGCGATGGCGGCGCCGACCGCGATTCCGGCAGCCAGCGTCGCCCCGGCGACGAACAGGTGGAACCCGATGCCTACGAGAAGCCCGGTGAGCAGCACCAGCAGCACGGACAGGCTGACCACGATGCGCAGGTTCCGGCGGATGTCCAGCAGCGAGGAATCCAGTGCGGCGCTGTAGAGCAGCGGTGGCAGCACGATCATGAGCACAAGGTCGGGATCCAGGCCGACGTTGGGGCCGGGGAGCAGCGCGTACGCGATGCCGATGAGCGGCAGGAGCGCCGCTGCGGGTAGGCCGGTGTGAGTCGCTATCCACCGCACGGCGACGATGACCGCGACGGCGGCGAGCACGAACAACAGCATCGAGTGGGTGCTCACCTGGTGGCTTCCCCCTGGAACGGCGCGAGGCGCGGGTCGGGTCGGTCAGCTGCAGGCTCGCGGCCTGGGCGGCTGGTCGTATCCGGTCGGTGACGCCCGTCGACGCCTGGCAGCGCACTCTGCAGCAATGCCGAGCGTACCGGTTGATCAAGGCAACAGTTTGTCGGAGGCCAGTGAGGGCGTGGGCGGCGCTCGGGCACTCGGGACCGGAAAACTTTCGATCGATGGCGTTGAGTGTATGGGAGCGCTCCCGTAACATACCTGACGCGGCTGTTAACGTTCACAAAACAATCACCCCCACGAATGCCCCCGGCCGCCCCACCCGTTAGGAGGGTGCTTTATGAAAAGGTCCAGAGCGACAAATGTCGGCCTGGTGTCGGCCGGTGTCGCGTTGCTGGCATCGGCGACGGTCGTCGCGGCGATGCCGGCTGGCGCCGCGGCTGCCGGCTGTTCGGTGAACTACGCCGTGTCGTCCCAGTGGCAGGGCGGGTTCGGTGCCAACGTGTCGATAACGAACCTGGGTGACCCGTTGAGCAGTTGGACGTTGACGTGGTCGTTCGGCGCCGGGCAGACGGTGACGCAGTCGTGGAACACGTCGCTGACGCAGAGCGGCTCGGCGGTGACCGCGAGCAACGTGAGCTACAACGGTTCGATCCCGACCAACGGTGCGGTGTCGTTCGGATTCAACGGGTCGTGGACGAGCAGCAACCCGACGCCGACGAGTTTCGCCCTGAACGGCGTGACGTGCACCGGCGGCACGACGCCGACGACCCCGGCCCCGACGACTCCGCCGCCGACCACTGCGCCCCCGACGACTCCGCCGCCCACTACGCCGCCGCCGACGACTCCGCCGCCGGGTACGTGCAACCTTCCGTCGACGTACCGATGGTCGTCGACGGGCGTGTTGGCGAACCCGCGGTCGGGGTGGGTGTCGTTGAAGGACTTCACTGTCGCTCCGTACAACGGTCGGCAGTTGGTCTACGCCACCACGCACGACACCGGCACGAGGTGGGGTTCGATGAACTTCAGCCTCTTCACGAACTATTCGGAGATGGCGTCGGCCAGCCAGAACGCGATGTCGTCGGCGACGGTGGCGCCGTCGTTGTTCTACTTCGCGCCGCGCAACATCTGGGTGTTGGCGTATCAGTGGGGTCCGACCGCGTTCTCCTACCGGACCTCCAGTGACCCGACGAACCCGAATGGTTGGTCGTCGGCGCAGCCGCTGTTCACCGGGAGTATCTCCGGCTCGGGCACCGGGCCGATCGATCAGGCGGTCATCGGTGACGGCACGAACATGTACCTGTTCTTCGCCGGTGACAACGGCAAGATCTATCGGGCGAGCATGCCGATCGGGAACTTCCCGGGCAGCTTCGGGTCGAACTACACGACGATCATGAGCGACTCGACGAACAATCTGTTCGAGGCCGTGCAGGTCTACAAGCTTCAGGGTCAGAGTCGGTATCTGATGATCGTCGAGGCGATCGGGTCGCAGGGCCGCTACTTCCGGTCGTTCACGGCCACCAGCCTGGGTGGGTCCTGGACCCCGCAGGCGGCCACGGAGAGCAACCCGTTCGCGGGTAAGGCCAACAGTGGCGCGACGTGGACCAACGACATCAGCCACGGCGAGTTGCTGCGCACCAACGCCGATCAGACGATGACGGTGGACCCGTGCAACCTGCAACTGCTCTACCAGGGGCGTTCGCCCAACTCGGGCGGCGACTACGGCCTGCTGCCCTACCGCCCCGGCCTGCTCACCCTGCAACGCTAGACAGCAGCACCACACCCCGGCGCGGCGCACACCGCACCGGATGAGCGACTCGACCCGCAGCGGGCGGGCTCGGTACGACACCGAGCCCGCCCGCCGCACGCAGAGCCGAGGCGCTGTCGCCGCATTGATTCATCCACTGTGGATGAATGGGTCGCTATGCATTTATATCTCCCGCAGGGAAGACCTCGGAGTAGTGGCATGTATCACTTTCTGACCCGTCAGTAGGTTCGTTGCCCGGGGCTACCGTGTCGTCGGTCCCAATGATCAACGTGAGCGGCTGGCACCCCGGCCGATCTCGCGGAAACCGGGTCAGACACCCGAAGGAGGCTCCATGGCACGCACCCGCATCGCTGGGGTGATCGCCGCTACCCTCGTCCTACCGGCCCTATCCGTCGTGGCCACGACGTCCCCGGCGGCGGCGGAAACCAGCACGACGAAGGCCAGCCAGCCGAGCGACATGCGTGAACTCACCCGCAAGGACTTCACGCTGGACGGACAGCCGATCCAGACGCCGTCCCGCTACCAGCCGCGCGCCGACGCGCGCAGGCAGGCCCAGAAGGCCGCCGAGACGCCGGCGGTCGGCACGGTTCGCCAGTGGCTCGGCCTCGACGACGTCCAGGGCAGCGTCTACCGCAAGGACTACACGCTGCGGGCCGTCGGTGAGCACATCGAGGTCTGGGTGGCCAACGACCTGGCGTTCCCGGCCGGCGACTGCCGCGCCCAGGTGCCGTCCTCGACGCAGGTCACCGACGCGCAGGTGCAGCACCTCGTCGACGAGTTCGACAACAACATGTACCCGAAGGAGACCAACGCCTTCAGCACCCCGCCGGACCGCGACGGCACGAACGCCCAGATCGGGCCGGACGCCGACGGTAAGGGCGGGGTCTACACCGGTGCGGGCAACAAGACCGTCACCCTGGTGGACAATGTGCGGGACGACAACTACTACACGTTCCCGGAGGCGCCGACCTACATCGCCGGCTTCTTCTCGGCGCAGTTCAACGAGCTGCTCGACCGGAACGTGATGACCGTCGACGCGTTCGACTGGCTGCACCGGATGACGCCGAACCCGCCGGACGAGCCGACCAACGACCTGTGCACCAGTCGTGGCGCGCGGCCGAACAGCTACGAGGGCACCTTCGCCCACGAGTGGCAGCACCTCGCGCACTACTACGCCGACCCGTTCGAGGGTAACTGGATCAACGAGGGTCTCTCCGACTTCGCCATGTCGCTGACCGGTTACAGCGACTCGAAGGCGACGGTCTTCGACCGGGGCGCGGAGAGCCACCTCTACTGCTACCAGGGCTTCGGCACCGTGCAGACGCCGTACAACACGAACCCGCGCGACTGCGGCGGGCCGGAGAACTCCCTGACCCTGTGGGACGAGAGCCCCAACCCGAACGCTGTGCTCGCCGACTACGGCAACGCGTACTCGATGATGATGTTCCTGTACGACCGCTACGGCGCCGCCTTCATGTCCCGGCTGCACCGCGACGGCGAGCGGCAGGGCATCGCGAGCCTCGACGCCGAGCTGGAGACGGTCGGCGTCCACGACGTCTACCAGGTCATCCACGACTTCCAGTCGATGACGCTGCTCGACAAGATCGTCGGTGACTCCCGGCTCGGGATCACCCTCGGCGTCGCCAAGAGCCGGGTCACCACGCCGAGCCTGCGCTCCACCGTCAACCTGGCCAGCACGACGGCCAACGCCACGCCGGGCGTCGCGCCGAACGGGGCCGACTACGTGCAACTGGGCGCGGCGAAGGGCAAGCTGTTCAGCGGCCGTGACCTGCGGTCGGTGAAGTTCAAGGGCGCGAAGACCCTGCCGGCGCTCCCGCTGGCGTGGACGAGCACCACCCAGGACCCGGACCGCCCGGGCAACGCCGTCCTGTTCTCCGGCAACGCCAACAGCCTCGACTCGGCGGCTGTCACCTCCGTCCAGGTGCCGACCGCCGACCCGACGCTGCGGTTCCTCGCCAAGTACGGCGCCGAGTTCGGCTTCGACTACGGCTACGTGACCGTGTCGACCGACGGCGGCGCCACGTACACGGCGATCCCGGGTGACCACACGGTCGCTGGGCCGCTGGGGCCGGCGCTCAACGGCACGACGAGCGGCTTCGAGGCGCGCTCGTACGATCTGTCGGCGTACGCCGGCAAGACCGTGCTGCTCGGCTTCCGGTACGTCAGCGACGGCGGTGTCAACGAGGGCGGCCTGCTGCTCGACGACATCACCCTCGGCGGGAAGACGCTCAGCGACGGCTCCAGCCTGGCGCCGTTCGACTCGCCTACGGAGATCCGGCCGACCCAGGTCAAGAACTGGAACCTGCGGCTCATCGGCATCGACGAGAAGCACTCGATCGCCTGGCAGTTCGAGCGCAACGGCAAGGCCGAGGTCACAATCGGCCCGCTGGAGCTGGCCGTGCTGGACGCGTTCCCCAAGGTCGTCGCCGTGATCGCGTACGACGACCCGACCGAGCAGGTCACGCAGTACGCGCCGTACCAGCTCACCGTGAACGGTGTCGTGCAGCCCGGGGGGAACAGCTCCCTGAACTGATCTCCGCCCCGGTTGTGGGGGCACCTGCCGTCGAATCCGGCGGCGGGTGCCCCCCACGTCCTTTTCCACCCGCTGCGGCCCTACCGGATAGTTTTGCGCGCGGTGGGTAAGCGCCCCGCGTGCCCGCCAACGAGGAGCCGGCAGCCGAACACCACCCGGCACCGCACCTACCGGACCGGGCGCACCGAACGCTTGCCGACCTGCGAGAGCGGGGAAAGAGTTCGGCGAACGCCCGGTTCTATCGGCTGCGCCTGTACGGGCTGCTCGCCCTCCAGGCGGGCTTCGCGGCGTCGATCGCCTGGTTCGTGTCGTACCACTTCCTGGGTGACTCATCTCCTATCGTCGCGCCCACCACCGCGGTCGGCATCGTGGCCGCCTCCATGGGGTCACGCCTGCGCCGCACCGTCGAGCTGCTGGCCGGGGTGACCCTGGGACTCGCCGTCGGCGACGCGCTCATGCCGTTCTTCGGCATCGGGCCCTGGCAGACCGGTGTGGTCGTCGTGCTGGCGATCGTCGTGGCCGTACTGCTCAAGGGTGGTGGCTCCCTGATCACCCAGGCCGGCGGCACCGCGGTGCTCATCGCCACCCTGGAGCCCCCCGTGCAGGAGCTGTCCGTTCCCCGTTTCGTCGACGCCGCGGTCGGCGGGTTGGTCGGGCTCGGGGTGGGGCTGCTGCTGGTGCCCATCCACCCGCAGCGGACGCTGATGCGATTGACCGAGCCCGTGGTCGAACCGGCGGCCGCCGCCCTGCACACGGTGTCCGCCGCGCTGCGCACCCGCGATCTCGGCGAGGCCGAGCGCGGGCTGCGCGAGTTACGCAAACTCGGGCCCGCGGTCGTCGCGCTCAACGAAGGCATCGCCGCTGCCGACGAGGTGGTGCGGTTGGCGCCCCTGCGGTGGAGCCAACGCCGGGACCAGGCCTTCTACGCGGAGTCGATCCGGCATCTGGAACGCTCCATTTACATCCGTGCACGCGCTGCTGCGCCTGGGTTTCACCGACGAGGCCAGCAAATACCTGTACTGGCTCGACGTGCGCATCCGGGACTCCCGCGACGGCGACCTGCCGCTACAGATCATGTATCGGATCGACGGCTCACCGGACCTTCCCGAGGAGGTGCTGGACCACCTGGAGGGGTATCGCGGTTCAGCGCCGGTGCGTATCGGGAACGGCGCGGCGGGCCAGCTGCAACTCGACATCTACGGCGAGGCGCTCAACTCGTTGGAGCTGGCCGACCGGCACGGGTTGATCGCGCCGTACCAGGGCTGGCGGAAGACGGCGGGGCTGATGGACTGGCTCTGCGAGCACTGGGACCAACCCGAGGACGGCATCTGGGAGACCCGGTCCGGTCGGCAGGACTTCACCTACGGGCGAGTGATGTCCTGGGTGGCGCTCGACCGTGCCATCCGCCTCGCGCGCCGCCGTGGTCGCCCCGGCGACATCGCGCGCTGGACCACCGCACGCGACGCCATCTACGAGCAGGTCATGACGCGGGGGTTCCACCCTGGCCGTGGCGCGTTCGTGCAGCACTACCGCACGGACATCCTGGACGCCTCGCTCCTCGCCATGCCCGGGGTCGGCTTCATCGCGCCGACCGACCCGATGTGGGAGTCGACGCTGCGGGTGATGGACGCCGAGCTGGTCTCCGACAGCCTGGTCTACCGCTACGACCCGAACGCCTCGCCGGACGGCCTCGCCGGCACCGAGGGCACCTTCAACATGTGCACCTTCTGGTACGTCCAGGCCCTCGCACAGGCCGGTCGGCTCGACGACGCTCGGCTGACGTTCGAGAAGATGCTCACCTACAGCAGCCCACTCGGCCTCTACTCCGAGGAGATCGCCCCGACCGGTCAGCAGATCGGCAACTTCCCGCAGGCGTTCAGCCACCTCTCGCTGATCAGCACGGCGGCCCACCTCGACGAGCTCCTCGACCAACAGCGTTGACCCGCCGCGTCAGAACAGCGTCAAGGGCTCGACCGGTATCGGCTCGGGCAGCGCGTCCAGCTCGGGTACGCGCGCCCGTACCTCGTCGTGGAATCGGCGGGCGAGCACCGGCGCGTCGGCGTTGTCCGGGGTGTGGACGAACACCGTGGGGGAGCGGCCCTCGCGTAGCCAGTCGGCGGTGACGTCGATCCAGCGCTGCCACCCCTGGACCGTGCGGTCCGCATCGTCGCGGCCGAGGTAGCGGACGATCGGGTGGCCCGTCAGCGCGTGTGACCGCAACGGCAGGCGGGGTTTCTTGGTCCAGGCGTCCCGCTCCGCGTCGCTTGTCGGTGGGTCGGTGAAGATGGCGGTGGTGTCGAAGGGGATCCACTCCGAGGCGGTGGCGGCGAGGGCGTCCTCCAGCAGTCGGGTCGCGCGGGCGTCGGTGAAGAACGCGGGGTGCCGGACCTCCACCGCGTACCTGTGCGCCTGCGGGAGTCGACCCAGGAAACGACTCAGGGTCGGCACGTCAGCGGGAGCGAACGAGCCGGGCAGTTGGACCCACAGGGCGTGTGCGCGCGGGCCGAGCGGCTCGATGGCGTCCAGGAAGGCACACAGTGGGTCGCCGACGTCGGTGAGCCGGCGTTCGTGCGTGATGACCTTGGGGAGTTTCAGGACGAACCGGAAGTCGGGGTTCGTCTGCGCGGCCCACGACGCCACGGTGTCCCGGGCGGGCGTCGCGTAGAACGTCGTGTTCCCCTCCACGGCGTCGCACCAACTCGCGTAGTGCCGTAGGCGCTCCTGCGGCGCGAGCAGGCGTCCCTGCCATGCCCGGTGGGTCCACATCGCGCATCCCACGGAAAGCCGCACGACAGCCTCCCTCCAGTGAACCGCGCCTCGCCCGAGCCCACGGTATACGCGCGCCGGCCGCGACCGGACCGCCGGTGCGGCAGGCAGGTTCCGACACCATGCGCCGACCCGCGCGCTCGCTGAGGAGATCGACCACCTGCCCGCACCAGGCCGCCGACTACCGGAGTGCGCCGGGACCGCTCGAACCTCAGTCCGCGAACAGCAGTGTCGCGAGCTGCGCCGGATCGGCCACCACCTCGATGCCGATGATCCGGTCGGTCACGATGAAGCTGATCGCGATCCGGACGCTGCCGCCGAGTGCCACGATCGCTCCGGGCAGCCCATCGACGTACGCCGGCACAGCCGCCTCGGCCCGGCCGCTGAAGAAGTCGGCGATGGCGGCCGAGCCGCGCGTCTCACCGGCCGGCCCCAGAGCCGAGGCGACCGAGTCGGCGCGCATGACGACGTGCGGGTCCAGCAGGCTGACCAGGTCGTCGAACCGGCCCTCGCGGGAGGCGGCGAGAAACGCCTCGACCACCCGCCGCTGGCGGGCCGGGTCGGCCTCCCGGACCGTCCCGTCCTGGTGCACCCTGCGTCGAGCCCGGCTGGCGATCTGGCGGACGGCGCTCGGGGTGCGGTCGACCACGGTGGCGATCTCCTCGAACGAGACCGCGAACATATCGTGCAGCACGAACACGAACCGCTCGGTCGGCGCGAGGGTGTCGAGGACGACCAGGAGCGCTCGTCCGACCGACTCGGCCAGCAGGGCCTCCCGTTCCGGGTCGACCGGACCGCCGTCCGTCGGGTCGGGCTCCGGGCCGGCGGTGTCCCACTGCTGCTCCGGCCGTGCGGTTCGCGTGCGTAGCCGGTCCAGGCAGATCCGGCCGACTGTGGTCGTCAGCCAGCCGGGCAGGTTGTCGATGGCGGTGGCGTCCGCTCGGCTGAGCCGTAGCCAGGTGTCCTGGACGGCGTCCTCGGCCTCGGCGTCGGAGCCCAGCATCCGCTGGGCCACCGCCCGCAGCCGTGGCCGGTTCTCCTCGAAGCGTCGGGCCATCTGGTCGGCCTCGCTCATGACCTCTCCACCCCCGGACGCAGGCTGATCGTTCTGTGACCGCCGGCACATCTGTCACACCGTCGGCTCGCCCTGCGACATCCCAGTGAACAGCAACCGGACGTCGCGCCGCGACGATCGCCGGGCAGCCTAACAGGACGGACCGACAGGAAATGGTCATCGAACCACGCATCCAGAACCCCGCCAGCCTGCTGCCGGACGCCGTGAAGGCGATCAACCTGCTCTACCGGGCCGCGCACTCGGCCGGGGTGCCGAACACCACCCTCGACCTGGTGCACCTGCGGGCCAGCCAGATCAACGGATGCAGCGCCTGCGTCGACGCGGGTGCCCGGGGTGCCCGCAAGGCCGGTGAGACCGAGGAGCGGTTGTTCGCGGTAGCCGCCTGGCGGGAGACCCCGTACTTCACCGAGGCCGAGCGGGCGGCGCTCGCGCTCGCGGAGGCCGCCACCCGGCTCGCCGACCGGGCCGACGCTGTGCCCGACGACATCTGGGCGGAGGCGGCCCGGCACTTCGGTGAGGAGGAGCTTGCCGCGATCGTGCTCTGGGTGGCCACCACCAACTTCTTCAACCGGATCAACGCCACCACCCGCCAGCCGGCCCCGCAGACGTGGGGCTGACCGGGCCGTGACACCCCGACGGCGAGCACTCTTGGCCGATCGTCAACTTGAGGTTGACGGAGAGGGGTCGTCAACCTATGGTTGACGCATGACGGAACCTTTCCAGATGAGCAACCCGGTCAAGCTCGACGACCTGATCCAGGCGATCAAGAAAGCGCACCCCGACGCGCTCGACCAACTGACCGACGCGGTGATCGCCGCCGACCACCTCGGTGAGATCGCCGACCACCTGATCGGGCACTTCGTCGACCAGGCCCGACGCTCGGGCGCCTCCTGGACCGACATCGGCCGCAGCATGGGGGTCACGAAGCAGGCCGCCCAGAAGCGCTTCGTGCCTAAGGCGACCGAGGCGGCGCTCGATCCGAACGCCGGCTTCGGCCGGTTCACCCCTCGTGCCCGCAACGTGGTGATGGCCTCGCAGGAGGAGGCCCGTGCCAGCGGAAGCGCCGAGATCGGCCCCGAGCACCTGGTGCTGGGCCTGCTGGCCGAGCCGGAGGCGCTGGCCGCGAGGGTGATGGCTGGTCGGGGGGCCACTCCCGAGGCGGTCCGCGAGGCGGTCGCTGCCGTCCTCCCGCCGCCGGCCGAGCAGGTCCCGGACCTCATCCCGTACGACGCACGCGGAAAGAAGGCACTGGAGTTGACCTTCCGGGAGGCGCTGCGTCTCGGGCACAACTACGTCGGCACCGAGCACATCCTGCTGGCGCTGCTGGAGCAGGAGGACGGCACGGGCGTCCTCACCGACCTCGGTCTGGAGAAGGCGGCGGTCGAGGCCGACCTGGTCGCCGCCCTCGCCGCCGTGGTGAAGGCGGCGGGTGGCGACGTCACCCAGTAGTGCCACCCAGGAACGCCGTCCCGCATCGCCCGCGTGGACGGCGTTCCTGCTCGGTGGTCGTGCTGATCGTTGGTTCTCGCGCGAGACGCGCTGCTCAGGAGACGTCGGGGAAGCCGTACCGCAGGGCGTGCTCCGGGTCCGCCGGGTCGATCTGCCGTACGCCCGCGTCAGCGAGCCGCTTGTTGACCTCGTCGAGCTGCTCGCGTACCAGCCGGGCCTCGTCTTCGGTGACCCGGCCCCGGTGTGGCTTGCCGGCGTGCTCCAGCGTGCCGTAGTCGATCTTCTCGGCGCTCTTGCGGGCCTTGGGCGGGCGGACCCGTTCGGCGGTCTTCAGCAACTGCGCCATCGGCACGTCGGTGGCCATCGCGTCGAACTCGCTGGCGGTGAGCACCACCCGACGGGGCTCACCGCCGCCGTGTCGGTCGTGGATCTCGACCACGGCGACGTCGAGGGCAGCGTCGTCGATGTTCTCCACCTCGCCCGGGGTGGCGTCCAACTGCACGGGCCCGGCAACCAGGTCCGGGTGCTCCAGGACGACGATGCGAACCACCTCGTCATCCTGCTGCAGAACGGTGCCGGTGAAGTCGGAGACGTGAATCGTCTTCTTGCCCATGCGCGGAGCTTCTCCTGTCGTAGCCGGGATGACGGACCACAAGAAATTACCCGACAGGTGTGCGAAAGCCGCCGCTGGAGGGCCCGGGTGTGTCGTGCCCGGGTGTGGAACCGGTCAGTGGGCGTTGAGGTGGCGCAGGCTGGAGGTGCCGGCCGGCAGCGCGTCCAACTCCGCCCAGGACAGGGCGCCCGACGTGCGGCGCGCCCGGTGCCGCGGCTGGGCCGGGAAGCGCCCGGCGGCCCCCGTTGCCCACCACTGTCGCGCGGGGTCCTGCTGGTGGCGGTCGTTCGGCTGAATCGGCATGACCCTACCGTCCCAAACAAAGGTGTCTAGATATGGAAATACCTATGACGTTCGATTGATGTGATCGGTTCCCGGGGTTCGTCCACCACGCCGCAGGCTGCTTCGCGGATCATCCGCCCGGTCGCGCCGCCCGGCGTACGGTGATCACGACGGCCGGGTGACGGGGAGGTACGCATGCTCGACCGGCGACTCCAACTGCACCTGGCCTCCTGGCTCGGTCAGTGGCCGGCCGCGCCGGGGCTGCACGTGGTCGCCTCGCACCGCCGGACCCGACCGGCCTGGGACGGTCGGCTGCGTCCGGCACTGGCCGTGGACACCGGGCGCAGCGGGGTGCTGTCCGTCGCGCCGGACCGGGTGGCGACGATCCGAGCGCTGCTCGGGCGCACGCCGGACCGGCTGCTCGCGGCCCTGCCGGAAGCCGTCGGCCTGCCCGCCTGGTGCCTCCACGACGGCCCGTTCCGCTGGAGCCTCAACCCCGCGCCGCTGCCCGACGTGGGGGAGTGGACCGAGTCGACAGCCCCCGGGCTGCCGCCCTGGCTGCGACTGTTCGACAGGCCGGTGCTGGTGGTTCGGGACGCGGACGGCGCCTACCTGGCCGGGGCCGGGATCAAACGGCACGACGCGTACGGGCAGGAGTTGGCCGTCGGCACCGTGCCGGCCGCCCAGGGCCGTGGCCTCGCGCGTCGACTGGTGGCGCAGGCGGCGCGGCGGGTTCTCGACGAGGGAGCGGTGCCCACGTACCTGCACGAGAAGGACAACCCCGCCTCGGCGCGGGTCGCGGAGGCGGCGGGTTTCCCGGACCGGGGTTGGCGGGCGTACGGGGTCTATCCGCGCTGATCAGGATCGTGGGCGGTGCCGGGCGCGGACCGTGGATCCCGGGCCGGATCCACGGTCCGCAACCTCCCCCCAGGTCCCCGTATCGGGCGACCGGCCGTTGCGGGCCGGTCCGTGTCGATCACGCTACGTATAGGAATGGCGTCGTGCAAGGCGTAAGCGGTCGGGTCGGAGTGTCGAATTGTGGACTTGACCTGCGGCGGAGCCGAGAAGAGCTGTCGGCCCGCTCAGTGACGTAGCGTGCAGGACTTCATCAGCCCGTACCGGCTCAGCCGGCCAGGCCGAGCACCTCCGCCGCCGCCCGGCCGTTGGCGTGGCTCGCGCCGTACGTGGTGACGAAGGCGCGTACGCCGGCGGGACGCCACTGCGCCGGCCAGCCCATCTCCACCACGGTCACCGGGTGCTCGGCGGCCAGGGCGGCGATCAGCTCCGCGCCGCCGGTCAGGCGGTGCAGATGCCGCCCGACCAGCACGATCGACCGACCATCGGCCAGCCCGCGCAACGTCGCCGGCTCGGTCTCGGCGGCGATCACCTTGATCTCCCGCACGCCGTCCAGGTGCGGGCCGAGGCCCCACGGCACCCGTCCCTCGGCGATCGTCGACTCGGTGTGCAACTGCACCACCAGCGGCCGGTCCAGCCCGGTGAGCACCCCGTCCACCCGGACGGCCCGGCGCGCCGCCGCGTACCCCAGATCGGGGTCGATCGTCGCCGGTGCGCCGCCGGCGGCCCGGGTCCAGGCGGCGAGCGCGGCGGCGCGGCCGGCCGCCTCCTCGACCCGCGCGGTCTCCAACCGGCCGTCGGTGAGCGCCTCGACGATCTCGGCGGCCACACGCTCGACCAGTTCGGCGTCGACCTTCGCGCCGATGCAGAGCAGGTCGGCGCCGGCCGCCAGGGCCCGGACCGCGGCCGGCCCGACGCCGCCGGCGGCCACCGCCGCGCCCTTCATCTCCAGCGCGTCGGTGATCACGGCGCCGGTGAAGCCGTACTCGCCGCGGAGCAGGTCGACCAGGACGGCCCGGCTGAAGGTGGCCGGGCCGTCGCCGGTCAGCGCCGGCACCCGGATGTGCGCGGTCATCACGGCGTGCGCCCCGGCGGCGACGACCGCGGCGAACGGCGGCAGGTCCCGCTGGCGCAGCAGCTCCACCGGAACGTCCACGGTGGGCAGCTCGTGGTGCGAGTCGGTCACTGTGGCGCCGTGGCCGGGGAAGTGTTTGGCGCAGGCGGCGACACCGGCGGACTGGAGCCCGGAGACGGCAGCGGCCGAGTGGGCGGCCACCCGCACCGGGTCCGCCCCGAACGACCTCGTGCCGATCACCGGGTTGTCGTCGGCGCTGTTGACGTCCACGGTCGGTGCGAGGTTGACGGTGATGCCGAGCGCGGCCAGCTCGGCGCCGATCGCCTGGTAGACCCGCCGGGTGAGCGCCACGTCGCCGATCGCGCCGAGGGCGGCGTTTCCGGGGTACGGGCTGCCGGTGGCGTGCGCCAGCCGGGTCACGTCGCCGCCCTCCTCGTCGATGGCGATCAGCGCGTCCGGTCGGCCGGTGCGCAGTGCGGCGGTGCTGGCCGCCACCTGAGCCGGATCGTGCACGTTGGTGCCGAACAGGGTGTGCCCGGCCAGCCCGTCGGCCAGCAACTCGACCGCCCAGTCCGGCGGGACCGGCCCCGGGTACGCGGCGAGCAGGGTGCCCAACGCGAGCCTGCGCAGTCCTGGATCCAGCCCCACGTGATCTTCCCCCTTCGGTCCCCACGAGTACGAAAAGTCGTACCGGCGGTGGTCATCTCCCTGCCGAGTCGGCCGAGCGCTCCACCTGCGGGTGGCCGATACGCTACGACTACCCGCTCGCAGGTCGGTTTACAGTTAGCAAAGTTTACTAAAACTAGAGGACGTGGCATGAGTGCGACCCGGCTGCCCGGCACCCCCCGCCTGTTGCGGGCGCTCAACGACCGCGCGGCGCTCGAACTGCTCCTCGAACGCGGGCCACTCACCCGGGCCCGACTCGGCGAACTGACCGGGCTGTCCAAGGTCACCGCCTCCCAGTTGGTGGAGCGGCTGGAGGAGCGCGGCCTGGTCGCCCGGGTCGGCGAGCAGGCCGGCGGCCGGGGGCCGAACGCCCAGCTCTACGCGGTCCGTCCGGGCAGCGCACACGTGGTCGGGGTGGACGTCGGGCCGGACCGGGTGGTGGCCGCCTGCGCCGACATCACCGGCGCGGTCATCGGCCGGGTCGAGCAGTCGACACGGGACACCGACGACCCGGTGGGCGTGGTGCACAACGCCGTGGTGCAGGCCGCGAGCAGCGCGCAGGCGCAGCTCAGCAGCGTCCGGCGGGTCGTGCTCGGCACCCCGGGCCTGGTCGACCCGCACACCGGCGACATCACCTTCGCCTTCAACCTGCCGCGCTGGCACAGCGGTCTGCTCGCCGCGCTGCGCGACGACCTGCACACCCCGGTCGTCTTCGAGAACGACGTCAACCTGGCCGCGGTGGCCGAGGCGCAGTCCGGTGCCGCGCAGGGGATGACCGACTTCGTGCTGGTCTGGGTGGGCGCGGGTGTCGGGCTCGCGATCATGCTGGGTGGCCGGCTGCACCACGGCAGCAGCGGCGCCGCAGGCGAGATCGGCTACCTGCCGGTGCCCGGGGCGCCGATCCCGCGTGACGTGTCCCGCCGTGCCAAGCCGGCCTTCCAGCAGGTGATCGGCGCGGACTCGGTGCGCGCGGTGGCCCGCGAGCACGGCTACCCGAGCGCGGACGCGGCCGAGGCGGTGCGCGCGGCAGTCGCCGACGGCGCTGCCGGCGGCCCGATGCTCGACGAGTTGGCTCGGCGGCTCGCGCTCGGTGTGGCCAGCACCTGCGTGGTGCTCGACCCCCCGCTGGTGGTGCTCGCCGGCGAGGTGGGCCAGGCCGGCGGAGATGCGCTCGCCGACCGGGTGCAGCGTGAGGTCGCGGCGATCACCCTGGTCCGGCCGCGAGTGGTGCCCACCGGGCTCACCGAGGAGCCGATCCTGCGCGGCGCGCTGCGCACCGCGCTGGACGCCGTCCGCGACGAGGTGTTCGGCTCCACCGTCGGCTGAGCCCGCTGGCACGGTCATGTGAAGGAATATTTCACCGCTGGGCGACAGGCTGCAAGCTCTTGCCGATAACCCGCCGGGCCGCCCGCGTCAGCGCGAGCGGCCCGGGGCAGGCCCTCAGATCAGGTCGCGGCGACGGAACACGGCGAACGCCGCCGCGGTCAACCCACCGGTGATCACGAGCAGCACCACCAGCGCCGGCCGCCAGGTCAGGGTGTAGAGGCCGTCGCAGAAGGCGCCGGTCGAGTCGCTGGCACAGAGCTGCGGATCCCAGAACCGCGCCTCGCCGGTGAGCCACGCCCCGATGTGGCTGGAGACCATCAGCTGATCCGGCCGCCGGGCGTCCACGATCTCCAGCACCACCCGGGCGCCCAACTCCCACACCACCGCGTACGCGGCGACCGCGCCGAGCGCCGCCGACGTGTGCCGACCCAGCGTCGCGATGGCGAAGCCCAGGGCGCTGGCCAGCAACACCAGCACCAGGCCGCGACCGTGGATGGCGCCCAGCGAACCCCAGAATTCCCCGTCCAACTGGCCAGCAAGCCCAGCGGTCTGCCCGATCACCCAGAACGTGGCGAGATAGAACAGCGAGGCCACCACCGACAACGCCAGCACCATGCCGAGCAGGGTGCCGAGTTTCGCGCCGAGCACCGTCAGCCGGCGCGGTCGCCACAGCAGCAGGTTCACCACTCCACCCGAGTTCAGGTCCGCGCCGATGTACGAGGCGCCGACCAGGAACCCGAACAGCACCAGGAACGCGATGAGGAAGTACAGCAGCGGGCGGGCCTGCTGGGCGAAGCTGAACACCCCCGGCAGGTAGTCCGCCACGATCGGCAACCGTTCCTGCCGAGTCGGGTCGATCTCCGAGCAGTCGGCGGGAAAATAGCCGCCCGTGTCGCGCGGTGGTGCCGTGCCGTTCTTCCGGGCCAGGCACTCCTGGAACGTTGTCTCCAGGCCCTGCCGCGCTTCGCTGGCCTGCTGTCGCGCCGAGGCGAGCTCACTGGCGCTCGGCTTGTGTGAGCCGGCCAGGGTGGTCGCCGCGGTGACGGCGAACGCCAGCGCCAGCAGCACGACCATGAGTTGCACGAAGCGACGCGCGGACAGCCGCTCCAATTCGGCCCGGACCAGGTTCACGAGTCCACTCCCCGTACGTCGAGATCCATCACCACGTCGTCCTCGGCGCCGGCCGGCAGCTCCGAGCCGTCGACCTGCCGGGGCAACCACGGATGCCCGGCGCCGGTCAGCTCCAGGAAGACGCTCTCCAGATCCGGCCGGAGCGGCGTCAGCTCGCCCACCCACAGCCCCTGCTCGCCGAGCACCCGGCTGACCATCGTCGGGTCGGTCACCCCGCTCACCACCAGCGCCTCGCCGTCCACGACCGCCGCCAGCTCCGCCGCCCGCAACACCTCGACGGCGCGTTCCGGCTCGGCCACCCGCACCAGGAACTCGTGCCGGTCGAAGCCCGCAAGCACCTCGTCCACGCGGCCGGTCGCCACCTGCCGCCCCCGCGAGATGATCGTGACGTGGTCACAGATCAGCTGGATCTCGCCCAGGATGTGACTGGACACCAGCACGGTCACCCCGGCCGCCGCCAGCGACCGCATCAGGTCGCGCATCTCCCGGATGCCCGCCGGGTCCAGCCCGTTCGCCGGCTCGTCCAGGATGAGCAACCGCGGGTCCTTCAGCAGCGCCGACGCCACCGCGAGACGCTGCTTCATGCCCAGCGAGTAGCCCTTGACCCGCTCGTCACCCCGGTCGCGCAGGCCCACCAGGTCCAGAGCCTCGTCCACCCGCGAGACCGGCACCCCACCCGCACGGGCCAGCAGCCGCAGCGTGCGGTACCCGGTGAAGTTGCCGAAGAACTGCGGGCTCTCCACGATGGCGCCGACCCGGCCCGCCACCCGGGGCAGCAGCTCCGGCGACGGCTCGCCGAACACCCTCATCCGCCCGCCGTCGGCGCGAATCAGCCCGAGCAGCGCACGCAGGGTCGTCGTCTTGCCGGAGCCGTTCGGGCCCAGGAAACCGTGGATCTGACCCGCCTCGACCAGCAGATCGAAACCGTCCACCGCCACCCGTCGGCCGTTGCGCACGCTGTGGAAGGTCTTGCGCAGACCCTCGATCTCGATGACCGCGCTCATCCGCGCGGCTCCGAACCTCGACCTGGCATGAGCCGCCCTCCGGGGGTGGTGATCAAAGACACGGCGTTCACCCTATGACCGGCACGCCGCCCATGGGGGGTACGTCGACGCTGCGTGGTTGGATGGGCGGGTGACTGGTGACCTGATCCCCGGCGCCGCGGGCGCCGCGCCCGCCGCCACCCCCGTGGACCCGGATCTGGTGGTCAGCCTCGACAGTGTCGGCGTACGCCGCTCCGGCACCGCACTGCTGCAGGACCTGACCTGGCGGGTCGAGCTGGACGAGCGCTGGGTGGTGCTCGGCCCCAACGGCGCGGGCAAGACCACCCTGCTCAACCTCGCCGCCGGCCGACTGCACCCCACCACCGGCGTCGCGCACGTCCTGGGTGAGCGGATCGGCCGCACCGACGTCAACGAGCTGCGTACCCGGATCGGGCTCTCCACCGCCGCGCTCGCCGAGCGGGTGCCCGCCGACGAGCTGGTCAGTGACGTGGTGGTGACCGCCGCCTGGTCGGTGGTCGGCCGCTGGCGGGAGAGCTACGACCGCGGCGACGAGGCGCGGGCGCGGGCGCTGCTCAGCCAGCTCGGCGTCGGCGGCCTCGCCGAGCGCCGCTACGGCACGCTCTCCGAGGGCGAACGCAAGCGGGTGCAGATCGCCCGGGCACTGATGACCGACCCGGAGTTGCTGCTGCTCGACGAGCCCACCGCCGGGCTCGACCTGGGTGGACGTGAGGACCTGGTCGGCCGGCTGGCCGAGCTGGCGTACGACCCGGACGCCCCGGCCCTGGTGCTCGTCACCCACCACGTGGAGGAGATCCCGCCCGGGTTCACCCACGCGCTGCTGCTGCGCGAGGGGGCGGCGGTCGCCCAGGGCCTGCTCGCCGAGACGCTGACCGGCGACAACCTCTCCAAGACCTTCGGCCTGCCGCTGGTGGTCGAGCGGTCCGGCGACCGCTACACCGCCCGCGCCGCCTGATCAGCCGACCGGGGAGGTGACCGTGTCGCAGACCCGCGTGGTCGTGGTGGGCAGCGCCAACATGGACCTGGTCGCGATGGCGCCCTCGCTGCCCCGGCCGGGTGAGACCATGCTCGGCACCGACTTCGTGATGGTGCCCGGCGGCAAGGGCGCCAACCAGGCCATCGCCGCCGTCCGGGCCGGGGCCTCCTGCGCCTTCCTCGGCGCCATCGGCTCCGACGCGTTCGGTGTCACCCTCCGGGCCCGGATCACCGCGGCCGGTGTGGACACCGACCAACTGCGGGTGGTCTACGGCGCCTCCGGCGTGGCGGTGGTGATGGTCAACGCGCAGGGGGAGAACGCCATCGTGGTCACCCCCGGCGCGAACGACGCGCTGGTCGGCCTCACCGAAGAGGAACTGGCCACCGTACGCGCGGCGGACGTCCTCGTCGCCCAACTGGAGATCCCGGTGCAGACGGTGGCCACCGCCGCCCTGGTGGCCCGCGCGGCCGGCACCCGGGTCATCCTGAACGCCGCACCGGCCCGGGACCTGCCGCCGGAACTGCTCGCGGCCGTGGACCTGCTGGTCGTCAACGAGGGCGAGGCGCAGGCGTTCACCGGTCGGGGCCGGGAGGACCCACGGGCGCTGCTCGACCTGGTGCCCCGCGCCGTGCTCACCCTCGGCGGCGACGGCGCCTGGTACGTCGACCGGGACGGCACCGAGGTGCACGTACCCGCGGTCGCTGTCGACGTGGTCGACTCCACGGCGGCCGGCGACGCGTTCACGGCCGCGCTGGCCGTCGGCTGGGGCGAGGGTCGCGACGTGGTCGACGCGGTGCGCTGGGCGGCGGCGGCCGGGGCGGCCTGCGTCCGCAAGCTCGGCGCCTCGGTGGCGCTGCCGCGACGCGCCGAGATCGACGAGCTGTACGTCCCGGCCTGACCGGGCGCTCAGCCGGCGGGTTCGTCGCTGAGCTTCTCGCCGCGCCGGCGCAGCATCCCCAGGCCGGGGATGCCGGCCACGGCGAGCTTGAGGTCGCGGGTGACGTCCAGCAGATCGTGCAGGTCGGGTCCGACCCGGTCCAGGGTGGACAGGATCGGCAGGATGTCGGCGGTCAGGTGCTCCTTGAGCTTGGGCAGCTCGTCGATCAGGTGGATCGCCGCGGTGATCTCCTCGTGGCTTAGCTCCTCCACGAACCTCCCGGCCATCGGGGCGGCCCGCCGCAGCGCTGGCTCGTACGCCGCCAGCAGTTCGGCTGCCGTGGTCGCGGCCTGCGCCGCGCTGCCCACCGTGACCGCTGCGGTGCCGGCGACCGTCCCGGCCTCGGCGACCACCGTGCCGGCGGCCCTGGAGACCTGCTCGGCCTCCCCGACGACCACGGCGGCGGCCGCCGCGACCTCGGTGGCCGTGTCGATGGCGGTGGTCGCGGCGGCGCTGATGACGGCCACCTCGCGGACGGCCCCCTCGGCGTCGGTGAGCACCTGGTCGGTCCGGTCCAGGGTCGCCTCGATCCGGTCCACCACGCCGTTGATCCGGGCGAGCAGCGTCTCCACCCCGTCCAGGACCGCGAACGCGCGGGCAGGCACGGCGGCGAACGAGGCGGCCGAGCCGAGCGCCTGGTCGAGGGCGGAACGGGTCAGGCCGACCATCGCGGCCGGGGTGGGGAGGGGAATCGCCATGGGATCAAGTGTGCGCCGGTCGCGCCACAACCGCTCGTCCGGTGGAGTCCCCGATGGCCCGGCCCCCGGTAGGGTGCCGGCATGTCGGCCCCCTCGCCGCACCGCCCGCCGAGCACCCGGACCACTGTCCTGCTCGCCGTGCTCGCGGCGGTCGCCGCCGCGCTCGGCACGCTGGTGCTAGTCCGCGCCGACGACGGTCTCACCGTCCGGCAGGTCACCGTCGGCGGGGTGCCGATGACCGAGGTACGCGCGGGCGCGCCGACACCCGACGTGCGGCGGCCCGGCGTGGTGATCGCACACGGATTCGCCGGCTCGGGCCGGTTGATGCGCCCGATCGCCGACACCGTGGCCCGTCGAGGTGCGGTCGCGCTGCTGTTCGACTTCGCCGGTCACGGCGCCAACCCGGCCCGGCTCGGCGCTGACGTGCCCTCCGCGCGGCTCGCCGCCGACATGGACGCCGCAGTCGGTCACCTGCGCTCCATGCCCGATGTGGACGAGCACCAGATCATGCTGGTCGGGCACTCCATGGGCGCGGGTGCGGTCACCCGGTACGCCGCCGACCACCCGGAGATCGCCCGGACCGTGGCGATCTCGCTGCCCAGCGCCGGCGAGCTGCCCCCGGGCCGTCCGGCGGAGCTGCTGCTCATCGTCGGCGGTGCGGAGTTCCCGGCGTTTCGGCGCGCGGCCGACGACGCCGTCGGGCGGGGCGCGTCGATGGGGCGTCGGCCAGCGGTGGTGGTGCCCGGTGTGGAGCACATCTCGGTGCTCTTCGCCCCGCGTACCCACCGGGAGATCGCCCATTGGCTGCCCAGTGCGGACGGGAACGCCGCGCCACGGCCGCTCGCCCGGCTCGCCGGGGCGGCGCTGCTGGTGCTCGCGTTCGGCGTCGGGGTGGTCCCGCTGGCGGCGCTGCTCCTGCCGACACGGGCGACACCGAGCCGTCGGCCCGCGCCACGGCCGACCCCCGCGCCACAGCCGGCCCCCGCGCACGATGGCCCGGCGCCACCACCCGGCCCGGCCGTCGAGGCGGCGGCTCGTCGCGCGACGGCACGGACCGGCGTCGCGGCGCTGACCCTGACCGCGTACGCCGTCCTCGCCGTCGCGCTGCCGATCCACCTGGGCCTGACGTCGGCGCTGCCGGTCGGTGCCCGCTGGTGGCTGCTCCCGCTGGTGCTCGCCGGGTGCCTGCTGTTCCTGCTCGGTGTCGAGCTGGCCGCCGCCGACCGCGCCTGGCGACACCTGCTGGTCGTCGCCGTCGCCGTGCTCGTGCTGGCCACGTCGGCGGTGGTCGGGCTGGCACCCGGGTTCGTGCTGCTGGTGGTGCCGCTGTTCGCGCTGCTGCTCGGCTGGCACGCCGTCTGGGCGGCCGTGCTGCGCCGCTACGCCGCCCCGCGCTGGCTGTCGGCCCTGCTGGGTGCCGCCCTGGTGAGCTGGCCGATCGCCACCACCCTGCCGCTGAGCTGACCCACGTGGCGAGCGGTCATCGGTGGTCACCCTGCTGTTCGACGGCGCGCTGCACGGCCCGATAGATCTGCCCGAACCGTAGGGCGTCCGGAGTGCGCAACAGCAACTGCTCCTGACCGTGGTGCTGCACCCACAGCTCGTGTACGTGGCTGCCGCGCTCGTAGGAGCGGTCCAGCCAGCCGAGGGGGATCTCCAGGAACGGGGTCAGCGCCAGCGCCCCCACCGCGCAGGCGGCGAGGATGATCAGCGCCAACTGCCAGTTGCCCCGGTCCTGTGCGGACCAGGCCAGCGAGAGCACGCACACCACCGCGACCAACGGCGGCAGCGACAGCAGCAGGACCAGCACACCGCGACCCAGCACCCGGCCGCGCACCGCGAGGGTCTTGGCCCCCCGCGCGTGCCAGACGAACGTCACGTCGGACAGGGCGATCACATGGCCACCGGCCCGGATCGACTCGGAGGTCACCTGCACCGCGTCGTCCCGGTAATAGAGGGTCATCACTAAGCCTAACCGCCGGTGGTCAAACCCGCACCGTCCGTTGTGCGTCAGGATGGCGCCGACGGGGGGCGGGGGCGGTGTGGTCGTCCTTTGGAGCTGAATCGTCTACGACATCACGGGTTCTCCCGCTCCGACGATCGCGCGACAGCGTGGTCTCTCGCCCTGCTCCCGCGACGTCATGGGGCCTCCCGTCGTCGCACCCCTGCGTCGTGGGCTCGCCGTCACGTCAGCGCCGCGAATTGGCGAGTCCCGCATCGTGCCTCTCGTGCCACGTGGCGTGCCTCCCGCCTGACACGTGGCGGGCCTCCGGCGTGATTCGTCTACGACATCAGTTCCAAAGGTGCTGAGGGGCACCACCTCCGCCCCGCGCTGACACACCCGGGCGCAGGGGTGCGCGGCCAACGGCACACGGTCGGGCCCGTAAGGCCGTAGCCGAGGGGATGTGTGGATCTACGGCTCGGATGCGAGCGCGCCTGGCCGCGGCCTGCTGCCGGTCGAGCCGGGCTCCGACCGGGTTCCGACCGGGTTCCCTCCGGGCTAGCGGCGGGCGGCGGGTCGGGCAGCGGGTTGGCTCTGCTCGACGGCGCGCTGCAACGCACGGTAGATCTGACCGAAGCGCAGCGCGTCGCCGGTGCGCAGCAACCGCACCGGGTGGCCCCGCCAGCGGGCCCAGATCTCCAGTTGCCGGCTGCCCCTGGCGTACGAGCGGTCCAGGTGTTCGAAGAGGAAGTCGGCGACCGGGCCCACGGCGAGGCCGACCAGCACCGAGGCGCCGACGATCGCGATCGTCACGGTGGGTGAGCGGTGCAGCCAGACGGCCACGCCGATGCCGAGCACGGCCGCGACCAGTGGACCGGCCAGCGCCGCGCCGATCGCGCCCCGACCGACGAGCACCCGCCAGGAACGGCTGCCCCGGCGATGCCAGACCATGGTGATTTCGGCCAGGGGGTAGCTGCGGCCGTCGACCCGGACGGCGGTGGACGTTACCTCTACCGACTTGTCGTCGTAATACGTGACCATGGCTGGCCTCCCGCCTGCGGGGCTGACACCACACTACTTGCCCAAACGAGCCGGGTCGTAAGGTTGGCACGCGACTTCGACGAGGAAGTGAGGGCAGCGTGGGCGAGTTCGTTCGGCTGGAGACCAGGGACGGCATCGGCACCATCCGGCTGGAGCGGCCGCCGATGAACGCGCTCAACACCCAGGTGCAGGAGGAGTTGCGGGCCGCCGCGACGGCAGCCACCGCCGACCCCGAGGTCCGCGCTGTCATCGTGTACGGCGGTGAGAAGGTCTTCGCCGCGGGTGCGGACATCAAGCAGATGGCCGAGATGTCCTACGTGGACATGGCCGACCGGGCGGCAGCCCTGTCCAGCGCGCTCGGCGCGATCGCCCGGATCCCCAAGCCGGTGGTCGCGGCGATCACCGGGTACGCCCTCGGCGGCGGCTGCGAGCTGGCGCTGGCCTGCGACTGGCGGGTGGTGGCCGAGGACGCGAAGCTCGGCCAGCCGGAGATCAAGCTCGGCATCATCCCCGGTGCCGGCGGCACCCAGCGACTGGCCCGCCTCGTCGGCCCGGCCCGTGCCAAGGATCTGATTATGTCCGGGCGGATGGTGGGCGCGCAGGAGGCGCTGCGGATCGGCCTGGCCGACCGGGTCGTCCCGGCAGCCGAGGTGTACGACGCGGCGGTAACGCTTGTCACGCCGTACCTCAGCGGGCCTGTGCAGGCGCTGCGCGCGGCGAAGCTGGCGGTCGACGGCGGCCTGGACATGGACCTGAACTCGGGCCTGGCGTGGGAGAGCCAGCTCTTCGCGGCGCTGTTCGCGACCGACGACCGACGTGAGGGCATGGCGGCCTTCGTGGAGAAGCGCAAGCCCGACTTCACGGGCCGCTGACCGGGGTCGCTCCCACCCGCCGGGGCCACGGTCGGCGAGCCAGGTGACTGGTCGGTAACCTGTGATCCCGGCCACGGACGATGGGAGCGACATGACGGAGCGGATCGAGGGTCACGGCGGGGAGTTGGCGCTGGCGGCACTACGCGCGCACGGCGTACGGGAGATGTTCACGCTGTCCGGCGGGCACGTCTTCCCGCTCTACGATGCCGCGCACAAGAGCGACTTCCCGATCTACGACGTCCGGCACGAGCAGTCCGCGGTCTTCGCCGCCGAGGCGGTGGCCAAGCTCCAGCGCCGACCGGGCCTCGCCGTGCTCACCGCCGGTCCGGGCGTCACCAACGGCATCTCTGGCATGACCAGCGCCTTCTTCAACGCCTCCCCGGTGCTGGTGCTCGGGGGCCGGGCACCCGCGTTCCGCTGGGGCTCGGGCAGCCTCCAGGAGATGGACCATCTCCCGCTGGTCGCCCCGGTCACCAAGCACGCCGAGACGGTGTTCAGCACCGACGACATTCCGCGTGCGATCGGCGCGGCGCTCACGGCCGCGCTCACCCCGCACCGCGGCCCGGCGTTCCTCGACTTTCCGCTGGAGACGGTCTTCTCGGTCTCCGAGGCGGACGTGCCCGCGCCGGTCGGCGTCGACCCGGTCGAGCCGGACCCCGAGGAGGTCGGCCGGGCCGCGACGCTGATCGCCAGCGCGCAGCGACCGGTCATCATCGCCGGCTCGGACGTGTACGCCGGCGACGCGGTGGCGGCGCTGCGTGAGGCCGCCGAGGCGTTGCAGGTGCCGGTCTTCACCAACGGAATGGGCCGCGGCTCGCTGCCGCCGGAGCACCCGCTGGCCTTCGCCAAGGCCCGGCGGGCCGCGCTCTCCGGCGCCGACGTCGTCGTGGTCGTCGGCACCCCGCTGGACTTCCGGCTCAGCTTCGGCGACTTCGGCGATGCCAAGGTGGTGCACATCGTCGACGCGCCCACCCAGCGGGCGACGCACGTGCAGCCGGCCGTCGCCCCCGTCGGTGACCTGCGCCTGATCCTCTCCGCGCTGGCCGACCACGCTGGCGACCGGGCCGACCACACCGGTTGGATCGCCGACCTGCGTGCCGCCGAGGACGCGGCCAAGGCGCGGGACGCCGCCGAGATGGCCGCCGAGACCGACCCGATCCGCCCGGCCCGGATCTACGGCGAGCTGCGTCGGGTGCTGGCCCGGGACGCGATCACCATCGGCGACGGCGGTGACTTCGTCTCGTACGCCGGTCGGTACCTGGAGCCGGCGCAGCCCGGCACCTGGCTGGACCCGGGTCCGTACGGCTGCCTGGGCACCGGCATGGGCTACGCGATGGGCGCCCGGGTCAGCCACCCGGATCGGCAGATCTGCGTGCTGATGGGCGACGGCGCCGCCGGCTTCTCGCTGATGGACGTCGAGTCGCTGGTCCGCCAGAAGCTGCCGGTGGTGATCGTGGTCGGCAACAACGGCATCTGGGGTCTGGAGAAGCACCCGATGCGGGCCATGTACGGCTACGACGTGGCGGCCGACCTGCAGCCGGAGTTGCGCTACGACACGGTGGTCAGCGCGCTCGGCGGGGCGGGGGAGACGGTCGCCAAGGCCGCCGACCTGGGGCCGGCCCTCCAGCGGGCGTTCGACGCCGGCGTCCCGTACCTGGTCAACGTGCTCACCGACCCGACCGACGCGTACCCCCGGTCGTCGAACCTGGCCTGAGTCGCACCCGCCGCCGTCGCCCCTCAGCAGGGGCGACGGCGGTCCGCTCTTAGACCTCGGGTCGGTCGCCCTCGCGCGGCGGGTCACCGTCGCGGCGGCGCAGGTCGCCCTCTCGCCGGCGCAGATCTTCCTCCCAGCGGCGGAAGAGCTCCTCGTCCTGCTTCTTGGCGCGCTCCTGCACGGAGCGCAGGAACTCCGGGTCGTCGTCGGGGGCCAGCGGTCGGCGCTGGGCCGTGCCGCTGCCGCCCGGCCAGATCTTGCCGATGCCGTCGGCAGCACCGGGGCGGCGCGCCCGCCCGGCGACGAACCAGGCGATCGACCCGACCAGCGGGAAGAACAAGATGATCAGCGCCCAGGCGATCCGGGGGAGGGTGCGGATCTGGTCCTCCTCGGCGGAGAGACAACTGATCAGCGCGCAGGCGGCGAGGACAACCTGTACCAGGAAAAGGAGTATGAACAGCCGGGCCATGCACCTATCATGGCGCACCGCGTCGCATCACCCCACTCCGTGCGTCGTCAGCACCACCCCCAGCAGTGCGAGCCCGACCGTGCCCAGCGCGACCAGGGGCAGGGTGCGACCGCCGGTGCGCGCTGCCCCGGTGCCGATGCTCCGGGGCCAACAGAGCGTGAGCACGGCTCCCCAGAGCAGGACGGCCACACCGGCGAGCAGCGCCCCGACCGGGCCGTCCTCGGACGCCAGCCGGACGGCGAGCGCGGTCACCACGGTCAGGGTCAGCAGGGTGCGCCGCCAGGCCAGGCGGGTCCGTTCCGGTTGCAGCCCCGGGTCGCGGATGACGCTCACCGCCCGCCGATCGCCCGGAGCAGCACCGCGATCACCAGCAGCACCGCGCCAGCGCCGACGGCGAGGGCGAGGACGGCGGGGAAGCGGGAGGCGGGCAACTCCTCGCCGAGCCGGATGGCCCGTTCGGTACGTGCCCAGTGGTCGACCGCGCGGACCGCGACGGCGGCGCCGAGCAGCAGCAGCGTGACCGCGATGGCCTCCCGCAGGTGGTTCACCGCCAGCGGTGGCAGGAACTGTGCCGCGGCCAACCCGCCACCGACCAGCGCCAGGCTGGTGCGCAACCAGGCCAGGAACGTCCGCTCGTTGGCCAGCGAGAACCGGTAGTCCGGTGTCTCGCCGACGGCGCGCAACTCCGCCGGGTCGAACCAACGCTTGATCGCCTGCCACACGCCGTCGATTATCCGCTTCCCATCCGCCTTAGCCTGGGCCGGTGACCGATATCGACGTGCTGACGCTGCGTGCCGCCTACGACAACCAACTCCGCCCGGAGATCCCCGACCCGGTTCCGGCCGGCGTGACGGTCGAGCGGGACGGCCCGCTGGTCCGGATCATCGGGCTCGACGCGGGCGGGTTCCTCACCTACCGCGACCTCGGCGGCCTGACCGGCGAGACGCTGGACGAGTTGATCGCCCGGCAGGTCGAGTTGTTCCGGCAGCGGGGCCAGTCGGTGGAGTGGAAGCTCAACGAGCACGACGAGCCGGCGGACCTGGCGGACCGCCTGCGCGCCGCCGGGTTCGTCGCGCAGGAGCGGGAGACCGTCGTGATCGGGCCGGTCGCGCCGCTGGCCGCCGCGCTGCCGGTCATCCCCGAGGGGGTACGCCTGCGTGAGGTGACGTCCCGGGAGGACCTGGAGCGGATCGCCGCCATGGAGGAGGAGGTGTGGCAGGAGGACCGCTCGCACCTGGTGACAGGGCTGGCCAAGGAGATCGACGCCGACCCGCACTCGATCACCGTGCTGGTGGCCGAGGCGGGCGGGACGGTCGTGAGCGCCGGCTGGGTGCGCTTTCCACCGAACACCGGGTTCGGCACGCTCTGGGGCGGCTCCACCCTGCCGCAGTGGCGCCGTAAGGGCATCTACCGGGCGCTTGTCACGTACCGGGCGCGGCTGGCCGACCAGCGGGGCCGGGCCCTACTGCAGGTGGACGCGTCCGAGGACAGCCGGCCGATTCTGCAGCGGCTCGGCCTCGTCCCGGTCACGACCACCACGCCGTACGTCTACACTCCGTGATCATGGAGCAGCGGTTGACGGACGAGGAACGGCTGACCCTCAAGACAGGTGCCTTCGGTGCCGTCGCCCTGGTCGCCAACGCCGACCCCGGGATGCTGGCGGTGTTCCGGGAGAGCTTCGCCGCGTCCGGCGCGCTGGCCGGCGCCAGCGGGGTGGTGAAGGAGGCGCTGACCACCGGTCCGCTGCCCCGGCTGCCCCGTACGTCCCAGTTGGAGATCGAGTCGGTGGTGCTGCCGGCGCTCGGCCGGGCGATGCGGATCCTGCGGGAGAAATCACCGGCGGATGTCGGGGCGTACCGGACGGTGGTGTTGACCGCAGCGGACCGGGTGGCCCGGGCGCACGACGGGGTCGCCCCGGCGGAGGCCGCCGTCATCGACCAGATCCGCAGCGCGCTGGCCGAGCCGGCCTGACCGCGCGGCTGTCGGTGAGCTGTGTCACTCTGAGTGCCCGAGAGCCGCAACCTACTGGCAGGTAACATTGCGCCGTGGGCAACTGCACAACAGTCCGCGGTTGACCGGGCGTCAGTAGACGCGCGAGGCTGCGGCCCAGACCGGGCGAGCCAATGGCAACACCACACAGGAGGGTCGTCGAAGCGCGATGAATATCGTCGTACTCGTCAAGCAGGTGCCTGATTCGGGCGCGGACCGCAACCTGCGCAGTGACGACAACACCGTCGACCGCGGTTCGGCGAACAACGTGATCAACGAGATGGACGAGTACGCCATCGAGGAGGCGCTGAAGATCAAGGAGGCGCACGGTGGCGAGGTCACGATCCTGACCATGGGTCCGGACCGGGCGACCGAGTCGATCCGCAAGGCGCTCTCCATGGGCCCGGACAAGGCCGTGCACGTGGTGGACGACGCCCTGCACGGTTCCTGCGCCGTGGCCACCTCGAAGGTGCTCGCCGCCGCGCTGGGTCAGCTCAACGCCGACCTCGTGATCTGCGGTGCGGAGTCCACCGACGGCCGGGTCCAGGTCATGCCGCACATGATCGCCGAGCGACTCGGCGTCGCGGCCCTCACCGGCGCCCGCAAGCTCACCGTCGACGGCGCCACGCTGACCGTCGAGCGGCAGACCGAGGAGGGCTACGAGGTGGTCACCGCCTCCACCCCGGCCGTGGTCTCCGTCTGGGACACCATCAACGAGCCGCGCTACCCGTCGTTCAAGGGCATCATGGCCGCCAAGAAGAAGCCGGTGCAGACGCTCTCGCTGGCCGACCTCGGCGTCGCGCCCAACGAGGTGGGCTTCGACGGCGCGACAAGCGCCGTCGTCGAGCACAGCAAGCGTCCGCCGCGCTCCGGCGGCGCCAAGATCACCGATGAGGGCGAGGGCGGCGTCAAGCTGGTCGAGTTCCTCGCCACCGAAAAGTTCGTGTGAGAGCGGGTCTGGACATGTCTGAGGTTCTCGTCGTCGTCGAAGCCACCAAGGAATTCGGCGTCAAGAAGGTCACCCTGGAGATGCTCACCATCGCCCGCGAGCTGGGCACGCCCAGCGCGGTCGTGCTCGGCGGCGCTGGCGCGGCCGAGGCGCTGAGCGCCAAGCTGGGCGAGTACGGCGCGGAGAAGATCTACGCCGCCGAGGGTGACGAGATCGACGGCTACCTGGTGGCCCCCAAGGCCACCGTGCTGGCCGAACTCGTCCAGCGGGTACAGCCGGCCGCCGTGCTGCTGGCATCGGCGCAGGAGGGCAAGGAGATCGCCGCCCGCCTCGCCGTCAAGCTGGACAACGGCATCCTGACCGACGTGGTCGGCCTGGCCGCCGACGGCACCGCCACCCAGGTCGCCTTCGCCGGTTCCGCCATCGTCAAGTCCAAGGTCACCAAGGGCCTGCCGCTGGTCACCGTCCGGCCCAACTCGGTCACCCCGAGCCCGGCCGCGGCCACCCCGGCGATCGAGCAGCTCACCGTGTCGGTCACCGACACCGACAAGCTGGCCAGGGTCGTCGAGCGGGTCGCCGAGCAGAAGGGCTCCCGCCCGGAGTTGACCGAGGCCGGCGTGGTCGTCTCCGGCGGCCGTGGTGTCGGCAACGCCGACAACTTCAAGCTGGTCGAGGAGTTGGCCGACCTGCTGGGCGGCGCCGTCGGCGCGTCCCGCGCGGCCGTCGACTCCGGCTTCTACCCGCACCAGTTCCAGGTGGGGCAGACCGGCAAGACGGTCTCCCCGCAGCTCTACGTCGCGCTCGGCATCTCCGGTGCCATCCAGCACCGGGCCGGCATGCAGACCTCGAAGACCATCGTCGCGGTCAACAAGGACGGCGAGGCGCCGATCTTCGAGCTGGCCGACTTCGGCGTGGTGGGCGACCTGTTCAAGATCGTCCCGCAGGCCGCTGAGGAGATCCGCAAGCGCAAGTGACGTTTCCGTCAACGACAAAGTGGCCGCCCGTTTCCGGGCGGCCACTTTGTCGTGGGGAGCTGATCGGCGGGCCGGGGAGCTGAGCCGGCCCGCCGATCAGCCCGTCAGGGTGCCCCTCAGCAGACTGTCGCCGGAGTGGGCGGGCTTGTTGTCGTACTGCTCGGCGGAGACGTCCACCACCGAGTAGGCACTCAGGTCGACGTTGGGTGGCAGCGGGAGCAGCGCGTCCGAACTCCCACCCAGGGTGCCGACCGAGAACATCTGCATCGTCGTCGGGTTGATGAGCCAGACCTCGTAGTACCCCGGCACGCTCGGGAGATTCGCCACGTGCAGATGTAGTTGGCCGCCATCGAGAACCCGCGCATCACCGGTGGCGGCCGGCGGCGTCGACCCGTACGCCGCCAGCGGCGCACTGGCCACCACCGCCGGTGTCGGCGCGGGCGCCGGATCGTCCGGCCGCAGCACGGACACCGTGCCCACCACCCCGACCGCCGCGGCGGCGGCCGCGGTCACCGCGGTGGCCGCCCAGCGCGACCAGCCGCGCCGACCGGCCCGTGACCTGCCGTTCGACCGGAGGCTGCCGGGGCCTTGCGCCGTACGCTCGGGCACTGGGTCGTTGGTCGACCGCTCGGGGATCGGGCCGCTGATCGGCTGGTCAACGCTCTGCTGGCGGGGGGCCGTCGTCAGCGACGGCAGAGCCTGCGCCGCGCTGATCTCGGCCGCGATGCCCTGCCAGATGTGCTCCGGCGGGTCGGGCAGAGCAGACAGGCCCTGCGTCTCCGCACCGAGCCCGGCCACCTGCTGAAGGGCGGCCATCTCCACCCGGCAGTCCTCGCAGGTGTCGAGGTGGGTGCTGTCCCCGTTGTCCGCCTCGATCTCACCGAGCGCCAGAAAGACCAGCCGGTCGTGGTCCAGGTGCTGCACCGTCCACCTCCCATCTGCGTTTCAAGCTCGCCATGCCGCGTCGAATGTGACTCTTCACGGTGCCCAACGGCACGCCGGTCACCGTCGCTATCTGCTGGTGTGTCAGGTCGTCGTAGAAGGCCAGCTCCAGCATGCGTCGCTGGTCGTCCGGGAGACGGGCCAGCTCGTCGGCGATCACCAGCCGGTCCACCACCCGATCCGGGTCGGGGCCGGTCTGTGTCGGCTCGGGCAGCTGCCGGACCGTCTCCACCACCCGGGTCTCCCGGGCCGACGCTCGCATCCGGTCGATCACCTTGCGCCGACCGATGCCGAGCAACCAGCCGACCAACGAACCCTTGGCCGGGTCGAAGGTGTCCCGCCCCAGCCAGGCGGCAACGAACGTCGCCTGGGTCACGTCCTCGGCGTCGGCACGGTTGGCCAGCATGGAGGTGGCCAGGTGGAGCACGGCGCGGCCATAGCGGTCGTACGTCTCGCGGAGCGCCACCTCGTCACCAGCGCGGAATCGGAGGGCCACGTCATCCACGTGGGGATCTGGATTCTCAGGTGGCGCCGTCATCGGGCAGCTCGCCTTCGATGGGGCATACCCGACTGTAGCTGCCACAGCCTGCGCCCCACTCTCCCGGTCGATGTCATCTCACCAGCTCTTCGTTCCGCGGGCCCGATTCGGATGCGGGCGAGGGCCACGAAAAAAAGTGCGTCCGGCGCGCATCCGCCCGTCGCGTACCCGGCGTAACCCGTTCTGCAAGCCAAGCCTGACGAATCAGCAGTAATCAGCAGGAGGCAGACAGATGCAGCTCTCGTACTTCCGTCGGGTCGCCGCAGGCGGCGCGGTCGCCGCGCTGGCCTTCGCCGGTGTCGGCGCGTTCACCGCCACCCCGGCGTACGCCGCCACGTCGAAGGTCTCCGTCGTGCACGGCATTCCGGACACCCCCGTCGACGTCTACGTCAACGGCGAGAAGACGCTGGACAACTTCAAGCCCGGTGACGTGGCCGGACCGTTGAACCTGGAGGAGGGCGAGTACGACATCGCCCTCACCAAGCCGGGTGAGCCGGTCGGCAGCGCGATTCTCAAGGTCGACAACGCGGCGGTGCCGGGCGGGGCGAACATCAGCATCGCCGCGCACCTCGACGCCGCCGGCCAGCCGAAGATCACCCCCTTCGTCAACGACGTCTCGAAGGTCAGCGCCGGCAAGGCCCGGCTGATCGTCCGGCACACCGCCGCCGCCCCGGCGGTGGACGTCCGGGCCGGCGGGACCCCGGTCTTCGAGGACCTGACCAACCCGAACGAGGCCAAGGGCGACGTCGACGCGGGCAGCGTGAAGGCGGACGTGGTGCTGGCCGGCACCGACACCGTGGCCATCGGCCCGGCGGACCTCAACCTCAAGGAGGGCACCGCGACCATCGTCTACGCGATCGGCTCCGCCGAGGGCAAGACCCTCGACGTGGTGGCCCAGACCATCACCGGCCTGCACTCCGCCCCGGGCGGCGTACCGAGCGGTGACGGTGGTCAGGCCGGCACGGGCGTGGACACCTGGTGGTACGTGCTCACCGGCGCCGGCGTCCTGCTGCTGCTCGGCGGCGGGGTGCGGGTGGCCACCGCGCGGACCGGTCGCCAGTGACGGTGCGCAACCGCGGCGCGCTGGCGGCCATGGCCGCCGGCGTTGCCGCGCTCACCGTCGCCACACTGGTGGCCTGCGACTCCCAGCCGGCCGAGGACGTCGGCGCGCAGGAGGCGAGCGCGTTGGCCACCGTCACCGCAACCCCGCCGGCCACCGGGGGCGTCCCGGTAGCCGCCGGTGACCTGCCGGCCGGCGCGGAGGTCGTCCCGCCGGTCCGGCTGGTGATCCCGGACATCAACGTCACCGCCACTGTCAACGCGGTCGGCATCAACGAGCGGACCAACGAGTTCGAGGTGCCGCCCAGCGTCGACCAGATCGGCTGGTACCGCTACGGCCCCGGCCTGGAGGCGGACGCCGGCTCGGTGGTCATCGCCGGTCACGTGGACAGCGCCAAGCAGGGCAAGGGTGCGTTCTTCCGGCTCCGCGAGCTGGACCAGGGCGACACCCTCACCGCGACCGGCAGCGACGGCACGGCACGGCAGTACCGGGTCGTCGCCCGGGAGGAGTACGCCAAGACCAAGATCCCGTTGGACCGGTACTTCGCCCGCGACGGCGAAGCACGACTGACCCTGATCACCTGCGGTGGGCCGTTCGACGCAAAGGCCCGCAAGTACCGCGACAACATCGTCGTCACGGCGGTACCGGCCTGACCTGGCCCTGACCGGCGTCGTGCCGGGGCGGGAGCATCCTCCCGCCCCGGCCGCGATGCTTCGCCGGCCGACCGGCATCCGGTCCCCGCCATGTCGGCCGTAGGCTGGGCGGTGATGGCTTACCTGGATCACGCGGCGACCACTCCGATGCTCGATGAGGCACTGGAGGCGTACGTCGCTACCGCCCGCGAGGTCGGCAACGCGTCCTCACTGCACGCGGAGGGTCGTCGTGCCCGGCGCCGGGTCGAGGAGTCGCGCGAGCGGGTCGCCGCGGTGCTGGGCGCCAGGCCGTCCGAGGTGATCTTCACCGGTGGCGGCACGGAGAGCGACAACCTCGCCGTCAAGGGCATCTTCTGGGCCCGCCGGGGCACCGGCTCCGACCGTCGGCGAGTGGTCTCCAGCGCTGTCGAACACCACGCGGTCCTCGACTCCGTCGACTGGCTGGCCGAGCACGAGGGCGCCGAGGTCGGATGGCTGCCACCGGACTCCGCCGGCCGGCTCGACCCGGAGGATCTGCGCGCCGAGCTGACCGCCCACGCCGACCGGGTGGCCGTGGTCACCGCCATGTGGGCCAACAACGAGGTCGGCACCGTGCAGCCGGTCGCCGAGCTGGCCGCCGTCGCCGCCGAGCACGGCGTACCGTTCCACACCGACGCCATCCAGGCGGTCGGCCAGGTGCCGGTCGACTTCGCCGCCAGCGGCGCCGCCGCGCTGACCGTCACCGGCCACAAGCTGGGCGGGCCGACCGGGGTGGGCGCGCTGCTGCTCGGCCGGGACGTCGCGGCCACCCCGCTGCTGCACGGCGGTGGTCAGGAACGCGACGTCCGGTCCGGCACGCTGGACACCGCCGGCATCGTCGCCTTCGCGGTCGCCGTCGAGACGGCGGTGAAGGGCCAGCAGGAGTACGCGGCCCGAGTGGCCGCGCTCCGCGACGACCTGATCGAGCGGGTCCGCCGGGCGGTGCCCGAGGTGATCTACAACGGTGACCCGACCGACCGGCTGCCCGGCAACGCGCACTTCTCCTTCCCGGGCTGCGAGGGCGACGCGCTGCTGCTCCTGCTCGACGCGCAGGGCATCGCCTGCTCAACGGGTTCGGCCTGCTCGGCGGGGGTGGCGCAGCCCTCGCACGTACTGCTGGCCATGGGCGCAGACGACGACCGCGCCCGCTCCTCGTTGCGCTTCACGCTCGGCCACACCAGCACCCAGGCCGACGTGGACGCCCTCATCGCAGCCCTCCCGGCAGCGGTAGACCGAGCCCGCCGAGCAGCCTCCCCCCGAACCCCCCGCTAGCCCCGCCCCGCCCTGCGCTGTCCCGCCTCGCGCTGTGCTGTCCCGCCTCGCCCCGCCCCGCCCTGCCCCGCTTCGCGTTGCCCCGCGCTGCTTCGCGTTGTCCCGCCCCGCGCTGTCCTGCGCTGTCCACCCTGGGCTGCGCTGCCCTGCCCCGCGCTGTCCACCCTGCCCTGCCCCGCGCCGCCCTGCCCCGCGCCGCGCTGCCCCGCTTGGCGCTGCCTGCGCTGCCCGCCCCGCCTCGCGCTCGCGCTGCCCGCCCCGCGCCGCCCTTCCGCGTGATCTTGCGCTTTCGGTCGCCCGTTCGTGACCTTCGCGGCTTATGTCCGGGCAGAAACTGCAAGATCGCGCGGGTCAGGGGCGTGGGGACGCGGTGGGGCGCGTCGATCATGGAGTTGTGGTGGGGGGCAGAAGGTGCCCATCGTCGCTTTTCAGGCACCACAACTCCATGATCGACGCGAGCACTGGGTGGGGCGAGGCGCGAGCCCGGGGTGGGGTGCGAGCCCGGGGTGGGGTGCGAGCCCGGGGTGAGGCGCGAGCTCGGGGTGGGGTGCGAGCCCGGGGCGGGGCGCGAGCCTCGGGTCGGGGTCGGGGTCGAGCCCTGGGTGAGGGCGGGCGCGCGCCTCGGGTGGGGCGGGCGCGCGCCTCGGGTGGGGCGGGGTGCGGCGCCCTGGGTGGCGGGACGGGGGCGGGGGTGGGGGTTGGAATGGGTTGGTGGATAGGGTTGTCGTGGGGGTTTGGGAGGGGGTTGCTGGTGAGGGTGTTGGCGGCTATGTCGGGCGGGGTTGACTCTGCCGTGGCGGCGGCGCGGGCGGCGGCGGCCGGGCACGACGTGACCGGCGTGCATCTGGCGCTGGCTCGCAATCCACAGACCTACCGGACCGGGGCGCGCGGTTGCTGCACCCTGGAGGATTCCCGGGACGCCCGGCGGGCCGCCGACGTGATCGGCATCCCGTTCTACGTCTGGGACATGGCCGACCGGTTCCACGAGGACGTGGTGGACGACTTCGTGGCCGAGTACGCCGCTGGTCGTACGCCGAACCCTTGTCTGCGCTGCAACGAGAAGATCAAGTTTGCCGCGGTGCTGGACCGGGCGGTGGCCCTGGGCTTCGACGCGGTGGTCACCGGCCATCACGCCCGGCTCGGCCCGGACGGGCTGCTGCGACGCAGCGTCGACGTGGCGAAGGACCAGTCGTACGTGCTGGCGGTTCTGACCCGCGAGCAGCTGGACCGGTCGATGTTCCCGCTCGGCGACTCGACGAAGGCGCAGGTCCGGGCGGAGGCCGCCGAGCGTGGTCTGGCGGTCGCCGACAAGCCGGACTCGCACGACATCTGCTTCATCGCGGACGGCGACACCCGCGGTTTCCTGGCCGGCAGGCTCGGCGAGGCACCCGGCGACGTGGTGGACGCGAGCACCGGCGCGGTCGTGGGCAGCCACACCGGCGCGTACGCGTACACGGTGGGTCAGCGGCGCGGGCTGCACCTGGACCGGCCGGCGCCGGACGGCCGGCCGCGTTACGTGCTCTCCATCACGCCGAAGACCAACACGGTGACGGTCGGCCCCGCCGAGGCGCTGGAGGTGTCCCGGGTGCGGGCCACCCGCCCGGTCTGGACCGGCGGCCCCCGTCCGGACTCGCCGGTCGAGTGCGAGGTGCAGCTGCGCGCGCACGGGGACGTGGTGCCCGCGACCGTCGACCTCGACGGTGACACGTTCCACGCCGAGCTGCGCCGGCCGGTGCGCGGTGTCGCCGCCGGTCAGGCCGTGGTGGCGTACCGGCCGGATCCGGCTGGCGACGTGGTCCTGGGCTCCGCCACCATCAGCGGCTGACCTGTCGCACGGTCGCCGCGTGGTCGGCGCGTACACCGGGATAGCCTTCGGCCGTGACAGATCAGGCGTGGCCCTGGCCGGCTGGCGCGGCGACCGGCATCGGTTCGCTGCCCGGCACCGACATCGCCGAGGCCCAACGGGTGGTCCTCGGTGAGCTTCCCGCACTGCCCCACCTTCCCGAGCTGCCAGCGCGCGGGCCCGGCGCCGACCTGATCGGCCGCACCGCCGGGCTGCTGGTGGAGTTGCCCGTCGAGCTGTACGCCGGGCGTTGGCGCGTCGCCCCGCGCTCCGGCCGCGACCTGCGCCGGGCCCGGGACCTGATGGAACGTGACCTGGACCAGCTCGGCGAGCAGGCCGAGGCGTACGCCGGCCCGGTCAAGGTGCAGGCCGGCGGCCCGCTCACCCTGGCCGCCGCGCTGGAACTGCCGATCGGCGGTCGGTTGCTGCGTGACCCCGGCGCTGTGCGTGACCTCGCCGGCTCCCTCGCCGAGGGGCTGCGCGCCCACGTCGCGGCGGTCGCCCGACGGCTGCCCCGCGCGTCGGTCCTCCTGCAACTCGACGAGCCGTCGCTGCCGACTGTGCTGGCCGGGCGGGTGCCGACCGAGAGCGGGCTGGGCGCGTACCGGGCGGTGGATTCGGCGGACGCGGCCGCGCTGCTGCGCACGATCATCGAGACGGTTGGCGTGCCGACCGTGGTGCACTGCTGCGCACCGGAGGTGCCGCTGGAGCTGATCCGCTCCACCGGCGCCGTCGCGGTCGCCCTGGACCTGGGCCTGATCACCGAGCTGGACCCGCTGGGCGAGGCGATCGACGCTGGCCTCGGGCTGCTGGCCGGGGCCGTGCCGACGCTGCCGCCGTCGGCCGGCCCGGCGCCGACCTCCGCACAGGTCGCCGATCGGGTACGCCAGCTCTGGGACCGTCTCGGCTTTCCCCGTCGGCAGCTCGCTGAGCAGGTGGTCATCACGCCGGCCTGCGGCCTCGCCGGTGCCAGTGACAGGTACGCCCGGACGGTGCTCGCCGCCTGCCGGGACGCGGGCCGGCGACTCGCCGAGAGCTGACGTTTCCTGTCGTACCCGGTGGGCAGGATGATTGTCATGATTGGACAGCTACGTTCAGTGGTGATCGACTGCCCCGATCCGCGGGCGCTGGCCGCGTTCTACGCGGAGCTGCTCGGCCTGCCCCTGGTCGAGGGCGACACCGATGACGACGAATGGGTGGTGCTGGGCGGCCCGCCTGGGCACCAGCCCCGACTGGCGTTCCAGCGGGCGCTCAACCTGCGCGCGCCAGCCTGGCCGGATCCGGAGCGTCCACAGCAGTTCCACCTGGATGTGACGGTCGACGACGTCGAGGCCGCCGAGAAGGCGGCGCTCGCGCTCGGTGCCCGCCGGCTGCCGGGCGAGGGTGAGGGCTTCCGGGTCTACGCCGACCCGGCCGGCCACCCGTTCTGCCTCTGCTGGGACTGACCCGCGCGGGGGTTGCGGCAGTCGGGCATCATTGGCCGCCGTGACCCCCACCCCCGCGCTGCGCGCCTCTGGTTCGCTCTTCGGCCTCGCCTACGGTGACGCGTTGGGCAAGCCGACCGAGTTCCTCACCGTCGCGGAGATCGAGCACCGCTACGGCCCCGCCGGCCCGCGTGAGCTGACCGGCGAGCCGGCGCTGGTCACCGACGACACCCAGATGGCACTGGCGGTGGGCTGGGCGCTGCACGAGTCACCGTCGCTTCACCCCGAGGCGGTGGAGCCGCTGCTGCGAGAGCGTTTCGTGGCCTGGTCGGTCAGCCCCGACAACAACCGTGCCCCGGGGATGACCTGCCTACGGGCGTGCGCCGAGCTGGGTCGCGGGCTGCGCTGGCAGGAGGCGACCGTCGCCGGGTCGAAGGGGTGCGGGGCCACCATGCGGGTCACCCCGGTCGGGCTGCTCGACGTCGACCTGGACACGCTTGCCGGGTTGGCCCAGTTGCAGGCCGGGCTGACCCACGGCCACCCGACCGGGTTGGCGGCCAGTGAGCTGACCGCGTACGCGGTCTACGTGCTGCGCGACGGCGCCGCGCTGGCCGAGCTTCCGGTGCTGCTCACCGAGCGGGCGCGGTCGCAGCGCCGGGTGTACCGGGAGGAGTGGCTGGGTGACCTCTGGCAGCGCGCGGGGGTGGGCACGCCGCAGGAGTTCATCGCCCAGGGTTGGGACGAGTGCCTGGCGGTGCTGGGCCGGCTGACGACCGCCCTGGGCGAGCCGGATGACGGCGGCGACCCGTGCCGGGCCACGGGGGAGGGCTGGGTGGCCGAGGAGGCGCTGGCCACCGCGCTGCTCTGCGCCGTCCGCCACGCCGACGACCCGGTGGCGGCCCTGGCCCGGGGTGCCACCACCGCCGGTGACTCCGATTCGATCGCCGCCCTGGCCGGCGCCTTCGTGGGTGCGGTCGCCGGGATGAGCGCCTGGCCGTCGGGGTGGGCCGACCGGATCGAGTACGCCGACCATCTCGCCACGCTCGGCGCGGCCTGGGACTGACCCTTTGCGGCCGACCCCGCAGCGGCGCCCGGCGTGATCCACTCGCTTTCCTGGAAGTCGGGGTGTTCCTGGATCGCGGACACCCCGACTTCCAGGAACCGGAGTCGATCACGGCCAGGGGGTCGTCCCACGAGCGTGGTCAGCCGGTGGGCAGGTGGCGAAGGCCGCGAACCTTGCGCCACAGGCCGGCGTCGCAGGTGCCGGCGCGGTCGGCGAAGGCGGCAGCGCTGATCCGGGTCGGCTCGGTGAGGCTCAGGTAGCTGTCGTGCTCGGCACCGGGATCCCAGTCCCGGGTGGGGATCCGCACATGGTCGTCGCGGTCACTCTTGTCCTGGCTGGTGATCTTCAGGACGTCGGCGCCCCGGGAGTCGGCCCGCAGCACCAGGCACGGCCGGACCTTCGACCCGGTGCCATCGGCGTACGGCACGTCGGCCCACCAGATCTCACCCGGCGCCGGCGTGCCCACCGCACGGTCGGCGTCGCGGGACCGGGGCCTGGTAGCCGGACGGTCGCCGCGCGGCCGGGGCGGCGCGGGCCGACGGCCACCGGTACGCGACGTGGCGCCCTTGCCCGGCCGGGTCCCCGGGCGCCGGTTGGCCACGCGGTGTCGCCAGCTGTTCCACGCCCAGCCGGCCGCCACGGCCAGCAGGATCGCCGCCGCCCAGAGCAGTGCCTCGGGCATCGCCACCTCCGCCTCAGGGCGGCACGCCGGCCGCTTCGTCCGGCGATCCTCGCACGCCGACCAGCACGTCGCCCGTCAACCACCCGGCCGGTGGGCGGTGGCGGTGGGCGACGGACTGTCTCACCCGCCGGATACCGTGCCTTAGTAGCGTGACCAGGGAGGTGGCGGCGTGTCCGAAGGTGGTGGAGTGTCCGAGGAGCAGATCGGCCAGCAGGTCAGCGCGGCGCAGGAGGCGGCGGCCGGCGCCGAGCCCACGCCGCAGGCGCGGGAGCGGCACGCCACCCTCAGCCGCGAGCTGACCGAGCACCAGTACCGCTACTACGTGCTGGACGCGCCGATCGTTGCCGACGCCGAGTTCGACAAGCAGTTGCGCGAGCTGGAGGCGTTGGAGGGGGAGTTCCCGGCGCTGCGCACGCCCGACTCGCCGACCCAGCGGGTGGGCGGCACGTTCTCCACCGACTTCACCCCGGTCTCGCACGCCGAGCGGATGCTCTCGCTGGACAATGCCTTCGCCGACGAGGAGTTGGCGGCCTGGGCCGAGCGGGTCGAGCGGGACGCGGGCGGGCCGGTGCCCTACCTCTGCGAGTTGAAGGTCGACGGGCTGGCGATCAACCTGACCTACGAGGCCGGCCGGCTGGTCCGGGCGGCCACCCGGGGTGACGGTCGCACCGGCGAGGACGTCACCGCCAACGTGCGGAGCATCCGGGACGTGCCCAGCCAGCTCACGCCGTCCGCCGAGTTCCCGGCCATTCCCGAGCTGCTGGAGGTCCGGGGCGAGATCTACTTCCCGATCGCCGCGTTCGCCGATCTCAACGCCGGCCTGGTCGAGCAGGGCCGGGCCCCGTTCGCCAACCCGCGCAACGCCGCCGCAGGCAGCCTGCGGCAGAAGGACCCTCGGGTCACCGCCTCCCGTCCGCTGCGCCTGGTGGTGCACGGCATCGGCGCCCGCCGGGGCTTCCAGCCCACGGCCCAGTCCGAGTCGTACGCGGCGCTCAAGGCGTGGGGGCTGCCCACCAGCGACCGGTGGCGGGTCGTGCCGGATCTGGCTGGCGTGGCGGAATACATCGCCTACTACGCGGCGCACCGGCACGACGTCGAGCACGAGATCGACGGCGTGGTGGTCAAGGTCGACCCGGTCTCCATCCAGGGCCGGCTCGGCTCGACCAGCCGTGCCCCCCGCTGGGCGATCGCCTTCAAGTACCCGCCGGAGGAGGTCACCACCAAGCTGCTCGACATCGACGTCAACGTGGGACGCACCGGCCGGGTCACACCGTTCGCCGTTCTCGAGCCGGTGCGGGTGGCCGGCTCCACCGTCGCGCTCGCCACCCTGCACAACGCCCGCGAGGTCGAGCGCAAGGGCGTGCTGATCGGCGACACGGTGGTGCTGCGCAAGGCCGGCGACGTGATTCCCGAGGTGCTCGGCCCCGTGGTCGACCTGCGGCCGTCCGACGCCCGGCCGTTCGTCATGCCGACCACCTGCCCGGCCTGCGGCACCCCGCTGGCGCCGGCCAAGGAGGGCGACATCGACATCCGGTGCCCCAACACCCGCAGCTGCCCGGCCCAGCTCCGGGAGCGGGTCTTCCACCTCGCCGGGCGCGGCGGGTTCGACATCGAGGTGCTCGGCTACAAGGGCGCGGCGGCGCTACTGGACGCGGAGATCATCGCCGACGAGGGCGACCTCTTCCAGCTCGACGCCGACCAGCTGTCCCGGTCCCCGTTCTTCGTCAACAAGGACGGCAGCCTCGGCTCCAACGCCGTCAAGCTGCTCGACAATCTGGCCGTCGCCCGGGAACGCGACCTGTGGCGGGTGCTGGTGGCGCTGTCCATCCGGCACGTCGGCCCCACCGCGGCCCAGGCGCTGGCCCGGCACTTCCGCTCGATGGACGCCATCGACGCGGCCACCGAGGAGGAGCTGTCCTCGGTCGACGGGGTCGGGCCGACCATCGCGGCCAGCATCCGCGAGTGGTTCGCGGTGGACTGGCACCGCGAGGTGGTCCGCAAGTGGGCCGACGCGGGCGTACGGATGGCCGAGGAGGCCGTCGACGAGGGGCCGCGCCCGCTGGAGGGCTTGACGGTCGTGGTGACCGGCACGCTCGCCGGCTTCTCCCGCGACCAGGCAGCCGAGGCCGTGCAGAGCCGGGGCGGCAAGGTCAGCGGGTCGGTCTCCAAGAAGACGGGCTTCGTCGTCGTGGGGGACAACCCCGGGTCCAAGGCCGACAAGGCGGCCAGTCTCAAGGTGCCGGTGCTCGACGAGGACGGGTTCCGGGTGCTGCTGGACGCGGGGCCGGATGCCGCGCGAGAGGTCGCCCAGGTGCAGGGCTGACCTCGACGCGACGGGTGGCCGCGCATACCAACTTAATTACGACTACGACCGATTCGTGACTGTCATACCGGGAAACCCGGGGCTGAGGGCGTTTCATTGGGTCACGGCGTGCTCACCGGCGCGTCGACCGTCGGTCGGGAGGTGTGATGGAGGTCGCCGACCCCCGTAACTCCCTCCCGCCTGGGCGGGTGGCGCCGTTCGCCGCCTTTGTCGTCGGCATCCTGACGGTCGCGGCGCTGACCGCCGCCGGTCCACTCACGACGCTCTCCGACGAGCTGTCCCGACTGCCGGTGGCGTTCTGGACGATGGCCGCGCTCGCCGTGGTGTGCGACGCGCGCCCGTTCGTCCCTCCGGGGCGCCGGCAGTCCTCCGCGGTCTTCCCGTCCACCTGCTTCACCTTCGCGATCCTGCTCGGCTGGGGGCTCGGCCCGGCGGTGGCGGTGCAGGCGCTGGGCGTGGTCGTCTCGGGCTGGCGGATGCGCCACGCACCGTGGCGGACGGCGTTCAACGTCGGCCAGTACGCCTGCGCCCTCGCCGCCGCGTACGGGATCATCCAGCTCGGTCCGGGCCCGATCTTCGCGGGCGGGCACCTGCACTGGCCCGACGTGGCCGCTGTCGGCGGCGCCACGGTGGCCTGGTTCCTGGTCAACTACGGGCTGGTCAGCTGGGCGGTGCGGCTGCGCTTCGGCGACCGGTGGTGGCCCACCGTCCGGCAGGGCCTCGGTTTCGAACTGCTCTCCACCGGCTCGCTGCTGCTGCTCGCCCCGGTGCTGGTCGCGGCGGCCCGCCTCAGCGCGGCGCTGATCCCGCTGGTGCTGGTGCCGCTCTTCGCCGTGTACCGGATGGCCCGGTTGACCGTCGAGCAGCAGCACCTCGCCGCCTCCGACCCGCTCACCGGGCTGCCCAATCGCAAGGCGCTGCTGGCCGAGGTGGCCGAGCAGGTGCACCTGCACGCCGAGCGGACCGCCCGGGGCGAACCCGGCGGGCATCTGGCGCTGCTGCTCATCGACCTGGACCGTTTCAAGAACGTCAACGACGCGCTCGGGCACGCGGTGGGTGACCGGCTGTTGGTCGAGGTCAGCGCCCGGCTCACCGACGTCGACCCCCGCCCGCAGATGATCGCCCGACTGGGTGGGGACGAGTTCGCCATCGTGATGACCGGGCTGACCGACGTCAGTCAGGCGCGTGACCTGGCCGACCGGGTGGTCCGGGCCCTGGCCGAGCCGGTGCCGCTGGACGGGCTGCCGTTGGACGTGGGCGGCTCGATCGGGATCGCCCTCTTCCCCGAGCACGGCGAGGACTTCGCCACCCTGATGCGGCACGCCGACGTGGCGATGTACGACGCCAAGCACCGCAACGACACGGTGGCCGTCTACGCCCCGGAGTCCGACCACAACTCGGCCGAGCGTCTCGGCCTCCTCGCCGACCTGCGTCGGGTGCTGGAATCCGGCCCGCCGGCCGACGAGACTCTCGACGCCGCCGCACCGGAGCAGCGCGACCCCGTCGATGCCGCGTCCGCGGGCCATACCGCGTCGGCGGGGCAGGTCGCGTCGTCGGGGCACGCCGCGTCGGAGGGACAGGTCGCGTCGGCGGGACAGGTCGACCGGGAGGCCGGGCCGGGCGGGTCGACCGAGTCGGTCGGCTCCGAGCGGGCGACTGACGTACCCATCGTCGCCCCGGCCGAGGTGCGCGGCGGTGACGGCGCGGCGCTGCCCACCGGTGCGGAGGCCGCGCCGCACCCGGCGCCGGCGATTGCCGCGACGCCGACGACCGGCGGGCGCTGGTGGGGTCGCCGCCGGCGCTCGGGCGCCGAGTTGGCGCACGCCGACGAGCTGATCAAGCAGATCGCCACCGGCGCCGACCCGATCCGCGGCCGGAACGCCCGCGCCACGGTCCCCGGCACGCGCCCCGGTTTATCTCGGGACCGACGTGTCAGCGGGCAGGGGAGACGGTCACCGAGCGGCGGCGCGGGGCCGACGCCGCGTGGCGGCCGTGCGGGGCACGGCGGCGGGTCCGGCCCCGCCGACCAGCCGCTCGGGTCGACCGGGTGGGCGCACGACGGCGAGCCGGCCGACGACGCCGGTGAGATCACGATGTACTACCAGCCCCAGATCGCCATCGCGACCGGCGAGGTGGTCGGTGTCGAGGCGCTGCTGCGCTGGCGGCACCCGCGCCGGGGGATGGTCGACCCGGAGGAGCTGATCCGGGTCGCCGAGCAGAGCGCGGTGATGCGGCTGCTCACCCGGCGGGTGGTGGACGACGTGGTGGAGCAGCTCGCCAAGTGGTCGGCGGCCGGCATCGGGCTGCGCGCGGCGCTGAACGTGAGCGTGCGGGACCTGCACACCGGGGAGATCGCCGACCAGATCGCCGACCGGCTGACCCGCTACGGGGTGCCGGCCGAGCGGCTGCAACTGGAGATCACCGAGGGTGCCCTGATGGCCGACCCGCGCCGGGTGCTGGCCACCATCTCCAGGCTGCACAAGATCGGGGTGGCCATCGCGCTGGACGACTTCGGCACCGGGTATTCGTCTCTGCAACACCTGCGCCGGTTGCCGCTGTCGGAGGTGAAGGTGGACCGGTCGTTCGTGCTCGGCATGGCCGATGACGCCGACGACGCGGCGATCGTCCGGTCGATGATCGAGCTGGCCGGCGCGCTGGGGCTGCGGGTCGTCGCCGAGGGCGTGGAGGACGAGCGGACCTGGCGGATGCTGCACGCCGCCGGCTGCGACGCCGCGCAGGGCTGGTTCTACGCCCGTCCGATGCCCGCCGAGGAGTTGGTCACCTGGCTGGCCCGGTACCGGCCGGTCCGCCCGAGCAGCGGTCCCACCGAACCGGACGCCGGTCGCCGCCCGACCCGCTGACTCGCCCGCCGGCACGGCACGCCGGCTGACGGAGGGGGAGTGGGGGACGCGCCGCCGGAGCGGAACAATAGACTCGCTCCGGTCACCGCGCGTCACGCTGCACCCGCCGCGCGGCCGGCACACCGCCCGACCAGCAGGACATCAGAAGGGGGCACGGATGGCCGCCATCTCCCGCGAGGAGGTCGCGCACCTGGCGCGCCTGTCGCGGCTCGCCGTCACCGAGGAGGAGCTGGACACGTTCGCCGGCCAGCTCGACGTGATCCTCCAGGCGGTCGCCCAGGTTGGCGAGGTCGCCGCCGCGGACATCCCGCCGACCTCGCACTCGGTGCCGTTGACCAACGTCTTCCGCGAGGACGTGGTCACGCCGTGCCTGACCCCGCAGGAGGCGCTGTCGGGCGCGCCCGACGCCGAGGACCAGCGGTTCCGCGTCCCGCGGATCCTGAGCGAGGATGTGGCCTCATGAGCGAGCGTCAGCGAGCGAATCAGCAGTGCAGCGCGGTGGTGCCTCGTGGCGTCACGGAGCGAAGCGGAGTGACGGCATGAGTGATCTCACCAGGATGACCGCGACGGAGATCGCCACTCTCGTCGCCGGTGGCGAGACCTCCGCCGTCGAGGTGACCCAGGCGCACCTGGACCGGATCGCCGCGGTCGACGACCGGGTGCACGCCTTCCTGCACGTGGACACCGACGGCGCGCTCGCCGCCGCCCGCGCGGTGGACGAGCGCCGGGCGGCCGGCGAGGAGCTGGGCCCCCTCGCGGGTGTGCCGGTCGCGGTCAAGGACGTGCTCGCCACGCGGGGCGTACCCACCACCGTCGGCTCGAAGATCCTTGAGGGCTGGCGCCCGCCGTACGACGCGACGATCGTGCAGCGGCTGCGCGAGGCCGGCACGGTGATGCTCGGCAAGACGAACATGGACGAGTTCGCGATGGGCTCCTCCACCGAATACTCGGCGTACGGCCCGACGCACAACCCGTGGGACCTCGGCCGGATCCCGGGTGGCTCGGGTGGTGGCAGCGCCGCCGCGCTGGCCGCGTACGAGGCGCCGCTGGCGATCGGCTCGGACACCGGCGGCTCGATCCGCCAGCCCGGCGCGGTCACCGGCACCGTCGGCGCGAAGCCCACCTACGGCGGCACCTCCCGCTACGGGCTGGTGGCCTTCTCCTCGTCGCTGGACACTCCTGGCCCGTGCGCCCGGAACGTGCTCGACGCGGCCCTGCTGCACCAGGTGATCGGCGGGCACGACCCGCGTGACTCCACGTCGATCCCGCAGCCGGTGCCGGACGTGGTGGCGGCGGCGAAGCTCGGCGCGACCGGCGACCTGACCGGTGTGCGGCTCGGCATCGTCAGCGAGTTCGTCGGCGAGGGCGCCGAGCCCGGTGTGATGGCCGCGTTCCGCGAGTCGGTGGACGCCCTGGCGAAGCTGGGTGCGGAGATCGTCGAGGTGTCCTGCCCGACGTTCGCGTACGCGCTGCCGGCGTACTACCTGATCGCCCCGAGCGAGTGCTCCTCCAACCTGGCCCGGTTCGACGGCGTCCGGTTCGGCCTGCGGGTCGGCGACGACGGCAACCGGTCGCTGGAGGAGGTCATGTCGCTGACCCGGGAGGCCGGCTTCGGCCCGGAGGTCAAGCGCCGCATCATGATCGGCACGTACGCGCTGTCGTCGGGTTACTACGACGCGTACTACGGGCAGGCGCAGAAGGTCCGTACGCTGATCACCCGGGACTTCACCGCCGCGTTCGAGCGGGTCGACGCGCTGATCTCGCCGACCACCCCGTCGGTGGCGTTCCCGATGGGCGCGCGGACCGCCGACCCGTACCAGATGTACCTGGCCGACCTGTACACGATTCCGACCAACCTGTACGGCGGGCCGGGCATCTCGGTGCCGTGCGGCCTGTCCGACGGGCTCCCGGTCGGCTTCCAGATCATGGCGCCGACCATGGCGGACGACCGGATGTACCGGGTCGCCGCCGCGTTGGAGTCCGCGGTCGGCACGTTCACCCCACCGGCGCTGTGAGGCAGGAGCCCAGATGACGACGACGCTGCCCGCGTACGACGAGGTCGTTGCGCGCTTCGAACCGGTGATCGGCCTGGAGACCCACGTCGAGTTGGGCACGAACACCAAGATGTGGTGCGGCTGCCCGACCGACTTCGGTGGCGAGCCGAACACCCGGGTCTGCCCGGTCTGCCTGGGGCTGCCCGGCTCGCTGCCGGTGGCCAACAAGGCGGCCATCGAGGCGATCATCCGGATCGGCCTTGCGTTGAACTGCTCGATCGCCGAATGGTGCCGGTTCGCCCGGAAGAACTACTTCTACCCGGACATGCCGAAGAACTTCCAGATCAGCCAGTACGACGAGCCGATCTGCGTCGACGGTTACCTGGACGTCGAGGTGGGCGGCGAGACGGTACGCATCGAGATCGAGCGGGTGCACCTCGAGGAGGACACCGGCAAGACCCTGCACGTCGGTGGCGCGACCGGCCGCATCCACGGCGCGACGGAGTCGCTTGTCGACTACAACCGGGCCGGCATTCCGCTCGTCGAGATCGTCACGAAGCCGATCACCGGCACCGGCGCGCTCGCCCCCGACGTGGCGAAGGCGTACGTCGCCGAGCTGCGGGACGTGATCCGCACCCTCGGTGTCTCCGACGTGCGGATGGAGGAGGGTTCGCTGCGCTGCGACGTCAACACGTCGCTCAACCTGCCGGGTCAGGAGTGGGGCACCCGCACCGAGACCAAGAACGTCAACTCGCTGCGCTCGGTCGAGCGGGCGGTGCGCTCGGAGATGCTGCGCCAGGCGTCGGTGCTGGAGGCGGGCGGCCGGATCACCCAGGAGACCCGGCACTTCCACGAGGACACCGGCGACACCACCTCGGGTCGCTCGAAGGAGACGGCCACCGACTACCGGTACTTCCCGGAGCCGGACCTGGTGCCGATCGCCCCGGACCCGGCATGGGTCGCCGAGCTGAAGGCCGCCCTGCCGGAGCTGCCCCGGGTGCACCGGCGTCGGTTGCAGGAGCAGTGGGGGCTCTCCGACCTGGACATGCAGTCGGTGTTGAACGCCGGTGCGGTCGAGCTGATCGAGGCGACCGTGGCCGCCGGCACCACGCCGGCCGCGGCCCGCAAGTGGTGGCTGGGCGAGCTGTCCCGCCGGGCCAACGAGAGCGGCGTGGAGCTGGCCGACATCGGTGCCACCCCGAGGCAGGTCGCCGAGTTGCAGGGTCTGGTCGACGCCGGCAAGCTCAACGACAAGATGGCCCGGACGGTCCTGGAGGGCGTGGTCGACGGCGAGGGCTCGCCCACCGAGATCATGACCAACCGAGGGCTTGAGGTCGTCTCGGACACCGGCGCCCTCACCGCCGCCGTGGACGAGGCCATCGCGGCCAACCCCGGCATCGCCGACAAGATCCGTAGCGGCAAGGTCGCCGCGGCCGGCGCCCTGGTCGGCGCGGTCATGAAGACCACCCGTGGTCAGGCCGACGCGAAGACCGTCCGTGAGCTGATCCTGGAGCGCCTCGGCGTTCAGGGCTGATCGGTCGGTAAGGGCCCCTTCTGATGCGTCAGGCATCGCGAAGGGGCCCTTACTGACGTCTCGACGCGCGCCGGGCACCCCGGGCGGCGTGAACGCACACCCCTCGCGAGGGCGTCAACGGCGACGCCCGGATGGAGCCACCGTGAACCAACACGACCTCGATGTCCTCGACGAGATCCAGCGGCGGGTGCTCTGGCTCGCCACCCGGATCGTGGACGCCGCCAACCACGACCGGGCCACCGGCGACGGGGTGAAGGTCGGCGGCCACCAGGCCTCCAGCGCGTCCCTCGTCACGGCGATGACCGCGCTGTGGTTCCAGCACCTGGACGCCGAGGACCGGGTCGCGGTCAAGCCGCACGCCTCCCCGGTGTTCCACGCCATCCAGTACCTGCTGGGCAACCTGGACCGCTCGTACCTGCCCCGGCTGCGGGCCCGGGGTGGCCTCCAGTCGTACCCGTCGCGCACCAAGGACCCGGACGAGGTGGACTTCTCCACCGGCTCGGTCGGGCTCGGCGCGGCGGCGCCGCTCTTCGCCGCCGCCACCCGGCGCTACGTCGACGCGCACTTCGGCGCCCGCCCGCACTCCCGGTTCGTGGCGCTGATCGGCGACGCCGAGCTGGACGAGGGCAACATCTGGGAGGCGGTCGCCGACCCGGCCACCACCGGGCTGGGCAACGTCATGTGGCTTGTCGACTTCAACCGGCAGTCGCTGGACCGCGTGGTGCCGGGCATCCGGATCAACCAGTGGCGGGGGCAGTTCGAGGCGGCCGGCTGGCACGTCGTGGAGGTCAAGTACGGCCGTCGGCTCGCCGAGGCGTACGCCCGGCCGGGTGGCGAGGCGCTGCGCGACTGGATCGACGCGATGCCCAACGAGCAGTACCAGTCGCTGTTCGGGCTGACCGGCCCGGCGCTGCGCACGCAGTTCCTGGACGGCGCACCGGCCGAGGTGGGTGCCTTCGTGGAGGGCATCGACGACGAGGAGCTGCGCCCGCTCGTCACCGACCTGGGCGGGCACGACCTGGCGGCGATGCTCGACGCCTACGCAGAGTGCGACGCGGTCACCGACCGGCCCAGCGTCGTCTTCGCGTACACCGTCAAGGGTTGGGGGTTGCCCATCGCCGGCAATCCGCGCAACCACTCGGCGCTGCTCAGCACCGAGCAGGTGGACACGCTGCGGGCCGCGCAGGGTCTGACCGCGGAGACCGAGTGGGACCGTCTCGACCCGGCGTCACCGGCCGGCATCCGGGCCGGCGCCCGCCGGGAGTCGCTGTCCCGCGCGCCGCGCGAGCGCGCGTTGGGGGTCACCGTTCCGGAGAGCACGGGAGTACGCGCCAACAAGCCGATCTCCACGCAGGAGGTCTTCGGTCGGGTGCTGGTGGACCTGGCGCGGGACCGGGAGGTGGGCCGCTACCTGGTGACCACCGCGCCGGACGTGGCCACCTCCACCAACCTCGCCGGCTTCATCAACAAGACCGGGGTGTTCGCCCCCACCGAGCAGCGTTCCTGGACCGAGGACCGGATGCTGCGCTGGACCGAGAGCCCTGCTGGGCAGCACATCGAGCTGGGCATCTCGGAGATGAACCTGTTCCTGCTGCTCGGGCAGCTCGGCCTCTCCTGGGACCTGTCCGGGCAGCCGCTGCTGCCGGTGGGCACGGTCTACGACCCGTTCGTGCTGCGCGGCCTGGACGCGTTCCTGTACGGCACGTACTCCGGTTCCCGGTTCGTGGTGGCCGGCACCCCGTCGGGCATCACCCTGGCCCCGGAGGGCGGCGCACACCAGTCCACGATCACCGCCTCGGTCGGCCTGGAGCTGCCCGGGGTGACGTTCCTCGAACCGGCGTACGCGGGCAGCCTCGACTGGCTGCTCTGCGACGCGCTCGGGCAGATCGCCGGCGGGTCTTCGCCGGCCGCGACCGCCGCGCCGACCGAGGACGGGGCGTACTACTTCCGGTTGAGCACCCGACCGCTGGACCAGGCGCCGTTCGAGACGGCCCGCGCCCGGCTCGGCGACGCGGTGCTGCGCCGGCAGGTGGTCGCCGGGGCGTACCGGCTGGTCGACGCGCACCAGACGTACCCGCACCTGGCCGACGCCCCGGTGGTGCAACTGGCCGCCTCCGGCGCGGTGCTGCCCGAGGTGCTGGCCGCCGCGGCGGAGCTGGCCGAGGAGGGTGTCGCCGCGCACGTGGTGGACGTGACCTCGCTGGACCGGCTCTACCGGGCGTGGCAGCGCACCCTGCGCCAGGGCGTCCGCACCGCCACCGTGCCCAGCGTCCCGGGTGCCCTGCGGTCCGCGTTCGTCGACCGGGTGCCGGTGGTGACCGTGCACGACGCCGCGTCGCACGCGATGGCCTGGCTCGGGTCGGCGCTCGGCGCTCCGGCGGTGCCGCTCGGCGTGGACGAGTTCGGCCAGTCCGGCAGTGTGGCCGACCTGTACGAGTTGCACGACCTGCTGCCCGGCAGCATCGTCAACGCCGCCCTGGCCGCCCTCGCCCTCCGCTGACCCGCTGCCCGCCCCCGCCCCGCGCTCAGCGCGTCGGGGTGGGGGTGGGGGTTGCGGACGGCCCGGCGGACGGGGTCTCCACCAGGTGGCGTTCCAGGTTGACCTGGGCCTGCCCGGTGCCGCCGACGGTGATGTCGTCGTACGCCTGGAGCATCTTCTGCTGGTCGAAGTAGAGCACGCTCATCGACAGCGGGGTCGGCTTCTCGCCCTCCAGGCCGCGCAGCCCGGCCCCGCCGGTGGAGCCCTCCACCATCAGCGTGGTGGGCTGCTGACCGGGCGCCTCGGGCAGCTTGGAAACCTGTCGGGCGTGGGTGTGCCCGGCCAGCACCAGCGGGCAGGTGCCGGCCAGCGGCCCGGCCGACGCAGGGTCGTGGACCAGCGCGATGTTGACCGGGCGCGGCGAGCTGCGCACCGTGGCGGCGAGCTGCTCACCGGCGCCGATCACCTGGTCGGCCACCTGCTGGGTCAGCCCGCTGCCCGCCGGGGAGGTGTTCTTGTCGGGTGTGAAGCGCGGGTCACCGATGCCGGCGATGGTCAGCCCGCCGACCGTGGTGGTCGAGTTGTTCAGCACGATCGCGTTCGGTTGGCGGGCCACCGCCGCTCCCGTACGGCCCGAGTCGTGGTTGCCCCGGATGAACACGTACGGCTTCTTGAGCAGCCCGATCGAGCCGACGAAGGACTCCTCGGGCTCGCTGCCCCAGTCGGTGATGTCGCCGGTGTCGACGACCACGTCGATGCCGAACTGCTCCACCACCGTCCGGATGAGCTGCCAGCCGGTCGGGTTGAGGTGCATGTCGGAGACGTGCAGGACCCGGGTGGTGCCGGGCGCCGGCTCGAACACCGGCAGCGCCGACACGGTGGTGTAGAGCTGGCTGACGTTGCCGACGAGGCGCTGCAACTGCTCGGCGTACTTGGTGTAGTCGTTGGCGATGCGGCGGGCGTCGCCGACGATGGCCGGCGCGTTGACGAGCAGGCCCTCGTAGCGCGGCTCCTCGATCGCCTGCGGGCGCAGGGTCGCCGCGGCCGTTCCGAGGCTGCCGGCGGTGACCAGCAGAGCCAGCCCGCCCGCCCAGGCGGTCCGCCGCACATCCCGGAAGATCAACCCGGCCAGGATCAGGGTGACCAGCACCGCCGTGGCGAGGGTCCGCAGGCCGAGCCGCATCACCCCGCTGCGGACGTCCTCCACCGCGCTCTGGCTGGCCCGGCTGATGCTCGCCGGATCGTCGAGCAGCGCCTCGGTGCGCCCCTGGTCCAGGGCGCCCAGCCGCACGGTGAGGTGGGTGGGCCCGTCATGGCTGTCCAGCAGCAGCGCGCCGAGCGGCGGCACGTCGATGGTCGTCCCGCCCTCGCTGGCAGGGGAGAGGGTGAGGCTGGCCCGGAACGGCCCGATGTCGGTGTCCACCCGGCCGCCGGCCAGCACCCCCAGCACCGCCCCGGCCAGGCCCACGGCGAGCACGGCGAGGATCACGCCGACGCGGCGTACCGGCCCACCCGGCCGGCCGATCCGCCGGCTCTGTGGGCGTGCCGGCTCGCCGCCGGTCACCGGGTCGTCCCGGCCCTCGGCGTCGTCGTCGTGCTGCTCGTCGCGCTGCCCGTCCATGCTGAGATTCTGACCTGCCCGTCGGAGGATCTTGGCAAACCCGCGTGGATGGTGACGCAGGTCAGCTGCGACCGCCGTCGCCGCCGGCGAAGACGACCCGCAGCAGCCGGTCGTCGTCGCCTGCCGGGGTGCCCCGCCCGTCGTGGTTGGAGGTGCTCACCCAGAGCGACCCGTCCGGCGCGGCGGCCACCGCGCGCAGTCGACCGTACCGGTTGGTGAGCAGCTCGCTGGGCTGACCGAGCAGGGTGCCGGTGTCGGTCAGCTCCATCACCCAGAGTCGCTTACCGCGCAGACAGCCGGTGACCAGCAGCCGATCCGTGGCGGCCAGCCCCGAGCAGGACGCGTCGGAGGTCGCCCACTGGGTGAGCGGGTCGGTGTACCGCTTGTCGCCGGCCCGCCCCTCGACCTGCGGCCAGCCGTAGTTGCCGCCCTTGGTGATCTGGTTGATCTCGTCCCAGGTGTTCTGGCCGAACTCGACGGCGTACATCCGCTTGGCGTCGTCCCAGGCGAAGCCCTGCACGTTGCGGTGCCCCAGCGACCAGACCGGGGAGCCGGGGTACGGGTTGCCCGCCGAGGGCTTGCCGTCGGCGGTGACCCGCAGGATCTTGCCGCCGAGGCTCTTCACGTCCTGTGCGGCGGGGCGTTCCCCGGCGTCACCCGTGCTGACGTAGAGCTGGCCGTCCGGGCCGAAGCCCAGGCCGCCGCCGTTGTGCACGTTGGCCTTGGGGATGCCGGTGAGGATCGGGGTGGGCTGGCCACCGACCTGTAGGCGGGCGACCCGGTTGTCCTGCTCGGTCGTGTAGTAGACGAAGACCGACCGGTCCCGGGCGTAGTCGGGGGAGACGGCGATGCCGAGCAGGCCACCCTCGCCCGCCGCCGCCACGTCGGTGATCGTCTGCACGACACGGACCCGTAGCCCGTCCGGCCCGGACTCCGGGCCGACCTGGAGGATCCGGCCGCTGTCCCGTTCGGTGACCAGCGCGCCGCCGTCGGGCAGGAAGGCGATGGCCCACGGCACCCGCAGCCCCTTGGCGAGCACGGTCGCCACTGCCTGTTGGCCGGCGCCGCCGGGGCTGGCCGAGGTCGACGGGGTCGGCAGGTTGGGCGGCTCGCCAGCCGGGTCGGGCTCCGGCTCGCCGAAGCTGCAACCCGTGACGAACAGCAGCGCCGCGCAGGACGCCGCGAGGACCGCCCGGAGGCGGCGAGTGCGAGGGTACGGGGGACGGGCTCTCACCCGGCCCAGGGTAGCCCGCCGAACGACCCAGCCGGGCCCGCCAGGGCGGACAGCGCCGAGCGGCCGAGCCGATGGGCCGCTCAACGGGCCCGTACGGCCAGCAGTGCCGTGTCGTCCTCACGGTGCTGGATCGAGGCGAGCAGCAGGTCGCACAGGTCGTCGAGGGGCATCGTGTCGGTGCCGGTCAACCGGCCCACCAGCTCGGCGAGCCCGTCGTCGATGGACCGGTCCCGGCGCTCGATCAGCCCGTCGGTGTAGAGCAGCAGCGTGTCGCCGGTGGCCAGGCTGGTCGACTGGCTGGTCCGTGGCGACGGCCGGGCCAGGCCGAGCAACGGCTCCGGCGTCGCTTCGAGGACCTCGACGGCACCGCCGACGCGGACCACCAGGGCCGGCGGGTGCCCGGCGTTGCACCAGGTCACCTCCCGCACGCCGGAGCATCGGCGGCAGACCCGGACCAGCGTCGCGGTGGCCGCGATCGGCAGCCGCAGGCCGCGGATCGCGCCGTCCAGATGGGTCATCAGCGCCGCAACCGCGTCCGGCCGACCGAAGGCGTTGCCGCGCACCAGGTTGCGCAGCTGGCCCATGGTCGCCGCCGCTTCGATGTCGTGCCCGGCCACGTCCCCGATCGCCGCGATCAGGTCGCCGTCGGGCTGGACGAAGGCGTCGTACCAGTCGCCGCCGACCTCCACCCGGTCGGCCGCCGGCTGGTAGCGGGCCGTCAGCTCCAGCTCCGGCACGACGGGCAGCCGCGGCAACATGCTGTGTTGCAGGACCTCGGCGACGTGCCGCTGCTCGCCGTACATCGAGCTGTTGCCGATGGCCTGCCCGGCCCGGCGGCCGATGTCCACCGCGGTGAGCACGTCGCGGTCGTCGAACTGCTGACGCCCGGCAGCGTTGACCAGGGTGATCGCGCCCAGCACGGTGCCACTGGCGGCCCGCACCGGCACGCTGAGGTAGGAGGCGATGCCGAGGCGCTCGGCGATCGCCACCATCTCCGGGTCGGTGGTGCCCCGCGCGACGTCGGTCAGCGATGCCACGGCGCCGAGGCGGGGTTGGCCGGTGCGCAGGACCGCGCGGATGGTCGACTCCTGGCTCAGCCCGGTGCCCAGCAGCGCGGCGAAGTCGTCGACGTCCGCCGTCCGGGCCGGGTCGCGGTGCACCGCGACCACCTCGCGGGGCAGACCCGACGGCCCGACCAGGGTGAGCAGGCACCAGTCGGCGAGCAGCGGCACCATGGTGGCGGCGAGACGGCGCAGCGCGGTGCCCACGTCGAGGGTGCCGGCGAGCGTCTCGCTCACCCCGGCCAGCAGCTCCAGCCGCTCGTGCGCCTGCACGACCCGCCGGCGCGCCTCCTGGGCCCCGTCCAGCGCGATCCGTAGCCGCAGCTCCGACGAGCAGGCGGCGGCCAGGTCGGCCAGCGTCCGCAGCTGCCCGGCTGTCCAGGCCCGCGGCTTGTTGTCGATGGCGCAGAGCGCGCCGAGCACCCGGCCGGAGAGGTCGGTCAACGGCATCCCGGCGTACGCGACCACGCCGAGGTCCTCGACGGCCAGGTTGTCCCGTACGCGGGGGTAGAGCCGGGCGTCCGGCAGCACCATCGGCACCTCGATGTCCACCACGTGCTGGCAGAACGAGTGGGTCAGCGGGGTCTGCCGCTGCTCGGACCACGGCTCGGGCAACCCCACCGCGCCCGGGAAGAACTGCCGGTCGGCGGAGACCAGGGAGACCAGCGCGACCGGGACCTCCAGCAGATCACTGACCAGCCGGGCGAACCGGTCGAACGCCTCGTCCGGGGCGGCGTCCAGACCGGTGTCGGCGAGTGCGCGCAGCCGCGCCGCGTCGGCGAGCCCCGGGGGCGGGGGAGTCGCGCGTCGCGGGCTGGCGGGGGAGCCGTCGGTCATCGAACACCTGTCTGCGGGGGTGGAGGCCGACCGGCCCTCCGGCCTTGGTTATACCTCGTTCGGGCCTGGACCGAACCTCGGTGTGCCGAGTCTCGCCCGCACCGCCTCCGCGCGCCATCCCCCGGGACGCCGGTTCGCCGCCGTGCTCGCCCCGGCCGCCGAGCCGGGGACTATCGTCGGCGGACGTGAAGGTATGGATTCCGCATCAGGCTGGTCTGAATCTCGTCGGCGAGCTGCCCGAGACCGTGACGGTGGAGGTCGCCGAGCATCCCGAGCGGCTGCCCTCCGACGTGGCCGACGTCCGCTTCTGGGTGCCGCCGTTCCTGAGCGGGTCGGACGCGACCGCGCTGCTGCGTGAGCTGCCCGACCTGGCCGTGGTGCAGCTGCTCTCGGCGGGGGCGGACGCCTGGGCCGGCCGGATGCCGGAGGGGGTCACCCTCTGCGACGCCCGGGGCGTGCACGACCCCTCCACCGCCGAGTGGGTCGTCACCGCGATCCTCACCCAGCTGCGGGCGTTCCCCGCCTTCGTCCGGGCGCAGGCCGACCGGCGGTGGGCGTTCGACGGGAACACCCCGACCGACGAGCTGACCGGCAAGCGGGTGCTCATCGTCGGCGCCGGTTCGATCGGTACGGCGGTGCGGGACCGGCTCGCCCCGTTCGAGGTGAGCTTCACCCTGGTCGCCCGGACCGCCCGGCCCGAGCAGGAGGTGCACGCCGTGGCGGAGCTGCCCCGGCTGCTGCCCGAGGCCGACGTGGTGGTCGTGCTGGTGCCGCTCACCGACCAGACCCGTGGTCTGATCGACAAGGAGTTCCTGGCCGCGATGCCGGACGGGTCGCTGCTGGTCAACGGGTCCCGGGGTCCGGTGGCCCGCACCGAGGCGCTCGTCGCGGAGCTGGGCACCGGCCGCATCTCGGCCGCGCTGGACGTCACCGACCCGGAGCCGCTACCCGCCGACTCCCCGCTCTGGACGATGCCGAACGTCCTGCTCACGCCCCACGTGGCCGGCTCGGTGCGCGGGCTGCTGCCGCGCGCGTACCGGCTCGTCGGTGAGCAGGTGCGTCGGTTCGCCGCCGGTCAGCCGCTGATCAACACGGTGGTCGACGGCTACTGACGGTCGGCGTCGCTACTGGCCGGGGGTCTCGTCCGCCTCGGCCGGCAGCGTCTGACCGGTGGCCGCGACAAGCCGGGGCAGGTCCCTGCCGCGTACCGCCGGCAGGACGACCTGCTGGCCGTCGTCGAGCCGGGCGACCGCCCGCCCGCGTGGATCGGTGGCCAGCTCGACGACCTGGTCCCAGTCGATCCGGCGCTGCCCCGCCAGGGCACGCAGGCGCAGCTCCCGGGGGTTGGCGTCGGTGCCGGCCCGCCAGGCCCACACCCCGACGGCGAGCGGGACGAGCAGCACCGGCAGCAGGTACGCCTGGGCGTTGGCCAGCGGCAGGGCACCGACGAAGGCGATGATCGCGGCGGCCAGGATGGCTTGGTTGTACCGGAAGCGGACCGTGTCGGGCGTACTCACCCTGCGATGATCCCACCCCAGGCCGATCCGGCTCGCGGCGGGCGGTGCCGCGCCGGCCCGGCACCCCGTACAGTGACACGGGTCACTGGCTCGCGCCGGTGGCCGACGCGTAACCAATCTGGTCGCCGATCGTTCTCGACTGTTGGGCAGCGGACCCGCAACGTCCGCCGTCCCGCACCGCCGCACCGCCCCGTGCCCCCTCACGAAGGCGACCGCCGTGCCCCTCGCGTACCCGTTCCGTGTCCTCGTCCCCCGCCGGGCGGCACCGGAGGCCGCCGTGCTCACGGCTGTCGCGCTGCTCGTCCTCGCCGGCACCGTCGACCTGGTGCCGACCTCGGTGGTGATCGCGCTGGCCGGCGGCGCGGGTGCCACGCTCGCCGGGGTGCGACTGTCCCGTCTGGCCAGCCGCCGCCCGGTCGACGCGTCCCGCGCTGGCCCGTCGCCCACCGAGCCGTCCCCGCTGGCGCTGGGCGTGCTGCTCGACGCGGCGGTGGTGGCGTCCGGCCTCACCGCCGCCACGCTGCCGCTGATCGACACCGGGCACCGCGTCGCCGCGCTGGTCGGGTCACTGATCGTGGCTGTCCTGTCGGTGGCCGGGCTGCTCCGGTTGCCGGGCGGGACACCACCGTGGTCCCCCGTCCGGCTGCGGGGGCTCGTGGCGGCGGCCGGTCCGGCGGTGGGGTTGGCCCTCGCCGGCTGGCTGCTGTTTCCCAGCGACACCCTGTCGGGGCCGGCCCGGCTGGTCGCCGCTCTGGCGCTCGGTGGGCTGGGCATGGCCGCGCTCAGCGTGTTTACCGGCCCGGGCCGGCGCTCGGGTGCCGCCATCTGTCGAGGTGGCGTCCTGCTCACCCTGCTCGGGCTGGCGCTGCTGACCACCCTGCCGCCCGCGCCCGCAGGTCGGGCGGCGCTGCTGGCGGTGCCGCCGCTGGTGCTCGGGATGCTGCTGACCGCGCTCGGCGCGGACGCCGCGGTGGCGACGGGCGGCGCGGCGCCGACGGCCGGGCCCGCCGCGCCGACCTGGCCCCGGGTGGTGCTTCCGGCGGCGGTGTTGCTGCTGGCGGCGGGCCTGCACGCGGCTGCCGGCCGGACACCGGATCGGACGAGCGTGCTGCTGGCCCTGGCGGCCGTGCCGCCGCTCGTGCTGCGAGAGCTGCTGCGGGGCGGCGACGCGGCCACCGGCGAACGGCGTGCCGCGCACCGCCGCCGTACGCGCCGCGCCGTCCGGCACCGCCGCGCTGTGCGACCCTTCTGGCCGGGAGCACCGGACGAGCCGTCCGAGCGCGTCCCGGCCACCTCTACCGGCAGCGGCGGGGCCTGGCTGTCCGACAACGACGCCGGCACGTCGACCGGTGGCGGCGGGGCCTGGCTGTCCGACGGCGGCGCCGGCACCTCGACCGGCGGCACGGCCTGGCCCGACGATGGCGTCGCCTGGTCGCCGCTCGGCTCCGGGTCCGTTGCGGGCGTCGGCGGTCCGGGAGACCGGGCGGCTCTGCTGGACGCGCTGGTCGCGATCGGCGACGTGCCGGCGCCGGCCGGCGCGCTGCTGCTGGTGGATTTGCACGGCGCCGACGGGCTCGGTCCGGTGGCCCGGGAGGACGTCCTGGCCGAGGCGGCCCTGCGCGCCCGCGCGGTCGTCGCGCCCGGCGACCTGGTCACCGGCTGCACGGGCACCGGCTTCGCCGTGGTCACCGCTGCCGGTCCGGTGCTGGCGTACGCGCTGGGCACCCGGCTGCTGACCGCGCTCGCCCCGCCCTACCGGTTGGCCGGGTCGGTGCTGCGGGTCCAGACGAGCATCGGGCTGGCCGAGGTGGCTGGTGCGGGGCCGGCGGACGTGCTCCGGCAGGCCGAGCTGGCCCGGCGGCGTGCGGTGCAGCTGGGCCGGGACCGGGTCGAGTGGTATGACGCGTTCCTGGAGGAGCAGTTGGTGCGCCGGCTCGACCTGGAACGCGAGTTGCCGGGTGCGGTCGCGCGTGGCGAGCTGGATCTGGTCTACCAGCCGGTGCTCGACCTGGCCGACCGGCAGCCGGTGGGCGCCGAAGCGTTGCTGCGCTGGCGAAGCCCGGTGCTCGGCACGGTGCTTCCGGGCGAGCTGCTGCCGGTGGCCGAGGATCTGGACCTGGTGGGGGAGCTGGAGTGGTGGGTGTTGGACCGGGCCTGCCGGCAATTGGCCGACTGGTCGGCGGGCACCCGGGAGCTGTGGATGGCCGTCAACGTCACCACCCGGGAGTTGACCACTCCCGACTTCGTGCAGCGGGTCGCGGCGGTGCTTGCCGCGTACGGGGTGGCGCCGGAGCGGCTGGTGGTGGAGGTGGCGGAGCCGAGGATCGGCGGGGACCTGTCGACAGTGGTGGCCCGGCTGGCCGGGTTGCGGTCCCTGGGCGTCCGCACCGCGTTGGACGACTTCCGGGCGGAGCACGCCTCGCTGGCCCACCTGCGCCGGCTGCCGATCGACCTGCTGAAGATCGGCCCGGAGCTGGTGGGTTCCCGGCCGACCGGGCAGCCGCCGCTGATCGACGTGGTGGTCAGCGTGGGCGAGCGGCTGGGCGTGGAGATCGTCGCCGAGGAGTTGGAGCTACCGGCCCAGGTGGAGGGGGCGCATCGCGCCGGCTGCCACTACGGGCAGGGTTTCGCGTTGGCCCGTCCGGCCACCGCCGAGCGGGTCGAGGCGTACTTCGAGGAGTTCCCCTCGGCGTCCCGTTGAGCCCGAGCGCTGAACCGGTTCACCTCACCCGCGGCGGAGCGGTGCTGCCGCGCGGGGTGAGGTGCGGCGTCTCGTCCTGAACGCGGGTCGCGGGCTGCCCGGCGATGACGGCGAGCAGTTGGCGGGCGGCGTGCGCGCCGTACGCCGGGATGTCGCGGCCGAGGGCCGTCAGGGGCGGGTGCACGAGCCGGCACAGCGGTGAGTCGTCCCAGGCCACGATGGACAGGTCGGCCGGCACGGTGAGCCCCATCTCCTGGGCGACGGAGAGCCCGGCGATCGCCATCACGTCGTTGTCGTAGATGACGGCGGTGGGTCGCTGCCCGGAGCTGAGCAGCCGACGGGTGGCCCGGCCACCCTCCTCGCCGGTGTAGTCGGACCAGACGGTGACCGCGTCGACCAGGCCTAGCCGCTGGCACACCGCCGTGAAGGCGTCGGTGCGGATCTCGGTGTGGCGCAGGTCGGGCAGACCGCCGACCCGGGCGATCCGCCGGTGCCCGAGGGCGACCAGGTATTCCACCGTCTCGGTCAGCGCTGCCGCGTCGTCGGACCAGAGGCTGGCCAGCTCGCCCGTGCCGCCCGGCCCGCCGATCACCACCGCCGGCAGCTGGAGTTGTTCCAGCGCGGGGATGCGTCGGTCGTCGGTGCGCAGGTCGCAGACGAGCACACCGTCGACCCGGCGCTCACCCCACCAGCGCCGATAGACCGCGATCTCGGCGTCGTGGTCGGCCACCACCTGGAGGGTCAGGGCGTACGAGCGGGCGGACAGCTCCGCCTCGACGCCGCTGATCAGCTCCATGAAGAACGGCTCGATGCCCAGGATCCGGGCCGGCCGGCAGAGGGCCAGGCCGACGGCCTCGGCGGTGGCGGCGGAGAGCGCCCGGGCGGCGCTGCTCGGGCTGAACCCGATCTCGGTGGCGATGGCGAGGATGCGCTGCCGGGTGGCCTCGGAGACGCCGGGCTGCCCGTTCAGCGCGTACGACACGGCGCCCTTGGACACCCCGGCGCGTCGGGCGACGTCGGCGATGGTCGGCCGCTTCACCGGCGTGCTCCTCCACTCTCGCCCCGGGGGTCGCCGGGGTTGCTGACCTTGCCATGACCGGGCCAGCCCGTGGGTGGCGTGTCGGCGGCCCCAACGTAGCGCAACCGGTCGCGGCCGGACGTGCACGGTCGGCGAAGCGCTGAACTTGCCCGGTTCAGCACATCGGGAAGTCTCGGAGGTGGGGTGGGCGCTGCTGCGTGAAGCTGCCACGAAAGGGCCCTCACCACGCATTTCCACGCTGGGTGATGTCATTTCATGGATCGATCGGGCCGGGCGTTAACCGGCCGTTGACACTCCTGGAACCGGACCGTACGGTGGCGTAACTTATCCGGTTCAGTCAACGTCTCTCGATGTTCGGGAGCGCGCGTACGGAGGATGACATGGAACGGTCCGGGACCCGGTGGGCCCGCGCGGTCGCCGCAGGCGTCGTCGGCCTCGCCCTGATCGCCGCGTGCAGCGGCAAGAGCGGGCAGGACTCCGATGCGGCGGGCGGGCAGGTCACCTTGAAGATCAACTTTTGGGGCGACTTCGGCCTCCAGGATCTCAAGACGAAGTACGAGGCGGCCAACCCCAACGTCAAGATCCAGCTGAACTCCGGGGAGTACAACGCCCAGCACGAGGACCTGCAGAAGAAGCTGGTCGCCGGCTCCGGCGCGGCGGACATCGCCGCCGTCGACGAGGGCTTCATGGTGCAGTTCCGCAGCCAGTCGGACAAGTTCGTCAACCTGCTCGACAAGGGCGCCGGGGGGTACGAGAGCAAGTACCTGCCGTGGAAGTGGAAGCAGTCGCTCTCCGCCGACGGCAAGACCCAGATCGGTCTCGGCACCGACACCGGTGGCCTGGCGATGTGCTACCGCACCGACCTATTCAAGGCCGCCGGGCTGCCCACCGAGCGCGACCAGGTCTCCGCCCTCTGGCCCACCTGGGACAGGTTCATCGAGGTCGGCCAGGACTACACCGCCAAGAGCAACAAGAAGTTCATCGACGCCGGCAGCAACCTGTTCAACCCGATCCTCGGCCAGCAGCCGGTCGGCTTCTACAACGAACAGGACCAGCTCCAGATGGAGCAAGGTCCGAAGATCGCCTTCGACTACACCATCAGGGCGATCCAGGCCGGGCTCTCCGCCAACCTGGCCAGCTTCCAGGCCGACTGGGACAAGGGCTTCACCAGCGGCTCCTTCGCGGTGCTCGCCTGCCCTGCCTGGATGCTCGGGCACATCAAGGACACCGCCCCCGGCACCGAGGGCAAGTGGGACATCGCCGCGGTCCCCGGTGGCGGCGGCAACTGGGGTGGCTCGTTCCTGACGATCCCCAAGCAGGGCAAGAACGTCGACGAGGCGTACAAGCTGGTCGAGTGGCTGGTCCAGCCGGAGCAGCAGATCGAGATCTTCAAGAAGGTCGGCAACCTGCCCTCGCAGCCGGCCCTCTACAGCGACCCGGCCATCGCCGACTTCAAGAACCCGTTCTTCACCAACGCACCCGTCGGGCAGATCTTCCCCAAGATGGCGCAGGGCCTGACCCCGCAGTACCTGGGCAAGAAGAACGGCCCGACCCGGGTGGCCGTGGAGAACGTGCTGATCCGGGTGCAGAACAAGACCCTCAAGCCCGAGGCCGCCTGGGCCGAGGCGGTCAAGGAGGCCGAGAAGGCCAGCACCTCCTGAGCCCGTCGGCGCGGGGGTGGTCCGGGCACCGGGCCGCCCCCGCGCCACCCGCGCGTACCCCCGTCTCTTCGGCCCTGGAGTGTCCCGATGTCCACCACCCGCGCCGCGCCCGCGTCGCCGGGCCGCCGAGCCGCCGACGGGCGGCACGGCCACGGCACCGACCCGGACCACCGCCGGCCCAGTTGGCGCGACCGGCTGTACCGGTTCGACATGCGCTACATGCCGTACGTGCTGATCGCGCCCTTCTTCCTGATCTTCCTGGTGTTCGGCCTGTTCCCGCTGGTCTTCAACGGCATCGTCGCGCTGCGCAACTACCGGCTGGACGACCCGACGCTGACCGGCTGGGCCGGGCTGGCCAACTTCCGCCAACTCTTCGGCGACGAGGACTTCTGGAACGCGCTCTACAACACCTTCGGCATCTTCCTGCTCTCCTCGGTGCCACAGCTCCTGCTCGCGCTGATCGTGGCGTCGTTGCTCAACCGCCGGCTGCGGGCGCAGACCTGGTGGCGGGTCGGCGTGCTGCTGCCGTACGTCACCCCGATCGTCGCGTCGACGATGGTGTTCAGCGTCTTCTTCTCCCGCGACTTCGGGATGGCCAACTGGGTGCTCGGCCTGTTCGGCATCGGCGGTGCCGAGCCGATCAACTGGCGGGCCGACAAGCTGCATTCCTGGATTGCCATCGCCACGATGGTCAACTGGAAGTGGATCGGCTACAACGCGCTGCTCTACCTGGCCGCCATGCAGTCCATCCCGCGCGACGTCTACGAGGCCGCCGCGGTCGACGGCGCCGGCCCGTGGCGTCAGCTCTGGCGGATCACTGTGCCGATGATCCAGCCGGTGATCGTGTTCACCGTCATCCTCTCCACCATCGGCGGGTTCCAGCTCTTCATCGAGCCGATGCTCTTCGACCTCAACGCCCAGGCCGCCACTGGCGGACCCAACGGCGAGTGGCAGACCATCGCGCAGCTGATCTACAAGGTCGGCTGGAAGGACCTCAACCTCGGGTACGCCGCCGCGATGAGCTGGGCACTCTTCCTGATCATCCTGGTCGTGGCCGGGATCAACACCCTGCTGACCAACCGACTCTCCGGAGGGCGATCCAGGTGAGCGCCGTCGACACCGCACCGCCGGCCACCAGGACCCGCCGACGGGCCGCCCTGATGGGCCGCGCGCCGCAGGACACCCCGGCCGGCATCGGGACGTACCTGCTGCTGGCCACCACCATGCTCTTCGCGGCGTTCCCGCTGTACTGGATGTTCGTCATCGCCACCAGCAACGACGAGGCCCTGGCCCGGATCCCGCCGGCCGTGATCCCCGGCGACCGGTTCCTGGTCAACCTGGACGAGGTCTTCTCCCTCCAGGACGTCTACTTCGCCGCCTCGCTGGTCAACAGCGTCATCGTCTCGACCGTGGTGACAGCCTCGATGCTGTTCTTCTGCTCGCTGGCCGGGTTCGCCTTCGCCAAGCTGCGCTTCGCCGGCAGCCGCTGGCTGATGCTGTTCGTGGTGCTCACCCTCACCGTGCCCAACCAGCTCGGCGTGGTGGCGCTCTACATCGTGATGGGCAAGCTCGGCTGGAACGGCACCCTGCTGGCGGTCATCGTGCCCGGCCTGGTCACCGCGTTCGGGGTCTTCTACATGCGGCAGTTCATCCTCAACACCGTGCCCGACGAGCTGGTCGAGTCGGCCCGGATGGACGGCGCGACCACCATGCGCGTCTACCGGTCCATCGTCCTGCCGGCGATCCGGCCGGCCCTCGCGGTGCTCGGCCTGCTCACCTTCGTGGCGACCTGGAACGACTTCCAGTGGCCGCTGATCACCCTGGGCGGCACCGACTATCCGACCTCGATGGTGGCCATCTCCGACCTGGCCAGCGGCAACTACGTCATCTACCGCCGGGTCCTCGCGGGTGCGTTCGTGGCTACCATCCCCTTGCTGATCATGCTGTTCATCGGTGGACGTCAGATCGTCCGCGGAATCATGGAAGGTGCGGTGAAGTCTTGAGCCGACAGGCACTCCACGACGGCTGGACCCTGCGAGCGGCACCCGGAGCGCAGGTGCCGACCGAGATCGTCGGCCGGGTGGTGTCGGCGACCGTGCCCGGTTGCGTCCACACCGACCTGCTCGACGCCGGCCTGATCCCCGACCCGTACCTCGACGACAACGAACTGGCGCTGGCCTGGATCGGCCGCACCGACTGGGTCTACCAGACCACGTTCGTCCACCAGCCGGGCGACGACGAGCGCGTCGACCTGGTCTGCGCCGGCCTGGACACCGTCGCCACCCTCACCCTCAACGGCGTCGAGGTCGGCCGCACCGAGAACATGCACCGCGGCTACCGCTTCGACGTCGGCTCGCTGCTGCGCGACGGTGACAACGACCTGGTCGTGGCGTTCGACTCCGCGTACCGCTACGCCGAGGGGCAGCAGGAGCGACTCGGTGACCGGCCCAACGCCTATCCGGAGCCGTTCCACTTCATCCGCAAGATGGCCTGCAACTTCGGCTGGGACTGGGGGCCGACCCTGGTCACCGCCGGCATCTGGCAGGACATCGGCCTGCACGCCTGGTCCACCGCCCGGCTGGCCACCGTCCGCCCGCTTGTCACACTGGACGGTCGGGACGGGCGGGTCGAGCTGCACGTCGAGGTCGAGCGGGCCGCGGATGTCCCGCTGACCGTCCGCGCCACCGTCGCCGACGCCCACGCCGAGGTCGTCGTCCCGGTCGGGCAGCGCACGGCCGTGCTGACCCTCGCCGTCCGCGAGCCCGCACTGTGGTGGCCCCGGGGGTACGGCGAGCAGACGCGCCACCCGCTGGAGGTGACCCTGCACGCGCCGGACGGCGACACCCTGGACACCTGGTCCCACCGGATCGGCTTCCGCTCGGTGCGACTGGACACCACACCCGACGAGCACGGCACCCCGTTCGCGTTGTCGGTCAACGACGTCCCGGTCTTCGTACGCGGGGTCAACTGGATCCCCGACGACGTGTTCCCCACCCGGATCACCCGGGACCGGCTGGCGCAGCGGTTCGACCAGGCCACCGCGGCCAACATCAACCTGCTGCGGGTCTGGGGCGGCGGCCGGTACGAGTCGGCCGACTTCTACGACCTCGCCGACGAGCGCGGCCTGCTCGTCCAGCAGGACTTCCTGTTCGCCTGCGCCGCGTACCCGGAGGAGGAGCCGTTCGGCAGCGAGGTGGCCGCCGAGGCCGCCGAGCAGGTGACCCGGCTGGCGCCGTACCCGTCGCTGGTGCTCTGGACCGGCAACAACGAGAACATCTGGGGCTGGCACGACTGGGACTGGCAGCAGGCCCTCGACGGGCGCACGTGGGGGCGCGGCTACTACCTGGACGTGCTGCCCCGCATCGTCGGCGCGCTCGACCCGACCCGTCCGTACTGGCCGGGCAGCCCCTGGTCGGGCCGTGAGGAGATCCACCCCAACGACCCGGCGCACGGCACCACCCACATCTGGGACGTGTGGAACACCGACGACTACACCAAATACCGGGAGTACGTGCCGCGCTTCGTCGCCGAGTTCGGCTACCAGGCCCCACCGGCGTACGCCACGCTGCGCCGGTCCATCTCCGACGAGCCCCTCGCTCACGACTCGCCGGGCATGGCCCACCACCAGAAGGCGGCCGGCGGGGACGGCAAGCTCCAGCGCGGCCTGGACGCCCATCTGCCCGCCCCAGCCGACTTCGACGACTGGCACTACCTGACGCAGCTCAACCAGGCCCGCGCCATCCAACTCGGCGTCGAGCACTTCCGCTCGTACCGGCCGGTGTGCATGGGCACCATCGTCTGGCAGCTCAACGACTGCTGGCCGGTCACCTCCTGGTCGGCCGTCGACGGCGACGGCCGGCGCAAACCCCTGTGGTACGCGCTGCGCCGCGCGTACGCCGACCGGCTGCTCACCGTGCAGCCGCGCGACGGCGGGCTGGCGCTGGTCGCGGTGAACGAGACCGCGCAGGCATGGGCCGGGCCGGCCACCATCACCCGACTCACCCTCACCGGGGAGCCGAGGGCGAAGACGTCGGTCAACCTCGACGTCCCGGCGTACTCCTCGGTGGTGCTGGCGCTGCCGGCGGAACTGGCACGGCCGAACGAGGGCCGGCGTGAGCTGTTGGTCGCGGAAGCCGGCGACACCGCGGAGCGGGCGCTGTGGTTCTTCGCCGAGGACCGCGACGTCGAGTGGCCGGCGGCGCAGTGGGACGCGACGGTCGAGCCGGCCGATGGCGGCCAGCGGGTCCTGGTCACCGCGCGGACGGTGCTGCGCGATCTGAGCATCTTCGCGGACCGGTTGGACGCCTCGGCCGAGGTGGACAACGCCCTGGTCACCCTGCTGCCGGGTGAGTCGGTCGCCTTCACCGTGCGTGCCGACACCGCGTTGGACCCGGCGGCGCTGACCAGCCGTCCGGTGCTTCGCTGCGTCAACGACATCTGACCGGACGGGCCCTTCCTCGACCTCTCCGGTCCAGGAGGGGCCCGTCCTGGGCAACCCGGGCAACCTGGGCGGAACGCCGCGCCATCGCGATCCACCGATTGAAGACTTCTTCAAGTGCTAAAGTCTTCGTATCGATCGGGAGGATGGTCATGTCGGTCCCGCTGTACCAGGCGAAGGCGGAACTCTTCCGCACCCTCGGGCACCCGGTGCGTATCCGGGTCCTCGAACTGCTCCAGGACGGCCCCAAGCCGGTTCGCGACCTGCTCGCCGTGATCGAGGTCGAGGCCTCCAACCTCTCCCAGCAGCTCGCCGTGCTGCGCCGCGCGGGAATGGTCACCTCATACCGCGACGGCCCTCTCGTCATGTACGCCCTCAGCACCCCGGACGTGGCAGACCTGCTGGCCGCCGGGCGGCGAATCCTCGGCGCGGTCCTCACCGACCGCGACGGCCTCCTCGACGAGTTGCGCGCCACCGGCGGGGACAGGTGAGCGGCGCGATCACCGTCGTCCGCGAACGGCTTCTCGGTCTGTTGCCGGGGCGGGCCGACTGGGCGGCTGTCCATCGCTCGCCGCGTCGGGACGTGCTGGCCGGGCTCACCGTGGCGGTGGTGGCACTGCCGCTGGCCCTGGCGTTCGGCGTCACCTCCGGGCTGGGGGCCGAGGCCGGGCTGATCACCGCCGTGGTCGCCGGCGCGGTGGCCGCCGTGTTCGGCGGCTCCAACCTCCAGGTCTCCGGGCCGACCGGGGCGATGACAGTGGTCCTGGTGCCCGTGGTGCAGCAGTTCGGCGCCAAGGGCGTCCTCATGGTCGGTGCGATGGCCGGCCTGGTGCTGATCGCGCTCGCCGTGGCCCGCCTGGGCCGGTACGTCCGCTACCTACCGACCCCGGTGCTGGAGGGCTTCACCGCCGGCATCGCCGTGGTCATCGCCCTGCAACAGGTGCCGGCCGCGCTCGGCGTCACAGACGTGCACGGCGAGAAGGTCTGGGCGGTCGCCGCGAGTGCTGTCGCCCGGTTCGCCGCGCACCCGCAGCCGGCGGCGCTCGCGGTGGCCCTCGGCGTCGCGGCGCTGATGCTGCTGGGCGCCCGGTGGCGCCCCGGCCTGCCGTTCTCGCTGCTCGGCGTGGGCGCCGCCACAGTTCTCGCCGAGGTCGTGCCGGTCGACCTGATCCGCATCGGCGCGCTGCCGCAGGGCCTCCCCGCGCCCTCGCTCGGCTTCTTCGACATTGGTGCTCTCGGCGTGCTGCTGCCCAGCGCGCTCGCGGTCGCCGCGCTCGCCGCCCTGGAGAGCCTGCTCTCCGCCACCGTCGCCGACGGCATGACAGTCGGTGAACGGCACGACCCGGACCGGGAACTGTTCGGTCAGGGCCTGGCGAACCTCGCCGCCCCGATCTTCGGGGGTATCCCGGCGACCGCCGCCATCGCCCGTACGGCGGTGAACGTCCGCGCCGGGGCGGCCTCGAAGCTGGCCGCCCTCACCCACGCGATAGCCCTCGGTGCGATCGTGCTGGCCGCCGCGCCGCTTGTCGGCCGGATCCCGCTCGCCGCCCTGGCGGGGGTGCTGCTGGCCACCACGGTACGCATGGTGGAGGCCGGCTCGTTGTGGGCGTTGGCCCGGGCGACCCGGGGCGACGCCGTCGTGCTGGTGCTCACCTTCGCCGTCACAGTGATCTGGGACCTGGTGACAGCCGTCGCGGTAGGTGTCGGCGTCGCCGTGGTGCTCGCCCTGCGCGCGGTGGCCCGCAGCGCCCGACTGGAACAGGTGACCCTCGATCCCGGTGAACACAGCGCCGAGGAGTACGCGCTGCTCACCGAGCACATCGTCGCGTACCGGCTGGACGGGCCGCTCTTCTTCGCTGGGGCGCACACGTTCCTGCTCCAGCTCTCCGAGATCGCCGACGTCCGTGTCGTCATCCTGCGGATGTCCCGGGTGACCACGATGGACGCCACCGGTGCACACGTCCTCGGCGACGCGATCGGACGACTACGCGGACGCGGGATCGTCGTCCTGCTCTCCGGCATCACGCCCGCCCATGACCAGGTCCTCGCGACTCTCGGAGTGGCTGACGACCTACGTCGCGAGGGGCTGGTCTTCCCCGACACCCCGGCCGCGATCCGCTACGCCCGGGGTGCCGCGCTCACTGCGACAGCCGACCCGGCCGACGGGATGTGACGGGCTGGGGCCGGCCCTGTCCGCTGACGCGACGAGCGGCGGGTCCGAAGGAGACCCGCCGCTCGTCGAACGTGTTGCTACTCAGGCGCGGGCGGCGGCGAGCACCTGGCCGACCAGCGACCCGGACGTGCCGGACCGCTCGTACTCGGGCCGGTGCAGGGAGCCGCCCATCAGCGGGGCGGGGTTGCGGTGCACGGCCGGGCTGTCCGAGCTGACCAGGGCGGCGAAGTGGAACTCGTCGGCACCGGTCGCCTCGATGATCCGGGTGATGTTGCGCGGCGTGATGCCACCACCCGGCATCACGATGATCCGCCCGGCGGCCCGGCGGACCAGGTCGGCGATGAGCGGAGCACCCTCCAGCACGCTGACCTCCTGGCCCGAGGTGAGCACCCGGTGCACGCCCAACTCGATCAGCTGCTCCAGCGCCGCGATCGGGTCGCGGGTCATGTCGAACGCCCGGTGGAAGGTGATGCTGGCGTCGCCGGCGGCGGCGATCAACCGGCGGGTGGTCGGCACGTCCACGTCACCGTCGGCGGTCAGCGCGCCGATCACGATGCCGTGCGCGCCAGCCTCGACCGCCGCCCGTACGTCCCGCTCCATCGCCTCGATCTCCAACGGCGAGTAGATGAAGTCGCCGGCCCGTGGCCGGACGATCACGTGCACCCGGATCCGGGTGACGGCGCGCAGAGTCGTCTCGATGGTGCCCAGGCTGGGGGTCAGCCCGCCATCGAAGAGCGCGGAGCACAGCTCCACCCGGGCGGCGCCGGCCTCCTCGGCGGCGACCGCTCCCTCGACGCTGTCGATGCAGATCTCGAATGTGCTCATGACTGTTCCTTTTCGGTGCGGGACGGGGCCGATTCGGGTGCGAGACGCGTTTATTCGATGACGGCGGTGACCGCGCCGACGGGTTCGCCGCCACCGAGCACCGGCACCCGGCGCAGTGCGTCGGCTCCGCCCACCGGTACGCCCACGGTGTCGAGCGCGGCGAGCGCGATGGCGGTGGTGGCTCGGGGTGAGCCGTCGATGACCTTCACCGCCACGGCGTGACCGTCCGGGGCCGCCACCGCGAGCACGCCCTCGGCCCCGCCCTTGGCGAGCACACCGGGCAGTGCCCGCATCAGGTCGGTGTTCGGGTGCCCGTGCCAACCGCCCACGTACTCCGGGTGTTGGCGCATGGCCTGCGCCACCAGCGCCTCGTCGCTCCCGGCCGGCGCGGCGACCAACGCCTGGAACGTGCGGGCCAGGCCGGTCAGCGGCAGACCGAACAGCGGCGCGCCGCAGCCGTCGACCGCGTGGTGCGCGATCGGCGTGCCGGCCAGCCGGGCGACCGTCGCGGCGGTCTCCCGCTGCAACGGGTGATTCGGGTCGAGATAGTCGTGCGTGCTCCAGGACCGGGCGACGCAGGCGACAAGCATCGCGGCGTGCTTGCCGGAGCAGTTCATCCGGATCCGTTCGCGCTGCCCACCGGCGCGGATCAGCCGGTCCCGGGTCTGCTCGTCCTCCGGCCAGTCCGCCGGGCAGCCGAGCGCGTCCTCGGTCAGGCCGGCGCCGGCGAGCATCACCCGGACCACCTCGACGTGCCGGTCGTCGCCGGTGTGGCTGCCGGCGGCCAGGGCCAGCGCCGGGCCGGTCAGCGGGTCGACGCCGTCCAGCCCGGTGGCCGCGACCCGACAGGCCAACGCCTGCACCGGCTTCAGGGTGGAGCGGGGGAGCACCGGCTCGTCGGGCACGCCGGCGGCGAGGACGATCTCGCCGTTCGGGGCGAGCACCACGGCGCTGCCGTAGTGCCTGCTCTCGACGAAGCCGTTCCGGACGACCCGGGCCAGTTCGGCGTAGCGGAAGGTGGTCACCGGGGGCTGTTCCCTTCGATGAGCGGCGGGGGCAGGTCCGCGCTCCGTCGTCCACGCCGGCCGCCGAAGCGGCCGTTGCGGGCCTGGAGCACGCGGGCGAACTTCGACAGCGAGGCGTTGACCACCAGGTAGATCAGCGCCACCACCATGAACGTCTGGATCAGCAGGTGGGTGTAGGAGGAGAGCACCTGACCGCTGTAGAGCAACTCGGTGTAGCTGACCACGAAGCCGAGCGAGGTGTCCTTGAGCAGCCCGACCAGCTGGCTGACCAGGGACGGGGCGAGCTGGACCAGCGCCTGGGGCAGCACCACCAGCGCCATCACCTGCCCACGACGCAGCCCGACGGCGAGGCCGGCCTCGGTCTGCCCACGGTCCAGGGCCAGGATGCCGGCGCGGAAGATCTCGGCGAACGCCGCCGAGTTGGAGACCACCAGCGGCACCACGAGCTTCCAGAACAGCGGGAAGTTCATGCCGTACTGCGGCAGGGCGAACAGCGTCACGTAGATCAGCAGCAGGGTGGGGACGGTTCGGAAGATCTCCACGTACGCGCCGGACAGCCAGCGCAGCGGTCGATGCACCGACAGCCGGCCGAGCGCCAGCAGCAACCCGAGCGCGGCGCTGAGCACGGCCGTCGCGGCGGCCGCGCGCACGGTGGCCCACAGCCCGTTGAGCAGGTACCGCCAGATCGGCCAGGTGGTGAACGGCTCCCACCGCTCGGCGGCCAGCTCGCCGTGGCTGGCGAACTGGTACACGGCCGCGACGATCGCCCCGGCCAGGACGACGGCGCCCAGCACCGTGGCGATCCGGATCCGTCGCCGGGCACGGGGGCCGGGCTCGTCGAAGAGAATCTGTTGGGCCTGGTTCATCGGACGATCGCCAGCCTTCGTTCGAGCAAGCCGGTGACCTGACCGATGATCAACGCCAGCAGCATGTAGGCGAGACCCGCGCCGGTGAAGACGGCGATCGGCTGAGCCTCGACGAGGTTTACAGTGTTGGCCGCCTGGGTCAGCTCGACGATTCCGACGACGGCGGCCAGTGAGGTGTTCATCAGCAGCGCGATGCAGATGTTGCCGATCGGCTGGATCACCGCCCGCAGTCCCTGCGGCAGGATCACGTGCCGCAGGGACTGACCGAAGGTGAGCCCGATGGCCCGCGCGGCCTCAGCCTGGCCGACGCCGACCGTGTTGATCCCGGCCCGGATCGCCTCCGCCAGGTACGCCCCCTCGTACACGGCGATGACGATCGCGGCCGAGGTGAACAGCGGGAACGTGATTCCGATGGCCGGCAGCGCGAAGACGAAGAGCACCAGGAGAGCCAGCAGCGGCAGGTTCTGGAACACCTCGACGTACGCCGTGCCGATGGCGCGCAGCAGTGGGACGGGAGCGATCCGCAGGGTCGCTACGAGGATGCCCAGCAGCATCGCGCCGATGGTGGTCACGACGGTCAGTTCGACCGTCGTGACCAGGCCGTGGCCGAGCTCGCTCAGGTGGGCGGTGAGGGCGTCCATCGGTACGAGAGGATGCTCAGGAGCCGTCGGCGGAACCGAGGGCAGGCGGGGTGGGGGCCCCACCCTCCACGACTGAACCGAGGGTGCCCTCCCAGACCTTGGCCCACGTGCCGTCGGCCTGGATCTTCTTCAGCCAGTTGTTGACGAACTCCTTGAACTGCGCGTCCTCCCGGTTGAGGCCGATGCCGTACGCCTCCGTGGTGAACGGCTCGCCGACCACCTTCATCCCCGGGTTCGCCTGGGCGCCCGAGGCGAGCAGCGTGAAGTCCTGCACGTACGCGTCGCCGCGCTTCTGGAGCAGGGCCTGCAACGCCTGCGGGTCGGTGCCGAAGGCGATCTGCTTCGAGCCGGGGGCGGCCGACGGCAGCGCGGTGACCGCGGGGGTGTTCGCCCCGACGATGACGGTCTTGCCGGCGAGGTCCTTGACGCTCTTGATCGAGGTGTCGTCCTTGCGGACCCCGACCGCCAGGCCGGAGGTGAGGTACGGCCCGGCGAAGGCGACCTGGGTGGCCCGCTGCGGGGTGATGGTGTACGTCTGGAAGACCGCGTCGACCGACTTGGCCTGGAGCATGGCCTCCCGGGTCTGGGTGCCGATGGTCGTCGTCTTCACCTCGGGCTTGCCGATGATGTACTTCGCCAGCAGCTTGGCCATGTCGGCGTCGAAGCCTTCGATGGTGCCGCTCACCGGGTTCTGCTGGGCGAGCAGCGGCGCGTCGAGAGATCCGCCGATGTTCAGGTAGCCGCGCTTGCGGATCGCATCCATGGTGGAACCGGCCGGGATCTCGGCGTCGGTGGCCACGGGGGCTGCGTCGTACACCGACTGGGCGACCACACCGTCGCCGCCCAGGCCGGAGTCGCCGGGCAGCTTCGGCGCGCTGCTGTCGCCGTCACCGCCGCAGCCGGTGGCGACGAGGGCCACCGCCACCGCCGTTGCGGTGAGGGCGAGCGAGCGCCGCCGGGTGAGGCTCTTCTGGAAAATTGACATGACACCCTCCCGTTGGGGGCTAGTGCTGGAGGATCTTGGAAAGGAAATCGCGGGCCCGCTCGGAGCGCGGAGCTGCGAAGAATTCGTCGGGGGCGCCGGATTCGACGATGCGACCGTCGTCCATGAAGACGACCCGGTCGGCGGCGCGGCGGGCGAAGCCCATCTCGTGGGTGACCACGATCATGGTCATCCCCTCGGCGGCGAGGGAGACCATCACGTCGAGCACCTCGTTGACCATCTCCGGGTCGAGGGCCGAGGTCGGCTCGTCGAAGAGCAGCACCTTCGGCTGCATCGCCAGTGCCCGGGCGATCGCGGCCCGCTGCTGCTGCCCGCCGGAGAGCTGGGCGGGGTGGTGGTTCGCCTTGTCGGCGATGCCGACGCGTTCCAGCAGGTTCATGGCCTGCTGACGCGCCTCGGGCCGGGCGATCCTGCGGACCCGGGTAGGGCCGAGGGTGACGTTGTCCAGCACCGTCTTGTGCCCGAAGAGGTTGAAGGACTGGAAGACCATGCCGACGTCGGCGCGCAGTCGGGCCAGCGCGCGACCTTCGGCCGGCAGCGGCTCACCGTCGATCTCGATGGCGCCCTGCCCGATCGTCTCCAGCCGGTTGAGGCAGCGGCACAGGGTCGACTTGCCGGAGCCGGACGGCCCCACCACGACGACCACCTCGCCGGCTGCCACCGTGAGGTCGATGTCCTTGAGCACGTGCAGCGGACCGAACCACTTGTGCAGGCCGCGTACCGACACCATCGGTCGGTCCGCACCCGTCGTCCCCGGTGCCACCACCCGGCCCCACTTTCTTCGACCACCGAACTAAGTCGGCTTCATATCGAACCAACAGCGACAGTTAAAGGTAGCGCGCAAACTAAGTCAACTGGTTGCCTGAATTAACTGGGGGTGCTAAGAAGCTGACGTGACGATTGACGAGGCGCCACGCGAAGCCCTCCGCAGCAGCCCCCGGGATTTGCTGCGTTGGGTCGCTACCGGGGCGGCCGTCAGTCGTGCCGACCTGTCCCGGCTCTCCGGGCTGTCCCCCTCGACGGTTTCCCAACGGGTCGAGGCGTTGATCAGCCAGGGGCTGCTGGAGGAGACCGGCGCTGGGCGGTCCCGTGGCGGCCGGCGACCGCGCCAGCTCGCCGTACCCACCGGCGGTGCCGTGGTCGGCGCGATCGACCTCGGCGCGCACCACGCCCGTGTCGGCACACTGGATCTCTCCGGGCGGGTGGTGCGGGCCCGCACCCTGCCGGTACGCATCGAGGACGGCCCGGAGGAGGTGCTCGGCGCGCTGCTGGCCGAGGTCTCCGCGCTGGTGGCCGGTGGCACGTCAGCGGCTACCGGTGACGCGCCGTCGGCGGGCGTGCTGCGCGGCGTCGGCGTCGGCATCCCCGGCCCGGTGCAGCACGCCACCGGACGGATCGTCAGCCCGTCCCGGATGCCCGGCTGGAACGGCTTCGACGTCGCCGCGTTCTGCGCCGACCGGATCGAGGCGCCGATCATTGTGGACAACGACGCCAACCTGATGGCGCTGGGCGCGCACCGCACGGCACATTCCGAACTGGACCACGCGGTCTACATCAAGGCCGGCACCGGGATCGGCTCCGGAGTGATCTCCAGTGGACAGCTGCACCGGGGCGCACAGGGCTCGGCCGGGGACATCAGCCACTGCCGGGTGGTCGCCGACCCGGCGCCCGCGTGCAGTTGCGGCAATTCCGGCTGCCTGGAGGCGGTAGCCAGCGGCGCGGCCCTGGTCACCGCGCTCCGTGAGCAGGGCGTGCCGGTCGACGACCTGACCGGCGTGATCCGCCTGATCGACGACGGCGACCTGCACGCCACCGCGCTCGCCCGGCAGGCCGGCCGGGCCATCGGCGAGATCCTGGCCGTGGTGGTCAACTTCTTCAACCCGCAGGTGGTGGCCATCGGCGGCCGACTGGCCGACTGTGAACCGCTGATGGCCAGCATGCGGGCCACCCTCTACGAGCGGTGCCTACCGCTGGCCATTCAGACCCTGCTCATCGAGCGGGTCACCACCGGCCAGGACGTCGGCATCACCGGCGCCGCCCACCTGGTGATCGACCACGTCGTAGCGGTCAACTGACCGCTCCTCGGGCAGCGCTGATCACCACGAGATCGCCGATATCGCGGTATCCCGTCGACCGGATACCCCAACATCGGCGATCTCGTGGTGATCTAGCGGCCTCGGGCTTGTTACTCCGGGACGCGGCGGTACGCGCCGTCGCTGGCCGAGGTGGCCATCGAGGCGTACGCCCGCAGCGCCGCCGACACCGGCCGCTGCCGGTTGGTCGGGGTGTACGGCTTGTCGCGCTTCTCCTCGGCCACCCGTCGCGCCTCAATCTCCTCGGCCGGCACGTTGAGCTCGATGGAACGGCCGGGGATGTCGATGACGATCTCGTCGCCCTCGCGGACCAGGGCGATCAGCCCACCGGAGGCGGCCTCGGGGGAGGCGTGCCCGATGGAGAGCCCGGAGGTGCCGCCGGAGAAACGGCCGTCGGTGAGCAGCGCGCAGGACCGGCCCAGCCCCCGACCCTTGAGGAACGAGGTCGGGTAGAGCATCTCCTGCATGCCGGGGCCGCCCTTCGGGCCCTCGTACCGGATCACCACCACGTCACCGGCGACGATCTCCTTGGCGAGGATCGCGGTCACGGCGTCGTCCTGGGACTCGTAGACCTTCGCCGGCCCGCGGAAGGTCAGGCAGTCATCCGGCACGCCGGCGGTCTTCACCACGCAGCCGTCCGGGGCCAGGTTGCCGCGCAGGATGGCCAGGCCGCCGTCGGCGGAGTACGCGTGCTCAAGGTCGCGGATGCAGCCCTCGGCGGCGTCGGTGTCCAGGGACGACCAGCGGTTGGTGGTGGAGAACGGTTGGGTGGTGCGCACCCCGCCGGGGGCGGCGTGGAACAGCTCGACCGCCGTCGGCGTGGGCGAGCCGCTGCGGACGTCCCAGTCGGTCAGCCACTGCGCCAGCGAGGGGGAGTGCACGGCGTGCACGTCCCGGTTGAGCTGCCCGGCCCGGTCCAGCTCGCCGAGGATCGCCGGAATGCCGCCGGCCCGGTGCACGTCCTCCATGTGGTACTTGGGCGAGTTCGGTGCGACCTTCGCCAGGCACGGCACCCGTCGGGAGATGGCGTCGATGTCGGCGACGCCGAAGTCCATCTCCGCCTCGCGGGCGGCGGCGAGCAGGTGCAGCACCGTGTTGGTGGAGCCGCCCATCGCCACGTCCAGGGCGACCGCGTTCTCGAAGGCGGCCTTGGAGGCGACGATGCGGGGCAGGACGGAGTCGTCGTCACCGTCGTACCACCGCTTGGAGATCTCCACGATGGTGCGGCCGGCCTCGACGAAGAGCGACCGGCGCGCGGCGTGGGTGGCAAGCGTCGAGCCGTTGCCGGGCAGCGCCAGGCCGATCGCCTCGGTGAGGCAGTTCATCGAGTTGGCGGTGAACATGCCGGAACAGGAGCCGCAGGTGGGGCAGGCGGAGCGCTCGATCTCGCCGAGCTGCTCATCGGTGACCGCCTCGTTGGAGGAGGCGATCATCGCGTCGATCAGGTCGATCTTGCTGTGCACGACGCCCTCGATCGCCGTCGTCTTGCCGGCCTCCATCGGACCGCCGGAGACGAAGACGGTCGGGATGTTGAGGCGCAACGCGGCCAGCAGCATGCCCGGGGTGATCTTGTCGCAGTTCGAGATGCAGACCAGGGCGTCGGCGCAGTGCGCGTTGACCATGTACTCCACCGCGTCGGCGATCAACTCCCGGCTGGGCAGCGAGTAGAGCATGCCGCCGTGGCCCATCGCGATGCCGTCGTCGACCGCGATGGTGTTGAACTCACGCCCCACCCCGCCGGCCTCGGCGACCGCGTCCGCGACCAGGCCACCCATGTCCTTCAGGTGTACGTGACCAGGCACGAACTGGGTGAAACTGTTGGCGATGGCGACGATCGGCTTGCCGAAATCGTCGTCGGTCATCCCGGTGGCCCGCCAGAGGGCCCGGGCGCCGGCCATCGTCCGACCGTGTGTGGAGGTCCTCGACCGCAGCTCAGGCATGCGTACCAGCATGACACCGTTGGCGCACTGGCCGTCCGGCGAATGTGCCGTGTCCCAACAGATGCACATCCAGTCCCCCACGACGCGCGGCCATCCGGCACTCTTGAGACGTGCATCTCCCCCCGGGCATGGTCGCGGTCGCGGCGCTGAGCGGGCTGGTCGCCGTCACTGCCACCGTGCTGCTGACCGTGGTCGCCCGGCAGCGCACGGGGCCGCGTCGGCCAGCGCACGTGCTGCTCGCGGTGGCCGCCGGGACGTCCCTGCTCAGCATGTTGGCCGGTGTGGTGGCCGTGCTCTCCGCGAGCGACCACTGGGCACACGAGCAGGGTCTGCGCACCGGCTGGGCCACCGCGGCGGCGATCGGCACCGCGCTGAGCGGGCTGGCCTTCGCGGCCGGTCTGCTCCGGCTGCCGGGGGTGGCCGCCACCGCGGCGGGCACCGCCCGGCTCGCCCTGGACGGCGTGACCATGGCGGCGGCGCTGTGGTTCGTCGGCTGGGTGCTCTTCTCCGAGCCGACCCGGCTGCTGGGCGCCGCCACCCCGATGGCCTGCCCGGCGATCCTGGTGGCCACGGTGAGCGCCGCACTCGGTGCCGGGCTCGCCGTGATCGTGGTCTTCCGGGCCGCCGCCCCGCGCTGGCGGCTGGCCGTGCTCGCCGCCGGGATCAGCGCGGTGAGCTGCGGTGGGCTGGGCCTCAGCGCCGGGCTCTGCCAGTCCGGGCCGACCATGGCGTTGACCGGTGCGGTGGTGCTCGCCGCCGGTCTGCTGGCCGTCGCGCTCGCGGTGTACCGGGACGACCGGCTCGGGCAAATCGAGTTGGACCTGATCGGGCGTGACGGCGAGTACGCGGTGGCCCCAATGGTGGCGATGGCGGCGTCGGCGATGTACCACCTCCTGCAGGACGGCCGGTTCACCGCGCCGGGCATCGTGGCCGGCACCGTGGAGGGCTTCGCGCTGGTGGCCCGGCAGTACCTCACCCTCAAGGACGTCCGGGACTACGCCGGCCGGCTGGCCGAGCGGGAGGCGCACTTTCGTGAGCTGGCGCACACCGACCCGTTGACGTCGCTGGCCAACCGGCGGGGTCTGCTGCGCGCGTTGCACGACAGCGCGGCGGCCGGCACCCCGTGCGTCCTGCTCAGCCTCGACCTGGACGGCTTCAAGCACGTCAACGACATGCGCGGCCACGACGTGGGCGACACCGTCCTGGCCGAGGTGGGCAGCCGACTGCGCGGCAACCTGCGCCCCGGCGACGTCGCGGCCCGGCTCGGCGGCGACGAGTTCGCCGTGCTCATGCCGGCCCGGCCGGCCGAGGCGGACCGGGTCGCCGAGCGGCTGCTGGGGGTGCTCAACCGGCCGTACGACCAGGAGGAGGGGCCGGTCTTCCTGTCGGTGAGCATCGGGGTGGCCGGGTGGGCGGGCGAGCCGGACGTGGACCTGCTGCTGCGCCACGCCGACCTGGCGTTGCGCTACGCCAAGCAGCGCGGAAAGAACCGGATCGAGCGCTACGACGCCGCGTACGACCAGTTGCTGCGCCGGCGCACGACGCTGGAGCACGAGCTGCGTGGCGCCATCGAGCGCGACGAGCTGCGGCTGGCCTTCCAGCCGGTGGCGTCGCTGCCGTCGGTGCGGCCGGTCGGCGCCGAGGCGCTGCTCCGCTGGCGCCACCCCGAGCTGGGCAACGTCCGTCCGGACGAGTTCATCCCGCTCGCCGAGGAGTGCGGCATGATCGGCACACTCGGCGCCTGGGTGCTGCACCAGGCCTGCTACCAGCTCTCCCGGTGGCTGGCCGACGGGCACGACGTCTGGGTCTCGGTGAATGTCTCCCCCCGTGAGCTGCACGCCCCGGAGTACGTGGTCCAGGTCGCCGAGGCGCTGCGCGCCCACCACGTGCCGCCGCAGCGGCTTGTGCTGGAGGTCACCGAACACGCGGTCGCCACCGACCTGGACGAGCTGATCCGGCGGCTGACCGCGCTGCGGCTGACCGGTGTGCGGATCGCCCTGGACGACTTCGGCGCCGGCTACTCCTCGCTGGGGCAGCTGCGCCGGCTGCCGATCGACATTCTCAAGATCGACCACAGTCTGGTGGCCGAGCACGAGCCGGTCCGCCCGGTGGGCAGGGAGGGCCCGGCGTTCGCGCCCATGGTCGACATCGTGATGCGGCTGGGCCACCAGTTGGGGCTGGAGGTCATCGCCGAGGGTGTGACCACGCCCACCGAGTTGGCCGCGGTGGTGGCCGCCGGCTGCCGGTTCGGCCAGGGCGCGCTCTTCGGCTGGGGAGTGCCGGCCGAGCACCTGGAGGCGATGCTGGAGGCGGCCACCTCGCCGGGTGCCCGGCCCGGCCCGCTGCCCGCTCCGCGCCGGGTTCCGGGCGGTTCCGAGCAGGTCATCCCCTCTGGTGGTGGCGCGTCGTCGGCCGACGCGCCGTCGTCCGTTGACCAACATGTGAGATCAGTTGACTCATCGCGTGAGATGCGTCAGGCTTAGCCGCATGTCGTCGTACCGGTCGCGAGTACTTACCTGAGCGCACTCTCCCTCACCGAGAGTGCGCTGGCCCCGTGCATCTGCACGAGGGCCGTTTTTATTGCCGTCGGAACCTGTCGCGACGGGCCCCGCCCGTCGCCGCATCGCTGAACAAGCCCCAGCCATTCCAGCCGAAGGCCAGAACCGCCATGACGAGACCCACGCCCGAGACACTCGCCCACACCGCCCGGCGGGCCCGCGCGGCCGAGCCGGCCGGCACCGTCGACCCCGCCGCACGCGCCGCCGCCGTTCCGGCCGCCCCGGCGGTACGGCCATCCGCCCCGACCGAGGTCTCCGGCGCCGGTTCGCTGGTGCGGTCCCTGGAAGCGCTCGGCGTCGACGTCGTCTTCGGTATCCCGGGCGGCGCGATCCTGCCGGCGTACGACCCGCTCTACGACTCCAGCGTCCGGCACATCCTGGTCCGCCACGAGCAGGGCGCCGGTCACGCGGCGACCGGGTACGCGCAGGCCACCGGCAAGGTCGGCGTCTGCATCGCGACCTCCGGCCCGGGTGCGACAAACCTGGTCACGCCGATCGCCGACGCGTACATGGACTCGGTGCCGATGGTGGCGATCACCGGCCAGGTGGCCCGCCCGTCGATCGGCACCGACGCCTTCCAGGAGGCGGACATCCAGGGCATCACCCTGCCGATCACCAAGCACAACTTCCTCGTGCAGAGCCCCGAGGAGATCCCGCAGGTGCTGGCGGAGGCGTTCCACCTGGCCAGCACCGGCCGGCCCGGCCCGGTGCTGGTCGACATCCCCAAGGACGTGCTCCAGGCGCCGACGACCTTCGTCTGGCCGCCCACGCTGGACCTGCCCGGCTACCGGCCCACCCTGAACCCGCACGGCAAGCAGATCCGGGAGGCGGCCCGCCTGATCGCCGCCGCCCGCCGGCCGGTGCTCTACGTCGGTGGCGGTGTGCTCAAGGCCGGCGCCACCGACGGGCTGCGCCGGCTCGCCGAGCTGACCGGCGTCCCGGTGGTCACCACCCTGATGGCGCTCGGCGCCTTCCCCGACTCGCATCCGCAGCATCTGGGGATGCCCGGCATGCACGGCACCGTCGCCGCCGTGTACGGCCTGCAGAAGGCCGATCTGATCGTCGCGCTCGGCGCCCGCTTCGACGACCGCGTCACCGGCAAGCTGGACTCGTTCGCTCCGGACGCGACGGTGGTGCACGCCGACATCGACCCGGCCGAGATCGGCAAGAACCGGCACGCGGACGTCCCGATCGTCGGCGACGCGAGGCACGTCATCGACGAGCTGATCGCCGCGGTGACCGTCGAGCGGTCGGCGGGGCACACCACCGACCTGGCTGACTGGTGGACCCAGCTGGACGACCTGCGCAACCGCTACCCGCTGGGCTACGACGAGCCGTCCGACGGCACGCTCTCCCCGCAGTACGTGATCAAGCGGCTGGGCGAGATCGTCGGTCCGGACGCGATCTTCGTGGCCGGGGTGGGGCAGCACCAGATGTGGGCGTCCCAGTTCATCTCGTACGAGAAGCCGTACACCTGGTTGAACTCCGGCGGGCTCGGCACGATGGGCTACGCGGTGCCGGCCGCGATGGGCGCGAAGGTCGGCAAGCCGGACACGGTGGTGTGGGCGGTGGACGGCGACGGCTGCTTCCAGATGACCAACCAGGAGTTGGCCACCTGCGCGCTGGAGGGCATCCCGGTCAAGATCGCCGTGATCAACAACGGCAATCTCGGCATGGTCCGGCAGTGGCAGACGCTGTTCTACAACGAGCGCTACTCCAACACCGAGCTCGGCACCCACAAGCACCGCATTCCCGACTTCGTCAAGCTCGCCGAGGCCCTGGGCTGCGTCGGGCTGCGCTGTGAGAACGCCGACGACGTGGACAAGACCATCGCCGCGGCCATGGCGATCAACGACGCTCCGGTGGTGATCGACTTCGTGGTCGGCAAGGACGCCATGGTCTGGCCGATGGTCGCCGCCGGCACCAGCAACGACGAGATCATGTTCGCCCGCGGCGTTCGCCCGGCCTTCGACGAGGACGACATCTAGTCATGACCGAATGCACCGAGCGAAGCGAGGGCCATGAGGGCATGACAAAGGAGACGCAGTGACCATGCACACCCTGTCCGTGCTCGTGGAGAACAAGCCTGGCGTGCTCGCCCGCGTCTCCGGCCTGTTCTCGCGGCGCGGGTTCAACATCGACAGCCTCGCCGTCGGCGAGACCGAGAACCCGGACGTCTCCCGGATCACGATCGTGGTCAACGCCGAGTCGTCCCCACTGGAGCAGGTCACCAAGCAGCTCAACAAGCTGGTCAACGTGCTCAAGATCGTTGAGCTGGACCCGCAGGTCTCGGTCGCCCGGGAGTTGCTGCTGGTGAAGGTCCGCGCCGACCGGTCCGCACGGACCCAGGTGCTGGAGACGGTCAACCTGTTCCGCGCCCGGGTGGTCGACGTGGCACCGGACACGCTGACCATCGAGGCCACCGGCACCCCCGACAAGCTCGACGCGCTGCTGCGCGACCTCGAGCCCTTCGGCATCAAGGAAATGGTCCAGTCCGGGCTGGTGGCGATCGGGCGCGGCTCGCGTTCGATCACCGCCGGTCCCGCCCTGCGGGCCGCCTGACCCGCCGCCGGTCGGCCCTGGCGAAGGGCCGTCCTCCGAACCCATCCGCACACACCACGACGGGCCGCCCGGGCCGTCGTACGAAAGGGAAGTCTCATGAGCGTTGAGGTTTACTACGACGACGATGCCGACCTCGGCCTGATCCAGGCCAAGAAGGTCGCGGTGATCGGCTACGGCAGCCAGGGCCACGCCCACGCGCTGTCGCTGCGCGACTCCGGCGTCGACGTGGTGATCGGTCTGCCGGAGGGCTCGAAGAGCCGTCCCAAGGCCGAGGAGCAGGGCCTGCGGGTGCTCACGCCGGCGCAGGCCGCGGCCGAGGCTGACGTGATCATGGTGCTCGCGCCGGACACCGCCCAGCGCTCGCTCTACACCGAGTCGATCGCCCCGCACCTCGCCCCGGGCAAGGCCCTCTTCTTCGGCCACGGCTTCAACATCCGGTACGGCCTGATCAAGCCGCCGGCCGAGGTGGACGTCGCCATGGTCGCGCCGAAGGGCCCCGGCCACCTGGTTCGTCGCCAGTACTCCGACGGCAAGGGCGTGCCCTGTCTGGTCGCCGTCGAGCAGGACGCCAGCGGCAACGCGCTCGCGCTCGCGCTGGCGTACGCCAAGGGGATCGGCGGCACCCGCGCCGGTGCGATCAAGACCACCTTCACCGAGGAGACCGAGACCGACCTCTTCGGTGAGCAGGCGGTGCTCTGCGGCGGTGCGGCGGCGCTGGTGCAGACCGGTTTCGAGGTGCTCACCGAGGCCGGCTACGCGCCGGAGGTGGCCTACTTCGAGTGCCTGCACGAGCTGAAGCTGATCGTCGACCTCATGTACGAGGGCGGCATCGCGAAGATGCGGTACAGCATCTCCGACACCGCCGAGTACGGCGACCTCTCCCGTGGCCCGCGCATCATCGACGCCCGGGTCAAGGAGGAGATGCGCAAGATCCTCGGTGAGATCCAGTCCGGCGAGTTCGCCCGCGAGTGGGTCGCCGAGGACGAGGCGGGCCGGCCCAACTTCACCAAGTGGCAGGCCGAGGGCGCGGCGCACCCGATCGAGGAGACCGGCGCGAAGCTGCGCGGCATGATGAGCTGGGTCGACCGCCCGATCACCGAAACCGCCTGACAGGTTCCGCAGCACCGTCCAGCCGTCCCGAGCGGTGGATGGTCCACCGACGGCCGGTGACCGGGCGCTCTCCCCAGCGCGGGTCACCGGCCGTCGGCCGTGCACGTGGCCGCTGCCGATGCTCACTTGCTGAGACCGGGTGATCAACGCCTCTGCCGGACCGCGGCGAACGCGCCCGATCGGCGCGGGCCGACCCGCCGCGGGACCGCTCCCTCCGGAACCGGTGCTGGCCCCGGCAGCGGTCGACCGTGCGACAACCTGATGTCGGTCCCGTTAACGGGCCCCGTCCGTCGCCCGAGCGGGCGTGTGAGGGCCCTCACCTCACAGACCGGAACATGCCGGCCAACGGGGCCCTACGATCGCGGGTAGGTGCTCGTAGCCGGCACCTGACAGCCACGGCACGGTCAGCGCAGGACGCATTGCGGCGCCCTGCCGCCCGGGCCGATCGCATACACGACCTCTACGAGGACCGATGACTCCTGTCGTACTGATCGCCGAAGAACTCGCCCCCGCCGCCATCGAGGTGCTCGCCCACGACTTCGACGTCCGTCACGTCGACGGCACCGACCGTCCGGCCCTGCTCTCGGCGCTCTCCGAGGCCGACGCCGTCATCGTGCGCAGCGCGACCCAGATCGACGCCGAGGCGATCGCCGCCGCGCCGCGACTCAAGGTGGTCGCCCGCGCGGGCATCGGACTGGACAACGTCGAGGTGCCGGCGGCCACCGCGCGTGGCGTGATGGTCGTCAACGCGCCCACCTCGAACATCGTCTCCGCCGCCGAGCAGGCAGTCGCCCTGCTGCTCGCCGTGGCCCGCAACACCGCGAGCGCCAGCGCGGCGCTCAAGGCGGGGGAGTGGAAGCGGTCGAAGTACACCGGCGTCGAGGTGCAGGGCAAGACCGTCGGCGTGGTCGGGCTCGGCCGCATCGGAGTGCTCTTCGCGTCTCGCATCGCCGCGTTCGGCACCCGGCTGATCGCGTACGACCCGTACATCCAGCCGGCTCGCGCGGCGCAGCTCGGCGTACGCCTGGTCGGGCTCGACGAGCTGCTGCGCGAGAGTGACTTCATCTCCATCCACCTGCCGAAGACCCCGGAGACGATGGGGCTGATCGGTGAGAAGGAACTGGCGATCGTCAAGCCGGGCGTGCGAATCGTGAACGCCGCCCGTGGTGGTCTGGTCGACGAGCAGGCGCTCGCGAACGCCATCGCCGAGGGCCGGGTCGCCGGGGCCGGCGTGGACGTGTACTCCAAGGAGCCCTGCACCTCGTCGCCGCTGTTCGCCTTCGACAACGTGGTGGCCACCCCGCACCTGGGCGCCTCCACGCACGAGGCGCAGGACAAGGCCGGCCTGGCCGTGGCCAAGAGCGTGAAGCTGGCGTTGCAGGGCGAGTTCGTTCCGGACGCCGTCAACGTGCAGGCCGGCGGTCTGGTCGCGGAGGACGTCCGGCCGCTGCTGCCGCTGGCCGAGAAGCTGGGCCGGGCGTTCACCGCGGTCGCCGGCGGGGTGGCCGCCAGCGTCACGGTGGAGGTTCGCGGCGAGATCGTCGGCCACGACGTGTCGGTGCTCAAGCTGGCCGCCACGAAGGGGCTGTTCAGCTCCGTGGTCGAGGATCAGGTCACCTACGTCAACGCCCCGCACCTGGCCGCCGAGCGGGGCGTCGAGGTCACCCTCGCGAGCCTGGCCGAGACGGCCGAGCAGCCCACCCTGGTCACGGTACGCGGCGCGCTGCCGGACGGCCGGACGGTCAGCGTCTCCGGGACGGTGACCCACTCGGGTGCCCGGGACATCATCAAGCTCACCGAGGTGGACGGCTTCGACGTGGAGATCAGCGCGGAGGGCATCCTGCTCTTCCTGCGCTACGCCGACCGGCCGGGCGTCGTCGGCGTTGTCGGCACCCTGCTCGGCGAGGCGGGCATCAACATCGCCGCGATGCAGGTTGCCCGGCGTGAGGCGGGCGGCGAGACGCTGATGACGCTCACCGTCGACCAGGCGCTCGGCGCCGACCTGCTCACCTCCGCGGCAGACTCGATCGGCGCGACGGCTGCCAGCGCGGCGGACCTGCGCGACGAGTAGTCGACGGCAACACCACGGGGGGCCTGGCGTCACGCCGGGCCCCTCTGTCGTACCCGGGGTGGGTTACGGCCCGACCCCGGTCGGGTCAGTTGGTCAGCCGGGCCGGAGGCGGGTAGACCGAGCCGTCCTGTGGGTCGAAGAGCATCAGCCCGTGCGCGCCGGCCAGCCGCTCGATGTCCAGCAGCACCTGGTCCGCGCAGGTCGGGTGCAGCTTCAACTCGACATGGTCGTGGGCGGCGTGCAGGGGCGCGACGGCCCACGGGCTGTCCGGGCCGGGGTGCCGGTCCGGATAGGAGGCGGTGATCGCCCGGTAGAAGCCGACAACTCGCGGGTCCGGGTAACGGTCCACGTGCTGCCCCTGCCGGCAACCATCGACCGCTGCCCGCACGTCCTCGGGCGTCGCCCCGTCCTCCAGGGCCCACACACTCAGATCGAAACTCACGGCGGACAGCGTGCCATCCGCCGTTCACCATGTCGAAACTGCCTCGCCGCAGGCTGATCGCCGACCCGGTGACGTGCCGTTCGTGACAGTCCGCTGTGGAGACTCTTGCGTCGAGTTGCGTCGATTCGCTAGCGTACGACTGCGTTCACTGGCCGAGGTCGTGGCGCCGGCCCGTCTTCGGGTGGCGCGGCCGACGTCCGGTCCGACCGGTCCGCACCCCTCGATTGCGCAAGCCACGCGCACTCGTCGCTGACCGGCCCCCACAGCCGTTGCCGAGGCGGTGGGGGCCGATCGCAGCCCGACCGGCCGACCGCGTGGGCGGCCGAGGTGCGAATCGGGCCGGAGCACCCGCGGGGAGACGGGGCTCGTGCGGCGAGTTCAGTGCCGGTGGGCGAAGAGCGCGCGATAGTCGGAGCCACCACGAAACCAGGCCAGGCCGGTGGGGCCGGCGGCGTAGAGCGCGGTGGCGTAGGCGTCAGCGACCGTCAGGTCCGGGCCGACGACGGTGGCGGCGGCGAGCTGAGTGGCCGGCTCGCCGGTGTGCGGGTCCACCACATGCCCCTGTCGACCGGTCACCCCGGAGGTGCCGACGGCGCCGGCGGTCATCTCCAGCACCAGCGGCGCGCGGTCGGGCGCCGTCGGGTGGTGCACCGCCACCCGCCACGGCCCGCCGTGCGGCGCCCGGCCCCGGACCACCAGGTCGGCGCCGGTCAGCACCGCGTAGTCGTGAATGCCGGCGGCACGCAGCCGGGCGGCGGCGCGTTCCACGGCCCAGCCGCCGAGCAGGCCGCCCGGGTCGAAGCCGCCGGGCACCGCCCAGGCGTCGAACCAACCGTCGGTGGCGGCGCGCATGGCGGTGCAGCGGTCTACCAGGTCGGCCAGCGGGGGGTACGACTCGGGGCTGATCTCGCCCCGGCGCAGTTTGGAGACCAGGCTCTCCGGTCGGTTCGGGCCATAGGTCAGGTCGATGGCGCGCAACTCCGCGACGCTGTCCCGCAGCGCCTCGCCGACGCCCCGGCGGCCGAGCCACTCGGGGGCGTTGAGCAGCAGGGTGTATTCGGCGGTCGCGGTCTGCACGGTGTGTTGAACGGCGATCCGGCCCTGCGCGGCGCCGGCCGCGTCGATCCGGTGTCGGCGACTGCCGAGCCGGAGGTCGGGCCGGCGGTTGCGGAATGCGGACGGGTCCGGCCAGCGGGTCCGTGGCTGCTCGTCGATCCGCATGGCATCTGCCCCCTCGCAGTTGGCGAGTCGCCGTTCGCGGGTCTCCTGACCCGCTGACGTCGACCGTAGGCAGCGGAGATGACTCCCACATGGGTCCTGGCTGAGAGGATGCTGTGGATCAGCATTCCCATATTGTGGAAGCTGCGTACCGGGAATCGGGACGGGGACGTACCGTTGCCCGGACAAGGGCAGTCGACGTAGGGAGTGCGGTCGTGGCGCGGATCGCGGTGGTGGCCGGGGACGGCATCGGACCCGAGGTGGTCACCCAGGCCCGCAAGGTCCTCGACGCGGTGCTGCCCGGCGGTGTCCAGGCCACCGAGTACGACCTCGGTGCCGCCCGCTGGCACCGTACCGGAGAGGTGTTGCCCGACTCGGTGCTGACCGAGCTGGCCGGGCACGACGCCATCCTGCTCGGCGCGGTGGGCGACCCGACGGTCCCGCCGGGGGTCCTGGAGCGCGGGCTGCTGCTCAAGCTCCGGTTCGCCTTCGACCAGTACGTCAACCTGCGCCCCTCCCGGCTCTGGCCTGGTGTCGCCGGCCCGCTGGGCAACGTGAAGCCCGGCGAGGTGGACCTGGTGGTGGTGCGCGAGGGCACCGAGGGTCTCTACGCCGGCGCCGGTGGGTCGCTGCACCGCGACACCCCGGCCGAGGTCGCCACGGAGGAGAGCCTCAACACCCGGCACGGCGTGGAGCGGGTCATCCGTGACGCGTTCGCGCGGGCCGGCCGCCGGGAACGGCGCAAGGTCACCCTGGTGCACAAGACCAACGTGCTGACCCACGCCGGGTCGCTGTGGGCGCGCACCTTCGACGCGGTCGCCGCCGAGCACCCGGACATCGACACCGAATACCAGCACGTCGACGCGGCCGCGATGTTCCTGGTCACCCAGCCGCAGCGCTACGACGTGGTGGTCACCGACAACCTGTTCGGCGACATCCTCACCGACATCGCCGCCGCGGTCACCGGTGGTATCGGCCTGGCCGCCAGCGGCTGCATCAACCCCGAGGGGGCGTACCCCTCGATGTTCGAGCCGGTGCACGGCTCCGCTCCGGACATCGCCGGGCAGGGCGTCGCCGACCCGGTCGCCGCGGTGCTCTCCGCCGCGCTGCTGCTGGAGCAGCTCGGGCACGCCGAGGCGGCCTCCCGGGTCAACGCGGCGGTCGCCGCCGAGCTGGCCGGTCGCACCCCGGGCGTCGCCCTGCGTACCGCCGAGGTCGGCGACCGCCTCGCCGCACACGCCGTAGCCTGACCGCCCCGGCCTCCCAACGCCGGGGCGGTATCCCCGCCTGTCCGGGCACTCCGCCCGCCCCGAGCGGCGCTTTCCGCTGAACGACCGTTCGGGGTAAGTTTCTGGCACAGCCATGTCGGCGTGCGATCCCGCACGCCGTTGTCCCGCAGGGAGGTCAGCGCGATGAGCGGTGGTGACATGCTCGACTTCGAGATCCGTCCGAATCCCGCGCCGGTATCCGCCGCCGATCGGGCCGCTCTGCTGGCCAACCCCGGGTTCGGCCGGGTCTTCACCGACCACATGGTCACCGTCCGCTACGCCGACGGCAAGGGTTGGTACGACGCCCGGGTGGAGGCGCGTGCGCCGATCCCGATGGACCCGGCCAGTGCCGTGCTGCACTACGCGCAGGAGATCTTCGAAGGGCTCAAGGCCTACCGGACGGCCGACGGTGGCGTGACCATGTTCCGGCCGGACGCCAACGCCGCCCGCTTCGCCACCTCGGCGCAGCGGATGGCGATGCCGGTGCTGCCGCCCGAGGTCTTCGTCGACTCGCTGCACAAGCTCATCGAGATCGACCGGGAGTGGATCCCGACCGGCGAGGACGGCAGCCTCTACCTGCGGCCGTTCATGTTCGCCAGTGAGGTCTTCCTCGGCGTCCGCCCGGCCAACGAATATCTCTACATGGTGATCGCGTCGCCGGTCGGGGCCTACTTCACCGGCGGGGTCAAGCCGGTCACCGTCTGGGTCTCACCGGACTACACCCGCGCCGCGCCCGGCGGCACCGGCGCGGCCAAGTGTGGCGGCAACTACGCCGCGTCGCTGGCGGCCCAGGCCGAGGCCATCGAGGCGGGTTGCGACCAGGTCGTCTTCCTGGACGCGGTGGAGCGCCGGTTCGTCGACGAGTTGGGCGGCATGAACGTCTTCTTCGTCTACGACGACGACACGGTGGTCACCCCGCCGCTGACCGGCACGATCCTGCCCGGCATCACCCGCGACGCGGTCTTGACGCTGGCAGGGGCTGCCGGTCACCGGGTCGAGGAGCGGCCTGTCGCGTTCGCCGACTGGCAGGCCGACGCGGCCAGCGGCCGGCTCCGCGAGGTGTTCGCCTGCGGCACCGCCGCGGTCATCACCCCGATCGGCGGGGTCCGCTTCCCGGACGGCGAGTTCCTGATCGGCGGCGGCGAGCCCGGCCAGGTCACCATGGCACTGCGTCAGCAGTTGGTCGACATCCAGCGGGGCAAGGCCCCCGACGAGCAGGGCTGGGTGCAGCGGGTCCTCTGACCTCCGTCACGCGCCGGCCCGTCCGAACGGTCGGGCCGGCACAGACCTCGACGGCCTATGCGTCGAGCAGGTGGTCGCGGAGCGCGGCGAGTTGTTCGTCGGTCACCCCGGCGTGACGCAGGTACGCCTCGACCGAGCCGTACCCTTCGCGCAGCTCGTCCAGGAAGATCTGCATCGCCTCGGCGGGTGACGCCAGGAACGGCGCTGGCACGTCCACCACGTGCGGCAGGGTGGCCGTGAGCCAGGCGCTGAACCGGGCCGACGCCTCCGTGCTGAGCGCGTAGTCGGCGACGATGTCGGCGTCGTCGACGCCCAGCACGGCGAGGGTCAGCGCGCAGACGATGCCGGTGCGGTCCTTGCCGGCGACGCAGTGCACCACCGCCGGGGCGTTCGAGGAGTCGGCGATGAGCCCGATCGCCTCGGCCAGGCCGGCGGTGCCGGTCTGGGCCAGGTCGGCGTAACGGTCCGCGAGGTAGCGGGCGAGGTCGGCGCCCTCCTCGTGCGGCGTGGCGGCCCAGTCCTCGTGCTCCGGGTGGATGTTCCGGTAGGTCAGCCCCTGGTAGGCCGGCACCCGGCCGTCACGTTCCACCTCGGTCGGCCGGCGCAGGTCGATGACGGTGCGGATGCCGATCGCGGCGAACGCGTCCCGGTCCTGCTCGTCGAGGCGGTGCAGGGAGTCGGAGCGGAAGAGCCGGCCCCGGCGTACGGCGCGGCCGTCGTGGCCGAGGTAGCCGCCGACGTCGCGGAAGTTGAAGGTCGCGGGCAGTGGGATGCGTCGGTTGTCGTCGATGGCGTCCACGCTCACACCGTAGCGGCCGGTGGGGCCGCGTCCCACCGGCCGTCGGGGTTCGATCGGCTACCGAGCGGTGCCGGGCGGGAGTGCGCCGTACGTCTCGTCGTAGTAGCCACCTAGCTGGTCCCGGTACGCCGGGTCGCTGTGGCTGGTCTCGTCGTACTCGGGGGCGGCCTTGATCTGGTCGCGGGTGCGGTCGACCGAGACGGTGCGCTGGTCGTGGTCGACCTGGTTGACCGTTCCGGCCGGCAGCATCACCTTCTTCCCGAAGATCCACGGGCCGGTGTCCACCACCAGGTAGCTGCCGTCCACCTCGTGGCTGGCACTGTCGATCTTGCCGATGCCACCGTCGGTGGCCTCGACCTTGTATCCGACCAGGTCGGCGTCGGCCACCTCGGCCTGGTCCCGGTAGCGCCAGGGGCCGAAGGTGCCGGCCGGTGCACCGCCGGGAATGGTGCCCTGGTCGCCGCCGCGCAGCGGGTCCGGCCCGGCGTGGGTGGCGTGCGGATCGATCCTGTCCATGCCGTTCACTCCTGACTGTCGCCGATCGTCTCGGCGTCGGTGGTGTGTCCCCCCACGAGCTACCCGGCGGCCGGGGGCCGGAAACGGCGACGCGTGCCGCCGCGCCGCTCGGCGCGTCCCGCGATGTGGATTGCTCCTCCCAGAAACGGGGAAGCGGTGGCAGAGTAGTGGACGTGACCAGCACCGCCCTGATTATTGCGACCTAGCGCGCCGGCATCCCCCTCCGCCGAGCGCGCAGACCTCCCGCATCCGCGGGAGGTCTTTTTGTTTGCTCCGAGAAAGGACCCTGATGACGTTCCAGGTCTACGACACGACGTTGCGTGATGGTGCCCAGCGCGAAGGGCTCACCTACTCGGTGGTCGACAAGCTGGCGGTGGCCCGGCTGCTCGACGAGTTCGGCGTCGGCTTCATCGAGGGCGGCTGGCCGGGCGCGGTGCCCAAGGACACCGAGTTCTTCCGCCGAGCGCGCACCGAACTCGACCTGCGGCACGCCGTGCTGGTCGCGTTCGGCGCCACCCGCAAGGCCGGTGTCGCGGTCGCCGACGACCCCCAGGTGCGCGGCCTGCTGGACGCGCAGACCCCGGCGGTCGCGCTGGTCGCCAAGGCCGACATCCGCCACGTCGAGCGAGCGCTGCGCACCACCGGCGCCGAGAACCTGGCGATGATCCACGACACCGTCACCCACCTCGTGCGCGAGGGCCGCCGGGTCTTCGTCGACGGCGAGCACTTCTTCGACGGCTACCGGCACGACCCGACGTACGGCGCGGCCGTGGTGCAGACCGCGCTCGCCGCCGGCGCCGAGCGCATGGTGCTCTGCGACACCAACGGCGGCATGTTGCCGTCCCAGGTGACCGCCGCGATCGTCGACCTCACCAGCCGGCTCGGGGTCGACGCCGGGCTGTTCGGCATGCACGCGCAGAACGACACCTCCTGCGCGGTCGCCAACACGATCGCCGCCGTGGAGGCCGGCGTCCGCCACGTCCAGGGCACCGCCAACGGATACGGCGAGCGCCCCGGCAACGCCGACATCTTCGCGGTCGTCGCCAACCTTCAACTCAAGCTGGGCATGCCCGTCCTACCGGACGGCTGCCTGGCGCAGATGGTGCGGGTCTCGCACGCCATCGCCGAGATCGCCAACATCGCCCCCGACACCCACCAGGCGTACGCCGGGGCCGCCGCCTTCGCCCACAAGGCGGGGCTGCACGCGAGCGCGATCAAGGTCGACCCGTTGCTCTACAACCACGTGGACCCGTCGGTGGTGGGCAACGACATGCGGATCCTGGTGACCGAGATGGCCGGCCGGGCCAGCATCGAGCTCAAGAGCCGTGAGCTCGGCCTGGACCTGGCCGGCCGTCCGGAGACGCTGACCCGGGTCACCAAGCGGGTCAAGGAGTTGGAGGCCGCCGGCTGGTCCTTCGAGGCCGCGGACGCCTCCTTCGAGCTGCTGGTCCGCTCCGAACTGCCGGAGGGCAGCCCGGCCCGTCCGTTCACCCTGGAGTCGTACCGGGTGCTGGTCGAGCACCGGGAGGACGGCGCCGTCGTCTCCGAGGCGACGGTGAAGATCCGGGTACGCGGCGAGCGGGTGATCGCCACCGCCGAGGGCAACGGCCCGGTCAACGCGCTGGACGAGGCGCTCCGGGTGGGGCTGACCCGGCACTATCCGCAGCTGCGCGACTTCGAACTGGCCGACTACAAGGTGCGGATCCTGGAGGGCAGCCACGGCACCGGCGCGGTCACCCGGGTGCTGCTGAAGACCTCCGACGGTGATGGCCGGGACTGGACCACCGTGGGCGTGCACCACAACGTGGTCGAGGCGAGCTGGCACGCCCTGGTCGACGCCCTCACCTACGGCCTGGCCCCCGCCTCCGTCTAACCCGCCCCCTCGCCCGCCCCGCCCCGCCCCTCCGCGCCCTCGCCCGCCCCTCGCCCCCGCGATCTTGCACTTTGTGTCGCCGTTATGCGGCTTTTGTGCACCATTGTCGCGACATCAAGTGCAAGATCGCGGGAGCGGGGAGCGGGGAGCGGGGAGCGGGGAGCGGGGAGCGGGGAGCGGGTTAGGGGGTGGGGAGGCGGAGGGTGGTCAGGACGGGGCGGTGGTCGCTGCCGGGTAGGGCCAGCACTGTCAGCGAGCGGACCGCGATGCGCCGGTCGACAAACACATGGTCGATGGTGACCGGCGGGATCAGGTCGCCGTCGTACGGACCCCAGGTGCCGGTCAACCCCTCCCCGACGGCGTCGGCCGCGTCCACGTAACCGGTGCCCAGCAGCGCCCGCAGCGGGCTGTGGTCGAGGGTGGCGTTGAAGTCCCCGGCAAGGATCCGCAGCTCACCGTCCGGCGTGGCCGGTGGCTGGGCGGCGAGGTCGGCACGCCAGGCGCCGACCTGGTCCAGCGCGGACGGCGCCGAGGGGTGGGCCGACTCGACACGGACCGGGGGAGCGCCGGGGACGGCCACCGTGCCGTACGCCTGGCTGAACCCCCAGCCGCCGCGATTGTGCCGAATGCCGACGTCGCTGAGCGGCCACCGCGAGTAGAGCCCGGAGCCGGGCGTGCCGATGTGCGGGTTGAGCTGCCGGTGGGGCAGCAGTTGGTCGAGGCCGAGCCGGTCCAGGGCGGCCTGCGCGTCCGGGGTGAACTCCTGCACGGTGAGCACGTCGACCCGGTGCCGCCGGACCAACTCGACGAGCGTGGCCGCGTCGGCGGAGCCGGCGAGCAGGTTGGCGGTGAGCACCCGGATGGTGGGGCCGGTCGTCGCCGGCTGCGAGGCGGCCAGCGCACGGGGCGCGACCGCGCCGAGCAGCGCCACCGCGGCCAGGGCCGCGACCGCCGCCGGCCACCAGCGCCGCAGGGCGATGGCGAGTGCGAGGGCGAGCACGCTCCATCCCGCGACGTACGGGGTGAAGGCGAGCGCCTGCACCAGTGGCCCCCGGTCCAGCCCGCCCAGCCGTAGGGCGGCCCAGACAGCCGTCGGCCCGATCGCCAGCCAGCAGAGCGCCGTGCCGACCGGTGCCGCGCGGCGGCGGGTAGGCGTGGGCAGGGCATCGACGATCATGGCGAACAGCCTAACGGTCTTCTGTTCCGTCCCATTCGTGAATGGCGGGCCGCTCACATTTCGCAATTATATGAAGGTCGGTCGCCAACCCGATAAAGCGAGATCAACTATTGACGCTCAGCTTTTTGCGGTGCTACGTTTCACCTGGTCAAAGCGACGCAACTCTGAGTAGTAATGCCAGCTCGGACCAGGTGTAGGTCAGAGCTTCAATCGGTTACGCGTCGTCCTCAACCCTATTTTCTGGCAGTTATCCGTCCCGCCCCGCGGGTCGGCCGAATTCGCACGGTCACACAAGGGGGACCTGTCATGAGCACATCCTTCCGACGTAAGGCGGCGGCGGTCACGTTCGCCGTCCTGGGGCTCACCCTCGCCGGAGGTGGGATCGCCGTCGCCCAACCGACGGCGAAGGCCCCGGTCGAGGCAGCCCAGCCGGCTGCACGCAGCACGAACACCCAACCGCCGGTGACGGCGGAGTCCGCCCGCAAGGCAAAGGCCGCGCTGAACGCCAAGGCGAGCACGCTCGTCGCCTCGACCACCATCGTCGTCGTCAACTCCAACGGCACCAAGGCGCGTGGCACCGGCACCGTCATCAAGTACGGCGCCGGGCAGTACGAGGTGCAGTTCAGCCACGTCGTCACGGCCGGCGTCTTCGTGGCCTCGGTCGGCCGGGCCGACTCCTGCTGCATCCCGCCGGGCGGCGAGGTCTCGGTCGCGCCCCGGCTCAGCACGCCGAACGCGGTCTTCGTGCAGACCCGCAACTCGGCCGGCACCCCGACCGACCTGGGCTTCCACCTGGTTGTCCACCTTTCCTGACCGACCGACGTCCGGCCCCCGCACCGGTGTGCGGGGGCCGCGCCGTGTCCGCCCGGCGCACCTCGTCACCGTCGACCCTCGCCCTGCCGGCTCGGGGTCGACGCACTCTTGCGGCCGGCTCATCCCGGTCGTCCCCCGTTCGGGCGGCTCGTCCTCATCCGGGGCACAACGGGCCGGTCCGGTGCTCACAATCCGACGTTTGCCGCCCCCTCCGCCCGGGAAGCAAGCACCGTGACGGACATCTCGGACACCCTGGCCAGCATGCCCAGCCCGGTCGATCCCGAGCCGACCGGCGTCGAGCTGGAACAGACGCTCTTCGAGGTCAAACGCGTGATCGTCGGGCAGGATCGACTCGTCGAACGCCTGCTCACCGCTTTGATCGCCAACGGGCACTGCCTCCTGGAGGGGGTCCCCGGCGTGGCCAAGACGCTTGCCGCGCAGACCCTCGCCACCGTGGTCGGTGGCACCTTCTCCCGGATCCAGTTCACCCCGGACCTGGTTCCCTCCGACATCGTCGGCACGCGGATCTACCGGGCCTCCAAGGAGACCTTCGACATCGAACTGGGCCCGATCATGGCCAACCTGGTGCTGGCCGACGAAATCAACCGCGCCCCGGCCAAGGTCCAGTCGGCGCTGTTGGAGGCGATGGCGGAACGGCAGGTCTCCATCGGCGGCCGCAGTTGGCCGGTGCCGTCGCCGTTCCTGGTGCTGGCCACCCAGAACCCGATCGAGTCGGAGGGCGTCTATCAGCTTCCCGAGGCGCAGCGCGACCGGTTCCTGATGAAGGTGGTGGTCGACTACCCCAGCGACGCCGACGAACTGGCCATCCTCTACCGGATGAGCACCGACCGGCCCAGCCCACGTCAGGTGCTCGACGCGCAACGGTTGCAGGACCTGCAGAGCCGCGCCGAGCAGGTCTTCGTCCACCACGCGCTGGCCGAGTACGTCGTCCGGCTCATCCTCGCCACCCGTGACCCGGGCCGGTTCGGGCTGCCGGAGATCGCGCCACTGCTGGCGTACGGTGCCAGCCCCCGCGCCACCCTCGGGCTGGTCGCGGCCGCCCGGGCGCAGGCGCTCCTGCGTGGACGGGAGTACGTGCTGCCCGAGGACGTCCGGGAGTTGGCGGTCGACGTCCTCGCCCACCGGCTGGTGCTCTCCTTCGACGCGGTCGCCGACGGGGTCTCGGCCGAGAGCCTGGTGCGCCGGTTGGTGGAGGCGGTTCCGCCGCCCCGGGTGGCGACCGGGCATCCGCAGCAGACGCCGGACCTGGCGGCGGCATGAGGCGCGCCAGCCTCGCGCCGGTGGCCGTGCCGCCGGATCCCGGCCTGGCCGAGCTGAGCCCGGATCAGCGACTGCGGCGTCTGGAGTTGACAGTCACCCGGCGGCTCAACGGTCTGCTGCACGGCCAGTACCGTGGCCTGCTTCCCGGGCCGGGCAGCGAGCCCGCGGGCAGCCGCGAATACCGGCCGGGGGAGGACGAGGTCCGCCGGATGGACTGGGCGGTGACCGCCCGGACCGCCGTGCCGCATGTCCGGCAGGTCGACGCCGACCGGGAACTGACCACCTGGTTACTGGTCGACGGCAGTGCCAGCATGGAGTTCGGCACCGCCGAGTTGGACAAGCGGGAGTTGGCGGTGGCCGCGGTGGCGGCGGTGGGCTTCCTGACCGCCGGCGTCGGCAACCGACTGGGTGCGCAGGTGCTGCGTGCCGACGGGGTACGCCGTTTCCCCGCCCGCAGCGGGCGTACCCATCTGCTTGGTCTGCTCCGCATGCTGCTGACCGCCCCGCGCACGTCCGGTCCCAGCGACCAGTCGTCGGTCGGATCGCCGGAGTTGGCGGACGGGCTCGACGCGCTGCACCGGGTCGCCAACCAGCGCGGCCTGGTCGTGGTGGTCTCGGACTTCCTCGACGGGCTGCCCGACGACCCCGACCACCCGCCGCCCTGGGAGGCGACCCTGCGCCGGCTGTCCGTCCGCCACCAGGTGCTGGCGATCGAGGTGACCGACCCGCGCGAGCTGGAGTTGCCCGACGTCGGCCTGATCACACTGGTCGATCCGGAATCCGGCCGCTGTCGTGAGGTGTGCACATCGGACCGTCGGCTGCGCGAGCGGTACGCCGCGGCCGCCGTCGCCCAGCGTGAGCAGGTCCGCCAGGCCCTGCGCCGCAGCGCGGCAACCCACCTGGCGCTACGCACCGACCGGGACTGGGGCGCGGACATCGTCCGGCACGTGCACGCCCAGCGACGGTTGGCCGCCGCGCCGGCCGGGGTCGCCCGGGGAGGTGCCGCGTGAACTGGGAGTCCCCGCTGCGGCTCTGGCTGCTGCTCGGTGTGCTCGCCCTGATCGTCGCGTACCTGGTGATCCAGCGCGGACGCAGCCGGTACGCGGTCCGCTTCACCAACCTGCGGCTGCTCGACCGGGTGGCGCCCGAGCGGCCGGCCTGGCGCCGACATGTCCCGGCCGGGCTGTTCCTGGCCATGCTGGCGCTGCTCGTGGTCGGGTTCGCCCGGCCCAGCGCCGAGGTTCGGGTGCCCCGGGAACGCGCCACCGTGATGGTGGCGGTGGATGTGTCCACCTCGATGCTCGCCACCGACGTGGAACCGGACCGGCTGGCGGCGGCCAAACAGGCGGCCCGGCGGTTCGTCGAGGGCCTGCCGGACGAGTTCAACGTGGGGCTTGTCGCGTTCGCCGGCAGCGCCGCCGTCCTGGTGCCGCCCGGCACCGACCGAGATGCCCTGGACGAGGGCATCGGCCGGCTCGCCGAGGGTGTGACCGGGGTGCAGGGCACTGCGATCGGCGAGGCCATCAACACCTCGCTGGGCGCGGTCAAGAGCCTGGACAGCGAGGCCGCGAAGGAGCCGCCGCCTGCCCGGATCATCCTGCTCTCCGACGGGGCGAACACCTCGGGAATGGACCCGATGGAGGCGGCGGCGGAGGCGGTGACGGCGAAGGTGCCGGTGCACGCGATCTCCTTCGGCACCCCGTCCGGATTCGTGGACCGGGGCGGACGGCCCATCCAGGTGCCGGTCGACGGGCAGACGCTGCGAGCGGTCGCCGACGAGACCGGCGGGATGTTCCACGAGGCCAGCACCATCGACGAGCTGCGCGCCGTCTACGACGACATCGGCAGCTCGGTCGGCTACCGCACCGAACGCCAGGACGTCTCGGCCCGGTTCATCGGCCTCGGCCTCGTCTTCGCGATGGGTGCGGCAGCCGGCTCGATGCGCTGGTTCTCCCGACTGCCCTGATCCGCCGCGCCGACGTCGACCGTGAGGAGTACGCATGGCTGTGCAGACCGGACTGGGTGAACCGCGCGGTCCCTGGTTCATCTCGCCCGAACTCGACCCGGACGGGCGCGGGTGGTGGGACGCGCCCGGCTCGGGGCGGGATCCCGGCGGGCGGCGTTCGGGCCGGCTGCTCGCCGTGCTGGGAGTGGTGGCCGTCTCCGCCGTCTCGGGCGCTCTGGCCGGCGGCGTGGTGGCCAGCCGGGACGGTGCCGCCGGTCCGGCGGCGGCGTCGGCCGCCCCGGTGCCGGCGGAGCTGGTCACCGCCGCCGAGCGGACCGTGCCCGGCGTGGTCTCGGTGCTCGCCGGCGGCGCGAACGGCGCGTCCGCGACCGGCTCGGGGTTCGCCATCGACGACCAGCAGCACCTCGTCACCAACGACCACATCCTGGCCAAGGGGGGCGGTGGGCCGGTGACCGTGGAGCTGCCCGACGGCCGCCGGTACGAAGCCGAGGTGGTCGGCCGGGAGCCGCGCAGCGACCTGGCGGTGCTGAAGGTGCCGCCGTCGGCCGGGCTCGCCCCGTTGCCGCTGGCCAAGCCGGGTGCCACCCGGGTCGGTGAGCCGGTGCTGGCGGTGGGCTCGCCGCTCGGCCTGTCCGGCACGGTCACCGCGGGCATCGTGAGCGCGTTGGACCGTCAGGTGCGGCTGGGCAACAACCGGCACAGCGCCGTGCAGACCGACGCGTCGATCAATCCCGGCAACTCGGGCGGGCCGCTGGTCAACGCCCGTGGGGAGGTGGTCGGGGTGAACACCGCGATCGCCACCATCGACGGCAACGGGTCGATCGGCATCGGCTTCGCCATCCCGATCGACCAGGTGCAGCAGACCGCCGACACGATCATCGGCAAGGGCGGCTGAGCTGCCCGGACAGCTGCCGGCGGCCGGTTCGGCCGCCGGCAGTGTCGGATATCCGGCCGGACGGCATCAAATCATGGAAATATGACGCTCCGTATGGATACTGGCGGAGGTGGAGCGTCCTCTTCTCACGGTCCTCCTGCTGGTGGGCCTGGTCATCGGATGTGCGGTGGGGTCGGCGTACGCGCGGGCGCGACGCGGGTGGACCGACTACCAGACGGTCAAGAAAACGGTGCCAACTGCACGCCGTGGCGCCTGGTTGCTGATCCGGGGGGTCGCCGTGAAAGCCGCGGTGATCGGGTTGCTGCTGTTCGGCGCGGTGGCGTACGCGGCGGTCGGCTCCGACGACGAGACGGCCGGCCCGACGCCCAGCCCGTCCTCGACGCTGAGTGAGCCTCCGCACCGGTGATCCTCGGCGCGCCGGTGCGGGTTAGCCTCGGGGCGTGGACGACGGACTGCGGGTGACCGACCGGTGGGTCGTCCCCGCCGGGGAGCTGCGGGAGCGCTTCTCCCGCTCGTCCGGGCCGGGTGGGCAGGGCGTGAACACCGCCGACTCCCGGGTCGAGCTGAGCTACGACCTGGCCAACTCCCCGTCCGTGCCCGACTGGGTGCGGACGCGGGCGTTGGAGCGGCTCGCCAACCGTCTGGTGGACGGGGTGCTGACGATCGCGGCCAGCGAGCACCGGGCGCAGCTCGCCAACCGGGAGGCGGCCCGTGAGCGGATGGTGGCGCTGCTGCGTGAAGCCGCGGCACCCCCGCCGCCACCTCGACGCGCCACCCGGCCGTCGCGAGGCGCCAAGGAGCGCCGGCTGGCCGAGAAGAAGCGCCAGTCGCAGCGCAAGCGCGACCGCCGCGTCGACGGCGAGTAGTCGAACCATCATCGAGAACCGCTCCTGCGGGAGATCATCGGACTATCGAGTGACAGAATCTGGAATCTGTCAGCCGAAGTATGTATGGTGAGTGAGTCATCCAGGAGAGGAACACCCCATGGACACCCGCACCCTCGGCACCACCGGTCCGACCGTCTCCGCCCTCGGCCTCGGCCTGATGGGCATGTCCGACCTCTACGGCGACGCCGACGAGGCCGAGAGCATCGCCACCATCCACGCCGCCCTGGACGCCGGCATCACCCTGCTGGACACCGGCGACTTCTACGGGATGGGCCACAACGAGCTGCTGCTGCGCGAGGCGCTGCGCGGTCGCGACCGGGACGACGCCGTGATCAGCGTCAAGTTCGGCGCCCTGCGCGACGCCGACGGTGGCTGGAACGGCTACGACCTCCGGCCCGCCGCGATCAAGAACTTCCTCGCGTACACGCTGCGCCGGCTCGGCACCGACCACGTCGACATCTACCGCCCGTCCCGCCTCGCGTCCGATGTTCCGGTGGAGGAGGTGGTGGGCACCCTGGCCGAGCTCGTCAAGGCCGGCCACATCCGGCACATCGGCCTGTCCGAGGTGAGCGCGGAGACGCTGCGCCGGGCACACGCCGTGCACCCGATCACCGACCTCCAGATCGAATACTCGCTGATCTCCCGCAACCCGGAGACCGACATCCTGCCGACGGCCCGCGAGCTGGGCGTGGGGGTCACCGCGTACGGGGTGCTGTCCCGTGGCCTGATCAGCGGCCACTGGACGGCGCGGCGGGACACCGTCGCCACCGACTTCCGCAGCCACCTGCCCCGGTTCTCCGGCGCGAACCTGGACCGCAACCTGGCCCTGGTGGACGCCCTGCGCGCCATCGCCGAGGCCCGCGGCGTCACCGTGGCGCAGATCGCCATCGCCTGGGTGCTCGCCCGTGGCGAGACCATCGTGCCCCTGGTCGGCGCCCGCCGCCGGGACCGGCTCACCGAGGCACTGGGCGCGACCGCAGTCGTCCTGACCGACGCGGACCTGGCCGCCATCGAGGCCGCCATCCCGGCCGACGCGGCAGCCGGCAGCCGCTACGCCGAGGCGCAGATGGCGTTCCTGGACAGCGAGCGGGCGTGACCGCCCGGCCGTGGCGCGACCGCCACCCGGGGGTCGCGCCACGGCCGTGGACGCGGTCAGGGAGGCTGGTGTGATGAGCGACGCCACCGCCCTGACGGCCGACCGCATCCTCGACACCGCCGAGGAGGCGCTACGCCGGTACGGGCCGGCCAAGGCCACCGTGCTGGACGTCGCCCGCGCGCTGGGCGTCAGCCACGGCAGCGTCTACCGGCACTTCGCCAGCAAGGCCGCGCTACGCGACGCGGTCGCCGAACGCTGGCTGGCCCGGGTCTCCACCCCGCTCGTCGAGGTGGCCACCGGCGCCGGCCCCGCCCCGCAGCGGCTGCGTCGGTGGCTGGCCGAGCTGAGCGGCACCAAGCGCCGGATGGCCCGGGAGGACCCGGAGCTGTTCGACAACTTCCACCAGCTCGCCACCCTCTCCGAGGGAGCGGTCGCCAAACACCTGGAGGTCCTCGCCGGTCAGCTCAGCCTGATCGTCGCCGACGGGATGGCGGCTGGCGAGTTCAGCGTCCCCGACCCGGCGGTGGCCGGCCGGGCGCTGTTGCAGGCCACCGCCCGCTTCCACCACCCCGCACACCGGGCCGAGTGGAGCGAGCCCGGCCTCGACGACGACCTGGCGGCGGTCATCGCGCTGCTCATCGACGGCCTGCGGACCCGGCCGGCGAGCTGACCGCGCCCGCCCCGGTCAGGCCGGGACGGCCCTGCGAGCAGCCGGTCGCCCTTCGCTCAGGCCGGGACGGCCGCGAGCAGCCGATCGCCCATCGCTCAGGCCGGGACGGCCGCGAGCAGCCGATCGCGCAGCACGCCGGCCCGGTCGGCGAAGCCGCGCTGCGCGGCGGCGTACTCCGCCCGGCCCTCCGGCGTCTCCACCCGCACCGGCGGGTAGCCGAGCGCCGCCAGGTCGTACGGGCTGGCCCGCATGTCGAGGGCGCGGATCTCCCGGGCCAGCTCGAAACAGTCCGCCACCAGCTCCGAGGGCACCAGCGGCGACAGCTTGTACGCCCATTTGTAGACGTCCATGTTGGCGTGTAGACAGCCCGGCTGCTCGTGCTCGTGCTGGGTGTCCCGGGTCGGTGTGAGCAGGTTCAACGGGCGGGCCGGCGGGGTGAAGAACCGGTACGCGTCGAAGTGGCTGCACCGCACCCCGCGCTCCTCGACGACCGTGGCGGTCCGCTCCGGATCCAGCCGCAACGGCCAGGCGTTGTGCCGCAACTCCTCGCGGGTCTGCCGGTAGACCATCGCCCATTCGTGCATCCCGAAGCAGCCGAAGTGTGGCGCCCGCCCCGCGGTGGCCACGAGCAGGGAGCGGATCCACCCGATCGACTCGCCACGCCGCTCGCGTACCGCATCGGTGTCGAGGGTGACCCCGGCGGCGGTGGCGCGGTAGTCCCGGCCGAAGTCGGCCGGATCCGCGTCGCGCAGCTCGACCCCCGCGCCCGGATGCCAACGGCGCAGCTGGGCCGGCCGGTGCGAGTAGTAGGTGAACAGGAAGTCGGCCACCGGATGCCGCTCGCCCCGACGCCGACGGGCCAGGTGCGGGGTCAGCCAGACGTCCACCCGCTCCTCGTGGGCCCGGCGACGGGCCTGCCAGGTCGCCACGTCGAGCACGGCGGGGGCGAGGGCGGCGGTCACGGACCCCAGGGTACGACCGCCGCCCGACCACCGGTCAGGGCATCTGCACCCGCACACCGGCGGAGAAGACGCCGCTGCGCAGCTCCAACTGTCGGGGCGGGTCCCGCCCGTCGACGGTGAAGACCAGCGGCAGCACCACCCGACTGCCGGCGGCCACCGGGTTGGCGAAGACGTCCCGGCCCAGGTTGGCCGCCCGGGTGGCCGGCTCGTCGGTGCTCACCCAGCGACCGCCGGGCAGGTAGACCCGTTGCATCTGGCCGTGCCAGGGCTGCTGGTCGCCGGTGACGTTGCGCACCCCCACGGTGGCCTGACACCGCCGGCCGGAGGCCGGAGCCGCAGTGCCCCCGTCGGCCGCGCCCGCGCTGCCGTGCGCGCCGCAGGACATCCGGTAGACGGTGAACTCGAACGCCGACTCGCGCAGCGGCACGCCCACCGGCCCGGACACCCCGGTGCCCATCCACGCGCCGCTGGTCGGCTGTTTCTGGGTGTCGATCTCGGAGACCCGCCGGGTCGCCGTCCAGCCGGCCGTGCCGACCACGGCGGCCAGCACCACCACGGCCGCGCCGACCAGCAGGGCGACCGGCGGGGTGCGCCGACGCCGCACCGGGCTCGGGGTGGCCGGACGCGGATAGATCGTTCCGCGCCTGTCGTCTGATCCGCCGCCGCTGGACAGGGCGGCCGCGGTCACCCGCCGGCCGCGCCGACGACGCCACACCCAGAACAGGGCGGCACCGAGCAGCAGCAGCAGAACCGCCAGGCCGGCCAGCAGCACCGGGGTCTGCCGCCAGAGCGGCTGCGCGTCGGTGACCTCGGCCGCCGGTGTGCCCGCCGCCTGCCAGGTGGCCGACGCGCAGTCGTACGGCCGGCTGCCGTCGCTGGTGAAGGCACAGGCCGGCGCGGTCAGTGCCTGGCCCGGCGCGGTCGCGGCCAGCGCGGTGCCCAGCGTGGTCGTGCTGTGCGCGGGCAGCCGCAGCCGCCACGTCACCTCGGTGGCGGACCCACCGGAACGGGTGGACCGGCCGCCGTCGCTGATCGAGGTGGGCGACGACCCGGAGGGCAACTCCTGGCGCACCGTCGTGTCGACCGGCGAGTCGCCCACGTTGCGCACGTGGATCCGGTACCGCGGCGCTGGGCTGCTCTCCGGCGCGACCGCCACGGTGACCGGCGGCGCGGGCACCGACGCCGGTGTCCGCGACGGCGGCGCCATCGCCGGTGGCGCCGACGGCGGGGTGGGCTCCGCGCTCGCCGCCGCGGGTGGCCGGGCGACCACCGCCACCGCGGGCGGCGGGCTGACGGGCGCGGGCGGTGTGACCGCCGTCGGTCCTGGCGTGGGTGCCGTTGGTTGTGGCGTGACGGCCGGTGGTCGTGGCACGGCCGCCGCCTCCGGGGCCACCGCGGGCAGGGCCGGCACGGCGGCGAGGATGCCGAGGCAGTGGACGAACACTGCGAGGGCTCTGTGGTGTCGTGTCGATGCAGGCATACGAACGAACCTCCGGAGCCGACGCTAAGGGCGTGCTCCCTCCGTGCGGGTACGAAGTCAGGAATCTCGCCCCGGTCACCCTGGCGGCCGGTAGGGTGCCGCCGCGTTGACGGGTTGCGCACACCCCGCAGCCGGTCGTGGCCGGTGGACCCGTCGGCGGGGCTAGATTGGCCAGGTGCGTATCGCTCGTTTCGCTCATGCCAAGGGAATGTCGTTCGGTGCCGTCGAGGGCGAACCGGAGGCCGGGCCGCAGGGCCTGACCATCGCCGAGATCGAAGGTCACCCGTTCGGCAAACTGTCCTTCAGTGGGGCCCGCTGGGCCCTCTCCGACGTCCGGCTTCTCTCGCCGATCCTGCCCAGCAAGGTGGTCTGCGTGGGCCGCAACTACGCCGACCACGCCGCCGAACTCGGCAACGACGTACCCAAGGAGCCGTTGCTCTTTCTCAAGCCGTCCACCTCGGTGATCGGCCCCCGGGACGCCATCCGGCTGCCGATCTTCTCCAAGCAGGTCGAGCACGAGGCGGAACTGGCGGTCGTGATCGGCGCGCCGGGTGCCCGCCGCGCCGACCGGGCCGCCGCCGAACGTGCCATCTTCGGCTACACCTGCGCCAACGACGTCACCGCACGGGACCTCCAACGCTCCGACGGGCAGTGGACCCGGGCCAAGGGCTTCGACTCGTTCTGCCCCATCGGTCCGTGGATCACCACCGGGCTGGACGTCTCCGACCTGGAGATCCGGTGTGAGGTGGGTCGCAACCCCGACGAGATGGAGGTGCGCCAGCTTGGCCGGACGAAGGACATGGTCTTCGACGTGGCCGGCCTGGTGTCGTACATCTCGCACGTGATGACGCTGCTGCCCGGCGACGTGGTTCTCACCGGCACGCCGGCGGGGGTTAGCCCGCTCGTGGAGGGGGATACCGTCACCGTGCGGATCGAGGGCATCGGTGAGCTCAGCAACCCGGTGGTCCCCGTCGCCTGATCCGTCCGATGCCCCCGTTTCCGCAGCTCACAGGTGTTTCGGGGGGATCGGATTTGGCCTGCCGGCACCGGGAGGGTAATGTTCACTCCCGGCGCCGCAAGGTGCCAATGGGGTATGGGGTAATTGGCAGCCCGACTGATTCTGGTTCAGTTAGTCTAGGTTCGAGTCCTGGTACCCCAGCGCAGCTGGGATTCGCGAGAATCCCGGACGCTGGATTCTGACGGAGTTCGACTCCGCCCCTTAGCGGGGGCGGAGAGTGATCTCCGGTAGAGTGCAGCTCCTCTGCCCGCGAGGGTCGAGGAGCGAAAGCATGTTCTGGCCCCGTCGTCTAGTGGCCCAGGACGCCGCCCTCTCAAGGCGGTAGCGCCGGTTCGAATCCGGTCGGGGCTACATCTGTGCACAGCCCGTCTCACCTGGTGAGGCGGGCTGTTTCGTGTCCACCCGCAGAGCCTGCCGATGGGCGTGCACCCCGTGCTCGAACCCGGTGATGGTGCCGCTAGACTACAAGCCGCACCGCCCGCGAGGGCGGTGAACAGGAAAGTTCTGGCCCCGTCGTCTAGTGGCCCAGGACGCCGCCCTCTCAAGGCGGTAGCGCCGGTTCGAATCCGGTCGGGGCTACAACCAGAAAGGCTCGTCTCGCGAAAGCGAGACGAGCCTTTCTCCGTACCCGCTCACCTGGCGGTGATCATGAAGTTAGCGGCGCGACACGCCGGTGTCGGTGACGCCAACTTCATGATCACCGCGTCGGGTCAGAGGCCGGAGAGGCGTTGGCCGGCTCTCACCACCGCCATGGCGTGGCGCTCGCCGGGGCGGCGGCCCAGGCGCTCTATGGGGCCGGAGATGCTGACTGAGGCGATCACACGGCCGGTGCGGTCGCGGATCGGTGCGGAGACGCTCGCCACACCCGCCTCGCGCTCGGCGACGCTCTGCGCCCAGCCTCGGCGGCGTACCTCGGCGAGGGTGCGGCCGGTGAACTTGCTGCGCGGCAGCAGCGGCATCACCGCCTCCGGCGGCTCCCAGGCGAGCAGGATCTGGGCGGCGGAGCCGGCGGTCATCGGCAGCACCGAGCCGACCGGAACGGTGTCCCGGAGGCCGCTGGCGCGCTCCGCCGCCGCCACGCAGATCCGCTCGTCGGCGCGGCGCAGGTAGAGCTGCGCGCTCTCACCTGTGGCGTCGCGCAGCGCGGCCAGTAGCGGCTCGGCGGCGGTCAGCAGAACGTCGGGTGCCGCGTTGGCCAACTCGCCCAACCGCGGGCCGGGGCGCCAGCGCCCCTGGGTGTCCCGGACCAGCATCCGATGGATCTCCAACGCCTGCGCCAGCCGGTGCGCGGTGGCCCGCGGCAGCTTCGTGCGTTCAACGAGTTCGGCCAGGCTGGCGCCGTCGACACAGGCGGCCAGGATGACCACCGCCTTGTCGAGAACGCCAACACCGCTCATACTGTGTCCCACAAGCCGAAACATACCTCCCAGAATTTAGGATGTCCAGATGGTGGGAGTCACTCCTGAGCCGAGGACCCTGGCCGAAAAGGTTTGGGACGCGCACGTCGTTCGGTCCGCCGCTGGTGAGCCGGACCTGCTCTTCATCGACCTGCACCTGCTGCACGAGGTGACCAGCCCGCAGGCGTTCGACGGGCTGCGGCTCGCCGGTCGCCGGGTGCGCCGAACCGACCTGACGCTCGCGACCGAGGACCACAACACCCCGACCGGGTACGACGACCCGGCCTTCCGGCTCCGCCGTGGTGACCTGCTCACCATCGCGGACCCGACGTCGCGGACGCAGATCGAGACGCTGCGCCGCAACTGCGCCGAGTTCGGCGTGCGACTGCACCCGCTCGGTGACGAGAACCAGGGCATCGTGCACGTCATCGGCCCGCAGCTCGGGGTGACCCAGCCGGGCATGACCATCGTCTGTGGCGACTCGCACACCGCCACCCACGGCGCGTTCGGCGCGCTCGCCTTCGGCATCGGCACCAGTGAGGTCGAGCACGTGCTCGCCACCCAGACGCTGCCGCAGAGCCGCCCGAAGACCATGGCCGTGAACGTCACCGGCCAGCTCGCCCCCGGCGTCACCGCCAAGGACCTGGTGTTGGCGCTGATCACCCAGGTCGGCACCGGCGGTGGTCGTGGTCACATCGTCGAGTACCGCGGCGAGGCGATCCGCTCCCTCTCCATGGAGGGGCGGATGACCATCGCCAACATGTCCATCGAGTGGGGCGCCAAGGCCGGCATGATCGCGCCGGACGAGACGACCTTCGCGTACCTCAAGGGTCGCCCGAACGCGCCGCAGGGCGCGGACTGGGACGCGGCGCTGGCCTGGTGGCGGACGCTGCCCACCGACGAGGACGCCCGCTTCGACGCCGAGGTGACCCTGGACGCCAGCCAGGTCACGCCGTTCGTCACCTGGGGCACCAACCCCGGGCAGGGCGCGCCGCTCAGTGCGCCCGTGCCGGACCCGGAGGAGTTCACCACCGACTCGGAGCGGGTCGCCGCCCGCCGCGCGCTGGAGTACATGGACCTGCGCCCCGGCACCCCGCTGCGGGAACTCCCCATCGACGTGGTCTTCGTGGGCTCCTGCACCAACGGTCGCCTGGAGGACCTGCGGGCCGCCGCCGACGTTCTGCGCGGCCACCGGGTCGCCGACGGGGTCCGGATGCTCGTGGTGCCCGGCTCCGCCGCCGTGCGGGAGGCCGCCGAGGCCGAAGGGCTGGACAAGGTCTTCGCCGACGCTGGCGCCGAGTGGCGGTTCGCCGGCTGCTCCATGTGTCTGGGAATGAACCCCGACACGCTGAAGCCGGGCGAGCGCTCCGCCTCCACCTCGAACCGCAACTTCGAGGGCCGGCAGGGCCGGGGTGGGCGTACCCACCTGGTCTCCCCGCCGGTCGCCGCCGCCACCGCCGTGGTCGGCCGGCTGGCCGCCCCCGCCGATCTGTAGAAGGGACCGAGGAGATGGACAAGTTCACCACCCACACCGGCACCGCCGTGCCGTTGCGGCGGTCCAACGTGGACACGGATCAGATCATCCCGGCCGTGTACCTCAAGAGGGTGACCCGCACCGGGTTCGCCGACGGGCTGTTCAACGCCTGGCGGGAAGATCCGACATTCGTGCTCAACGATGAATCCTATTCCGGTGCGTCGATCCTCATCGCCGGCCCGGAGTTCGGCACCGGCTCCTCCCGGGAGCATGCCGTCTGGGCGCTGCGGGACTGGGGCTTCCGCGCCGTGGTGTCGCCGCGTTTCGGTGACATCTTCCGCGGCAATGCCCTCAAGGAGGGCCTGCTGCCGGTCGAGTTGGAATTGAAAGCCGTCGAGGAGTTGTGGGATCTGGTCGAGGCCGATCCGACCACTCCGGTGACGGTCGACCTGACCGCCCGACAGCTCCGGGCAGGGGACGCCACGTGGTCGTTCCCGCTGGACGACTTCAGCCGGTGGCGCCTGTTGGAGGGTCTGGACGACATTGGACTCACCCTCCGGCACGCCGCCGACATCGACTCGTACGAGGCGGGTCGACTGCCGTTCCTGCCCTCGGTGGCATAGCCCGTACGCCCATCCGCACATCGGATTCGCCCTCACCGGTCCAACCGGTGGGGGCGAATCCGTTACGACACAAGGGCTTTTTTCTACCGAATGTTTGTGTCCAGGCAGCACAGGGCATACCGTGCGCGCAGAATGGCTCGCGTCGAGTCAGTTGCACAATCGGGAGGAAGTCGTGAACAAAGCCGAGCTCATCGAGGCGCTCGCCGTTCGCCTGGGGGACCGGAAGACGGCGACGGCCGCGCTCGACGCGGTCCTCACTGAGGTCCAGGCGGCGGTCACCAAGGGCGAGAAGGTGGCGATCACCGGATTCGGAGCATTCGAAAAGCGTGTGCGTGGCGCACGAACAGCGCGCAACCCGCGTACCGGCGAGGCGGTGAAGGTCAAGAAGACATCCGTCCCGACCTTCCGTGCGGGCGCCGGGTTCAAGGAGATGGTGGCCAGCGGCAAGGTGCCGAAGGCCACGGTGGCGGCCAAGAAGACCGCCACCACGACGGCCAAGGCCGCTGGCACCAAGGCCACCGCCACCAAGGCGGCCAGTAAGACGACCGCTCCGGCCAAGGCGAGCAAGACCGCCACGGCGACCAAGACGGCGGCCAGCAAGAAGACCGCCCCGGCCAAGGCGAGCAAGACCGCCACGGCGACCAAGACGGCGGCCAGCAAGAAGACCGCCCCGGCCAAGGCGAGCAAGAGCACCACGGCGACCAAGACGGTCGCCAGCAAGAAGGCCGCGCCGACGAAGAAGAGCGCCGCGGCGGCCAAGTCCACCACGGCGAAGAAGACCACCGCGGCGGCGAGCAAGACCACGGCGGCCAAGAAGGCTCCCGCGAAGAAGGCTCCGGCCAAGAAGGCGGCCAGCAAGCGCTGACCGACCCTCGATCCACAGGGCGTCCACCCGCGCGGTGGGCGCCCTTTGGGCGTACCGGGGCCGTTGACCCGCCCGCCGTGGACGCGCAGAATCGCCGTGCCGGCCCCCTCTGCCGGCCCGCCGACGGAAATGGGGCGCCGGTGCGCTACCGCCAGCTCACCACCGGATCGCTCGCGCTGGGCGTCATTCTGCTCATCGACGTGCTGCGCGTCTGGCTGCCCGGCATCATCACGATCTTCGGTCAGGCCGCGTCCACCCCGGCCGAGCTGATGGGCGCGTTCGCCCTCGGCTGGTTCGTCCTGGCGGCGGCCGCACCGGCGCTGGTCCGCCGGGTGGGCGCCCGTCCCGTCACCATCACGGCGGCCGTCCTGCTGGCCGCCGCCCGGCTCGCGCTCACCAGCACTCCAGGCGGGCGTCCACAGCTCTGGTTGGCCACCGCCGGGCTGCTCGCCGGGCTGGTCTGGTTGGTGGGCGTCGCCGGCGACACCGACCGACCGGTGCCGGGGCTGGCCCTGGGGCTGGCGGTCAACGCGGCCGTACACGCGCTGCTGGACACCTACGACCTCACCTGGCGGGGTGGCTGGGTGGCCTGGCTGCTCAGCGCCGTCGCGGTCACGCTGTTCCTGGCCGGTACGGCGTTGAAGGGCGCGCCACCCGGCCCCGACGGCGCCCGGTCCTGGCTGCTGGCCGGGCCGGTGCTGCTGCTGGCCGGCATGGTGGCCCTCTCCCCGGCACTCGCCCAGACCGGGATGTCGTACCTGGTGGCCGGTGACGGCGTCGCCCGCTCGCCGCTGTTCGGCCTGGCGCCGGTGCCGGTGGCCGTCGCCGGTTTCCTGCTGGCGGCGCTGACCGGTCCGCCCCGACGGCGGTGGGGGCGACCGCTCGGGCCGGCGGCCCTGCTGTCGGGCGCGGTGCTCTTCGCCCTCGACCGGGGTGATCTGCTCGTTCCGGCCATCCTGCTCACCGCCGTCGGCCTCGGTGCCTGCCTCGCTCTCACCGACGCGGTGAGCCGACCCGACACGGCCGTCGGTGCGGGCGCGGCGGATGCCCTACGGGCGGCGGCCCGCCGGGGGTACGCGGTCGTCGCCGGAATGCTCGTCTTCGTGCTGGCGGCGGTCGGTTACTACTCCGCCTACGACCTCGGCTACCCCAACGGCGCGGTGCCGGTGCTGGTCGCCGGGCTGGTCGCCGTCGTGGCGCTCGCGGCCCGTCCCGTCGCGGCGCGGCCCCCGACCGACCACCGGCCCGCCGGGTCGCTGGCGCCACTGCCGACCACGGCCCTGGTCACCGCGCTGGCTCTGCTGGCACCGCTGTTCGCCGACCGGGTGGCGGTGGCCAGCAACCGGGATGGGCCGCCGGACCGGCTGAGGGTGGTGGCGTACAACATCCGGATGGGTTTCGGCCTGGACGGCCGGTTCGACCTGGCCGGGCTGACCGCCGCAATCGACCGGCAGCGGCCCGACGTGGTGCTGCTCAGCGAGGTGGACCGGGGCTGGCTGCTCAACGGCGGCCACGACACCCTGGACCTGCTCTCCGACCGCCTCGACATGCCGTACGTGTTCGGGCCGGCCGCCGACCCCGTCTGGGGCGACGCGGTGCTCAGCCGTTGGCCGCTCACGGATCCGCGGTCCCTCCCACTGCCGGCCGTCGGTGCGCCCACGGGCGCTCAGGCCCTCGCCGTCACCCTGGACCTCGGCGACGGCGTCCGTCTCGCCGTGGTCAGCACGCACCTGCAACCGCCGCCCGACACGGGCCCGGTGGTCCAGGCCCGCGCGGTCGCCGACTTCGCCACCGGGTACGCGGCCGGCCGACCGCTGGTGGTGGCCGGTGACCTGAACACCGAGCCGGGCGACGAGGCGTTCGGGCAGTTCACCTCGGCCGGTCTCGTCGACGCGATGGCGGCCGCCCGACCGCTGGCGACCAGCCCGGCCGACGATCCGCGCCAGCAGATCGACCACGTCTTCGTCTCGCCCGGCGTGACCCCGACCGACCCGGTCGCGCCGCGTGGCACGGCCAGCGATCACCTGCCGGTCGCGGTGACCCTCACCCTGCCGCCCCGCTGACCGCCCGACAGACGTTGATCCACACCGGATCGGCGGCCTCGGGGCATCCAGGCCGCCCGGCGGGGCGTCGGTTACAGGCGGTCGGTGGCGAGCAGCCGGTCACCGCTGAAGGCGAGCAGCCAGCCGCCGCCCTTCGGAGTGGTGAAATCGTCGTCGGCGCGGCCGGTGAGCTGCTCCAACGCGCCCGGCAGCACCTTGCCCTGGCCGCACACCGCCACCTGCCCGCCCGCGCAGGCGAGCGCCAGCAACTGGGCGGCGGTGGCGAGCACCCGCTCGTCGTGCTGTTGGCCTGGCTGAGGCTCGTCCAGATCGCCGCAGATCTCGATCGGCAGGTCGAGTAGTGCGGCGGCCGGGTCCAGGGTCTGTACGCAGCGACGCGGCGACGCCGACACCAACCGGGCCGGCCGGACCAGGGCGATCAGCGCGGCGAGGGCGTACGCCTGGGTCCACCCCTCGTCGTCGAGCGGGCGGGCGGTGTCCGGGCCGGTCCAGGTGGCCCGCTTGCCGGCGTGCGCGTGCCGGACCAGCGCGACGGTGGCCGTAACCGGTGGCAGCGCGGCGAACGCGGCCAGCACCTCGGCGTCGTGCGGGTAGCTGACCAGCCGGATCGCGTCGTCCACGGCGAGCCACCGCACGTCGTCCACCTCGGTGTCGGGCTGGAAACCGCCGCTGGCGACCGTACGCATCGACCAGTAGTCGACCAGCTTGTCCTGCCCCTCGCTGCGGTAGCGCACCGACGGCAGCCGTACCTGCGGCACGCCGCGTACGTCGGCCTCCTCGGCCACCTCGCGGACGGCCGCGACCATCGGATGCTCGCCCGGCTCCAGCTTGCCCTTGGGCAGCGTCCAGTCCCCGTGGCGGGGGCGGTGCACGACGCACACCCGTACGCCGTCGGCGGTGGGACGCCAGCAGACCCCGCCGGCGGCTCGGATGCCCGTCACGGCAGCCATCTGGTCCGCCGTCGCCGGGTGGCCCGGTGCCACGCGGCGGGGAACCTGGCCCGCATCCGGTGGACCGTCTCGCGTTCCCGCTCGGCAAGCCGCCCGGCGGTGACCGCCAACTCGTGGTCGTCCGGTCGGTCGGCGGCGAGGCCGAGCCAGGTGTCCGCGGCCACCGCCGCGTCCTGGTGCTCGCCGAGCACGTCCTGCACCCGGGCCAGCGCGCGGGACAGCCGGCGCGCGCCCCCGCTGACCGCCGGGAGGACCGCGTTTACCGCGTACCGGGCCTGCTTGGCTTCCTTGCGCACCCCGTGCCAGCGGTCGTCGGGCGCCAGCGGGTCGAGCCCGTCGACGCCGTCCGGGCCGGTGAGCCGTTTCCACGGGCGGGCCACCAGCGCGGGCAGCGTCCGCGCTGCCGGCTCGGACGCCCGGCGGGTGAGCCGGGGCGCGCGGGCGGCCAGCACCAGGGCGTCCACCAGGGCCAGGTAACGCGGGGAGCGCAGCGCCTCGTCGATGGCGGCGAGCGCCTGCCGCTGCCGTTCGGCGAGCGCGTCGTCCAGCCGGCCCACCGCGCCCTGGTCGAGCGAGCTGAGCGGGTCGGCGGCCGCGGTGCGTCGCAGTCGGTCGCGCAGCACCTCGGCGTCGCGGGCCGCGCCGAGCACGCCGGCCAGCCAGCGCAGCTCCGCGCGCAGCGGACGGGACCACGACCTGCGGACCAGCGGCGTGAAGGTACGCAGGTCGCTGCGGAGCCGTCGGGAGGCCACCCGCATCTGGTGCACGGCGGTGTCACCGCCACCGGCCGACGCGCGCAGTCGCACCAGCGGGTCGTGCGTCAGCAGGCGGCGTACCTCCTTGCGGACCACCTCGGTGACCACCTCGCCGGCGCTCGGGTCGGTCGTCAGCTCGCCCGGCGCGACCAGGTCGGGCTCGGCCTGGGCCGCCGAGCCCAGCGCCCGTACGTGTTTCGGGGTGAAGGAGCCGCCCCGGGCGCCGGCCTCGGCCAGCACGCCGCCGATCCGGTCCAGCAGCTCGCGGTCGCCGGCCTTGAGCTCCACCTCCAGCTCGCGGAACGCGCCGGTGGCCGCACCGGCGTCGTCGCCCACGGTCACCCGGTCGTCCACCACCTCGGCGAGCACCGCGCCGGCCCTGTCGCACACCTCGTGCGCGTGCCGGATCGTCCGCACCACCGTCACCGGCGCCAGTGGCGCGCCCCGGTGCAGCGCGGTGACCAGCTCCACCAGCTCCGGCGGCGGCTGCCCGACCGGCCCGGGGCGGGAAATCTCGTGCCGGACGCCCGGGGTGCCGGTGGGCAGCTTCACCGTCCACGGCAGTTCGTCGCCCTCGCGGTGCCGCAGTGAGGCACCGGCGCGGGCCAGCCGCAGGTCGACCGTGTCGAGGTAGCGGGCGACGAGCGTCGCCGGTGGCAGCGCCCGGACCCGACCACCGGCCGGGGCCACGGCGGACAGGTCCGGCAGCACGTAGGTGTCGTCCACCTCGTACTTCAGCTCCTCCTCGACCATCAGCTCAGCCTATGCCGCGATCGGTCAGCCGGCGGTGCCACCGACGCGTCGCAGCAACAGTTCCTGTAGATGCACCCGGGCCCCCTCGTCGTCGGCCGCGCGCCGGGTCCAGGTGCCGTCGCCGGCCAGTTCGAACGCGTCCACGTCCGGGCTCATCGCGGCGGTCAGCACGTGGTCCAGTTCGGCGCGGGCGATCGGGTCGCTCACCTGCACCAGCGCCTCCACCCGACGGTCCAGGTTGCGGTGCATCAGGTCCGCCGAGCCCATCCAGAACTCGGCCTCGCCGTTGTTGCCGAAACGGAAGACCCGGGAGTGCTCCAGGAACCGGCCGAGGATCGAGCGGACCCGGATGTTCTCCGACAGCCCCGGCACCCCCGGACGCAGCGTGCACATGCCCCGGATGAGCAGGTCGACGTGGACGCCGGCCCGGGAGGCCCGGTAGAGCGCGTCGGTGATGCCCTCGTCGACCAAGGAGTTGACCTTGAACTGGACCAGGCCAGGCATGCCGAGTCGGACGTGGGCGATCTCCCGCTCGATCCGCTCGATGAGGCCGCTGCGGATGCCCTGCGGGGCGACCAACAGCCGCCGGTACGCGGTCTGCCGGCTGTACCCGGTGAGCACGTTGAACAGGTCGGTGAGGTCCGCGCCGATCTCCGGGTCGGCGGTGAGCATGCCGAAGTCCTCGTACAGCCGGGCGGTCTTCGGGTGGTAGTTGCCGGTGCCGATGTGGCAGTACCGGCGGATCTGGTTGCCCTCCTGCCGGACCACCAACGCGGTCTTGCAGTGCGTCTTCAGGCCGACCAGGCCGTACACCACATGGCAGCCGGCGCGTTCCAGGGTGCGCGCCCAACCGATGTTGGCCACCTCGTCGAAGCGGGCCTTCACCTCCACCAGCACCACCACCTGCTTGCCGGCGGCCGCCGCGTCAACCAGCGCGTCGACGATCGGCGAGTCACCGCTGGTGCGGTAGAGGGTCTGCTTGATGGCCAGCACGTTCTCATCGGCGGCGGCCTGCTCGATGAAGCGCTGCACGCTGGTGGCGAACGAGTGGTACGGGTGGTGCACCAGGATGTCCCCGTCGCGCAGGGTGGAGAAGACGCTGCGCGGCACCTCGCCCTCGGCGAGCCGCGGATGGGTGGCCGGCACGAACGGCGGGTCCTTCAGATCCGGGCGGTCGGCCTCGCCGTACACCTGCCACAGCGCCGAGAGGTCCAGCAGGCCGGGCACCCGCAACACGTCCTGGTCGTCCATGTCCAGCTCACGGACGAGCAGCTCCAGCATGTGGTCGGAGATCGACGCGGCGACCTCCAACCGGACGGGCGGGCCGAAACGCCGACGGGCCAGCTCCCGTTCCAGCGCCTGGAGCAGGTCCTCGTCGCGGTCCTCGTCGACCTCCACCTCGGCGTTGCGGGTGACCCGGAACAGGTGGCACTCGACCACCTGCATGCCGCTGAACAGCTGACCCAGGTGCACCGAGATCAGGTCCTCCACCGGCAGCATCCGTACGCCCGGCTGGTCCCGGTCCACCCGGACGAAGCGGGGCACGTTGTTGGGCACCTTCACCCGGGCGAACAGCTCGGAACCGCCGTCCGGGTCGCGGACCGCGACGGCGAGGTTCAGCGAACGCCCGGAGATGTACGGGAACGGGTGTGCCGGGTCGACCGCGAGCGGGGTCAGCACCGGGAAGATGTGCTCCCGGAAGTAGGTGCGCAGCCGTTCCCGCTCCGGGTCGCCCAGCTCGCCCCAGCGCAGGATGCGGATGCCCTCGTCGGCCAGCTTGGGCAGCACGTCGTCGACGAAGCAGGCGGCGTGCCGGGCGACCAGCTCGGCGGCCCGCTCGGCGATCAGGTCCAGCTGCGTACGCAGGGGCAGCCGGTCCCCACCACGGACCGGCAGACCGGCGGAGAGTCGCCGCTTCAGCCCGGCGACCCGCACCATGTAGAACTCGTCGAGGTTGCTGGCGAAGATGGCGAGGAACTTGGCCCGCTCCAGCAGCGGGGTGCGCGGGTCCTCGCCGAGGGTGAGCACCCGGGCGTTGAAGTCGAGCCAGGAGAGCTCCCGGTTGAGGAACCGGTCCTCCGGCAGCGGGGGAGCGGGGGGTTCGTCCTCCCCGCCGGTGGCGGTCAGGGCGGCGCCGGCCGCCGGGCCATCCGTCTCGGTGGGCGGGGCGGCGGATTCGAGGACCTCGTCGAGCCCGGAGGAGGCCGCGCCCGGATCGTCGGCGAGCGTGTCCGCGCGGGCGGCGCCGGCCCGCTCGGCCCGCGACGGGCCGAAGCGGCCGTCGGTGCCACGGATGCGGGTGCCGTTGCGGGGATCGGTGGTGGACGGGCTGGTCGGGTGCTCGCGAGGGGTGCTCACCCGCTCATAATCACCCGATTCCGGTTAACGCAAAATGAACTTGGCCTCGCCGGCTCAGATCATCGTCGGCAATGTCACCCGGACAACCTCGCCGTCGGGATCGGTGTCGATGTGCAGCCGCTGACCGAGCCGGAGCAGCCGCAACCCGGAGGCGTCGAAGGCCCGAGCGGGGAAACGCAGCTCGGTGCCGTCGTCGAGCAGCAGCACCCCACTGCGTGTCGCCGCGTCATAGCTGGCCACCGTGCCCTGCATGCTGGCACCGTACACCCAGGGGTCAGCTCGCGGAGCGCGCCCGGCAGCCGGCCGCCAGCAGCGCGGCGGTGCGCGGCCCCAGGCCGAGCCGGGCGGCGGTGGCCAGGTCGCCGGCGGTGTCCACGTCCCGGCGCAGGCTGGGCCAGTCGCCGGTCAGCGGCAGGGCGCCGCTCGCCGTGTGCGCCACCGCCGAGCCCACTCCGAACCGTGGGTCAAGATCAACGCCAGGTGGCGCGGCGAGCAGCACCGTGCCGGTGCCGGGCGCGTCCGCCACGAACCGGCGTACCCCGTCGTGGCCGGTCCGGGCCGCGAGCAGCGCGCCGGCAAGCTCGGCCGGGCGCAGCGCCGGCAGGTCGGCGGTGAGCCCGGCCACCCACCCGCTGCCGGTGTGTGCCGCGCCGTGCCGGAAGGCGGCGTTCAGGCCGGCGTCCGGCTGGTCGGGAAGCACCCGCGCCCCGGCGGCGCGGGCCGCCGCCGCCACGCGGGCGTCGTCGGTGACCACCAGGGCCTCGGCGACCGCCGGGCAGGCCAGCACCGCGCGGAGCGTGTCGGCCGCCAGCGCCAGTGCCAGTTCCTCATGGGGTACGCCGGACAGCGCGCCCCGCAGCCGGCTCTTGGCCGCCGACAGACGCTTCACCGGCACCACCACGGCCCACCTCGGCTGACTCACGCCCGCAATCCTGCCAGCAGGGCGGCGGGACCCTCCCTGGCCGTACCGGGGGCGAGCAGGCATGATTTCGGCTGCGGGTGTCGTGGGCCGGACCCGTGGCGGTTCGGGGCGCGACGAGGAGGCACAGTGGCACGGCGGAGGCTGGGGTTCTGGCAACGGTTCGCCGTGGTGCTGGTCAAACCGGTGATGCTCGTGTGGACCCGACGGACGTGGCGGGGCGGCGAGCACCTCGGCCGGGACGGCGACGGCGTGATCATCGTGGCGAACCACATCTCGCACGCCGACCCACTGGTCTCCGCGCACTTCATCTACGACTCGGGCCGGTGGCCGCAGTACCTGGGCAAGGCCAGCGTGTTCCGGGTGCCGCTGGTCGGTTGGATCCTGCGCCGGTGCCGGCAGATCCCGGTGGAGCGGGGCAGCGTGGACGCGGTGCGCTCGCTGGACGCGCTGGTCGCCGCACTGGACGACGGCGGCGCGGTCGTGATCTACCCGGAGGGCACCACCACCAAACAGCCCGACCTGTGGCCCATGAAGGCCAAGACCGGCGCGGCCCGGCTGGCGCTGGCCACCGGCGCGCCCGTGGTGCCGCTGGTGATGTGGGGGCCGGAGCGGATCTTCGACCCGCGGACCAACCGGCTGAACCCCCGCCCCCGGATCCCGGTTACCGTGGTCGCCGGCGAACCGGTCGACCTGACCCGGTGGGCGGGCGCCGAGCCGAACCGGGCCACCCTCGAAGAGATGACGGACGCCATCATGTTGCGGCTGCGGGACATGCTCGCCGAGATACGGGGCGGAACACCGCCGCCGCTGTGGGAACGACCCGTCCGGCCCTCCGCCGAGCGCCAGCAGCAGGGGGGTGTCGCGTGAGCGGCCACGTCGCGGTTCTCGGTGCCGGCTCCTGGGGCACCGCGTTCGCCAAGATCCTCGCCGACGCGGGGCGGGACGTCACGGTGTGGGCACGACGCGCACCGGTGGCGCAGAGCATCCGCACCGAGCGTCGCAACCCGGAGTACCTGCCGGACCTGCTGCTGCCGGCCCGGGTCACCGCCACCGCAGACGCCGTCGAGGCGATCACCGGCGCCGAGCTGGTGGTGCTGGCCGTGCCGGCGCAGACCCTGCGCGGCAACCTCGCCGAGTGGTCCGGGCACCTGCACCCGGACGCCACCCTGGTGTCGCTGATGAAGGGCATCGAACTCGGCACCACCAAGCGGATGAGCGAGGTCATCGTCGAGACCGCCGGGGTCGCCGCGGACCGGGTGGTGGTGGTCTCCGGCCCGAACCTGGCCCCGGAGATCGCCGCCGAGCAGCCGGCCGCCACGGTGGTCGCCGGAACGAACACCCATCGCACCACCCTCGTGCAGTCGTCGATCCGGACGCCCTACCTGCGTCCGTACACCAACGACGACGTGATCGGCTGCGAGCTGGGCGGCGCGGTCAAGAACGTCATCGCGCTGTCGTACGGCATCGCCACCGCGATGGGCTTCGGCGACAACACCCGGGCCATGTTGATGACCCGCGGGCTGGCCGAGACGGCCCGCCTGGGCGTGGCGCTCGGCGCGGACCCGATCACCTTCGCCGGCCTGGCGGGCATGGGCGACCTGGTCGCCTCCTGCTCGTCCCCGCTGGCCCGCAACCGCACCTTCGGCGAGCACCTGGGCCGGGGTGAGACCCTGGAGCAGGCGCAGACCGCGACCCGGCAGACCGCCGAGGGCGTGAAGAGCTGCCTGGCGATCCGCGACCTGGCCCGCGCGCACGGCGTGGAGATGCCGATCACCGAGCACGTCGAGCGGATCTGCCACGAGGGTATGGACCCGCGGCTCGCCGTGGAGGCCCTGATGAGCCGGACCGCCAAGCCCGAATCGTACGAGTGAGGATCCGATGACCGATCTGGGAGACGGCACCCGCTCCGTACGCGCGGGGTTGCCCGAGCCGACACCGGGGGATCCGTTCCTGCCGGGGCCGGTCTTCGCCGCGCCGTACCACCTCGACCCGTGGCAGGGCCAGGGCTCGTCACCGAACGGCTACGGCCGTCCCGACAATCCGACCCGGCGCCTGCTGGAAGCCGCGGTGGGCGAGTTGGAGGGCGGTGACTGCCGGGTCTTCGCCACCGGCCAGGCCGCCATCACTGGCCTGCTGCTCACCCTGCTGCGCCCGGGGGACACCGTCGTGCTGCCCGCCGACGGATACTTCCCCGTCCGGGCGTTCGCCACCGACGTCCTGGAGACGATCGGTGTCCGGGTGCTCTTCGTGCCGACCGTCGGGCCGTACCCGTCGCTGGAGGGCGTCCGCCTGGTGCTGGTGGAGACCCCGGCCAACCCCGGCCTGGACGTGGTCGACGTGACCGCCCTGGCCGAGCGTGCACACGCCGCCGGCGCGCTGCTCGCGGTGGACAACACCACCGCCACCCCGCTCGGTCAGCGCCCGCTGGACCTCGGCGCCGACCTGGTGGTCGCGTCCGGCACCAAGGCGCTCACCGGCCACTCCGACCTGCTGCTGGGCTACCTGGCCAGCCGGTCCGCCGAGCTGGTGGAGGCGGTGACGGCCTGGCGTACGGTCACCGGCGCGGTGCCGGGGGCGTTCGACGCCTGGCTGGCACACCGGTCGCTGGGCACCCTCGACCTGCGGCTGGCCCGGCAGAGCGCGAACGCCGCAGCGGTCACCGAGCTGCTGGCCGGCCGGCCGGACGTGACCGGCCTGCGCTGGCCGGGGCGGCCGGAGGACCCGGCGTACCCGGTGGCGTCGGCGCAGATGCGCCGCATGCCCGGCGTGGTCTCGTTCGACCTGGGCGACGCCGACCGGGTGGGTCGCTTCATCGCCGCCGCCCGGCTGGTGGCGGCTGCCACCTCCTTCGGTGGCCTGCACACCACCGCCGACCGGCGGGCGCAGTGGGGCGACGACACCTCGCCCGGCTTCGTCCGGCTCTCCTGCGGTGTGGAGGACACGGCCGACCTGGTGGCCGACATCGCCGCCGCGCTGGGCTGAGTGGGAGCGCCGGACGTTTCCCGGAGGATCTCCCATGACACCAGCACTTCCCGCCGACCGGTCCGTCCTCGTGAGCCGGTTGCGCGCCGCCGGCTGCGTCTACGCCGAGGACGAGGCCGAACTGCTGCTCGCCGCCGCCGAGTCCCCCGCCGTGTTGGCGGAACTGACCGACCGCCGGGTGGCCGGCGAACCACTGGAACACCTGCTCGGCTGGGCGGAGTTCTGCGGTCTGCGGATCGCCGTCGACGCGGGCGTCTTCGTGCCGCGTGGCCGGACCGCCCTGCTGGTCGAGGCGGCGGCCACCGTGACCGGCGCGGCGCCGGCCGTGGTCGATCTGTGCTGCGGCTCCGGGGCCACCACTGTCGCGCTGGCGCACCGGCTCGCGCCGCGTTGGCTGGCCGCCGCCGACATCGACCCGGCCGCCGTGGCGTGCGCCCGACGCAACCTCGCCGGGCTGGCCGCCGAGGTGTTCGAGGGCGACCTGTTCGCGCCGTTGCCGCCGCGCTGGCGGGGCCAGCTGGACCTGGTGGTCGCCAACGCCCCATACGTGCCGACCGACGCGGTGGCGCTGATGCCCGCCGAGGCGCGGCTGCACGAGGCGCCGGTGGCGCTCGACGGCGGGCCGGACGGGCTCGCCGTGTTGCGCCGGGTGGCCGACGGCGCAGCCGGATGGCTGGCACCCGGCGGGCACCTGGTGGTGGAGGTCAGCCTCGGTCAGGTGGACGCGCTCTGCGCGGCCCTCGGCGCGGTCGGGCTGGAGCCGAACCTGCGGCACGACGAGGACCTGGACGCCACCGCGGTGACCGCCCGCCGTCCCGGTTGAGCCCGCCCGCCTGATCGCTCACCACCACCCCCGCGCCTGGGCCTGCCGTTCCGCAGCCCATCGCACCGGCCTGGCCCGCACTGGCTCGGCCTGGCTTGGCCCGCACTCGCCTGGCCTGGCCACGCCGGAGACCGGGGCCGCCCGTACCCCATGTCTCGCCCCCTTTGCTCTGCTTCAACCGGCGCAACACTCTGGGACCGTTTGTGTTGCGTGGGGTGAAGCAGAGCAAAGGGGGCGCGACAGCGACCTGGGCACCCGCGAAGGCGCCGTGACATAACGCCCGCTGCCCGCGAATGTCGGGGCTTGCACGTCTCCTGAGGTGGCCGGCATGGCGGGGGGAGCGGGGTTGGCACTAGCCTCGGCTCACACCCAGGACAGCGGGAGGCGGTTTCGGTGGGCAGTGCAGGGATGCCGGTGGTCGTCGGCCTGGACAACGGAGGCACCAGCAACAACGCCACCGTGCTGACCGTGGACGGCCGGTTCCTGGTGGACGGGCTGCTGGAGATCCCCAGCGAGGTGCGCGCCGGGCCGGAGGCGGCGATCGAGGCGCTGGCCCGCGCGCTGGACGGTGCGCTGGCCCACACGGGTGTGCCGCGCGAGCTGGTCCGCGCCGTCGGCCTGGACACCCCCGGTCCGGCGAGCGCCACCGGGGTCATCTCGTCGCGGGGCTCGACCAACTTCTCCCAGCCCGCGTGGCGCGGCTTCGACGTGCGGGGCGCGCTGGAGCGGCGGCTCGGCCTGCCGGTGATCTACCACAACGACGGCAACGCCGCCGCGCTCTACGCCCACCACGTGTACTTCGGCGACGAGGCGATGACCAGGTCGTCGGTCGCCGCGATCGTCGGCACCGGGCTCGGCGGTGGCGTGGTCGAGGCCGGTCGGGTGATCGCTGGCGTCGCCGGGATGGCCGGCGAACTGGGCCACGTGCACATCCCGTTGAACGGGCTGCTCGGCCCGGGGCAGCCCGAGCCGACCTGCGCCTGCGGCTTCACCGGCGACGTCGAGAGCGTCGCGTCGCTGACCGGCATCGAGCGCAACCTGCTGCCGTACTGGCTGACCCGTTATCCCGACCACCCGCTCGCCGCCGAGCCGGTGGCCCGGGCGGCGAAGCTGGTCCGGGGCTACGGCGAGCGGGGCGACGCGCTGGCCCGAGACCTGTTCACCCAGCAGGCGATGGCGCTGGGCCGCCTGTTCACCGTGGCGGCCAACTTCACCGACCCGCACGCCTACTTCGTGGGCGGCGGCGTGGTGGAGGCGGCGCCGGAGTTCCGGGACTGGTTCCTGGCGACGGTCCGCGAGCACACCGTGCTCCGGCAGGAGCAGGCGGCGCTGACCACGTTCGCCCTGGTGCCGGACCGGGACATGGCGGGCGCCCGTGGCGTGGCGATCGCCGCGCTGGAGGCGCTGCGCGCCGTGCCGGAGCCCCGCCCGCTGGTCGCCTGACGCTGGTCGGCTGCCGCTGCCCGGCCCGCTGCTGCCCGGCCCGCCGCTGCTGCCCGGCCCGCCCGCCGCTGTCGCCCGGGCCGCTGGCTGTTGCCGGCGGTCGGCTGTGGACACGCCGTGGGCCCGGCGGGGTCAGTGGCGCGCCGGGCCCGAGGTCGAGAGAGTGGTCAGCGGCGGGGTGGAGCCTGGGAGAAGGCGGCCCAGGCCGTCGGCGGGAACAGCAGGGCCGGGCCGGCCGGGTCCTTGGAGTCGCGAACGGCCACCAGTCGTGGGATCGAGGCGACCTCCACGCAGGCGCCCTCGTCGCCGCTGCGGCTGCTCTTGTGCCATGTCGCCGCGGCCAGCGCCGCGTGGATTGTCGGTGTCATGGTTCCTACCGTCCCTTCAGGAGTGACAGGAGCTGTTCGCGGCTGTCGGCGGGGCTGAGCGCCACGCTCCGCAGATGCTCCATGATCTTGGTGCAGGTACGAGTCTCGCCTGCCCGGTCGAGGATCATCTGACCGGCGACGGTCTCCACCGAGGCGATGATCGGGTCCTCCGGGTCGGCGAACTCCAGGATGTGCAGCGAGCCCCGGGTGCCCCGGTGGTAGCCGGCGGAGAGCGGGATCACCTGGACGGTGATGTTGGGCAGCTCGGCCATCTTGACCAGGTGCCGCAGTTGTCCGTCCATCACTGACTGGTCGCCGACCGGGCGCAGCAGCGCGCCCTCGTCGATGATGGCGTCGAAGATGGGTGGGTCGTCGGCGGTGAGGCGCTGCTGGCGGTCGAGCCGGGCCTTGACCCGCTGCTCCACCATGTCGTCGCCGAGGGTGTGCGGCCCGCCGCGCATCACCCCGCGGACATAGTCGGCCGTCTGCAGCAGGCCGGGCACCACCGACGGCTCGAAGTTGGCGATGGCGGTGGCCTCCGCCTCCAGGGCGATGAAGTCGATGGTGCGCGGGTCCAGCACGTACGAGTACGACACCCACCAGCCCGGTTTGCGGGCGTCCTTGGCGAGCTGCACCGCAGCGGCCACCTCGTCGGCGCCCACCCCGTACGAGGTGAGCAGGGCGCGCACGGTGGCCGGGCTGATCAGTGTCTGGGCGTTCTCGTATCGGGAGAGGGTGCTGCGGGTGCTGTTGATTTCATCCGCGGCTGTCTCCAGGGTCAGCCCGGCGGCTTCCCGGTGGTGGCGCAGGGCGATGCCGAGCCGGCGGGCGCGAGCGGTCTTCGGAGCCATGCATCGATGGTCGCACACATTTGCGGGAACGTGTGCATGAGATATCGCCGATGAGAGTTGCATTCATGGCTGTGTACGTGTCAGGCTGTCATCACGTCCTCACCGCCGGTTGTCGTGGCGACGGTGGTGGTGAGCGACCGGAGGGGATAAGGGCGCGCGGCGATCGGGTTTCTCCCCCGTACCCGATCGCCGCGTGCCGCCGCCATTTCGGTCCGCCGGAAGGAGACGACGTGCGTACCGGTCCGGAGTGCCCCGCCGTTCCCCCGGACGGCCGACGATGACCCGATTCCTGGTCGTGCTCACCGACGTGCGTCCCGTCGAGGGCATCGACCGCAACGAGCGCACCGTCCCGGAGCGGCGCCGGCAGGTGGTCGGTGCCAGCAGCCGCGAGGCCGCCGACCGCATCGCCGGGGCGTTCATGGCCCTGGGCATGGTGCGGGCCGGCCGGCAGCGGGTCAAGGTGATCGCGGTCGGCCGCCGCCACGCCCGGGACTGACCATCCCGTCACGCACCGTATAGCCTCTGTTGACCGAATGCCGTGTCGCGCCGTGGCTCACCGGGTATCGCCTCGCCCTACCGCCACGCACAGTAAGGTCAACCGGGTGAGCGCCATCGGCGAGCACGGCCAGCCGCAGTCGCGTACGAAGAGGTGACCGGAGTGACCACCCCAGGCAAGACCCGCGTGGCGATCGTCTTCGGCGGCCGTAGCCCGGAGCACGGCATCTCCTGCGTCAGCGCCGGCAGCGTGTTCGCCGCCCTCGACCCGGACGAGTACGAGGTGGTGCCGGTGGGCATCACCCGCGCCGGCCAATGGGTTCTGACCAGCGGAGATCCCGCCCAACTCGCGATCAGCGCCCGGCAGTTGCCGGAGATCACCGCCGACTCCGGCGACGACATCGTGCTGCGCGCCGACCCCACCGGCAACGGGCTGATGGTGCTCGACCCGACCGAGGGCCCCCGGGCACTGGCCGACGTGGACGTGGTCTTCCCGGTGCTGCACGGCGCGTACGGCGAGGACGGCACCATCCAGGGAATGCTGGAGATGGCCGGCATCCCGTACGTCGGTGCGAACGTGTTCGCCTCCGCCGCCGCCATGGACAAGGAGTTCACCAAGAAGCTCTGCGCGGCCGAGGGCATCCCGGTCGGCCCGTACGCGGTGCTGCGCAACGGGATGACGCTCAGCGAGCAGGACAAGGAGCGGCTCGGCCTGCCCGTCTTCGTCAAGCCGTCCCGTGCCGGGTCGTCGTTCGGCATCACCCGGGTCACCGACTGGGCGCGGCTGGACGAGGCGGTCGCCACCGCTCGGCAGTTCGACCCGAAGGTCATCATCGAGGCCGGGATCGTCGGCCGCGAGATCGAGTGCGGTGTGCTGGAGGGTGAGGCCGGCGGTGCGCCCGAGGCGTCCGTGCTGGCCGAGGTGCGGGTCGTCGCTGGCCACGACTTCTACGACTTCGAGGCGAAGTACCTCGACGACTCCTGCGAGTACGACATCCCGGCTGGTCTGCCGGAGAAGGTGACCCGCCAGGTGCAGGAGTACGCGGTCCGCGCGTTCACCGCCCTGGACTGCGCCGGCCTGGCCCGGGCCGACTTCTTCGTCACCCCCGAGCTGGACGTCTACCTCAACGAGATCAACACGATGCCCGGGTTCACGCCGACGTCGATGTTCCCGCGGATGTGGGCGGCCTCCGGCCTGGAGTACCCGAAGCTGGTCAACCGCCTGATCCGCACCGCCCAGCGGCGCGGCGTCGGTCTGCACTGACGCCACCCCGCCGCCCCGGCGGGCATCACGAGCGGCCTGGGACGGCGGGCATCACGAGCGGCCTGGGCGGTGGGCGTCACGAGCGGCCTGGGCGGTGGGCGTCACGAGCGGCCACGGCCGGTGGGCGTCACGAGCGGCTCCGGCCGGTGCGGATCGCCCGGCCGGCGGCGCGGTCAGGGTCAGCGCCGGCAGCCGGCCGGGATCTCGCCGCCGGAGGGCACCGTAGCCACGATCGTGCTGGAGATCGGCGCGGCCCACTGCAGCGGCTGCTCGTAGGAGCGCGGGACGCGTACCGCCACCGGCGTCTCCCGGTCGACGGTGGTGAGCACCGTCGCGTCTGCCTGCTCGACGGGATGCCAGCAGACCCCGTTGACCGTCCAGACCTCGTCGGTGGCCGGGATCGTCGGCTCGGCGCCCCCGCAGGCCACGGTGAGCGCCGGGTCGCCGTACGCGGCGTTCTGCTCCGGGCCGGCGGTGACCGGACGCTGGGCCAGGTCGCGGATGGTCTGCGGCAGCTGGGAGAGCAGCGCACGGCAGACCGTGGCCGGGCGGGTGGCCAGCGCCGGGGCGGCCATCTCGACCGGGGTGGTGGACTGCACCCGGGCGGTGGTCGGGGACGGGCTCGGGGCGGCGGCCGGCGTGGCCGGGGTGAGCTTCGTGAAGGCCAGCACGGCCACCAGCAGCGTGATCGGCAACGCGATCGCCGTGGCCAGCAGAGCGGCGCCCCGGATGGTCCGATCACGCCCGGCCGGCGCGTCGGCAGCCGGGTCGCCGGTCCCGCGGTTACCGTCAGCCCGCTCGGGCGTCCCGTCGGCCGCGTCGCGCGTCCCGTCGTCGTCGAGATCAGCCGAGGAGGTCGTCATCTCGTCCACTTACAGCCGCACCACCGAACACGTGAGGGTGCGGGTGATGCCGGGCACCATCTGCACCTTGCTGACGATGAGTTTGCCGAGTTCGTCGACGGTGTTCGCCTCGGTGAGGACGACCACGTCGTACGGGCCGGTGACGGCGTCGACGCGTACCACGCCGGCGATGTCCGCGATGAAACCCGCCACGTCACGTGCGCGGCCGACCTCGGTCTGGATGAGGATGTACGCCTGTACCACGACTCGACCTCCGTCCGTCGCCGCCCAGGGGCGGCCCGAAGGGTGAAACTACCTTACGGACCAGGTCTGATCCCTATCGGTGGTCAAGGAGCAGCGGTGAGCGAGCACGGCGGTGCCGGGCAGAACGGGCGGAACGCCGGCGGTGGGGCCAGCGTGGCCGGGATCGGCGAGTTCGGGCTGATCGGGCGGGTCACCGCCCGGTTGGCGATGGGCCCCACGACCCTGCTCGGCCCCGGGGACGACGCGGCGGTGGTGGCCGCACCGGACGGCCGGGTGGCGGCCTCCACGGACGTGCTGGTCGACGGCCGGCACTTCCGGCGGGACTGGTGCTCGGCGCGCGACGTCGGCCATCGGGCGGCGGCGGCCAACCTGGCCGACATCGCGGCGATGGGCGCCACCCCGACCGCCCTGCTGGTCGCCCTCTGCATGCCAGCGGATCTGGAGACGAGCTGGGCGGAGGGCCTGGCCGACGGGCTGGCCGCCGAGGCGGCCACGGTCGGCGCGAGCGTGGTCGGCGGGGACATGTCGGCCAGCCCCACCCTGACCATCGCGGTGACCGCGCTGGGTGACCTCGGCGGCCGAGCGCCGGTGGTGCGCTCGGGGGCCCGCCCCGGGGACGTGCTGGCCCTGGCCGGCCGCATCGGGTACGCGGCGGCCGGGCTGACCGTGCTCACCCGCGGCTTCCGGACACCCCGACTGCTGGTCGAGGCGTACCGGCAACCGCAGGTGCCGTACGCGGCCGGGCCGCAGGGCGCCCTGCTCGGCGCCACCTCGATGATCGACGTGTCGGACGGGTTGCTCGCCGACGTGGGGCACGTGGCCAGGGCCAGCGGGGTGGCGATCGACGTGCGCCGGGACGCGTTCGAGGTGCCCCGGCAGATGGCCGACGCCGCGCGGGCGCTCGGCGTCGACCCGTACACCTGGATCCTGGCCGGTGGCGAGGATCACGCGCTGGCCGCGACCTTCCCCCCGGCGGTGGCGTTGCCGCCGGAATGGCGGCCGATCGGCCTGGTCACGGCCGGTGCCGGGGTCACGGTCGACGGGGCGTCCTACGACGGGCCGAGGGGCTGGGACCACTTCCGGTGAGGTCCCGCGCCGGCCGTACGCTGGACACCGTGAGTGAGATCGAGATCCGGCTGGCGCGGTTCGACGCGCCGGTGGCGCAGCAGTTGATCCGGGACGCGCTGGCCGACCTCGGGGCCCGCTACGGGGGCACCGGCGACGACACCCCGGTGGCCGCCACCGAGTTCGAGCCGCCGGACGGCGCGTTCCTCATCGCCTACCTGGGCGGCGAGCCGGTCGGCTGCGGCGGCTGGCGCAGCCACGGCCCGGACACCGCGGAGTTGAAGCGGATGTACACCGCCCCGGCGGCCCGTGGACGCGGCGTCGCGCGGACGGTGCTCGCGGCCGTCGAGCGTTCGGCCCGTGAGCAGGGCCGCAAGCGGATGGTCCTGGAGTGTGGGGACCGGCAGCCCGAGGCGATCGCCATGTACACGTCAGCCGGCTACGACCGGATCCCGAACTTCGGCTTCTACAAGGACGCGGAGGGCTGTGTGTCCTTCGGCCGCGTGCTCTGAGCAGCCGAGCCGGCCCGTGCCGACCCGGGTGCGGACACGACAGAGCCGGCGGACCGCAGAGGTCCGCCGGCTGAGCCGAACGAGAAGAGTGGGTGCCGCCGCGTCAGGCGCGGGTGACCTTGCCGGCCTTGATGCACGAGGTGCAGACCTGCAACTTCTTGGTGTTGCCGCCACCGGCCGGGGTACGCACCGACTGGATGTTCGGGTTCCAGCGGCGGTTGGTCCGCCGGTGCGAGTGGGACACGTTGTGGCCGAAGCCCGGTCCCTTGCCACAGACGTCGCACACGCTAGCCACGGGATACTCCTGGGATTGAAACGTTCATGAGGTCGCCGGCAGGTGCTGCCCGGGCAACCTGGTCAGGTTACCCGATGACCCGCCGACCCGGCCAACCGGCCCGGCCGGGCGGTCGTCCGCGGCCTGGCCTGGCGGTGGGTCCGACCGCCTGGTGGCGGACCGGCCCGGCGGCAACCGTACCGGAGGGGGTCACCCCGGCCCGGAGCACCACCGGCCCGGGGTCGAACGGACACGCCCGGCGAGTCCGACGCGTGTCGGTGCGCGCCAGTAGGCTTCGGGCCGTGCTGGACACCCTCGACGCCGCCGCGGTCCGCCGCTGGTGCGCGAGCGGGCTGGCCGCGCTCAAGCGCCACCAGGGCGAGATCGACCAGCTCAACGTCTACCCGGTGCCCGACGGTGACACCGGCACCAACCTGGTGCTCACCCTCACCTCGGCCCAGCAGGCCCTCTCGATGGACCTGGACACCCTTCCCGACAGCGGCCCGACCGCGCACGGGCACGCGTTGCGGCTGATGGCCCAGGGAGCACTGCTCGGCGCGCGGGGCAACTCCGGGGTCATCCTCTCGCAGATCCTGCGCGGCTTCGCCGACGCCGTCGCCGCGGTGCCGGCGGTGCGCGGCCGGGACCTGGCCGTCGCGCTGCGGTCCGCGACCTCCGCCGCGTACGCGGCGGTCGGTCAGCCCGTGGAGGGCACCCTGCTCACCGTGGTCGCCGCGGCAGCCGCCGCAGCCGAACGGTCCGACAGCGACGACCTGCCCACGGTGGCCCGGCTCGCGGCGCGGTCGGCGGCCGAGGCGCTGGAACGCACCCCGGAGCAGTTGCCGGCCCTGGCCCGCGCCGGCGTGGTCGACGCGGGCGGCCGGGGCTTCTGCGTCCTGCTCGACGCCCTCGTCGAGGTGCTCACCGGGGAGAGCGCCGCCCGGCCCGCGCCGGCACCGCGCACCGCCCGCCCGGCCGCCGTCGTCGCACGGGAGACCGGCTCCGAGGAGTACGCCTACGAGGTGCAGTACCTGCTCGACGCACGGGCCGACGCGGTGGCCGTGCTGCGCCGGGCGCTGGCCGCGCTGGGGGATTCGCTGGTGGTGGTCGGCGACGGGCGCGAGCCGGAAGCCACCTGGAACGTGCACGTGCACGTCAACGATGTGGGCGCGGCCGTCGAGGCGGGTGTCACCGCCGGTCGCCCGTACCGGATCTCGGTGACCCGCTTCGCCGACCAGCCGGGGCCGTCCCACGGCCCGGTCGAGGACGGCCGGGCCGCCGTGGTGGTCGCCACCGGCGTGGGGATCGCCGACCTGTTCGCCACCGAGGGTGCCACCGTGGTGCCGGGTAACCCGTCCATCGGCGAGCTGCTGGACGCGGTGCGCAGCACCGGTGCGGCCCGGGTGGTGGTGCTGCCCAACGACCCGAGCACCGGGGCGGTGGCGAGCGCGGCGGCCCGCGAGGCAGACCGCTACGGCATCAAGGTGAGCGTGGTGCCGACCCGCTCGCCGGTGCAGGCCCTCGCGGCCCTCGCGGTCCGCGACGGCACCCGCCGCTTCGAGGACGACGTGATCGCGATGGCCGAGGCGGCGGGCGCCTGCCGCTACGCCGAGATCTGCCACGCCAGCCGCGACGCGTTGACCGTCGCCGGCCCGTGCCGCCCCGGGGACGTGCTGGCGCTCGTCGAGGGGGAGGTGCACCTGATCGGCACCGACCTGACCGACACCTGCGCGGCGGTCGTCGACCAGATGCTCGGCGGCGGTGGGGAGCTGGTCACCCTGCTGGCCGGGGTGGACGCGCCCGCCGGGCTCACCGACGCCGTCCGCGCGCACGTCGCGCGGCGCTGGCCGTTCGTCGAGGTGCAGGCATACCCGGGCGGCCAGCCGTTCTATCCGCTCCTGGTGGGGGTCGAATGAGTGAGCCGGCCACGGTGGACACTCCGCTGAAGAAGCTCGTCGGCGACAAGACGGCCAAGGCCCTGGCCGCCCAGCTCGACCTGCACACCGCGGGTGACCTCGTCTACCACTTCCCGCGTCGCTACGACGAGCGCGGCGAGCACACCGACATCCGCTCCCTGGACGTCGGCGAGCAGGTCACCGTGCTGGCGCAGGTGCAGCGCACCGCCGTCCGCCCGATGCGCCAGCGCCGGGGCAACCTGCTGGAGGTGACCGTCGGCGACGGCTCCGGTGGTCTGCTGACGCTTACCTTCTTCGGCAACCAGGCGTGGCGCGAGCGGGAGTTGCGTCCGGGCCGGTGGGGGCTGTTCGCCGGCAAGGTCACCGAGTTCCGGGGGAAACGGCAGCTCAACGGCCCGGAGTACGTCCTGCTCGGCGAGGGCGGCGAGGGCGAGGCGGCGGTCAGCGACGAGATCGAGGAGTTCGCCGGTGCGCTGATCCCCGTCTACCCGGCCGCCGCCGCCGTCCCGACCTGGGTGATCGCCCGCTGCGTGCGCGTCGTCCTGGACACGTTCACCCCGCCGGAGGATCCGCTGCCGGCCACCGTGCGGGCCAGCCGCAACCTGGTCGGCCTGGGCACCGCCCTGCGGGAGATCCACCGGCCGTCCAGCAAGGAGGAGCTGTACCGGGCGCGGCGGCGGCTCAAGTGGGATGAGGCGTTCGCCGTCCAGTTGACGCTGGTGCAGCGCAAGCACCGCGCCGCCGACTGGCCGGCCCGTCCCCGTCCGGCACGCGCTGGTGGGCTGCTGGACGCGTTCGACGCCCGGCTGCCGTACGAGCTGACCGGCGGGCAGCGCGACGTCGGCGTGGAGATCGCCACGGACCTGGCGGCCCCGCATCCGATGCACCGTCTGTTGCAGGGTGAGGTGGGCTCGGGCAAGACGGTGGTGGCGTTGCGGGCGATGCTTCAGGTGGTGGACGCGGGCGGGCAGGCGGCGCTGCTGGCGCCCACCGAGGTGCTGGCCGCGCAGCACTACCGGGGCATGCGCGACCTGCTCGGGCCGTTGGGGCGGGCCGGCGAGCTGGATTCCGCCGAGCACGCCACCCAGGTCGAGTTGGTGACCGGCTCGCTGGGCGCGGCGGCCCGGCGTCGGGCGCTCGGCGAGGTGGCCAGCGGCAACGCCGGCATCGTGCTCGGCACCCACGCCCTGCTCTACGAGGGGGTGGACTTCGCCGACCTGGGTCTGGTGGTGGTCGACGAGCAGCACCGGTTCGGTGTGGAGCAGCGCGACGCGTTGCGGGCCAAGGCCGCCCAGCCGCCGCACGTGCTGGTGATGACGGCCACCCCGATCCCGCGCACGGTCGCGATGACCGTCTACGGCGACCTGGAGGTGTCCACCCTCTCGCAGCTGCCCCGGGGCCGGTCACCGATCGCCTCGCACGTGGTGCCGGCCGCCGAGAAGCCGGCCTTCCTGGACCGGGCGTGGCGCCGGCTGCGCGAGGAGGTGGCCGCCGGTCACCAGGCGTACGTGGTGTGCCCGCGGATCGGCGAAGGGCCGGTCAGCGACGAGGAGCCGCCGCCGGTCGACGACAACGGGCGCCGCCCGCCCCTCGCCGTGACCGAGGTGGCCCCGCTGCTGGCCGAGGGGCCGCTGCACGGGCTACGGATCGGCGTGCTGCACGGCCGTCTGCCGGCCGACGAGAAGGACGCGGTGATGCGCTCCTTCGCCGCCGGTGACCTGGACGTGCTGGTGGCGACCACCGTCATCGAGGTCGGTGTGGACGTGCCGAACGCGACCGTGATGATCGTGCTGGACGCCGACCGGTTCGGTGTCTCGCAACTGCACCAGCTGCGGGGCCGGGTCGGCCGGGGTTCCGCCGCCGGGCTCTGCCTGCTGGTCAGCGAGGCCGCCGAGGGGTCGTCGGCGCGGGAACGGCTGGACGCGGTCGCGTCCACCAGCGACGGTTTCAAGCTCGCCGAGCTTGATCTGGAGCAGCGCCGCGAAGGTGACGTGCTGGGCGCCACCCAGTCGGGGCACCGCTCACACCTGCGGCTGCTGTCCCTGCGACGCGACGCCGACCTGATCCGCGACGCCCGCGCCGAGGCGATTGTCCTCATCGAGGAGGACCCGGAGCTGACCCGCAACCCGGCGCTTGCCGCGTCGGTCGCGGCCCTGGTCGACGAGGACCGCGCGGAGTACCTGGAAAAGGGCTGACCGCCTGCTACCGCTGGCCGCCCCTTTCGCGCCCCTCGAACGGCTTGGGGGCCGATCGTCACGGCCGCCGGGCGGCGGGCACCTCCGCCCGTCCTTTGCTCTGCTTCAACGTACGCAACAGTCGCCGTCCGCATGCCGGACGGCGACTGTTGCGTGGGGGTAAGCAGAGCAAAGGACGCGTGATGACCTGTCCCCGGTGTCGCCGCCGGTCACTGCGGTGACCGCGATCTGGAGGCGGGGGACCGCGGCCGAGCCGGAAACGCCCGAGGGCGCGTCGACCGGGTGGTCGACACGCCCTCGGGTTCAGCGCGGTTCGGTTCAGACGGTGAAGCGGAGCCGGCGACGACGCGCCATCACGAACAGGCCCGCACCGGCGGCCAGGAGCACGATGGCACCGCCAGCGATCAGGGTGGTGTTCGTGCCGGTGAGCGGCAGGCCGCCACCCTCGCCGCCGCAGTCGGTCGGCTTGACCCACTTCACGGCCTCGGCCGGGTCGCCCTCCTCGCCCTCGATGCTGGGCGTGACGGTCAGACCCTCGTACGCGTCGAAGGAGACCTCGGTCTTCTTGCCCGGGATCAGTTCGAGCTTCTTGACGACGTTCTTCTCCGAGGTGAGCAGGACGGTCTCGGTGACGCCGTCCGCCGGGTTGTCGGCGGTGATGACCAGCACGTCACAGTCGAAGACGATCTCGAACACCGGGGCGTCGGGCTCCTCCGGCACCAGCGGGCCGGTCGGCTCGCTCGGCTGCGGGGTCGGCACCGGGCTGGTCGGGACCGGCTCGGTCGGAACCGGGCTGGTCGGAACCGGCTCGGTCGGGACCGGGCTGGTCGGGACGGGGGTCGTCGGCGCCGGGCTGGAAGGCTCGGCGCTCGGCGTCACGGTCGGCGACGCCGTGGGCGTCGTCGGCGTCGGGGTGGCCGTCGGCGGCGTGGTGCAGTTCTTCTTCACATTGGCTTTGCCGATGGCGGTGTTGGTGTGCAGCCGCCCGTTGCGCAGCCACTCGGCGGTGATCTTCACCTCGAGCGCCGCACCCTTGGTGGTGTACTGCACGCCGGTCACGTTGCCCTCGGACGGCTTCGGCAGGTTGGTGCCCGCCGCGATGCCGGTGATGGCGGTGCCGGACGGGGACCACACCTTGGTGATGGTGCCGGGGAGGTCGCGCTCGCTGTTCACCACCTTCCACTCAACGCGGTACACGCCCTTCGTGTCCGTCTTGCAGGCGGTGCCGGAGACGGTCGTGTGGTGCGCGAGCGCCGGGGTGGCGAAAGTCGCTGCACCGGTGAGGCCGATCAGCGCGCCCGCGACGATGGCCGCGATGCGCCGGAACGGAGACTTGGGAGGGTTCACGCAGGCTCCTGGTAAGGGTGTACGGATCACGTGCGGGAGGCCGGGAGGCCGAACGACCGGGTGGGTCGTCTGCTCACTGGGGTGTCGCGCGACGTGGTTCTGCTCCCATGCGAGACGGGAACAGAGGGTGACTGTACTGACGACTCATGAATGAGGGGGGTTCAGATCATTGCCGTTAGGCAACTTGGCTGATTCGTGATCATTGATGAGCGGTGGGTGTTGTTCTGGTCACTGCTGGATCCACGTGGTGGCGATCCGCAGTGGACCGGGACCCCCACGGACACGCCGGCCGGGTGGCCGGCGCGCCCGTGGGGCCGAACAGGTCAGGCGGTGAAGGTCACCCGACGCCGCCGCGCGATGACGAAGAGCACCGCGCCCGCGATCAGCAGGGCGATCGCACCGGCGGCGATGCCGCCGGCCGCCGCACCGGTGACCGGGAGGCCCGGCTCGTCGCCGCCACCGCCACCGCCGCCGCAGTCTTCCTCCGGCGTGTAGATGGCTTCCAACTCCAGCTCCAGGTCCGGCAGGGTGACGAGCGCCGACTCGGCCTTACCGGCCTTGAAGGTCACCTTCTCCGAGCCGCCGGCGGCCACCGTACGGGTCTCGGTCTTGTCGCCGTAGGTGAAGGTGGCCTTCACCGGGAGACCACCCTCGGGGTTGGTCACGGTGAGCGCGAAGTTCTTGCAGTCGGCCTCGGTGGTGACGGCCGGCAGGGGGCAGTCCTCGGGGCGCTGCCACGAGTACGTGCCGTTCCCGACCACCTTGCCGTCGACCAGCACCTCGATCTTGCCGGCGTTGGCAGCCGGCACCACGATGCTGTTGTCGGCCTTGCCGGCCTCGACGGAGACCTTCTTGGACCAGCCGTCCTCGCCCTTGACCTCGAACTCGACCGGGTACTTGCTGATCTTGCCGTCGTTGCTCAGCGAGACGGCCACCGATCCGTCGCAGTTGGACGCGAAGGTCGACGCCGGAGTGGTGCAGCTCTTGTCGCCGCCGTTGTACCAGCCCTGCACGCCCTTGGACCGGTTGCCCGGCGCGCCCGGCGAGCCGAGCTTCTTGTTGTCGTACCGCTTGCCGCCCTCGACCAGCGGGTCGATGACCTGCTCGCCGTCACCCCAGATCAGGTCGACCTGGGTGTGGCAGTCCGGGATCTCGACGTTCAGCTCGATCTCGGTCTGGGTGCCGCCGATCCAGTCGCTGTCCGGCGTGCCGTACACGTACTGCGGGGTGGCGAACTGCGGCCGCGGCGCGAAGTACGACACCAGCGTGAACCACTGCTTGCCCTCGCCGCACAGCGGCAGGTCACCGTCGAGCTTGACGGTGGCGGTGCCCTTCGGGCCGTCGAAGGTGTGGCTGTACTTGGCCTTGCTGGCGTCGACGCACTTCGGGGCCGGCGTGCAGGACTTGTCGGCGGCGAGGTTGACGCTGCCCTCGTTGGTGGCTTCCTTGCCGTTCTTCTTCCACTTGCCGAACACCGTCAGCTTGGCGGTGGCGGTGTCGCCCGGCACTCGCTGCACGGCCAGGACGGTGCCACCCTTAGGGATGACGAAGCCCTGGAGCGGGACCGCCTTGGCGCCCTCCACCGGCACGGTGACCTCGGTCGACGGCTGCGCGGTCACCCTCTTGAGCGTCACGGCCTTGTCGCGCTCGCTGTTCTGCACCTTCCACGTGATCACGCGCTCGCCGCTGAGTTGGTCACAGCTCGTGGTGGCGCTGATGGTGGTGTGGTGGGCGCTGGCCGGGGTGGCTACCGCGACGACCCCGGTGAGGCCGATGAGGGCGGCTCCCAGGACGGCCAGCGGTCGCCGTAGCGACAGCTTGGGACGGATCACGGGTACTCCTGGAGTGCTGAAGCGTCAGGGGTGTGGCAGGGGAGGGACTGTGGACGGTCGCTGCACGTCCGGACGGTGAAGCGTCCTCCCGATGCCGTGGGCCGGTGGGTTGCCGCCGGCACCCGGCAGACCCTAGCGAGATCGCCGCGAGTGATACAGGCCTCAGGATTCACTAAGGCTGATGATATGAATTTGAGATCATTGATATACGAGAAGTGATCACGTGATCGTCGTGTCGATACCTACCGTGTCGGTTGCCGGTCCCGGCGGGTCGCGTAGCGTCGGGGCCATGAGCAGGAGGAGGCGGTGACCCGGATCGTGGCCGGGACACTCGGCGGCCGGCGGATCGCCGCGCCCCCCGGCGCCGGCACCCGACCCACTTCGGACCGCGTCCGGGAGGCGCTCTTCAGCGCCGTCCAGGCCGAGGTCGATCTCGACGGGGCGCGCTTCGCCGACCTGTACGCCGGTTCCGGCGCGGTCGGGCTGGAGGCGCTCTCCCGGGGTGCCCGGCATGTCCTGCTGGTCGAGTCCGACGCGCGGGCGGCCCGGGTGATCCGGGAGAACGTGGCGACCCTGCGCGCTGGCCCGGCCGTCCGGCTGGTCTCCGGCAAGGTGGCGACGGTGCTGGCGGCCGGTCCGGACGGCGGCCCGTACGACGTGGTCTTCGCCGACCCGCCGTACGCCGTGCCGGATGCGGAGATCACCGCGTTGCTGACCGCGCTGGTCGACGGCGGCTGGTTGGCGCCGGACGCGCTCGTGGTGGTGGAGCGGTCCAGTCGCACCAGGCAGTTCGACTGGGTGGACGGGATCACCCCCGGGCGTAGTCGTCGTTACGGCGAGACCACGCTTTGGTACGGTCGCCGATCATGAGACGCGCGGTGTGTCCTGGCTCGTTCGACCCGGTGACCAACGGTCACCTCGACATCGTCGGACGGGCCAGTCGGCTCTTCGACGAGGTGATCGTCGGCGTGCTGGTGAACCAGTCGAAGAGCGGCCTGTTCACCGTCGAGGAGCGGATCGAGATGCTCCGCGAGGTGACCTCCTCGTACGGCAACGTACGGGTCGAGTCGTTTCGGGGGCTGCTTGTCGACTTCTGTCGGGCCCAGCAGGCAAGCGTGTTGATCAAGGGTCTGCGGGCGGTCAGCGACTTCGACTACGAGCTCCAGATGGCCCAGATGAACATCGGGCTGGCCGGCGTCGAGACGCTCTTCATGCCCACCAACCCGCTCTACTCCTTCCTCTCCTCCAGCCTCGTCAAGGACGTGGCCAAGTGGGGCGGCGACATCTCGGCCCACGTCCCCGACCTGGTTCGAGAAGCTCTCCAAACCCGCCTAACCCCCGGCGTCTAACCCCGAACCCGCCCCCACCGCCCCCGCGATCTTGCAGTTGCGGTCGCAGGATCGTGCATTTTTGCGGCAATTGTCGAGGCAGAAAGTGCAAGATCGCCGGGATTGGGGGCCGGGGGCGTTGCGGAACGCGATGGCGGCGCGACGCGCCGGGTTGGGGTGGATGGGGCGTGGGTGGGGCGGGCAGGACATGATTGGTGGAGCGGGGAACCGGCCGTAGCCCGCATCATGGACGTCGGCCGACGAACGACAGGAGTGAGGTACCGGTGGACCCGCTCGATCGCATCGACGAACTGATCGCCATGGTGGAGCAGGCCCGCTCCGTCCCGATGTCGCGCAACAACTGCATGGTCGACCGGGGCGAGATGATCGCCGCTCTCGACGAGATGCGCGCCGAACTCCCCGCCGACCTGCGTCGCGCCGCCGCGCTCCTCGACGAGCGCGACAAGATCATGGAAGCGGGAAAGCGCGAGGCGGACCGGATCATCAGCGAGGGTGAGGCAGAACACGCCCGCCTGGTCTCCGTGAACGAAATCACCGTGTCGGCCGAGCACGAGGGTGCCCGGATCATCGCCGAGGCCCGGGCCGAGGCGCAGCGCCTGCGCGAGGAGGTCGACGACTACGTCGACACGGCGCTCGCCAACTTCGAGCAGTTCCTCACCCGGGCGCTCGCCTCGATAGAGCGTGGCCGGGACAAAATGCACGCACTACGAGAGATCGGCACCTTCGGTGGGGATGAGGCGGAACGCCCGCTACCCTTCTGAGCGGCACCTCACCAGCCGACACTCTAGGGCGGGCGTCGCCCCCGGTTCGACGGTCCGGCGGTCGCCCAGGTAACCTTTTTTGTCGGCCTCTCACCGGCCGGAGTCTAACTATGCCCAAGCGCTCGCCATCGACACTCGACCCCAGGTCGCCGCTGGTCCTCGACACGAGGGACCTGCCGCGCCGACCTGGCGCGTTGCGTGAGGTCCAGCGGGTCGTGGCGGCACCGACGGACCTCGGTGTGGAGTTGATCGGCGTGCCGGAGGGCGCGGACCTCAACCTCGATCTGAGGTTGCAGTCGGTGTCCGAGGGTGTGCTCGTCTCTGGGACCATCACCGGTCCCGTCCGGGGCGAGTGCGGGCGTTGCCTGCGCGAAATCAACGACTCGATGGCCGTGACGATCCAGGAGCTGTACGCGTACGAGAACAGCACCACGGACGCCACGACCGACGAGGACGAGGTGGGCCGGATGCAGGGCGATCTGATCGACCTGGAGCCGGCGCTGCGGGACGCGTTGGTGCTCACGCTGCCGACCAACCCGCGCTGCCGGGAGGACTGCCCAGGACTGTGCCCCGAATGTGGGGCGCACTGGGACGATCTGCCGGCCGACCACAGTCACCAGCAGGTCGACCCGCGTTGGGCGGGCCTGTCGCAACTGACCCGTACAGAGGAGTAAGAACCGTGGCCGTCCCGAAGCGCAAGATGTCGCGCAGCAACACCCGGTCCCGCCGGGCGAACTGGAAGGCGACCGTGGTCGCGACCGTCGCGTGCCCGCAGTGCAAGTCCCCGAAGCTGCCGCACGCCGCCTGCTCCGTCTGCGGCACCTACAACGGCCGCCAGGTTCTCGAGGTCTGACCTGGACGCCGAGTGACGCCCCCGACCCCAGGTCGGGCGGCGCGCGCACCCTGGCATTCGCCCGGTGCCCCGGCTCCCTCCGAAACCGGCCGGCCCAACCCGGCCGATGTTCCGGCGGAGCCGGGCACCGCGCGGATCGCCGTTGACCTCCTCGGCGGGGACGACGCTCCCGCCGTCGTGGTTGACGGCGCTCTGCGGGCCATGCGCGCCGACCCGGACCTGCACCTGCTGCTCGTCGGCCCGAGTGAGGTTGCCGACGAGCTGATCGCTGCCCTCGATCCGGCCCAACGTGCCCGCATCGCGGTGCGGCCGGTTCGCGACGCGGTCGGCATGACCGACCACCCCAGCGCCGCCCGCTCGGAGAGCACCGTCCGGGCCGCCGTCACCGCCGTCCGCGACGGCACCGCCGACGCTCTGGTCTCGGCCGGCGCCACCGGCGCCACCGTCACCGCCGCCGTGCTCGGCCTGGGCCGCTGGCCCGAGATCCGCCAACCCGCCCTGGTCGCCACCCTGCCCGCGGTCGCCGGGCCGGTCGTGCTGCTCGACGTCGGCGGTTCGCTGGAGCCCCGCCCGGCCACCCTCGCCCGGCACGCCGTGCTCGGTGCCGCGTACGCCGCGGTGGCCCACTCGGTCGACGCGCCACGGGTCGGCCTGCTCTCGGTCGGCACCGAGGCCGGCAAGGGCGACCGGGTACGCCGGGCCACCGACCCCCTGCTCGCCGTCGAACCGCTGCCCAGCGGGGCGCGCTACGTCGGCCTGGTCGAGGGGTACGACGTGGCGCTCGGCGCGCGCGCCGATGTGGTGGTCACCGACGGCTTCACCGGTAACGTGCTGCTCAAGGCGATCGAGGGCGCGTACGCGATGGCCGGCGGCCCGCCCGTCGGCGGCCGTGCGCCCCGCGCCGCAGCCCTGCTCGGCGTCGCCGGAACGGTGGTCATCTGCCACGGCTCCGCCCACGCCGAGGACATCGCCTCCGGCATCGCCCTCGCCGCCCACCTGTGGCGGCGACGCGCCACCGACCTGGTCTCGGCGTTGCTCGACGGCGACGCCGCGACGGACCGCACCGACCGCTCCACCGACACCGAGGTACGCACATCATGAGCAACGACAAGCGGCGGCGGGCGTCCGTCGGTCACCTGGAAGCCGCGTTCGGCGTCAGCCTGGAACCGGACCTGCTGCAACGCGCGCTGACCCACCGCTCGTACGCGTACGAGAACGGCGGCCTGCCCACCAACGAGCGGCTGGAGTTCCTCGGCGACTCGGTGCTCGGCGTCGTGATCACCACAGCGCTGTTCCACAACCACCCCGACCTGCCCGAGGGGCAGTTGGCGAAGCTGCGGGCCAGCGTGGTCAACATGCGGGCGCTCGCCGACGTCGCCCGTGGCCTGGGCCCGGACGGCCTCGGCGCGTACCTGCTGCTCGGCAAGGGCGAGGAGACCACCGGCGGCCGGGACAAGGCGAGCATCCTCGCCGACACCCTGGAGGCGCTGCTCGGCGCGATCTACCTGCAGTACGGGCTGGACACCGCCGGGATCGTGATCCACCGGCTCTTCGACCCGTTGATGGCCGAGTCGGCCGGCCGGGGCGCCGCCCTGGACTGGAAGACCAGCCTCCAGGAGTTGACCGCGGCGTTGGCGCTCGGCGTTCCGGAGTACCGGATCGAGGGCACCGGGCCGGACCATCTCAAGACGTTCACCGCCTGGGTCGTGGTGGCCGGCAACCGGTACGGCGGCTCCGAGGGGCGCAGCAAGAAGGAGGCCGAGCAGCGGGCCGCCGAGGCGGCCTGGCGGATGCTCGCCGACCAGCACGAGCAGGACGACAAGGGCAGCCAGACCAGCCAGGACGACCAGACCAGCCAGAACGGCCACCGGGACCTGAGCGGCCAGGACGACCAGCGGGGGTTCGACCCACTGGAGCGGGCCGACCAGGCGGTCCAGACCGAGCAGGCCGACCACCTGGCACAGACCCTGTCCGACGAGCACGAGACGGGCGTACGCCGTGCCTGAGTTGCCCGAGGTGGAGACCGTCCGGCAAGGGCTGGCCCAGTGGGTCATCGGCCGGCGGATCGCCTCGGTCGAGGTCCGCCACCCGCGCGCCGTCCGACGGCACGTCCCGGGTGGCGCGCACTTCGCCGACGTGCTCGCCGGCCGGACCGTCCTGGACGTCCGCCGCCGTGGCAAGTACCTGTGGCTCCCACTCGACAGCGGCGACGCGGTGATCGGGCACCTCGGCATGTCCGGGCAACTGCTGCTCCAACCTCCCGGCACCCCGGACGAGACCCACCTGCGGGTCCGGTTCCGGTTCGCCGACGACGGGCCGGAGCTGCGCTTCGTCGACCAGCGCACGTTCGGCGGGCTCTCGGTCAGCGAGGGCGGCGCCGAGCTGCCCGATGAGATCGCGCACATCGCCCGCGATCCGATGGACCCGGAGTTCTCCGACACGGCGTTCGTCGCCGCGCTGCGCCGACGGCGGACCGAGGTGAAGCGGGCCCTGCTCGACCAGACGCTGATCTCCGGGGTGGGCAACATCTACGCCGACGAGGCGCTCTGGCGTGCCCAGCTGCACGGGGTCCGCCCCACCGACGCGCTGACCGGCCCGGCCGCGCAGCGCCTGCTCGGCCACGTCCGCGACGTGCTCGGTGAGGCGATCAAGGAGGGCGGCACCAGCTTCGACGCCCTGTACGTCAACGTCAACGGCGAGAGCGGCTACTTCGACCGGGAGCTGAACGTGTACGGCCGCGAGGGCGAGCCGTGCCGGCGGTGCGGCGCGCCGATCCGCCGCGAGGCGTTCATGAACCGCTCCTCGTACAGTTGCCCGCGCTGTCAGCCCCGGCCCAGGGGTTCCCTTCGGGGTTGACCCGGAGCGGGCTCCGGGTCGGCATCGGCGGGTCGTGGCCGGGCACCCCGGGTTGGCCCCGGATGACCGTCCGAATGGCGGGTTGATGCGAGTCCAGAGGACCGGCCGCCCACCGTGGACGGACTCCGGGGCGGGCCGGGGCCAATCCCCGATGTGATCGTCTCGTCGCGTCCCTAACGTCAGCACAGTTGACAGGGGATGGACGTGACAGGGGGACCCGAGATGGGCGCAAGACCGGTGACGGTGCGGATGGCGCGGTGGAGCGCCGAGCACCCGTGGCGGGCGATCGCGCTGTGGGCTGTGTTCGTGGCGGTGTGCTTCGTCGGTGGCAACGCCGCCGGCCTCAACGAGGCGACCAATAGTGAGCAGGCGATCGGCGAGGCGGGGCGGGCCGGCGTCATCGTGGACTCCGGCGCGTTCGACAAGCCGGCCGTGGAGAACGTGCTGATCACCTCCCGGGGCGGCGCCCTGGACCTGGTGGCGGCGAAGACGGTGGCCGACGACGCCGCGGCCCGGCTGCGTACCGTCACCGGGGTTGCCGAGATCGGCCAGCCGGTCACCGCGCGGGACGCTTCGGCGGTGTTGCTGCCGATCACCATGTCCGGCGACCCGGACACCGCGTCGGACCGGGTGCAGTCGCTGCGGGACGCCACCGCGACCGTGCAGGACGCTCACCCGGGGCTCCGCGTCGAGCAGGTCGGCGGCCCGTCGATCAATCAGGCCCTCGACGACACCCTGGGCAAGGACTTCAAGCGTGCCGAGCTGCTCAGCCTGCCGGTCACCCTGGCCATCCTGATCATCGCGTTCGGCGCGTTGATCGCGGCCAGCGTGCCCGTGCTGCTCGCGCTCTCCTCGGTCGCCGCGGCGATGGGGCTCTCCACCCTCGCCTCGCACCTGGTCCCGGCCACCGACACGACGGCCCCCGTGATCCTGCTGATCGGCATGGCGGTCGGGGTCGACTACTCGCTGTTCTACATCCGCCGGGAACGGGAGGAACGGGCCAAGGGCCGCTCCGGCCTGGACGCGGTGGAGATCGCCGCGGAGACCTCCGGGCACGCCGTGGTGGTCTCCGGCTTCGCGGTGATCATCTCGATGGCCGGGCTGCTGCTCGCCGGCGACGTGGTCTTCTCCTCCCTGGCCGTCGGCTCGATCCTGGTGGTCGCCGTCGCGGTGACCGGCTCGCTGACCGTGCTGCCGGCCCTGCTGGCCAAGCTCGGTCGCTGGGTCGACCGGCCCCGGGTGCCGCTGCTCTGGCGGTTGACCGCGCCGCGTACCGACCGGCACGGCGCGCCCCGCGCACCCCGACTCTGGCCGGCGGTGCTCCGGCCGGCGCTGCGCGCCCCGGTCGTCACGCTGGTCATCTCGGTCGGCCTGCTGCTCGTGCTGGCCGCGCCGGCGCTGGGCATGAAGCTGAAGTTCCCCGGCATGGAGGACCTGCCGCGCACCACGCCGGCGATGCAGGCGTACGACCGGCTCACCGCTGCCTTCCCGAGCACCGGCACCAACCACGTGGTGGCGGTCCGCGCGCCGGCCGAGCAGGCCGACCGGGTCCATGCCGCGCTCACCGACCTGGCCGGCCGTGCCGCCGGTGACCCGTTGTTCGCTCCCGTCGAGGCGGACGGCCCGAAGATCGAGGTGTCGGCCGACCGGCGGGTGTCGGTGCTGGACGTCGCCACCCCGTACGCCAGCCGGGACGACCGGTCGGTGCGGTCGCTGGAGAAGCTGCGCGAGGACCTGGTCCCGGCCGAACTGCGGGGCATCCCCGGGATCGAGTACGCGGTCGGCGGGAGTGTGGCCGACAGCGAGGACTACGCGCAGCACATCCGCGACAAGCTGCCGCTGGTGATGGGCTTCGTGCTGGTGCTCACCTTCCTGGTCATGGTGTTCACCTTCCGGTCGGTCGTGGTGGCGGCCAGCTCGATCGTGCTGAACCTGCTCTCCGTCGGCGCCGCGTACGGGCTTGTGGTGCTGGTGTTCCAGGGGGAGTGGGCCGAGGGGCTGCTCGGCTTCACATCGATGGGCGCGATCGTGTCCTGGCTGCCGCTGTTCCTCTTCGTGGTGCTCTTCGGTCTCTCGATGGACTACCACGTCTTCGTGGTCAGCCGGATCCGCGAGGGGGTCCGGGCCGGCATGGCCACCCGGGACGCGGTCTCGTACGGCATCACCTCGTCGGCGGGGGTCGTGACCAGCGCGGCGGTCGTGATGGTCGGCGTGTTCTCGATCTTCGCCACGTTGAGCACGATCGACATGAAGCAGCTCGGCGTCGGTCTGGCGGCGGCGATCCTGCTGGACGCCACGATCATCCGGGGCGTGGTCCTGCCGGCGCTGATGACCATGCTCGGCGACGCCAACTGGTGGGCGCCACGCTTCCTGCGCCCGCGCCCGGCGCCCGTTCCCGCCGATCCGCCGGCCGCCACGCCGGAGCTGGTGCCGGTGCCCTGACCCGAGACGCTGGGCCGGGCCGTGACCGCGGCCCGGCCCAGCGGTGTGTCCTCAGCCGGTCAGGGCAGCGCGCAGGCTTCCCGCCAGGCGTCCAACGTCCGCTCCTTGCGGATCGACGCGAAGCCGTAGCCGACCGTGGTGACGCAGAAGTCGCCGGTCGAGCCGGTGTACTCGACGTGGAAGACCGGCTTGCCCGCGTCGGCGAACGGCAACAACTTGGCGCACTGGTCCAGCCGGACGCACTCCTCGTTGACCGCGAAGTCGAAGTCGGGGGCCAGCGCGGCGAGCTGCGGCACGTCGTTGACCAGCCCGGGGGAGAGGTCCAGCGACCGGGCCAGCTGGGCCAGCCGACGGTTGAACAGCAGTTGGTCGTCGAAGTCGAGGGCGAACCCGGTGCGGTGCTCGTACCCGTCGGCGTCGGCGATCGCCACCGCACCGAAGCCCTTGCCCCGGCAGAGCCGGAACCGGTCGGCCAGCACCGGTTCGAGGGCGTCCCATCCCCGTACGTCCAGCCACCGGCTGTCGGGCCGACGCCCGACCGAGCCCTGCACGGCGGCGGGGATCCGGCTGGCGTCCGGGTCGGTCGAGCGCACCGAGCCGACGTACACCTGGCAGATCAGCCGGCGGTCGCGCGAGCGCAGCTCGGCGGTCTGCGCGGTGGTGGTGGCCACCGGGTCGAGCAGGAACACGTCGGCGTCCACCGCCGGGTCGAGCGGGCCGCTGAGCTGCCACTGCCACTGCCAGTGGCGAGCCTGCTCGGCCGGCCACGGGGTGGGCGCGCCGGGCGGGGTCAGCTCAGCCCGGCAGCCGTACGCCGGCACCACCAGGACGAGCGCGACGCCGGCCGACACGATCCGGCGCAGCGGGCGTACGGCGGCTCGTCGCCGTGACCGGATCCGCATCGGCAGCTCCCGGGTCCTGGGCGGCCCGTCGCCGCCGTCGGCCGGCACGCCGCCCCCACGCTCCGGCCCGACGTACCTCATCGGGTCAAACGAGCGCGGGGGCGCGGACGACGCGCGGTCAGCGCGGCGCTGCGAAGACCTGCGTCCAGTACGGGCCGTTGCTGCTGGCGATGCCGATGCCGATCTCGGTGAACGCGCAGTTCAGGATGTTGGCCCGGTGGCCGGAGCTGTTCATCCAGGCGTCCATCACGCTGGCCGGCGTCTTCTGGTTCCAGGCCACGTTCTCGCCGTAGGTGCGCCAGGTGTAGCCGACCCGGTCCAGCCGGACGCCGGGGTTGCTGCCGTCGCTGCCGGTGTGCGACATGTTCTGGTGGTCGGCCTGGTCCTGGCTGTGCCGCTGTGCCGCGGTCATCAGCTTGTCGTCGATGCTCAGCGCCTTGCAGCCGGCCTTGGCCCGCTCGGCGTTGACCAGGTCCACCACCTCGCGGGCCTGGGCGCTGACGGAGCCACTGGAGCCGCCGGAGCCGCTGGTGGTGCTCGGCGCGGTGCTGCGCGGGGCGGTGCGCCGGGACGCGGCGGTGGTCCGCGACGGTGCCGGGGTGGGCTTGACGACCTTGCTCGGCGACGGGCTCGGCGGTGCCGGGCTGGGCGTGTCGGTGGGGGAGGGTGCGACCAGATTGTCGCCGGCCAGCTGCTCGGTCGGTACGGCGGGCGCGGCGGCGACGGTGTCGTCGACCGCGGTCGGCTCGCCGGCCGACCCACCTGAGCCGGGCAGGCCGAGCGCGCCGGCGCCGAAGCTGACCACGAGGGTGGCCGCCGCGGCGGCGCCGCCGATCAACAGTGGGCGACGCCAGCGCCGGGGGGAGCGGTGTCGTCCCTCGCCGGGCCGGCCCTCCCGACCCTCGGTGCCCGGAGCGCTGGTCTGTGTGCCCCAGCCTCCCGTGACCTCTGCGTCGGCCTCGGTGCGCCAGCCGCCGGTCGCCGCCGACGGTGGGGTGCTGCCGCGCCAGTCGGCCGGCTCGTCGGCCGGCCAGGCGGCGGTGGGTGCCTTGGCCGAGGGCGCCGGCTGCCACCGGGCGGTGGGCTCCGCGCGGTGCCACTCGTCGCCGGGTTGGTCGGGGTCGTCGCCGAACAGGTAGGCCGAGCGGGGCTCCGGGCGATCGCTCAGCCAGTCCGGCTCGTCGGTCGGCCGCTCGGCGCGCCGGGGGGCGCCGTTCGGGTCCATCGGGTCGGTCCAGCCGTGCACGCGATGCCTCCACGGGGTCGGTTGTGGGCCGGGGTGACGCTACGACCAGCCCACGAGCTGCGGCAACGTGGCTAAGGAAGAGTTAAGGGGAAGTCGGACGCCAAGGGGCGGACTTCCGAGAATCCGGGCGTACAGTAAAGGTGTCCGGACAGAGCGTGTCCGTGCCTTGCGGCAGCCCCCCCGACAAGTGGACAGGTCGACGTGGAGATGATCTACGGCCTGCGAGAACTTGACGAAGGAGGGGTTTGCGGCTCAATATATAGGTGTCGCCAGTCGCGCCCGGTCATGCCCAGATACACCTGGAATGACAGCCGCGTATAAATGGGCGCGCGTTGGCCGGCCTTTCCGGCAGCGCATATCAAGGAGTCAGCATGGCGAAGGCCCTCTACGGCCACGTAGGTGCAGCGCCCGACCGGCGTCTGCTCGACGAGGTCACCCGACTGCGTGCCAGGGTTCAGGCACTGGAGTTCGAGATCACGCGTCTGCGTGCCGACAATGATCGGCTCGCGGCGGCTGCGGCGGAAGCAGACGACCTGCTTCGTCTCGCCGAGCCGGCGCTGACCTGATCTCCGGGTCGGAAAACTGAATCGCACCACCGCAAAAATGCGCGCCGACACCTCTGTGCCGGCGCGCAACGCTGTCCGGGCCCTTTTCCGCGGCCGGCGATTCATGATCTTGTTGTGGGCGCCGTGTCATCCGCTCGGGCAGTTTCCGTAAACGTGCCGTCCAGTTGGCTGATCATGAATCGGGTTTGTCTTTTCGGCCACACTCGGAACAACAATGCGGTCGCCTCCCGCGCCGACTGTCGGCGTGACCCGGGGCGGGTCGCGTGCCGGCCCGCTCCCGGCACCGGGTTAGTCTGCGGGTTCACCCAGGTCCGCGCAGCCGGCGACGGTACGGCGGCCACCGGACGAGGATCGAGAAGGTGTATCTCAAGAGCCTGACGGTGCGGGGCTTCAAGTCCTTCGCCTCCGCCACGACGTTGAAGCTGGAGCCCGGGATCACCTGCGTGGTGGGCCCGAACGGCTCCGGCAAGTCCAACGTCGTCGACGCCATCGCCTGGGTGCTCGGCGAGCAGGGCGCCAAGGCGCTGCGCGGCGGCAAGATGGAGGACGTCATCTTCGCCGGCACCGCCGGCCGGGCGCCGCTGGGCCGCGCCGAGGTCACCCTCACCATCGACAACACCGATGGCGCGCTGCCCATCGAGTACACCGAGGTCTCCATCACCCGCCGGATGTTCCGCTCCGGCGAGAGCGAGTACGAGATCAACGGCAACTCCTGCCGGTTGCTCGACATCCAGGAGCTGCTGTCCGACTCCGGCATCGGCCGGGAGATGCACATCATCGTCGGCCAGGGCCGGCTCGACGGCATGCTGCACGCCAAGCCGGAGGACCGCCGCGCGTTCATCGAGGAGGCGGCCGGCGTCCTCAAGCACCGCAAGCGCAAGGAAAAGGCGCTGCGCAAGCTCGACGCCATGCAGGTGAACCTCAACCGCCTGACCGACCTCACCGCCGAGCTGCGCCGCCAGCTCAAGCCGCTCGGCCGCCAGGCGGAGGTGGCCCGGCGTGCCGCCGCCATCCAGGCCAACCTGCGCGACGCCCGGCTCCGGCTGCTCGCCGACGACCTGGCCACCCTGCGGACCACCCTCGACCGGGAGATCGCCGACGAGACCGCGCTGCGGGAGCGGCGCGAGGAGATCGAGGGCGAGCACGCCGAGGTGCAGGGCCGGCTCGGCGAGCTGGAGGCCGCCCTCGCCGAGGACGCTCCGCTGCTCGCCGCCGCCCAGGACACCTGGTACAAGCTGTCCGCGCTGCAGGAACGCTTTCGATCGATCGAGCAGCTGGCCCGGGAACGGCTGCGGCACCTCAGCGCCAGCGGCGACGACGAGCGGCCCGGCCGGGACCCCGACCAGCTGGAGGCCGAGTCGGAGCGGGTCCGCGAGCAGGAGGAGGAGCTGCGCGCGGCGCTCACCGACGACCAGATCCGGCTGGCCGAGGCGGTCGAGCACCGCCAGGAGCTGGAACGGCAGCTCGCCGCCGCCGAACGGGAGCTGGTCTCCGCCGCCAAGGCCATCGCCGACCGGCGCGAGGGCATGGCCCGGCTCACCGGCCAGGTCAACTCGGCCCGAGCCCGGACCACCAGCGCCGGTGAGGAGATCGAACGGCTCGCCGTGGCGCACGCCGACGCGCTTGGCCGCGCCGAGCAGGCGCAGGCCGACCTGGACGCGGTGGCTGCGCAGTCCACCGAGGCGGACCGGGACAACGCCGACCTGGACGCCCGGCACGCCGAGGCGGTCGCCGTGCAGGACCGGGCGCAGGCCACCGTCCGGTCGCTGGCTGACGCCGAGCGGGCGGCGGAGAAGGACGCCGCCACCTGGAAGGCCCGCGAGGAGGCGCTCGCCCTGGGCCTGCGGCGCAAGGACGGCGCGGGAGCACTGCTCGCCCGGGCCGGGGACGTACCCGGCCTGCTCGGCAGCCTCGCCGGGCTGCTCACCGTCGCGCCGGGGCACGAGGCCGCGCTGGCCGCCGCGCTCGACGGGCTCGCCGACGCGGTCGCCGTCAGCGGGGTGGACGAGGCCGTCGAGGCGATGCGCCTTCTGAAGATCTCCGACGCCGGCCGGGCCGGCCTGTTGATCGGCAGCCCGGCGGGGCCCGGCATGACCGGCTCCCCGGACGCGCTGCGCCCGAAGCTGCCCGAGGGTGCCCGGTGGGCCCCCGACCTGGTCGAGTGCACGGCCGCCGAGCTGCGCCCCGCCGTGCACCGGGCGTTGCGTGACGTGGCGCTGGTCGACGACCTCGCCGCCGCGGCCGAGCTGGTCGCCGGCAACCCCGAACTGCGCGCGGTCACCCCCGAGGGTGACGTGGTCGGGGCGTACGCGGCGGCCGGCGGGTCGGCCAAGGCGCCCAGCTACATCGAGGTGCAGGCAGCCGTCGAGGAGGCGCGGACCAACCGGCTCGCCGCCGAACGCTCCGGCGCGGAGCTGCGCGAGCAACTCGTCGAGGCGCGTGCCGAGGTGGCCGCCGCGAAGGACGCCGTGCAGCACGCCGCCGCCGAGAAGCGCGAGGCGGAGAGCCACCGCAACGCCGCCGCCCGCCGGCTGGCCGAGCTGGGCGCGGCGGCCCGCTCGGCGAAGGCGGAGACCGATCGCCTGGGCGAGTCCCGGGCCCGCGCCGAGGCGGCCCGGCAGCGGGACCTCACCGCTTTGGCCGAGCTGGAGGAGCGGCTGCGACTGGCCGAGGAGACCCCGGTCGACGCCGAGCCCTCCACCGAGGAACGGGACCAGCTCGCCGCGATGGTGCCGCAGGCCCGGCAGAACGAGATGGAGGTCCGGCTCGCGGTGCGTACCGCCGAGGAGCGGGTCTCCTCGATCGCCGGCCGCGCCGATTCGCTGGCTCGGCAGGCCACCGCGGAGCGGGCCGCCCGGGAACGCGCCGCTGCCCGGCGGGCCGCGCGCACCCGGGGCGCGGGCATCGCCCGGGCCGTCGCCGGTGGCGCCCGGGAGGCGCTCACCCGGCTCACCACGTCGATCGCCGCCGCCGAGGAGCACCGCGACGAGGTCGCCCGGGAACGGGCCGCTCGCGAGGCGGAGCTTCAGGAGGTACGCGGCGCGGCCAAGCGACTCGGCGCGGAGCTGGAGCGGCTGACCAGCCAGGTGCACCGCGACGAGGTGGCCCGCGCCGAGCAGCGACTGCGCATCGAGCAGTTGGAGGCGAAGGCGGCCGAGGACTTCGGCTTGGACGTGGAGACCCTGGTCGCCGAGTACGGCCCGGCTCAGCCCGTCCCGCCGACCCAGGTCGACGTCGCGGCGGCCGAACGCGACGGTCTGCCGGTGCCCGAGCCCGTCCGCTACGAGCGGCCGGTGCAGGAGAAGCGGGCCGCCAAGGCGGAACGGGAGCTCGCCCTGCTCGGCAAGGTCAACCCGCTCGCCCTAGAGGAGTTCGCCGCGCTGGAGGAGCGCTTCAAGTTCCTCTCCGAGCAGCTGGAGGACCTCAAGGCCACCCGGCGGGACCTGCTCACCGTGGTCAAGGACGTCGACGAGCGGATCCTGGAGGTCTTCGCCAGCGCGTTCGAGGACACGGCGCGGGAGTTCGAGCAGGTGTTCACGGTGCTCTTCCCCGGCGGCGAGGGCCGGCTGATCCTCACCGACCCTGACGACCTGCTCACCACCGGCGTCGAGGTGGAGGCCCGCCCGCCGGGCAAGAAGATCAAGCGGTTGTCGCTGCTCTCTGGTGGCGAGCGGTCACTGACCGCGGTGGCCATGCTGGTGGCGATCTTCCGCGCCCGGCCCAGCCCGTTCTACATCATGGACGAGGTGGAGGCGGCCCTCGACGACGTGAACCTGGGCCGGTTGATCACGTTGCTGGCACAGTTGCGGGAGAAGAGCCAGCTGATCGTCATCACGCACCAGAAGCGGACGATGGAGATCGCTGACGCGCTCTACGGCGTGACCATGCGCAGCGGGGTCACCCAGGTGATCAGTCAACGGCTCAACCGGGCCGACGAGGACGACCAGCGGCACGGCCGCGGCGAGGAGAACGGGTAGTGGCTCGGGAACGTGCGACGGCACTCCTGCTGGATCTGGATGGCGTCCTGCGCCGGTGGGACCCGGCGGTCGCCGCCGGGGTGGAGCGGGAGTACGGACTGGCCGACGGCGTGCTCAGCGAGATCGCGATGCAGTGGGGGCGGCTCCAGCCGGTGCTCACCGGGCAGGTCAGCCACGCCGACTGGATGAGCAGCGTGGCCGACGCGCTCACCGAGCCGGCCGGTGGCCCGGAGCAGGCTCGGGCGGCGGTGGAGCAGTGGCAGCGCTACCGGGGTGAGGTGGACACCGAGGTGCTCGACTTCGTCCGGGAGGTGCGCGCCGCCGGCATCCGGGTCGGCCTGGCCACCAACGCCACCGATCTGCTCGACGCCGACCTGGCCGCCCTCGACCTAGCCGACGAGGTCGACGTGGTGGTCAACTCCTCGACCGTCGGTGTGCACAAGCCCGCTCCGGAGTATTTCCAGGCCGCCTGCGTGGCGGTCGAGACCCCGCCGGCCAAGGTGCTGTTCGTCGACGACGAGGACTGGGCGATCCGGGGTGCCCGCGCGGCCGGGCTGTCGGCGCACCGTTGGGGCGGGCACGCCGACCTCCGCTATCTGCGGGCGGCCCTGGCGTACTGAGCACGCCGTCAGTCGCCGGTGACGCCGTCGATCCGCTCGCGGATCAGGTCGGCGTGCCCGTTGTGCCGGGCGTACTCCTCGATCATGTGCACGTAGACCCAGCGCAGGCTGAAGGTGCGTTCCCCGTCGCTGCGGGTCAGCATGAACGTCTCGTCCAGGGATCGTCCCGCGGTGGCGGCCCGGGCCGCCTCGACCTCGGCCCGGAAGGTGGCGAAGGCCGCCTCCGGGTCGGCGTCGGCGGCAGCGTGGAAGTCGGCGTCGTTGTCGGTGTCGAAGTCGAACAGATCGGGCAGGACCTCGCCCGCGAAGCGCTGGCGGAACCAGGACCGCTCCACGTCGGTCATGTGCAGGACCAGCCCGAGCAGGCTCAGGCCGGACGGCTCGACGCTCGCCGTGCGCAACTGCTCGGCGGTCAGGCCGGCGCACTTCTGCAGCAGGGTCTCGCGGTGATAGTCGAGCCAGCCCTCGAGCATGGTGCGCTCGTCAGCGACGAGTGGCTCGGGTGTGCGGTCGATTTCGGGTGCTCTCCATGTCATCCGGTCATCCTGCGGTCCGGGTACGACAGTCGCGACGGGTTTTCAGGGCACCACGACGACGGGCCAGCGGCCGGTACGGACCAGCCGGGTGGCGACCGAGCCGACCAGCCGGTGACCGGCCTGCTCGGACGCACCCACCACGACCATGTCGGCCTGGCACTCATCGGCCGCCGCGCACAGCTCGGCGTACGCGTCGCCGCGCCGGCACAGGAAGGTCACCGGCAGCCCGTACTCCTCGGCGCCACGCCGGCACTCGCGACGCAGCTCGTCGGCCAGCTCGTCGTGTGTGCGCTGGACCGCGGCGGCGTCCATCCCGGGCACCAGGGCGGTCAGCCCGCTCGACGAGCTGACGAAGACCACCACCAGGGCGGCACCCTGCCGCCGGGCCAGGCCGGCGGCGTACGCGCCGGCCCGCTCGGAGGTGCGGGTGCCGTCCACGCCGACCAGGACGACCCGGGGCCCGTCCGTCCCCCGCTCGAAGGGAAGCGGACGGGTTCGGGGTCCGAATTCCTCACGGTCCGGTGCTCCCACGCTCATGCCGCCCACCTCACCTCTGCGCGCCGGTTGGGACCACGGCCACGCCGGCCGATTCCCGCTCGACCCCGCCGGTCGTCGGGGAGCTGCTGTGCTGCCGCAGCGGCACCTCCTTGATGAAGATCACCGCGATCAGCGCGATAAGCGCGAAGGGGGCGGCGGTCAGGAAGATGTCGCCGGCACCGTGGCCGTACGCGCTCTCCACCACGAGCCGGATCGGGCCGGGCAGGGTGTGCACGTCGGGCAGGCTCCCGCCGCTGCCGGAGCTGGACGCGGGGATGCCGAGCTGGGACAGGCCGGCGGCCGTGTAGTCGTTGACCTTGTGGGCGAGCACCGCGCCGAGCGCGGAGACGCCGATCGCGCCGCCGAGGCTGCGGAAGAACGCCACCACCGAGCTGGCCACGCCGAGCTCTCGCGGGTCGACGGTGTTCTGCACGGCGAGGACCAGGTTCTGCATGGACATGCCCAGGCCGATGCCGATCAGCGCCATGTAGATGCTGAGCAGGGTGAAGCTGGTGTCGGCCCGCAGGGTGCCCATCAGCGCGAAGCCGATGGTGAGCAGCGCCGTACCGATCACCAGGAACCGCTTCCAGCGGCCGGTACGGGTGATGATCCGGCCGCTGAGGGTCGAGGAGACCAGCAGGCCGAGGATCATAGGCAGGGTCATCAGGCCGGACATGGTCGGGCTCTGGCCGCGGCTGATCTGGAAGTACTGGCCCAGGAAGACCGAGGCGCCGAACATGCCCACGCCGACCGCGATGCTGGCGACGACGGCGAGGACGATGGTGCGGTTGCGGAACAGCCGTGGCGGGATCATCGGCTCGGCGGCCCGGGTCTCCACCCGGATCGCCAGCGCGGCGAGCACCAGCGCGCCGACCACCATGACGATGCTCTGCCAGGAGCCCCACGCGAACTGGTTGCCGGCGAGCGAGACCCAGATCAGCAGTACCGAGACGGCCGCCGTGATCAGCGTGGCGCCCCACCAGTCGATCTCGGCCTTGCGCTTGACCACTGGCAGGCGCAGGGTCTTCTGGAGCACGACCAGCGCGGCGATGGCGAAGGGCACGCCGACGTAGAAGCACCAGCGCCAGCCGAGCCACGAGGTGTCGACGATCACGCCACCGATGAGCGGGCCGCCGATGGTGCCGACCGCCATCACCGCGCCGAGGTATCCGCTGTAGCGGCCACGCTCACGCGGCGCGATCATCGTTGCCATGATCACCTGGGCCAGCGCGGTGAGGCCGCCGGCGCCGATGCCCTGCAACACCCGGGTGGCGATCAACTCGCCGGTGCCCTGCGCCGCTCCGGCCAGTACCGAGCCGAGCACGTAGATCACCAGCGACAACTGGACCAATGTCTTCTTGCTGACCAGATCGGCAAGTTTGCCCCAGATTGGGGTGGTTGCGGTGGTCGCGAGCAAAGCCGAGGTGACCACCCAGGTGTACGCGGACTGGCCGCCGTGCAGTTCGGTGATGATCCGCGGTAGCGCGTTCGAGACGACCGTGGAGGAGAGAATCGCGACGAACATGCCCAGCAGCAGGCCGGAGAGGGCTCTCAGGATCTGCCGGTGGGTCATGTCGACGGCGGGCGTCGGGGCCGACGCTGTCGCCTGGCTCATCGTTGCTGCCTCCGTGCGGAGAGTAGAGGGGGTGTTTTGGTTGCCTGAAGCAACAACTTGTCGGACGGCCGCGGCATTCCCCCACCACCGGAGTCACTTCCAGGAGTCGTTGAACCGGCCGAGCAGCCGTGCGAACTCCTCGACGTCCCGGGCCGGCCAGTCGTCCAGCGTGCGCAGGAACTCTCCCACCCGGGCGGCCCGAGCGGCGTCGAACCGGCGCTGGCCCTCCTCGGTGAACCTGATCTGCGCGGCCCGCCGGTCACTCGGGTCGGGGTCGCGGTGGACCAGGCCCAGCGCCTCCAGCCCGTTGATCTGCCGGCTCAACGTGCCCTTGCCCACACCGAGCCGCGCCGCCAGTTCGGTCAACCGGATCGACCCGCTGCGCCGAAGCCAGAGCAGCAGTCCGTACGTGTTCGGTTCGAGATTCGGGTGTACCTCCCGGGCGATCTCCCAGGAAACTGCCCGACCCCGACGCAGCAGTGCGGTCAACTCGTGCTCGACTGCCCGGATCGGCTCCGGAAGGTGCTCGCTCACGCGCTAGAGACTACGGCGGGGCCGCATCAGCCGTCGCTGGAGAGGCGGCGGTTCATCACCGGGCGTAGGTGCCCCTCGTCCGTGGTGCCCTCGATGGTCACCTCGGCCCGGCGACCCTGATGCGTCAGGGTGCCGACGGCGTTGCCGAAGTACGGCCCGGCCAGCTTGCGCCAGCGCACCCCCGGTCGTCGGACGCCGGCCGAGCGGGCCAGCGCCCGGGTGGCCCCCGCCGGACCGGACGACCAGCCCAGACGCATCAGCGGACGGATTCCGGCCGGCACCTGGTTGTGGATCGGCGAGCAGGTGAGCTGGTGCACCGGAGTGACCACCGAGGGGTCGGCGAACCGGGCCCCGGCCACGTACGAGTGGTGCACGTCCCCGGAGAGCACGCTGATCGACGCCGGTGGGGCGTACGCCGGCCCGGCGCCGACCCGCGCGCCGGACTGCTTCGGCGTGCCGGTGCCGATCCGCGCGAAGGTCTCCGCGAGCGCCTCGAAGGAGCGCCGGAAGGCCGCCCAGTGCTCCAGATCCAGTGCCCGGCGCAGCTTCTCGGCACCGCGCGCCACCCACGGCCGGCGCGAGTCGGCCAGCTTCTCGTTCCACGACTCGATGTGGTGGATGCCCTGCGGCAGCAGCCAGGGCAGCGAACTGCCGACCACCAGGTGGTCGTAGACCCCGTGCGCCTGGTCGAGGAACCAGGACCACTCACCCGGCGGCAGCATCGCCCGGTTGCCCGGTTCGAGCACCCGGCTGCACCGGTTGTCCAGCATGACCAGCCGGGTCCGGCCCAGGTCGAGGGCGTAGCTCCACTGGTACTGCACCGCGCGCCAGCGCTCGGTGTCGTGCGCCAGGTCGGACTCCTTGTCGACCCGGTGCCCGAACTCGCGGAGCACGCCGGTGGCGTCCTCGGCGGTCGAGACCTTGGCGAAGACCGGGTCGGCGGCGATCTCGTCGGGGGAGAGGTTGCCCAGGTGCTGGTAGACCCAGTAGGAGGCGAGCCCACTGCCGATCCGCTCGGCCCACCACGGCTGCTCGCGCACCTCGGCCCGCCACGACGCGGAGGTGTTCCAGTCGTCGATGATCTCGTGGTCGTCGAAGATCATCACGCTCGGCACGGTGGAGAGCAGCCAGCGGATCTCCGGATCGCGCCAGGACTCCAGGTAGAGCTTGGTGTACTCGTCGAAGCTCACCACCTGGTCGGCCGGGGCGCCCTTCGGCCGCCGCCGGCGCCGACGCAGCAGCCGGCGCACCGTCGGCGAGGTCACATCGGCGTAGACCTGGTCGCCGAGCAGCACCAGCAGGTCGGGCGCCGGGTTCGACTCCGGATCGGCCATCAACCGCCGGGCGTACGCGTCCAGCGCGTCCGGGGGCAGCTTGCGGGTGGTGGCGTGCTGGGTGGTCTCCCGGCACGAACCGAAGATCAGGTTGACCGGCTGGTCCAGGTCGTCGGCGGCCCGGGTGCGGATCACGCTCGGCGGGAAGCCACTGCTCGGCACCGGCCAGACCACCTCGTCGTCGACCAGCACCTCGTAGGTGGTCGTGCTGTCCGGGGTGAGCCCCTCCACGACCACGAGCGCGTAGTGGTGGTCGTACGCCGAGAAGGTGGGTGCGGTGCCGGTGGCGCCGTCGGCGGTGCGGACGGTGACCACGGCGGGCGCCGCCGTCTCCACCCAGACCGTCGCCCGGGTGTCCACCACGCGCCGCAGCAGAGGGCCGATCAGGAGGTGTGCGGCGGGCATGCGGCCGAGCCTACCGCCGGTTCGTGAGACCGGGCGGGTGCGGTGGCTGGGACGCCGCCGCCGGCATCTGACAGGATTCCGGCATGGCCGAATATCTCGTCCTCGCTCTGGTCCTGCTCGGTGTGCTGATCGCCGGCACAGTCGGGCTGGTCGTGCCCCGGTTGCGGCGGCGGCCCGAGCCCCCGCTGCCGCGCACCGAGGTCGACACCCGCGCCGAGGAGGATCTCGCCGGCCCGCCGGTCGAGGCACCGGAGTCCGATCTGTCCACCGGCGTCCTGGTCGAGCCGCCGCCGGTGATCGAGGCGCCCGCGCCCACCGTGGAGGTGCCCGAGCCGACCGCCGGACGGCTGGTCCGGCTCCGCTCGCGGCTGTCCCGGTCGCAGAACGTCTTCGGCAAGGGCCTGCTCGGCCTGCTCGCCCGCGACCACCTCGACGAGGACGTGTGGGAGGAGATCGAGGACAGCCTGATCACCGCCGACGTCGGCGTCGACGCGACCCGCGACATCGTCGACCGGCTGCGTGAGCGGACCCGGGTGCTGGGCACTCGTTCGGCCTCCGAGCTGCGCGCACTGCTCGCCGCCGAGCTGGTCAACGCCCTCGACCCGGAGATGGACAGGTCGCTGCGGACCGCCCCGAAGGACGGCGTACCGGCGGTCGTGCTGGTCGTCGGCGTCAACGGCGCCGGCAAGACCACCACCTGCGGCAAGATCGCCCGGGTGCTGGTCGCCGACGGCCGAACCGTGCTGCTCGGCGCGGCCGACACCTTCCGAGCCGCCGCGGCCGACCAGTTGCAGACCTGGGGCGAGCGGGTCGGCGCGGAGACCGTCCGTGGCCCGGAGGCCGCCGACCCGGCCAGCGTCGCCTTCGACGCGGTCCGCCGGGGCACCGACACCGGCGTGGACACCGTGCTCATCGACACCGCCGGCCGGCTGCAGAACAAGGTCGGCCTCATGGACGAGCTGGGCAAGGTCAAGCGGGTGGTCGAGAAGCAGGGCCCGATCGACGAGACACTGCTCATCCTCGACGCCACAACCGGCCAGAACGGTCTGGAACAGGCCCGGGTCTTCACCGAGGTGGTCAACGTGACAGGCGTGGTGCTGACCAAGCTCGACGGCACCGCGAAGGGCGGCATCGTGATCGCCGTGCAACGCAAACTCGGCATCCCGGTGAAGCTCGTCGGGCTCGGCGAAGGCAAGGACGATCTCGCGCCGTTCGACCCGGCGCAGTTCGTCGACGCGTTGCTGGGGACCGAGCCGGCCGGACGGGACGCGTAGTCTCGGGTGACCACTGACGATCGCGCGTACGCGGGCTGGCGTGATCCCGGCCACCCCTCGCAGCGCCTCGGGAGACCGTACGTGACTTCGCAGGAGATCCCGCTGCACGGCGGGAACGTGAGCACCGTGGTCCGGGTCGGGGACACGGTCCGCCGCAATGCCGGGCCGTGGACCCCGTCCGTGCACGCCCTGCTGCGGCACCTGGAGTACGTCGGGTTCACCGGCGCGCCCCGGGCGCTCGGCATGGACGAACGCAACCGCGAGGTGCTGTCGTACCTGGAGGGGGAGTGCGGAGAGTATCCGCTGGCCCCGCACTGGGTCACCGACGAGGCGCTGGTCACGGTCGCCACCATGCTGCGGATGTTCCACGACGCGCAGTACGGCTTCACCCCGCCACCGACGGCGGTCTGGCGCTCGTTCGGCCCCCCACCGCCGGACACCGAGGTGATCTGTCACCACGACGCCGCGCCGCACAACGTGATCTGGCGACCGGACGGCACGCTCGGGCTGATCGACTTCGACCTCGCCTCACCCGGCGCCCGGATCTACGACGTGGCGTACGCGGCGTGGACCTGGGTTCCGATCTTCGCGGACCGGGACTCGATCACGCTGGGCTGGAAGCGTCCGGACCGGCCGCGCCGGCTGCGGCTCTTCGCCGACGCGTACGGGCTGATCCCCCGCGACCGGCACCGGCTGATCCGGACCATCCGCAAGCGGATCGTGGACCACGTCGAGGGCATCCGCCGGATGGCCGCCGCCGGTGAGCCGGCATTCGTGCGGATCGTGCACAAGGGGCACCTGCGCCGGCCGATGCGCGACCTGCGGCTGCTCGACTACGAGCGGCACGCCCTGGAGAACGCGCTCCGCTGAACGCCTGCCGGTCGATGCCCGGACGGCCCCGGTGGGTGTGCCGGTCGATGTGTATGGGCCGGTCAGTCATCGACGTGCGTCGTCCGGATGATCCACCACCGTCCATCCAGCCGACTGTGCGGACTTCGTGACACGTACGAAACAACCCGTCACGAAACGGAAACCCGCACGGGACCTTGGGCGAAACAGCCGGCCGCGAAGCTTCCGCGCAACCGGCCTACGGGCGACGCTGCCCCGGAAAGCCGCGAAGGAGGACTTCACCCTTTAGGAGGCCAGCGTGCCTGAAGCACCGACGATCGACGGCGCCAATACTGTTTGGCTGCTGGTTTCGACCGCGCTCGTGCTGCTCATGACCCCCGGACTGGCGCTGTTCTATGGCGGCCTCAACCGGGCCAAGGGCGTACTCAACATGATGATGATGAGCTTCTCCGCCATCGGGCTCATCTCTATTCTGTGGTGGTTCTACGGTTTCAGCGTCGCCTTCGGGGCCGACGTGAACGGTTTCTGGGGCGACCCGAGCGCGTACCTCGGCACCAAGACCTTCCTCGCCGAGACCGACCTGTGGGGTGCCACGGCCGACAACCCCAGCGGCATCGGGGTTCCGCTCTACGTGTTCATGGCCTTCCAGATGGTCTTCGCGGTGATCACCGTCGCGCTGATCAGCGGTGCCATCGCCGACCGGGCCAAGTTCGCCGGCTGGCTGCTGTTCGCCTTCGGCTGGGCCACCCTGGTCTACTTCCCGGTCGCCCACTGGGTGTGGGGCGGCGGGATCATCGGCGGTGACATCCACGCGCTGGACTTCGCGGGTGGCACCGCGGTGCACATCAACGCCGGTGCGGCGGCCCTGGCCGTGGCGCTGGTGCTCGGCAAGCGGCTCGGCTGGCCGCGTGAGGGCATGAAGCCGCACAACATCCCGCTGGTCGCGCTCGGCGCGGGTCTGCTGTGGTTCGGGTGGTTCGGGTTCAACGCCGGCTCCGAGCTGACCGTCGACTCGGTCGCCGCGCTCGCCTTCATCAACACCCAGCTCGCCACGGCGGCGGCGGTGCTCGGCTGGATCGTGGTCGAGTGGATCAAGGACCGGAAGCCGACCATGGTCGGTGCCTCCTCGGGTGCGGTGGCCGGCCTGGTCGCCATCACCCCGGCCTGCGGTTTCATCGCCCCCTGGGCGGCCGTCCTGCTCGGCATCGTCGCCGGAGCGGTGTGCGCGGTCGCCGTCAGCCTCAAGTACAAGCTCGGCTACGACGACTCCCTCGACGTGGTCGGCGTGCACTTCGTCGGCGGCTGGATCGGCTCGCTCTGGCTGGGCCTGTTCGCCACCAACTCGGTCAACTCCGCGATCACCGACGTGGTGGGTGCCTCCGACGGCCTGTTCTACGGCGGCGGCGTGACCCAGCTCGGACGGCAGGCCCTCGCCGGTCTGATCGTCACCGTCTGGTCGTTCGCCGTCGCCTGGGTGCTGGCCTTCGCCATCGAGAAGACGATCGGCTTCCGCGTCACGGGTGAGGCCGAGGTCGACGGCATCGACATCGCCGAGCACGCCGAGAGCGGTTACGACCTGTCTCCGAGCGGCGGCGGCACGGGCAGCGCGTTCGCGATGGCCGGCATCGGTACCCCTGGTGGCGGCGCGACGAGCGGTGCCACGCCGGAGGCGGACTCCGCCGAGCCGGTCAGCGCGAAGGTCGCCGGTTAACGTTCCTGGGATGGAGGGGTTGGACATGAAGCTGGTGACCGCGGTCATCAAGCCGTACCAACTGGACGCGGTGAAGGAAGCTCTGCACGCCCTCGGGGTGGCCGGGTTGACCGTCAGCGAAGTGCAGGGGTACGGACGGCAGAAGGGGCACACCGAGGTCTACCGGGGTGCCGAGTACACGGTCGAGTTCCTGCCCAAGATCCGGGTCGAGGTGCTCACCGACGAGATCGACGTGGAAAAGATCGTGGACGCGATCGTCGGGGCGGCCCGTACGGGCAAGATCGGCGATGGCAAGGTCTGGGTCACCGGTGTCGAGGAGGTCGTCCGGGTGCGTACCGGCGAGCGCGGCCTCGACGCCCTCTGATCCGGAAGCGACCGACATGACCTCGTTGATCAAGGGGAACGCGTCAGCAGGGCACACCGGCGACGCGAACCTCTTGATCAACGAGGTCGTCGGCGTGCCGGGGGGAATCGGCGAGCCGGCGCGGCAGGCGCGGGCGGCGGCCTACGACGACTTCCTGCGCGGGTTGCTGCCCGCGCGGGAGGGGGTCGCGTTGATCGCCGTGGGTGGGCTGGGCCGGCGGCAGTGCGCCCCGTTCGGCGACCTCGACCTGGTTCTGCTGCACGCCGGTGTGCCTGGCACGGACGAGTTGGCCGCCTCGGTCTGGTACCCGATCTGGGACGCCGGCCTGCGGTTGGACCACTCGGTGCGTACCGTCTCCGAAGCTCTCTCGGTGGCCCAGGACGACGTCAAGGTCGCACTCGGGCTGCTCGACGCCCGGCTGGTGGCCGGCGACCCGACGCTGGCCGACGCGCTGATCCGCACCGCCGCCGACCACTGGCGGCGCACCGCCGTCCGCCAACTGGCGGGACTGCGGGAGGTCACCGCCGCCCGCTGGCAGGCCCACGGCGAGTTGGCCTTCCTCCTTGAGGGTGACCTCAAGGAGGCCGCCGGAGGTCTGCGCGACGTGGGGCTGCTGCGGGCCATCTCGGCCGCCGGCATCACCGACGCGCTGCGCCCGGCCGTACGCGCCGCCCACCTGCGCCTGCTGGACACCCGGGACGCCCTGCACCAGCAGGTCGGCCGCCGGGTCGACCGGCTGGTCGCCCAGGAACGCGACGGCGTTGCCGCACTTCTCGCACTCGACGACGGCGACGCCCTCCTGCGGCGCGTCGCCGGGGACGCCCGCACGGTCAGTCACGCCCTGGACGACGCGTTCCGTGCCGCCGACCGGCTGCGCTCCGGCCGGTCCCGAAGCGGGAACGGTCGGCCCGTCCGCCGCCCGGTGGCCCGCGACGTGGTCGAGCACGACGGCGAGTTGGTGCTGGCCCGCACGGCGATCGGCGCACGCCCCGACCCGAGCCTGTCACTGCGGGTGGCCGCCGCGGCGGCCGCGACCCGGCTGCCGATCGCCCGGGCGACCTGCGAGTGGCTGGCCGCGTACTGCCCGCCGTTGCCCGCGCCGTGGCCGGCCGAGGCCCGGGCCGCGCTGACCACCCTGCTCGGCGCCGGCCCCGGCCTGGTGCCGGCCTGGGAGACCTGCGACCGGTACGGGTTGGTCGACGGCTGGCTGCCCGAGTGGACCCGCTTGCGCAGCCTGCCCCAGCACAACCCGGTGCACCGCTACACCCTCGACCGGCACCTCGTGCAGACCGCCCACGAGGCCAGCCGCCACGCCCGCGAGGTGGAGCGCCCCGACCTGCTGCTGCTGGGCGCCCTGCTGCACGACATCGGCAAGGGCCTACCCGGCGATCACAGCACCGTCGGCGTGCCGCTCGCCGAGGCGGTGGCGACCAGGATCGGTCTGCCCGCCCCGGAGGTCGAGCTGATCGGCAGGATGGTCCGGCTGCATCTGCTGCTGCCCGACGTGGCCACCCGCCGGGACCTCGCCGACCCGGTCACCATCGCGTCGGTGGTCGCGGCGGTGGGCGACACCGGCACACTCGACCTGCTGCACGCGCTGGTCCGCGCGGACGCGGCGGCCACCGGCCCGGCCGCCTGGTCGGACTGGAAGGGCAGGCTGGTCGCCGAACTGGTCGCCCGGGTCCGCACCGCACTGGACACCGGTGTGCTGCCCGAACCGCCCGCCCCGGACCCGGCGCTGCTGGCCGGGCCGCTGCCGGTCGTACACCTGACCGGTGACCGCGTGGCGGTGGCCGCGGCCGACCGGCGTGGCCTGCTCGCCACGGTGGCCGGTTGCCTGGCCCTGCACCGGCTGGAAGTGATCTCCGCGGACGCCTCCGTGGTCGACGGCCGGGCCCTTGTCGAGTGCCGGGTGCAACCCCGGTACGGACTGCCGGCCGATCCGGTCCCGCTGCGCGCCGACCTTCGCCGAGCGGTCGCCGGCGACGTGTCGGTCACCCAGCGGCTGCGCAGCCGTGCGCTCACCGCCCGGGGCGGCGGCGCGGCGCCCCGGGTCGTCTGGCACCGCGAGGCGGCCACCGACGCCGTGCTGCTCGAACTCCGCGCGGCCGACGCCGCCGGGCTGCTCTACCGGGTCACCTGCGCGCTCGACGAGGCGGGCGCCCTGGTCCGCGCCGCCCGCATCTCCACCCTCGGCGCCGACGTCGTGGACGCCTTCTACCTGGTCGGCGGCTGGCCGGACGACGCCACTCGCGCCCGCCTGGAGGCCGCGGTCCTGGCCGCCGTCTAGCTCCCGCACGCCCGTTGGGCAACTGGGAGCCCGGTAGTGGGCCAGGTCGTCATCCTCGCGTACCCGTTGGGTCTGATCTCTGGGTTGCGGCCCGGAACGCGGGCCGGGCCGGGCGACAGCGGCCCTGCGGTGGGCCGGTTACCCTAGCGGTGGCCGGACTCCGCAGTGCCGGCCGGGTTGTGCCCGCCGAAACACTGACAAACGGGATGTTCGCGTGTTTGACACCTTGAGTGACCGCCTGTCCGGGATCTTCACCAAGCTCCGCGGCAAGGGGCGGCTCACCGACGCCGACATCGACGCCACCGCCCGCGAGATCCGCCTCGCGCTGCTGGAGGCGGACGTCGCGCTGCCGGTGGTCAAGGGTTTCATCGCGGCCGTCAAGGAGCGTGCCCGCAGCTCCGAGGTCTCCCAGGCGCTGAACCCGGCCCAGCAGATCATCAAGATCGTTAACGAAGAGCTGATCAACGTGCTCGGCGGCGAGGGGCGACGGCTCCAGTTCGCCAAGCAGCCACCGACGGTGATCATGCTGGCCGGCCTCCAGGGTTCCGGTAAGACCACCCTGGCCGGCAAGCTGGCCCGCTGGCTCAAGAGCCAGGGGCACCAGCCGCTGCTCGTCGCCGCCGACCTCCAGCGTCCCAACGCCGTCGGGCAGCTCCAGGTGCTCGGTGGCCGGGCCGGCGTCGAGGTGTACGCCCCGGAGCCCGGCAACGGCACCGGTGACCCCGTGCAGGTGGCCCGCGCCTCGATCGAGCACGCGAAGCGGGCGGCCCGCGACATCGTCATCGTCGACACCGCCGGCCGACTCGGCATCGACGCCGAGATGATGCAGCAGGCCGCCGACATCCGTGACGCGGTCCAGCCGGACGAGGTCATCTTCGTCATCGACGCGATGGTCGGTCAGGATGCCGTCCGCACCGCCGAGGCCTTCCGCGACGGCGTCGGCATCACCGGCGTGGTGCTGTCCAAGCTCGACGGTGACGCCCGTGGTGGTGCCGCGCTGTCCGTGCGCGAGGTCACCGGGCAGCCGATCCTCTTCGCCTCCACCGGCGAGAAGTTGGAGGACTTCGACGTCTTCCACCCCGACCGGATGGCCAGCCGGATCCTTGGCATGGGCGACGTCCTCACTCTGATCGAGCAGGCCGAGCAGGCCTTCGACTCCGATCAGAAGGAGAAGATGACCGCCAAGCTGATGGGCGGTGAGCAGTTCACCCTGGACGACTTCCTCGACCAGCTCATCGCGGTGCGGCGGATGGGGCCGATCGCCAACGTGCTGGCCATGATGCCGGGCATGGGGCAGATGAAGGACCAGCTCGCCGAGCTGGACGACAGCCACTTCGACCGGGTCACCGCGATCATCCGGTCGATGACCCCGGGCGAGCGGACCAACCCGAAGATCATCAACGGCTCCCGCCGGGCGCGCATCGCCAACGGCTCCGGGGTCACCGTGATGGACGTCAACCAGCTGCTCAACCGCTTCGCCGACGCGCAGAAGATGATGAAGCAGATGGGCGGCATGATGGGCCTGCCCGGCGGCGGCCGGCGCAAGGCGACCAAGTCGCCGAAGAACAAGCGCAAGGGCACGAAGGGCGGCGGTCGTCCGCGCACCGGGGCCGGCGCCGGGATGCCGGGCGGCTTCCCGGGTGGCATGCCGCAGCTCCCGCCGGGGATGGACCCGAACGATCTCGCTGGTGGCCAGGGCCTGCCGCCCGGTTTCAAGCTGCCGAAGATCGACTTCAACAAGCTCGGCAAGGGTGGCGACAAGGGCCCACGCTGACGCGTGTCGGTGACGGCGCGACGTTGCTGGTCTCCGTGGATCTGCCGGCCCTGACCTTGCGCAAGAACGACCTGCTCGCCCCCGACGGCGAGTGATCGGGTAGGACTGTGCACATGGCTCTCCATGTGCGCGGTGTCCTGCTCCCCGACGACGAGGTTCGCGATCTCTGGCTGGTCGACGACCGGGTGACCTTCACCCCGGTGCCGGGGGCAGAGACGGTCGTCGACGGCGGCTTCGTCTTGCCGGGCCTGGTCGACGCGCACTGTCACCTCGGCATCGCCCGTGGCGGCACCCCGATCACCTCCCTCGACCAGGCCCGCACACTGGCCCGTACCGACCGGGACGCCGGGGTGCTGGCGATCCGCGACGCCGGTTCGCCGTACCCGTACGCCGAGTTGGACGACGAGCCGGACCTGCCGCGACTGGCCCGCGCGGGCCGGCACGTCGCGCCCCCCAAGCGCTACCTGCGCGACATCGGCGTGGAGGTCGGCGCGGCCGAGGTGGCCGCGACGGTGGCCGCGCAGGCGCGGGCCGGCAACGGCTGGGTCAAGCTGGTCGGCGACTGGATCGACCGTGGCGTGGGTGACCTGGCGCCGGCCTGGGACGCCGACGCCCTCACCGCCGCCGTGCGGGCCGCGCACGACGCCGGGGTACGCGCCGCGGTGCACACCTTCTCCGAGTCCGCTGTGGAGATCATGGTGCGGGCCGGGGTGGACTCGGTCGAGCACGGCACCGGGCTGAGCCTCGACCTGATCGACGAGATGGCCCGCCAGGGCACCGCCCTGGTCCCGACGATGATCAACATTGCCACCTTCGGGGGCATCGCCGAACAGGCGCAGGCCAAGTTCCCCCGGTACGCCGAGCACATGCTCGCGTTGCGCGACCGCTTTCCCGAGGTGGTGCGGGCGGCACACGAGTCGGGCGTGCCGATCTACGTGGGCACCGACGCCGGCGGCGGCATCGACCACGGGCTCGCCGCAGAGGAGATGCTGCTGCTGCACGAGCAGGCCGGAATGTCGGCGACCGATGTGCTCGCCGCCGCCTCCTGGGGCGCCCGGGAGTGGCTCGGCTTCCCCGGCCTGGTCGAGGGCGGCCTCGCGGACCTGACCGTCTACCCCGAGGACCCCCGCCGCGACCTGCGCGTCGTCCGGTCACCGTCCCGCACGATCCTGCGCGGACGCGTCATCCGCTGACGCCACGCGGACGCGCGCCCACCACCGCAAGATCGTGCTCGATCCTGGATGTAGTGGCTTCGCTGTTGTTGGGATGCCACTACATCCACGAAGAAGCGCGATCTTGGGGCGCGCGGACGCGGGCGGGGCATCGGTCAGCGGGTCGGGCGGATCGCGGCGCTGAAGAGGCGTACGGCCAGGTCGGTCAGGGCCGAGGCGGTCTGGTCGATCGGGGAGCGGGGAAGCACGATGTGGCTCACCACGAGCCGGACGATCGTGTCGGCGGCGAAGGTCAGCGCCGCCCGGTCCGCGCCGGGCAGTTGGACGTCGGCCCACTCGATCAGCGCGCCGGACGCCTCGCTGAGCACCACCTCGGCCCGGGTGGTCAGGTAGGGCAGCAGCTCGTCCGAGCCGCCCCGGGCACTGGTCAGGATCGCCTTGACCAGCGGGTTGTCCGCCGCCGTGGCGAGGGTGTGCGCGATCGCCGCGTACGCGCCGGCCTGGACGTCGGAGCCGTGCGCCACCAGCGCGGCCCGCACATCGCCGACGAACCGGTCCACCTCACGCCGGGCGAGCGCCTCGGCCAGCCCGGCCTTGCTGCCGAACTCGTTGTAGACGGTCTGCCGGCTCACCCCGGCCGCGGTGGCCACGCCGCCCATCCGTACCGCGTCCCAGCCGGAGGCGATGGTCCGCGAGCGGGCCGCGTCCACGATCGTGTCCCGCAGTCGCTGCCGCGGCGGGTGCGTCGATTCAGTCATGGTGATCGAAGTCTACGATCGCGCCCTCCCATCAGCCCAGGGCCGCCGTCGCGGCGGTGGTGGGCGGGCGCGCGGCGCTGATCGGCGCGGCGGAGTGCCTCCCGGGCGCGGTGGTGCCCCGCACGGCGCATAGGATCTGTGGTCATGGCACGCGTGCTCACTCCCCGCGCGGAGGACTTCCCCCGCTGGTACCAGGACCTGATCGCCAAGGCGAAGCTGGCCGACAACGGCCCGGTCCGAGGGACCATGGTCATCCGACCGGCCGGCTACGCCATCTGGGAGCGTATGCAGGCCGAGATGGACGCCCGGATCAAGGCGGCCGGCGCGGAGAACGCGTACTTCCCGCTCTTCATCCCCGAGAGCTACCTCAAGCGTGAGGCCGAGCACGTCGAGGGCTTCTCGCCGGAGCTGGCGGTGGTCACCCACGGTGGCGGCAAGCAGCTCGCCGAGCCGGTGGTGGTGCGCCCCACCAGCGAGACGGTCATCGGCGAGTTCATGGCCAAGTGGATCGACTCGTACCGGGACCTGCCGCTGCTGCTCAACCAGTGGGCGAACGTGGTCCGGTGGGAGCTGCGCCCGCGGATCTTCCTGCGTACCAGCGAGTTCCTGTGGCAGGAGGGGCACACCGCGCACGCCACCCGCGAGGACGCTCGGGCGTACGCGCGGCGGATCCTGCACGAGGCGTACGAGGACCTGATGGTCAACGTGCTCGCCATCCCGGTGGTGGTGGGTCTGAAGACCACCCGGGAGCGGTTTGCCGGCGCGACGGCGACGTACACCTGCGAAGGCATGATGGGCGACGGCAAGGCGCTTCAGTTGGGCACCAGCCACGAGCTGGGCCAGAACTTCGCCAAGGCGTTCGACATCAGCTACTCCGCCAAGGAGGGTGGCCGCGAGCACGTCTGGACGACCTCGTGGGGCACGTCGACGCGGATGCTCGGCGGCCTGATCATGGCCCACGGCGACGACAACGGTCTGCGGGTGCCTCCGAGGCTGGCCCCGATCCAGGCGTACGTCATGATCGTCAAGGATGGCGAGGGCGTCGCCGAGGCGGCGGCCAAGCTGCGCGACGGCCTGCGCGACGCCGGTGTCCGGGTCGCGCTCGACGACCGGACCGACACCGCGTTCGGCCGCCGGGCCGTCGACGCCGAGCTGCGGGGCTATCCGGTACGCGTCGAGGTCGGCCCCCGGGACCTGGCGGTGGGCAACGCGACGGTGGTGCGCCGTACCGACGGGTCGAAGTCGCCGACGCCGGTGGCCGACGTGGTCGGCGCGGTGCTGGCCGCGCTGGAGGCCGACCAGCAGGTGCTGCACGACCAGGCGCTGGCCAACCGCGAGTCGCGCACCGTCGAGGTGGCCACTCTGGCCGAGGCGATCGAGGCCGCCGCGAACGGCTGGGCCCGGGTGCCGTGGTCTGCGGTCGGTGTGGCCGGCGAGGCCGAGGCCAACGGGCAGGGCGTCACGGTGCGCTGTCTGGTGCGCGCCGACGGCTCGGTACCGGACTCGGAGGACGAGCCCGACCTGGTCGCGATCCTCGCCCGCGCCTACTGAGGTGCGCCCGGGCGGCCCAGCCGACCGGTTCGCGCCGGGCCGGCTGATCATGCATCGCAACGTGCGGCACGGCCGGATCGGATGGGTCCGGCCGGGCCGGGTGGTCAGCGACGACGAGCGGGGCCTGCTGGTCTGGATCGCCCGGGACTCCCCGGTGGCCCACGAGGTCACCGAGGCGGGGCTCAACATGCGGGCGGTGCCGTTCGCCCAGTGGATCTCGTCGACGTACCGGCTGGCGCACGGCCGCTGGAACGGCCCGCCGCTGCTGAAGTTCCTGCCCACCGGGGCGGCGCACTCCGTCTGGTGGTTCCGGGACACCCACGGCCGGTTCGTCAACTGGTACGTCAACCTGGAGGAGCCCGGCGTGCGCTGGGACGACGGCTCGGTGGCCGGCGTCGACGTGGTGGACCAGGACCTCGACGTGGTGGTGCGCCCGGACCTCAGCTGGGAGTGGAAGGACGAGGACGAGTTCGTCGAGCGGCTCGCCTTCGGCGACGACTACTGGGTACGCGACGAGAAGGCGGTCCGCGCCGAGGGGGAACGGGTGATCGCGCTCGCCGAGGCTGGCGCGTTCCCGTTCGACGGCACCTGGTGCGACTTCGAACCCCCGCCAGACTGGGGCGTACCGGACGAACTTCCGCCGGGGTGGGATCGCCAGCCGGTGCGCTGAGTGGTGTTCCTGGTCACCGGTCGGGCGACCCGGGGCGGTGTGTCCGGGTCCGGTGTGAGAGATCGGCGACGGATCTGGCAGAATAGGTCGCTGGTATCCGGCGCGCGTCCGGCGCCCTCTAACCCGGGCACGTCGCTAGTCCACCGAGTAGTCTCCGGCCCAACCCCACGGGTCCGGTCGGCGCTCACCCATGCACACCGCCCGTACGGGCTGGTGAGATCGCAACAGGAGCGAAACAACTGTGGCCGTAAAGATCCGGCTCCTGCGGATGGGCAAGATCCGCAACCCGCAGTACCGCATCGTCGTCGCCGACTCGCGCACCAAGCGTGACGGTCGGGCGATCGAGTTCGTCGGGGTTTACCAGCCCAAGGAAGACCCTTCGATCATCGAGGTCAAGTCGGAGCGGGTCCAGTACTGGCTGTCCGTCGGCGCCCAGCCGAGCGAGGCGGTGCAGCGGCTGCTGGAGCTGACCGGTGACTGGCAGAAGTACAAGGGTCTGCCGGCCCCGCCGCCGCTCCTGGTCGCCCCCGAGAAGGCCGACCGCAAGGCGGCGTACGAGGCTGAGGCCAAGGCCGCCGCCGGGCTGGCCCCGGAGACCCCGGCCAAGCCGGCCAAGAAGGCCGCCAAGGCTGCTGAGGCCCCGAAGGCCGAGGCTCCGGCTGCCGAGGCTCCGGCTGCCGAGGCTCCGGCCGAGGCCCCGGCTGCCACTGCCGACGCCGGTGAGCAGGCCTGACATGCCTCTGCGTCCGGCGTTGGAGCACCTGGTCAAGGGCATCGTCGAGCACCCGGACGACGTCCGGGTGCGGATGGTCGATTCCCGTCGGGGCAAGCGGCTCGAAGTCCGCGTCCACCCCGAGGACCTCGGCACGGTGATCGGGCGGTCCGGCCGGACCGCCAAGGCGCTGCGCCAGGTGATCGGCTCCATCGGCGGGCGCGGGGTACGCGTCGACATCGTCGACTCGTACTGATGCAGCTCGTCGTCGGAAGGATCGGCAAGCCGCACGGCGTCCGCGGTGAGGTCACCGTGGAAGTGCGGACCGACGAGCCCGAAGCACGGTTCGCCCCCGGCACAGTTATGAACACTGAGCCGGGGGCGACACCCCCGACCGAGTCGGCGGACGGGCTCGGGGTGCCGTTCCGGGTTCCCGCCAAGTTGACCATCGAGGCCGCGCGCTTCCACCAGGGTCGGATGCTTGTCGCGTTCGACGGCGTCCTGGACCGCGACGGCGCCGAGGCGCTGCGCGGCACCCTGCTCGTGGTGGACAGCGCCGACGTGGCCCCGCCGGACGATCCGGAGGAGTTCCACGACCACCAGCTCGTCGGGCTGGCGGCGGTCACGCCGGCCGGTGAACGGCTGGGCGAGGTGGTCCGCATCGACCACGCGCCGTCCTCCGACCTTCTGGTGCTGCGGCGCCCCGACGGGCGTACCGCGCTGATCCCGTTCGTCCTGGCGATCGTGCCGGAGGTCGACCTGACCGGTGGACGCGTCATCGTCGACCCGCCAGCCGGCCTGCTCGACCTCTAGAGGGCCACCCCGCATGCGCGTCGACGTCGTGTCGATCTTTCCTGAGTATTTCGCCCCGCTGGACCTGTCCCTGATCGGGCGGGCCCGCGCCAACGGCGTACTCCAGCTCGCCGTGCACGACCTGCGGACCTGGACCCACGACGTGCACCGCACGGTGGACGACACCCCCTACGGCGGCGGGCCGGGAATGGTGATGCGTCCCGAGCCGTGGGGTGAGGCGCTGGACGCCCTCGCGCCGGACGGGGCCTCGCCGCCCCGGCTCCTGGTGCCGTCGCCGGCCGGTGTCCCGTTCACCCAGGCCATGGCGTACGAGTTGGCCGCCGAGTCGCACCTGCTCTTCGCCTGCGGCCGGTACGAGGGGATCGACCAGCGGGTGTTGGCGCACGCCGCGACCCGCATGCCGGTCACCGAGGTCTCGCTCGGCGACTACGTGCTCTTCGGTGGCGAGGTCGCGGTCCTGGTGATGCTGGAGGCGGTCACCCGACTGCTGCCCGGGGTGCTGGGCAACGCCGGCTCGCTGGACGAGGAGTCGCACGCCCACGGGCTGCTGGAAGCGCCGATCTACACCAAGCCGCCGAGCTGGCGGGGGCACGACGTGCCCGAGGTCCTCCGCTCCGGTGACCACGGCAAGATCGCGCGCTGGCGGCGCGAGGAGGGGCTGCTGCGGACCGCCGCCCAGCGCCCGGACCTGCTCGCCGCGCTGCCCGCCGATCGTCTCGACAAACGGGACATCGCGGCCCTGGACCGGGCCGGATTTCAGCCCCCGCCGGGAGATGTGGCAAAGTAGGGGGGTTGCCGTAGCCGTCCGCGCCCGCGGGTGGCTACGAGGATCACCGACCGGGGTCGGCCCGCCGACCACCACCCGGGGATCAGAATCACCCACCCGCGCACCGAGTGACGGTGCGCCGTGAGCCTTACGAGGACGCAGCGATGAACATCCTGGACGCCCTTGACGCCCAGTCGAAGCGGACCGACCTTCCCGACTTCCGGGCCGGTGACACCGTCAAGGTGCACGCCCGCGTCGTCGAGGGCAACCGGTCCCGTGTCCAGATCTTCCAGGGCGTCGTGATCCGCCGCCAGGGTGACGGTCTGCGCGAGACCTTCTCGGTCCGCAAGATCAGCTTCGGTGTCGGCGTCGAGCGGACCTACCCGATCAACGGCCCGGGCATCGACCGGATCGAGATCGTGACCCGCGGTGCCGTGCGTCGCGCCAAGCTCTACTACCTGCGCGAGCTGCGCGGCAAGAAGGCCAAGATCAAGGAGAAGCGGGAGAAGCAGCCCAGCTGACTTCCCGCTCACCACGCCGCCTGAACTGCGCGTATGCCGTACCGACCGGACAGCACTACCCTGGTCGTACGGGCGCAGTCAGGCGGCGGCCCCGCCCACGTGGCGGGCAGCCGTCCACAACCGCCCGTGGAGCCTCGACGAGGCTCCCGGGCGGTGGTGTTTCTGCGGACCGGGGAGTGGCGTGGTGCAGACGCTTGACGAGGACGGCGCCGTCGATCCGTGGCGTCGGCGAGCCCGCCGTAGCCGCCGCCAGATGCCCCTCTGGCAGGAGCTTCCGCTGCTGCTGGTCGTGGCGTTCTGCCTCGCGGTGCTGATCCGTACCTTCCTGCTCCAGGCGTTCTTCATCCCGTCCGGCTCGATGGAGGACACCCTCCTGATCGGCGACCGGGTGTTGGTCAACAAGGTCGTCTACGACACGCGTGACCCGGTGCGCGGCGAGGTGGTCGTGTTCCGGGGCACCGACCGCTGGGCGCCGCAGGTCGACGAGCAGCCGGCGCCGGGCGTCGTCGGAAGGATCAGCCGGACGGTCGGCGACCTGGTCGGGGTGAGCCGCCCCGGCGAGAAGGACTTCATCAAGCGCGTCATCGGCCTGCCCGGCGACCGGGTCGCGTGCTGCGACAGCCAGGGCCGGGTCACCGTCAACGGCACCCCGCTGAACGAGCCGTACGTGCTGCGGGACTCCCCACTGGATCTGCCACCCAACCCGGGGGAGTGCCGCTCGCGGCGCTTCGACGAGGTGGTCGTACCACCCGGCCAGATCTTCGTGCTGGGTGACCACCGGCTGGTCTCCCAGGACGCGCGCTGCCAGGGCCCGGTGCCGATCGACAACGTCGTCGGCCGTGCCTTCATGGTGGTCTGGCCGTCCTCCCGTTGGAGTGCGCTGTCGGTGCCGTCGACCTTCGACGACGTGTCCGTGCCCTCCGCCGCCTCCACCGGGGCGCCTCCGGTCCGGCCTACGCCGCAGGGCGGTGTGCTGCTGATCCTCCCGCTGGCGGCCGCGCTGGGGCGATCCCGCGCGTTCCGGACGATGACGTCCAGTCGGGCAACGTAGGCTTCCTGGCGTGATTGACGAGCAGACCGACAAGCCCCGCAGCTCCTTCTGGAAGGAGCTGCCGATCCTGCTGGGTGTGGCGATCCTGGTCGCGGTGCTGGTCCGCGCCTTTGTGCTGCAGACCTTCTTCATCCCCTCCCCGTCCATGGAGAACACTCTCAAGATCGATGACCGGGTGCTGGTCAACAAGCTGGTCTACGACTTCCGGTCACCGCACCGTGGCGAGGTTGTCGTGTTCAAGGCCCCCACCGCGTGGAGCGGCAACCCCGACGGTGAGGACTTCATCAAGCGGGTGATCGGCGTCGGCGGCGACCACGTGGTCTGCTGCGACCCGCAGGAACGGTTGATCATCAACGGCAAGGCGCTCGACGAGCCGTACATTTTCTCGATCGACGGGGTCCGCGACAAGCCGGCCGACCAGGAGTTCGACATCACCGTGCCGGAGGGGCGGCTGTGGGTGATGGGCGACCACCGCTCGGCCTCGGGCGACTCGCTGGAGCACTGGCAGCAGTCCGGGCAGGACATCACCGAGGCCACCATCCCCGAGGACGACGTGGTCGGGCGGGCGTTCACCGTGTTCTGGCCGGTCAACCGGGCCACCTGGTTGACGGTGCCGGACCAGTACGACGGCATCCCCAAGCCGTAGACCGCACCGGGCGTGGGCGATCGGCCGCCCGTCTGGCAGGCTGAGGCGGTGACCGTCTACACCCCTCGACGCGCGGCCCGCGTGCTGCTCGTCGACGCGGCCGGCCGGGTGCTGCTCTTTCACGGCTTCGACCCGGCCCGCCCCGGGCACCGCTACTGGTTCACCCCGGGCGGCGGGTTGGCCCCACAGGAGACCCCGGCGGCCGGCGCGGCCCGGGAGTTGGCCGAGGAGACCGGGTTGCGGCTCGCCCCGGCAGACCTGGGCGAGCCGGTCTGGTCCGACACGACCGAGTTCCCGTTCGACGGCACCTGGTACCGCCAGCAGCAGGACTTCTTCCTGTACCGGGTGCCGTCCTGGCAGGTGGACACCGCGGGCTTCGACGACATCGAGCAGCGCAGCATCTCCGATCACCGCTGGTGGCTTCCCGACGAACTCGCGGCCAGCGGCGAGCGCTTCTACCCCTCCGAGCTGCCCGCGTTGCTGACCCGGGTCCTGCCCTCCACCTCCGGGGCGGAGACGCCGTGCTGACCCCGCCGCGTACCGTCGTGCGCCGCGAGGCCGGCCTCTACGCCCTGGAGCGGGCGCTGCAACGGCGCGGCTTCCGGCAGGTGGCCGGCGCCGACGAGGCCGGGCGGGGGGCCTGCGCCGGCCCGCTGGTGGCCGCCGCGGCGGTGCTGCCCGAGGGGCGACGCGGCGAGATCGACGGACTGGCCGATTCCAAGCTGCTCACCCCGGCCAGCCGGGAGCGGGTGTACGCCGAGGTCGTGGACCGAGCCCTGGCGTACGCCGTGGTGATCATTCCGGCCGAGGAGGTCGACGCCCGAGGGCTGCACGTGTGCAACCTGGCGGCGATGCGCCGGGCGCTGGCCTTGCTCACGACCGGCCCCGACTACGTGCTGACCGACGGCTTCGGCGTGGACGGTCTGGGCGTGCCGGGGCTGGCCGTGTGGAAGGGCGACCGGGTGGCGGCGTGTGTGGCGGCGGCCAGCGTGCTCGCCAAGGTCACCCGGGACCGGATCATGGTGGAGATGGACGAGGTGTTCCCGGCGTACGGCTTCGCCGAGCACAAGGGCTACATCACCCCGGAGCACAGCGCGGCGCTGCGGGAGCACGGACCATGCCGTGAGCACCGGTTCTCGTACGTCAATGTCGCCGCCGTCTCCGGCCGCGACGGCCGGCCGCCGCGCGCCCGGCGGCCCGTCGGCCCGGCCTCGGACGAGCCGATGGGGCGCTCCTGGGCGTCAGGGGGTACCGTCGGCGTGGCGTTGGGCGAGCAGCCTCGGCCTCCGGCGCCGGTGGGGGAAGATGTGGCCATGGAAGGCGGAGTGCGATGAGCGCGGAAGATCTCGAAAAGTACGAGACCGAGATGGAGCTGCAGCTCTACCGGGAGTACCGCGACATTGTCCGCCAATTCTCCTACGTGGTGGAGACGGAGCGCCGGTTCTACCTGGCCAACCAGGTCGATCTGCACGTGCGTAACTCCGACGGCGAGGTCTACTTCGAGGTCGAGATGCACGACGCCTGGGTGTGGGACATGTACCGTCCTGCCCGCTTCGTGAAGAACGTCCGAGTGATGACTTTCAAGGACGTCAACGTCGAAGAGCTGGAGAAGCCCGACATCTCGCTGCCGGCCGACTCCGGCTTCGGGGGCTGACCCGCCCGGGGTTCCGGCCGCGCCACAGGCCCCCACCCGTGGCGCAGCCGTAGCCGGTCACTCGGCCGGCACCACGACCTCGACGCGCTGCACCAGGTTGTTGGCGAAACCGCCACGGTTCCACGGCTGCTCGACCGGCTGGGTACGCCCCGACGCGTCGGTCGCCCGCGCGCTGAGCACGTACCGGCCGGGCGTCGCCGTCCACTCGTGCCGCCACCGCCGCCAGGCGAAGTCCCCGCCCGCCGCCGGGTCCAGCTCGGCCGGCACCCAGCTCGCCCCGCCGTCGACGGTCACCTCCACCGACACCACCGGCGCGTGCCCCGACCAGGCCCGACCGTCCACGGTGCACGGTCCCGGCCGCACCACCCGACGGCGCGACATGAAGTCGGGGAAACCGGGCGGGCGGACCAGCGCGCGAGGCTCGATCCGGGTGACCGGCACGCCCGGGTCGTCGGCGTCGCGGCGGACCCGGTAGGCCACCGCGTTCTGGTAGCCCTCGAACGGCTCGGTCCGGACCTCGATCGAGCGGAGCCACTTCACGTGCGCCATGCCGTACCAACCCGGCACGATCAGCCGTAGCGGCGCGCCGTGCTGCGGCAGCAGGGGAGAGCCGTTCATCTCGTACGCCAGCAGCACCTCCTCGCGCAGCGCGTCGGCGACCGGCAGCGCCCGCTGGAAGTCCTGCTCCACCCCGCGCTCGACCCCGTGATCGGCGCCGGTGAAGATCACGTCGACCGCGTCCGGCCCGAGGCCCGCCTCGCGCAGCAGGGGCGCCAGCGGCGTCCCGGTCCACTCGGCGTTGCCGACCGCCTCGACCAGCCAGGGCTGGCTCACCGGCCGGGGATGCAGCAGGGCCCGACCGTTGCCGGCGCACTCCATGGCGACCTGGTGGGTGACCCGGGGCCGCTCGCGCAGCTCCGCCAGGCTGACGGTCAGCGGCCGGTCGACCGCGCCACCGACGGTCAACGCGTGTGTCGCCGGGTCCACGTCCGGGATGTCGTAGTGGATCAGCAGGTAGTGCAACCCGGCCGGCGTGACGTCGTAACGCAGCGCCTCCAGCGGGATGCCGTGGTTGCGCGTGGCGAGCTGCAACTCCTCGGCGCTGATCGCCTCATCCGGCTCGGCGAGCCGGGACGGCCCGCTCACGTCGGCCACCGCCGGCGTCCGGTCATCGACAGTGGTCATGCGGCCTCCCCGGTCCGTACGGCGGCGCCCCGCCGTACCCGGCCCAGCCTAGGCCCTTCGGGACGCTCGCCCAGTCGGGGCTGGTGTAGCAGATCATTCGTCGCTTCGGGTGGTCGTCCACAGGACCGTCGGTTGTCCACAGCTTCGTCCCGCGGGGTGGCGGACGAACCCGGCCCGGCCCGAGGCTGCCGTCATGCGACTGCCACCGCCTACCCGCGCGATCCACCACACCGTGCTGCTCTGCGCCGCGTTTCCGCTCGCCCTGGCCGTCCAGCTCAGCGGCCTGGCGGTGCTGCTCGCGGCGGTGCCCGGCAGCCCGCCGACACCGGCCGTCCCGGTCGCGGTGCTGGCGTCCGCCGACGCCGGGCCGGGGCGGTCGATGCCGGCCGTTCCGGTCGGGGTGCTGGCGTCCGCCGACCGCGGGCCGGGGTGGTTCCGGTGGCCGGTCGACGGGCCGCCCCACCCGGTCCGCCTCTTCGACCCGCCACCCCGACCCTGGCTGGCCGGGCACCGGGGCGTCGACCTCGCGGCCCCGCCCGGCGCGGTGATCCGCAGTGCCGGGGCGGGCACCGTGCTCTTCGCCGGCGTGGTGGCCGGCCGACCGGTGGTCACCGTGGGCCACGCCGACGGGCTGCGGACCACCCACGAGCCGGTCCAACCGGCGGTACGCCCCGGCCAGCCGGTCACCGCTGGCACGCCGCTGGGCGAGTTGCTGCCCGGCCATCCGGGCTGCCCGGCCGACGCCTGCCTGCACTGGGGGCTGCGGCGCGGCGACGAGTACCTCGACCCCCTGGCACTGCTCGGCCTGGGTCCGGTGCGCCTGCTCCCGGTCGACGGGTGAGCGGGGTCAGCGCTGGGCGAGCAGGGCCGGCAGCCGCACGGCCAACCGCTCGTACTCGTCGGCGGTGTTGTAGACCTGACCGGTCAGCCGCAGCCAACCCCGTCCGCTCCAGTTCATCACCGCCACCTCGGTGGCGAGGCGTTCACCGATCCGCGTCTGTAGCGCCCGCGCCGCGTCGATGGTGGTGGCCGTGCCGGCCGGCAGGGGAATGAGACGCAGGGCCACCCCCGGCCCGCCCGGGTCGGGCAGTTGGGCGGGGGGCACCCCGAGCGCGTCACCGACCACCCGCTGCCCGTACGCGGCGAGCGCGGCATTGTGCTCACGGACCCGGTCGACGCCGAGGCTTCGCAGTGTGAACAACCCCGCCGGGGCGGCCAGCCAGGCCGTGTAGTCGAGGGTGGCCTGCCACTCCACGCGGGCCGGGAAGCCGGCCTCCTGCTCCCAGGAGACCACCAGCGGTTCGATCCGGTCCCGCCACTGCGGCGCCACCGCCAGCACGGCGGTGCCCCTCGGGGCGTACCCCCACTTGTGCAGGTTGCCCGCCCAGAAGTCGGCGCCGACGCTGGCCACCGGGGTCGACAGCATGCCCGGCGCGTGCGCGGCGTCCACCAGGACCGGCACGCCGTGTTCCCGGGCCACCCCGACGATGGCGGCGGTCGGAAAGAGCCGGGCGGTGGCCGAGGTGAGCTGGTCGACGACGAGCAGCCGGGTCCGCCCCGGCCGCAGACCGGCGCGGATGGTCTGCACGATCTGCTCGTCGGTGGCGGCCAGCGGGATCGGCAGGACCCGGCTGACCGCTCCGGTCCGGCGGCACTCCCGCTGGATGGCCAGGCTCACCGCGCCGTACCCGTGATCGGTGCTCAACACCTCGTCGCCGGCTCGCAGGCCGAGTGACTGGAGCACCACGGCGACGGCGGTCGTGGTGTTGCCGACCAGGGCGCTGCCGTCCGGGTCGGCGCCCAGGAAACCGGCGAGGTGCCGGCGGGTGTGCGCGATCCGGTCGACGAGCCCCTGGGTGAAGAAGCGCAGCGGGTTGGACTCCATCTCGTCGCGCAGCCGCTGCTGGGCCCGCTGTACGCCGATCGGCACCGCGCCGAACGAGCCGTGGTTGAGGTGACTGACCGCCGGGTCGAGGGAGAACAGCAGGCGGGCGCCCGGGATCGGCTCGGGGGGCTGCGGGACGGTCACACGATGATCGTAACCGCCGAGGTCCCTCGCCCTCCGCTCCTTGATCAGGCGCGGGGGTGTGCCTGGCGGTACGCGGCCCGCAGCCGCTCCACCGAGACGTGCGTGTAGATCTGGGTGCTGGCCAGCGACGAGTGACCGAGCAACTCCTGAACGGCCCGGAGGTCCGCCCCGCCCTCCAACAGGTGGGTGGCGGCGGAGTGACGCAGCCCGTGCGGGCTGGTCCTGGGAAGGCCGACGGCCTCGGCGTACCCGCCGACGATTTGCCGCGCGGTCGTCGGGTTGAGCCGCCCACCCCGGGCGCCGAGCAGCAGCGCGTCCCCCGAGTGGTCGCCGACCAGTGCCGGGCGACCCCGCCGCAACCAGTCGTCGAGGGCTCGCTGGGCGGGAACCCCGTACGGCACCGAGCGCTCCCGCCCGCCCTTGCCGAACACCCGGATCACCCGACGTCCGTGGTCGACGTCCCCGACATCCAGGCCGCAGGCCTCGCTGATCCGCACGCCGGTGGCGTAGAGCAGTTCCAGCAGCACCCGGTCGCGCAGCGGCACCGCCTCGGCCGCCGTTGTCGCGGCGGGGTCGGGTGGCATCCGTCGGGCCGGTGCCTCGACCAGGGCGGCGGCCTGGTCGGCGCGCAGGACGGCGGGTAGCTCCCGGTGCGCGCGAGGGCTGGCCAACCCGGTGCCGACGTCGACGTTCAGCAACCCGGCCCGGTGCGCCCAGGCGCTGAACGCCCGCGCCGACGCCGCCCGACGGGCCAGCGAGGTGCGGGCGGCGCCGGTGGTGCGCTGGCGGGCCAACCAGCTGCGCAACACCGACAGGTCCAGCTCGGCCAGGTCGACGCACCCCATCCGTACGGCGTGGTCGAGCAGTGAGACCAGGTCGGTGACGTACGCGCGGACGGTGTGCGTCGAGCGGTTGCGGACCCGGGACAGGTGGTCGGCGAAGTCGTCGACCGCGTCGCGCAGCGCCGGTGGCAGCTCCTGGTGGGTGACCCGGGTGCCCCGGGCGGACCGGCTCATCGCCGCCACGCCGACGGCGTCGCAGAGCGGGCCGGTTGTTCGTCTCGTGCACCGGGGTTGGCAGCTGGCACGCCATCAGCCTACGGGCGAGGGTCTCCTGCCGCCGGTGTCGCAACGGGCGTCCACTCACTCTGCTCCGGATGCTTCTGCCGTGTTCGCCGCAGCTTGACGCCCGGGCTGGGCGGACGGTACGAGGGCATAGCCGTCGTCGCGACGGACCACCATGGACAACTCCTCCAACAGGGACAGTTTGCGCAACGCGGTCCGCAGGTCGACACCGGCGCGTGCGGCGAGCGCGTCCACATCCCGTACGCCCCGGCGGGGCAGCGCCTCCAGTAGCGCTCGTGCGTCGTCGTCGAGGGTGTCGGCGGGTCGCTGCGGGCCTCGGGCGAGCGGGGCGAGGTCCGCGCCGATCCGGCCCACCTCCTCGAGTACGTGTGCCACACCGGTGACCAGCCGTGCCTTCGACTGCTCGCGGAGCAACTCGTGCGCGCCGACGGACATCGCCGAGGTCACCGGCCCGGGGACCACCATCGCGACCCGGCCGGTGTAGATGGCCCGTCGGGCGGTCTGCGTCGCGCCGCTGCGCGCCGACGCCTCCACCACCACGGTGCCGACGGTGCCCCCGGCGATGACCCGATTGCGGATCAGGAACCGGGGCCGTAGCGGCTCGGCGCCGGGCGGCCACTCGCTGACCAGCAGCCCGGTGTCGGCGATCCGGTCGAAGAGCGCGGTGTTGCCGACCGGGTACGGCCGATCCAATCCGCAGGCCAGCACCGCGACGGTCAGCCCGCCGGCGTTGAGAGCGCCCCGGTGGGCGGCCGCGTCGATGCCGAACGCGCCGCCGGAGACGACCGTCCAGTCCCGCTCCGCCAGCCCGTACCCCAGTTCGGTGGCGACGTGCAGGCCGTAACCGGTGGCGGCGCGTGCTCCGACCACGGCCACCGAGCGGTCCAGGGCCTCGCCCAACGGCCAGCTTCCGCGTACCCAGAAGCAGAGTGGCGGGGCGGTCTCGGCGTCCACCCGGCGGCTGGCCTCCGGCAGGCGCAGGTTGGCCAGGTCGGCCACCCTGGCCGGCCACTCCTCGTCGTCCGGGGTGACCAGCCGAGCGCCGAGCCGGTCCGCCCGGTCCAGGGCCTCGGCCGCCACCGCCCGCGCGTCGCCTGCCGCCGACCGGGCCGCCACCGTGCTGTGCAACCAGCCGTCGGGGCTGCCGCCGTCGAGCAGCAGATCCAGGGTCGCCACCGGGCCGAGCCGTTCGACCAACTGGTACACCACGCGGGTGCCCGGTTCGGCCAACCAGGTCAGTGCGACCCGGGCCAGCCTGCCCTCATCGTCGGCGCTCACGCCGCCTCCCCCGTCCGTAGTTGGATCGCCTCCCGCACGTCATCGCGGTCCGGCCGGTCCCTGCCATCCAGATCGGCGATGGTCCAGGCCATTCGGATCACCCGATCGAAGCCCCGCGCCGACAGCGAGCCGGAGTCGAGCCGGCCACGCAGTTCGGCGGTGACCTGGGCGGGTAGCCGCCACGGCGGTCGGCGCAGGTGCGGACCGTCCACCTCGGCGTTGAGGCGCCGCCCGATGTCGGCCCAGCGTTTGGCCGCCGCCTGCCGGGCCGCCGCCACCCGGGCGGCGACCGTCGCCGAGGACTCGGCGTCACCCTCGGACGCCATCAGCTGCGCGGCCCGCAGCGGCATGAGCCGGACCTGCACGTCGATGCGGTCGAGCAGCGGCCCGGACAGCCGGCCCAGGTAGCGGCGGCGGACCAGCGGGCTGCACTCGCAGTGCGCGTCGCCGGCCGGCTGGGCACACGGGCACGGGTTGGCGGCCAGCACCAACTGCGTCCGGGCCGGGTAGACCGTGCCGCCCCCGCTGCGGCTCAGTTGGATGCGGCCCTGCTCCAAGGGCTGACGCAACGCCTCCAGCGCGCCCTTGCTGAACTCGGGAGCCTCATCCAGAAAGAGCACACCCCGGTGTGCCAGTGACACCGCGCCGGGTCGGGCCAGCCCCGAGCCGCCACCGACCAGCGCCGGGATGGTCGCGGTGTGGTGCGGTGCCTGGAACGGCGGGCGGCGCAGCAGCCGGCCGCCCGGTGGCAGCAGCCCGGCGACCGAGTGCAGCGCCGTGACCTCCAGCGCCGCGTCGTCGTCCAACTCGGGCAGGATCGACGGCAGCCGTTCGGCGAGCATGGTCTTGCCGGCGCCCGGAGGGCCGAGCAGTGCCACGTGGTGCCCGCCCGCGGCGGCGACCTCCAACGCGCGCCGGCCCATCTGCTGCCCGGCGACGTCGGCGAGGTCCGGCCCGTCGACCGCCGGTGCCGGGGTGGCCGCCGGCGGTTCGATCAGCGGACTGCCGTCGCGAACGAAGGCGACCAGCCGGTGCAGGGTGTCCACCGCCCGCACCCGTACGCCGGGGATGACCGAAGCCTCGGCGGCGTTGCCGGCCGGCACGATCACCCGCCCGACACCGGCCTGGGCTGCGGCGGCGACCATCGGCAGGACCCCGCGCACCGGCCGGACCGTCCCGTCCAGCCCCAACTCCCCGAGGACCACCACCCCCTCCAGGGGCAGCAGTGGCAGCTCACCCGAGCCGCCCAGCAGAGCGGCGGCGATGGCCAGGTCGAACGCCGAGCCGAATTTCGGCAGCGTGGCCGGCAGCAGGTTCAGCGTGATCCGTCGGTTCGGCCAGCGCTGGCCGGAGTTGACCACAGCGGCGCGAACCCGGTCGCGGGCTTCGTGCAGGGCGGTGTCCGGCAGCCCGGAGATCACCACAGCCGGCAGGCCGGCGGCCAGGTCGACCTCGACCTCGACGAGGTGGCCGGTGACCCCGACCAGCCCCACGCAGAGCACCTTCGCGTAGCTCACGGCACGTCACCGCCGGCCTGGTCCCGCGCGGCGCGCATCTCAGAACGCACCCTTGAGGTGGTCGACCCGGGCCGGGCCGGCGTCGGGCAACCGCACCGAGAGCACGTCGAACCGCACCTCGTCTGCGGTCGTCCCGGTCTCGGCCAGCCAGCGCGCGGCGAGCCCGCGCAGCCGGCGGGCCTTGGCCGGTACGACGGCCTCCGCCGGGGTGCCGAAGGCGTCGCCCCGACGGGTCTTCACCTCGCAGAAGGCGAGCACCGGCCCGTCCCAGGCGATGATGTCGATCTCCCCCTCCGGGCAGCGCCAGTTCCGGGCGATGGGGCGCAGCCCCGCCTCGGTCAGGTGCTGGGCGGCGCAACGCTCGCCGTACGCGCCGACTGCCTGGTTCCGCTTCGTCATGGCCGGCACGGTGCCCGCCGAGACAGGAACGCCGCGACCCCGAAGGCTGTCGCCTGTGGACGACGGGTGTCCTGTGGACAACCGGACGATCATGTCCATCGCGTGCTACGGGAGCATCGTCGAGGACGTGTCCGGGCTGGTGGGCGACCACTCAACGGGTGGGCCTGAAATGGCGTCGGCGCAGCCTGTCGCATACGGTGCCGGACGTGGACGGACGACGGAGTTTCCCCGAAGACCAGGAGCCGCGCTGGTATTCCGACGAGCGGGGGCGCGGCTACGGCGAGTCGGAGTGGCGTGGCGCGGGCGAACCGCGATACCGCGACAGCGAGGTTCCCGAGCAGCGGGGCACCGAGACGGATCGCTCCGGCGAGAGCGAGTCCGGCCGGTTCGCGGCGGTGCCCGACCGGCTCGGCGAGCCGAGCTCCGGGCGCTTGGGCGCGGTGGACGGCGCTCGCTTCGGCACTGCGGAGGCTGACTCGGGTCGCTTCGGGGCTGTCGAGGCGCAGGCTGGGCGGTTCGGCACTGCGGAGGCTGACTCGGGTCGCTTCGGGGCCGTGGATGCCGCCCGCTTCGCCCCGGCGGAACCTGACTCCGGTCGCTTCGAGGCGCAGGGCGGGCGGTTCGGTTCGCCCGAGGCCGACTCCGGACGATTCGGGGCCGTGGATGCGCAGGCTGGGCGGTTCGGTACGCCCGAGGGGGAGTCCGGGCGCTTCGCAGCGGTCGACCCGCTCGGTGACGCCCGGCCGGACGCGGATGGTTACCGGGCCACCCGATCGCGGCGGGCGGACCGGGACCCCTCGGAGGTCTCCGGCGAGCTGCCCGGACGCCGGGCTGCTCGGGAGTCGACCGCGACTGGCGCGCCGCTTACCGCGGGTCGCGACGAGGCCGCACGCGAGGTGGCGCCCGCGGGCGACCCGGCGGTGGGTGTGCTCGCCGACCAGGCTCGCCCGGCACCACTGGGCGGGTACCCGATCGTCGAGCCGACCCGGGGCGGCGACTCGCCGCACCCGCTGGAGATGCCGACCGGCCCGATGACCCCGATCAGCCCTCGGGGTGGGCTGCCGGCGGGCGAGCCGTCGGTGTATCCGCCGGCCGCCGACGGCGTCTATCGGACCCGCCGGCCGGTGTTGGCCGTACTCTTCGCCCTGCTGGTGTTGATCTTCGAAGTCCCCGCGCTGCGGGTGCTGCTGGCGGGCGTGACAGGTGATCCGGTGGACTCCGGGAACGTGGTGGTGGGCATTGCCCTGGTCGCCGGGCTGCCGATCTTCGCGATCGGGCTGTACGGGCTGCGTACCGGAGGTTTGGCGCTTTCCGACGGCGGACGGGGCTGGCTGCGCCCCCCGACTGCCTATCTGACGGTCGGCCTGGGCCTCTTCCTCGCCGCGGCGCTCGCCGCCGGCTGACCCGCAGCCCGCCCGTCGCGGCCGATGATGCACGCGACAACCAGGAAATAGTGGCCTCCGGTGACCCGGAGGCCACTATTTCCATGAACTAGCGCGATCTTCCCCGTGACTGGCGCAATCAGGCGGGGAGTGGCGGTGCAGCACCCGAGGGCCGCAGAGCGGGTGAGGGGCGTACACTGGCCAACTGGCGACCGCCTCGTGCGGTCGACCTCGCGCGCCCTCTCCACGAATCGTCGTGGGGCGACGGCCTCCCTGGTCCCGATCTTGATCGGGTCCACCATGGGCCGGCGACCAGGCGCCAGGACGCCCGGCCACCGGCCGGGCGTGACAACCAGGGACCTTGAGGAGTACCCCAACCATGGCCGTCGTGACCATGCGCCAGCTGCTGGAGAGCGGTGTCCACTTCGGGCACCAGACCCGGCGCTGGAACCCGAAGATGAAGCGCTTCATCATGACCGAGCGCAACGGCATCTACATCATCGACCTGCGCCAGACCCTCGAGTACATCGAGAAGGCGTACGAGTTCGTGCGTGGGACCGTCGCCGAGGGTGGCAGCATCCTCTTCGTCGGCACCAAGAAGCAGGCCCAGGAGGCCATCGCCGAGCAGGCGACCCGGGTCGGTCAGCCGTACGTCAACCACCGCTGGCTCGGTGGCATGCTGACCAACTTCCAGACGGTGTACAAGCGGCTCCAGCGGATGAAGGAGCTGGAGGCTCTGGGTGACCTCAGCGGCACCGCCGCCGGTTACACCAAGAAGGAGACCCTGCAGCTCTCCCGCGAGAAGATCAAGCTGACCCGCACCCTCGGTGGTCTGCGGGACATGCAGAAGCTGCCGGCCGCGGTCTGGATCGTCGACACCAAGAAGGAGCACATCGCCGTCGACGAGGCCCGCAAGCTGGGCATCCCGGTGATCGCGGTGCTGGACACCAACTGTGACCCGGACGAGGTCGACTTCCCGATCCCGGGTAACGACGACGCGATCCGCTCGGCCGAGCTGCTGACCAAGGTCGTCGCCGCCGCCGTCGCGGACGGTCTGATCGCCCGTTCCGGCCGTCGCCGGGGCGCCGACGAAAAGCCCGAGGGTGTCGCGACCGACGAGCCGCTGACCGAGTGGGAGCGCGAGCTTCTCGAGCCGAAGAAGGCCGACGAGTCGGCCGCCCCGGCCGAGCAGCCCGCCGCTGCCGCCGCCGAGCAGCCCGCCGCCCCGGCCGAGCAGCCGGCGCAGGCCGCCACCGAGCAGCCGGCGGCCGCGACCGCGGAGTGACCGCACCGTCGCTGCCCCGCCGTCCGTTTTCCGAAACGGCGGGGCAGCGGCGGTACGCCGGGCACGAACCGCCCGGATCCGGGTAACCGGCACCTCTGACCATCCACACGCCGCCTCAACATCGAAGAGAGAGCCATGTCCCAAATCACCGCCGCGGACGTCAAGAAGCTCCGCGACCTCACCGGCGCCGGCATGATGGACAGCAAGAAGGCGCTGACCGAGGCCGAGGGCGACTTCGACAAGGCCATCGAGATCCTGCGCGTCAAGGGCGCCAAGGACGTCGGCAAGCGGGCCGGCCGTACGGCCGCCAACGGCCTGGTCGCCCACTCCGGCAAGGCGCTGCTCGAGCTCAACTGCGAGACCGACTTCGTCGCCAAGACCGAGTCGTTCATCGCGCTGGCCCAGCAGCTGGTCGAGCACGGTGAGCGCGCCGGTGTGAACACCGCCGAGGAGCTGCTCGCCACCGAGCTCGACGGCAAGGTCGTCGCGGACCTGATCCAGGAGCAGTCCGCCAAGATCGGCGAGAAGCTGGTGCTCAACCGGTTCGCCCGGGTCGAGGGCACCATCGCCGTCTACCTGCACCGCAAGGCCCAGGACCTGCCGCCGGCCGTTGGTGTGCTGGTGTCGTACACCGGCAAGACCGATGAGGCGGGCGACGCTGACGCCCGTGGTGTGGCCATGCAGATCGCCGCGATGCGGCCGAAGTACCTCACCCGGGACGAGGTTCCGGCCGAGGTCGTCGAGTCCGAGCGGCGCATCGCCGAGCAGACCGCCCGCGAGGAGAACAAGCCCGAGGCGGCCCTGCCGAAGATCATCGAGGGTCGGGTGAACTCCTTCTTCAAGGACTACGTCCTGATCGATCAGGCGTCGGTGGCCGACAACAAGAAGTCGGTGAAGCAGATGCTGGCCGAGGCTGGCATCGAGGTCACCAGCTTCGTGCGGTTCGAGGTCGGCCAGGCCTGAGCCGCCACCGGGCGCCGTGGGCGCCCGTGGGCAGGAGACGTCGACGAGGAGGCCGCCGGTGTACGTGACAGGCACCGCGGCCTCCTCGTCACATAGGGTCGTCAGCGGCAGGTTCGCGGTAACGCACGCACGGGGCGTGCGGTGGGGAAGGCGGGGCGGATGACGCAGGTTGTGAGTGACCGGACGCTGGCGATGGACGATCCGACGGCGCCGCCGCCCGGTCGTGCCCGCCGGGTGGTGCTGAAGCTTTCCGGTGAGGTGTTCGGCGGTGGCGCGATCGGCGTCGACCCGGACGTCGTCCAGGCGATCGCCCGGCAGATCGCCACCGTGGTCCGCCGTGGTGTGCAGGTCTCCGTGGTGGTTGGCGGCGGCAACTTCTTCCGCGGCGCGGAGTTGCAGAAGCGTGGGATGGACCGGGCCCGCGCCGACTACATGGGCATGCTCGGCACCGTGATGAACTGCCTCGCCCTCCAGGACTTCCTGGAGAAGGAGGGCATCGAGACCCGGGTGCAGAGTGCCATCACGATGGCCCAGGTCGCCGAGCCGTACATCCCGCTGCGGGCGATCCGGCACCTGGAGAAGGGCCGTGTGGTCATCTTCGGCGCCGGCGCCGGCATGCCGTACTTCTCCACCGACACCGTGGCCGCCCAGCGGGCGCTGGAGATCCGGGCCGACGTGGTGCTGATGAGCAAGAACGGCGTGGACGGCGTCTACACCGCCGACCCGCGGATCGACCCCACCGCCAGCAAGCTCGACTCGATCACCTTCTCCGAGGTGCTGCGCCGCAACCTGCGGGTGGCCGACGCGGCGGCGTTCAGCCTCTGCATGGAGAACGGCCTGCCGATGCTGGTCTTCGGTGCGCAGGGTGACGACACCATCATCCGCGCGGTGGGTGGCGACAAGATCGGCACCCTGATCACCGCCTGATCCTCGCCCCACCGGGGCGCCGGCAACGGCGGTCTGACGACTTTCAGCAGCCCACGACGAGCACAGAAGGAGGCGAGGAGACCGGTGATCGACGACACCCTCCTCGAGGCCGAGGAGAAAATGGAGCGTGCGGTCGAGCACGCCAAGGAGGAGTTCGGCGCCATCCGTACCGGTCGCGCCAACGCCGCCATGTTCTCCAAGGTCATCATCGACTACTACGGCACGCCCACTCCGCTGACGCAGATGGCGTCCATCGCGGTCCCCGAGCCGCGGATGGCCATCATCAAGCCGTACGACAACTCGCAGATCAACGCGATGGAGAAGGCGATCCGTGACTCGGACCTCGGGGTGAACCCGAACAACGAGGGCAACCAGCTGCGCATCCTGCTCCCGCAGATGACCGAGGAACGCCGCCGCGACATGATCAAGGTGGCTCGGCACAAGGGCGAGGAGGCCAAGGTGGCGATCCGCAACGTCCGCCGCCGTGGCAAGGAGGAGCTGGACCGGATCGTCAAGGACGGCGAGGCCGGCGAGGACGACGGCCGGCGCGCCGAGAAGGAACTGGACGACCTGACCCAGCGCTACGTCGCCAGTATCGACGACCTGGTCAAGCACAAGGAGACCGAGCTGCTGGAGGTCTGAGGACCCACCGCCGCTGCGCAGTCGACGCGAGGCCCGACCCTGATCCGGGGCCGGGCCTCGTGCCGTCCAGCGACATGTGGGGAGAGGCCCTGGCCCCGACCTCCCGTTCGGATCGGCGCCGGTGGATCGACGGCCGGCGTGGATCGGCCGCCGGCCGCCGGGCAGCCGAGCCTGGGCTGGTGTCGCACCGCTCGCCGAGCGTGGTGAAATGGCCGAGGCCCTCGTCCGCCTCGCCCCGGCGGCGTGTGCAGTAGGCTCGTCAGGATTCCCGGCCACCGGGCGGTGAACACCGGGGATCGACCGACCGTCGGGGCGGTCAATCAGAGGAACATCGCGCTTGTAGGGGATGCTTGTGGTCTTGCGTCATGTGGTGGTTCTCGTGCCGCGTCGCGGTGCGTGATGTCCCACCCCGACCCCTACACAGGCGAGCCTCGCGGCTGGGACCGACCGGACCGCCGGGTGGCCCTGCCCTGGCCCGAGCAGGAGCTTGAGGCGGGCCAGTGGAGCCGCGGTCCGGCCGCCGGCCCCGAGCTGTACGCCGAGCCACGCACCCGCCCCGACGTCGAGCCGCACCCGGCAGGCCCGTACGACGAGCGCGGGCGGGCAGCCCGCGCGGACGACCGGGGCCGCTTCGACGACCGGGACCGGCACGAGGGCGACCGGAACCAGGCCGACCGGTTCGACGACCGGAGCCGCTCCGGCCGGTACGACGACCGCCCGCCAACAGCCGACGGCCCGGTCCGCTACGACGAACCCGACGGTCCGGTCCGTTACGACGACCGTGACGGTCCGGTTCGGTACGACGACCGTGACGGTCCGGTTCGCTACGACGAACCTGGCGGTCCCGTGCGGTACGACGACCGTGACGGTCCGGTCCGCTACGACGATGACGCCGATTATCCGACCGCCCAGCTCGCGCCGATCGGGGCCGAACTCGCGCCGGACCTGGACCCGGGCCCGGTGACCGACCCGGAGCCGCCGGCCGGTCGACGGTCGAAGGGCCGACGGCGGGCCAGCGCCGACCGACCGGCCACCCAGCAGGTGGGCACCGGGCGCGCCGGCCGGAATTTGCCGGCGGCCATCGGGGTCGGGCTCAGCCTCGGCGCGCTGATCGTGGTGCCGCTGGTCTTCTACCCCCAGGCGTTCCTCGTGGTGGTCGCCGCCGCCGTCGCTGTCGGCATCTGGGAGATGACCCGGGCGGTCCGACGCAGTGGCGCGCACCCGCCGCTGGTGCCGTTGGTCGCCGGTGGCGTGCTGACCATCGGCCTGGCGTGGTTCGCCGGCCCCGATGCGCTCAGCCTGGGTCTGCTGGTCACCGTCCTGGGTACGATGATCTGGCGGTTGGGTGACGGTCCGGCCGGCTTCCAACGGGATCTGACCGCGGCGACCCTGATCGCGGTCTACGTGCCGTTCCTCGGTGGGTTCGCTGCGCTGCTGGCGGCGTCCCCCGACGACGGGCCGCTGCGCATCCTGGCGACGCTGGTCGCGGTGGTCCTGTCCGACACGGGTGGGTACGCGGCCGGTGTCTCCTTCGGCCGCCACCCGATGGCGCCGTCGATCAGCCCGAAGAAGTCCTGGGAAGGGTTCGCCGGCTCGGTCACGGCGGCGGCGCTGGGCAGCGCCCTGCTGCTGTGGCTGCTGCTCGACGTGGCGCCCTGGTGGGGTGCCCTGTTCGGGGTGGCTGTCTCCGGTGCGGCGGTCCTCGGTGACCTCGCCGAGTCGATGATCAAGCGGGACCTCGGCGTCAAGGACATGAGCAACCTGCTGCCCGGGCACGGTGGCCTGATGGACCGGCTGGACTCGATCCTGTTCGCGCTGCCCACCGCGTACCTGTTGCTGGTGGTCTTCGTGCCGGTGGTGGGGTGAGGCATGGATCACGGCGGTCCGACCCTCTCGATCCGTCGGCCGGGTCGGCTTCGGGACCTCCGGACGGGTGTCCGCGGCCGATGGCGTGACACACTGGACCAGCCATGACGAGCCTGCCGTTGATCCCCGCCCTCTCGGACGCCGCCGCCGCACGCCGAGCCTCCATGCCGCCCCAGCACCTTGCCGACCTGGACCTGGCCGGCCGCCAGGCGCTGGTCACCGAGCTGGGTGAGCCCGCGTTCCGCGCCCGGCAGGTCTCCAACCACTACTTCGGGCGGCTGGTCCGCGACCCGCAGGAGATGACCGACCTGCCGGCGGCGAGCCGGGAACGGCTGGCCGGCCAGCTGCTCCCCACGCTGCTCAACCCGGTGCGCGAGCTGGCCTGTGACGACGGCGCGACCCGCAAGGCGCTCTGGCGGCTGCACGACGGCGCGCTGGTGGAGAGCGTGCTGATGGGCTACCCGGACCGTGTCACGGTCTGTATCTCCAGCCAGGCGGGTTGCGGCATGGCCTGCCCGTTCTGCGCCACCGGGCAGGCTGGGCTCACCCGCAACCTGTCCACGGCCGAGATCGTCGACCAGGCGGTCTACCTGGCCGGTGTGGCGGCCTCCGGCGCGGTCGCCGGCTCACCGTCGCGGCTGTCGCACGTCGTCTTCATGGGCATGGGCGAGCCACTGGCCAACTACAACCGGGTGATCGCGGCGATCCGCCGGCTGGTCAGCCCCGCCCCGGAGGGTCTGGGCCTGTCGCAGCGGCACATCACCGTTTCCACGGTCGGCCTGGTCCCGGCCATCCGCCGACTGGCCAGCGAAGACCTCTCTGTGACCCTTGCGTTGTCGTTGCACGCCCCCGATGATGATCTGCGCGACGAACTCGTGCCGGTAAACCAGCGCTGGAAGGTTGCCGAGGTGCTGGACGCAGCGTGGGACTACGCCGCGCGGACGGGCCGCCGCGTGTCGATCGAGTACGCAATGATCAAGGACGTGAACGACCAGCCGTGGCGAGCCGATCTGCTCGGGCGGCTGCTGGCCGGCAAGTTGGCGCACGTGAACCTCATTCCGCTCAATCCGACGCCGGGCAGCCGCTGGGACGCGAGCTCGAAGCCGGTCGAGCGGGAGTTCGTCCGGCGGTTGCGCGACGCCGGGGTGTCCACCACCGTGCGGGACACCCGAGGTCGTGAGATCGACGGCGCGTGTGGCCAGCTCGCCGCCGCCGAGGACACCGACACCAACACCGACCGCGCCGGAGAGGCACCGGCGTGACCGGGCGTGGCGAACGAGACCAGGAGACATAGTGGCGAGTCAGGGTCAGCGTTTCCGGCGCAAGGCGCTCCGCCGGGGATACAAGGTCGACGAGGTGGATGCCTTCCTCGACCGGGTCGAGGCGACGCTCGACGGCCGTCAGGTCGGCGCGCCGGTGGCCTCCCAGGAGGTCCACGACGTCGTCTTCCGGGTCCGGTTCAACGGCTATGACGAGTGGCAGGTCGACCTGCACCTGGACCGGGTCGAGCGGCAGTTGGCCGAGCTGGAGGAGCGCACCAGCGCCGGGCGCGGTGGCGACCCCCGGATGGCTGACCGGTTGGGCCCGCCGGACCGGATGGGTCCGCCGATGCGCGACGACCGCGGCATGCAGCCCCTGCCTCCCCGGCCGATGCCGGCGCAGTCCGGGCCGCCCGCCGATCGCTACGGCCGCTACGACGAGCCGACGGGCGCCTTCGCTGGCGGTTACGACAACCCCCGCGGCGGGTACGACGCGCCGCGCGGCCCGGGTGGCCCCGGCCAGATGGGTCCTGGCGGTCCGATGGGTGGGCATGGTGGTGTCCCGCCGCGTGGCCTGCCCGCCGGCCCCGGTGGCTACGGCCCTCCCGATGACCAGCGGATGCCCGGTGGCTACGGCCCGCCGGACGACCAGCGGATGCCGGGTGGCTACGGCCCTCCCGATGACCAGCGGATGCCGGGTGGCTACGGCCCGCCGGACGACCAGCGCACGCCCGGCGGCTACCCGCCGGAGGAGCCGCGCTTCGACGGCTTCGAGGCCGGTCGGCACGGTCGCGCCGACATGACCGCCGAGATCCGGATGCCCGAGCGGGAGCTGCGCGACATGCGTCGTGGCCCGGCCGGCCCGCCCCCGATGCCGCAGCAGGGCATGGGTGGCCCGCCGATGGCCGGTCCGCCCGCCGTCGCCGGCCCGCCGATGGGTGGCCCGCCGATGGCCGGCCCGCCCGGCAGCGACCTGTACCGGGTCGACCAGATCCGCCGCAGCTTCCAGGTGCGCCGCTTCGGCAGCGGGTACGACCCGGACCAGGTGGACCGGTTCTTCGACAGCCTGCTCGGTGGAATGCAGGGCCGCAACCCGATGCCGGTCAACCCGAAGGACCTCGACACGCTCCGGTTCGGCCTGGTGCCCGGCGGCTACTTCGAGGCCGAGGTCGACGCCGCGCTCAAGGACGTCCAGGACATCCTCTTCGGGCGCTGACGCCGACGACGCGTACGGACGAGGGCCCGTCCCCCGGGTGGGGGCGGGCCCTCGGCGTCGTCAGCCGGTCGTCCGGCGGCCGGTCGGGTCAGGAGCGCAGGCCGTTGCGCCGCAGTACGGCGTCGCCGATCACGATGATCAGCAGCAGCGCGGCCAGGCCGACCAGCCAGATGTCCTCGACCCTGCCCTCGTGGTTGCCGCAGATCATCGCCAGCAGCACCAGCGCGGTCAGCACCGCGCCGATTCGCCCGGACTTCCGGTGCCCGGGCTTGTGCTGGTCTGGCGACGTTACCGGCTCGCTTCCTGCCACTGTCGGTCCTTCCCTCGCGATCGGATCTTTGGTTAGTCTGGCACGCCTCCTGCCCGGGGCGACGCGGTGGGGGTTTCCTGGTCGCCCGGCCCGGTCGATCAGGGACTGATGGCACTACGGGCGTCACTGGGCGGGCGTCAGACTTGCTCCGGTAGCGTTTGGCGTACACCTGATTGTCTGTTTGAGGGGGACTGTGCGGTGCGAGTGACCGGAACTGGGCACGCCAGCATGCGGATCGACACGGCTGCGGGCAGCATCCTGTGCGACCCGTGGGTCAATCCTGCGTACTTCGCCTCCTGGTTCCCCTTCCCGGACAACTCGCTGCTCGACTGGGAGACTCTGGGCCAGGTCGACTACCTCTACGTCTCCCACCTGCACCGGGACCACTTCGACGCCAAGCACCTGCGGGACTTCATCTCCAAGGACGCCACGGTCCTGCTCCCCGAGTTCCCCACCTCCGAGATGGAGGACGAGTTCCGGGAGTTGGGCTTCACGAAGTTCCTCAAGGCGCCGAACGAGCAGGTCGTCGAGCTGCCCGGCGGCCTCAAGATCATGATCCAGGCGCTCACCAGCCCCACCGACGGCCCGATCGGCGACTCGTCGCTCTGGGTGGAGTACGACGGGGTGCGGCTGCTCAACCAGAACGACGCCCGGCCGACCGACCTGAGCGTCTTCGCCGAGCTGGGGCACGTGCACGCGCACATGCTCCAGTTCTCCGGTGCGATCTGGTACCCGATGGTCTACGAACTGCCGCAGGCGGCGAAGACCGCGTTCGGCAAGCAGAAGCGCGACCGGCAGTTCGACCGGACCTGGCGCTACATCGACGACCTGAAGGCCGACCACGTCTTCCCGATCGCCGGCCCGCCGTGCTTCCTCGATGACGCGCTGTGGCAGTTCAACGACATCCACGACGACGAGGGCAACATCTTCCCCGACCAGTCGGTCTTCCTGACCGAGTACGCCAAGGTCGGCGGCACCAACGGCATCGTGCTGCTGCCCGGCAGCGTCACCGAGGTCACCACCGAGGGCGCGACCACCACCCACCCGGTGCCGGTCGACGAGTTCTTCGCGAACAAGGTCGCCCACCTGGAGGAGATGCGGGAGCGCAAGCGGCCCGTCATCGAGGCGGAGAAAGCGTCCTGGCGGCACCCCGAGGTGGATGTCCTCGGCCAGATGAAGAGCCGGATCGAGCCGCTGCTCGAAGAGTCGATCTACCTGGCCAAGGGTGTCGGCGGTCCGGTGCGCTTCGACCTCGTCGGCTACGACGGGGAGAGCGTCGAGTCGATCGTGGTGGACTTCCCGGGCAAGGAGGTCCGGCCGTACGCGGACGAGAAGGTCCGCTACCGGTTCCGTACCGAGCGGTCGCTGATCGAGCACCTGCTGTTCATCGACGAGGTGGACTGGGTCAACTCGCTCTTCCTCTCCTGCCGCTTCTCGGCGGCCCGGATCGGCCAGTACAACGAGTTCGTCTACGCGTTCTTCAAGTGCCTCTCCGAGGAGCGGCTCCAGTACGCGGAAGGCTGGTACGACGAGCACGAGCGCAGCACCGACGCCGAGGACATCACGTTGGGCGACTGGGTGGTGCAGCGCCGCTGCCCGCACCTGAAGGCCGACCTGACCCGGTTCGGCATCGTCGAGGGTGACCAGCTCACCTGCCAGCTGCACGGCTGGCGCTTCGACCTGCCCAGCGGCCGTTGTCTAACCAGCGTCGGCCACAAGGTGCGAGCACACCGAGTAGACGCAGAAACCCCAGCCCCAGCCGCCAAAACCCAGAGCTAACCCCGCACCCCATCCCCGGCGATCTTGCACTTCCTGCCGGGGCGAAAAGGGTATATGCCCCAGAAGTGCGACCGAAAGTGCAAGATCGCGCGGGGGGTGGGGCGGGGGCTAGCTCGGGAGGTCGGCCAGGATGCGGCGGGCGGCGTTGTGGCCGGCGGCGCCGATGACGCTGCCGGCGGGGTGGCAGCCGGCGCTGCCGGCGTACAGGCCGTCGATGCCGGTGGCGTAGGGCATCCGGTCGGTGAACGAGACGGTGTTGTCGACGTGGTGGATGTGCCCGCCGGTGATGCCGAAGTGCGCCTCGATGCCGGGCGGGGTCAGTGGCACCGCGTCGGCGATCAGGTCGCCGGTGCCGGGGGCGTACCGCTCGACGATCTCGATGAGCCGGTCCACGTAGCCGGGCAGCTCCGCGTCCCAGGTGGTGCCGGCCAGTTCGTAGGGGACCGACTGCACGAACAGCGCCGACGAGTGGTGTCCGGCGGCGTCAGAGAGCGACGGGTCGACGGTGGTGTGCAGGTACCACTCGATGGTGGGCTCCGCCGGCAGTCGGCCGGCCTGCACGTCCGCCCACATGGCCCGCAGCGCGGTCATCGGTGAGGCGGCCTCCCCACCGACCAGCGACGCGGAGCCGGGCAGCAGGTGGATGGTCGAGCCGAACGGGCTCGGCGCGTCGGGCGGCAGGCAGGAGAACCGGGGCAGCCCGGCCAGCGCCAGGTTGAGCTTCAACGTGGTGCCGGGGCGGCGGACCGCCGCCATCCGTTCGCCGAGCGCCGCCGGCAGCGCGCCGTCGGGCACCAGGTCCATCAGCCGGTACGGGTCACACGCGCCGAGCACCACCGGGGCGGTGACCTGCCGGCCGTCGGCCAGTACGACACCGCTCACCGCGCCGCCGTCAACAGTCACGGCGCTCACCGGCGTACCCGTCAGGATTGTTGCCCCGGCGGCGCGTGCGGCCCCGGCGAACGTCGCGGAGACGGTGCCCATTCCGCCTTCGGCGATCATCCAGGTGCCGCCGGAGCCGGGGAGCCTGCACATGTTGTGCACCAGGAAGTTGTGGCCCGTGCCGGGGTCGTCCGGGCCGGCGTTGAGGCCGGAGAGCCCGTCGGTGACGGCGTACATGCTGATCAGCAGTTCGGAGCGGAACTCGAACCGGGCCAGGTAGTCCGCGACCGAGCCCCGGACCAGGTCGACGAAGACCTGCCGCAGCGCCGGGCGGACGTGCCGCTCGGCGGTCTCCTCGGCGGTCAGCGGCTCGGCGAGCCACGCCGGGGCGAGATCCTCGCGCAGCGCGGCCAACTCGGCCTGCATGGCGTCGTCGGCGGCCACGTCGGCCGGGGAGAAGAACTCGGCGAGCTGCGCCCGGGTCGCGGCGGTGTCACTGCCGAACAGCAGGTACGGCGAGCCGAGGCCGCCCGGTGTGGGCAGGAAGTAGTGCGGGTCGCGGCGCAGCACCGGGATCCGCACGTCGAGCGTGGCGAGCAGTTCCGGGGGCATCAACCCGAGCAGGTACGACCCGGTGGAGTGACGCAGCCCCGGCACCTTCGGGAACGGGTTCTCGGTGCGGGCCGCGCCGCCGATCACGTCGGACGCCTCCAGCACCAGCACGTCCAGGCCGGCGCGGGCCAACAGGATGGCGGAGACCAGGCCGTTGTGCCCGGCGCCGACGATCACGACGTCGGCGCGTCCGGGAAGTTCACTGCTCATGCTGCGGGAGCCTAGTCGGAGCCGCCCGGCCTGATCAGCTCGTGCGCTTGGCTCGCCACTGCGAGAGGGCCAGGGTGGCGGAGTAACCGGCCAGGACGATCACGTGGAACAGGTAGAGCCAGAGGAGGACGGCGACGCCCGCGCCGATCTCGTCGAAGCCGCCGAACGGCACGCCCAGGTCCAGCGGGAGCGAGGCGAAGAGCACGAAGCCGTGCATGAAGCCGGACAGGTTCGCCGCCGTGAACGAGCCGATCCCGAGCGTGGAGAGCCAGTCCGGCGAGGCCGGCCCGACCACCCGGAACACCCACACCACCACCGGCGTGAGCACCAGCCAGACCGCCAGGAACGACAGCACCACACCCAGCGCGCCGGCCCAGCCGCCCTGCCGGACGAGGCGGGTGGTGAGCGGCAGCGCCAGCAGGATCGACAGCAGTAGCGCGGGGGCCGGCGCGAGCAGCGGCAGCAACAGCAACCGGCCCCGCCAGCCGACCAGGTTCTCATCGGTGCGGGGCGCTGCCACTGAGACGAACGCCCGGCGGAGCCCCTCGCCGTACAGCGATGCGGGCAGCAGTGAGGCCAGCGCCAGCAGCGGGGTCAATTCCACCCCGGCGTTGACGAGCGCCTCCACCGCCCGGGGTGCGCCGATCGCGGTGGGCAGGGCCTCGACGGCGTACGAGGTGAGCCGGCGTACCCGGTCGGCTCCGGCGATCAGCGAGGTGAGCCAGATGGCGAGCAACGCCACGGGCACCACGGCGATCGCACCGTAGAAGGTGATCGCGGCGGCGTGCAGCGACAGGTCCCGTCCGCGCAGGGGACGGAACGCGGCGCTGGTGATCCGCTTCGCCCGCTGCCATCCGCTACCCATCGCGATCTCTTTCCCTGCCGGGGCGTACGTCACTCATTAAGATCGCCCGCCATGACGATTGTCACCACCGAACGCCTGATCCTGCGCGACTGGACCGCCGACCCGGCCGACCTGGCCCGCATCTACGACATCTACTCCCGTCCCGAGATCGCCCGCTGGCTGGGCGTGGCGTCCGGGCTGCCGATGACCGACCCGGCTCAGGCCGCCGAACGGCTGCGGTCGTGGCAGGACCGGCACGCCGCCGACCACGGCCGGTACGGCACCTGGGCGATCGAGGCGCGTGACACCGGCCTGGTGGCGGGCACGGTACTGCTCAAGCCACTGCCGGGGCGGGACGAGGCGGTGCGTTCCGACGACATCGAGGTGGGCTGGCACCTGCACCCGGATTCGTGGGGCCACGGGTACGCCACCGAGGCGGCACGCGCGGTCGTGGCACGGGAGTTCGCCACCGGCACGCAGCGGGTCTACGCGGTCGTGTCGCCGGGCAACGAGCCGTCGATGGCGGTGTGCCGACGACTCGGCATGACGCACGTGGGCCGGCGCACCGACTGGTACGGCGGTGAGGAGGTGGAGACCTTCGTCCTGGCGGCGCCGGGCGTCTGAGCACTCCGGCGGGTCGGTGCCCGCACGGCCGCGCGAGGGGCCCAACGCACCGAGGAACGTGATGCCGGTGAGTCATCGTGATGACTCATCGGCATCACCCTTTGGCGACCAGCCCCGACCGGGCTGAGGTTGCCGTGACGCCGGCGGTGGCAGCCACAGGGCGCGCATGGCCATCAATAGTCAAGGCGGTCGAAGTGTTGACGCTCTCGTAGCACGTCAGTAACCTTTGGCCAAAGTCGCGCAAGATTTCGACAAACACATGCGCGATTCCGCGCACTACCCCGGAAGATTCAACGGACCCCTGAGAGGGGTCCGTTGATGGTCGTACCCACCTGGTGTCCCAGGGCGGGTGGCGCCCCCGCGCCACCCGTACCCCGTCTTCCTCGCATCCCTCGGCGCCGGCCCCCCTCACCGCACCCGTCCCCGACGACAAGGACAGTGATGAGACGAACGAATCTGTTCCGGATGGTGGCGGCGACAGCCGCGGCCACGCTGATCGCCACCGCAGGGGTCACCGCCCTCGCGAACCCGGCCAGTGCCGCCCGCCCCGCCGACGTGGCGGCCGCACCGAGCGCCAGCTTCGCCCCGGCGGCCACCAACCTCGCCCAGGGCCGCCCCACCCAGGAGAGCGGCCACGCCGACGTCTACGACTCGTCGAGGGTCGTCGACGGCAACGCGGGCAGCTACTGGGAGAGCGTCAACAACTCCTTCCCCCAGTGGGTGCAGGTCGATCTCGGCTCGTCGCAGACCGTCAACCAGGTCGTGCTGAAGCTGCCGACCGCCGGTTGGGCGACCCGGACGCAGACGTTGAGCGTGCGGGGCAGCGCCAACGGGTCGTCGTTCACCGACCTGGTCGCGTCGCAGACGTACACGTTCAACCCGGCGAGCGGCAGCACGGTCACGATCAACGTCAACCAGGCCGCCACCCGCTATGTGCGGATCACCATCACCGCCAACAGCGGCTGGCCGGCCGGGCAACTCTCCGAGCTGGAGGTGTACGGCGGCGGCACCAGCGGTGACACCACCGCGCCGAGTGTCCCGGGGACGCTGTCGCAGAGCACGTCGGGCAGCACGATCACCCTCAACTGGGGCGCCTCGACCGACTCCGGTGGCAGCGGGCTGGCCGGCTACGACGTCTACCGCAACGGCAGCCTGATCGCGACGCTGGGCACGGTGCTCACCTACCAGGACACCCAGCCGGCGACGGCCACCGTGTCGTACTACGTCCGTGCCCGCGACGGCGCGGGCAACCTGTCCGGTAACAGCAATACGGTGACCCGGACCGGTAGCAACCCGCCGCCCTGCACCAACGTGGCGCAGGGCAAGAGCATGACGGCGAGCGGCTCCACCTTCACCTTCACCCCCGAGAAGGCGAACGACGGGCAGCTCGGCACGTACTGGGAGGGCGCGGCCAGCTACCCGCAGAACCTGACCGTGGCGCTGGGCGCGAACCATGCCATCTCCGGCGTCACCGTCAAACTCAACCCGGACCCGGCCTGGGGCACCCGTACCCAGACCATCCAGGTCCTCGGCCGCGACCAGGCCTCGTCCGCGTACACCAACCTGGTGTCGGCGGCGAGTTACCAGTTCGTCCAGGGCGTCAACGTGGTGAGCATCCCGGTCACCGCGACCACCGCGGACGTGCAGTTGCGGTTCACCGGCAACACCGGCGCCCCATCCGGCCAGGTGGCCGAGCTTGAGGTGTGTGGCACCCCGGCACCCAACCCGGACCTGGTCATCAGCTCGCTGACCTGGTCGCCGACGTCACCCAGCGAGGTCAGCCCGGTCACGCTCTCGGCCGTCGTGCAGAACGTCGGGTCCGCCGCTGCCGGAGCGACCACGGTGAACTTCAGCCTGGCCGGCACGGTCGTCGGCAGCGCCACGGTGGGCGCGCTCGGCGCGGGCGCGTCGACCACCGTGTCGTTCAACGCCGGTACGCGACCGATGGGCAGCTACGCCGTCGCGGCGGTGGTCGACCCGGCGAACACGATCGTCGAGCAGAACAACGGCAACAACAGCTTCACCGCACCGTCGCCGCTGGTGGTCGCGCAGGCACCGGGGCCCGATCTCCAGGTGCTGAGCATCGCCTCCAACCCGCCGAACCCGGCCGTTGGGGCGTCCGTCACCTTCACCGTGTCGGTCCGCAACCGCGGCACCACCGCGACCGGCGCGACCACTGTCACCCGGCTGGTGGTGGGCGGCACCACCCTCAACACCACCACCGCCTCGATCGCGGCCGGCGCGACGGTCACCGTCGCCGTCACCGGCAGTTGGACTGCCACCAGCGGTGGCGCCACCATCACCGCCACCGCCGACGCCACCAACGCGGTGACCGAGACCAACGAGACCAACAACGCCCTCAGCCAGTCGATCGTGGTCGGGCGGGGAGCGGCGGTCCCGTACGTCTCCTACGAGGCGGAGGGCGCCCGCTACCAGGGCACGCTGTTGGAGACCGACCCGCTGCGCACCTTCGGGCACACCAACTTCGCCACCGAGTCCTCGGGCCGCAAGTCGGTACGCCTGAACAGCACCGGCCAGTTCGTGGAGTTCACCTCCACCAACCAGGCCAACTCGATCGTGGTGCGCAACTCCATCCCGGACGCGCCCGGTGGCGGCGGCATCGAGGCGACCATCAGCCTCTACGTCAACGACGTCTTCTCCCGGAAGCTGACCCTGTCGTCGCGCCACAGTTGGCTCTACGGCAACAGCGACCAGCCGGAGTCGTTGACCAACACGCCACAGGCCGACGCCCGGCGGTTGTTCGACGAGTCGAACGCGCTGCTGGCGCAGTCGTACCCGGCCGGCACCCGGTTCAAGTTGCAGCGCGACTCGGGTGACACCGCCTCGTTCTACGTCATCGACATGATCGACCTGGAGCAGGTGGCACCGGCGGCGAGCCAGCCGGCCGGCTGCACGTCGATCACCGCGTACGGCGCGGTCCCGAACGACGGGCTCGACGACACCGCCGCCATCCAGCGGGCCGTGACCGACGACCAGAACGGTGTCATCAGCTGCGTCTGGATTCCCGCCGGGCAGTGGCGGCAGGAGCAGAAGATCCTGACCGACGACCCGCTGAACCGGGGCACGCACAACCAGGTCGGCATCAGCAACGTCACCATCCGGGGCGCCGGGATGTGGCACTCGCAGCTCTACACGCTGACCGAGCCGCAGAACGCGGGCGGCATCAACCACCCGCACGAGGGCAACTTCGGCTTCGACATCGACAAGAACACCCAGATCTCCGACATCGCCATCTTCGGCTCGGGTCGGATCCGTGGCGGTGACGGCAACGCCGAGGGTGGCGTCGGACTCAACGGTCGCTTCGGCACCGGCACCCGGATCAGCAACGTCTGGATCGAGCACGCCAACGTGGGTGTCTGGGTGGGCCGCGACTACGACAACATCCCCGATCTCTGGGGGCCGGCCGACGGGCTGGAGTTCAGCGGCATGCGGATCCGCAACACGTACGCCGACGGCATCAACTTCAGCAACGGCACGCGGAACTCGCGGGTGTTCAACTCGTCCTTCCGGACCACCGGTGACGACGCGCTTGCCGTCTGGGCCAACCCGTACGTCAAGGACCGCAGCGTCGACATCGCGCACGACAACCACTTCGTCAACAACACCATCCAGTTGCCCTGGCGGGCGAACGGCATCGCCATCTACGGCGGCTACGACAACTCGATCGAGAACAACCTGATCTACGACACCGCGAACTACCCGGGCATCATGCTGGCGACCGACCACGACCCGCTGCCCTTCTCCGGGACGACGCTGATCGCCAACAACGGGCTCTACCGCACCGGCGGCGCGTTCTGGAACGAGGACCAGGAGTTCGGTGCCATCACCCTCTTCCCCGCGACCAGGGACATCGTCGGCGTCACCATCCGGGACACCGAGATCGTCGACTCGACGTACGACGGGATCCAGTTCAAGAACGGTGGTGGCAACATGCCGAACGTGGCGATCACCAACGTGCGGATCGACAAGTCCAACAACGGTGCCGGCATCCTCGCGATGGGCGGTGCGCGCGGCAACGCCAACCTCACGAACGTGACCATCACCAACTCGGCCGACGGCAACATCGTCGTCCAGCCCGGCTCGCAGTTCGTTATCAACGGCGGCTAGTCCGGACCGAGGGCCGCTCCGGCGGCCCTCGGTCACCCGCTTTCCCTTGATCAACACCGTTTCGCCGATATCGGGGTGTCCCAGCGCCGGGGATACCCCGATATCGGCGATCTGGAGTCGACCATCGTCGGGCGTCGCCGCGCAGGAGTCGACGACGGCGAGGTGACCGAGCGAATCGCGTAGCGCCACGGCCACGGCGCTGACCTTCACCCCCTCGCCCTGGACCGCCTTCGTCGAGTTCACGGTGTCAGCCAGCCTCGCGATGACGGAAACTGTCCAGGATCTGCGCGAGCCGCGCGAGCATTTCTGTTGTCGCAGTCCATTCGTCTTCGGTGGCGGACTCGGTGTGCGATGACGCGTCGTGCGGGCTGCGGTGGCTAGGCTGAGCTGAGCAGATTGTCCCGCTGAGGGGGTGAGCCCGGATGGCCCAGGCAGCGTTCGAGCCGGCGCCGCAGCACACCGAGCCGTCGTTCGACGTGCTGCGGTGGCACGACGAGCCGTGGACCGCGCAGCTCGCCCTCGACCTGTTGCCGGAGACCAACGGCCCCAAGGTTGAGGTCCTGAGCGGAAGCGTGATCGTGACACCACATGCCGGGTATGACCATCAGGACGCGGAGCTGGATCTCGCCTATCACCTCAAGCAGGCAGCCCGCCGCGCCAAGTTGTGGCTCTATCTTGAGGCGAACGTCGTCTCGGGCGAGAATCTCTTCATTCCGGACATCGTCATTCTCGACGCGCCGGGTGGCGGCCGAACGACGATGAACATCAGGCACGCGGTGCTGTTGGGTGAGATCGTCTCTCCCGGGAATCGGCGCAAGGACATCATCGACCGCCCGCGTGAGTACGCCGCAGTCGGCGTGCCCTTCTTCCTCCGGGTCGACCTGCGCAATCGGGTGCCCACCATCGCGTTGTACGAGTTGACCGAGGGGGAGTACCGGCCGGTGGCTGCCGCCGCTGCCGGGACGCGGTTCGTCATGCGGGAGCCGTTTGAGTTCTCCATCGACCCGGGTGACCTGCTCGGCGAGGAGGCGCCGCCAGACGCGACCGCCGGTGACTCGGCTGACGACAACGCTTGATCGACACGAGTTCGGCGAAGTCGGGGTGTCCGGATGCGCGGGATACCCCGACTTCCGTGAAGTCGAGTCGATCATCGGCCGGAGGTGGCCGTCGATCCGCAGGTGGGCGGGGAGGGCTGAGGCTCCCAGCGGGCGTGCAGCGGGGGTGGGGAAGAATGGCCGGGTGACTTCCCCCCGCGACCTCGTCCTGCTCGGGTCCACCGGTTCGATCGGCACGCAGGCCATCGACATCGTTCGGCGTAACCCGGACCGGTTCCGGGTGGTCGCGGTCGGTGCGGGCGGCGGCAACGTCGAACTGCTCGCCGCGCAGGCCCTCGAGTTGGGTGTCGAGGCGGTCGGGGTGGCGAAGGCGTCCGCCGCGCAGGATCTCCAGCTCGCGTTCTATGCCGAGGCGAGCCGGCGCGGGTGGGCCACCGGCGACTTCAAGCTTCCCAAGATCGTGGCCGGCCCCGACGCGATGACCGAGCTGGCCCAGTGGCCGTGCGACATCGTGCTCAACGGGGTGGTCGGCTCGCTGGGCCTCGCTCCTACGCTGGCCGCGCTGCGCTGTGGCCGTACTCTCGCGTTGGCCAACAAGGAGTCGCTCGTGGCCGGCGGCCCGCTGGTCAAGGCCGCGGTGACGCGGCCGGGGCAGATCGTCCCGGTCGACTCGGAGCATTCGGCGTTGGCCCAGTGCCTGCGGTCCGGGACGCGCGGTGAGGTGCGGCGGTTGATCGTCACGGCCAGCGGCGGCCCGTTCCGGGGTCGGGGCCGCGACGAGTTGATGCAGGTCACACCCGAGCAGGCCCTCGCGCACCCGACCTGGAACATGGGTCCGGTCGTCACGATCAACTCCGCGACCATGGTCAACAAGGCCTTGGAGGTGATCGAGGCGCACGAGCTGTTCGACGTGCCGTATGTCGACATCACCGTCATGGTGCATCCGCAGTCGGTGATCCACTCCATGGTCGAGTTCGTCGACGGCTCGACGATCGCCCAGGCCAGCCCACCGGACATGCGGCTGCCGATCGCCCTCGGCATCGGCTGGCCGGACCGGGTGCCCGAGGCCGCCGCCGCGGTCGACTGGACGGCCGCGCACACCTGGGAGTTCGCGCCGCTGGACGACGAGGCGTTCCCGGCCGTCGCCCTCGCGAAGGCCGCGGGGGAGGCCGGGCGCAGCCGCCCGGCGATCTACAACGCGGCGAACGAGGAGTGCGTGGCGGCGTTCGTGGCGGGCCGGCTGCCGTTCCTCGGCATCGTCGACACCCTGCAACGCGTGTTGGAGGACGCTCCGGACTTCGCCGAACCAGGTACCGTCGAGGACGTGCTCGCGGCTGAGTCGTGGGCACGCGCGCACGCGCAGGAGATCATCGCGGGTTCGGTGGAAGGAGCTTGATGTCGTACCTGCTCGGGGTGGTTCTCTTCGCCCTGGCCATCCTCATCTCGGTGAGTCTGCACGAGGCGGGGCACCTGCTCACCGCCAAGGCATTCGGGATGAAGGTCACCAAGTACTTCGTCGGCTTCGGCCCCACCATCTGGTCGTTCAAGCGAGGTGAGACCGAGTACGGCCTCAAGGGCATCCCCCTCGGCGGCTTCTGCAAGATCGTCGGGATGACCCCGCAGGACGACGACGTCGAGCCGGGCGACGAGTCGCGGGTGATGTGGCGCTACCCGGTCTGGAAGCGGACGATCGTGATGGCCGCCGGGTCGATCACGCACTTCGCGCTCGCCCTGATCACCATCTGGATCCTCGCCGTCTCCGCCGGCCTGCCCAACCCGGACTTCCCGACCACCGACGCGCAGGCCCGCCAGGAGCCCGCGGTCATCCAGCTCAGCGAATGCGTGGTGCCGGAGAACGCCGCGCGGGCGTGCACCCCCGCCGACGCCGCCAGCCCCGCCGCCCAGGCGCAACTGCGCGACGGCGACCGGATCACCGCGATCAACGGGACGCCGATCGCCAACTACGGCGACCTGCTCACCACCCTGCGCAACCTCAAGCCGGGGGACACCGCGCAGATCCAGTACGTCCGCGACGGGCAGCCGGGCAACACCAGCACGGTGCTCGCGCAGACCCAGCGCCCGCCGCTGGACAACCCGACCGGCGCCGCCGCGCCGGTGGCCGCACTCGGCGTCGGCCTCGTCCCCAGCACCCCCACCCGCGTGACGTACGGGCCGGTCGGCGCCTTCGGAGCCACCGCCGACTTCACCGGCCAGTTGGCCGTCGGCACCGCCCAGGCACTGCAACGCCTCCCGCAGAAGGTCCCCGCCCTGTGGACCGCCCTCACCGGCGGCGAGCGGGACATCGACACCCCGATCAGCGTGGTCGGCGCGAGCCGGCTCGGCGGCGAGGCCGTGGAGAACAACGCCTGGCTGGTCTTCTTCATGCTCTTCGTGTCGCTGAACTTCTTCATCGGTGTGTTCAACCTGCTGCCGCTGCTCCCGGTGGACGGCGGCCACATCGCCGTCGCCTGGTTCGAACGGGTCCGCTCGTGGGTCTACGCTCGGATCGGCCGGGCCGATCCGGGCCGGGTCGACTACCTCAAACTGATGCCCTTCACGTACGTGGTGATCCTGATCGGTGGCGCGTTCACGCTGCTGACCATCGCCGCGGATGTCGTCAACCCGATCACGCTCTTCTCAAGGTGAGTGCCTGAAGTGACCGCAATCAGTCTCGGTATGCCCGCCGCGCCGCCCCCGCCGCTCGCTCCCCGCCGGGCCAGCCGCCAGATCATGGTCGGTTCGGTCCCCGTGGGCGGCGGTGCGCCGGTGTCCGTGCAGTCGATGACCACGACCCTCACCTCCGACGTCAACGCGACCCTCCAGCAGATCGCCGAGCTGACCGCGTCCGGCTGCCAGATCGTCCGGGTGGCGGTGCCGTCCCAGGACGACGTCGAGGCGCTGCCCGCGATCGCCAAGAAGTCGCAGATCCCGGTGATCGCCGACATCCACTTCCAGCCGAAGTACGTCTTCGCCGCCATCGACGCCGGCTGCGCGGCGGTCCGGGTCAACCCGGGCAACATCCGCCAGTTCGACGACAAGGTCAAGGAGATCGCGGCAGCGGCCTCCGCCGCCGGTACGCCGATCCGGATCGGCGTCAACGCGGGCTCACTGGACAAGCGGCTGCTGGCCAAGTACGGCAAGGCCACCGCCGAGGCGCTCGTCGAGTCGGCGCTGTGGGAGTGCTCGCTGTTCGAGGAGCACGGGTTCCGCGACATCAAGATCTCGGTCAAGCACAACGACCCGGTCGTGATGATCCGCGCGTACCGGCAGCTGGCCGAGCAGTGCGACTACCCGCTGCACCTGGGTGTCACCGAGGCCGGCCCGGCCTTCCAGGGCACCATCAAGTCGGCGGTCGCCTTCGGCGCGCTGCTCGCCGAGGGCATCGGCGACACCATCCGGGTGTCGCTCTCCGCCCCGCCGGTGGAGGAGATCAAGGTCGGCAACCAGATCCTGGAGTCGCTGGGCCTGCGCGAACGCGGCCTGGAGATCGTCTCCTGCCCGTCCTGCGGGCGGGCCCAGGTGGACGTCTACAAGCTCGCCGAGGAGGTCACCGCCGGCCTGGAAGGGCTGCCGGTGCCGCTGCGGGTCGCCGTCATGGGCTGCGTCGTCAACGGCCCGGGCGAAGCCCGTGAGGCCGACCTCGGCGTCGCCTCCGGCAACGGCAAGGGCCAGATCTTCGTCAAGGGCAAGGTCGTCAAGACGGTGCCCGAGGCGCAGATCGTGGAGACGCTGATCGAGGAGGCGCTGCGGATCGCCGACGAGATGGGCGCCGAGCTTCCCGAGGAGCTGCGCGGGCTGGTCACCGGCCCGACCGTCACCGTGCACTGATTTTCCATTTGGAAAAAGCGGCCGTCTTCCCCGAGGGGGAGACGGCCGCTTTTCTGTGCGGTGCTGCCGCGCGTCACTCGGATTCGGCGAGGATCGCGTACAGCTTGCGCCGCGTCTCGTCGAGCACCTGGGCGGCCCGCTCACGCTGGTCGTCGGTGCCGTTCATCATCACCTGACGTAGCGCGTTCATCGCCTGCGCGCCCGAGTCGCGGATGTCGTGCCAACTGCTCACAGTGCCCTCGGCGACGTCCGCCCACGGCGGGGTCTGCGCGGCCGCGGTGGCCTCGGCCTGACCCGCCTCGGTGACCGTGAACCGCTTCCGCCCGCCGCCGGACTCCTCGGTGCTGGCGACGATCACGCCCTCGTCCTCCAGGAGTTGGAGGGTGGGGTAGATCGAGCCGGGGCTCGGGCGCCACGCACCGCCGGTGCGGGAGTCGATCTCCTGGATCATCTCGTAGCCGTGCATCGGCCGCTCAGTGAGCAGGGCCAGCACGGCGCCCCGAACGTTGGGACGGCGGCCCCTGCCGCGCCCACGACCGCGTCCACCCCAGGGCCCGCCGTGGCCGTGGCCGGGCGGACCGGGCGGGAACGGTGGGAAGCCGAAGCCGCGCATCCGGGCCTCGTGCATCGGGTGGTGCTGTCGATGGAATCTCATGTCCGATCCTTCCTGTAACTATCGCTGATGCATCAACGATATATCGGCAATGCATCGCCGACAAGGGAGGGACTGCAAACCGTACGTACGTCTTGTTAAAGTCCGGGCATGCGACTGCTTCCCCCACCCGGCCCGGCCCGGACCCTCACCCTCGGCACCCTGGTCAAGACCGTCGGGCGGGGCCTCTGGCTGGTCGCAAGCGCGCTCTTCCTCACCCGGTCGGTCGGCCTATCGCCAACCCAGGTGGGTGTCGGGCTGACCATCTCGGCGCTCGTCGGCGTACTCGCCAGCGCGCCCAGCGGCTACCTGGCCGACCGCATCGGGCCGCGCGGCGCGCAGGTCGGCGGGCTGATCGCCGCCGGCACCCTGACCGCCGGCCTGATCACCGTCCGCTCGTTCGCCGCCTTCCTGGTGGTGGGCGCCGCCACGGCACTCGCCGACGCTATTGAGCGCGGCGCCCGGGGCGCGCTGATCGCCGGCGCGATCCCCGCCGACCAGCGGGTGCACACCCGCGCCTACCTGCGGGCAACCACCAACGTCGGCATCTCCGTCGGCGCCGTCCTCGGCGGCTTCGCCATCGCCGCCGACACCCGCACCGGGTACGTCGCGCTGATCCTGACCGCGGCGGCCGCGTCGCTGGGCGCGGCACTGGTCTTCCTCCGACTGCCCACCGTCGCGCCGGTCGCCGCCCCCACCCAGGGCCCCCGCCTGATCGCCCTGCGGGACCGCCCGTTCCTCGCCTTCACCCTGCTCGACGGGCTGATGTCCATGCACTTCAGCCTGCTCACCATCGCCCTGCCGCTGTGGATCGCCGGGCACACCCGGGCACCCGCCTGGATGATCTCCGGGTTGACGCTGGTCAACACCCTGCTGGTGGTGCTCCTGCAGGTACGCGCCGCCCGCAGCGCCGTCACCCTGCCGGGAGCCGCCCGCGCCTCCCGCCGAGCCGGGGTCGCCATCGCGCTGGCCTGCGTACTCTTCGCCGCCAGCGGGACGCTGCCCACAGTGGCCGCCGTCGCCCTGCTCTGCTGCGGGTCACTGGCGCACGTCATCGGGGAGTTGTGGCATTCGGCAGCCGGGTGGGGAATCTCCTTCGGGCTGGCACCCGCCGACGCACAGGGGCAGTACCAGGGGGCCTACGGCATGGGGTACGAACTGGGCAAGATGCTCGCTCCAGTCGTCGTGACCAGCCTCGCACTCGGTTGGGGCGTACCGGGCTGGTTGCTGCTCGGTGGGCTGTTCCTCCTGCTCGGGGCTCTGGTGCCCCCGGTCGTCCGGTGGGCCGGCCGCACCCGACCGACCAGCCTTCCTGCCGAGCCCGTGCCCGTCTGAGGCCGGGCTCGTCACTCGGCCGGCGGGGCGGGGTTCCGATCTGGCAGGCTGGTACACGTGCTGACGGTGCCGGTACGGCAACTGGGAGAATCGGAACGCCGCGCGGTCGAGCGACTGCTTGACCGTGACCCGTTCGCGAGCGCGCAGGTCGCTGAGCGAATCACCGCGCGCGGGCTGTCCTGGTGGCGGGCCGAGGGCAGAATCCTGGGGTACGGTGCGCGGCGCAACCTCGAATCACTCTGCTGGCTCGGCGGCAACCTGACCCCGGTGCTCGCCAACGACGCCGCCGTTGCGGCCTTCGCCGACCTGCTCGCGGGGGAGGAGCGGCTCTGCTCCTCGATCGTCGGCCGGGCTGACGCCGTCCTCGGTCTCTGGGACCGGCTCTCCGACACGTGGGGGCCAGCGCGAGACGTCCGCCCCAACCAGCCGCTGCTGGCCACCGAGACACTGCCGGCCATCCCCGCCGACCCGGAGGTACGTCAGGTCCGCTCCGGCGAGGTCGACCGACTCTTTCCAGCAGCCGTGGCGATGTACACCGAGGAGGTCGGCGTCTCCCCGCTGGCCGAGGACGCCGGGCGCAGCTACCGCCGCAGGGTCAACGACCTGGTCCGCTCCGGCCGCGCGTACGCCCGGTTCGTCGACGGCAAGGTCGTGTTCAAGGCCGAACTGGCCGTCGTGACCAAGCGGACCGCGCAGGTCCAGGGAGTCTGGGTGGCGCCCGAGTGGCGGGGCCGGGGCATCGCCGCCGCCGCCATGGCGGCCGTGGTCCGCGACGCGCTGCTGCGGGTCGCCCCCACGGTCAGCCTGTACGTCAACGACTTCAACCTGCCAGCCCGCCGGGTCTACGAGCGCTGCGGTTTCCAGCCGATCGGCACCCTCGCCACAATCCTCTTCTAACCGCCGACCTCTCTCGTGGGCGGGTCAGCCCCCCCGGGCGCGGGTTGCCTTCGGCCCGGCCCGGCCCGGCCCGGCCCTGGGCCTGGCCTGGCCGCCGTGGCTGGGCTCGGTCAGCAGATCTTGGACAGTTTCCGTTATCCGGGCGGGCCCTGCTAACGGAAACTGTCCAAGATCTGGAGGTGACATGCCGCTGGCCGGCGCCCCGTGCTCGGGGTGCCGGCCAGCGGTCGGTGTCGTGCGAGGGGGTCAGCTGTTCCAGTACTGGCCGACGAGGTCGGCGGCCTGCTGCTCCCACTGGGCGTAGGCGTCCGGGTAGGCCGAGACCTGCACGGTCTGCGCGGCGTCGGTCAGCGGCATGTCCTGCCAACCGTCGACCTGCTTGAGGCCCTTGAGGAAGGCGGTGGTGGAGTAGTCGGGGTCGGTGATCTGCTCCGGCGTGCCCCAACCACTGGACGGGCGCTGCTGGAACAGGCCCAGCGAGTCGTGGTCGTTACGGTCACCCAGGTGGCCCAGGTTCTCCAACTTCGACTCCTGCAAGCTCGTCGCGATCGAGATCACCGCAGCCCGCTCCGGCAGGCCGGCCTTCTTCGTCGCGGCGATGATCGCCTTGACGTTGGCGGTCTGCTCGTCGTTGAGGGTGATGTGCGACTGGGCGCCCTGCACGCCGTGCGGGATCAGCTTGGCGGTGTCGGGCTTGTCAGCCTGCACGGCGACCGCTGCCGGCTTGGCATCCACCGGGGTGGCGGCGTGGGCGATCGGGCCGGCGAAGACGCCACCGGCGAACGCGAGACCAGCAACAGACAGCACACTCTTACGAATGATCGTGTTCATGAGGGTTAGCTCCTTCGGGGGTAAGGACACCCACCCACCAGGGGGACGGTGGCGCGGGTGTGAGCACCTCGTCCGGCGCTGCACAAACGGGGGGAGAGTCTTAACGTCGGCGGCCTACGGGCGGGGGGCTCGTGGCGCCGGGTCCATGTGTAACGACCGGCGGGCCGGGGTCATTCCGGGGAGCGGCCCATCCACACGTCGAACCTCGATCGTGGGGGTTGTAACGACCGAGGGGCCGGGGCCATTCCGGGGGCCCGTCGAACCGGTGCGGTCGTCCGTGGGGATGTAACGACCGGGCGGGGACCAGCATTCCAACCCCGAGCGGCTTGCCAACCCCCGGCGAGCGGGGGCGCAGGGCCGTGGTCCTGCGATCGTCAGGGTATGTAACGACCCCGGGCCGGCCCCCATTCCACCAACCCTGTGACGCCCGTCACGGCTTATAGGGGCAGATACCGGACATCGGGCGCGCGATGCGCCGGCGTTCCGGTGTCCGGACCGGACCGCTTGGGGATGGTCAACTCCAGGTCCCCGACATGGGGGCATCGTCGGCACGGGATACCGCACTGTCGGCGATACGGAGTCGATCACCTCGGGCGATCTCCGACGAGAGGCCCGCTGGCCGATTTCCGACCTGCGGTGGCATATCGCCATCGTCCGTCGGGTCGTGCGGCCCTGACCGGAGGTCCTGCTCAGGGCCGGTAAATCGGTTGAGTGGACCTGCTCCGTACCGGCACGCTGGGGTCGCCGCCAACCACGTCCGGGGGGACACCCATGCGCCTGCTCCGTGATCTGTGGGGCACCTCTTCACGTCGTATGACATTGGTGGCGGTCCTGATCGTGCTCGGCGCGGCCGGCCAGGCCGGCGCGTCGGCGCTCGCGGGCGCGGTGCTGGTGCATCGCTCGGCCGCCTTCTTCACCGTGCTGGCCGCGGCGCTCGTCGCCGTGGTGCTCAGCGACCTCGCGGTGAGCCTGCTGATGGCCGGCCTGACCGCCGACTGGTCCGCTGACGTGCGCCGCCGGCTCTGCCGGATTGCCCTCGGGCAGGACCTGCCCACCCTGGAGACCACCCCGGTGGGCGAGATGCTCGACCGCATCGACGGGGACGTCTACCAGGTGGCGTCGGCGGTGCGTAACCAGGGCACCCGGCTCGCGCAGGGCCTCTGCGTCGGTCTGCTGTCGATGGTCGTCGCGCTGGCCGTGTGGTGGCCGGCGGGTGTCGCGATGCTGCTGCTCACGGTGGTGCTCGCGGTCGGGCTGCGCCGGCCCACGGCGCGGATCGGCCCGGCCCGGATGGCCGAGGAGGAGGCCTGGTCGGACCTGGCCGCGGTGATGGAGGAGGCGGTGCACGGCCAGGATGACGTACGGACCAGTCTGGCCCGGCCTTATGTGCTGCGCCTGTACGCCCAGCGGGCAGCCGCTGTGCTGTCCCGGGGCCGCGTGGTCTGGGTGTTGTCCGCGCGGGTGGCCACGGCCGCCACCGCGACGATCCGGGCTGGCATCGGCGTGGTGGTGCTCGGCGGGGCGTGGGCGCTGGCCACCGACCGGGTCGACGCCGCCCGCCTCACCGCCATCTGGCTGCTCGCTCTGGCCTTCGGGGCCACCGCGGAGCACGTCAGCCGGATGGTGCCGGAGATCCAGGAGGCCCTCGGCGCGTGGGCCCGGGTGCAGTTGCTTCAGAAGTCCCGGCAGGAGCCCGTCGGCGGAGCCAGCCCGACCGAGGGTGATCTGCGTATCCGTGATCTGACGTTCGGGTACCAGGTGAGCGGCGAGGAGGGCGGCCGGGGGGCCGCGCTGCGCGGGCTCAGCCTCACCTTCGCGCGCGGCCGTTCGTACGCGCTGATCGGGCGCACCGGCTCCGGCAAGTCGACTCTGGCGAAGGTGCTCACCAGGGCCGTCGACGTGCCGCCCGGAACGGTCTTCCTCGGCGGCACCGACCTGTGCGACCTCGACGTCGAGCAGTTGCGCCGCTGGGTGGCACTCGTGCCGCAGCGCACCGAGATCCTTGCCGGCACGCTCGCCGAGAACGTCGCGCTCTTCGACCCGGAGCTGCTCGATGCCGCCGCCCGGGCGTTGGACGAGTTGGGCCTCGCCGGCTGGATCGCCGAGCTGCCGGACGGGCTGGCGACCCGGTTGGGGGAGGGTGGGCACGTGCTCTCCGCCGGTCAGGAGCAGCTGGTGGCCTTCGCCCGGATCCTGGTCCGGGAGCCGCACGTGGTGATCCTCGACGAGGCCACCGCACGGCTGGACCCGGTCACCGAGGCACGGGTGCAGCGGGCCACCGAACGACTGCTGCGCGACCGGATCGGGATCGTCATCGCCCACCGCCTCTCCTCTGTGCGCCGCTGTGACGAGGTGGTGGTGCTGGCCGACGGCGCGGTGGTCGAGGCCGGTCCGCTGGCGACGTCGACGCGCTTCGCCGAACTGCTGGCGACCAGTCACGCCGCCGCGTACGCGGCAGCGGCGCCGACCGGCCGCGGCGGTGCCGGCATCGACTTGCTGGTCGGCCCCGACCCGGCCGCCGCCTGGCCGACCGGGCCGGCGCTCGCGTCGGTGGAGGCCGCCGAGCGGATCGAGCTGGCCGAGCGGATCGAGCAGGGCGAGCGAAGAGAGCTGGACGAGCGAAGAGAGCTGAGCGAGCGGGCAGAGCTGAGCGGGCTGGGCGCGCAGGGCGCGCCGACCCGTGCCGATCCGCCGCCGCTGCCGCCGGTGCCGCCGGCTCGGACGCTGCGGGAGATCGCCCGGCTCTGCACCAACGATCCCCGGTACGGGCTGGCCGCGGTCGGGCTGTTCCTCGTGGTCACCCTGCTGGGGTTGGACGGTCCCGTGCTGCCCTGGCTCTGGGCCGACCTGGTCGACGGGACCGGCGACCCGTACCTGCCGGCGGTGGGGATCGTGGCCGGGCTGCTGGTCACCCTGCCGGTGCCGTTCTACACCCATGTCTGGTTCCCGCAGTGGTGGGTGCGGCAGATGCTGCGGATCGGCCTGCGTCTGGTGCACGGTCAGACTGGGCCGCGCCGGGTCAGCTCGCACACCCCGGCCGAGGTGGTGGCGCAGGGCGGCGACACCGAGCGGGTGGTGCAGCTCGCCGACAACGTGCTGGACCAGGCCGTCGCGGTGGTCCTGGTGGTCGCCATGACGGCGGTCACCGGCAGCGTCGTACCGGCGTTGTTCTTCCTCGGCACGATGGTCGTCTCCGGGCTGGCCGCGACGCTGTTCGGGCCGACGCTGGAGCGCGCGGCCCGAGCGACGGTGGCGGCGCGGGCCGCCTTCGCCACCGCGCTGGTCTCCGCGCTCTCGGCGGCGCGGACGGTGAAGCTCGCCGGTGCGACCGCGGCGGTGCTACACCACCTGGCGGCCCTGGACGCGCTGCGCAGCGACCGGCAGCGGCGGGAGATCTCGGTGCAGGTGTGGTCGCGCTCCACGCCGTCGGTGGCCAGCGGGCTGTTGCCGATCGGCGCGTGGGCGCTCTATCTGAGCGGTGGGCTCTCCGCCGGGGCGGTGCTGGTGGCCGTCTCCACCCTGGGCGCGGCCCGTTGGTTCGCCTGGACGACAGCGTCGTTGATCTCCCAGTTGCCGTCGGCGCGGGTCTGGACCCGACGCACGGTGGCGATGACCGGGGCGAACGTGTACTCCGAGGGGGTGCCGGCGGTCGACCTGGCCGCCGGGACAGCGCCCGCGCCGAGCATGCCGCCCCGGCATCCGCTGCGCCACCTGGAGCTGCGCGACTTCGGGGTGGTGCACTCCGACGGTACGGTCGCCGTCCGCAACGTGGACCTGACCGTGCGGCGCGGTCAACTGGTGCTGGTCGTCGGGCCGGTCGGCTCGGGCAAGTCGTCGCTGTTGCGGGCGCTGGCCGGGATCGTGCACCACACCGGTGAGCTGACCTGGAACGGCGACCCGGTCACCGAACCGGAGCTGTTCCTGCGCCCCAACCAGGTCGGCTACGTCGGCCAGTTGCCCCGGGTGCTGTCCGGCACGGTGGCCGACAACATCGCGCTCGGGCACCAGGTGGACGCGGCCGGGGCGGTCAGCACCGCGCAGCTCGACCACGACCTGGCTGCCGCTGGCGGAGGGTTGGGGCTGCTCATCGGGCACAAGGGCACCCGGCTCTCCGGCGGGCAGTTGCAGCGGTTGGCGCTGGCTCGGGCGCTGGCACCGCGTACCGAACTGTTGGTCGCCGACGACGTGTCGTCGGCGCTGGACGTCACCACCGAGCTGGCGCTGTGGCAGGCGTTGCGGGCGCACGGGGTGACAGTGGTCGGCTCGACCGCGAAGCGGGCGGCGCTGGTCCGTGCCGATCACGTGGTGGTGCTGCTCGGTGGCACGGTGGCGGCCCAGGGCACCTGGCGGGACCTGGAGGGTGACTGGTCGCACCTGGCCGGCTGACGGCCGGGCGGCTGCCGAACGCGGCAGCCGCCCGGCCGGCGGGGATCAGGCGCGGGCGTACTGCGCCGGCCCGTTGTACGCGACGCCGAGTTTCGCGGCGGCCCGGCGGGGCCAGTACGGGTCACGCAGCAGTTCCCGGCCGAGCAGCACCAGATCGGCCTCGCCGCTGGCGATGATCTGCTCGGCGTGCTCCGGCTCGACGATCAGGCCGACCGCGCCGGTCGGTACGCCGGCCTCGCGGCGGATCTGCGCCGCCAGCGGCACCTGGTAGCCGGGGCCGAGCGGGATGCGCTGGGCCACGCTGATGCCGGCAGAGGACGCGTCGACCAGGTCGACGCCGACACCGGCCAGCTCGCCGGCGAGCACGACGCTGTCCTCGATCGTCCAGCCGCCCTCGACCCAGTCGGTGGCGGAGATCCGGGTGAGCACCGGCACGCTCTCGCCGACCGCGGCGCGTACCGCCCGGGCCACCTCCAGGGTGAGCCGCATCCGGGCGGCCCGGTCACCGCCGTAGCCGTCGGTGCGGTGGTTGCTCAGCGGCGACAGGAACTCGTGCAGCAGGTAGCCGTGCGCGGCGTGGATCTCCACGGCGGCGAAGCCGGCGGCGAGGGCCCGCTCGGCGGCGGTGCCGAACGCCTCGACGACCCCGGCGATGCCTGCCGCGTCGAGGGCGGCCGGCGTCCGGTAGTCGGCGGCGAACGGCTCCGACCCGGGGGCGACGGGCGTCCAGCCGCCCTCGGCGTCCGGTACGCCGCCGCGCTCCGGTGCCCACGGCCGGTACGTGGAGGCCTTGAACCCGGCGTGCGCGAGCTGGACGGCCGGCACCGCGCCGTGGGCGGCCACGAACGCGGTCACCGGTCGCCACGCGTCGACGTGCGCGTCGGACCACAGCCCGGTGTCCTGCGGGCTGATCCGGCCCTCGGGCAGCACGGCCGTCGCCTCGCTCAGCACCAGCCCGGCGCCACCGACCGCGCGGCTGCCGAGGTGGATCAGGTGCCAGTCGGTGGGCAGGCCGTCCGGGCCGGCGGAGTACTGGCACATCGGCGCCAGGGCGATCCGGTTGGGCAGAGTGACCGCGCGCAGGGCCAGCGGTGCGAACAGGGAGCTCATATCGTCATCCTTTCGGAAACGTCGACGGACCCCGTGCGGAGGGGTCCGTCGATGTCGGTGTGCCGAGGTCAGGCGGGGACGGGGCTCAGCTCGTCCCGCCGGTCGGGGCGCGCCGGCGGAGCCGGCTCCGGATCGGTCAGGTCCCGTCGACCGGCGGCGTTGTACGCGGCCCGGTCGAGGGTGCCCTCGCGGGCGGCGACGACGGTCGGCACGAGTGCCTGCCCGGCCACGTTGGTGGCGGTCCGGACCATGTCCAGGATCGGGTCGATGGCCAGCAGCAGGCCGGCGCCGGCCAGCGGCAGACCCAGCGTGCTCAGGGTGAGGGTGAGCATCACGATCGCGCCGGTCAGGCCGGCGGTGGCCGCCGAGCCGACGACCGAGACGAAGGCGATGAGCAGGTAGTCGGTAATGCCGAGGTGCACGCCGAACACCTGGGCCACGAAGATCGCGGCGAGCGCCGGGTAGATGGCGGCGCAGCCGTCCATCTTCGTGGTGGCGCCGAACGGCACGGCGAACGAGGCGTACTCGCGGGGCACGCCGAGCCGCTCGACGGAGCGCTGGGTCACCGGCATGGTGCCCACCGAGGAGCGGGACACGAACGCCAGTTCGATCGCCGGCCAGGCGCCGGCGAAGAAGCGCAGCGGGTTGAGCCGGCCGGCGAGGATCAGCACCAGCGGGTAGACCACGAACAGCACGATGGCGCAGCCGACGTAGACGTCGGTGGCGAACTTCGCGAGGGGGGCCAGCAGGTCCCAGCCGTACGAGGCGACGGCGTTGCCGAGCAGGCCGATGGTGCCGATCGGGGCGAGCCGGATCACCCACCAGAGTGCCTTCTGCACGATCTCCAGCAGGGAGCGGTTCAGCGCCACGAACGGCTCGGCGGCGTCGCCGACCAGCAGCGCCGCGGCGCCGACCACGAGGGCGAGGAAGACGATCTGGAGGACGTTGCCCTCGACGAACGCGCCGACCGGGTTGGTGGGCACGATGCCGGTGAGGAAGTCGGTCCAGGAGCCGGTGTTCTTCGGCGGTGCCGCGCCGCCCAGGTCGAGGGTGACGCCCCTGCCCGGGTTGGTGAGCAGGCCGATGCCGATGCCGATGCTCACCGCGATCAGCGCGGTGATGCCGAACCACATCAGGGTCTTCAGCGCGAGCCGGGCGGCGTTGGCCACGCCGCGCAGGCTGACCACGCTGACCACGATGGCGGTGAAGACCAGCGGCGGCACGGCCAGCTTGAGGAGTTGGATGAAGAGGCTGCCGACGGTGTGCAGGGTGGTGGTCAGCCAGCTCAGGTCATTGCTTCGGGCAACGAAACCGAGTGCGACGCCGAGCACGAGGCCGAGCAGTATCTGCACGGAGAAGGGGATCTTGCGCAGGCCGAAAGACATGAGAACGTATCCAATTGTCGGGGTCTGGTCGAGGTAGGCGCGGGGAGGGCGGCTACGCCGGACAGATGCCGCTGGCCTGCAGTCGAAGATCGACATACAGGCGAACGGTGAGGCCCCAGACATTGGTCATCGCTGAGCGAGGTTACGCCGATGGTGGGCCACCGCAAGGAGTGCTGGCCGTGATGCTCCTTACCGTCGCGCGACCTCAAGCTGCGGAATAAACCTGCTCAGGGCCAGCGTGGTGGCGGTGGCCACCGCCCACAGCACCGCGAGCCCGAGGACCAGCCGTTCCAACACGCCCACCAGGGTTCCCCGGCCGACGACGAGCATGGCCACCCCGACCGCCGCGCACAGCGGAAAGGCGAGCGTCGCCGCGCGAGCGGCCAGCCGGCGCACCGCCGGACCCGACTGCTCGGACCCGGCCAGCACGGCCATGGTGAGGACTACCGCCGCGGTCGCCACGATGCTCGCGCCGCCATGCACCAGGTCGGCCACCGTCGCCCGCTCGAACGGCGGCAGCGGGCAGCCGGCCGAGCAGGTCACCGCCCCGGACACGGCGGTGAACACCGCGCTGGTGGCCAGCAGCGCCGGGGCCGCCACCCGCACCCCCGGCGGCAACGCCACGGCGAGCAGCAGCAACGCGCCGGCCAACGCCAGGACCCCGATCCGGTACGCCGCGGCGTACGCGCTGCCGGCGATGCCCGCCTCACTCACGTACCCGGTGAGGCCCGGACCCGGACCGAAGACCACCGCGAACGTCACCGCGACCGCGCCGGCCAGCGCGCCCCCGGCAGCGGCCGACGCGGCGGCCCGGCGGGCGATGTCCCTGCGGGCGACGGACGCGGTCCCGGTGCCGGCCCGGCCCGGCTCAGTCACGCCCGTGCGGCGTGGTCCAGCCGGCCTCGTCAGGCCCGAGCGGCACGATGCCGCTCGGGTTGATCTCCCGGTGGGTGCCGTAGTAGTGCCGCTTGATGTGGTCGAAGTCCACCGTCTCGCCGAAGCCCGGGGTCTGGAACAGGTCCCGGGCGTACGCCCACAGCACCGGCATCTCGGTCAGTTTGTCGCGGTTGCACTTGAAGTGCCCGTGGTACGCGGCGTCGAAGCGGACCAGCGTGGTGAACAGCCGCACGTCGGCCTCGGTGATCGCGTCGCCCATCAGGTAGCGCTGCCCGGCCAGCCGCCGCGACAGCGCGTCCAACCGGGCGAAGAGCGCCCGGAACGCCTCGTCGTACGCCTGCTGCGAGGTGGCGAACCCGCACCGGTAGACGCCGTTGTTGACGTCGGCGTGGATCTCGGCCATCAGCGCGTCCATCTCGGGGCGCAGTTCGACCGGGTACAGATCCGGTGCGTCGGGGGCGTGCAGCCGCCGCCACTCGGTGGAGAAGTCGAGGGTGAGCTGCGGGTAGTCGTTGGTCACCACCCGGCCGGTCAGCGTGTCGACCAGCGCCGGGACGGTCACCCGGCCGGTGTAGTCCGGGTCGGTGGCCAGGTACGCCTCGGAGAGGAAACCGACGCCGAGGACCGGGTCGAAGCCGTCCGGGTCGAGGGCGAACGCCCAGCCGCGCTCGTCCCGGATCGGGTCGACGGTGCCCAGCGAGATCGCGCCGTCCAGGCCGAGCAGGCCGCGCACGATCTTCGCCCGGTGCGCCCACGGGCACGCGCGGCACCAGATCAGCCGGTAACGCCCGGCCTCCAGCGGCCAGCGGTCCTGATCGTCGGGGCCGCCGCCGGGCGGGGAGGTCGAGTGCGGGGTGACCCGACCGGTGAACCGGTTGGGCTGGCGGACGAACGCGCCGTCGCCGCTGGTCTCTGCGCTGAACTGGGCCCGGGCCATGCCGTCAACCTATCCGCTGCCGGCGCGGATATCCTGGCGGCCGGCAGCCCTCGCGACCCGGTGGGCGTGCCCCCACCCCCGCCGTCTGCACCCCCGAAGGACTCGCGATGACCGTGGCATACCTGGTGGCCGGTGTCCGTACCCCGATCGGCCGGTACGCCGGCGCGCTGGCCGGCGTCCGCCCCGATGACCTGGCCGCGCACGTGATCCGCGAGCTGGTGGCCCGCCACCCGTCGGTGGACTGGGCCCGCGTCGACGACGTCGTGCTGGGCTGCGCCAACCAGGCCGGCGAGGACAACCGCAACGTGGCACGGATGGCGGCGCTGCTGGCCGGTCTGCCCGAGGAGGTGCCGGGCAGCACGGTCAACCGGCTCTGCGGCTCCGGGCTGGACGCCCTCGCTACCGCCGCCCGGTCCATCGTGGCCGGCGAGGCGGAGCTGGTGGTCGCGGGTGGGGTGGAGAGCATGAGCCGGGCGCCGTTCGTCATGCCGAAGGCCACGTCGGCGTACTCCCGCTCGGCCGAGGTGCACGACACCACCCTGGGCTGGCGGCTGGTCAACCCGCTGATGCGCGACGGCTGGGGGGTCGACTCGATGCCGGAGACGGCGGAGAACGTGGCCGCCGAGTACGGCGTCAGCCGCGCCGAGCAGGACGCCTTCGCGTACCGCTCACAGCAGCGCGCGGCCAAGGCGCAGGCCGACGGCCGGTTCGCCGAGGAGATCGTGCCGGTCACCGTGCCGGCCGGCCGCCGGGAGACCCGGCTGGTCGAGGCCGACGAGCACCCCCGGGAGACCACGCTTGCGAAGTTGGCCGCGCTGCCCACCCCGTTCCGCGACGGCGGCACGGTGACCGCGGGCAACTCCTCGGGCGTCAACGACGGTGCGGTCGCGCTGCTGGTGGCCAGCGAGGCGGCGGTCGCCCGGTACGGCCTGACCCCGCTGGCCCGCATCGGCGGTGCGGCGGCAGCCGGCGTGCCGCCCCGGATCATGGGGATCGGCCCGGTGCCGGCCACCCGCAAGCTGCTCGACCGCGTCGGTGTCGAGTTGAGCGCGGTGGATGTGATCGAGCTGAACGAGGCGTTCGCCGCGCAGTCGGTGGCGGTGCTGCGGGAGCTGGGCCTGCCGGTCGACGCCGAGCACGTCAACCCGAACGGCGGTGCCATCGCGCTCGGGCACCCGCTCGGCGCCAGCGGTGCCCGGCTGGCGTTGACCGCCGCCCTGGAGTTGCGTCGTCGCGGTGGCAGCCGGGCGCTGGCCACCATGTGCATCGGCGTCGGTCAGGGCATCTCGCTGTTGCTGGAGTCGGCGGCCTGAGCGCGGAAAGAGCGTGAAGGGATCTCCCGAACGCGGGAGTCGGCGGCCTAGAGTGGTCCACACCACACGACCCGCGGGGTCGGCCGGTGGTCGCGCGGGCCCGCCGACGCCGGAGCCGCCTCGCGCCGCGGCGATGAACTGGGGAGCACGCTGATGCCGGACGGACTGCCGACCGAGATCGATCTGACCAGGCCGAGCGCGGCCCGGGTGTACGACTATTTCCTGGGTGGGGCACACAACTTCGAGATCGACAGGCAGTTGGCCGAGCAGATCGCCAGCATGACCCCGAACCTCGCCGCCACCATGCGCTCCGGTCGGGAGTTCCTGCGCCGGGCCGTACGCGCGCTGCTCGACGCCGGCATCGATCAGTTCCTCGACATCGGCTCCGGAATTCCCACCGTGGGCAACGTGCACGAGGTGGCCCAGTCGGCGAACCCGAAGGCCAGGGTGGTCTACGTCGACATCGACCCGGTGGCCGTCGCGCACAGCCGGGAACTGCTCGCCGGCAACGACCTGACCGGGGTGATCCACGCCGACCTGCGTGAGCCGGAGCGCATCCTCGACGAGACCCGGCGGCTCGGGTTGATCGACTTCAGCCGGCCGATGGGCATCCTGCTGGCCGGGGTGGTGCACTTCATCCCGGACGCCGACCGGCCCGACGACATCCTGGCGACCCTGCGGGCGGCCGCCGCGCCCGGCAGCTTCCTGGTCATCTCGCACTCCACCTTCGAGGACCAGCCGCAGGAGATGCTGGACGCCCAGCGTCTCTCCTCCCGCACCGACACCGAGATCACCCTGCGCTCCCGCGCGCAGGTCACCGGGTTCTTCGGCGACTGGACCGTCCTCGAACCGGGCGTCGTGCACATGCCGCTCTGGCGTCCCGACTCGCCGTCCGATGTGGACGAGCACCCCGAGAGGTTCGGCGCCTTCGGGGCGGTGGCCCGGTACGACCAGTCCGTCGGCTGACCCCGTGGCCGCCGTCCCGGACCCCACCGGAGTCGACGTCGGCCGTGCCGACGCCCAGGGCTACGCCGCCGACTGGGCCCGCGCGGTACGCCGCCTCGGTTTCGTGCCGCTCAGCGCGGCCGAGACCGAGCGGCTGCTGCTGGCACACACCCTCCGGCTGGCCCAGGCCCTGCGGGCAGAGCCGTTCTCGGTCCGTCCCGCCGAGGAGGTCGGGCGGGCGCTGGTGGAGGCGCACCTGACCGAGCCCCGGGCGCTGGAGTGGTCGCTGCGCGCCCTCGGTGACGACTTTCCCCAGCGGGTGCTGACCGCCGACGACCGACCGGTCGACCTGACCCGGCGGATCGCGGCCGTGCAGGGCGGCCTGGCCGCCGGGTTCGCCCGCGCGTTGCGCGACCGCACCTTCACCCAGCAGGAGCGGATCGCGCGGTCGGCGTGGCAGGCACGCGACGAGGTCGAGCAGGCGCTGCGCGACAGTGAGGCGCGGTTCCGGGCGGTCTTCACCGGCGCCGCCATCGGGATCGGCATCGCCGGGGTGGACGGTCAGATCCTCGACGTCAGCCAGGCGTTCGCCGACATGCTCGGCTACTCGATCGAGGAGCTGTGTGAGACAAACGTGGCGGGGCTGTTCCATCCCGACGACACCGCCGGCATGTGGGAGCTGTACCAAGAGTTGATCGAGGGCAAGCACGAGTCGGCGCGGGCCGAGAAGCGCTACTACCGCAAGGACGGCAGCGTCGTCTGGACCAACCTGGTCGTCTCGCTGATCCGGCACGACGACGGCCGACCCCGCTTCACCGTCGCCATGATCGAGGACATCACCGAGCGGTACGAACTCCAGCAGCGGCTGCTCTTCCAGGCGTCCCACGACCCGCTGACCGGGCTGCCCAACCGGACGCTGTTCTTCGAAACGCTGGGCCGGGTCCTCGACACCGCGGGTGCCGGGCAGCGGGTCGGGGTGTGCTTCCTCGACCTGGACGGCTTCAAGGCGATCAACGACAGCCTCGGCCACGACCTCGGTGACCGGCTGCTGGTGGTGATCGGCCGGCGGCTGGCCGAGTGCGTGGCCGACCACGGCCACCTGGTCGCCCGGATGGGTGGCGACGAGTTCGTGATCCTGGTCGACGGCGGGGCCGGCACCGCCGACGCGGTGGCCGTGGCGGAGGCGGCGCTGGCCGCCGTCGCCGCCCCGGTGCACGTCGGCGACCAGCAGTTGGCGGTCTCCGCCAGCGTGGGCATCGTGGACTGCCCGGCCGCGGAGACCACCGCCTCGGAGCTGATGAAGGCCGCCGACACCACGCTCTACTGGGCCAAGGCCGCCGGCCGGGGCCGGTGGGCGGTGTACGACCCCGAGCGCAGCGCCCGCGACATCGCCCGGTCGGCGCTGGTCGCCGGGCTGCCCGCCGCGCTTGACCGGGGCGAGTTCGTGGTGCACTACCAGCCGATCGTGTCGCTGCTGGAGGGCACCATGCTCGCGGTGGAGGCGCTGGTCCGCTGGGAGCACCCGGAGTTGGGCCTGATCGGCCCGGACCGGTTCATCGGCCTGGCCGAGGAGACCGGCCTGATCGTCGGGCTCGGCGAGTGGGTGTTGCGGCAGGCCTGCCAGGACGCCGAGCGTTGGTGGCGGGAGTTCCCCGAGGCTCAGCTGGTGGTCAGCGTGAACCTGGCCGCCCGGCAGGCCGACGACCCGGCGATCGTCGAGACGGTGGCGGACGTGCTGGCCACCAGCGGGCTGCCGGCGGAGCTTCTCCAGTTGGAGCTGACCGAGAGCGCCGTGATGGGCAGCGCCGGGGAGCCGCTGCGCAGCCTGCACCGGCTCGCGGCGCTCGGCGTCCGGCTGGCCGTGGACGACTTCGGCACCGGCTACTCCAACCTGGCGTACCTGCGCCGGCTGCCGATCCACTGTCTGAAACTGGCCGGCCCGTTCGTCGAGGGCATCCGCGCCGACGGGACGGACGTCGTGGCCGACCACCGGGACGAGCGGATCGTCGACGCGTTGGTCCGGCTCGCGCACGCCCTGGAGCTGTGGGTCACCGCCGAGGCGGTGGAGACCGGGGTGCAGGCGGAGCGGCTGCGGGCGCTGCGCTGCGACACCGGTCAGGGGCGGTACTTCGGCGCCCCGGCCCCGGCCGATGTGATCACGGCCCGACTACGCGGCGGGGTGGCGGCGTGAGCCTGACGGACTCACAGACGGTGGTGACCGTGGTGGCCGCGCTGGCCATCCTGGCCGGGTTGGCAGGCGTGGTGGTGCCCGGTCTGCCGGCGCTGCCGCTGTGCTGGGGCGGTGTCCTGGTCTGGGCGATCTTCGGCGGTGCCGGCGTGGGTGGCTGGGCGGTGTTCGCCGCCGCCACGTTTGTCGCCGTGTCCGGCGCCGTGATCAAGTACGCGTGGCCCGGGCGGAACCTGAAACGCACCGGCGTGCCGACGTCCACGCTGCTCGCGGGCAGCGTGCTCGGCATCGTCGGGTTCTTCGTGGTGCCGATCGTGGGGCTGGTGCTCGGCTTCGTCGGCGGGGTGTGGGCGGCGGAGCGGCTGCGGCTCGGCAGCCACCAGCTCGCCTGGCCGTCCACCGTGCAGGCGCTCAAGGCGGCCGGCCTGTCGATGCTGGTGGAGTTCCTGGCCGGCCTGGTCATCGCGGTCCTCTGGGCAGCAGGCCTCCTCCTCACCTGACCACTCGTCGGCGATCAGGAGGAGAGGGGGCGCGGGGCACATTTGGGTACGGCGGTGCCGTCCGTGAGAGAGAGGCTGTGCCCCGCGCCGCCGCGGTCCGGGCGGTCCGAGCGCCCGGGGTCGGCCCGTCGTGAACGGGCCTGGTCACGAGGTCAAGGATGCGGCTGGGGTGGCCGGCGTGGCAACACAATTACCGCGACGGCGGTGCGATTCCCACCGACCAACGTATTGACCGCCTTAATCGGCCAGGATCACACTTTGCCCACTCGCACGCGGAACCACCTCAGGGAGGTGTGCAGTGGCCACGACCCCCGTGCCGACCGCCGAGCAACCGATGGACGAGGACGCCCGACGGCTCGCCGAACTCGGCTACAAACAGGAACTGCGCCGTAAGTGGAGTGGCTTCTCCAACTTCGCCATCTCGTTCTCCATCATCTCCATCCTGGCCGGCTGCTTCACCACGTTCGGCCAGGCGTGGAACAACGGCGGGCCGGTCGCCATCTCCTGGGGCTGGCCGCTGATCTCACTGTTCATCCTGATCATCGGCTTCTGCATGGCCGAGTTGGTGTCGGCGTACCCGACGGCCGGCGGGATCTACTGGTGGGCGGCCACCATGGGTCGTCCGGTGCACGGCTGGTTCACCGGCTGGTTGAACCTGATCGGCCTGGTCGCGGTCACCGCGTCGGTCGACTACGGCTGCGCGACGTTCCTCAACCTCACCCTGTCGGCGCTCTTCGACGGCTGGGCCGGCACGCTGCGCCAGGCGTTCATCCTCTTCGTGATCATCCTGGCGCTGCACGGGCTGATCAACGTCTTCGGGCACCGGATCATCGACGTACTCCAGAACGTCTCGGTCTGGTGGCACGTGGCCGGCGCTGCCGCCGTGGTGGCCATCCTGGTCTTCGTCCCGGACAACCACCAGAGCTTCCAGTTCGTGTTCACCGAGCGGTTCAACAACTCCGGCTTCGGTGACGGGGACATCGGCGGGTTGACCTTCTGGTTCTACGTGCTGCCGCTGGGCTTCCTGCTCACCCAGTACACGATCACCGGCTTCGACGCCTGCGCGCACGTCTCCGAGGAGACCCGCGGCGCCTCGCAGGCCGCCGCCCGCGGGCTCTGGCAGTCGATCTTCTATTCGGCGATCGGCGGCTGGATCCTGCTGCTGGCGTTCCTCTTCGCGGCCACCGACGTGGAAGCGGTCAACGCCGCGGGCGGCTTCTCCGGCGCCATCTTCGAGTCGGCGCTCACCCCGGTCTTCTTCAAGATCGTCATCATCATCTCCACCATCGGGCAGTTCTTCTGCGGCATGAGCTGCGTGACCTCGATGAGCCGCATGACGTACGCGTTCAGCCGCGACCGGGCCGTGCCCGGCTGGCGGCTGTGGTCCAAGGTCGACCGCAACGGCACCCCGGCCAACGCGATCATCGGCGCCACCCTGGCCGGCCTGGTGCTCACGCTGCCGGCGCTCTACGAGAGCTCGGCCGGCATCCCGATCGCCTTCTACGCGGTCGTCTCCGTCGCGGTGCTCGGGCTCTACCTGTCCTTCCTCATCCCGATCGCGCTGCGACTGCGCCTCGGTGACCGGTTCACCCCCGGCCCGTGGACGCTGGGGCGCAAGTACAAGGTGCTCGGCTGGATAGCGGTGATCGAGATCGTGGTCATCGCCGTCTACTTCGTGCTGCCGATCGTGCCCGCCGGGGTGCCCGGCAACGACGACTTCGCCTGGTCGGCGGTGAACTACGCGCCGCTGGCCGTCGGCGGGGTGCTGCTGGTGGTCGCCGTCTGGTGGTACGCCTCGGCCCGGAAGTGGTTCACCGGCCCCGTGCGTACCGTCGAGGACCCGGCCCGGTCGCCCGACCCGGCGCCGGTCGACGGGCCGGGCTGACCCGACCGTCCTGGTCCGTCGCACGGCGGACCGGGACGCGGGTACGGCCGCAGCCCGCCGCCTGCGCACATCCGAGCGATCCCGTTTGCGGGGGTCGCCGCAGCGGGCATTGACGGTGGTCCGGTTTGCCAGTAGACCTTGGTGATGGAGGCCCGCGAATGAGGAAAGCACCGCTCACGCTGGAACAACTGCGGGTCGCCGTCGCCGAGGGCGAGATCGACACCGTGGTGCTGGCCCTCGTCGACATGCAGGGCCGGTTGCAGGGCAAGCGGTTCCACGCGCCCTACTTCCTCGACCAGGTGGTGGCGGGCGGCAGTGAGGGCTGCAACTACCTGCTCGCCGTGGACGTCGACATGAACACCGTCGACGGGTACGCGATGTCGAGCTGGGAACGCGGCTACGGCGACTTCGCGATGGTTCCCGACTTCGACACCCTGCGCCGGACGCCCTGGCAGCCCGGCTCCGCGCTGCTGCTCGCCGACCTGACCTGGCTGGACGGCTCCGGTGACGTGGTCGCCTCGCCCCGGCAGATCCTGCGCCGGCAACTGGCCCGGCTGGCCGAGCACGGGCTGACCGCGTACGCCGGCACCGAGCTGGAGTTCGTGCTGTTCCGCGACTCGTACGAGGACGCCTGGCGGCGCGGCTACCGCGATCTCACCCCGGCGAATCAATACAACGTGGACTACTCGCTGCTCGGCACCGCCCGGGTGGAGCCGCTGCTGCGCCGCATCCGCACCGAGATGGCCGGCGCGGGGCTCACCCCGGAGAGCGCCAAGGGCGAGTGCAACCTCGGGCAGCACGAGATCGCCTTCCGCTACGACGAGGCCGTGGCGTGCGCCGACCACCACGTGATCTACAAGAACGGGGCCAAGGAGATCGCCGCCCAGGAGGGCATGGCGATCACCTTCATGGCCAAGCCGAACGAGCGGGAGGGCAACTCCTGCCACATCCACTTCTCGCTGCGGGACGCGGCCGGCTCGTCGGCGATGCTCGGCGACGGGCCGGCGCACCTGTCGCAGACCGGCCAGCGGGTGCTTGCCGGGCTGCTCGCCACCATGCGGGAGTTCAGCCTGCTCTTCGCCCCGAACATCAACTCCTACAAGCGCTACCAGCCGGGGTCGTTCGCCCCGACGGCGCTGCGCTGGGGCGTGGACAACCGCACGTGCGCGCTGCGGGTGGTGGGGCACGGGCAGGGCATGCGGGTGGAGAACCGGGTGCCGGGCGCCGACGTCAACCCGTACCTGGCGATCGCCGGTCTGGTCGCCGGCGCGCTGCACGGCATCGACCAGGAGTTGGAGCTGGGCGACGAGTGCACCGGCAACGCCTACGACGACCCGGAGGCCGAGCGCGTCCCCGGTACCCTCCGCGACGCCCTGACCCTCTGGGAAAACTCCACCGTGGCCCGCGACGCCTTCGGCGACGAGGTGGTAGCCCACTACGCCAACCAGGCAAGAGTCGAGCTGAAAGCCTTCGACGCAGCGGTGACGGACTGGGAGCTGACCCGTGGCTTCGAACGCCTGTAACCCCGCGCCGCCCGCCCCCACCGCGCCGCGTTCCGCGCCGCCACCCTCCGCCGCGATCTTGCACTTTCTGTCGCTGATTCGTGATGGATCGCGGCTTATGTCGGGGCAGTAACTGCAAGATCGCGGCAGAGGGCGGGGAGCGCGCGGGAGCGCGGGAGCGCGGGGAGCGTGGGGAGCGCGGCGGAGCGCGGGAGAGGGGTGGTGGGGGTGGCTTTGGTTGTTGATCCGGCTTCTGGGGTGGGGTTTCGGGACGTGCCGGGGGCCTCCGTGGAGGTCGTTGATTCCGCGATCTCGCGGGCTTTCGCCGCGTTCGAGGCGTGGCGGAAGGTCACGCCGGGGGATCGGGCTCGGTTGCTGCGGCGGTTCGCCGCTGTTGTCGACGCGCACCTGGACGAGTTGGCCGCGCTGGAGGTTCGCAACTCCGGGCACACCATCGGCAACGCCCGCTGGGAGGCCGGCAACGTCCGGGACGTGCTGGACTACTACGCGGGCGCGCCGGAGCGGCTGACCGGGCGGCAGATCCCGGTGCCCGGCGGGCTCGACGTCACCTTCCACGAGCCGCTCGGCGTGGTCGGCGTGATCGTGCCGTGGAACTTCCCGATGCCGATCGCCGCCTGGGGGTTCGTCCCGGCCCTCGCCGCCGGCAACACCGTGGTGCTCAAGCCCGCCGAGCTGACCCCGCTCACCGCGCTGCGCCTGGCCGAGTTGGCCCGCGAGGCCGGCCTGCCCGAGGACGTGTTCACCGTCGTCCCCGGCGAGGGCGCGGTGGTGGGGGAGCGGTTCGTCAGCCACCCGGCCGTCCGCAAGATCTGCTTTACCGGCTCGACCGAGGTGGGCACCCGGATCATGGCCGGCTGCGCCGCGCAGGTGAAGCGACTCACCCTGGAGCTGGGTGGCAAGAGCGCCAACATCGTGTTCGCCGACGCCGACCTGGAGCGCGCCGCCGCGACCGCGCCGGGCGCGGTCTTCGACAACGCCGGCCAGGACTGCTGCGCCAGGTCGCGGATCCTGGTCCAACGCCCGGTGTACGACCGCTTCCTGGAACTGCTCGAACCGGCGGTGCGGGCGGTACGGGTGGAGGATCCGTCCCGGGACACCGCCGAGATGGGTCCCCTGATCTCCGCCGCCCAGCGCGACCGGGTCGCCGGCTACCTGACCGGGGCGACTGTCGCCTTCACCGGCTCCTGCCCCGACGGCCCGGGGTTCTGGCACGCGCCCACGGTGCTGCTGGCCGACTCACCCGCCGACCGGCACTGGCGGGAGGAGATCTTCGGTCCGGTGGTCTCGGTCCTCCCGTTCGACGACGAGGCCGACGCGATCCGGCTCGCCAACGACACCGAGTACGGTCTCTCCGGCTCGATCTGGACCCGCGACGTCGGTCGCGCCCTCCGGATGGCCCGCGCTGTCGAGGCCGGCAACCTGAGCGTCAACTCGCACTCCTCGGTGCGCTACTGGACCCCGTTCGGTGGGATGAAGCGCTCCGGGCTCGGCCGTGAGCTGGGTCCGGACGCGCTGTATTCCTTCACCGACGTCAAGAACGTGTTCATCGCGACAGAGGAGTGACGCCAGTGCAGGGTCGGTTGCAGGACCGGGTGGCCGTGGTCACCGGAGCGGGTAGCGGGATCGGGTTGGCCACCGTCCGGCGGTTCGCCGCAGAGGGTGCCCGGGTGGTCTGCGTGGACATCGACGCGGCGGCCGGCGAGAGGGCCGCGCGGGAGTGCGGCGGCGAGTTCGTGGCCGCCGACGTCGCCGATGAGGCGGCGGTGCGTGACCTCTTCGACGGGGTCGCCGAGCGGCACGGCCGGGTCGACGTCGCGTTCAACAACGCCGGTATCTCCCCACCGGACGACGACTCCATCCTGGACACCGGGCTCGACGCGTGGGAGCGGGTGCTGCGGGTCAACACCACGAGCGTCTACCTGTGCTGCAAGTACGCGATTCCGCACATGCGCCGTCAGGGCAAGGGCTCGATCATCAACACCGCCTCGTTCGTGGCGCTGATGGGTGCGGCGACGTCGCAGATCGCGTACACCGCGAGCAAGGGGGGCGTGCTGGCGATGACCCGGGAGTTGGGTGTCCAGTTCGCCCGGGAGGGCATCCGGGTCAACGCGCTCTGCCCCGGCCCGGTGTCGACCCCGCTGCTGCTGGAGTTGTTCGCCGCCGACCCGGAGCGGGCCGCGCGTCGGCTGGTGCACGTGCCGATGGGCCGGTTCGGGCAGCCGGAGGAGATCGCCGCCGCGGTGGCGTTCCTGGCCAGCGACGACGCCTCGTTCATGACCGCCGCGCAGTTCGTGGTGGATGGGGGCATCACCGGCGCGTACGTCACTCCGCTGTGAGCGCGAGGAGTGGGCCGGGTTTGCGAGCGAACGGTGCCGGTCCCGTGAGGCGGCCACTGATCGGGATCAGCGCGTACGTCGAGCCCGCGGACTGGGCGGTCTGGCGTGGCGTGCGGGCGGTGCTGGTGCCCGAGGCGTACGTCCGGGCGGTGACCGCCGCGGGTGGCCGGGCGGTGGTGCTGCCGCCGGACGACGAGGATGGTGACGTGCTGGCCGTCCTCGACGGGTTGCTGCTGGCCGGCGGCGCGGACGTGGGCCCGGGGCGGTACGGCCAGTCGCCCGACCCGCGGACCGAGGACCGGCCGGACCGGGACGCCGGTGAGCTGACCCTGCTGGCCGCCGCGCTCGACGCCGGGCTGCCGGTGCTGGGCGTCTGCCGGGGGATGCAGTTGCTCGCGGTGGCCTACGGCGGCACTCTGCACCAGCATCTGCCCGACGTGGTGGGTCACGAGGCGCATCGGCCGGCGCCGGGGGTCTACGGCGCCCATCCGGTGCGGTTCGCGCCGGGCAGTCTTGCCGCCACGGTGTTGGCCGGGGTGGAGCGGGTCAACTCGTACCACCATCAGGCGGTCGCCGACCCGGGGCGGCTCGTGGTCACCGGGTGGGCGGCGGACGGGGTGATCGAGGCTGTCGAGGATCCGGACCGCCCGTTCGTGCTCGGTGTGCAGTGGCATCCGGAGAACGAGGCGGACCCTCGCCCAATCACCGCGCTGGTCAGAGCCGCCGGTCGGCGAGGGCCCACCCCTCCGGTCACCGTCCGGGACGAGGGTCGGGGTCCGGCCCGGCCGACGGCGGTGTGACGTACGTCCCCCCGCCCGATGGTGCGGCCGGTGCAAGGATCAGCGCATGGGGAAGGTGTATGCGGAGATCGACGGTCGTCTGCGTGACTTCATCGAGGCCCAGCGGGTCTTCTTCGTGGCCACCGCGCCGTCCGGTGCGCAGGGGCACGTCAACGTGTCGCCGAAGGGCATGACGGGCACCTTCGTGATCCTCGGCCCGCACCGGGTGGCCTACCTGGATTACCACGGCAGCGGTGCGGAGACCATCGCCCACCTGCGGGACAACGGCCGCATCACGCTGATGTTCTGCGCGTTCGAGGGGCCGCCGAAGATCGTCCGCCTGCACGGCCGGGGCAGCAGCGTCGCGGTCACCGAGGCCGCCTTCGCCGACCGGCTCGCCGAGTTCCCCGCGCCGCCGGACGTGCACGCCGTGCGGGCCGTGATCAGCGTCGAGGTGGAGCGGGTCAGTGACTCCTGCGGCTATGCCGTGCCGCTGATGGACTTCCGCGCGGAACGCGACCTGTTGCTCACCTCACACTCCCGGCGTACGGCCGACGACCTGGTGACCTACCGGGCCACCAAGAATGCCGCGAGCATCGACGGGTTGCCCGTTTTCTGAGCCGTCGGGCCGCTTCCGCGCCACCGGTGGGGCCGGTGCCCGCCCCGCGCTGTCGGGTGTCCGACCGGCCCGGCGTAGGTAACCAGCGTCTACGGTCCGCCGTGCGTTACGTTGCTGATCCGCCTGGGTACAAGTCGATGCACGGCGCGGAAGATCAACGGCTGGGGGCACGGCCGGAGCGGGAGGCTGCATGAGCTCGGCTCAGGGGGGCGCGGACGCGGGGCATTCCGTCACGGACGGCGATGAGGTCCCCCCGCTGCTGGCCGCCGCGTTCTCGAACGGCGGCGAGCTGGGCGAGCGGCTGCGGGCCTTCGACTGGTCCACGGCGCCGCTGGGCGCGCCGTCCCGCTGGCCGGTGGCCCTCTCCAGCGCGGTCGGCATGATGCTCGCCTCCAGCGCGCAGATCGTCATGTTCTGGGGTGACGACCAGCTCGCCTTCTACAACGACGCCTACCGGCCGACGATCGGCGGCAAGCATCCGCACGTGCTCGGGCAGCCGGCCCGGCAGCACTGGGTGGAGACCTGGGAGGTGCTCGGTCCGCTACTGGACGGGGTACGACGTACCGGGCGCTCCTACCGCGCCGAGGACCACCCGTTCCTGCTGGACCGGCACGGCTTCGTCGAGCAGACCTACTTCGACATCGCGTACGACCCGATCCGGGGTGCCGACGGCGCGGTCAGCGGCGTCTACTGCATCGTCAACGAGACCACCGGGCGGGTGCTCGGCGAGCGTCGACTGCGGGCACTCGCGGAGTTGGGCGCGGAGCTGGTCGACGTGACAAGCGCGGCCGAGCTGGGCCGTACCGCGGTCAGCGTGCTCGGTCGACACTCGGCCGACGTGCCGTTCGCGTTGATCTACCAGGCCGACTCCGCCGGCCGGTTCGTCCTGACCGGCGCGACCGGCGCCGACCCGGCCGCGGTCGGCATGACCGCGGACGCGTTCGCCCAGTTGGTCGCCGAGGGGCCCGCCACCGTCGAGGTCTCCGACCTGTTCGACCAGCCGCCGGCCGACGTGGCCGACATCGCCCGCGTGCTGCCGCTCATGGCGACCAACGAGACGGTCGGCGCGTTGGTCGTCGGCGTGGACCGTCGGCTGCCGCTCGCCGACGAGTACCGCGACTTCCTCGACCTGGTGGCCGCGCAGATCTCCCGGGCCGTGAGCATCCAGCGGGCGTACCAGCAGGAGCGGGCCCGTGCCGCCGAGCTGGCCGCACTGGACCGGGCGAAGACCAACTTCTTCGCCAACGTCAGCCACGAGTTCCGCACCCCGCTGACGCTGGTGCTCGGCCCGATGGAGGACATGCTGGCCGACCCGAAGCTGCCCGCCCCCTACATCGACCGGCTCACCATGATGCACCGCAACGCGCTGCGCCTGCTCAAGCTGGTCAACACCGTGCTGGACTTCTCCCGGCTGGAATCCGGTCGGCTCGCCGCCCGCTACCAGCCCACCGACCTGGCCGGCTACACCGCCCGGCTCGCCAGCACCTTCCGTTCGGCCACCGACCGTGCCGGGTTGCGCCTGGTGGTGGACTGCCCACCGCTGCCGACGCCGGTCTTCGTCGACCGGGATATGTGGGAGAAGATCGTCCTCAACCTGGTGTCGAACGCCCTGAAGTTCACCTTCGACGGCGAGATCCGGGTGCGGGTCCGTGCGGTCGACGGCGCGGCCCGACTCGACGTCACCGACACCGGCGTGGGCATCGTGCCGACCGAGTTGCCGCACGTCTTCGAGCGGTTCCACCGGGTGCCCGGAGTGCGCGCCCGCACCCATGAGGGCACCGGGATCGGTCTCGCGCTGGTCCGCGAGCTGGTCGAGATGCACGGCGGCACGGTCGGGCTGACCAGCCAGGTCGACGAGGGCAGTACCTTCACGGTGACCATCCCGTTCGGGTCGGCGCACCTGCCCGCCGACCGGGCGGCCGGGTTCGCCCCCCTGCCGGCCGGCCAGCCCGAGCAGGCCCGGCTCTACGTGGCGGAGACAGCGCTGTGGTCCGGCGCCGACACGGGTCCGGAGTTCGACAGCCAACCGTCCGCGGGCACTCCCGCCGGCCGGATCCTGGTCGTCGACGACAACATCGACCTGCGTGAGCACGTCACCCGGTTGCTCTCCCCGACCTGGGAGGTGGTCACCGCGAGCGACGGTCTGGCGGCTCTGGAGCTGGCCCGCGAGGGCGGTTTCGACCTGGTGCTCACCGACGTGATGATGCCCCGATTGGACGGGTTCGGGCTGGTCGGCGCGTTGCGCGGGGATACGCGTACCCGGGATGTGCCGATCGTGCTGCTCTCCGCCCGGGCCGGTTCCGCGGAGGCGGTGGCCGGCCTCTCCGTCGGCGCCGACGACTACCTGACCAAGCCGTTCTCGGGGCAGGAGCTGGTCGCCCGGGTCCGGGCGAACGTCGAGCTGGGCCAACTGCGCAGGCAGATCATCCGTCGGCTGCGGGCACTGGCCGACGCGGCGGTGGCGGTGAACACGGCCCGCTCCACCGGTGACGTCCTCGAGGTCGCCGCCCGGCACGCGCTCAGTCTCGCCGAGGCGGCCCGGGTGGTGGTCACCTCGGCCGAAGCCCGGTTCGAGGCCGACGCGGGCGGCGCCACGGCCGCCGACCCGTCCTTCGTGGCCGAGCTGACCGGCACGAGCGGCGAACAACTCGGCGAGTTGCGGGTGTGGCAGGCGGCCGGCGACGAGTCGCAGGCCGACGAGGCCGCGCTTACCCAACTGGCCCGGCTGGTCGGGGTGCGGTTGGAGAACGCCCAGCTCTACGAGGCCGAGCACCGCATCGCCACCACGTTGCAGCACAGCCTGCTGCCGAGGACGCTGCCGCAGATGCCGGGCGCGGTGGTGGCGAGCCGCTACCTGCCGGGCACCGCCGACGTCGAGGTCGGCGGCGACTGGTACGACGCGATCGCGCTGGAGAGCGACGAGTTGGTGCTGGTCATCGGCGACGTGGTCGGCAAGGGCGTGCAGGCCGCCGCGGCGATGGGGCAGCTGCGCAACGCGCTGCGCGCGTACCTGCTGGAGGGCTTCGACCCGGGTGAGTCGCTGACCCGGCTCAACCGGCTGGTCGGGTCCACCGAGGGGCGCTCCTTCGCGACAGTGGTCTGCCTGGTGTTCAGTCCGCGTACCGGCCGGTTGCGCTATGCCAGTGCCGGTCACCCGTCCCCCCTGGTGATCCGGGGGAGCGACGCGGCGTTCCTGCACGACCGTGCGCTCGGCCCGCCGGTCGGCGCCATTCCGGGCGCGACGTACCAGACGGTCGAGGGGGAGCTGACCGCCGGCGGTCGGCTGCTGCTCTACACCGACGGGTTGATCGAGGACCGGCAGGTCGGCATCGACGCCGCGCTGGCCCAGTTGCGCGTCGATGCGGCCACCCCGGGCGAGCACGTGGCGGACCTGATCGACACGGTGGTCGACCGGGTCGCCAGCCGACCGCGCCGCGACGACGTGGCGGTGCTCGCCCTGGAGGCGGCTGAGCTGAACCGGTTCGCGTTGCGGCTGCCGGCGGACCCGACCCGGTTGAGTGTGCTGCGCAAGCGCCTGGAGGACTTCCTGGTCGCGCACGACGTCGACGAGACCGACCTGTTCGACCTGACCGTGGCGGTCTCGGAGGCCGCCGCCAATGCCATCGAGCACCCGCTCCACCCCGCCGAGCCGGTGATCGGCGTGGAGGTGGCCATCGAGGACCGGACGGTCGTCGCCACGGTGCGCGACAGCGGGCAGTGGCGCGAGTCGACCGACTCCGGGTTCCGGGGGCGCGGGCTGTCTTTGATCAGCGCCCTGGGTGACCTGACGGTGCGGCGTACCGATGACGGCACCGAGGTGACACTGCGCCGGGAGTTGCGGGCCTGAGCGGGGCGGGTCAGGCCGGTTCGAGCCAGCTCTGGTCGCCCAGACCGGAGATCTCCAGCACTCGGCGGACCTGCCGGGACGGCAGCACGGACAGCGTGCCGGAGAACTGCTGGGCGAGCCGGACCAGCGCGTGGATGGCGGCCGAGTCGAAGAAGGTGACCGCGCGCAGGTCGAGCGTGATCCGCTGGGCGGGCTCGCGCAGCGCGGTCTGGAGCATGGTGTCGGCGGTCGCCATGTCGACCTCGCCGGTCACCACAACCTGGAGGTGATCACCGTCGATCTCCGCGCTGGCGGAGAAGACGGGCGGTGCTCCCCCTTGATCCACGCAGACACCATGGCACAGCCGACCTGACAGGGCAACAACCGGGACGGGCCCGCCGTGGCGCGGGTCACCGGCGAATCCGGCGATAGGCTGGGGGCATGACCGTCCGTCCGCCGCTGACCCCCGGCACGCTCTCCCCGTGGCGATCGGTGCCCGCCCACATTCCCCGCCCGGAGTACGTGGGTAAGAAGCAACCACAGGAGTGGCGCGGCTCGCATGTGCAGACACCGGAGACCATCGAGAAGATGCGGGTCGCCAGCCGGCTCGCCGCCCAGGCGACGCAGCTCGCCGGGGAGCACTGCAAGCCCGGCGTAACCACCGACGAGATCGACCGGGTGGTGCACGAGTTCCTCTGCGACCACGACGCGTACCCGTCGACGCTGGGCTACCGGGCCTTCCCCAAGTCCTGCTGCACCAGCATCAACGAGGTCATCTGCCACGGCATCCCGGACTCCACCCCCCTTCAGGACGGCGACATCATCAACGTCGACGTGACCGCGTACATCGGCGGGGTGCACGGTGACACCGATGCCACCTTCTGCGTCGGGGAGGTCAGCGAGGAGGCCCGGCTGCTGGTCGAGCGGACCCACGAGGCGATGATGCGCGGCATCAGGGCGGTGAAGCCGGGCCGGCAGATCAACGTGATCGGCCGGGTCATCGAGTCGTACGCCAAGCGGTTCGGCTACGGCGTGGTCCGTGACTTCACCGGCCACGGCATCGGCGAGTCCTTCCACAGCGGGCTCTACGTGCCGCACTACGACAGTCCTCGCCCCACGGACATCATGGAGCCGGGGATGACCTTCACCATCGAGCCGATGATCACGCTGGGCACCTACCAGTACGACATGTGGGACGACGGGTGGACCGTGGTCACCAAGGACCGCAAGTGGACGGCCCAGTTCGAGCACACCATCGTGGTGACCGACGACGGCCACGAGATCCTCACCCTGCCGTGACCGACACCCCTGCCGCGCTGCGCGAGGCTCACCACGCGGACGTGTCCGGCGGCTGGCTGCGGCCGGCCGTCTTCGGCGCGATGGACGGGCTGGTCACCAACATCGCCCTCATCGCCGGGGTTGGCGGCGGTGGGGTGTCGCCGCGCAGCATCGTGCTGACCGGCTCCGCCGGCCTGGTGGCCGGCGCGATCTCGATGGGGCTCGGCGAGTACACGAGCGTGCGCTCCGCCAACGAGCAGGTCGCCGCCGAGGTGGCCAAGGAGCGGCGCGAACTGGAACGGCACCCCGAGGCGGAGGCCCGGGAGTTGGCCGACGCGTGGGTGGCCCGTGGCCTGCCCCGGGACCTCGCCACCCAGGTCGCGGAGGCGGTGCGGCGTGACCCGGAGGAGGCGCTGCGGGTGCACGTCCGGGAGGAGCTGGGCGTCGACCCCGACGACCAGCCGAGCCCGTGGGCGGCGGCGATCTCCTCGTTCGCGTTCTTCTCGGTGGGCGCGTTGGTCCCGCTGCTGCCGTACCTGCTCGGCGCCACCGAACTCTGGCTGGCGCTCGCCGTGGGCGGGCTCGGGCTGTTCGCCGCCGGCGCGGTGGTGGCACGGTTCACCAGCCGACCCTGGTGGACCAGCGGGCTGCGCCAACTGCTGCTGGGCGCCGCGGCGGCCGGTGCCACCTATCTCATCGGCTCGCTGATCGGTGTGCAGGGCGGGCTCTGACGCCCGTGGCCTCGAACCCGAGGTCGGCCTAGCCGGCAGACGGCGGCCCGGCCGGCACCAGCCGGAACACCCGGATCTCCCGGTCGCCGGCCCGCTCGACGTAGGTGCGGTAGGCCGGCCACTCGGTGACGAGAAGCTGCCACAACCGGTCCCGTTCCGCGCCAGTGGCCAGGTCGGCCCGCACCGGGATCCGCCGACCCCGCACGTCCACCTCGGCGGTCGGCTCGGCGAGCAGGTTCAGCGCCCAACTGGGCTGCTGGGTCTGCCCCCAGTTGGAGCCGATCACCACGTACGCGTCGCCGTCGGGCACGTAGAGCAGCGGATTGCTGCGTGGCTTGCCGGAGCGGCGGCCGGTGGTGGTGATGACGAGGGACGGGATCAGGCCGAGCGCGACCACCCGGCCCCGGGTGAGCCGGCCGACGATGCGGTCGGCGGGCACCAGGAGGCGGGCGGCGGCGCCGAACCAGCGGTGGTGGCCGACCCGACGGGTGAGGGTTCCGAGCGCTGACACGCGGATCAGTCTGCCGGCTGCCGCGCCCCGGCGGCACCCCCGGACGGCCCCGGGTTTGGGGTTCATCGAATCTCGCCCGGGTCGGTGCCGCGCCAGCTCAGTCCAACCGACGCTCGATCGGCAGCCGGGCGCGGGTGAACAGGCCCGCGCCGAGCATCGCCACCAGGGGCACCAGCACGAGGACACCGAGCACCGGCCACGGCACCAGGTACGGGTACGGCGCGGGCGTCGGCCAGTCCGTCGCGTACTGGCGGTTCACCGAGAACAGCACGATCGCGGCGGTGCCCAGCCCGGCCACGATGCCGAGCACCGAGCCGAGACCGGCGATGACCCCGGCCTGGCAGATCGCCAGCAGCCGGCGTACCGCCGGGGCCGCGCCGACCGCCGCGAGGGTGGACAACTCGGCCCGCCCCTCGGCGGCGGCGAGCGCCGTGGCGATTCCAGCGGCCCCCACCGTGATCAGCCCGGCCGCCGCGGCGAGCAGGAGAAGCAGCGGTGAGATGTCGCTGGGGGCGGCGCCGTACTCGACGCTCAGTGACACCGATCCGAAGGGCCGCAGAGCCATAAAGAACCGCTCCTGCCGGTCCTTGTCCGGCGGCGTGGTGGCGCCGATCACCCAACCGGCCGGGGACAGGCCCAGGCCGAGGCTGCGGGCCGAGGCCGCGGACAGCAGTAGGCGGGACTCGCCGATGGGCGCGGGCAGCGCGTACCCGGGGAAGTCAATGGTGACGGGCGGTTGTTCCACCTCGCCGTCCATTTGGGTCACGCGTACCGTCACCCGGCCGTCGTGCAGGTAGCGGGGGTCGGTCACCACGACGCCGCCGGACCGCAGCACGCCCGCGGCCGTGGCGGTCACCGCCGCGTCCGCGCCGGTGAGCAGCGGCAGTGCCGTCCCGTCGTCGACCAGGGGCCGCGCCGAGGGGCCGTAGAAGTCCGTGTCGCGGATCTGGCAGCGCGGGTCGGCCCGTGCCTGCCGGCGGTACGCCGCGGAGAGAACCTCCCCGGGCTGCCAGGGGCAGATCTGCTCCGGCGGGAGCTGCGGGGTGACGTCGCAGTAGCCGTTGCCCGTCGTCGCGCAGGCTATCCCCTGCACCGGGGCGACCGCGTCGGTGCCCAGATGTTCCCGGGCCGCGGCGGTGACCTGGGTCAGTGTGGGCTGCCGGGCCTCGCTCGCCGGGTTGACCAGCAGGTGGCCCGTCGGCAGCAGCGGCTGGTAGGTGCTCGCGTCCCGGACGTGGTCGCTGGCCAGGTATCCGCCGAGTGCGACACTGCTCGCCACGGCGGCCATCACGGCGCAGATGGCCGGCGCGGCGGCGGCCCGGTTGCGGCTGGCGTCGCGCAGTGCGATCCGGGGAGCGAGCGGTAGCAGCCGGCCGAGCCGTGCCAGCACGCCGATCAACGTGGGCGTGCAGCACACCAGGCCGAGTTCGCCGAGGATCAGGCCGGTGAGGATCACCGCCGCAGACGTCTGAGTGGCGCCGTACGCGGCGAGCGCCGCCCCACCGCCGGCCAGCGTCAGCCCCAGGACCAGCCACCTGGTCTGGGACGAGGGCGGGGTACGCCGTCCGGCGAGCCCGGCGCTGACATCCTGCCGGGCGGCCATCCAGGCCGGCGCGAGCGCCGCGAGGACACCGGCCAGCACCGCGACCCCGCCGAGCGCCAGCAGCGCCGCCGGCCAGCAGCGATACCCGCCGAGTCGGGCGCCGAAGACGTACTGCTCCATGAGTGGGCGACCGGCGAACGCCGCGCTGACCCCGAGCAGCAGTCCGACGGCGGCGCCCAGCACACCCAGCACCACGCCGTCGGCGAGCACCACCCGACGCAGTTGGGCGGCGTCTCCACCGGCCACCGCGACAAGCGCCAGGTCCCGGCGACGGCGGCGGACGCCGACCGCGAAGGCCGGCCCGACCAGCAGCACCACCTCCAGCAACCCGAGGCCGGCGATCAGCACTCCGGTGCTCAGGTCGTCGGCGTCGCCCGGCGCGACGGACCCGAGCCACCTGCGGGCCGGTGTCCCCGTGCCGTTCGGCTCGCGCGTCGTGACCACCACGCCGCGGTCGTTGAGCCGGGCCACCAGCGCGGCGTCGGCGCTGCCGGGCACGTCGACCAGCCAACTGCTGACGGCCTGCGGATCGGCCCGGGGGACGGCCGACGGGTGCAGCGCCACCACCGCGCCGAGATCGTCGGGGAACTCGACCACCCCCACCACGGTGTACGCCGTGGTCCCGTCGGCGGTGGCCACGGCCGACCCCAGGCGTAGGTCGAGGCGGCGCAGCGCGGCCGGGCTCACCGCCACCTCGCCGGGCTGTTGCGGCGCCCGACCGGACCGGAACCGCACGAGCCCTCGGGCCAGCGGGTCGGTGAGGTCGAGCACCCGCCCTCGGATGTTCTCGTCGCCCTCCGGGCCCTGCACGGTCAGGGAGACCTCGTCGCGCAGTTCGGTGAACCGGCTGTCCGGGCCGAGCAACGCGGCCACCTCGGCGGCGGTGGCCTGATGGCTGAACGCCTCCGGGTCGCCGTTGCGGGGATACCAGCTCTCGCCCCACTCGTCCTGGTCGATCGGGGTGTCGGCGAACCACCGCAGTTCCGCGTCGGCGACACCGAGGCGCCGGTCGACCCGTTCCTGCGGGGTCAGCTCGGCCATGTCGTAGCTCACCGCGAGGAAGGACAGCACCAGCACCGGCAGGGCGATCATCGCGAGCACCAGGGCGGTACGTTTACGCGCCCGGCGCGACTCCCGCCGGGCGATCCGCAGCGCCGTCCGCCACGAGCCGGCCATCTCGGCGAAGCGCCGCCGGCCCGGGGGAGTGGGAGGAGACCCCGGCGTGCCGACGTCCGGACCGGGTGCCCGCGACGCCCGGCGGAGGGTCAACGGTCGCTGCCGGACAGCAGTTGCTCGACGCTGCCCAGCGGGGCCGTCGTGTCGACCAGCACCCCGTCGCGTAGGAACACCACCCGGTCCGCCCAGCCGGCGTGCCGCGCCTCGTGGGTGACGAGGATGCCGGCGGCGCCCGCGTCGACCCGGCGACGCAGCAGGTGCAGCACCGCCTCGCCGGTCTGCGAGTCCAGTGCCCCGGTCGGTTCGTCGGCGAGCACCAGTCGCCGCTCGCCGACCAGCGCGCGGGCGATGGCGACCCGCTGCTGTTGGCCGCCGGAGAGCTGGTCGGGGAAACGGTCGGCCAGCGCAGGCAGGCCCACCTCGGCCAGCGCGGCCAGGGCCGCCGTGCGGGCCTTCCGTCCGCCGACGCCGTCGAGCTCCAGCGGGAGCGCGACGTTCTCCAACGCGCTCAGGCTGCCCAGCAGGTTGAGCTGCTGGAAGATGTAGCCGATGCGGCGGCGGCGCAGCTGGGCCAGCCCTCGGGGGTCCAACGCCCCGAGCTGCTGCCCCTCGACCCGTACGTCACCGCGGGTCGGGCGGTCCAGGCCGCCGGCGAGGGCCAGCAGCGTCGACTTGCCGGAGCCGGACGGGCCCATCACGGCGACCAGCTCACCCGGCCGGACGACCATGCTGACCCCGCGCAGCGCGTGCACCGCCGCCGGGCCGCTCCCGTGGGTGCGGTGGACGGCGCGTAGCTCCAGCACCGCGACGTCCGATCCGCTCACCGTCGTGCCCCCTCGTCGGCCCACCGCGCCGGGTCGGACACCCCGCCGCCGCCCGGCCCCGGCAGCGGGGGCGGCGGGCCGCTCGGCTGGTGCCGGACGAGGCTGCTCTCACAGTGGTCCAACCAGCGCACCTCCGCCTCGGCCTGGAACACCATCGAGTCCAGGACCAGCCGCCAGGGCAGGTCCTCCGGCCGGTCGCTGCCGTACTTCAACCGGGTCAACTCCTGCAGGGCGCGCATCGTCGCGCTGCGCTGGGCCTGCACCACCGAACGGACGTCCACCCCGGGGGTGGTCAGCGCCAACGCCAGCTTGATCGCCAGCTCGTCGCGGGGGCGGTCGGTGCGGCTGATCGGGGTGGCGAACCACAGCGTCAGGTCCGCCCGGCCGGCGTCGGTGATCTCGTACGGGCGCTGCCCGGCCTCGCTCTCCGGCAGCGGGCGCACCAGACCGTCCCGTTCCAGCCGGGACAGCGTGGTGTAGACCTGCCCGATGTTCAGCGGCCACGTCGAGCCGGTCGACTCCTCGAATGCGGCGCGCAGCTGGTAGCCGTACATCTGGCCGCGTTCGAGGAGGGCGAGCAGCCCGTGACGGATGGACATGGCAACGGAGTATGCATACCTGGTATCCCGTACCGCAACCGGAGCGGATCCGGCTCAGCTCGGGCGACCGGGAAAAGCGACAGTCAGCGGGGTGACGCCGGCGGTCTTGCGCCACCGTGTGGCGCGTACGGCGTACTCGACGAGGGCGGCCAGCGCCTGGTCGCGGTCGGCGCCGGTGGTGGAGGCCAGCGCGGCCCGCCAGTGCGCCGCAGTCCGCTCCTCCACGTCGACGGCCAGTCGCAACGCAGTTGCCCGATCGGTGACGGCGAACGGCAGCGCGTACCCGGCCCGGTCCGGCGGCACGGTGCCGCCGGTGGTGCTGAGCTGCACCACCAGCGCGTCGCGCCGGCGTCGGTGCGCGGCCTCGGCCTGGCGTGCGGCGTCGCGGGCCGCCCCGGTGAGCCGGACGCCGATGCGCCCGTAGGCGTAGATGGCCGCGTACTCGGCGGAGAGGGCGGTGGCGAGCGCCTCCGCGGCGGTCGGCTGCCTCACTTCAGTGCCTCCTGGTGGGTGGCCCGCGCGGCGGCGATGGAGCCGAGCAGCGCGGCGCGTTCCGCCGGGGCGGACGCGCAGGCGGCGGTGGCGGACTGCTGGGCGGTCTTCTCCAGCGCGCGGAGGGCGGCCAGCGCGCCGGCCGGGTCGGTCGCCGGGGTGGTGCTCGGTGCGGCGGCGGGCGCGGAGGGGAGCGGGACGCCGATGACCCGGGCGAGCTCGGTGGCGTGCGCGGTGTGCGTCTCGGCGATCGGATCGAGGCGGCCGGCCAGGTCCGGGTGGGTCACGGCGCTCTCCCGGTACGCGGCGGCCAGGCCGAGCGACTCGTCGACCATCGGTCGTAGCGGGTCTGGTGGCGGTGTCGGCTCGTCGTCCCGATCGAAAAGATCACAGCCGGCCAGCGGGGCCACGCTGGTGCCGAGCGCCACCAGTGCCCCGGCACGCAGGAGGTTTCGCCGGGAATGTCCGGATGCATGGTCGCGCTGTGTCGTTCTGCCGATCCCCACCGGGCAAGTCAACACCATCCGCGCCGCTCCGGGGGCCACCGGCGTCGGTGCGCCGCCCGGTCCGGCGACCGGCGGGCGCGTTACGCTCTGCGCAGCCGCCGGCGCGTCCGCTCCGGTGGCGTGCCGGCATGGCGGGACGAGCGTCCCGGTCGACCAGTGAGAGGGTGCGGAGATGACACAGCGTGGCCGTGCCACCAGGTCGACGGGTCGACCCCGCGACGCCGCGGGTCCCCGCGGCCCGCGCGACACCACCGGCCCGCGCGGCGGCGGTGATCTCGCCGCGCGACGCACCCGGCTGCGGGCCGTGATTGAGCCGGTGGTCAACGACGCGGGCTACGACCTGGAGGACCTGTCGGTCTCCCGGGCCGGTCGCCGGCACGTGGTGCGGGTGATCGTGGACACCGACGGCGGGATCGACCTGGACGCCGTCGCCGACGTCTCCCGGGCGGTCTCGGCCGCTCTGGACGCGGCCGAGGAGGCCAGCGGCGACATCCTCGCCGGGGAGTACCAGCTCGAGGTCAGCTCGCCGGGTGTGGACCGGCCGCTCACCCTGCCCCGGCACTGGCGGCGCAACGTGGGTCGGCTCGTCAAGGTCACCGTCCGGGGCGCGGTCGCGCTGCCCGGCCAGCGCGGTGAGCAGCCCTCCGGGGACCGCCAGCTGACCGGCCGGGTGGTCGGGGCCGACGACGAGACAGTGCAGCTGGAGACCGACGCCGGCCGGGACTCCTGGGCGTACGCCCAGTTGGGGCCGGGCCGGGTTCAGGTCGAGTTCACCCGCCTCGCCGAGTTGGGCGAGCCGGACGACGAGATCGACGACGCGGACGACTCGGACGAGATCGACGATTCAGACGACATCGACGACGAAGATGATGTGGAGGACGAGGAGAGGTGAACATCGACCTCGCGGCGCTACGCGCACTCGAGCGCGAGCGGGAGATCCCGTTCGACACGATTCTCGCGGCGATCGAGACCGCGTTGCTGACCGCCTACCGGCACACCGACGGCGCTGAGCCGCACGCCCGGGTGGAGATCGACCGCAAGTCCGGCGCTGCCCTGGTGTACGCGCAGGAGATGGACTCCGACGGCAGCCTGGTGCGGGAGTGGGACGACACCCCGCACGACTTCGGCCGGATCGCCGCCATGACCGCGAAGCAGGTGATCCTCCAGCGGCTGCGGGAGGCCACCGACGAGGTGCACTTCGGCGAGTACGTGGGCCGCGAGGGTGACCTCGTCACCGGCGTGGTGCAGGCGCACGAGACGCGGATCGAGAAGGGCATCGTCAGCGTCGACCTGGGCAAGCTGGAGGGCGTGCTGCCGCAGTCCGAGCAGGTGCCCGGCGAGCGGTACGCGCACGGCGAGCGGATCCGCTGCGTGGTGGTGCACGTGGCCAAGGGCATGCGCGGGCCGCAGATCACCCTGTCCCGGTCGCATCCGGCGCTGGTCAAGAAGCTGTTCGCGCTGGAGGTTCCGGAGATCGCCGACGGCACGGTGGAGATCGGCGCGATCGCGCGTGAGGCAGGTCACCGTACGAAGATCGCCGTACGCTCCACCACCGCCGGGGTGAACCCCAAGGGCGCCTGCATCGGCCCGATGGGTCAGCGGGTCCGAGCCGTGATGAGCGAGCTGCACGGCGAGAAGATCGACATCATCGACTGGTCGGACGACCCGGCAACCTTCGTCGGCAACGCGTTGTCGCCGGCCAAGGCGCTGCGGGTCGAGGTCGTGGACCTGGCCGGCAGGGCTGCCCGGGTGACCGTTCCGGATTTCCAGCTCTCTCTCGCCATCGGCCGGGAGGGGCAGAACGCCCGTCTCGCTGCCCGTTTGACCGGTTGGCGGATCGACATCCGTTCCGACGCGGAGCAGGCCGCGCCGGCCGCACGTGGCGGAGCTGATCAGGTACCGGAGCCGGGCGGCGCGATCTCGGGCAGCTAGGGGTAGACTTCCTCCAGTGGTACGACGCGCGCAGCCGGAGCGCACCTGTGTGGGTTGCCGGAAGCGTGCGCCGGCCAGCGAATTGCTGCGGGTCGTCGCGATCGGGGACGAGGCTGGTTACAGCCTCCGGCCTGATCCGCTCCGCAGGCTGCCGGGTCGGGGAGCGAACATGCACCCGGATCCGGCCTGCTTCGCGCTGGCGGTGCGGCGCCGAGCCTTCGGGCGAGCGCTGCGCATCACCGAGGTCCTCGACCACGGTGTGCTGGCGGAGCACGTCGATGCGCCAACCACTACGTCCGGTCAGCCCGACCGGGCGAGGGTCGCTAGCAAGGTAGGACGACCGACATGAGCACACGATGAAGTCCCTGAAATGACCAGGCTTCAAGTGCACGAGTGAGGTCGCTGCGGGTGCTGCCCGCACGACCTCGGAGTGAGGAGTGCAGTGGCAGGCAAGGCCCGCGTACACGAGCTTGCAAAAGAGCTCGGGGTCGAGAGTAAGACCGTTCTCGCCAAGCTGAAGGAAATGGGCGAGTTCGTGAAGTCCGCGTCCAGCACCGTCGAGGCGCCCGTCGCCCGACGACTGCGTAACGCATTCGTCGCGTCGACCGGTGCTCCGGCGCCGGCCGCCCCGTCGGCGCCCGCGTCGGCGCCGGCTTCGACCCCGAGCCCCACGCCGTCCCCGACCCCGGGCGCGCCCCGGGTCTCGGCCAAGCCGATGCCGCCTCGGCGGCCGGCCGCGCCGGCACCCGGTCCGAAGCCCAAGGGGCCGGTTCCCGGTGCCCCGCAGACGGTGACCCCGGTCGCCAAGCCGGCGAGTGCCCACGACATCGAGGTGGCGGCCGCGGAGGCGCGTGCCGCCGCGCTGAAGGCTGAGCAGGAGGCCGCGGTCAAGGCCGCGCAGGCCGCCCGCCAGCAGCAGCGGGACAACCCCGTTCGCCGGGAGCCTCCGGCAGACGGCGGTAACCGGCCCGGTCCTCGGCCGGGTCCCGCGGCGATGCCGCCCCGTCCCGGTTCGCCGGCAGCTCGTCCGAGCACGCCGGCTCCCGGTCCGGGTGCCCGGCCGGGCGGTCGTCCGCCGGCGCGCGGTGCCGGTAACAACCCGTTCGGCATCCAGGGTGGCCAGCAGCAGCGGCCCCCGGCCGCCGGTGCGGGTGGCCCTCGGCCCAACAGCCCGGCGGGCATGCCGCCGCGGCCGAGCCCGAACTCCATGCCGCCGCGGCCCAGCCCGGCGTCCATGCCGAGCCAGCGTCCGGCTGCCGGTCGCCCCGGTCCCGGTGGCGCCGGTCGTCCCGGTGGCGGCGCAGGTCGTCCCGGTGGCGGTGGCGGCGGTTTCCGTGGCGGTCCCGGCGGTGGCGGCGGTGGCGCCGGTGGCGGCGGTTACCGCGGCGGCCCTGGTGGCGGCGCGGGTGCCGGCGGTGGCGGTGGCTACCGTGGCGGTCCCGGCGGCGGTGCGGGTGCTCCCGGTGGCGGTTTCCGTCCGGGTGGTCCGGCCGGTGGCGGCGGTCGTCCGGGTGCGGGCGGTCGTGGCCGTGGCGGCGGCGCCGCGGGTGCCTTCGGGCGTCCGGGTGGTCGGCCGACGCGCGGTCGCAAGTCCAAGAAGCAGCGCAGACAGGAGTTCGACAACCTGTCGGCTCCGACCATGAGCTCGGGTGCTCCCCGGGGTCAGGGTCAGGTCGTCCGGCTCTCCCGTGGCGCCTCGCTGTCCGACTTCGCGGACAAGATCAACGCCAACCCGGGTTCGCTGGTCCAGGAGATGTTCAACCTGGGCGAGATGGTGACCGCGACCCAGTCCTGTTCTGACGACACCCTGCACCTGCTGGGTGAGCACCTGGGCTTCGACATCCAGATCGTCAGCCCGGAGGACGAGGACCGCGAGCTGCTCGCGCAGTTCAACATCGACCTCGACGCGGAGGTGGCCGAGGAGCGTCTGGTCAGCCGTGCGCCGGTGGTGACCGTCATGGGTCACGTCGACCACGGTAAGACCAAGCTGCTCGACGCCATCCGTAAGGCGAACGTCGTGGCCGGTGAGGCGGGTGGCATCACCCAGCACATCGGTGCCTACCAGGTCCACGTCCCGCACGAGGGCGAGGACCGGGCGGTCACCTTCATCGACACCCCGGGTCACGAGGCGTTCACCGCCATGCGTGCTCGTGGCGCCCAGGTCACGGACATCGTGATCCTGGTCGTCGCGGCCGACGACGGTGTGATGCCGCAGACCATCGAGGCGTTGAACCACGCCAAGGCGGCCGACGTGCCGATCGTGGTCGCGGTCAACAAGGTCGACAAGCCGGAGGCCAACCCGGACAAGGTTCGCCAGCAGCTGACCGAGTACGGCCTGGTCGCCGAGGAGTACGGCGGCGAGACCATGTTCGTCAACGTGGCAGCCAAGCCGGGCATCGGCATCGAGGAGCTGCTCGAGGCCGTCCTGCTGACCGCCGACGCGTCGCTGGAGCTGACCGCTCCGATCGACGGGCCGGCGCAGGGTGTGGCCATCGAGGCGCACCTGGACAAGGGCCGCGGTGCGGTGGCGACGGTGCTGGTGCAGAAGGGCACCCTGCGGGCGGGCGACTCGATCGTCGCCGGTGGGGCGCACGGCCGGGTCCGGGCCATGCTCGACGAGAACGGCAACCAGCTCTCCGAGGCTGGGCCGGCGCGTCCGGTCATGGTGCTGGGTCTGACCGCGCCGCCCGGCGCGGGAGACACGTTCCTCGCCGCGGCGGACGACCGCACGGTGCGGCAGATCGCCGAGCAGCGGCAGGCACGGCGGCGGGCGGCGTCCTTCGCCAACTCCCGTGGTCGGGCCACCCTCGAGACGCTCATGGAGCAGCTCAAGGAGGGCGAGAAGACCTCGCTCAACCTCATCCTCAAGGGCGATGTCTCCGGTTCGGTGGAGGCCCTGGAGGACGCGCTGTTCAACCTCGACATCCCCGAGGAGGTCCAGCTCAAGGTCCTCGACCGGGGCGTCGGCGCGATCACCGAGAGCAACGTCATGCTCGCGAGTGCCTCGTCCGAGCCGGTCACGATCATCGGCTTCAACGTGCGGGCCTCGAACAAGGTCCGTGAGATGGCCGACCGCGAGGGCGTGGAGATCCGGTACTACACCGTCATCTACCAGGCCATCGAGGAGATCGAGGCAGCGCTCAAGGGCCTGCTCAAGCCGGAGTACGAGGAGGCCGAGCTGGGCAGCGCGGAGATCCGCGACGTCTTCCGCTCGTCCAAGATCGGCAACATCTCCGGTTGTATCGTCCGGTCGGGCATCATCCGACGCAACGCGAAGGCTCGGCTGCTTCGGGACGGGACGGTCGTGGCGGACAACCTCACGATCACCTCGCTCAAGCGGTTCAAGGACGACGCCACCGAGGTCCGCGAGGGCTTCGAGTGTGGTCTGACCCTGGGTGGTTACAACAACGTCCAGGTCGGCGACGTCATCGAGACCTTCGAGATGCGGGAGAAGGTTCGCGCCTGATCCGGCAGTGACACGCTGATCAAGGGGTTTACGCCGACCGGCGTAAACCCCTTGATCATGCGGGGTGGGTTACCGGTATCGTCCGGAGCGATGTTCACCGGAACCGCGGTCTTCGACCTGCTGCTGCCGGGCGACTCCCGGTCGCTCAAAGCCAAGAGATCATATGTACGGCCGATCGTGGCGGCACTGCGCCGCTTCGAGGTTTCGGCCGCCGAGGTGGGTGCGCACGACCTGCACGGTCGGGCGCAGATAGCGGTGGCCGTGGTGGCCGCCGAGGCGGTGCACGTCCGCGAGGTGCTCGACTCCTGCGAGCACCTGGTGGCCGCTCGCCCGGAGGTCGAGCTGCTGTCGGTCCGGCGCCGGCTGTACGGCGTGGACGACGACTGACCAGGGTGCCGACGGTGCCGGGCGACCGGTGCGGGCCACGAAGGTAGTGTTCGAGATGTTGGCCGGTCGGCCGGCGGCCCCACGGTCGTCGGCGGCCGGGAGCAGGACGCCGTGGAGGTGGCGAGATGTCTGATCCGGCCAAGGTACGCCGGCACGCGGAACGGGTGCGCGAGCTGGTCGCGTCGGTGGTGCGGAGCCAGATCAAGGACCCGCGGCTCGGCATGATCACCATCACCGACGCCCGGATCACCGCGGATCTGCGCGACGCGACGGTCTTCTACACGGTGCTCGGTGACGCGGTGGCCCAGGCGGACACGGCGGCGGCGCTGGAGAGCGCCAAGGGGATGCTGCGCAGCACCGTCGGCAAGGCCCTCGGGCTGCGGCACTCGCCGACGCTCACCTTCGTCCTCGACGACGTACAGGACCAGGTCAAGCACATCGACGACCTGCTCGCCGCCGCCCGTAACGCCGACGCCGAGGTGCAGCGCCTCGCCGCCCAGGCGAAGTACGCGGGCGAGGCGCAGCCGTACCGGGTCGACGACGAGGACGACGACGAGGCTGATGAGGCCGACGAGGCCGACGAGGTCGCGGACAACCCCCGGGGTGGGGAAGCGCGGTGACCGGCAGCGCCGGCACCCAGCTCGCCACCGCGATCGGCGCCGGCCCCGCCGAGGCGGACTGGGCCGCGGCCGAGGCGCTGATCCGTGCCCTCCCGCCGACCGGCCGGGTGCTGCTGATCTGTCACATCAACCCGGACGGCGACGCGCTGGGCAGCATGCTCGGCTTCGGTCTGGGTCTGCGCCGGTTCGGCGTACACCTGTTGCAGGCGACCTTCCCCGGGCCGCCGGAGGTGCCCGAGCCGTTCCGGGGTCTGCCCGGCCTGGATCTGCTGGTCCCGGCGAGCGCCGCGGACCCGGATCCGGATCTGGTGATCTGCTTCGACGCGGCGAGCGAGTCGCGCCTCGGCGAGCTGGCCGGGCGGCTGTCGGCGGCGGGTTCGTCGCTGGTGCTCGACCACCACGCCTCCAACCCCGGCTTCGGCACGGTCAACCTGATCGACGCCAGGGCCGCGGCGACGTCGGTGGTCGCCGAGCAGTTGTTGGCCCGGCTCGGCGTACCGCTGGACCGGGCCGTCGCCGAGTGCCTGTACGTGGCGCTGACCACGGACACCGGCTCGTTCCGGTTCGAGGCGACGACCCCGGCGGTGCACCAGTTGGCCGCCCGCCTGCTGGCCACCGGCATCTCGCCCGGGGACATCTCCCGGCGGGTCTTCGACACCCGGCCCTTCGGGGCGGTCCGGCTCTTCGGCGAGGTGCTCGGCAGGGCCCGGCTGGAGCCGGCGGCGGCCGACGGACGAGGGCTGGTGTGGACCTTCGCCACCCTGGACGACCTGGCCCGCCACGAGCAGCGGCCGTACGTGCTGGAGGCGCTGATCGACTCGGTGCGCTGCACCGCTGAGGCGGACGTGAGCTGCGTGCTGAAGGAGACCGCATCCGGCGACTGGGCCGTGTCGATGCGCAGCAAGGGCGCGGTCGACGTCAGCCGGGTGGCGGTCGCGCTGGGCGGGGGCGGGCACCGCTTCGCGGCCGGGTTCACCGGCCGGGGCTCCGTCGAGCAGGTGGTCGAGGCGATCCGCGGCGAGCTGGGCGCGGCCCTGATCGACACCGCCGCCTGACTGCGAAGATCAGGGTCAGCTCCGGGGGGTGTTGGTCTTCCGACACTCCGTATGACCGGGAAGAATTGCGGGATGGAACAGCCGCACGACCTCACCATGGAGGCCCCCCGAGTCTGGGACCGGCCTGCCGTCTCCGTCCCGGTTCTCGTCTGCCTGTCGCTCGTCGGTGGGCGGTTCGCGTCGTTCTCGACCGAGGCCAATCTTTACACGCTCGGCACCGGCGGGGTGCTGATCTGGCTCGGTCTGAGCAACCGCGTGCCGCGCCGGCCGGCGCCGCGCCGGTTGGGTGCGGGAGCGGCCTGGTGGGCGTTGCCGGTGGTGGTCTTCGGCGTCTTCGAGGGCGCTACCTTCGTCATGGCCGTCGGTGACGACTTTCCCACCTTCTCCCGGCTGGCCGACCCGCTGCTGGAGGACAGTCTGACCCGTTCGGCAGCCTGGTTCGCCTGGCTGGCGGCGTTCTGGGGGCTGGTGCGGCGATGATGCGGGCGTTCGCTATCGGTGGTTTCCTCGTCTCGCTGGCGCTCTTCGCCGTGGTCGAGTGGCTGGCCCGGCGGGAGGGTTCCCGGATCCCCACCCTGGGTGAGGTCTGCGCGTACGTGATGCGCTACGAGGTCGGCCCGGTGCCGGTGGGCCGTATCGGTCTGTTCGGTTTCTGGTGGTGGCTAGGGTGGCACTTCCTGGCCCGCTGAACCGGGTCGGCGGGTGCCCAGATGATGGGAACCGTAAGCAGCATGTGGACCTGAACGATAACTTGGGAGGCGACCGGCAGCGCGCTGCGGTGCAGGTCGTGGGTGGTGGTGCCACACCTCGCGCTGCCTTCCTCCAGGGTCGCACCGACCCGGGCTCACGCTGCCCAGCCGGCTGCTCCGGTAACCCCGGACCGCCGTGGGGCGCGCAGTAAGACCGCCCGTGAGGGCTGCCGTTGTCGGCGGCTCGCACCCTGGAAGGAGCGCCACCATGCCGAAGAAGCCCAAGCCGGAAACCACCGACGACGCCCGCGAGCAGGCTCGCCGCGCACTCCAGACCTCGATGGACACGCGTCAGTGACCCGAGGCGCCAGGCGGTGACGCCGTCGACGCGACGCGTCGACAACGTCACCGCCTGTCCGGTTTGATGCCCCAACCCGGTTGCCGCTCATGATCGGCGCCGTCCTCAGCAACTCCGCCGAGGTGACTGTCCCCTCGGGCCAGAAGCACCGACCCGCCCGATGACCGGCCGAAAAGACGGCCGGGGCGGCCGGTCTCCCGCCCTCCCCGGCCGCCCGCAGAAGCCGCTCAGGACAGGAACTTGTCCAGGGCGGCCTCGATGGTTCCGGAGTCCGGCGCCGCGTACGCCTTCATCGTGGACTTGTCGTACGAGATGATGCTCGGGCACCGGTTCGCCGGGCCGGTCACGGTGCCGCCGTCGCCGATCTTCTCGGCAGTCTTGGCCGCGTAGAAGGTCAGGGTGTAGCGCGACGAGACGTAGTCGACGGTGACCTGCTTCTGGGCGCTGTCCTTGTACTGGCACTTCTTCGGCGTGCCCTGGCTGCCTTCCTCGAACTTCAGGCAGCCGACCACCGACACCTTCTCGTACTCATCGCTCTTGGCGTAGTAGGGCTTGCTCGAGCCGACGAACTTCGACGACCAGAACGTCGGCCGGTCAGGGTTGTTCGAGAACGTGTACGCCTTGGCGCCGGCCGGTCCGCTGTAGGGGGCCGCGTTCAGGATCTGGCTGCCCTCGCAGACGTTCGACAGGTCGCTGGAGAAGCGGGCCGTCATCGAGTTGTTGTCGTTCGGCTGGTCCGACTGGGCGGGCGTGGGGGAGGCCGCCGCGTCCGGCGTGCTGCCCGTGTCGGTGCCGGGGGTGGGGTTCGGGCCTGCGGATGCGGTCGCGCCGGGCTCGTCGTCGTCAAAGGCGAGCACGAGCCCGACGCCGGCGCCGCAGATGGCGAGCACGAGGACCACCGCGCCGGCGACGAGCCCGATGATCAGGCCCTTGTTCGACTTCTTCGGCGGCGGAACGGGGGCTCCGTACGGGGGCATCGGGGCCCCGTACTGTGGCGCCGGGGCTCCATACTGTGGCGCCGGGGCTCCATACTGTGGCGCCGGGGCGCCGTACTGCGGGGCCGCCGGTGGCTGCTCGTAGGGGGGGTAGCCGCCCTGCTGCGGGGCTGGCGGCCCGCTCCAGGGTGTGACGTTGGGGTCTGGCTGCTGCCCTTCGTACGGGGGGTAACCGTTGCTCACTGTAAGCCCTATCGGTGTCAAAAATGTGAACCACATGCGTGGGAGTCCCGATCAGGGTAGTGACCGCCGCAAGTGGGTGCCCTGGCAGGCGACTTCGGCGGACTGGCTCTCCTCGCTGTTCCCATTGAGTGAGAGATTTGTAAGCGCCCACTGCTCTTGTACTCCTTACAGTGGTCGTGCCAGGATCGGCGGCGATGAGCCAACAAGCCACCACCGGCACCCCGACGGCCACCAACGGGCCAGCCTCGCCGCGCCGGATCGCCGCACTCGCACTGCCGGCCCTCGTCGTGCTCGCCGCCGAGCCGCTCTACGTGCTCGTCGACACGGCCGTGGTCGGGCACCTCGGCCGGGTGCCGCTCGCCGCGCTCGCCGTCGGCGGCACCGTGATGACGCTCACCGCGTGGGTCGGCACCGTGGTCGCCTACGGCACCACCGGCCGTTCGGCCCGCCGCTTCGGCGCCGGCGACCGGGCGGCGGCCGTGGCCGAGGGCGTCCAGTCGTCCTGGCTGGCGCTCGGTGTCGGGCTGCTGATCGCGGTCGGCATGCAGTTCGGCGGGGGCGCACTCGCGCGTACCCTCGCCGGCGGTGGTGGCGAGGTGGCCGACGCCGCCGCGCACTGGCTGCGGATCGCGGCCCTGGGCGCTCCCGGCCTGCTGCTCGCCGCCGCCGGCAACGGCTGGCTGCGCGGTGTGCAGGACACTCGCCGCCCGCTGATCTTCGTGCTCGGGCCCAACCTGCTCTCCGCGCTGCTCTGCCCGCTGCTGGTCTACCCCGTCGGGCTGGGCCTGATCGGATCGGCGATCGCCAACGTCGTCGCGCAGACGCTCTGCGGGGTGCTCTTCGCGGTGGCACTGGTCTCCGAGCGGGTGTCGCTGCGCCCCCGGCCCCGAGTGATCCGCCAGCAGTTGGTGCTCAGCCGGGACCTGCTGATCCGGGGCGTGGCGTTCCAGGCCAGCTTCCTCTCGGCGACCGCGGTCGCCGCCCGCTTCGGCGCCGCCGCCGTCGGCGCGCACCAGATCGCCCTGCAACTCTGGTTCTTCACCGCGCTGGTGCTCGACGCGCTGGCCATCGCCGCGCAGTCCCTGGTCGGCGCCGCGCTCGGCGCCGACGACGACGCGGGCGCGCGGGCGCTGGCCCGCCGGATCGGGCTGCTCGGCGGCATCTGCGGCGTCGCGTTCGCGCTGCTCATCGCCGCCGGCGCCGGCGTCGTGCCGTCGTGGTTCAGCTCCGATGCGCAGGTACGCGAGCAGGCCATGGTGGCCTGGCCGTGGTTCGTCGGGATGCTGCCGCTGGCCGGGGTGGTGTTCGCCCTCGACGGCGTGCTGATCGGCGCTGGCGACGTGCGGTACCTGCGCAACCTCACCATCGTGGCGACGCTCGGCGGCTTCCTGCCGGCCATCTGGCTGGCCTACGGGCTCGATCTCGGGCTGGGCGGCATCTGGGCCGGGCTCACCCTGTCCGTGGTGATCCGCCTGGTCGCTCTGCTGCTGCGAATGCGCGACGGCCGTTGGGCGGTGGTCGGGGCCGTCCGCTGACCGACGCCTGCGTCTGGCAGGCTTGGCCGACGTGAGCACCGATGGTCTGATCGTGGTCGACAAGCCCGGCGGCATGACGTCGCACGACGTGGTGGCGCGGATCCGCCGGCTGGCGAAGACCCGGCGGGTCGGGCACGGCGGCACCCTCGACCCGATGGCCACCGGTGTGCTGATCATCGGCGTCGGCCGGGCCACCCGGCTGCTGACCTACGTGATCGGCGCCGGCAAGAGCTACACCGGCACCATCCGGCTCGGCCAGGCCACCGTCACCGACGACGCCGAGGGTGACGTGATCGCCACCACGCCGGCCGGCCAGGTCACCGACGACGCGATCCGGTCGGCGCTGGCAGCACTGGCGGGCGAGGTCGACCAGGTGCCGAGCGCCGTCAGCGCCATCAAGATCGACGGGCAGCGGGCGTACAAGCGGGTCCGTGACGGGGAGAGCGTCGAGCTGCCCGCGCGGCGGGTCACCATCTCCCGGCTGGAGGTGCTGGCGATCCGCCGCACCGAGCCGGACGTCGTGGACGTTGACGTCGACGTGACCTGCTCGTCGGGGACGTACATCCGGGCCATCGCCCGGGACGCGGGCCTGGCGCTCTCCGTCGGTGGGCATCTCACCGCGCTGCGCCGCACCGCGGTGGGCGGCTTCACCCTCGCCGAGGCGGCGACCCTCGACGAGCTGGAGCAGCGCTCCCCGGACGTGGTGAACCTGCCGCTGGACGCGGCGGCCGACCGGTTCTTCCCCCGGCGGGAGGCGACGCCCGACGAGGCGCGGGTGCTCGCCCACGGAGGGCCGCTGGACCCGGCCGGCCTCACCGGCCCGTACGCCGTGTTCGGACCGACCGGCGGCCTGATCGCTATCGTCAGCGAGCGGGACGGGCGAGCCCGCGCGGAGATCGTGCTCGCCCCGGCCTGAGACCGGGAGGCAGGTTCGCCGGCCCCGGTCGGCGGTGTCGACCCGCCGGACGGCGGGACAGCAGGGGAGGAACGGCATGCAGCGGTGGCGGGGGTACGACGCGGCACCCGGTGGTTGGGGGCGCTCGGTCGTCACCATCGGTGTCTTCGACGGCGTGCACAAGGGGCACCAGGCGACGATCGGGCACGCCGTGGCGCGGGCCCGGGAGTTGGGCGTGCAGTCGGTGGTCGTCACGTTCGACCCGCACCCGGCCGAGGTGGTCCGGCCCGGCTCCCACCCGGCGGTGCTCACCGAACCGGCCCGCAAGGCGGAGTTGGTCGAGGCGCTCGGCGTGGACGTGCTCTGCGTGGTGCCGTTCACCGCGGAGTTCTCCCGGCTGCCGGCCGAGCAGTTCGTGCACGACATCCTGGTCGAGCACCTGCACGCGGCGCTGGTGGTGGTGGGCAGCAACTTCCGTTTCGGGCACCGGGCGGCCGGCGACGTGGCACTGCTGGAGCGGCTGGGGCAGACCTTCGGCTTCGGGGTGGAGGGCGGCCCGCTGGTCGCCCAGGACGGCACGGTCTTCTCCTCCACGTACATCCGCTCCTGCGTCGACGCGGGTGACGTGGGCGCCGCGGCGGCCGCGCTGGGCCGCCCGCATCGGGTGGAGGGCGTGGTGGTGCGCGGCGACCAGCGCGGCCGGGTGCTGGGCTTCCCCACGGCGAACCTGCTCTGCCACCGGTACGCGGCGGTGCCCGCCGACGGGGTGTACGCCGCCCGGATGATCCGCCGAGGGCAGCACGAGCCGCTGATGGCGGCGGTGTCGGTGGGCACCAACCCGACCTTCTCCGGCCGGGAGCGGCGGGTGGAGGCGTACGCGCTGGACTTCGACGGCGACCTCTACGGTGAGCGGCTGGCGCTGGACTTCGTGGCACACCTGCGCGGTCAGGTCCGGTACGACTCGGTCGAACCGTTGATCGCCCAGATCGAACAGGACGTCGCACGCACTCGGCGCGCTCTGAGCTGATCGTCGCGGTGTTCGCGCCGCTCCTGCCGAGCCCTTCACCGGGCGCTTCCGCTGGTTGCTGGTAGTCTTGCCCGGACGTCGGGTGACCGGCGTGGGGCCTCGCGTGCCTGCACGACGCCGCGGGTGCGAGGTACCGGTCCGTTCCCGGTTCATCGGGACGACGGACACCTACTTGATCAACCCATCGAAACAGGGAGAACATGGCGCTCGACCAGGAAGCCAAGGCCAGCATCCGCGCGGAGTACGCGACCGCCGAGGGCGACACCGGTTCGCCGGAGGTCCAGGTCGCGGTCCTCACCAAGCGGATCGCCGAGCTGACCGAGCACCTGAAGGTGCACAAGCACGACCACCACAGCCGCCGTGGGCTGCTGCTGCTGGTCGGCCGTCGCCGTCGGCTGCTCAACTACGTCCAGAAGAAGGACATTGCCCGCTACCGGTCGCTCATCGAGCGGCTCGGCCTGCGCCGGTGACGTGACGGGGGAGTGGCCGACCGGCCGCTCCCCCGTACCGCGTCCCACCTGAACAAACACGGGCCGCGCGACCACCCGAGAGGGAGCCGGTCAGCGTACCGGTCTCCGGTAGTGGCCCCCGGGAACCCGGCATCATGCCGGCCACCCGGGCGCTTCGATCGAAGACCGGCCGGCTGAGCAGCTCCCCGATGTCGTGGGCCCACGACGCGAAGGAGCACGACAGCACATGACCGAGACCAAACTCGGCACCGAATCCCGCACCGCCGTGATCGACAACGGGTCCTTCGGCACCCGTGAGATCACCTTCTCCACCGGCCGGCTGGCTCGCCAGGCCGCCGGTTCCGTCATCGCCCAGCTGGGCGAGACGGTGGTTCTCTCCGCCACGACCGCCGGTAAGCACCCGAAGGAGCAGTTCGACTTCTTCCCGCTGACCGTCGACGTCGAGGAGCGGATGTACGCCGCGGGCCGCATCCCCGGCTCGTTCTTCCGCCGTGAGGGTCGGCCCAGCGAGGACGCGATCCTCACCTGCCGGCTGATCGACCGGCCGCTGCGCCCGTCCTTCGTCAAGGGCCTGCGCAACGAGGTCCAGGTCGTCGAGACCATCCTCGCGCTCGACCCGCAGCACCCGTACGACGTCGTGGCGATCAACGCCGCCTCGATGTCGACCAAGCTGTCCGGCCTGCCGTTCTCCGGCCCGATCGGTGCCACCCGGGTCGCGCACATCGACGGCCAGTGGGTCGCCTTCCCGACCCTGGAGGAGCTGGCTCGCGCCACCTTCGACATGGTCGTGGCGGGCCGCACGCTGGAGGACGGCGACGTCGCGATCATGATGGTCGAGGCCGAGGCCACGCCGAACGCCGTCGCCCTGATCTCGGCCGGTGCCACCGCCCCGACCGAGGAGGTCGTGGCCAGTGGCCTGGAAGCCGCGAAGCCGGCGATCCGTGAGCTGTGCCGCGCGCAGAGCGAGCTGGCCGAGGTCGCCGCCAAGCCGGTCACCGAGTTCCCGGTCTTCCTGGACTACCAGGACGACGTGTACGACGCCGTCTCCGAGCTGGCCCGCGGCGAGGTCGCCGAGGCGATCACCATCGCCGGCAAGGCCGACCGCGAGGAGGCCCTGGACCGGGTCAAGGCCCGGGTCGCCGAGGAGTTGGGCGCTCGGTTCGAGGGTCGGGAGAAGGAGCTCAGCGCCGCCTTCCGGTCGCTGACCAAGTCCGAGGTGCGCAACCGCGTGCTGCGCGAGCAGGTCCGCATGGACGGGCGTGGCCCGCGCGACATCCGGGCGCTGACCGCCGAGGTCGGCGTGCTGCCCCGGGTGCACGGCTCGGCGCTGTTCGAGCGGGGCGAGACCCAGATCCTGGGCGTCACCACGCTGAACATGCTCCGCATGGAGCAGATGGTGGACACGCTGTCCCCCGAGAACCGCAAGCGCTACATGCACAACTACAACTTCCCGCCGTACTCGACCGGTGAGACCGGCCGGGTCGGCTCGCCGAAGCGGCGCGAGATCGGCCACGGCGCGCTCGCCGAGCGGGCACTGATCCCGGTGCTGCCGTCGCGCGAGGAGTTCCCGTACGCCATCCGGCAGGTCTCCGAGGCGCTCGGCTCCAACGGCTCCACCTCGATGGGTTCGGTCTGCGCGTCGACGCTGGGCCTGCTCTCCGCGGGTGTGCCGCTGAAGGCGCCGGTCGCCGGCATCGCGATGGGGCTCATCTCCGACGAGGTGGACGGCAAGACCCAGTACGTGACGCTGACCGACATCCTCGGTGCCGAGGACGCGTTCGGTGACATGGACTTCAAGGTCGCCGGCACGCCGGAGTTCGTCACCGCGCTCCAGCTCGACACCAAGCTCAACGGCATCCCGTCGGACGTGCTGGCCGCCGCGCTGCAGCAGGCCAACGAGGCCCGGCAGATCATCCTCGGCGTGATGAAGGCGGCGATCGAGGCTCCGGCCGAGATGTCCGACTACGCGCCGCGGGTCACCACCGTCAAGATCCCGGTGGACAAGATCGGCATGGTGATCGGCCCGAAGGGGCAGACCATCAACGCGATCCAGGACGAGACCGGCGCCGAGATCTCCATCGAGGACGACGGCACGATCTACGTCGGCGCCACCAACGGCCCGTCGGCCCAGGCGGCCGTCGACCGGATCAACGGGATCGCCAACCCGACGCTGCCGAAGCAGGGCGAGCGGTTCCTCGGCACGGTGGTCAAGACCGCCGCGTTCGGCGCGTTCATCTCGCTGCTGCCGGGCCGCGACGGTCTGCTGCACATCTCCAAGGTGGGCGACGGCAAGCGGGTCGAGCGTGTTGAGGACTTCCTCAACGTCGGCGACCGGGTCGAGGTCGAGATCGCGGACATCGACGCCCGCGGCAAGATCTACCTGGACAAGGTCCGCCCGGAGGGTGCCGAGGCGCCGGCCGCTGGCGAGGCCGCCGGTGGCGACCGGCCGGCCAGCCGTGACCGGGGCGACCGTGGTCCGCGTGACCGGGGCGACCGCGAGCGTGGCGGCGACCGGGGCGGCCGTGGCCCGGAGCGCGGTGACCGTGGCGAGGGCGGCGGCAACGGCGGCGGCGAGGGTGGCGAGGGCGGCGAGCGTCCGCGCCGCCGGACCCGGCACAGCTGACCTCCGCACATCGCATCACCCACCCCTCGTCGAACCGGGAGCACCACGTGAGTCGGGCCTTCAGTGCGCCGTTTCCACCGGATCGACGGGGGGTGGCCCCGTCTCGGGACACCGGGGCGGGCCGCTCCGGCGGCACCGCCCGGGCGGTGACCCGGACGCTCAGCGACGACCCGCTGGGCGGCACGGTACGACGTACCGTGCTGCCCAGCGGCCTTCGTGTGCTCACCGAGGCGATTCCCGCGATGCGCAGCGTCTCCTTCGGGATCTGGGTGGCGGTGGGCTCGCGGGACGAGACCCGTCCCCAGGCCGGTGCCGCGCACTTCCTGGAGCACCTGCTCTTCAAGGGCACCCACAAGCGCACCGCGCTGGAGATCTCGTCGCAGATCGAGGCGGTGGGTGGCGAGACCAACGCCTTCACGACGAAGGAATACACCTGCTACTACGCCCGCGTGCTGGACGAGGACCTGCCGCTGGCGATCGACGTGATGTGCGACCTGGTCGCCGACTCGCTGCTGGAGCCGGCCGACGTGGAGACCGAGCGTGGCGTGATCCTGGAGGAGATCGCCATGCACGACGACGAGCCCGGTGACGAGGTGCACGACCTCTTCGCCCGCGCCGTCTACGGCGACCACCCGCTGGGCCGGCTGATCTCCGGCACCGAGGCGACCGTCACGCCGATGACCCGCCGGCAGATCCAGAGCTTCTACCGGGGGCGGTACACGGCGCCGCAGATCGTCATCGCCGCCGCCGGCAACCTCGACCACGCCACGGTGGTCAAGCTGGTCCGCCAGGCGATACGCGGCACCCCGCTGGACAGCGACCCGGCGGCCCCGGCGTCGCACCGCGCGGCCACCCCGACGGTACGCACCAAGCCGGCCACCACGCTTGTCGAGCCGAAGGAGACCGAGCAGGCGCACGTCATCCTCGGCTGCCCCGGCATCGACCGCATCGACGATCGGCGCTTCGCCCTCGGGGTGCTCAACAACGTGCTCGGCGGTGGCATGTCCAGCCGCCTGTTCCAGGAGATCCGCGAGCAGCGCGGCCTGGCGTACTCGGTCTACTCCTACGCCAGCCAGTACGCCGACAGTGGCCTGTTCGCCGTCTACGCCGGCTGCGCGCCGGGCAAGGTGGACGAGGTGCTCGCCCTGACCCGCGCCGAGTTGGCCCGGGTCGCCGCCGACGGGTTGACCGAGGCCGAGGTGGCCCGGGGCAAGGGGATGAGCAAGGGCTCGTTCGTGCTCGGCTTGGAGGACACCGGTTCCCGGATGAGCCGCCTGGCCAAGGGTGAGCTGCTCTACGGCGACCTGATGCCGGTGGACGAGCTGCTCCGTCGGGTCGACGAGGTCACCGTGGCGGACGTCAACGCGCTCGCCGCGGAACTGCTGAGCCGGCCGATGTCGCTGGCCGTGGTCGGCCCGTTCGGCAAGAGCGACTTCTCCGCCTGAGGGCTGTCGCCGTCGCGTGAGCGCGTGATGGCGCTGTCGGGCAGGCGTGCTCCCGGATGGTGGGTGTGGACCCCGTCCGGCGGGAGGCGCACGTCCCGATTGGTAGGTTGTGGCCCGTGACGGACGCGCAGGAGAGAAACCCGAACGAGCCGCTGCGAGTCGGTGTGCTCGGCGCTCGGGGCCGGATGGGCATCGAGGTCTGCAAGGCGGTCGACACCGCCGACGATCTTGACCTGGTGGCAGCGGTCGACCAGGGTGACGACCTGTCCGCGGTCTCGGCCGCCGGCGCCGAGGTGGTCGTCGACTTCACTACGCCCGACGTCGTCATGGACAACCTGCGGTGGTGTGTCGAGCACGGCATCAGTGCGGTGGTCGGCACCACCGGCTTCACCGAGCAGCGCCTGGAACAGGTACGCGGCTGGCTGGCCGGCAAGCCCGGCGTCAACGCCGTGATCGCACCCAACTTCGGCATCGGCGCGGTGCTGATGATGCAGTTCGCGGCGCGGGCCGCCCGGCACTTCGAGTCCGTCGAGATCATCGAGCAGCACCACCCGCGCAAGCTGGACGCGCCGAGTGGCACCGCCACGCACACCGCCCGGCAGATCGCCCAGGCCCGCGCCGAGGCCGGCCTCGGCCCGGTGCCGGACGCCACCCGGGACGAGGTGCCGGGCGCGCGGGGCGCCGACATCGACGGGGTACGCGTGCACGCCGTCCGTGCCACCGGCCTCGTCGCCCACCAGGAGGTGCTCTTCGGCACCACCGGCGAGACGCTGACCATCCGGCACGACTCGTACGACCGGGTGTCCTTCATGCCCGGTGTGCTGCTGGCCGTCCGCGCGGTGCGCAACCACCCCGGCCTCACCGTCGGCCTGGACGCCCTGCTCGACTGATCGCGCCCCGGTTACTGCTCCAGGACGGACAGGATGTTGCCGGCCGGGTCGGTGAACCAGGCGATCGCGGGCCCCTGCCCACGCATGATCCCCTTGTCGTCCTGCGGCATCCCGTCGTAGCGGGCGAAGCGCACCCCGCGCGTGGTCAGCTCGTCGACTGCCCGGTCCACGTCGTCGACCGGGAAGTTGAGCACCGTGTAGGTCGCTGGCGTGTGGTCGGCCTTCGGGTAGACCAGGGCCGGCGCCGAACTCATCGGTGGTGGTCAGGGCAGCCGGTCGGGCAGGCCGAAGCGGGCGAAGAGCGCCGGATCCAACATGGACGTGACCCGCGTGATCCGGCCGCCGGCGACCTCGATGAACTGAATGGCGAACGGTAGGTGCCCACCGGCCGGGTCGGGCCGGTACTGGGCGAACGCCGGCCCGCCGTTGGCCGACACCGACAGGAGCCGGGAGCCACGGCAGCCCGCCCCCGGGCCGACCATCCAGCGACCGATGTCGGCCGCGCCGCGCAGCCACATCCGGTACGGCGGCATGCTCTGGATGGCGTCGGCGCGCAGCAGACCCACGAGGGCGTCGATGTCGTAGCGCTCGAAGACCCGCACGTAGCGGGCCAGCAGATCGCGTTGCTCCTCGTCCAACACAGGCGTGCTCGCCGCGTCGGCCGTTGCCGCCCGATCGGCCAGCGTCGCGCGGGCACGTTGCAGCGCACTGTTGACGGCCGGCACGCTGCTGTCGAGCAGGCCGGCGACCTCGTCGGCGTGCCACCGCAGCACGTCGCGCAGGATCAGCACCACACGCTGGCGGGCCGGCAGGTGCTGGAGCGCGGCGACGAACGCCAACCGTACCGAATCCCGTAGCAGCGCCAGCTCCGCCGGATCCGCCGTCGGCAGCACCGCCGCGTCCGGTGCCGGCCCCACCCAGCCGGCCTCCGGATCACCCAGGGCCGCCGCCACCGGCGGTGACGGGTCGCCGAAGTCCGTCGGCAGGGCGCGCCGGTTGCGGCCGCGCAGATGGTCCAGGCAGACGTTCGTGGCGATGCGGTAGAGCCAGGTGCGCGGGCTGGACCGGCCGTCGAAGCCCTCCCACCCACGCCAGGCGCGCAGCAGGGTCTCCTGCACCGCGTCCTCGGCGTCGAACAGCGAGCCGAGCATCCGGTAGCAGTAGCCGGTCAGCTCGACCCGGTGCTCCTCCAGCCGGCCGTCGTCTGTCGGCGCCGTCACTGACGCGCTCGCTGCCCTCATGAGCCCGACCGTAGGCGAACGGTCCGACATCGGGCCGGTAGATCCGGCGGGCGCGCCGCGTCAGTCGGCGGGCTGGTCGTCCTCCCGCTCGGCCGGGACGCCGACGTGCAGGCGTACCTGCGGCACCAGCATGTCCTCGACGTCCAGCGCGCGGGCCGCGCCGTCGGCCTCCCACCCGGTGCTGGCGAGGAACTTGCGGGTCGCCTCGTCACCCTCGAACGCCCAGGCCACCGCCCGGCTCAGACCGTCCTCCCGCCACAGGTCGACGGAGGCGGCGAGCAGCCGGCTGCCGTGCCCACGTCGACCCCAGCGCGGCTCGACCAGCAGGTCGGTCACCGCCGCCACGTCCGGGCCCAGCGCCTCTTCCGGCTCGCCCGGAGCCAGCGCCTCGGCGTCGGCCGGGCCGGAGGCGGCGAAACCCACCAGATACGATTGCTCGGCCTGTTCGACGGCGACCAGCACCCGGTGCGCGGCCGAGGGCGGCTCCAGCACCGCGGCGCTCCACCGCCGGGCGAGGAACGCCTCGTCCAGGTTGTCGAGGACGTGCCGAGGCAGGATCCGACGGTACGCGACCCGCCAGGTCGCGAGTTGAATGCGTGCGATCTCGCCGGCGTCCTCGGGACGCGCCGGGCGGACGTACCCGAGAGCCATGGGACGGAAGCCTACGCAGGGCCAGGGAGGCGACGGTGGCGCAGGGTGCCAACAGGACGACCGCGCAGGTCGTGGGCGTGGTCGTGCTCGCCGCGGCGGTCACCGCGTTCCTCGCTGTGGCGGCCGTACGGCACGGCTTCTTCGACCTGAAGGTCTACTACGGCGCGTTGACCTGGTGGGTGCACGACGGCGGGGAAATCTACGACTACCTCAAACCGGGCACCCAGTACGGCTTCACCTACCCGCCGTTCGCCGCGCTGGTCATGCTGCCGATGGCGTACCTGCCGTGGACGGCCGCGATCGTGGTGAGCGTGCTGGCCAGCGTGGTCACCACGACGGTGCTGATCTGGTGGCTGGTCGACCCGATCGCCCGTCGGGCCGGGTGGACCCGCTGGTTCGCTCTGGCCGTGGCGCTCTGCCTGGCCGCCGCCTTCGAACCGATGCGGGAGACGGTCAACTTCGGCCAGGTCAACACCCTGCTGCTCTTCCTGGTGGCGGTGGACCTGCTGCGGCTGCTGCCGGCCGGCAACCGGTGGGCGGGTGTGGGCATCGGCGTGGCCACCGCGATCAAGCTGACCCCGGGCATCTTCATCGTCTATCTGCTGGTCACCGGGCGGTGGCGGGCCGCGCTGACCGCCAGCGGCGTGGCCGCCGGTGTCACCCTGCTGGCCGGGGCGCTCTTCCCGGACGCGTCGCGGGAGTTCTGGACCGAGGCGCTGTGGAACACCGGCCGGGTCGGCGAACTGGCCTTCGTCTCCAACCAGTCGCTGCGCGGGGTGGTCGCCCGGCTCGACCCGCAGCACCCGAGCACCCTGCTCTGGCTGCTGCTCGTGCTCGGCGCCCTGGCGCTCTGGGCCTGGCGGTCCCGGGCCGCCGTCGCGGCCGGCGACGAGGCGACCGGTCTGGCGCTGACCGGCGCGGTGATGTGCCTGGTCAGCCCCGTCACCTGGGTGCACCACCTGGTCTGGTTGCTGCCCGCGCTGATCCTGCTGGTCGACAACGCGATGGCCGCGCCGGCCGGCCGCCGTCGGCTGGTCCTGCTGGCCGCCGCGACCATCGGGTACGCGCTGCTGATCAGCCGTACCGTGTGGTTCTGGGAGAAGGACTTCACCGGCGTCGACGGCTTCCTGGGCAGCAACGCGTACGTCTGGATCAGCCTCGCGCTGCTGGCCTTCCTGCCGATCCGCCGGTGGCTGACCCCGCACGGGTCAGTCGTCGAGGCGTCCGGCGTACCGCAGCTCGGCCAACCCGACCGGCCCGCGCCCGCCGGCGAGCGGCACCTGATAGGTCGCCTGCTCACCGTCCGGTGACAATCCGGCCCGCTCGCAGAACCGGCGTGCCCGCACGTTGTCCGCCAGCACCCACAGCCGGTATCCGGTCCAGCCCTGCTCGCCGAGCCCGGCCTGGGCGGCGGCGAACAGCGCGGCGGCTGTCCCGTCACCCCAGAACGCCGGCTCGACGTAGAGCGCCAGCACCTCGCCGACGGCCGGGTCCAGGTCGTCCCGGTCCTGGTTGCGGCGGTACGGCCCGAACGTGGTGAAGCCGACGACCAGGCCGTCCACCTCGCCGAGCAGAGTGGTGAACGGGTGCTCCGGGTCGGCGGTGCCGACGTCACGGCGGCGCTGTGCCCAGGCCGCCACGTTGAGCCGTCCCAGCACCTCGTCCGGCATGAACCCGGCGTAACCCGCCTGCCAGCCGTGCACGTGCACCCGGGCGACCGCGTCGGCGTCGTCCGGCTCCTCGCGGCGGATCGTCAGCATTGCACCGTTCTATGCCCCGTGATGGTCGGAGTCCAGCTTCCCGCACCGGCGTCGTACCCATGATTTAAGGTCGCCGACGATGACCGCACCGGAATCACTCTCGCTCGCCCAGGCCCGGCGGGTGGCTCTCGCCGCCCAGGGCTTCGCCGACCCGGCACCGGCCGGCGTGCCCACCCGCCGGCACCTGCGCCGGGTCCTCGACCGGGTCGGGCTGATCCAGATGGACTCGGTAAACGTGCTGCAACGCGCGCACTACCTGCCGCTCTACAGCCGGCTCGGCCCGTACCCGACCACGCTGCTCGACCAGGCCGCCTACCGCCGACCCCGCGAGCTGTTCGAATACTGGGGCCATGAGGCGTCGCTGGTCCCGGTCGGGCTGCACCCGCTGCTGCGCTGGCGCATGGCCCGCGCGCACAGCGAGTCCTGGGGCGGCATGCGGCGCATCGCCGAGGAGCAGCCGGAGCTGGTCGCCTGGGTGCGCGACGAGGTGGCTGCCCGTGGTCCCTTGACCGCGGCCGAGATCGAGCACGACGCGCCCCGGGAGACCGGCAACTGGGGGTGGAACTGGTCGGCGGTGAAGCGGGCGCTGGAGTTCCTGTTCTGGGCCGGCGAGGTGACGGCCGCCGAGCGCAGCACCTCCTTCGCCCGCCGCTACGACCTGCCCGAGCGGGTGCTCCCGCCGGCCGTGCTGGCCGAGCCCACCCCGACCGACGCCGAGGCGTACCGCAGCCTGGTGGCCCTCGCCGCGCGGTCGCTCGGGGTGGCCGCCGAGCCGGAGCTGCGCGACTACTTCCGACTGCCGCTGGCCGGTGCCCGCCAGGCCATCGCGGAGCTGGTCGAGGCCGGTGAGCTGGTGCCGGTCAGCGTGGCGGGCTGGCGCCAGCCCGCCTGGCTGCACGCGTCCGCCCGACTGCCCCGGTGGGTTCGAGTCAACACGCTGGTCAGCCCGTTCGACCCGCTGATCTGGGAGCGGGCCCGCACCGAACGGCTCTTCGACTTCACCTACCGCATCGAGATCTACGTGCCGGCGCCGCAGCGGGTTTACGGCTACTACGTGCTGCCGTTTCTGCAGGGCGACAGGTTCACCGCCCGGGTCGACCTGAAGGCCGACCGCAAGGCCGGGGTGCTGCTGGTGCCGGCCGCGTGGGTCGAGCCCGGGGCCGACCCGGGGGAGACCGCCGTCGCCCTCGCGGCCGAGCTGTACCGGCTCGCCGGCTGGCTGGGGCTGAGCGCGGTGGCACCGCCCATTGCCGGTGACCTGGCCGGCCCGCTCACCGCCGCGTTGGCCGGCGTGTCCGGTGTACCGTGAGCGCGTGACGAGCGCTCCCGGACCGGTCGACCAGCCGACGCCCGCCCCCGGGGCGGTCCGCACGGTGCCGGCAGAAGCTGACGCTGCCGGTGGAACTGGTCCTGCCGGGTGGCCGGCGAGCCCGCCGGCTGGCTACGGCTACCCAGCCCCGGAGCCGGACCGGCTGACCCGGTTCGTGTTGCGGCTCTACGAGCGTTCGCCACGCTGGGCGGTGCCGTTGGCCGCGGTCGGCTGCGTCGCCGCCGGCATGGGTTACGCGCTGCTGAGCAACCCGACCCACGCCGACCCGGATGCTGCGCCGACCTGCCTGCTCAAGCTGACCACCGGGCTGGACTGTCCGGGCTGCGGCGGCACCCGCGCCCTCTGGTACGTGCTGCACGGCGACCTGCCGGCCGCTGCCCGGCACCACTTCCTGTTCGTCTTCGCGGTTCCGTTCCTGGCGTACCTCTTCGTCGCCTGGGCGGGCAACCAGGCGTTCGGCTGGAGGCTGCCCGAGCTGCGGATCAGCTCCAAGGTCATCGGTGGTTTCCTGGCCGCGTGGCTCGCCTTCTCGGTGCTGCGCAACCTGCCCTGGGCGCCGTTCACCTCGTTCTACGTCTGAGCCCTACCTCTGAGCGCTCCGCCCGCCCGACGCGGTGGTCTGTCGGTGCACGTCGGCCTGTCGATTTGCGGCGGCCTGTCGGTTCGCGGCGGCCTGTCGGTTCGCGGCGCTGGCGGTTCACGCGTCGTCGGTTCGCGGCTGCCGGCCCGGCCGGCAGGTGTTGCTCGCGCCCTTTGGAGCTGAACCGTTTAGGACATCGCCTGTTTCCTCCGGCCGTCACTGCCGACCAGCTGTCCAATTTCTCGCCCGCAGCCCGCAGCCCGCAGCCCGCAGCCCGCAGCCCGCCGCCCGCCCGGACCCCGCGCTGCTGTCGCGGACCCGCGCGGAGACTGCTCGTCCGCGCAGGGATGGCTGATGTCGTAGACGATTCAGCTCCAAAGGACGCGGCCAGTAGTGGCCGCCCTGGCCGCGATGCTTCGGCGGTGGAGTTCCGGGCCGTGGTGCCGGGGCCGCGACGCCTTCGCCGCGATGCCTCGGCGGTGGGGTTCCGGGCGGTGATGCGGGGCGGCGATGCCTTCGCCGTGATGCCGCGGCGGTGGGGTTGCGGGCCGTGGTGCCGGGGCGGCGGTGCCTTCGCCGTGATGCCTTGGTGGTGGGTTGCGGGCCGTGGTGCCTTCGCCGCGATGCCCCGGCGGTGAGGTCCCGGGTCACGGGCGGCCCCGCCGCGACCTCCTGGCCGCGACCTCCTGGCCGCGACCTCCTGGCCGCGACCTCCTGGCCGCGACCTCCTGGCCGCGACCTCCTGGCCGCGACTCCCTGGCCACGATGCACCAGTCGCGCCCCCGGGTTTCGGCTCCGAGGCCGCCTGAGTGATCGACATTGCACGGGGTGAGTCTGAGTTGGGCCGAGGGGTGGCGCGCCACTACAGTGCCAGGAATGCCGGAGATGGTGCAGCCCCAGGTCAAGTTGATCGCGTGGACCCAGTTCGCGGCCCCGGACGACGTGCCGTGGTCGACCGATGCCGAGGGCGGTCAGGCGCTCGCCGAGTTCGCCGGTCGGGCGTGTTACCAGTCCTGGAAGAAGCCGAACCCGGCGACCGCCACCAACGCCGGTTATCTCGCGCACATCCTTGAGGTCGGCCACCTCAGCGTGCTGGAGCACGGCTCGGTGACCTTCTACTTCACCGGGGTGTCCCGCTCCTTCACCCACGAGCTGATCCGGCACCGGCACTTCTCGTACTCCCAGCTGTCCCAGCGCTACGTCCCGGAGCGGGACGCGGCCATGGTCGAGCCGGCGGTGATCGCCGACGACCCGGAGCTGCACAAGAAGTTCACCGAGGCCGCCGAGGCGAGCGTGCGGGCGTACACCGAGCTGTTGGAGGGCCTGGAGAAGCGGTTCTCCGACGAGCCGAACCCGACGCTGCGCCGCAAGCAGGCCCGGCAGGCGGCCCGCGCGGTGCTGCCCAACGCCACCGAGACCCGGATCGTGGTCAGTGGCAACTACCGGGCGTGGCGGCACTTCGTCGCGATGCGTGCCACCGAGCACGCCGACGTGGAGATCCGTGAGCTGGCCGTGGAGTGCCTGCGCCAGCTGCAGGGGGTCGCCCCGAACGTCTTCGCCGACTTCGTGATCTCCACGCTGGCGGACGGGACCGAGGTGGCGGCCAGCCCTCACGAGGCATCCTGAGCCCTTCCCCGGCTGGCCCCGGCCGGTCGTCCGCTAGGTTGGAGGGTATGACGCACGACCACCCCGACACCGGCGCCCGAGCGGTGTCCCGCCCCTTCGGGCGGTTGCTCACGGCCATGGTGAGCCCGTTCACCCCCGACGGCTCGCTCGACCTCGACGGCGCCGCCAGGCTGGCGACTCACCTGGTCGACGAGCAGGGCAACGACGCGCTGGTCATCAACGGCACCACCGGTGAGTCACCGACCACCACCGACGCGGAGAAGGAACGCCTGATCCGGGCCGTGGTGGAGGCCGTCGGTGACCGCGCCAAAGTGGTCGCCGGGGTCGGCACCAACGACACCCGGCACACCATCGAGCTGGCCGCCACCGCCGAGAAGGCGGGCGCGCACGGTCTGCTGGTGGTCACCCCGTACTACAACAAGCCGCCGCAGAGCGGGCTGCTGCGGCACTTCACCGCGGTGGCCGACGCCACCGGCCTGCCGGTGATGCTGTACGACATCCCGCACCGCTCCGGCGTGCCGATCGACACCGAGACGCTGGTCCGGCTCGCCGAGCACGGCCGGATCGTCGCGGTCAAGGACGCCAAGGGCGACCTGACCGCCACCAGCTGGGTGACCAGCCGGAGCTCCCTCGCCTTCTACAGCGGTGAGGACGCGCTCACCCTGCCGGCGCTGGCCGTCGGCAGCGTGGGCCTGGTCGGCACCTCGACGCACTTCACCGGGGCGCTGACCGCACAGATGATCGAGGCGTACGACGCGGGGGACATGCCGGCCGCGCTTGCCCTGCACCGGCGGCTGCTGCCGCTGTTCACCGGCATCTTCCGTACCCAGGGCACCATCCTGGTGAAGGCGGGCCTGGCGTCGCTGGGCCTGCCGGCCGGCCCGGTGCGACCCCCGCTGGTGGACGCCACCAACGACGAGATCGCCCAGCTGCGCGCGGACTTCGCGGCAGCGGGCCTGGAGCTGCCCGAATGATCGAACGACACGATGGGCGCCGAGTGATGGCGTCGCAGAATGAGGTGGACGCGTGACCGAGGCGCACATCGAGGCGGAACTGCCCCCGCCGCTGCCGGAAGGGGGCCTGCGGATCATCCCGCTCGGCGGGCTCGGCGCCATCGGTCGGAACATGACCGTCTTCGAATACGACGGCAAGCTGCTGATCGTCGACTGTGGGGTGCTCTTCCCCGACGTCGAACAGCCGGGCGTGGACCTGATCCTGCCCGACTTCGGGCCGATTCTCGACCGGCTGGCCGACGTCCAGGCGATCGTGCTGACCCACGGCCACGAGGACCACATCGGCGCGGTGCCGTACCTGCTCGCCCACAAGCCCGACATTCCGCTGGTCGGCTCACAGTTCACCCTCGCCCTGGTCGAGGCGAAGCTGGCCGAGCGGCGCATCCAGCCCTACACGTTGACCGTGCGGGAGGGCGGCCGGGAGCGGCTCGGCCCGTTCGAGTGCGAGTTCTTCGCCGTCAACCACTCGATTCCGGACGCGCTCGCCGTGGCCATCCGTACCCCGGCGGGCCTGGTGCTGCACACCGGCGACTTCAAGATGGACCAGCTTCCGCTGGACGGCCGGATCACCGACCTGGCGGGCTTCGCGCGGCTCGGCGCCGAGGGCGTCGACCTGCTGCTGTCCGACTCCACGAACGCGGAGATCCCCGGCTTCGTCACCCCGGAGCGGGAGATCGGGCCGGTGCTCGACTCGATCTTCGCGAAGGCCAAGGGCCGGATCATCGTGGCCTCGTTCGCCTCGCACGTGCACCGGGTGCAGCAGGTCTTCGACTCCGCCGCGGAGCACGGCCGCAAGGTCGCGCTGATCGGCCGGTCGATGGTCCGCAACATGGGCATCGCCCGGGACCTGGGCCTGCTCAACATCCCGGCCGGCCTGGTCATCGGGATCGACGAGGCGACCACGCTGCCCCCCGACCAGATCGTGCTCATGTCCACCGGTTCGCAGGGCGAGCCGATGAGCGCGTTGGGCCGGATGGCCAGCGGCGACCACCGGCACATCACGATCGCCCCCGGCGACACGGTGGTGTTGGCCTCGTCGCTGGTGCCGGGCAACGAAACCTCGGTCTACCGGGTGATCAACCGGCTCGCCCGGGCCGGTGCGGTGGTCGTGCACAAGGACGTGGCGAAGGTGCACGTCTCCGGGCACGCCCCCGCCGGAGAGCTGCTCTACCTGCTCAACGTGGTCCGGCCCAGCAACCTGATGCCGGTGCACGGCGAGTGGCGTCACCTGCGGGCCCACGCCCGGCTCGGCATCGAGTCCGGGGTCGCCGCCGACCGGGTGGTGATCTGCGAGGACGGCGACGTGGTCGACCTGGTCGAGGGCCGCGCCAGCCTGGTGGGGCACGTCAAGAGCAAGTACGTCTACGTCGATGGCCTCGCCGTCGGCGACGTCAGCGAGTCGTTGCTCACCGAGCGGCGGATCCTCGGTGACGGCGGTTTCATCGCCACCACCGTGGTCGTCGACTCGGTCACCGGCAAGGTGGTCGCCGGCCCGACGCTGTCCGCGAAGGGCTTCTCCGAGGACCCGGAGGCGTTCAACCCGGTGGTTCCGCTGGTCACCGAGGCGCTCAACCGGGCCGCCGCCGACGGCATCACCGACCCGCACCAGCTCCAGCAGATCGTCCGGCGGACCGTGGGGCGGTGGGTCAACGACAAGTACCGGCGTCGGCCCATGATCGTGCCCACCGTCGTCGAGGTCTGAGCAACGTCGCGCTGACGCCGGTCCACCCTGTTCGGGGTGGACCGGCGTCGCCGTCTCCGCCGCGGCCCGCCGGAGTCAGGGCAGCGCGGCGACGGCCTCGGCGTACGCCACGCCGGTGGCGACGGCGGCGTCCACCAGGACCCTGATCTGCGCTGGCGCCACCCCGTGGGTCAGGTCGGTGGCCACGTCGCCGGCCAGCACGATCTCGGGGCCGAGGTCGTGCGCGTACGCCTTGGGCAGCAGCCGGTCGTGGTTCCACGCGTTGCAGAAGGCGTACGCCTCGGCGCGGCGCTCCGCCGGCAGTCGACGGGCTGCCATCGCCCGGGTGTGCAGCACCTCGCCGCGCTCGCCGGCCCGGCGGAACTGGATCAGCGCCGCACCCCACCGCCCGACCACGGTGCCGTCCTCGTCGACCACGTACTGATCGCCGCGCCGGTCCAGCGCACTGGTGATCAGATCGAGGGTGAAGCCCGTCACCTCGTGCTCGGGGTACGCGTCGGCGCCCGGCGGACCGGCGTCGTCGGTGTCGTCGGTGTCGGTCTCGTCGTCCCGCACGGGCAGCGGCATCGACGCCGGGACTGGGCGTTCGGCCAGCCAGGCCGCCATCCTTCCGGAGTGGTGACCGGTGCCGTTGCGGGCGTCGAAGCTTCCCGCCAGTTCGCTTGCCACGCCGAGCAGCAGCGCGCCGAGGGCGGCGACGTCGAGGTCGGCGGCCGGGCGTTCGCCGTACGCCGGGCGGCGCACCGTCCGTCCACCGAGGCCGGCGTCCCCAGCCAGCCCGCAGAGCAGCGCCCCGGCGGCGGCGAACTCCATCGCCGCGTGGTCGTCGGTGGGTTGGTCCAGCCGGGGCAGTTGCGCGGCCAGGATGGCCAGGCCGCGTTCCAGATGGCCGCCGAGCGCGCAGAACCTCAGGTGCGTGGCGAGGTGCGGGAACGCGGCGCGTTCGCGCCGGTGCCTCCGGTACGCCCGCACGTGTGCCGCCGCGGCCCGGGTCGGATCGCCGGCCCGCAGCTCGGGCAACAGCCCGGCGACCAGCGATCGCTCGGGCTGGTCGGTGCAGCCGTCCGCGGCGGCGGGCTGCCGCAGCTCGGTGAGGGCCGAGTGCCACTCACCCCAGCCGGCGAGCAACTCCGCGCGCCGGGCCGGGGCGCAGCCCGCGCAGCCGCCGGCCGGCCCGGGGCGTGTGCCGGCCCACCGCTGGTAGAAGTGGCGGGCGGTGGGCTCGTCGCCGAGGTGGTCGGCGATCCGGCAGCGCAGCTCGGCGACGGTCGGCGCGTCGGGTCCGTCCGCTCCCACCCGCAGCGCCAGGTCGTCGAGCAGGGCCCGGGTCTGGTCCAGCCCCACCCGGGGGGTGCCGAGCAGCGCCTCCACCGCGTACCGCTGGTAGCGCAGCAGCAGCGCGGCCTCCGCGTCGGTGAGCAGCCCGGGCCAGTGGTCGGCGGCGGCCAGGCAGCGCCGTACCGGCTCGACCAGACGCCACCGCTCGCCGTGCAGCAGGTACGCCTCGATCAGCGCGATCCGGGCGTCCACCGCGGACCGGACGTCCCCGGCGGCGTCGGCCCGCTCGGCGACCCGTTCCAGGGCGACCAGCCGGGCCGGGCCGTCGGGCTGGTCCCGGGCGTCGACGAGCGCGGCCACCAGCGCCGGAGCGCGGGCCGCGGCCCGGCTGCCGGTGCCCGACGCGCCGGGCTCACCGGCCCGTTCGGTACGGCTGCCGGTGGCCTCGTCCCGCCCGGTCATGCCGACACCGCACCGGGCAGCCGGCCGACCGCCATGGCGAGCTGGCACCCGGCCGTGATGCCGCAGTCAAGCAGTTGGTCGAGCTGGTGCGGGGTCACTCCGCGCTCCAGGTCGGTGATGACCTCGCCGCAGATCTGGACCCGGCCGTCGTCGTCGACGTGCACGAACGCCTTGGGCCAGAGCCGGTCGTGGTTCCACGAGTTGCAGAAGGCGTACAGGGAGGGCACCTGTTCGATGTCGAAGGTGGCCGTGACCATGGTGCGGACCTGCAACAACTCGCCGTCTGCGCCGAGGCGCAGGAACCAGATGAGATTGTCGTCGAAGCGGCCCACCAGGTCGCCGTTGACGGCCCGACCGACCGGCCGGCCCCGAGCGGCGAGCACCGCGGCGACCAGTTCGCCGGTCAGCGGGCGCAACGTGCCGGGGTGCCCGGCCAGCGGATCGTCCTCGAATCCGGGCGGCGCCATCGGGCTTCCCTTCTGAGGCGGATATCACGACCGGCGGCGGGGTCCGTGCTGCGACGCGCGGACACGACCCGGAAAAGCGGCGTTCTGCCCGGCCCCACCGTTACCGTGACTCTATGGCGGGCCGTACCTCTCAGGCGAGCCGGCGACGCGGCGCGTCGCCGCGCGGTGGCACCAACAGCCGTGCTCGTCAACCGGCGAAGAAGACCCGGGCGCCGGTCCGGCGGCGCACCACGCCCGCGCGACCGGGGCCGGCCGTCTACGTGGGCCGCGCCATCGGTGCACTGTGGATGGGCGTGGCCCACGGAGTGGGTTGGACGATGCGGGCCGCTGGCCGGCAGGCTGCCTCCGCCCGTGACCTCGACCCCGAGCACCGCCGCGACGGGGCGGGGCTGCTGCTGTTCGGGCTGGCTCTGCTCAGCGCCGTGGCGCTCTGGTTGTCCGGAGCGGGCCCGGTTGGTGCGCGCCTGGCCGACACGGTCCGGCTGTTCCTGGGTGCGATCTCCGTGGTGGTGCCGGTGCTGCTGATGATCGGGGCCTGGCGGTTGATGCGCCAGCCGGCCGACCCGGCGCACCGGGGCCGGGGGTTGATCGGTTGGGGCTCGCTGCTGGTGTCGACCGCCGCGCTGCTCCAGATCGGTCAGGACCCGACCGACCCGGTGCAGCGCGACTTCGCCGGCGGTCTGGTCGGCGCGGGCGTCGGTGGTCTGCTGGAACGCGCGGTCACCGCCTGGGTGGCGGTGCCGCTGCTGATCCTGCTGCTGCTCTTCGGCCTGCTCGTGGTGACCGCGACGCCGATCAACAAGATCCCCGAGCGGCTGGGTCTGCTCGCCGGTGGTCTGGTCGCCCAGCCGGACGCTGGCGAGGACGTGGACGAGACGGCGGTCCGTCCGGCGCGCAAGCGGCCCGCGAAGCGGATGCCGCCGCCGGTGGACCCGGACGACTTCGACGACCTGGAGGGCGCCGACCTCCAGGAGACCATGGTGCTGCCGCGCAAGGCGCCGGCGAAGGTGCCGGCCAGCCGCAAGCCGGCCGAGCCGCCGGAGCACTCGCCCGCGCCAACCCGGGCGGAGCAGTTGGCGCTGACCGGCCTGGCCGGCGACTACACCCTGCCGCCGGCCAACATGCTCAGCGCCGGTGCCGCCGCGAAGACCCGCAGCAAGGCCAACGACGAGGTGATCGCGGCGCTGACCGGCGTGTTCGACCAGTTCGACGTGGACGCGGCGGTCACCGGCTTCACCCGAGGGCCGACAGTCACCCGGTACGAGGTGGAGCTGGGGCACGGCGTCAAGGTCGAGCGGATCACCCAGTTGTCCCGCAACATCGCGTACGCGGTGAAGTCGCCGGACGTACGGATCCTCAGCCCGATCCCGGGCAAGAGCGCGGTCGGCGTGGAGATCCCCAACACCGACCCGGAGAACGTGGCGCTCGGTGACGTGCTGCGCTCGCGGGCGGCGACCAGCGACCATCACCCGATGGTGGTGGCGCTCGGCAAGGACATTGAGGGCGGCTACGTGGTGGCCAACCTCGCCAAGATGCCGCACATCCTGATCGCCGGGGCCACCGGCGCCGGCAAGTCGTCCTGCCTCAACACGCTGCTGGTGTCCATCCTCACCCGGGCCACCCCGGATGAGGTGCGGCTGCTGCTGATCGACCCGAAGCGGGTCGAGATGACCGGCTACGAGGGCATCCCGCACCTGGTCACCCCGATCGTGACAAACGCCAAGAAGGCGGCCGACTCGCTGGACTGGGTCGTCCGCGAGATGGACATGCGCTACGACGACCTCGCGGCAAACGGGGTCCGGCACATCGACGACTTCAACCGTAAGGTCCGCAACGGCGAGATCAAGGCACCGCCCGGCAGCGAACGGGAGATGCGCCCGTACCCGTACCTGCTGGTGATCGTGGACGAGTTGGCCGACCTGATGATGGTTGCGCCGCGCGACGTGGAGGACTCGGTCGTCCGGATCACCCAGCTGGCCCGGGCCGCCGGCATCCACCTGGTGTTGGCCACCCAGCGGCCCTCGGTCGACGTGGTGACCGGTCTGATCAAGGCGAACGTGCCGTCCCGGCTGGCGTTCGCGACCTCGTCCCTCGCGGACTCGCGGGTCATCCTGGACCAGCCGGGCGCGGAGAAGCTGCTCGGCCGGGGCGACGGGCTCTTCCTGCCGATGGGCGCCTCGAAGCCGGTACGGATCCAGGGCGCCTGGGTCACCGAACGCGAGATCGCCGACGTGGTGAAGTTCTGCAAGGACCAGCGCGAGCCGGAGTTCCGCAAGGACGTGCTGGCCCCGGCCCAGGAGAACAAGAAGAAGATCGACGAGGACATCGGCGACGACCTCGACCTGCTGGTGCAGGCGGTGGAGCTGGTGGTCACCTCCCAGTTCGGCTCGACCTCGATGCTTCAGCGCAAGCTGCGGGTGGGCTTCGCGAAGGCGGGCCGTCTGATGGACCTGATGGAGACCCGTGGCGTGGTCGGGCCGTCCGAGGGTTCGAAGGCTCGTGACGTGCTGGTCAAGCCGGACGAGCTAGAGGACGTCCTGGGCGGCCTGCGCGGCGACGTGGACTGACCCGGCGGGCGCTCTCGGTGTGATCGGGCACCATCGACCGGGGAAACACGACGGGCCCGCCGGCAACCGGCGGGCCCGCGACAGTTCAGGGCTCAGTTGTTGATCAGCGCGCCGATGATCACCAGGCTGATGATCGCGGCGACGACGCTGGCCACGGCCGCGTACCAGCCCAGCGGCTTGTCGCCGAGCACAGCGCCGACGACGCCCGCGATCACGCCGAGCACGCCGAAGATGATCGGGTTGAGCAACAGGGCGAGCACCGCGAAGACGAAGCCCACGATCGTGAGAATCCGGGCGGCGTTGCTGCGCGGGCGGGCGGTGCTGGGCATGTCGGCCATGTCTGCCTCCGGTTGAGAGCCTGCTGTGACAAATCGATCACTACCCACTCCGGGTGTCGATCACGCATGCCCGCGCGGCACTTCAGTGGTAGATCTTCAGGCCGACCACGCCAGCGACCACCAGCAGCAGGCAGAGAATCCGGGGCAGGCTCGCCGACTCGCCGAGCGCCAACATCCCGACCAGTGCGGTGCCGACCGCGCCGATGCCGACCCAGACCACGTACCCGGTGCCGACCGGAATATCCCGCAGCGCGTACGCCAGCCCGCCCATGCTCAGGACCAGGGCCACCACGAACACCACTGTCGGGACCAGCCGGCTGAAGCCGGCGCTGCGGTCCAGGGCGATCGCCCAGGCCGTCTCCAACAGTCCCGAGATCACCAGTACGAGCCAGGCCATCGTTCACCTCACGGAGAGCCCGGGGCTGCCGCGCCGGGACGAGTCGAGTCGGTACGTCACGCGGGGCGTCTTGGCCTGACCGGGTACGCCCACCACTCGTCCGGAGCGGCCACGGGCATCCGGGGCCACCACCGCCGACGCTAGCACCGGCCCCGGCGGCCGGGCCGTGACTCCCGCCACGGCCGTTTGACCTCTACCTCACTTCAACTTGCAGTATGGCCACCATGACCCTGCTCTACGCCGACGCCGAGGTCGCCGCCTTCCTGGACGCCACCACCACGGTCGACGCCATGCGCGCCGCCCTGGTGGCCGCGTACGACGGACGACTGGTCGCCCCACCCCGGGCCGCCGCCCCGCTCGGCGGAGGGCGGATGGTGCTCACCGCCGGGCACCTGGTCGGCGAGTGGTACGGCTTCCGCTCGTACGACACGTTCGGCCACCCGCAGGGCGAGCAGTTGGTGGTGCTGCACGACGCCCGCACCGGCGCCGTCCGCGCGGTCGCGGTCGGCGAGGAGCTGGGCTCACGACGTACCGGTGGGTTGGGTGGCGTCGCGGTCGACGCGCTGGCCCGACCGGACGCGGCGACCCTCGGGGTGATCGGCTCCGGCCGTCAGGCGTGGACCCAGGTCTGGGCGGCCGCCGCCGTCCGCCCGCTGCGCGAGGTGGTGGTGCACAGCCGCTCGGCCGCCCGGCGGGACGCCTTCGCCGCCCGGGTACGCGCCGAACTGGGCGTGCCGGCCCGCGCGGTCGCCGACCCCGGCGCGGCGGCGCGCGGGCGGGACGTGGTGGTGCTCGCCACCACCAGCGTGACCCCGGTCGTGCGCGCCGTCGACCTGAGCCCCGGCACGCACGTCAGCGCGGTCGGCTTCAAGCAGCGGGACCGCAGCGAGTTCGGCACTGACCTGCTGGACGCCGCCGAGTTGCTGGTCACCGACTCACCGGCCCAGGCCGCGGACTACCAGCCGCCGATGCTCGCCGCCGAACCCCCGTACGCCAATCGGTTGCGTGACCTGGGCGGCATTCTGGCCGGCGCGGTCCCCGGCCGGACCTCGGCGGACCAGGTCTCCGTCTTCTGCTCCACCGGCCTGGCCGGCACCGAGGTCTTCCTGCTCGACGCGCTGACCCGGGTGGGGGCCGCGACCCGCTGAGCGGCGGTTGCCGGGCACCTGCGTGACCACCGTCGCGCGGGATACGGCGGTCGGCAGGTCGCCCCGCGTGCGTGGGGTTCCCTGATCGGCCCGGTACCCTCGGATGGTGTCTGCCACCTCCCCTTCCGCTGCCGAGGGCCGCCGTGTAGCCCTGCTCACCCTGGGCTGTGCCCGCAACGAGGTCGACTCGGAGGAGCTGGCCGCCCGGCTGCACGCCGACGGCTGGCAGGTGACCACCGACGGCGAGGGCGCTGACGTGGTGGTCGTCAACACCTGCGGCTTCGTGGAGAAGGCCAAGCAGGACTCCATCCAGACCCTGCTCGCCGCCGCCGGGACGGGCGCCAAGGTGGTGGCCGCCGGCTGCATGGCCGAGCGGTACGGCAAGGAGCTGGCCGACAGCCTGCCCGAGGCGCAGGCGGTGCTGAGCTTCGACGACTACCCGGAGATCGCCGCCCGGCTGGACGCCGTCGTCGCCGGTGAGCAGGTCACCTCGCACACTCCCCGGGACCGCCGCGAGCTGCTGCCGCTGACCCCGGTGAAGCGACGCGACGCCGCCGTTTCGCTGCCCGGGCACGGCACCGTCGCCCGGACGGCCGTCGACGCCGACGAGCACACCCCGGCGCACCTGCGTCAGGTGCTGCGCCGCCGACTGGACACCGGCCCGGTCGCGTCGCTGAAGCTGGCGAGTGGTTGCGACCGCCGCTGCGCGTTCTGCGCCATCCCCGCGTTCCGTGGGGCGTTCGTCTCGCGTACGCCCGACGAGCTGCTCGCCGAGGCGGAGTGGCTGGCCAAGACCGGCGTACGGGAGTTGGTGCTGGTCAGCGAGAACTCCACCTCGTACGGCAAGGACCTGGGCGACCCCCGGGCGCTGGAGAAGCTGCTGCCGCAGCTCGCCGCGGTGTCCGGCATCGTCCGGGTGCGGGTGAGCTACCTCCAGCCGGCCGAGACCCGGCCCGGGTTGGTCGAGGCGATCGCCGGCACGCCCGGGGTGGCCCCGTACTTCGACCTGTCGTTCCAACACTCCAGCGAGCCCGTGCTGCGCCGGATGCGGCGTTTCGGCTCCACCGACCGGTTCCTGGAGCTGCTGGCGGGTGCCCGCGCGTTGGCTCCGGACGCGGGCGCGCGGAGCAACTTCATCGTCGGCTTCCCCGGCGAGACGCGGGCCGACGTCGACGAGCTGATCCGCTTCCTCACCGAGGCACGGCTGGACGCGATCGGCATGTTCGACTACAGCGACGAGGACGGCACCGAGGCCGCCGGTCTGCCCGGCAAGGTGTCCGCCGCGACCATCAAGCGGCGCTACGACCGGCTCAGCGCGCTCGCCGACGAGCTCTGCTCGCAGCGGGCCGAGGATCGCCTCGGCTCGACCGTCGAGGTGCTTGTCGACTCGATCGCCGACGGCATGGTCGAGGGTCGGGCGGCGCACCAGGCGCCGGAGGTGGACGGCTCCACCACCCTGGTCGCCCCGGCCGAGGGCGGGGTCGACCTGGCCGCGCTGCGCCCGGGTGACCTGGTACGGGCCACGGTGACCGGCACCGAAGGGGTGGATCTGCTCGCGGTGCCGGATGAGATGATCTCGGCGGCGCCCGGCGCGGCACGGTGACGGCGGGGCCGAGCGGAGCGGGGGAGCCAGGTGGCGCGATGCCGGAGACGCCACGGCGATCCGAGCGGGGTGAGGCGGTGACCGGGGCGACGGAGTCGACGCCGGCCCGGGTGGTCCCGCAGGTTCCCGTGCTCAACGCGGCCAACGCGCTGACCGCGCTGCGGCTGGCGCTGGTGCCGGTCTTCGCCGCGTCGGTGATCACGTCCGAGATGACCCACGCCGGCTGGCAGATGGCAGCCTGCCTGATCTTCGCGGTGGCCTCGGCGACCGACCTGGTGGACGGCTGGATCGCCCGCCGGTTCGCTCTGGTCACCTCGGTCGGCAAGGTCGCCGACCCGATCGCCGACAAGGCGCTCACCGGCGCGGCACTGCTGTTGCTCTCCTGGTACGACCGGCTGCCCTGGTGGGTGACGGCGCTGATCCTCGTCCGCGAGGTGGGCATCACGGGGCTGCGGTTCTGGGTGATCCGGCACGGCGTGATCGCGGCCAGCCGGGGTGGCAAGGTCAAGACCGCGCTCCAGATCCTGGCCATCGCCTGGTACCTCTGGCCGCTGCCGGCGGCCCTCGTCGCCGTCGGCCCCTGGATCATGGCCGCCGCCGTCCTGGTGACGGTCGCCACCGGCTTCGACTACATAGCCCAGGCACTCCGGCTCCGACACCGCCGCTGACCCACCGTCCAGGTCAGGCAGGGTTGGGGTGGGACTGGTGGGGAAGGACGGGTTCTATGGCGCGGGATTCTGAGTCTGGGCGGTTGACGGGTAGTCCCGCGGCCGCGGTGGTGCACAGTTTGGCGCAGCGGCACGAGACCCTCGCCACGGTCGAGTCGCTCACCGGGGGCCTGCTCGCCGCCTCGGTCGTGGAGATCGCCGGCGTCAGCGGGATCTACCAGGGCGGGCTGGTGGTCTACGCCACCGAGTTGAAGGCCACGCTGGCCGGCGTGTCGGGCGAGCTGCTGGCCGAGCGCGGCCCGGTGGACCCGGACGTGGCGGCCGCGCTCGCCGAAGGCGGACGGCAGCGCTGCGGCGCGGACTGGGGGCTCGCCACGACTGGCGTGGCCGGTCCGGAGCCGCAGGACGGCAAGCCGGTCGGCCTGGTCTACGTCGCCGTCGCCGGTCCGAACGGCGGCGAGGTCCGCCAGCTCGACCTGGACGGCGGTCGGGACCACGTCCGCTCGGGTGCCGTGGTCGCGGCGCTGCGGCTGCTCGCCGAGCGGATCCACGCCGCCGACGAAGCCGCCCGCGACGGCCTGGGAACCGCCGGCGCGGGGCACCGCTGAGGCGTTCCCAGCGATCCGACAGGCGGGGCGGGATGTCGGCCGGGCCCACACCGGGTACGGTTGCGGGAAGGCTCCGACGCTCGGGGCCGGCGCGGTCCGCCGCGACCGGCTGCCCGACGCCGGGCGAGAGGTATCCCTCAGGGGGAGGTGCGATGGTCCTGCTACGCCGAGTGATCGGTGACGCACTGCGGGCGCGCCGGCAGGGGCAACAGCGCACGCTGCGCGAGGTGTCCACCGCCGCCAACGTCAGCCTCGGTTACCTCTCCGAGATCGAGCGCGGGCACAAGGAGCCGTCCAGCGAGCTGCTCGCCGCGATCTGCGACGCGCTCGGCGCCCGCCTGTCCGAGCTGCTCCGTGAGGTGAGCGACACCGTGGCGCTCGCCGAGCAGTTGCCCGGGGTGCTCGTCCCGATGGCCGACGAGCCGGCCGAGGCCACGCCCGTCGGCGCGACGGCGGCCGTCGGCAAGAGCGCCAACCGGGCCGTCCGCCAGGTCACCTCCGATGGCAAGGTCGCCGTGTCGGTCCGGCAGGACTCGCCGCTGCGGGCCACGCTGCGCAGCACGCGGGTGCGCCCCACCGAGCGCGACCGCGATGTGGTCTGCGCCGCCTGAGTCATCAGTCCGGTTGACCATGGGCGAGGTGGCGCGGGCCGCGTAGGGTGGCCGGCAGGAGCCGCCGGTGCCCGTCGACCGTCCGGTACGGATGCCTTGCGGGCGTCCGACTGGGACGATGGAGATCGGCCGGGTCGCGGTCGGTCGGTCCATCCGGCCCGACCGTGGCGGAACGACGCTACTGAGGGGATACCGCGGAGATGGCGAACCCGTTCGTCAAGGGTTGGAACTACCTGATGGCGCTCTTTGGTGCCAAGATCGACGAGCACGCCGATCCCAAGGTGCAGATCCAGCAGGCCATCGAGGATGCCCAGCGGCAGCACCAGGCACTGGTCCAGCAGGCAGCCGCGGTGATCGGCAACCAGCGCCAGTTGGAGATGAAGCTGTCCCGGCAGATGTCCGAGGTCGAGCGGTTGCAGGGCAACGCCCGGCAGGCCCTGGTGCTGGCCGACCAGGCCCGCGCCAAGGGCGACGAGGCCGAGGCGGCGCGCTTCGAGCAGTCCGCGCAGACCCTCGCCAGTCAGCTGGTCTCCGCCGAGCAGGCCACCGAGGACCTGAAGACCCTGCACGACCAGGCCCTCGGCGCGGCAGCGCAGGCCCGCCGTGCGGTCGAGAACAACTCAATGATCCTCCAGCAGAAGCTCGCCGAGCGCACCAAGCTGCTCAGCCAGCTGGAGCAGGCCAAGATGCAGGAGACGGTCGCCCACTCGCTGGAGTCGATGTCGTCCCTGACCGCCCCCGGCAACACCCCGTCCCTGGACGAGGTGCGTGATCGCATCGAACGGCGGTACGCCAACGCGATGGGCCGCGCCGAGCTGGCCGGTAACTCGGTCGAGGGCCGGATGCTGGAGATCCAGAAGGCGACGATCGACTCGGCGGGCTCGGCCCGGCTGGAGCAGATCCGGTCCAGCATGGCGGGGGAGCAGCTCGGTGGCGCGGGCCAGCGCCCGGCCGTACCCCAGGCTGAGACGACCGGTTCGGCGAGCCCGGCCGGCGACCCGGCCGCCGCCGCCCGGCTGGACGAGCTGCGGGCCAGCATGGCCCGCGAGCGGGGCACCGGCGACCCGACCGCCGCCGGCTGAACGACTGGTCCGAGGAGGTCACGGTGGCAGACGAGCGGACGCGGTACTTCCGTCGGCTGGATCGGCTGCGCCGTTCGGCCCGGCGGTGGAGCGTACTGGCCGGAGGGCTGGGCGGTGCTGCGGCGGTGCTGACCCCGTACGCCGGCCTCGGTCTGCCGGACGCGGCCTGGGCCGGCGCCGCAGGCAGTGCGGTGGCGCTGGCCGCCTGGCGGTGGATCGACCTGCGCGGGCTCGCCGCCCAACCGGCACCGCCGGCCCTGGATCCGGCCGAGGCTGCCGCCCGGTCCCGTGCACGGCTGGTGGCCGCCGTCGAGCGACTGCCGGCCGGCTCGGGCCTGCTGGCCGAGGCCCGCCGGGTCCGCAACCGGGTCGCCCTGCGCGGCACCACCGCCGGGCAGCAGTGGGCACGACTCGACCGGGCCTCGCTGACCCTGGCCGGGATGGCGCCCCGGCTCAGCGGGCTGGCCGAGCCCGCGGTCCTGGAGGCCGCCGCCGCGGACCGGTCACTGCGCGAACTCGCCGAGCGGACAGCCAGCGTCGAACGAGCGCTGCGGCTCGCACCGACCGACGCCCGGCCCCCGCTCGCCGAGGCGCACCGCATGCTGACCGGCCAACTGGAGAGCGGCGTGGCGGCCTACGAGCGGCTGGTGGTCGCCGCCGCCGGCTATCTCGCCGAGGACGCCCGACCGGAGCCCACCCATCCCGCCGCCGACCGGCTCACCGAGGCGACCGACCTGCTGCACGGTGTGGCCTCCGCCCTGGCCGAGTTGCGCGCCGTCGACCGCCCGCTCCGCGCGCCCACCCGCTGAGCTGAGCCCCGCCCGCCCGGTCACGGTGGGGTGGTGACCGGGATCGGGCCGGTGTACGCCGAGCTGCCCACGACGTTGAACGACCGCACCCGGTAGTGGTAGGTCACGCCCCGGGCCAGCCCGGTGTTGGTGAAGCCGCGACCGGTCACCGTGAAGGTGGCGACCTCCCTGCCGAACGCCGGGTCCAACGCCCGCTGGACGATGAACCCGGCCCCCGGGCCGGCGGGTGTGTTCGCCGTCCAGCCCAGGACGACCGTGGCGGTGTCCGGCCCCGGCGCGCTGGCGGTGGCGCTCACCCCGGCCGGGGTGGCCGGCGCGGGCGGGGTGCTCACCGTCGCCACCGTCGACCAGGCCGAGGCGGCGCCCAGGTACGTGGTCCGGACCCGGTAGTAGTACGTGGTGTCGGGCGCGATCGTGGCGTCCAGGTGGTTGTCGCCGACCCTGATCGCCGTGGTGCCTGGCCCGCTGGTGAAGGTCGGGTTGGTGGCGCGCTGCACGTCGATGCCGGTGGCGAACGACCGGTTCGTCCAGCGCAGCGCCACCCGCAGCGGAGCGGCCGGCGGGATCGCCGCGATCAGGCCAGCCGGGGCGGCCAGCTGCACCGAGGCGGGCACGCTGTTCGACCAGGACGAGTAGCTGACCTCGTTCTCCGCCCGGATCCGGTAGTGGTAGGTCACCCCCGGAGTGACCGTCGCGTCGGTGTACCGGGTGGCGGCGGCCGCGACGGTGATCGTGGTGACCGCGCCGGCGAAGGTCACGTCGGTGGCCCGTTGCAGCAGGTGGCTGGTCGCGGACGGGCGTCCACCGTTGCCGGTCCAGGTCAGCGCGATGGCCGGCAACGCGGTGGCCGAGCCGGGCACCGGTGTGGCGGTCAGCCCGGTCGGCGCCCTCGGCGTCACCCGCAGCACCAGCGGCCGGTTCATGCCGAGGTCACGGTGACCGGCGAGCTGACTGTGCCAGCGGTACTCCCAACCCAGGTTGACCAGTTGGTTGACCACCACGGCGGGTCGCCCGTCGGCCGGGCTGACCGGAGTCGACCCGGTCCGCGCCCCGGGCGGGCGGCCCGGGTCGAGTAGCCGAACGCTGTCGCCCAGCTTGAACGGCAGCACCGGAGCGACCGGGCGCAGCGCCACCACCACGTCCTCCCGGGGGTTGACCCGGACGATCTCCTTCCAGCCCAGCTCCGCGCCGTGCGGTGGCCGCAGTGTGCCATCCCAGCCGACCCGGTTGACCACCTGCACGTCGCAGCCGCCGAAGCGCAGCGGCTCGGTCTGCCGGACGTTCCCGCTGATCCGCCAGATCTGCGTCCCGTCGGTCGGCGCTCCCACCGGTACGGCCGGGTCGGCGGCGAACAGCACCTCGGTGACCGGGTCGGTGGCGCCGAGCGGCAGGGTCGCCGAGGTGAGCGGCCCGGCCAGCGGGTGGCCGACGCCGAGCCGTCCGGCCAGCCGGCCGTGCCCCGGCTCGAAGACGTGCTGCGCGGCCTTGACCTCGATCGGCAGGGTCACCGGGACGGCGCCGCCGGCGGGAGTGAACGTCACCGTGGCGGCGTGCACCGGCACGGTCGTCTCGGCGGCCGTCCGGGTGCCGAACGCTGGGTCGTACGCCGGCTGCGGCACGATCGGCGGGCGCTGGCTGGCCGCGTACGCCACCGGCAGGCGCTCCCGCAGCCGGTCCAGGTCGTACGGCGGTGCCGGCGCTCCGGTCACCCGGAACTGGAGCAGGGTCCGGGTGTTCGGGCCGTACCCGGGCTCGGTGGGCGGCGGGCCGCCCTCGGCGGTCCGGTCCGGCGCGTCGGTGTGCTGGTCGTAGCGCGGGTCGAAGCCGGGCAGCGGCGCCGGGGCGTCGTTGTAGAGGATCAGCGTGCTGCCCGGTGGCACGGCGGAGAAGTCGACAAGCACGTCGGCGCGCTCACCGGGGGCGAGCAGCAGCGTGTGCCCGTCGACGTTGAGCACGGTCGGGTCGAGCCGGTCGTAGCGGTAACTGATCGGCCGGCTGGGCAGCACCACCGGTGCGGGCAGCAGCCCGGCCTCGTTGCCGATCTGGATGAACGCCGGCCCGGCGGCGCGCGGGTCCGGCACACCGCCGTCCCGTGCGTCGGTCGGCCACCCGGCCGGCTGGTCCGCCGCCCGCACGGCGGGCACCATCGGCACCTCACCCGCGTCCGCGTCGGCCAGACTCCCGTCGTCGGTCCACATCGGCGCGTCGGAGCACGCTCGGTAGAGCTGGAGGTTGAGGCCGCGGTCCAGGCAGGCGTTGAGGATCCGGAACCGGTACGCGCGGGGCCGCACCTCCAGGTACGGGTAGGCGACGCCGTTGACCAGGGGCGTGTCGCCGTACGCCTCGGGCACCGCGGACGGGTGCGGCACTCCGGGGCGCAGCGGCGGCTCGGCCGGTGCGCCCACCGGGTCGTGGTGCGGGTTCGGCACCGGGCCCGGCCCGACCAGCGGCGGCCCGCCGGTGATGTGGTCGGCTGCCGACCAGCCGTCCACGGTGGAACGGGCGTCGGCCCGGCTGCCGTCCGGGGCCGGGTTGCGCGACCAGGGGCCGTAGTCCCACCGGCCGGTGGGGTTCCGCCCGCCGGATCGGTACGGGTTCTGCCGAGGCTGGTAGACGTGGGGGTGCCAGAGGCTGCCCCGGGCTCCCCAGCGTTCCCGGTCCCAGGTCGGGTCCTCGGCGGCCAGTTGGGTGTCGTCCGGCACGAACGTCTTGTCCTCGATCACCAGGGGCAGTTGCTCGGCCGGCAGCACCCGGTCGGCGACGAGTTGGTCCTCGGCCGGGTCGGTGAGCAGGTAGAGGGCGAGTTGCCCGCCGTAGACGGTGAGCCGGGCCAGGCCGAGGGTGTTGTCGTGCAACCACAGCAGCCGGCCGCTCTGCTCGTTCGGGTAGTAGAGCGTCGTGGCGCCGGCACCGGGTGGCGGCATGTCCGGCACGTGCGCCAGATTGACCCCGGTCGGGTACGGGGTGATCTCCCCGGCGGGAGTGATCCACTGCTCGGGGTTGCCGGCGCTGGTCCAGCCGGTCTGCGCCCCGGCCAGGTGCAGCACCGCCCGGTTCTGCGGGTACGGAGCGGGGCCGTCCAGCGGGCCGATGCCGGCGCCCTCGACGGTCTCGTCGACCGGCAGGAACAACTCGCCGGCCCGGCCGGTGGGAAGCTGGTTGATGAACTTCACCCGCACCGGCCGGCCCCGCCGGGCGCGGATCATCGGGCCGAGGTGCCAGGGTCGCTCCGGGGGCGCCACCGTGTTGTGGCCCGACACGTCGGTGCCCAGGTTGAGCTGCCGGTAGCCGCGCAGCCGGGTGGCCGGCAGGTCCCGGTGCAGCCGTTGGGCGTACTCCTGTAGGCCGATCTCGTAGTAGTCGCAGCCCGGATAGCTGATCGTGTCGGGCACCGCCACCGGCAGGTAGCTGCCAAGGTCGGTGCGACCCAGCTCGCCCGGGGTCGGCAGCGCGTCGACGAACTTCCGCAGACCGGTGCCCGGCACCAGTTGACCGTGCGGGTCACGCGCCGGGCGAGGGCTGTACGCGAAGTTCGGCACCGGGCCGAAGCACCGGGGCGCGACGGCGGGGTCCAGGCTCGGCGCCGGGGTCGCCTCCTCGGGGGTACGAGCGGCCGGCACGGGCGCCGCCCGCCCGTTGGCCTCGTCGCTGCCCTGGGCGGGCCGGTCGAAGAACGTGGAGCGGAGTCTGCGAAACATCGCCATGGCTCTCCCCGGGGTCGGGGCACGAGAGTCGCCACCCCGACGTGGCGAACCTCGGCACTCTGCTGACGATCGGTGAGCACTCAACCGCAGCATGCGACGTCCGACGCCAGATAGGAATTACCCAATCGTCCGTATCTGGGATGAGCTCGATCGACGAGGCCCCGGTCAGCCGGGCGGCAGGTCGCTCGGGTGCTCCGGCTGGCAGACCGGGCACCAGTAGGTCACCCGCTCGCCCAGCTCCTGCTTGCGGATGGCGGTGCCGCAGCGGCGGCAGGGCTGGGCGCGGCGACCGTACACGTAGCTGGTCTGCCCCCGGTGCAGCGAGCCGGTGGTGCTCTGGGTCCAGCGGCCCCGGTTGGCGGCCAGCAGCCGCTGTGCGAGTGCCGCCATGCCGGGCAGGTCGGGCACCGCGCCGACCGGTGTCCACGGCGACACGCCCCGCAGGAAGAGCACCTCGCACTTGTAGAGGTTGCCCACCCCGGCCAGGTTCCGCTGGTCGAGCAGCGCCTCGCCGATGGTCTGCTCCGGGTGGGCGGTGAGCCGGCGGACCGCCTCGGCCGCGTCCCAGTCCGGGCCGAGCAGGTCGGGGCCGAGGTGGCCGACCAGACGGTCCTCCTCGGCGGTCGGCACCAGCGCCAGCTCGTGCAGGTGGTAGCCGACCGCGACCGCGCCGGGGCTGCGCAGCACCACCCGGATCAGGTGCGCCGGGCGGCCACTCCACCGTTCCCCCGGCGCGTACGCCCGCCACACGCCGTCCATCCGCAGGTGCGAGTGCAGCGTCCAGTGCGCGTCGTCCGGGGCGGTGAGCCGGAGCAGCAGGTGCTTGCCCCGGCTGGTCGACTCGCGCACCGTCCAGCCGGTGAGGTCGGTGGTGGCCAGCTGCGGCACCCGGAAGTCACTGCCGGTGAGCCGCGCGCCGGCCAGCGCGCGGTGCAGCACGCGCGCGGTGTTCCAGACGGTGTCACCCTCGGGCACCCTGCCATCCTCCCTCGGTCGAGCAAGATTCGCATGTATCGCTATTTGTACCTCGGTTCCTCATGATCTCCAGACATGGCAGGGTCAGGGGGGATCTGAGGAGAATGCCCATGAGACGACCTCATTGTCGTATCCGCTCCACCACCCTCACCGCCGCCCTCGCCCTCGCACTCACGGCCGCTCTCGTGCCCATCACCAGCGGATTCTCGTCCGCCACCCCGAGCGTCGGCGGCCTGGTCACCCACACCGCTGTCGCGCCGGGTGGCGAACGGTGGAGCACCGACCTCTCGGTCGTCGACCGCGACGACGTCAACGTCCGGCGTACCCCCGCCGGTCTGCGGCTGCGCGAGGCACGATCCACCGGGCGCAGCCCGCGTAGCCCGCACAGCGCGGTCGCCGAGGGCATGCTGCTGACCGCCCCGCGTACCCTCGCCCGCCCGGCCACCCGGGTCCGCGCCGAGCTCACCGCGGACGTTCCCGCCGGTGCGACAGTGGAGGTGCAGGTCCGGGGCTGGCGGGTCAGCGGCTGGACCGAATGGCGGGCCGCGACCGCCGGCGCGGTCTTCGACCGGCCGGTCAGCCAGGTGCAGACCCGGGTGGTGCTGACCGCGCCCAACGGCGGCGCCACCGCGACGGTACGCGGCGTCCAACTCACCGCCGACGCGACCGCCGCCGTCTCCGCCGCCACGCCCGGCCGCACCTACCGGGTGTACGCCACCCGGATCGGGCTGGTCGGCGAGGTGACCGCCAACGGCCGCACCGTGCAGCCGCGCGACCACTTCGTGGCCCTGCCGTCACGCCGTGGCCTCTCCCCGCTCAACACCGGCGACTACACCGTGCGGGTCTGCACCACCACGGGGTCCCGCTGCGAGTACGCCCCGGTCTGGGACGTCGGGCCGTGGAACACCCGCGACGACTACTGGAACCCCGCGGCCGTACGGGAGAACTGGAAGAACCTGCCACAGGGCCGGCCCGAGGCGCAGGCCGCCTACCAGTCGGGTTACAACGGCGGGCGGGACCAGTTCGGGCGGACCGTGCTCAACCCGGCCGGCATCGATCTGGCCGACGGCACCTTCTGGGACGGCCTGAAGCTCACCACCAACGCCTGGGTGGACGTCGCCTACCTGTGGACCGGCGGCGGGTCGCGCGGTGTCGTCGGCGACGGGCCACTCAACATCCGCAGCGGGGCCAGCACGTCGTACGCGGTCCGTGGGCTCGCGGCCCGGTTCGCCAACGTGCCGATCCAGTGCTACGTCACCGGTCAGTCGGTGACCGGCCCCTACCGCACCACCACCCGGTGGAACCGCCTGGCCGCCGGGCAGTACGTCAGCCACGCGTACATCTCCGCCGTGTACGGCGGCACCGTCCCGGTCTGCTGATCCGGTCTCGCCCCGTCGGGCGCCGTCAGGGGCGCTCGTCGGGGCGGGCCGGGCGCACCATGTCCTGGTAACGCGGATGGCTGGCCCCGTAGACGGCGTAGTTGAGCCGGGCGTACGACAGGCTCAGGTCGCCGTTGGCGCCACCCCGCACCGCGTCGGCATCGGCGTCGGTCTGCCCGTCGTCTGTCCAGAAGCAGACCGGGCAGGTCCCGCCGCCAGTGCGAGAGGCGCAACAGGGACAGCCCACGGGAACTACGTGTTCACCCACCGAGGCAGCATTCCACAGTTGAATGTCACCAGGCCACCCGCAAAAGATCACCCGGGCCTACCCCGAGGAGGTCCACCGCACGACCACCATTGACCGCTATCGCCACCCGTTCGGCCGAGTCGACGTACACCACGAGGCCGCCGTCGGGTGCGTCACCGAAGGTGCGTCCGCGCACCGCTGTCCGACCCGGCGTCGGCCCCGGCGGCCCCACCCGCACCGTGGCCGCAGGCGGGTCGAGGCGTTCGGCCGGTGCGGCCAGTTGGACGTTGCCGAAGTGATCCACGGTCAGTACCTCGGCGGTGAACCCGTCGGCGTCGGGGACCACGACCGGCGGCGGCAGCCGGACCAGCCCGGCCGGGTCGACGGCCGGGCCCGCCTCGGCCAGCGGCGCGCCGAGCGACAGCCGGGCCGCCACCGGCGCGAAGACGTCCCGGCCGTGGAACGTGCCGGACACCCGGGTGGCCAACCAGCGGGGCTCGGTGAGCTCCACCGCGGCGGTCACCCCGCCGAGCGTGGCGGCGGCGTCCGGCAGCAGACCGTTGTCCGGGCCGACAAGCAGTCCGCCCGGCGTGGCCAGCGCGACACCCCGCCGGGTGGTCCCCACCCCGGGGTCGACCACCGCCATGTGTACGCCCACCGGCAGGTACGGCACCGTCTGCGCCAGCACGGCGGCGCCCCGCCGGACGTCGGCCGGCGGCACCAGGTGGGTCACGTCGATGATCCGGGCGGCCGGCGCGATCCGGGCGATCACCCCGTGGCAGGCGGCCACGAAGCCGTCGGTGAGGCCATAGTCGGTGGTCAGTGAGATCCAGGGCGTGGCGGCCATCCCCGCAGGTTAGCGCTCCGCGCCGGTGCCAGCCCTGTGGTGTACCCGGGCTGCGCGGCCGACCGACGATTGGCGGAAATGGGACAGAGCGCAGTGGCCGACCGGCCCCTCCCGTCGTCGGGCGCCGACCGGCAGACTGCCCTGGTGACAAATCGGAGCCTGCCCGCCGTCGGTGTTCTCCTGGTCGCCGTCGCTCTCACCGCCGGCTGCGGCAGTGACGACGCCGACCGGCCGAGCGCGGCCCCATCCGCCTCGTCCCTCCCAACCCAGGAGGCCACCGCTCTGCCGGACGCCCCACTGCCATCGGCGGTTCCGTCCGGCCCCGCCGGCAGTGCCGCCACCCCGGGCCAGCCCGCTGCGCCGCCGGCTCCGCCGCAGGGGCCGACCGAGCGGCGGCCGGCGAGCCAGCCGCCGGTGGTGTTGCCCCAGCGCCCGGCCGGCGCGCCCGGAGCCCAGCAGGTAGTCGACGCGTTCCGGGCCGCCGGCCTGAAGGTGCCGCGCCCGAAGGACCGGTCCGTCGACTGCGGACCGGACGGGCTCGGCCTGGGCTGTTCAGAGATCGTCGCCACCGATGCCGTCACGGTCTACGTGTTCCCCGACGAGACCAGCGCCAGCGACATCGCCGAAACCTGGGGCGGCCAGTCGTACCGGCGCGGCGCGGTGGTGCTCAACTACCTGGAGGCGAAGACCCCGGCCGCCGACCGCCCGCGCTACGAGAAGGCCCTCAACAGCCTCCGCTGAGCCAGACCCTCAACGCCGGTCGCCGGTCGCCGGTCGCCGGGCTGTGGGCAGCGTGCTGTGGGGCGCCGGGCTGTCGGCGTTGAGCGGTGGGTACTGGCGTCAGCGACGAGGCAAGCCTCTATTTCGAGCGTGATGTCTGTGAGGCATCAATATGTCTCACAGACATCACGCTCAACTGAGTGAGGCCGCCGGGCCGGCGTCGCGTGAGTGAGGCTGCTCGGTTCGTGTCGTGTGAGTCGGCCCTCGCCTGGGTCGGCGTGGCGTGGGTCGTGCGGGGTTGGCGTCGGGTGAGTTAGCCCGGCCCGGTCGGCGTGGCATGGGTCGGCGTCACGTTGGTCGGGGGCGGGCGCTGGGGAGTGGGGTTCAGCCGCGTAGGCGTAGGCCGCGCGGGGTGGCCCGGAAGCCGGCGGCGGTCAGCGCGTCACGCAGCGGTGAGGAGTGCACCGCCTCACCGTCGGCGCGTTCCACCGATATCGCGCCCAACGCTCCGGAGTGGACGGCCTCGGCCAGCGCCTTGCCGGCCGCCGCGAGCGTGTCGGTGTCGTCGGTGAAGGAGAGCAGCGTCCGGCCGCCGCGTTCCACGTACAGCGCCAGGTCGCCGCCGACTGTCACCACCAGGGCGCCCGCCTTGCGGCCGGCCCGGTGCCCGGTCGCCGGGGCGGCCCCGTCGCCCGAGTCGACCACGCGCTCCGGCCAGGGCAACGCCGCGCCGTACGGGTTGGCGGGATCGGTGGCGGCGAGCACCATGGCCGGCCCGCCCCGACCCCGGGTGCCGTCGGCGGTCTCGGCCAACGCGCGCAGGCGGTCCACCGCCCCGGGCACCGCGAACTGCGCCGCGCCGAGGCCCTCGACGAAGTAACCGCGGCGGGCCGCGCCGCGCTCCTCCAGCGCCGACAGCACCGGGTAGACCGCCGAGAACCCGCCGACCACCTGCTCGGCCATCACCGCACCACGGGTGACCACCCCATGCCGCTCCAGCAGCACGTCGGCGAGGGCGGCGGCACGCCGGGTCGGATCGAGATCTCGCTCCGGTAGGCGTGACCAGCGACCGGCGACCGTCGGCGGGCCGCCCCGGGTGGGCAGCGCCACCCGACCCGGCCGCCGGTAGCGGGTGCGCGGCGCGGACGGCCGCGAGCGGTGCGCCCCACCGGCCCCGAGCACCGCCCGTAGCGGGGCGAGGGTGTCGTTGGTGAGGTGCCCGGCCCAGACCAGGTCCCAGATCACCCCGGTCAGCGTGGCGTCGTCGGTCGAGCCGACCCGGTCGGCCAGCGGCCGGAAGAACAGCGCCTGCCCGTCGCCGAGGGCATCGAGCACCGCGTCGTGCAGCGGGGTGCGGGTCAGCGCGTCATCGGGGGGCGCGAGGAGCAGCGGCGCGGCGTCCGCGTACGCGAGGGTGACCCAGCCGTCACCGCCGGAGATGGCCCCCGAACCCGCCCAGAGCACCTCCCCGCTGGCGCACAGCTCGTCGAGTTGGGCGGGGGAGTAGTCCGCGACGCGGCCGGGCAGCACGAGCCGCTCCAACGCGGAGGCCGGCACCGCCGCGCCCTGCAACTGCTCCACGGTGGCGGCGAGCGCCTCCACGCCTCGGGCCGACGCGCCGACCTGCTGCCAGCGGGGCAGGAAGGTTGCCAGCGCCCGGGGCGGCACCGGCTCGATCTCCCGGCGCAGCGCCGCGAGCGAGCGGCGGCGCAGCATCCGCAGCACCTCGGCGTCGCACCACTGGGCACCGGCCGAATCCGGGGTGAACTCCCCGGAGACGACCCGCCCGGTGGCGGCGAGCCGGCGCAGGACCTGCTCGACGACGAACACCCCGAGCCCGAAGCGGGCCGCGCAGCTCGCGGCGGCGAACGGGCCGTGGGTGCGGGCGTAGCGGGCCACCAGGTCGCCGAGCGGGTCGGCCACCGGTGCGAGGTACGCCTCGGCCACTCCGACCGGCAGCGCCACGCCGAGCGCGTCCCGCAGGCGGGCGGCGTCCTCGACGCCCACCCAGCGCTGCTCGCCGGCGATCCGGACCCGCAGCACCCGGCGGGTGGCCTCCAGGTCGGTCAGCCAGGCCTCCGGTGCACCCCGCTCGGCCAGCTCGGCAGTGCTCAGGTCGCCGAGCACCCGCAGCAGCTCGACCACGTCCTCCGCGTCGCGGGGGCGGCGTTGCTCGGTCAGCCAGCGCAGTTGCCGGTCGGTCTCGGCGAGCACCGCCGGGTCCAGCAGCTCGCGCAGGTCGACCCGGCCGAGCAGCTCGCCGAGCAGTGTGGAATCCAGCGCGAGCGCGGCGGCGCGCCGCTCGGCGAGCGGGGCGTCACCCTCGTACAGGAATGCCCCGACGTAGCCGAAGAGCAGCGACCGGGCGAACGGGGACGGCGCGCTGGTCTCCACTTCGACCAGCCGAACCTTGCGGGCCGCCAGGTCACGCATCAACCCGGCCAGCGCCGGCTGGTCGAAGACGTCCTGGAGGCACTCCCGGGCCGCCTCCAGAGTGACCGGGAAGTCGGCGTACTCGCGGGCGACGTCGAGCAACTGTGCGGCACGTTGCCGCTGCTGCCAGAGCGGTTGGCGGCGGCGCGGGTCACGGCGCGGCAGCAGCAGCGACCGGGCGGCGCACTCCCGGAACCGGGCGGCGAAGAGTGCCGAGGTGCCCACTGACTCCTCCACCAGTTGGGCGATCTCGTCGGGCTCGAACACCACCACATCGGCGCCGGGTGGCTCGTCGGCGGTGTCCGGCAGGCGCACCACGATGCCGTCGTCGGAGGGCATGACCTGGGCGTCCACCCCGTACCGCTCGGCGAGCCGGCGGCCGACGGCGAGGGCCCACGGCCCGTTGACCCGCGCGCCGAGGACGCTGTGCACGGCCAGGCGCCAGTCGCCCAGCTCGTCGCGGAACCGCTCGACCACGATGGTGCGGTCGTCGGGCAGCGAGCGGGTGGCCTCCCGCTGCTCGCGCAGGTAGGCCATCAGGTTGGCGGCGGCCCAGTCGTCCAGCCCACCGGCGCGCAGTGCGGCCAGCGCCGCCTCGTCGCTCTGCCGCAGCAGGGTGCGGACCCGGGCGCCGATGGCCCGGCCCAGCTCCACCGGCCGGCCCAGCTGGTCGCCCTTCCAGAACGGCATCCGGGCGGCCTGGCCGGGAGCCGGCGAGACCAGCACCCGGTCGGGGGTGATGTCCTCGATGCGCCAGGAGGACGAGCCGAGCAGGAAGACGTCACCGACCCGGGACTCGTAGACCATCTCCTCGTCCAGCTCGCCGACGCGGGCGGCCCGCTCGGCACCGGCCAGGAAGACCCCGAACAGGCCCCGGTCGGGGATGGTGCCGCCGCTGGTCACCGCGAGCCGTTGTGCGCCGGGGCGGCCGGTGAGCAGGTCGGTGGCCCGGTCCCAGACCAGCCGGGGGCGCAGCTCGGCGAAGGCGGTGGACGGGTAGCGGCCGGAGAGCATGTCCAGAACGGCGTGCAGCGCGGAGTCGGGCAGCTCGGCGAAGGGCGCGGCGCGGCGGACCAGCACGGCCAGGTCGCCGAGCGGCCACGGCTCCAGTGCCACCATCGCGACGATCTGCTGGGCCAGCACGTCGAGGGGATTGCGCGGGTAGTGCAGCTCCTCGATCGCGCCGTTGGTCATCCGCTCGGCGACCACCGCGCAGGAGAGCAGGTCTCCGCGGTGCTTGGGAAAGACCACCCCGCGCGAAACCGCGCCCACCTGGTGCCCGGCCCGACCGACCCGTTGCAGCCCGGCGGCCACGCTGGGCGGTGCCTCGATCTGCACCACCAGGTCGACCGCGCCCATGTCGATGCCCAGCTCCAGACTGGAGGTGGCCACCACCGCCGGGAGCTGCCCAGATTTGAGCGCCTCCTCGATGTGTTTGCGCTCTTCGCGCGAGACGCTGCCGTGGTGGGCGCGGGCGATCACGGGCGTCGCGCCGGTGGCCGCGCCGGACTGCGCCATCACCGCGGCCGGCGGCCGGTTGCGGACCGGCCCGGCCGGGTCACCCCACCGCTGCCCGCCCGACGCCGGACCGCCGTTGGCAGCCGGGCCGTCGTTCGCCGGCAACCCTTCCGGTACGCCGATAGCACCGTCGCCCGACGCGGCGACCAGCCCTTCGGCGGCCAGCCTCTCGGCGGCAAGCTCGTTGAGCCGGGCGCAGAGGCGCTCGGCGCTGCGGCGGGAGTTGGTGAAGACGATTGTCGAGCGGTGTTGCCCGATGAGGGTGAAGACCCGCTCCTCCACGGCCGGCCAGATCGAGGCGCGGCGCGGCCCGGGGACACCGAGGTCGTCCTCCGGTGGCTGGTCCTGCTCGTCCAGTCGGGTCATGTCCTCCACCGGGACCTGCACGCTGACCTCGATGGTCTTCGGCGTGGCCGGCTGCACGACGTCGACCGGCCGGGCGCCGCCGAGGAATCGGGCGCAGGCGTCGATCGGCCGGACGGTGGCGGAGAGGCCGATCCGTTGTGCCGGGGAGGGCAGCAACTCGTCGAGGCGTTCCAGCGACAGGGCCAGGTGCGCGCCGCGCTTGCTGCCGGCCACCGCGTGCACCTCGTCGACGATCACCGTCTGGACACCGCGCAGCGAATCCCGAGCTGCGGAGGTGAGCAGCAGGAACAGCGACTCGGGCGTGGTGATGAGGATGTCGGGCGGGGTGCGGGCGAAGGCGCGTCGCTCGTCGGCCGGGGTGTCGCCGGTGCGCATGCCGACGGTGATGTCGGGCGGGGCGACGCCGAGGCGGGTCGCCGCCTGCCGGATGCCGGCCAGCGGGGCGCGCAGGTTGCGCTCGACGTCGACGGCGAGAGCCTTGAGCGGGCTGACGTAGAGCACACGGCACCGCTGCCGGGTCTCGGCCGGTGCGGGCTCGCGAGCCAGCCGGTCCAGTGACCAGAGGAAGGCCGCGAGCGTCTTGCCGGAGCCGGTGGGCGCCACGACGAGGGCGTTGCGCCCAGCGGCGACCGACCGCCAGGCGCCGGCCTGGGCGGCGGTGGGTGCGGCGAAGGCGGCGTCGAACCAGGCGCGGGTGGCCGGGCCGAACCCGTCGAGCACCCCGCCCGTGTCCACATCTGCCCCGGTCACCGGACCATCGTGCCCCGCCGGTACGACAACCACGAGCGTCCCCGGTCAGAACGGTCCCGCCTCCGGCAAAAAGCACTGGATGCGTGGTTAAGTACGTTAAGTCTCACTTAACTGCTTGCTTGTGAGGTGCAACATAACGTAACTTCACCGCAACGCGAACCGGGGTGGAGGCGATGAGATGGCCAAGGAGCCGCGACACGTCGAACCCGGCACCGATGTGCTGATCCGCAAGGTCGACAGCCACCTCGCCACCCTGCGCGGCGGCCTGAACGGGCCCGAGTTGGCCCTCGCCGAGCGCCTCGCCCGCTGCCTGCGCGAGTTGGTCATCTCCACCGCCCAGGCCAGCGCCGCCGACCGTGGTCAGGTGCGCGTCGCCGTCCACTATTTCGTGTTGCGCCGGGAGAGCAGGGGTCGTCTGCTGTCGATGCGGTCCCTGACCGTCGCCGAGCGGGTGGTCAGCAAAGTGGCTCGCCAACTCGGCCGCGCCGACCTGCTGGCCGAGTTGCGCGCGGGCGACGCCGACATGGACGACGCGCAACCCATCAGTAACGCCCTGATAAGCTGATCTCCGGCGGCCTGTTGGTCAGTCGGCCACCGACGCGTTTTCGCGCACTCGCTGGCTGACGGCAGCCGCCACTTTGCCCGCCCGATAGGGGACGAATAATGGCAATGGCGCTCGCGCGCTGGCGAAGTGGCGTCTGATCGCTGCTAGGCGCCACAGCTGTACGGGCGTCGGCCACCACGATCGGGAGCGCGAGTGCTGTTACTACTCATCCTCCACCTCGTGGCTGCCGTTGCGGCGCCTCTACTCGTCCGTTGGTGGGGTCCACGGGCGTTCTATGCGCTGGCGCTGGCACCTGCCGCGGCGTTCGGCTGGGCGCTCGCCCACACGCCCGCCGTCGGTGACGGCGGTGCGGTGGTCGAGACGTACCCGTGGATCAAGGAACTGAAGCTCGACATAGCGCTGCGGGTCACCACCCTGTCATGGCTGATGACCCTGCTGATCGGCGGCGTCGGCGCGCTGGTGATGGTCTACTGTGCCCGGTACTTCAAAGCCGGCTCGGCGGGGCTGGCGCAGTTCGCCGGGGTCCTGGTCGCCTTCGCCGGCGCGATGCTCCTGCTGGTCTTCTCCGACGACCTGCTGTTGCTCTACGTCGGCTGGGAGCTGACCACGGTCTTCTCGTACCTGATGATCGGTCACAGCACCGAACGGCGGTCCAGCCGGTGGGCGGCGGCGCAGGCGCTGACCGTGACCACGCTGGGCGGGCTGGCGATGCTGATCGGGTTCATCATGCTGGGCGAGCATGCCGGCAGCTACCGCTGGTCCGAGATCGCCGCACAGCCGCTGCCCAGCGGCGGGTACCTGATCGCGGCGGTGCTGCTGATCCTGGCCGGCGCGCTGTCCAAGTCGGCGGTGCTGCCGTTCAGCTCCTGGCTGCCGGCAGCGATGGCGGCACCCACGCCGGTCAGCGCGTACCTGCACGCCGCCGCCATGGTCAAGGCCGGCGTCTACCTGGTCGGGCTGCTCGCGCCGGTGCTCGCCACGGTCGACCCGTGGCGGCCCGTGGTGCAGGTCGCCGGCGTGGCCACCATGCTCGTCGGCGGTTGGGCGGCCCTGCGGCAGACCGACCTGAAGCTGTTGCTGGCGTACGGGACGGTCAGTCAGCTCGGTCTGCTGATCGCGGTGACCGGCGCGGGTACTCCGGCCGCCGCGCTGGCCGGCACGGCGATGCTGCTGGCGCACGCGCTGTTCAAGGCCTCGCTGTTCCTGGTCGTCGGCATCATCGACCATGGCGCCGGCACCCGCGACCTGCGTCAACTGTCCGGGCTGCGGCGCTGGTCCCGGCCGCTGTTCGTGGTCGCGATCCTGGCGGCGGCGTCGATGGCAGGCGTGCCACCGCTGGTCGGTTTCGTGGCCAAGGAGGCGGTGTTCGCGGCCTTCACCGACCAGCCACTGCTCCTCGCCGGGCTGGTCGTCGGGACGGTGTTCACCGTCGCGTACAGCGCCCGGTTCCTCTGGGGCGCGTTCGCCGACCGGCCGGGCGTGGAACCGGTCGCACCGGCCCCGATCGCCGCGTCGATGCTCGTCCCGCCGGCCGTGCTCGCCGGCATCGGGCTGCTCGCCGGCCCGGCCGCCGCCGTGCTGGACGGCCTGCTGAGCCCGTACGCCGAGCTGTTCGGCGCGGTCGACGCGCACCTGGCGCTCTGGCCCGGCATCACCCCGGCGCTCGGCCTGTCCGTGTTGGCGCTGGCCGGCGGCGGTCTGCTCTTCGCCCTGCGCGGGCCGCTCGCGCCGGTGCTGGCCCGCCTCCGCTCGCCGGTGGGCGGCAACCAGGGGTACGAGTGGGTCGTGGGCCGGTTCGACCGGCTCGCCACCGACGTGACCGGGGCGACCCAGCGGGGCTCGCTGCCGCAGTACCTGGGCATCATCCTGGTCACCCTGGTGGTGCTGCCCGGCGGCGCGATGCTCGCCGCCGGCCCGTGGCGAACCCGGATTCCACTCTGGGACAACCCACTGCAACCGGTGGTCGTGGTGGTGATCGCGGTGGCCGCGCTGCTCGCGGTCGGTGCCCGCCGGCGGCTGACCGCGATGCTGCTGGTGGGGGTGACCGGCTACGGCACCGCGATGCTCTTCATCCTGCACGGCGCGCCCGATCTCGCGCTCACGCAGTTCCTGGTGGAGACCGCGACCATCGCGGTCTTCGTGCTGGTGCTGCGCCGGCTGCCGCAACGGTTCTCGGCCCGCCCGCTGCGCCGCAGCCGGTGGACGCGCCGGGTGATCGGCGTGGCCGTGGGCGTGGTGGCGGGTGGGCTCGCCCTCGTCGCGGCCGGCGCCCGCCGGGCACCGGACATCTCTGCTGCCTTCCCGGACCTGGCGGTGGGCGAGGGGTACGGCCGCAACGTGGTCAACGTGACCCTGGTCGACATCCGGGCCTGGGACACCATGGGCGAGGTGTCGGTGCTGGTGGTGGCCGCGACCGGGGTGGCCAGCCTGATCTTCGAGCGGTCCCGCACCGGGCCGCGCCCGCGTCGGCCGGAGCCGGTCCGGGCTCCCCGGACGGCACGGTACGGCCGGCGGGTGTGGCTGCGCGGCGGGCCAACCCTGTACGAGGAGCGGCGCTCGATCGTGCTGGAGGTGATCACCCGGCTGATCTTCCACACGGTGGTGTTGTTCTCCCTGTTCCTGCTCTTCTCGGGGCACAACGCGCCGGGCGGCGGCTTCGCCGGTGGTCTGGTGGCCGGCCTCGCCCTGGTGGTCCGCTACCTGGCCGGCGGCCGGTACGAGCTGACCGAGGCGGCGCCGGTGGGCGCGGGCCTGATCCTCGGCGCCGGGTTGGCCGTGGTGGTGGGCAGCGGCGTGGTGTCGTTGCTGGCCGGTGGTGCGCTGCTGGAGAGCGCGAAGATCGACTGGTCGTTACCACTGATCGGCGACATCCACCTGGTGACCTCGCTGTTCTTCGACATCGGTGTGTACCTGATCGTGATCGGGCTGGTGCTGGACATCCTGCGCAGCCTCGGTGCCGAGGTGGATCGGCACATCGAGGCGACCGGGACCGGATCGGGCGGACTGGCCGTCGACAAGGGAGACCGGCCATGAGGGTGAGTCAGCGAGTGCGGCCAGTCGCGAAACGCGGTGCGGCATGACGGCCGGTAACGCTGGGCCGACGGTGGTGTTGGTGCTCGCCGTCGCGGTGCTGGTCGGCTGCGGCGTGGTCCTGTTGCTGGAGCGCAGCCTGACCCGGATCCTGCTCGGCGTGATCCTGGCCGGTAACGGGGTCAACCTGCTGATCCTGCTGGGTGGCCGGCCCGGTGGGGCGCCGGTCGTCGGCACCGGTCCGGTGGACGAGATGAGTGATCCGCTGTCGCAGGCCATGGTGTTGACCGCCATCGTGATCACGTTCGGGTTGTCGGCGTTCCTGCTCGCCGTGGCGTACCGCAGCTGGTATCTCACCGGGGACGACGAGGTGCCCGACGACCTGGAGGACCGGCAGATCATCCGCCAGGCCGAGCGCAACGAGGTGGGTGCCGTCGACCACGGCGGGGAGGGCCCGGACGAGGACCCGGAGCAGGTCGATCCGGAGCCGGCGCGCCGTCGGCTGCGGCACGAGGGCGAGACGGGATGACCGGGGCAAGGTGGGGGACTCGATGAACAGCCTGTTGCCGCTGCCGGTGGTGGTGCCGTTGCTGGGTGCGGCGCTGACCCTGCTGCTGGCGAGCCGGCCCCGGATTCAGCGTTCGGTCAGCGTGCTGTGTCTGGCGAGCACGTTCGTCGTCGCGGTGGTGCTGCTGGTCCAGGCGTACCGGTATGGGCCGGTGGTGTTGGCGATCGGGGGGTGGCCGGCGCCGGTCGGCATCGTGCTGGTCGCCGATCAGCTCGCCGCGCTGATGGTGGTGGTGTCCTCGGCGGTCACCCTGTGCGTGCTGCTGTACTCGATCGGCCAGGGCCGCAGCGAGACGGCCGAGACCACACCGGTGGTGATCTTCCACCCGACGTACCTGGTGCTCACCGCGGGCGTGACGAACGCGTTCCTCGCCGGTGACCTGTTCAACCTGTTCGTCGGCTTCGAGATCCTGCTGGCGGCGAGTTTCGTGCTGATCACGCTGGGGGGCACCGAGGCCCGGATCCGCACCGGGTCGACGTACGTGGTGGTCAGCATCCTCTCCTCGATGATCTTCCTGACCGCGGTGGGTCTGGTGTACTCGGCCACCGGCACGCTCAACCTGGCGCAGCTCGCGCAGCGGCTCGACGATCTGCCCGACAACGTCCGGCTGACCCTGCAGCTGATGCTGCTGCTCGCGTTCTCGATCAAGGCGGCGGTCTTCCCGTTGTCGGCCTGGCTGCCGGACAGCTATCCCACCGCCCCGGCCCCGGTGACGGCGGTGTTCGCGGGACTGCTCACCAAGGTGGGTGTCTACGCGATCATCCGCACCGAGACGTTGCTCTTCCCGGACGGGCAGGCCAGCAAGCTGCTCATGGTCGTCGCGGGGTTGACCATGGTGGTCGGCATCCTCGGGGCGGTGGCGCAGTCCGACATGAAGAGGCTCCTGTCGTTCACCCTGGTCAGCCACATCGGCTACATGATCTTCGGGGTGGCGTTGAGCACGATCGCCGGGCTCTCCGGCGCGATCTTCTACGTGGTGCACCACATCACCATCCAGACCACGCTGTTCCTGGTCGCCGGGCTGGTCGAGGAGCGGGCCGGCAGCACCGACCTGCGCCGTCTCGGCGGGTTGGCCCGGGTGGCGCCCCTGCTCGGAGTGCTGTTCTTCGTTCCGGCGATGAATCTCGCCGGGGTGCCACCATTCTCGGGCTTCCTCGGCAAGCTCGGTCTGCTCGAGGCTGGGGTGGCGGCCGGCGGGGCACTGCCGTGGGCGCTGGTGGCGGCCGGCACGTTGACCAGCCTGCTCACCCTCTACGTCGCCTCCCGGGTGTGGAACATCGCATTCTGGCGGGCACCCCAACTGGCCACCACCGAGCCGGTCGTCCGGCTGCCCACACTGATGGTCGGCGCCACCGTCGGCCTGGTCGTGTTCGGGCTGATGCTGACCGTGCTGGCCGGTCCGCTCTTCGACGTCACCGCCGACGCGGCCACCGACCTGCTCTCGCGTACCCCGTACGTGCGGGCCGTGCTGCCGGGAGGTGCGCCGTGACCGATCCGCGCGCGACGACGCCAGGGCCCGCCCCCGAGCCGCCCACGTCGCCCAGAGGGCGGTTCGGCCGCTGGCGCGACCAGGCGGTGGCCCTCGGCTGGCTGGTGGTGGTCTGGAATCTGCTCTGGGGCGAGATCACCTGGGCCAACCTGATCGGCGGTGTGCTGGTGGGCGGCGCGGTGCTGGTGTTCTTCCCGCTGCCACCGGTCACCTTCGGCGGCCGGCTGCGGCTCGGGGCGCTGCTGGTGTTCGTGGGCCGGTTCGTCGTGGAGCTGGTCAGCGCGAGCCTGCACGTCGCCCGGATCGCCGTGCAGCCCGGCTACCGGCCGCGCGGGGCGATCATCGGGGTCCGGCTGCGGGTGCCGACCGACCTCAACATGGCCCTCACCGCCGAGGCGGTCTCGCTGGTTCCCGGCACGCTGATCCTCGAGGTGGACCGGGACGCCGCGACGCTCTACCTGCACGTGCTGGACACCCGCGGCCCGGAGGACCTGACCCTCGCCCGGGAACGCACCTACGCTCTCGAGCGGCGGATCGTCCGCGCGGTCGGCAGCGCGGCCGAGGTGCGCTGCGTCGAGCCCGATTCCGCCGAGAAGGGAAGCAACCAGTGATCCTGATCCTGGCCGCCGTCCTCACCGCCCTGCTGTCGGTGACCGCGCTGCTCGCGCTGATCCGGCTCTACCGGGGCCCGTCGCTGCTGGACCGGGTGATCGCCGCCGACATGCTGCTCGCCACCATTATCGGCGCGGTGGGTGCGGAGGCGGCGGTCAACCGGCACTCCACCACGCTGCCCGTGCTGGTGGTGCTCTCCCTGCTCGGCTTCGTCGGCTCGGTGTCGCTGGTCCGCTTCGCCGTTCGGGAGCAGGCGTGATCGGCGTGGTCGCCGACTGGGTCGGCGCCGCCTGCCTGGTGGCGGGCGCCCTGCTGGCACTTGCCGCCGGGGTCGGTGTGCTGCGCTTCCCGGACACCCTGTCCCGGATGCACGCCGCCACGAAGCCCCAGGTGCTGGGGGTGCTCCTGCTGCTGCTCGGCATCGCGCTGCGGCTGCGGACCCCGTCCGACATCGGGATGATCCTGCTGGTAGGCGTGTTCCAGCTGGCCACCGCGCCGGTCGCGGCGCAGATGATCGGCCGGGCGGCCTACCGGGCCGGGCGTCTGGACCGGAGCCTGCTCGACGCTGACGAGCTGGCCGAGCGCGGGCCGAGCGGCGGGCAGTTGGGGTGACGGCCGGGCGCGGTGAACCGGACGATCAGCGCCTTCGGCCCACCCTCAGCGGAGTCCCAGCCAACGCCGATAAAATGGCAGCATGATCGACTCTTCTGCCCAGGAGGGCAGCAGTAGCCAGCCGGGTCGTGCCCGGCATATCCCCGCCCCGACGACCCCGGGAGCCCTGAGCGACCCGTGTTGATCGTCGTTGGTCTCCTTCTGATTGTTGTACTCACCGCTGCCACCGGCTACTTCGTAGCCCAGGAGTTCGGTTACGTCGCCGTGGACCGGGGCAAGCTGCGCCAGCTCGCCGATGACGGCGACCAGGCCGCCGCCCGGGCTCTGACCGTCACCAGCCGTCTCTCCTTCATGCTCTCCGGCGCGCAGCTCGGCATCACCGTCACCGCCCTGCTGGTCGGTTACGTCGCCGAGCCGTACCTCGGCGGTGGCCTCGCCGAACTGCTCGGCGTGGCCGGCGTCAGCACGTCGGTGAGCCTGCCGCTGTCGGTGGCACTTGCCCTGGTCATCGCCACCGTCGTGCAGATGGTCCTCGGCGAGTTGGCCCCGAAAAACCTGGCCATCGCGCGGGCCGTGTCGCTGGCCCGGGCGCTGAGCCGTTCCACCCTCATCTACCTGGCCGTCGCCGGACCGCTGATCCGGCTCTTCGACCGGGCTTCGATCCGCCTGCTCCGCCGGATCGGCATCGAGCCGATCGAGGAGCTGCCCAGCGGCGCCACCCCGGCGGACCTGGAACAGATCATCGCCGAGTCCCGGCAGGAGGGCAGCCTGGACGCAGAGATGTCCACGCTGCTCGACCGAGGGCTCGACTTCCGTGAGCTGACCGCCGGCGAGGCCATGGTGCCGCGCGTCGACGTGCACACCGTACGGGCGCACGACCCGGTGAGCCGGGTCGTCGAGTTGCTGGACACCGGCCACTCCCGGTTCCCGGTGCGCGGCGCGGAGGGCGTCGACGACCTGATCGGCATCGTCGGCATCGCCGACGTGCTCGGCGTACCGCCGGGGGAGCGGGCCACCACCGCGGTGAGCGCGGTGGCGGGGCCGCCGCTGCTGGTGCCGGAGACGTTGCCGCTGCCCACGGTGCTCGACCGCCTGCGGTCCGGGCACCGGCAGATGGCCTGCGTGGTCGACGAGTACGGCGGGTTCGCCGGCGTGATCACGCTGGAGGACATCGCCGAGGAGTTGGTCGGCCCGATCCGGGACGAGGACGACCCGCCGGATCGGGCACCGGCCCGGCAGGACGACGGGTCCTGGGTGGTGCCGGCCCGCTGGCGGATCGACGAGGTCGCCGACAGCACCGGCATCGCGCTGCCCGAGGCCCCGGAGTACGACACCCTCTCCGGGCTGGTCATGCGGGAGCTGGGCCGGGTGCCGGAGGTCGGTGACCGGCTGGAGATCAGCCTGGTGCGCGAGGGCGCGGACGGTGAGGACCACGACGCGGAGCCACGGGCGCTGGTCGAGGTGCTGGCCGTGGACCGGCACGTGGCCGACTCGGTGCGGTTGCAGCTGACCAAGCCGGGGGTGACCGCATGAGCCCCGGAATCGCGCTGCTCACCTCGGTGGTGCTGCTGGCGCTGAACGGGTTCTTCGTGGCCGCCGAGTTCGCACTGGTGGCCAGCAAGCGGTACCGCCTGGAGCAGGCGGCCGCGAGCGGTGGCCGCGCGGCCCGAGCCGCCCTGGACGGTGTCCGCGAGTTGTCGCTGATGCTGGCCGGAGCGCAGTTGGGCATCACGCTGTGCACCCTGGGGCTGGGCGCGTTGGCCGAGCCGGCGATCGAGCATCTGGTCAGCCCGCTGCTGCACGCGGTGGGCCTGCCGGACGCCGCCAGCCACGTGATCGCCCTGGTCCTCGCCCTCGGCTTGGTCACCTTCCTGCACCTGGTGGTGGGGGAGATGGCGCCGAAGTCGTGGGCGATCACCGACGCGGAGCGGTCGGCGACGCTGCTCGCGTTGCCGTTCCGCGCGTTCGCCCGGGTGGCCCGGCCGGTGCTGTCGGCGTTGAACGCGCTGGCCAACGCGATCCTGCGCCTGTTCGGGGTCGAACAGCAGGATCAGTTGGCCCAGGTGCACGGCCCGGACGAGCTGCGGATGCTGTTGGAGCAGTCCCGCGAACACGGGTTGCTCGGCGCCGAGCAGCACGAGCTGCTCACCAGCATGCTGGAGTTGCAGGGCACGTCGGTGGCGCAGGTGATGGAGCCGTTCGCCACCATGGTCACCGTCCGGCGGGAGGACCCGGCCGAGCGGATCGAGCAGGTCAGCCGGGACAGCGGCCGGTCCCGGCTGGCGGTGCTGGACGCCGACGGCGAGGTCTGCGGCCTGGTGCACGTCCGGGAGGCGGTGCGGGTGGTGACCAACGGCCGCGTCGCCACCGCCGAGGAGCTGATGACGCCCGCGTTCACCCTGCCCTCGACGTCCTCGGTCACCGAGGCGGTGGCCGCGATGCGGGCCAGGCAGTCCCAGCTCGCGTTGGTGCGCAACGGTGGTGGCCCGTCCCGTCCGGTCGGCTTCGTCGCCCTGGAGGACCTGCTGGAGGAGGTCATCGGCGAGTTCGACGACGAAACCGACACGGTGCCACGCGGGCGACGTATGCGGTGAAACCGGAGGGGTGGTCACTCTTCGCCGAAGTCGAGGTGACCACCCGCCGGGTCCGCGAACCTTGAGGTGACCTCGCGGACGCGAGGCTCCAAGGGCGTGGCCTGGTGGGGGCGTGGTGCGGCTGACGGGGGTGTCTCGGGAGTCCGGCGGGACCGGGCTGTCCGTACAGACCACGCTGCCCAACCCGAGCACCCGTCCGGGCCTACGCCTGCCGGGCCGGGTGACCCTCGCCGCCGGGCCGGACGACGTGCTGGTGCGGCACATCCGGCTCGGCCTGGTCACCACGGTCGAGCCGAACGATCCGGAGGCCGCCCGGCGTCTGGTGCAGTTCCACCAACTGCCGATCGCCGGGCGGTTCGTCGTACCGGCTGGTCGGCGGCGGGCGGTGGACTTCGCGTTGCCGTTGCCGTGGGAGACGCCGGTGACCACCTTCGGCGGCGTGCCGCTGCTGAGCCTGCGGATGGGGTTGCGGACGGAGGTGTCCGTCGACCCGGATCTGGATCAGGGCGCCATGGTGCCGGTGTTCGTGCACCCGATCCCCACGCAGCAGCACGTGTTCGCGGCGCTGGACACGCTGGGTTTCACGATCCGTCAGGCCGGGTTGCAGGAGGGTGGGCTGCCCGGGGTGGAGCACACCCTGCCGCTGCACCAGCGCTGGGGTTTCTGGGTGGGTCCGCTCTACGCCGGCCCGATCACCGAGCTGGAGGTGATCTTCGTGACCAACTCGGCGGGCCTAGAGGTGATCCTCTGGATGGACCGTCGGCTGGCGTTGGCCGGCATCACCCACCAGAGCATCAGCCGGTTCCGGATCTGGCACGCCGACGCCGAGCAGCGGGACTGGGTGGCAACCGTGGACGGCTGGCTGCGTCAGGCGATCAACCGGCACGCCGCCGCGGCGGCGCACGCGGACTGGTCGGCGCGCATCACCGGGTCACCGCATGTCAGCCGCCACCCGGACGAGCCGGTCCGTCCCGGCTACGGCCTCGGCGGCACCGCGGGCGGCGCGGGCATCGGTGGTGGCGGCAGCGGTGGCGACGGCACCTGACGCGGACGGGAGTGGGGTCAGCCGGCGCTGGCGGTGGCCAGTTTGAGGCTGAAGGCGAGGAACAGCGCGGCGATGGCGGTGGTGCCGCCGGCGGCCAGTCGACGGCGTTGGCGGAACTGCGTGGCCAGGAAGGTGCCCGCGAAGATCAACGCGGTCAGGTAGAGCACGCTGGCCGCCTGGGCGATCAGCCCGAGCAGCAGGAACGACAGCGCCGGCCAGGCGTAGTTCGGGTCGACGAACTGGATGAAGAACGAGATGAAGAACAGGATCGCCTTCGGGTTCAGCAGGCTGATCACCAGCGCCTTGCGGAACGGGCTGCGCATCGCCGCCGGCTCGGCGGCGTCGATGAGCCGCGGCGTGGTCGGGTCGTTGCGGTCGCGCCAGCGCCGCCAGGCGCCGCGCAGCATGCTCACCCCGACATAGGCGAGGTACGCGGCACCGGCGTACTTGATCACCAGGAACACCGGTGGGTACGCCTTGAGCAGCGACGCCACCCCGGCGGCAGAGAGGAACATCAGCACCGTGTCGCCGACGAACACCCCCGCCGCCGCCCGGTAACCGGTGCTGACACCCCGCTTGGCGGCGGTGGAGAGCACGAAGAGAGAGTTCGGCCCGGGCAGCAGAACGATGGCCACGGTGCCCAGTACGTACGTCCAGATGTCGGTGATCCCCAGCACGCCCGTCATCATCAGGCCACCGGTGCCGTCCGGCGAAGTCTTTCCCGCAGCATGGCCTGTGCGTTCGGCCACTCGTCGACGGTCATCGCGTACTGCACGGTGTCCCGCCAGGAGCCGTCCGGGCGCTGCCGGTGCATCCGCAGGACCCCCTCGCGGGTGGCGCCGAGCCGTTCGATGGCGGCCTGCGAGCGGACGTTGCGGATGTCGGTGTGCCAGGCCACCCGCACCGCCCCCAACTCGTCGAAGGCCCGGCCCAGCAGCAACAGCTTCGCCTCGGTGTTGATCCCGGTGCGCCACCACGGCCGGCCCAGGAACGTGTACCCGATGGCCACCGACCGCCGCTCCGGGTCGATCTCGTAGTACGAGGTGGTGCCGACCACCGCCCCGGTCACCGCGCAGCGTTGCACCCAGGCCACCCGCTCGCCGCGCTGCTGTGCGGCAAGGGCGGCGGCGACCACGGCGGCGGTCCCGGCGGGCTCGGTGGGCCGCGCGACGCCGAGGTGTCGCCAGACCTCGTCGTCGGCCGTGGCGGTGTGCAGGTCGCCGGCGTGCGCCAGGTCCAGCGGCTCCAGTCGGACGTGCTCGCCGCGCATCGGCGCCGGGTCGTGCCAGGGTGTGCGGGCCTCCCGCAGGTACGCCGGCAGCGGCGCGGTGACCGCGGCGTCCGGCTCGGGCAGCCCGGCGGTCAGCCGCATCGGCAGCACGCCGGCCCAGTGCGGCAGGTGCAGGTCGGCCTCGTCGTCGCGGACCCCACCGCTGCGGGCCCGCACGGAGACCTCCCGCAGCGGCAACGCCAGCACGGCGGTCTCGGCCAACTCGCGGCGGGTGGGCGGGCGGCTGTCGCCGCTGCGGCCCGTGCCGACCTTCTCGACCAGCGCGGTGAGCATGGCGCTCTTCTCCTGCTCGTCGGTGACCAGCCGGGCGGTGCCGAGCGCCACCACCGAGCGGTAGTTGGCGCTGTGGTGGAACTGGGAGCGGCCGTAGACCAGCCCGTCGAGCAGGGTCACCGCGACGCAGACCGGCAGCCCGCCGTCCCGGGCGGTGAGCAGTGGCCGGCTGCCGGTCGAGCCGTGCAGGTAGAGCGTGTCGCCGATGCGGACGTGCAGGGTGGGCAGCACCCGTGGTTCGCCGTCGACGGTGAACCCGAGCGCGCAGTGGTACGCCTCGTCGAGCACGGCGTGCGCGGCGGTCCGGTCGTAGCTCATCCGGTCGCGGGAACGGTTGGGGGTGGTCCGGGCGGTGGGTGGGTACATGGTCGCCCCTTTGTTCTAGTACAATCTCTTGTTTGTGTCAGCACGCTATCAGTTCACTGGAGCGACGGTCGTCGCGATTTCGGCCAGCATCGAGTCGGGCATCCGGACCGGCGCCCTGCCGCCGGGCGCTGCCCTGCCGCCGGTCCGGGTGCTCGCCGCCGAGCTGGGTGTCAGCCCGGCCACCGTCGCCCGCACCTACCAGGAGCTGCGCCAGCGCGGCCTGCTCGCCACCGCCGGACGGCACGGCACCCGGGTCCGCCCCCGCCCGCCAGTGGCCGCCCGCCGCTCCGCACTGCGCCCCGCGCCGCTGCCCGGCGCCCGTGACCTGTCCCGGGGTGAGCCCGACCCCATGCTGCTGCCCCCGCTCGGTCCGCACCTCGCGGCGCTCGGCGCCGACATCGGCCCTCCGGTCGGCTACTCCCACGCCGGCGTGCTCCCCGAACTGGCCGAGGCGGCCCGCGCCCGGCTGAACGCCGACGGCGTGCCAGCCTCGGAGATCACCCTCACTGGTGGTGCGCTGGACGGCATCGAGCGGCTGCTCGGCGCCCACCTGCGCCCCGGTGACGCCGTGGCGGTGGAGGACCCGGGCTGGGCGAACCTGCTCGACCTGGTCGCCGCCCTGGGGTTGCGCCCGATCGGCGTACCGCTGGACGACGAGGGGCCACTGACGGCCGGGGTGGCCGCCGCACTGGCCGCCGGCGCCCGCGCGCTGGTGGTGACCAGCCGGGCGCAGAACCCGACCGGCGCTGCCGTCTCCGCCGCCCGCGCCGAGGAGCTGCGGGCGCTGCTCGCCGGTCGACGGGACCTGCTGCTCATCGAGGACGACCACGCCGCCGAGTTGGCCCGCGTACCCCTGCACCCGCTCGCCGGTGCGACCGAGAGCTGGGCCTTCCTGCGCTCGGTGAGCAAGCCCTTCGGCCCGGACCTGCGACTGGCGGTGCTGACCGGCGACGAGACCACGGTGGCCCGGGTGGCCGGCCGTACGCGGGTCGGCGCCGGCTGGGTCTCCACCGTGCTGCAACGGCTGGTCCTCGCCCTCTGGCGGGACCCGGCGGTCACCGAGCTGGTGCGGCGGGCGGCGCAGAGCTACGAGCTGCGGCGCGAGGGGCTGCTGGCCGAGCTGGCGGCGCACGGCCTGACCGCGTACGGCCGCAGCGGCATCAACGTCTGGCTGCCGGTGGCGGACGAGACCAGCGCGGTCACCGCGCTGCGCGACGTCGGCTGGGCGGTGGCCCCCGGCGCCCTCTACCGGATCGCCGCCCCACCCGCCCTCCGCATCACCGTCAGCCCCCTGACCACCGCCGACCTGGCCCCCCTGGCCGCCGCCCTAACTCAAGCCACAAACCCCACCCCACCCCCCGGCTTCCCAACCTGACCCCACCCACCCACCCCCACACCCCCACACCCCCCGCGATCTTGCGCTTTGTGTCGCGGATATGCCCGGTATGGGCGCTATGCCAGGGCAGGAAGTGCAAGATCGCGATGATTCGGGGCGGACGGGGTGGGTATGCGGGCGCCGGAGGTGGGGTCATGGCTTCGAGTGGGGCGCGTAAGGGAGTCTGGATCGCGGTGGCGGTGGCGGTGGTCATCATCGTCATCGTGCTGATCGCGATGGCTTCGGGTGGGGGTGGCGGCGGCGGCGGTTACTGACGCGGGGGCGGCAGCACCGCAGCGGCGGGCGCACCCGGCAGTCGGCATCGAACGGGTATATAACAGTCGGCATGGCCGAGCAGACCGGGAGCGCCCCGGGCGCCCAGCGGTTCATCCCACCCGACGCCGACACCATCGGCGAGCTGCGCGCCGCAGCGGGCGGCTGTCGGGGGTGTGAGCTCTATCGGGACGCCTCGCAGACGGTCTTTGGTCGAGGCGACGAGAGCGCCCGGGTGGTGCTGGTCGGCGAGCAGCCCGGCGACATGGAAGATCAAAAAGGTCTGCCCTTCGTCGGCCCCGCCGGTCGGCTGTTGCGACGCGCGGTCGACGACGCCGCGCTCGATCCCGCGCAGCTCTACCTGACAAATGCCGTAAAACACTTCCGTTTCCAGGTGCGCGGCAAGCGGCGGATCCACCAGACCCCCGACCAGGTGCACATCACCGCCTGCCGGCCCTGGCTGGTCGCCGAGTTCGCCCGGTTGCGTCCGGAGATCGTGGTGGTGCTCGGCGCGACAGCCGCCAAGGCGCTGCTCGGCCCGTCCTTCCGGGTCACCCGGCAACGGGGCGAGTTGCTGCCCTGGCCCGCGTCGGCCCAGCACCCGGAGGACTTCCAGCGGGTGCCGGTCGACAACGCCGGAAAGCTGGCCGACGCGCCGCCGGCCCGCCTGCTGGCCACCATCCACCCGTCGGCGGTGCTGCGCGCCGACGACCAGGACAAGGCGTACGAGGGTCTGGTCGCCGACCTCACCGTCGCCGCCCGCGCCCTGTAGTGAGCCGGGCGACGAAACCCACGCGGGTACGCGAGGATGGGCCACCCCCGTCCCGAGGAGCGCTGATGGCCACCGACCTGACCGCGCCGCGTACCGCCCGCCCCGACGCCGGGCCGATCCAGCGGCGGACCCTGCGCCTGCTCTTCGGCACCCAGATCATCGGCGGCGTCGGCGTGACCATCGGCATCGCCGTCGGCGCGTTGCTCGCCGCCCGGATCGCCGGCACCGCGATGGCCGGCATCGCGCAGAGCGCCGGCGTGGTCGGTGCGGCGCTGCTCGCCATCCCGGTCACCCGGATCATGGCCCGGCACGGCCGCCGACCGGGCCTGGTCGTGGCGTACGCGATCGGTGCCGTCGGCGGCGTGCTCGTGGTGCTGGCCGCGGTCACCCGGTCGGTGCCGCTGCTCTTTCTCGGCATGCTGCTCTTCGGCGGTGGCACCGCCGCGAACCTGCACGCCCGCTACACGGCGGTGGACCTCGCCGAGCCGGCCCGGCGGGGGCGACAACTCTCCGTGATCATCTGGGCCACCACGATCGGCGCGGTGGCCGCGCCGAACTTCGCCGCGCTCGCCGACCGGGTCACCACCGGCTGGGGGCTGCCGCCGCTGGCCGGGCCGTTCGCGTTCAGCGCGGCTGCGTTCGTGCTGGCTGGCGGCGTACTCCTCGGATTGCTCCGGCCCGACCCGCTGCTCACCGCACGCCGTCTCGCGGCCGCCGACCCGCCCGCCGCCGCTGTGCCGCCTGCCGCCGCTGTGCCGCCCGTAGCTGCTGTGTCGCCCATCGCCGCTGCGCCGCCCGCCGCCGTGGCGGCCGAGGCGCCGGCGGCCGGCGGCCCGGTCGACGGCGCGACGCCGGCCGCCGCGCCGGTCGGGGTGCGCCCGCCGCGCGGCGCCGGGATGCGGGCGGCCTGGTCGGTGGTACGCGGGCAGCCCGCCGCCCGGCTCGGCATCGCCGCCGTGGCGGTGGGTCACCTGGTGATGGTGGCGGTGATGGCGATGACCCCGGTCCGGCTCGGTGAGTCGCACGCCGACGCCGACGTGCTGCGGCTGGTCGGCATCGTGTTGAGCCTGCACATCGCCGGCATGTACGCGTTCTCCCCGGTGGTCGGCTGGCTCACCGACCGGCTCGGTCGGCGGGCGGTGATCCTCGGCGGGGTCGGGCTGCTGCTGGCCGCCTGCGCGGTCGCCGGCACGGCCGGGCACCACACGCCCCGGCTCTCGGTCGGTCTGGTCCTGCTCGGGCTGGGCTGGTCGGGGACGATGGTGGCCGGCTCGACGCTGCTCTCCGAGTCGGTGTCGGCCGACGTGCGGCCGAGCGTCCAGGGCTTCTCCGACCTGATCATGGGGCTGGCGGGTGCCGGTGCCGCCGTGGCCAGCGGGTTTGTCATGCAGGTGGCCGGATATCCAGTGCTCACCCTGCTCGCGGCGGTCGCGACAGCGCCCCTGGTGGCGCTAGCGTTGCGCCCGGTGCCGACCGGGGCGCCGGGCGAGGAGGGTTGATCACGTGCGGCTGACCGACTTCTGGGCGCGCTTGGAAGAGGCGTTCGGGCCTGGCTACGCGGCCAGCATCGCCCGCGACCAGGTGCTGTCGCAGCTCGATGGACGGACCATCGAGCAGGCACTGGCGTCGGGGCAGCAGACGCACGTGGTGTGGCGGGCGGTCTGCGCCGCGTACCCCGATCGAGTGCCCGCCCGACTACGCTGAGCAGCCTTTTCGTCGCTTCCGCGTGTCGCTTGTCGAGTCGTACACCTGTTCGGCTATTGTCCACAGCGGGGTGCTCGTCCACAGCTCGCGGCCCGTCGGCTGGTTTTCTGTCGGACCTAGCGCCTAGCGTGTCCCGCGTGACGCGAAGCTCAGCAAAGACGCCGGCGAAGGCAGGGGTGGCAACCATGGCAGCAGGGCCTGACCGGGAGAAGGCACTCGACCTTGCTCTCGCTCAGATTGACAAGCAATTCGGCAAGGGCTCGGTGATGCGGCTGGGGGACCGGCCGGTCGTCCAGACCGCCGTGATCCCGACCGGCTCCATCGCGCTCGATGTCGCGCTCGGCATTGGCGGCCTGCCGCGCGGCCGGGTGGTCGAGATCTACGGCCCGGAGTCCAGCGGTAAGACCACGGTGGCGCTGCACGCGGTGGCCAGCGCCCAGCGGGCCGGCGGCATCGCGGCCTTCATCGACGCCGAGCACGCGCTCGACCCGGAGTACGCGAAGGCCCTCGGCGTCGACACCGACGCGATGCTGGTCTCCCAGCCGGACACCGGCGAGCAGGCGCTGGAGATCGCAGACATGCTGATCCGCTCCGGCGCGATCGACATCATCGTGATCGACTCGGTGGCGGCCCTGGTGCCGCGCGCCGAGATCGAGGGTGAGATGGGCGACAGCCACGTGGGCCTCCAGGCCCGGCTGATGAGCCAGGCGCTGCGGAAGATCACCGGTGTGCTCAGCAACACCGGCACCACGGCGATCTTCATCAACCAGCTCCGGGAAAAGATCGGCGTGATGTTCGGCAGCCCGGAGACCACCACCGGTGGTCGGGCGCTGAAGTTCTACGCCTCGGTCCGGCTCGACGTGCGACGCATCGAGAGCCTCAAGGACGGCACCGACGTGGTCGGTAACCGCACCCGGGTCAAGGTCGTCAAGAACAAGGTGGCCGCGCCGTTCAAGCAGGCCGAGTTCGACATCATGTACGGCAAGGGCATCTCGCGCGAGGGCTCGCTGATCGACGTCGGCGTGGAGCAGGCGATCATCCGCAAGTCCGGCGCGTGGTACACGTACGACGGTGACCAGCTCGGCCAGGGCAAGGAGAAGGCCCGGGAGTTCCTGAAGGAAAACCCGGACGTGGCGGCCGAGATCGAGAAGAAGATCCTGGAGAAGCTCGGCGTCGGTGTCGGCGCGAGTGACGCCGCCGGTGGCCCGGAGCTGCCGCCGGTCGACTTCTGACCGGTCGCTGACCCAGATGGCAGGACGACGCGCTCGTACGGGGCGGGGCTGGGATGCCAGCCCACCCCGTGCGGGCGACGCCAGCGATCCACCCCGCCCCCGTCAGGGCCGCCGGGGCCGCCCCCAGGAGGGTGACGCCGCCGAGCCCTCGGCGCCGCCGCGCGACGAGTCCGAGGTGGCCCGGGAGATCTGCCTGCGCCAGCTCGCCGTCCGGCCCCGCACCCGGGCCGAGTTGGCCGGGGCGCTGGCCAAGCGGGGCATCTCCGAGCAGGTGTCGGCCGAGGTCCTCGACCGGTATGACGACGTCGGCATCATCGACGACGCCGCGTTCGCCCGCGCCTGGGTGTCCAGTCGGCACGCTGGGCGTGGCCTGGCCCGCCGGGCGCTCGCCAACGAGCTGCGCCGCAAGGGCGTGGACGGCGAGGTGGCCACCGAGGCGCTGGGTGAGCTGGACGAGGAGACCGAGGCGGAGACCGCCCGCGCCCTGGTGGACCGCAAACTGCGGACCGCCCGGGGTGAGCCCGACGCGGTTTTCCGCCGGCTGGTGGGGATGCTGGCCCGCAAGGGTTACCCGCCCGGTGTGGCGATCCGGGCGGTGAAGGACGCGCTGGCCGCGCAGAGCGCCGAGGCGGCCGAGTTCGCCGAGCAGATCGACGCCGACGCGCTCGCCGACGCCGAAGGTGAGCTGGATCGCGACAGCCGTCCGGTGGAGTAAGCGGTGGTGCGCGCCGTCGTGGTGTCACATAGCCGGCTCAGCGTCCGGCGTCGTCCCTGCTGAACAGGCACGACGCTCGGATCGGGGCCGTCGTCTCGCCGCGTTTGTCCGGGCGTATCCGACACCGCAATTGCTTTAGGTGACGCCGCAACTTCTCTCCGTTCGGGGGGTTTGATCATGAGTCCTTGACCAGACCACCCCCGGAGACCTAGCCTCGCCATACAGGCTCACATTGCCCGACCAACGCAGGCTAAGTCCACAACATAGATCGCGTAACAGAACAGCATCACTTTGGCCGACTCCGCGGCCTATGGCGGCAGTTCCGGACAGGCCGGTCCGGGACGCCGCGACAACTGCACCCGGTCGCCGACGTTGCCTGCGGGCACCGCCGGCGGAGAGAGCTACCCACGGCCAGCCGCTCCGGTCGGGCGTCCACAGCCGCAGGAGTGTGCCTATGGCACATTCGCTGCGGTCTTGACGTTCAGGGGAGGCGGCCATGACGGGGCGGCGGCACAGGTTCACCGGTAGACCCAACGGGGTCCCGGCATGAACGCCCTCGACGTCGTGCTCCTCGCGGCCGTCCTGATCCTCGCCGTGGTGGTGGTCGTGGCCGTGCTGGTCGGCGTCCGGACGCTGCGCCGGATGGGTGCGGCACCGGCCCCGGAGGATCCGGCCTTCATCGCCGAGAAGGACCGTCAGGAGCAGTCGCTGGCCGCCCTGCGCAACGCGGCGGACCAGGCGAACAGCACGATCGACGTGGCGAAGTCGGCGGCTGCCGCCGCGCGTACCGAGGCGGCGGCGGCGACGGCCGAGGCGAAGGCGGCCCGGGCCGAGGCCCGACGGATGCTCGACGACGCCCGCGCCGAGGCGGACACCGTGCTGGAACGGGCGCACAAGCAGGCCGAGGCGGACGCCGAGCAACTGCGTACGACGGCCCGCCGCAGCGGCGAGCGGGAGGTCGCGGTCCTCGCCGCCACCACTCGCGAGCAGGCCGCCGAGGTGGAGCGCCGGGCGGCGCGGATGGACGAGCGGGAACGCCTGCACACCGAGGAGGTGGAGCGGTTCGCCGAGCGGGAGCGGCAACTCACCGCGGCGAGCGCCGCCCTCGCGGCTCGGGAGTCGGCTGTCACCCAGCGCGAGGCCGAGCTGGCCGAGGCGGAGGAGCTGCGCCGCCGGGAGCTGGAACGGGTGGCCGGCCTCACCGCCGACGCGGCCCGGCTGGAGCTGATCGAGGTGATCGAGACGTCCGCCAAGCGGGAGGCGGCGCTGCTGGTGCGGGACATCGAGTCCGACGCCCGCAACACCGCCGAGCAGCGGGCCCGGCACATCGTCGTGGACGCGATCCAGCGGGTCGCCAGCGAGCAGACCGCCGAGAGCGTGGTCAGCGTCCTGCACCTTCCCGGTGACGAGATGAAGGGCCGGATCATCGGTCGGGAGGGGCGCAACATCCGCGCCTTCGAGTCGGTGACCGGGGTCAACCTGATCATCGACGACACCCCCGAGGCGGTGCTGCTCTCCTGCTTCGACCCGGTACGCCGGGAGGTCGGCCGGCTCACCCTGGAGAAGCTCGTGCTGGACGGGCGGATCCACCCGCACCGGATCGAGGAGGTCTACGACCTGGCCCGTCAGGAGGTGGAGCAGCTCTGCCTCCGCGCCGCCGAGGACGCGCTGGTCGAGGTCGGCATCACCGAGATCCACCCGGAGTTGGTCACCCTGCTGGGTCGCCTGCGCTACCGCACGTCGTACGGGCAGAACGTGCTCAAGCACCTGGTCGAGACCGCGCACATCGCCGGCATCATGGCGGCCGAGCTGCGGCTGGATGTGCCCACCATCAAGCGGTCGGCATTCCTGCACGACATCGGCAAGGCGCTTACCCACGAGGTGGAGGGCAGCCACGCCATCATCGGCGCCGACCTGGCCCGCAAGTACGGCGAGCACGAGGACGTGGTGCACGCCATCGAGGCGCACCACAACGAGGTGCCGCCGCAGACCATCGAGGCCGTGCTGACCCAGGCGTCCGACGCCTGTTCCGGCGGTCGGCCGGGTGCGCGCCGGGAGAGCCTTGAGGCGTACGTCAAGCGGCTGGAGCGGATCGAGGAGATCGCGGCCGGCAAGCTCGGCGTGGACAAGGTCTTCGCCATGCAGGCCGGCCGGGAGATCCGGGTGATGGTCAAGCCGGACGACGTGGACGACATCGGGGCGGCCGTGCTGGCCCGGGACGTGGCCAAGCAGATCGAGGAGGAGCTGACCTACCCGGGTCAGATCCGGGTCACCGTGGTCCGCGAGTCCCGGGTCACCGAGATCGCCCGCTGATCCACGACACCGTCGGCCCGGCCTGGTCGACGGGCGGATCGCGCGGCCAGCGCCGTGCGGACCCCCGCGACGGCGAGACAGAGGATTCGCGGTGCGCTGCTCGCTGATGCTCTGGGAGATGGACAGAGGGCCAGCCCGAACGCCGGGCTGGCCCTCTGTGCTGCGAGCGGGGTGTCAGACGCCGCCGGCACCCTCGGCCTGGGACATCAGTGCCGCGGGCGGCGGGTTCTGTGCCGGGGTGTCCGCGGTCTTGCGACCCTGGGCGAGCCGGCGCTGGACGTACTGCGCGAGCTTCGACAGCGAGTAGTTCACCACGATGAAGAGAACGGCGATCACGACGTAGACCTGGATGGGGTTGCCCAGCGCGCCGATGATCTGCTTGCCGATGTTCAGCGTCTCCTCGTAGCTGATGATGAAGCCGAGTGAGGTGTCCTTCAACACCACCACCAGCTGACTGATCAGCGCTGGCAGCATGATCCGGAATGCCTGCGGCAGGAGGATCATCCGGGTCGACTGGAACGGTGAGAGGCCGAGCGCGGCGGCGGCCTCGCGCTGCCCGCCGGGCAGACCCTCCATGCCCGAGCGCAGGATCTCGCCGATCACCACGGAGTTGTAGATCGTGAGACCGATGACCAAGTACCAGAGGTTGTCGAAGGCGATGCCGAACTCGGGAAAGCCACGGGCCACGAAGAAGATGGTGATCACGACCGGCAGGCCGCGGAACACTTCGACGCAGACCCTGGTGACCGCTGAGAGCAGCGTGCTCAGCCCTCGCAACAGGTACGCCAGCGGAGTGGCGAGCCCGGTGAACTTGCGGCCGGTCAGGCTCTTGAGCTGGATCCGCAACATCGCCAACAGCGTGCCGACCACCAGCGAGGCCACGATGGCCATCACCGCCGCGATCAGGGTGTTCTTGAAGCCGAGGCCGATCCGCTCCCATACCGCGGAGAAGTTCTCGTTGGAGGGGTCGATGAGCGGACCCCACAACTCCATCGACAACTGGCCCTTCTCGTCCAGTGGTCGGTAGATCAGGAAGTACGCCCCGACGAGCAGGGCCAGCCCGGCGGCGATGCTGCTGATCAGCGTGATCCGCTGCTGTCGGGGCCCGGGAACGTCGTAGAGGACGCTTGTCTGCTGACTCATCGGGCCACCGCCTGTCGCTTCTCGATCCGGTCCAGCAGGGTGCCGAGCGGCACCGTCATGATCAGGTAGCCGATCGAGATGCCGATGGCGACCGGGACGAAGGCGTAGCCCTCGGCTCCGGTGAGCTGGTCGGCCGTGGCCGACAGATCGCCGACGACCCCGAAGAAGCCGGCCAGCGCCGAGTTCTTGATCATCGCGATGATCACCGAGCCGAGCGGCACGATGGAGGCCTTCCAGGACTGCGGCAGCACCACGTAGCGCAGGTTCTGCCCGAAGGTCAGGCCCAGCGAACGCGCGGCCTCCGCCTGGCCGGGGGGCACCGCGTTGACGCCGGACCGCAGCGCCTCACAGACGAACGCCGCCGTGTACAGCACCAGGGCGATCAGCGCGAACCGGAAGTACGGCAGGTCGGTGCCGAGTCGGGTGAACAACGAGTCGATCACCGGGATGCGGAGGAAGTCCGCGTTGGAGCCGAGCGCCGGCAGACCGAACGCGGCGAAGAACATCACCACGGTCAGCGGCAGGTTGCGGAAGATGTTGACGTAACTGGTGCCGAGCGCGCGTAGCGGCGGCACCGGCGAGATGCGGAGCACCGCCACGATGGCGCCCAGGATGAGGGCACCGATCGCGGCGAGTACGCAGATCTGGAGGGTGAGCCAGAAACCACCCGCAAAGACGTCGAACTTGTCGATGAGCACGTTCACGGGTCGGTGTTCCTCCCCACCCTCCAGATCGAAGGATCAGTAGCGGTTGATGGTGGGCGCGGAGCCCAGCTCGGCGCCGAACTTGCCGGCGGTGTCGTCCCAGGCCTTCTTCCAGCTACCGTCGGCGACAGCCTTGTCCAGCGTGTCGTTGATGAAGCTGCGGAAGTCCGCGTCGTCCTTCTTCACACCGATGCCGTACGGCTCCTTGGTGAAGTTGGCGCCGGCCAGCTTGAAGGACGCCTCGTCCTTGGCGATGTAGCCGAGCAGGATCACGTTGTCCGTGGTCACGGCGTCGACCTGGCCGCCCTTGAGGGCGTCGCGGCACTTGTCGTAGGTGTCGAAGAGCACCAGCTGCGAGCCGACGTCCTTGACGTACTTCTTGATCTCCTCGGCCGGGGTGGAGCCGGTGACCGAGCAGACCTTCTTGGTGCCGTCCTTGAACGAGTCCGGGCCGGTGATCGTGGTGTCGTCCTTCTTCACCATGACGTTCTGGCCAGCCTCGTAGTACGGCCCGGCGAAGGCGATGCGCTCCTTGCGCTTGTCGTTGATCGTGTAGGTCGCGGCGACCAGGTCGACCGTGTCGTTGACGATGACGTCCTCGCGGACCTTCGAGGGGGCCTCGACCCACTCGATCTTGTCCTCGGAGATGCCGAGCTCCTTGGCGATGATCTTGGCGATCTCGACGTCGAAGCCCTCCGGCTTGCCCGACAGGCCCTTCTGGCCGAAGCCAGGCTGGTCGAACTTGGTGCCGACCTTGATCTTCTGGGCCTTGTTCAGCTTCTCCATGGTGCTGCCGGCGGCGAAGGACTTGCTGCTAGAGCCGGTGCCCTCCCCGTCGTCGTCGCCACCGCAGGCGGTGAGGCCGAGCGCCAGAGCGGCGACAGCGGCGATTGCCGCAACGCGCGTAATACGCATATTCTTCTCCTTCTTCGACGGAGCCCACCGGGGGACGGCGCGCTCCACTACGGACGCCTAGTGCGTGAGGATCTTGGAGAGGAAGTCCTTGGCCCGCTCGCTGCGCGGGTTGGCGAAGAACTCCGCTGGTGGGGCGTCCTCGACCAACTGCCCGTCGGCCATAAAGATGACCCGGTTCGCGGCATGCCGGGCGAAGCCCATCTCGTGGGTGACCACGACCATCGTCATGCCGTCGCTGGCCAGTGAGGTCATCACGTCGAGCACCTCGCCGACCATCTCCGGGTCCAGGGCGCTGGTCGGCTCGTCGAAGAGCATCGCCTTGGGCTGCATGGCCAGCGCCCGGGCGATGGCCACCCGCTGCTGCTGCCCACCGGAGAGCTGGGCCGGGAACTTGTCCGCCTGGTTGGCGATGCCGACCCGGTCGAGCAGGGCGAGGCCGCGCTCGCGGGCGGCTGCCGGCTTCTCCTTGCGGACCTTGACCGGGCCGAGAGTGACGTTCTCGAGGATGGTCTTGTGGGCGAAGAGGTTGAAGGACTGGAAGACCATGCCCACTTCGCTGCGCAGCTTCGCGAGGGGCTTGCCCTCGGCCGGCAGCGGCTGACCGTCGAAGATGATGGTGCCGGAGTTGATTGGTTCCAGTCGGTTGATGGTGCGGCACAACGTCGACTTGCCGGAGCCGGACGGGCCGATCACCACGACCACCTCGCCCCGACCCACCGACAACGAGACGTTGTCCAGCACGTGCAGCGGTCCGAACCACTTGTTGACCGCGTCCAGCACGATGAGCGGTTCGCCCGTCGTCACGTCGTCCACCGTCCCCTGTCGTCTCCCGGATCGGGGCCGGATGACCCCTGGTTGGGCAACTGTAGGCGGCCTGACGTGGCGGAACGCAACCCAGTTGGTCACGGAGCGGTAACACCGGGCCGACTCGTGGCCCCGGATTCAATTTCGGTCACCGGTGACAGCGCTCGTGGCGGCGGCAGCGCGTAACCGAGATCATAGTGAGATGACAGAACCGGTGAGGTTGACCCGTTACGCCCGCGGTGGGGGCTGCGCCTGCAAGATCCCCCCGGGCGAGCTGGAGATCATGGTGGCGGGGCTCGGCCCGGCCACGGGCACCGCCGAGCTGCTCGTCGGTCTGGACCACGGCGACGACGCGGCAGTGGTCCGACTGGACGAGCGGACCGGCCTGGTCAGCACCGCGGACTTCTTCACCCCGGTCGTCGACGACGCGTACGACTGGGGTCGGATCGCCGCGGCCAACGCGCTCTCCGACGTGTACGCGATGGGCGGCGTCCCGCTGGTCGCGCTCAACCTGCTCTGCTGGCCGCGCGACGTGCTGCCGATGGAGTTGGCCGGCGAGGTGCTGCGCGGTGGTCAGGACGTGGCCCGGGAGGCCGGCTGCCACCTGGCCGGCGGGCACAGCGTGGACGACGATGGCCCGAAGTACGGCCTCGCGGTCACCGGCACGGTCCGACCGGAGGAGCTGATCACCCTCGACGCCGGCCGGGCCGGGGTGCCGCTGTCGCTGACCAAGCCGCTCGGGGTGGGCGTGCTCAACACCCGGCACAAGACCACTGGCGAGAGCTTCCCGGAGGCCGTGGCGACGATGAGCGCGCTGAACCGCGACGCCTCCCGGGCGGCGGTGGCCGCCGGCATCCGCTGCGGCACCGACGTGACCGGGTTCGGTCTGCTCGGGCACGCCTCGAAGCTGGCCCGCGCCAGCCGGCTGACGGTCGCGATCGACACGGCCCGGGTGCCCTACCTGGCCGGCGCCCGGGAGGCGCTGCGCGACGGGTACGTCAGCGGCGGCAGCCGGCGCAACCTGGAGTGGGTCACCCCGTGGACCGATTTCGGTGCCGTGGGCGAGGACGAGCGGTTGCTGCTGGCCGACGCGCAGACCTCCGGCGGCCTGCTGGTGGCTGGCGAGGTGCCCGGCGCGCCCGTGGTGGGCGAGTTGTTGCCCCGCAGCGAGCACCTCGTCGTCCTGCGGTGACCCTCTCGGCGGCCGTCGCCGAACACGGGGTGGCGGTGGTGGGGATCGCGCACCATACCCGATAAACTGTCACCTTCCCGCTACTCAGAGCAATGCTGCTCAGGGAAATTTGGTCCGGAATGGTCACAGACCGGTAACTTGCCCCCGGCTGGGGTCAAATGCCCCCCACCATCGTCAGTAAGGCCCGATCCGGAGGCCGGTGGGACGAACGCAGCGAGGAGGCGGAATGACCGAGCTGTGGAACTGGAGAATCGACCGGGTGCGACCCGTTGAGGTCTACCCGGCGCTGGCCGAGGCACTCGGTCGGGTGGTGATGCCGTTGGCCGTGGCCGACCCGGCCCGGCTGCCGGCGTACGCGGTGGTGTGCGACGTCTGGCAGGCGCCGGGCGAGTTCGCGACGGTGGTCGACTGCTACGGGGTGCCCGAGCAGCTCGCCGAGCACGCCAGCATCGCCGCGCTGGCCCGTCTGCTGGACCGCAACTGCCTGCTGCGCGACGACACGCTCGACGCCGGCCGGCACCTGCTCGTCGCCCCGGACGGCACGGTCCGCCCGGTGCACTTCGACGTGCGGGAAACCGACGACGGTGAGGTGCTCAGCGGCCAGCGGCTCTGCACCCTCGCCGACCCGGGCTGCCGGGGCTGGTCGCAGTGTCACCGCTCGCGCTGGGCGCCCGACACGGTCGCCCCGGCTCTCGCCGCGGCCTGACCGGGCGGGCCCGCTCGGTGCGGGCCAGCGCCGGGTGCCGGGGCGCTCAGCTGTGAGCGGCGGCGGCCGGCTGGTCGGCGACGGCGGCCGGTGCGGCGCCCCGGACCACCAACTGGTCGAGCATGGTGCGGGTGGCCTCGGCGACGGCGGCCACCGCGGCGTCGAACGCGGCGGCGTTGTGCGCGGCGGGCGCCCGGAAGCCTGAGATCTTCCGGACGTACTGCAACGCCGCCGCCTCGATGTCCGCGTCGGTCACCTGCGGGGTGAACGGCTCACGCAACGTCTTGATGCTCCGACACATATCGGTTGCTCCTCGGTTCGGGGGATCCGGCCGACCCGGATACGCTGTCCGGGTCATGACTACCGCAGCGGCGGGCAGCCCGCGCACCTACCAGGTGCGCACCTACGGCTGCCAGATGAACGTGCACGACTCCGAGCGCATCTCCGGCCTGCTCGAACAGGCCGGCTACGTGCGTGCGCCCCAGGCCGACGACACCGCAGACGTCGTCGTCTTCAACACCTGCGCGGTGCGGGAGAACGCCGACAACCGCCTCTACGGCAACCTCGGTCATCTGCGCCCCGTGAAGGACAAGCACCCCGGCATGCAGATCGCCGTCGGGGGCTGCCTGGCCCAGAAGGACCGCGGCGAGATCGTCCGCAAGGCGCCCTGGGTGGACGTCGTGTTCGGCACGCACAACATCGGGGCGTTGCCGGTGCTGCTGGAGCGGGCCCGGCACAACGCCGCCGCCGAGGTGGAGATCCTGGAGTCGCTGGACGTCTTCCCGTCCACGTTGCCGACCCGCCGCGAGTCCACGTACGCCGGCTGGGTCTCGATCTCGGTGGGCTGCAACAACACCTGCACGTTCTGTATCGTGCCCTCCCTGCGCGGCAAGGAGAAGGACCGCCGCCCCGGCGACATCCTCTCCGAGGTGCGCGCCCTGGTCGACGAGGGCGTGCTGGAGGTGACGCTGCTCGGGCAGAACGTCAACTCCTACGGCGTCGAGTTCGGCGACCGGTACGCGTTCGGCAAGCTGCTGCGCGCGTGCGGCGACATCGACGGGCTGGAGCGGGTCCGGTTCACCAGCCCGCATCCGAAGGACTTCACCGACGACGTGATCGCGGCGATGGCCGAGACGCCGAACGTCTGCCACTCGCTGCACATGCCGTTGCAGTCCGGCTCCGACGACGTGCTCCGGGCGATGCGCCGGTCGTACCGCTCCGAGCGCTACCTGGGGATCATCGAGAAGGTCCGGGCGGCGATGCCGGATGCGGCGATCACCACCGACATCATCGTCGGCTTCCCCGGCGAGACCGAGGCCGACTTCCAGCGCACCCTGGACGTGGTCCGCGAGGCCCGGTTCTCGTCGGCCTTCACCTTCCAGTACTCGAAGCGCCCCGGCACCCCGGCCGCGACCATGGACGGCCAGCTGCCCAAGCAGGTCGTGCAGGAGCGCTACGAGCGGTTGATCGCCACCGTGGAGGAGATCACCTGGGCGGAGAACAAGCGCCTGGTGGGGGAGACCGTCGAGGTGCTGGTCGCGGTCGGTGAGGGCCGCAAGGACGAGCGGACCGGGCGGATGTCCGGCCGGGCCCGCGACGGTCGACTGGTGCACTTCGCGACCGAGGCCCCCGGCGGGGAGTCGCTTGCCGGCCAGATCCGGCCGGGGGACATCGTGCACACCACGATCACGTACGCCGCGCCGCACCACCTCAACGCCGACGGGGCGCCGGTGGCGCACCGCCGCACCCGGGCCGGCGACGCCGCAGAGGCGGGCCGCTCCCCGCGTACCCCCGGGGTGTTGCTCGGTCTGCCCACGATCGGCGCTCCGGTGGTCGCGGCCGCGACCACCGGTGGCTGCGCCGCCCACTGAGCAGGGGCCCCCTGTCGCCGTCGGCGCGACGACAGGGGGCGCACCGATCAGACCGTGATCCGACCGGCGCCGGCGCCGGCCGTCACGATGGACTTGACGTTGCTCGCCGTGTCCAGTTGGTAGGAGTACGGGATGCTGGCGACGCTGCCGCCGGCCTGCCCGGTGGGTGAGTTGACGAAGTGGTTGTTGCGGGCGACGATGCGGCCCGGGCCGGAGTCGCCCTCACCGAGGTGGTACGGGTCGCTGACGTTCTCGAAGTAGTTGCCCTCGACCAGCACCCCGGCGTTCTCGGTGGAGGCCACCCCGTAACCGCCGTTGGCCCGGTAGTAGTTGTTGAACACGTGCACCGGGTTGCCGAAGCGCACCCGGGGGTTGCGCTGGTTGCTGCCGTCGAACCAGTTGTGGTGGTAGCTCACCCGCAGGTGACCGATGTCCTGGCCGCCGTTGTCGTCGCTGTGGCCGAGCAGCATGGTCTTGTCGTGGTTGAAGACCCGGTTCCACGACACGGTGACGAAGTCCGACCCGCGCTTGATGTCGACCGCGCCGTCGTACCCGCTGCTGAAGCTGTTGTGGTCGATCCAGATGTTGGTGGCCGACTCCTGCACGTTGATCGCGTCGTCGTTCCAGTTCCGGAAGGTCAGGTTCCGGATGATGATGTTGCGGTCGCCGCTGATGTTGAGCCCGCAGCCGGCGATGGTCGCGCCGGAGTTGCCGAGGATGGTCTTGTTGGACCGGACCCGCAGCATGCCCGAGCAGGAGATTGTCCCGGACACCCGGATCACCGCGGAACCGGTGGCGTTCAGCGCGCTGGTCAGCGCCGAGGCGTTGGTGACGGTGGTCGTCGGCGCCCCGCCGCCGCCGGTGGTGCCGCCGTTCTGGGTGGCCCAGCCGACCAGCCCGGTCTGCGGCGGAATGCTGGGCACCGGGTCGCTGGGCAGCGGGTTGCTCGGCGCCGGTGTGCTGGGCGACGGGTTGGTGGGTGTGGTCGGCGTGGTGCCGCCGGTGCAGGCCACGTTGTTCAGGGTGAAGCTGGTCGGCACCGGGTTGCTGGCGTTGTTCCAGCTCGCGTTGAAGCCGAACGAGGTGCTGCCGTTGGTCGCCAGGTTGGCGTTGTAGTCGACGTTGGTCGCCGAGACCTGGCTGCCGCTCTGCGAGACGGTCGCGCCCCACGCCTGGTTGACCTGCTGGCCGGCCCCGTACGACCAGCGCAGCGTCCACCCGGAGACGGGGTCGCCGAGGTTGGTGACCGTGACGTTGCCGGTGAACCCGCCCGGCCACTGGCTGGCCACCGAGTAGGCGATCTGGCAGCCGGCCGCCGCCTGGGCCGAGACGGCGGTCAGGAGGCCTACGGTGAGCAGGGTGGCGGTGGCCGCGGCGGTGGTGGCGATCAGCGTCATCCGACGCTGTGCTGTACGCATGCTGCTTCCTTTCGGTGAGGCGGACGCACCGTCGCGACGCCCATGCCCGTGGGCGGCGAGGTGGCTAGGGCTCTGAGGTCCCGGGTCCGCCGGTGCGGTTCGGTGCGGAGAGCGGCTCCCGCGCTCGCGCCGCCCGCATCGATTGGCAAGCGCTTTCCCGATGGAAACATAGAAGGAACTGGATGTAAATGCTCCGTGCGGCCGGGGTGCGCCGCCCTGCGGAGGGTCGGCGCTCGAAGTGGACCCGAGGTGGCCGGCGCCCTCGGCGTGGGCGCCGGCCCTCTCGGTGGCTCAGCAGCTGACGCCGTTGAGCCTCACGGTCGCCGGGGCGCTGGCCGTACCGTTGGCGGTGAAGCCCACGGTGACCGACGCCCCCGCCGCCAGGGACGGCGCGTGGCTTGGCGCGGCGGCCGTGACCGTCGTACCGGCCTGGGTGACGGTGGCGTTCCACCCGCTGCCCAGCGTCACCCCGGCCGGCCAACTCCAGGTCGCCGACCACGGGTTCACCGCGCCGGAGCCGGTGTTCTTCACGGTCAACTCGCCCTGGAAGCCGCCCGGCCAGGCGTTGACCTGCCGGTAGGTGGCCGTGCAGGCACCGGTCGGCGGGTTGCTTGGGCCGCCGGTGGGCGAGGCCGTAGCGGTCGGCGTCGGCGTCGGGCCGCCGCCACCGGACGGCGCGATCAGGTACGGCTGGAGGATCGCCTGCTTGGTGGTGTTGATGTTCGTCCAGTCGTCCAGCGCGATGCCGCCGGTGTCACCGGAGTTGGGGTTCCAGGACCAGTAGGTGAAGGACATCCCGGTCACCCCGGTGCCGGTGTACGCCATCAGTTTCTCCAACCACACCCGGTCCTTTGGGTCGGCCAGGGTGCTGCCGAACTCACCCATCATGATCGGGGCGATGTTCTGCTTGTAGAGGTAACCCCAGTACTTGTCCCAGATCGTCGGCAGGTTCGCCGGGTAGTCCGGGGCGTCGAACCAGGCCTGCCGGTAGACCGAGGTGGCGTACTCGTGCGGCGAGTAGACCAGCCGGTTGGCGACGTTCAGCCGTACCGGGAACTCGCCGGCCTTGGACAGGTTGCCACCCCACCAGCCGCAGTCCTCGTCGTTGCTCGGGTCGTTGTCCCATACGTTGGAGAGGCCACCACTGGGGCAGCTCACCCCCTCCACGAAGATCAACCAGTTGGGCTGGACACCGAGGATGGCGTTGCCGGCCCGCTCGGCGGCGAGCCGCCAGTCCCGCGCCGGGTCACCGCAGCCCCAGCAAGCGCCGGTTGCCGCCGGGTTGGTGCCCTCGGCGTGCGGCTCGTTGTGCAGGTCCGCGCCGATCACCGTGGGGTTGCCCGCGTACCGCTGGGCGAGCATCTTCCAGTCGTTGATCCAGGTCGCCTCGGAGACCGTCGACGTGTACCAGAGCGGCGACTGCCCGGCCGCCGTCGGCCGGTGCCGGTCCAGGATGATCCGCATCCCCTTGCTGCCGGCGTAGTCGATCACCTTGTCCAGGATCTGCAACGGCGAGAGCCCGACCAGGTCCGGGTTGACGAAGTCGTTGACCCCGCTGGCGGTCGCCCCCGGCTTCAACGCGTCGTTCGAGTACGGCACCCGCAACGTGTTGTAGCCCAGCCGGGCCATCGTGTCGAGCTGCCCCCGCCACGGGTTGTTCGACCACAGCCCGTGGAAGGTCTTGTTGTCGGTCTCCATGCCGAACCAGTTGATGCCGGTCAACCGGACCGTGGCGCCGGTGCTGTCCACGATCTGGTTGCCGTTCGTGTGCAGGTAGCCGCTGCCGGTGCCAGCGGCGACGGCTGGGCTGGTGCTGACGGCGGCGGCGAGGAACACGCCGGCCGCGGCGGTGGCGAGCGCGGTCAGCGCGCCGCCGAGTGCGGTGGGACGGAACATGCGAGCTCCACTTCGGAGGCCCGCGCCGGCCGTGGGGGGCGCGGGCGGGCGGCCGTCGGCACGTCACGCTCCCTTTGGGGTACGCGGACAGTGCGCGACGGTCCATGTCACGCGGACGGGGACACTCGCGCAAGCTCACCGGCGACCCGTGACAGCGGTGTCCCGCCGTCCTTGCCCTGGTGCCGGTGGCCCAGCCTGACTCCGTCGCCCATTCTCATCAGCCCACCTCGATGCGTCAACCGGACCACCCCTCCCGCTCCCGCCCTCGCCTCCCGGCAAGATCCACACAACATCGCGGATATTGCTGCTTCCCGCGCGTCGGAAGCAGCAACTTCCCTGAAAGTGTGTTGATCTTGGCGCGGGCGCGGGCGCGGGCGCGGGGCGCGGGGCGCGGGGCGCGGGGCGCGGGGCGCGGGGCGCGGGGCGCGGGGCGCGGGGCGCGGGGCGCGGGGCGCGGACATGCGAGAGCCCTCGGCCCCGTCAAGGGTCGAGGGCTCTCGGAACGCCTTGGGTCAGCCGGCCTGCTCGGCGAGCTGGAGGAACTGGCGCTTGGAGGCGAGAGCCTGCTCGGCCTCCTTGATCCGGCGGGCGTCCCCGGCGCTCTGCGCCCGGGCCAGCCGGTCCTCGGCCTCGGCCACCTGGGCCCGCATCTGGGCGAGCAGCGGGTTGTCCTCCTTGGTGGTACGACGCCACGCCGAGTCCATCACCTCGCGGACCTTGTCGTCGATGGCGCGCAGTCGACGCTCCAGCCCGGTGGCGGCCTCGCGGGGCACCCGGCCGGCCTCGTGCCACTGGGCCTGGATCTCCCGCAGCTTGGCCTGGGCGCCCTTCGGGTCAGCGTCGATGTCCAACGCCTCGGCCTCGGCCAGCAGGGCCTGCTTACGCTCCAGGTTGCCGCGCTGCTCGTTGTCCCGTGCGGAGAAGACCTCGCTGCGCCGGCTGAAGAAGGCGTCCTGCGCGGCCCGGAACCGTTCCCAGAGCTTCTGCTCGGCCTCCTTCGAGGCGCGCGGCGCGGCCTTCCACTGCGTCATCAGCTCCTTGAGCTGGTTGGCCGCGGCGGCCCACTCAGTGGAGTCCTTGAGCTTCTCGGCCTCGGCGACCAGCTCTTCCTTGGCGGTCTGCGCCTGCTTGCGCTGCGCGTCCAGGGTGGCGAAGTGGGCGCCCCGACGCCGGGTGAAGCCGTCCCGGGCGGCGGCGAACCGCTTCCACAGCTCGCCGTCGGCCTTCTTGTCGACTCCGCGAATGGTCTTCCACTCGTCGAGGATCTCCTTGAGCCGGTCCCCGGCCGTCTTCCAACCGGTGGACTCGGCGGCCAGCTTCTCGGCCTCCTCGACCAGCGCGGTCTTGCGGGCCAGGGCCTCACCGCGGGCGGCATCCCGGGCGGCACGCGCCTCGGCGGCCTTCTCCTCGGCGAGGGTGGCCAGCTTGTCCAGCCGCGCGGCCAGGGCGTCGATGTCGCCGACCACGTGGGCCTCGGGCAGCGTGGCGCGGATCCGCCGGATCGTGCTCAACGAGTGCCCGGCGTCCGCCGCGCCCGAGTTGAGCCGTGCTTCGGTCAGGTCCACTTCGGTGACCAGGTCGGCGAAGCGGCGTGCGAAGTGCGCCAGGCCCTCCTCCGGTGCTCCCGCCTGCCAGGATCCGACAACCCGCTCGCCCTCGGTGGTTTTGACGTAAACGGTGCCGTCCGCGTCCACCCGTCCGAAGGCAGTCCAGTCGCTCATGTGCCCATCCTCGTTCTCCCGGCGTCGAGGGAATGACCCCCCGTCGCCGCCACGGCGCAGCCAAGTTACTTCCGGCATTGTCACAGGTCCGCCCCGGTCCGCGTCGAGCGCCTATCGCCGACCGTGACCATACGGTGTCCTAGGGCCCGATTGACCGGATCGGCGCGCAGACCCACCGGGGAGTCCCGCTACGGTGATTGGGTGCCATTGGTCGCCGCTGCCGTCTGCCCGCATCCGCCCCTGCTCGTGCCCGAGGTGGCCGGAGCGGCGGCGCCCGAGTTGGACGACCTGCGTGCGGCCTGTGACACCGCCGTCGGTCGGTTGTTCGCCGCCGTCCCGGACGCGGTGGTGCTGATCGGCGCCGGCCCGACGACCGGCCTGATCCGGCCCCCGGCCACCGGGTCGCTGCAGCCCTGGGGTGTCGATCTGGACGTGCCACTGGTCCCCGGTCAGCCGGACCGTGGCGCGGTGCTGCCGCTGAGCCTGACCATCGGCGCCTGGCTGCTGGGCCGCCACGCCGCGCGTCCCCCGGCGTCCGCCGGGCCGGGGTCCCCCGCGCGTGCCCCGGTGACGGCGGTGCCGGGGTCCGCCGCGCCGGGGACAGCAGTGCCGGTGACCGCGGCGCAGGTGACCGCCGACGCCGGCCCGGCCGAGCTGACCGCGCTCGCCGAGGAGGTCGCCGCCGCCGGTGACCGGGTCGCGCTGCTGGTGCTCGGCGACGGGTCGGCCTGCCGGGGCGAGAAGTCACCGGGGTACGACGATCCGCGTGCCCTCGCGTACGACATGCGGGTCTCGGCGGCCCTGGCCGGGGCGGACCTGGACGGTCTGCGCGACCTCGACCCGGGGTTGTCGGCGCAGCTGAAGGCCGCCGGCCGGGCACCGTGGCAGGTGCTCGCGGGTGCGGCCCGGGCGACCGGCGGCGGGTGGCGCGGTGAGCTGCTGCACGACTCGGCCCCCTACGGTGTGGCCTACTTCGTGGCCTCCTGGGATCGGGCGTGAACGGCGGCGTGGCAGGCACGGTCGTGGCGGTGGTCGGCCCGACGGCGGCGGGCAAGTCGGCGCTGAGCATCGCTCTGGCGCATGCCCTGGACGGGGAGGTGGTCAACGCCGACTCGATGCAGCTCTACCGGGGCATGGACATCGGCACCGCCAAGCTGACCCCCGCCGAGCGGGACGGTGTGCCGCATCACCTGCTCGACATCTGGGAGGTCACCGAGCCGGCCAGCGTCGCGGAATATCAGCGGCTGGCCCGCGTGGCAGTGGACGACATCCTGTCCCGGGGGCGGGTGCCGCTGCTGGTCGGCGGGTCAGGGCTGTACGTGCGGGCGGTGCTGGAGCGTTTCGAGTTCCCCGGCACCGACGCGGCGCTGCGCGAGCGGCTGGAACGGGAGTTGGCCGAGGTCGGCCCGGCGCCCCTGTACGCGCGGCTGCGCGCCGCCGACCCGGCTGCCGCCGAGAGCATCCTGCCCGGCAACGGGCGCCGGATCGTCCGGGCGCTGGAGGTCATCGAGTTGACCGGTGCGCCGTTCACGGCGTCGCTGCCGGTGCCGACGCCGTACTACCCGTCGGTGCAGCTCGGGGTCGACCTCGACACCGGCCTGCTGGACGAGCGGATCGCGGTGCGGGTGGACCGGATGTGGGCCGACGGCCTGGTGGCCGAGACCCGCGAGCTGGCGGGTCGGGGGCTGGCCGAGGGCCGGACGGCCAGCCGGGCGCTCGGCTACCAGCAGGTGCTGCGGCTGCTCGCCGGTGAGCTGACCGAGGCGCAGGCGCACGACGAGACGGTCCGCGCCACCCGGCGCTTCGTCCGCCGTCAGCGCTCCTGGTTCCGGCGCGACCCGCGGATCCAGTGGCTGGATTCCTCGGCGCCGGACCTGATCGAGGCCGCCCTGCGTGTGGTGCCCGCCGCTGCGCGATGATTGAGGGCGTGGAGTTCACCAAGGGCCACGGCACCGGCAACGACTTCGTCCTCCTTCCCGACCCGGACGGTCAGCTCGACCTGACCCCGGAGTTGGTCGCGGCGCTCTGCGACCGGCGACGGGGCATCGGCGCGGACGGGGTGCTGCGGGTGGTCCGCGCGGCCAAGCATCCGGATGGCGCCGGGCAGGCCGGCGAGGCCGAGTGGTTCATGGACTACTGGAACGCCGACGGCTCGTTCGCCGAGATGTGCGGCAACGGCTCGCGGGTCTTCGTCCGCTACCTGGTCGACAACGGGCTGGTGACTCCGACGGGCGCGGCGCTGCCGGTGGCCACCCGGGCCGGGGTGGTGCGTGCGCTGATCGAGGGGGACACCGTCGCCGTCGAGATGCGGCGCCCCCGGCTGTACGACGACTCCACCGCCACCCTCGGCGGTCGGGCGCTGCCCGGCACTGCCGTGGATGTCGGCAACCCGCACCTGGTCTGCGTCCTGCCGGCCGACCTGGAGTTGGGCGCGCTGGACCTCACGACCGCGCCCGGGTTCGACCCGACGGTCTTCCCGTCCGGGGTGAACGTGGAGTTCATCGTGGCCGGCGAGCCGGTCGACGGTGTGGACGAGCACACCCTCATGCGGGTGTACGAGCGCGGCAGCGCCGAGACGATGTCCTGCGGCACCGGTGCCTGCGCGGTGGCCGCCGTGGCCCTGCGCGACGCCGGCCGGGGCACCGGAGTGGTCGCCGTCGACGTCCCGGGGGGCCGGGTCACGGTCACCGTCACCGACGACTCCTGCTGGCTCGCCGGCCCGGCTCTGCTGGTGGCCACGGGCGAGGTCGACCTCGACGCACTCCCGACCACCGCCTGACCCCGCACGCCGCTGGCGGGTCGTGGTCCGCGCGGCCGGCCGGTCCGCGTTCGGGCGCTGATCCGCCTGGGCGCGGTGGGGCACCGTGCCCCTTTTGCTCTGCTTCAACAGACGCAACGGCCGGTGTCCGATAGTCGGACACCGGCCGTTGCGCTGGTTGAAGCAGAGCAAAGGGCACGCGACGACCACTCAAGGTGGCCGCCGCGTCGGCTCAGGGGGTGGCGCTGGCGTTGGCGGCGATCTCGGGGAGGTCGGCCGGGCCGGGGTCGGCGGCCGGGAGCGGGCTGGGGTTGTTCGCGGCGGCGCGCACGGCCGCGGCTACCGCCGGGGCGACCCGCGAGTCGAAGACGCTCGGCACGATCACCGTCGGGTTGATCTTCTCCTCACCGACCACGTCGGCGATGGCCTGGGCGGCGGCGAGCGCCATCTCCTCGGTGAACTCCTCGGCGTGCGCGTCCAGCATGCCGCGGAACACCCCCGGGAAGGCGAGCACGTTGTTGATCTGGTTCGGCTGGTCGGAGCGGCCGGTGGCGACCACCGCGGCGTGCTTGCGCGCCTCCCGAGGGTCGACCTCCGGGTCCGGGTTGGCCAGCGCGAAGACGATCGCGTCCTTGGCCATCTGGGCGATGTCGTCGCCGGTGAGTAGGTTCGGCGCGCTGACCCCGATGAACACGTCGGCGCCCCGGATCGCGCCGGGCAGGTCGCCTGAGTAGTTCTCCTTGTTGGTGTTCTCCGCCAGCCACTGCCAGGCCGAGTTGAGCCCGGTCAGCCCGCGGTGCAGGGCGCCCTCGCGGTCGTACGCGATGATGTCGCCGACGCCCTGGCGCAGCAGCAGCTTCATGATCGCGGTGCCGGCTGCGCCGGCTCCGGAGACCACCACCCGGACGTCCGCGAGCTGCTTGCCCACCACCCGCAGGGCGTTGGTCAGCGCGGCCAGCACGCAGATCGCGGTGCCGTGCTGGTCGTCGTGGAAGACCGGAATGTCCAGCGCCTCCCGCAGCCGGGCCTCGATCTCGAAGCAGCGCGGCGCGGCGATGTCCTCCAGGTTGATCCCGCCGTACGCGGGTGCGATCGCCTTGACGATCTGCACGATCTCGTCGGTGTCCTGGGTGTCCAGCACCACCGGCCAGGCGTCCACGCCGCCGAAGCGCTTGAAGAGGGCGGCCTTGCCCTCCATCACCGGCAGCGACGCGGCGGGGCCCAGGTTGCCGAGGCCGAGCACGGCCGAGCCGTCGCTGACGACCGCGACGGTGTTGCGCTTGATCGTCAGCCGGCGCGCGTCCGCCGGGTTCTCGGCGATCGCCATGCAGACCCGGGCCACCCCCGGGGTGTACGCCCGGGACAGCTCATCGCGGTTGCGCAGCGCGACCTTGGAGGTAACTTCGATCTTGCCGCCGAGGTGCAGCAGGAACGTCCGGTCCGACACCTTGCGGACGTCCACGCCGTCCAGCGCGGTGAGCGCCTCGACCACCTGGTCGGCGTGGCTGGCGTCGGCGGTGTCGCAGGTCAGGTCGACGATCACGTGGGTCGGGTCCGAGTCCACCACGTCCAGCGCCGTGACGATCGCCCCGGCCTCGCCGACAGAGGTGGTGAGTCGGCCGATCGAGGAGGCGTCTGCGGTCACTGCGATCCGGATGGTGATCGAAAATCCGGCGCTCGGCAGTCGGGTGATGGCCACGGGGTCCCTCCGTCACGGCTGGGCGGCCGTTCGGCCGCCGCCCCGCATTTCTACCGGGTTGACGAGGCCGACTGGCATTCGCCCCCACTTTTGGCGACCCTCGGCACGGGCATATAGCAGGTGCATCGCGTGTTGTCTCATGTCAGGATTACGTTCTACTTATCAAAACGGACAGGAGAACCGCTTGCGAGACCAGGAGAGCTTCGTCGGGGTCGAGGACGAGCTCGACGACGTCACCACCGGCGAGATGGAGCTGTCGGAGCGGCAGTCCCTCCGACGCGTCCCGGGCCTGTCAACCGAGCTCACCGACGTCACCGAGGTGGAATACCGCCAGCTGCGGCTGGAGCGGGTCGTCCTGGTGGGCGTCTGGACCGAGGGCACGGTCACCGATGCGGAGAATTCCCTGACCGAGCTGGCCGCGCTCGCCGAGACGGCGGGCTCGCAGGTGCTCGAAGGGTTGATCCAGCGCCGCTCGCGTCCCGACCCGGCCACCTACATCGGCCGGGGCAAGGTCGAAGATCTTGGCGCGGTGGTGCTCTCCACCGGCGCCGACACGGTCATCTGCGACGGTGAGTTGTCCCCGTCACAGCTGCGCAACCTGGAGCAGCGCACCAAGGTCAAGGTTGTCGACCGGACGGCGCTGATCCTCGACATCTTCGCCCAGCACGCCAAGAGCAAGGAAGGCAAGGCGCAGGTCGAGCTGGCCCAGCTCCAATACCTGCTGCCCCGGCTGCGTGGTTGGGGTGAGACGCTGTCCCGGCAGACCGGCGGTAGTGGTCGCGGCGGCGGCGCTGGCGGCGGTGTGGGTGTGCGTGGTCCCGGTGAGACCAAGCTGGAGACCGACCGGCGACGCATCCGCCACCGCATCTCCCGGCTACGCCGCGAGATCAAGAGCATGCGGACGGTACGCGTGACCAAGCGCTCCCGCCGTTCCCGCAACGCCATCCCCGCGGTGGCCATCGCCGGCTACACCAACGCCGGCAAGTCCAGCCTGCTCAACCGGCTCACGGGTGCGGGCGTGCTGGTGGAGAACGCGCTCTTCGCCACGCTGGACCCGACCACCCGCAAGGCCACCACCTCCGACGGGCGGCTCTACACCCTCTCCGACACCGTCGGCTTCGTACGGCACCTGCCGCACCAGATCGTCGAGGCGTTCCGCTCGACGCTGGAGGAGGTCGCGGAGGCGGATCTGGTGGTGCACGTCGTCGACGGCACCCACCCGGATCCCGAGGAGCAGGTCCGGGCGGTCCACGAGGTGCTCGCCGAGGTGGGCGCGGACCGGCTCCCCGAGCTGCTGGTGGTCAACAAGACCGACGCGGCCGACGAGGACACGCTGCTGCGGCTCAAGCGGCTCTGGCCGGACGCGATCTTCGTCTCGGCGCACTCCGGGCGGGGCATCGACGGTCTGCGCGAGGCCATCGAGGAGCGGCTGCCGCAGCCTGCGGTGGAGGTCCGGGCGGTCCTGCCGTACGACCGGGGTGACCTGGTGTCCCGGGTGCACCGCAGCGGTGAGGTGCTGAGCACCTCGCACCTGGCGGAGGGCACGCTGCTGCATGTCCGGGTCAGTGCGGCGCTCGCCGCAGAGCTGGCGCCGTTCGACGTCGAGCGACAGGGGCAGGCGGCCGTCAAGCTGTCCTGATTGGTCCCGGCGTCATCCACCCGAAACGTGCGGCATGCGACACTGGCCGAATGCGCCGCGTCGTTTCCTCGGTCACGGTTGCCCTCGGCCTGCTTGGGGCAACCGTGGCGCTTGCCGGAGTGGCCGTAGCCGCTCCCGCTCCCGGGCCGTCCGAGCCGCCCGCTATCACCCCCGGCAAGAAGCGGTGCACGGTCACCGACGAGCGGCTGCGGGAGTTGTCGGGTCTGGTGGCGACCAAGACCGGCTACATCGTCATCAACGACAGCACCGAGATCGCGGCGCGCAAACGGGTCTTCTTCCTGGACAGCAAGTGCAAGATCGCGAGGGAGCCGGTCCAGTATTCGGGAGCCGGCCCCTTCGACACCGAAGACCTGGCGCTCTCCCCAAACGGCGCGACCCTCTGGATCGCTGACACCGGTGACAACGTTACCGCCAAGGAACGCCGCAAGCGCGTGGCGCTCTGGTCGATGCCGGTAACCGGCGCCAAGCAGCCCGTGTTGCACCGGCTCTCGTACCCCGAGGGGAAGCCGCACGACGCCGAGGCGCTCCTCATCGGCGACGACGGCAAGCCGTTGATCATCACCAAGGTGACCAGCGGCAAGGCCGAGATCTACACCCCGGCGGCGGCCCTGAAGACCGGTGACACCGACCCGGTGCCGATGCGCAAGGTCGGCGACATCGCACTGCCCGCGACGGAGACCGACAACCCGCTCAACACGTTCGGCCGGGTCGCGATCACCGGTGCGGCCCGCTCCCCGGACGGCGCGCGGGTCGTCCTGCGTACCTATGCGGATGCCTTCGAGTACGACGTAGCCAGCGGTGACATCGTCGGCGCGCTCACGACCGGAAAGCCCCGGGTGACGCCGCTGGCCGACCCGTTCGGCGAGGCGATCAGCTACACCCCGGACGGCAAGAGCTTCGTCACCGTCTCCGACGGCGGCCAGTTCAGCGAGGACGACCCGGTCGACATCCTCAGCTACACGCCGTCCACCTCGACGGCTGTGCCGTTGGCGGCCGATGCCGCCGTCAAGCCGGCCGCCTCGCGGTCCTGGTTCGACGGGCTGAGCTTCGACGAGATCACCTACCTGGTCGGCGCCGTCGGCCTGGTCGGCCTGCTGCTGGTCGGCGCCGGCATCATCGGCATCGTGCGGGCCCGCCGCCGGCCGCCGGGCGAGGGGTCCGAACGGTCGGATCCGGACGGCGATCCCCTCGACCCGGCCCCAGGGCGGGGCGACGATGGTCGCGCAGCCGACGACCGTCGTGGCGGCGTCTACGGCGGTGGCGCACCGGCGGGCGGCGCGGTCTACGGGGCCGGCGCGGGCCGTGGTGGCCCGGCGCCGGCGGCCGGAGCGGTGTACGGCGGTGGCCGTCCGGCGGCGGCCGACGCCGGCGGCGGCTACGGTGCTCCCCTGCCGGGCGGTGCCGCCGGTGCCGGTGGCGGCGGTGTCTACGGTGGCGGTCGTGCGCCGGGCGCTGGCGGCGGTGGCCGACCGGCAGGCGGGGGCGGTCGCCCTCCGGGTGGTGGCGGTGGTCGGCCCGGCGGCGGTGTCTACGGCGGCGGCGGTGGCCAGCCCAGCGGAGGTCGGGGCGGCGGTCAGCCCGGAGGCGGTCGGGCCGGCGGTCAGCCTGGAGGCGGTCGCGCAGGTGGCCAGCCCGGCGGGGGTCGGGCGGAGCCTCCCCGGCGCGGCGGGCAGGACCCGGACTACCGGGGTCAGCGGTCCCCTCGCAGACGTGACGAAGACGCGCCTGTCGACCCGTACGGGCCGTATCCGGGAGGCGGTCGAGGCCCGCACCGGGGCGACCGCTACTGACGCTTCAAGAGCCGGGAGCAACGCGCGATCGGTCGCGCGGGTGAGCGCCGTGGTGGCACTCACCCGCGGGCCGGTCAGATCCGGCGCAGCACCGCCACGACCCGGCCCATGATGGTGGCGTCGTCACCGGGGATCGGGTCGAAGGCCGGGTTCTGCGGCATCAGCCAGACATGGCCGTCGCGTCGCCGGTAGGTCTTGACGGTCGCCTCGCCGTCGAGCATGGCGGCCACGATCTCGCCGGAGTCGGCGGTCGGCTGCTGCCGGACCACCACCCAGTCGCCGTCGCAGATCGCCGCGTCGAGCATCGAGTCACCCTTGACCTGGAGCATGAAGACCTCGCCCTCGCCCACCAACTCGCGGGGGAGAGGGAAGATGTCCTCCACGGCCTGCTCGGCGAGGATCGGCCCACCGGCGGCGATCCGCCCGAGCATCGGCACGTAGGCCGGAGTCGGTCGCTGGGCGCGGGACAGCTCGTCGTCGATGGCCTCGCTGGGGGCGCGGACGTCCACGGCGCGCGGCCGGTTGGGGTCGCGGCGCAGGAAGCCCTTCTTCTCCAGCTCTTTGAGCTGGTAGGCGACGCTGGACGGCGACACCAAGCCGACCGCCTCGCCGATCTCTCGGACGCTCGGCGGGTAGCCGTGGCGCTCCACCCAGTTGCGGATGAATTCCAGGATGCGGCGCTGGCGGGCGGTCAGGTCGACCGTCGCCGGGTCGGGAAAGGTGCTGACCACCGGGGTGACCGGGCGCACGGCGGGCTGGCCCGTCCGGCTGCGCGCGGCACTGCGGCGTCGGGTGGCCGGCGGACCCGCGTCGGTGATCTGTTGCGGGCTCTTCGGCCGGCTGGCCCGGTCCTCGGTCACGTCCGTCCTCCCTGGTCGGCGCTGGGGTGCCTCGTCGGCTCGTGGTGCGTGCGGTGGTGCGCTGACGGTGCTGCGGAGCCGGGTGTGCTGAAGATCCAACGCGCCCGGCTGTTCCTGACCGTATAGGTGAGATCGGTCATTTTCAAACATCTGTACGACCTCTCACCGGCGTGTCGGGGTGAAAAACCACTCCGGTCGTACGGATGTTCTGATAAATGGTACGTCGGATAGCACTGATGTTCGATTGGTGACCCGTTTGCGGGCGACGCCACACTGTTGACCGGTAACCCGGCAGCGGCCTCGGCGTTGGGTCTTCCGGCGGGAGTGGTGGGCGCGGATGACCGGATGGTCCGTGACGCGCCGGACACGCCGGCCAACTTGACCCGGGTTCGTCAGCGACATACGGTCAACCCCTAGATGTAGTAGTGACATGGGCGTAAGTTGCCCACAGGTTGGGTCCGACTACCGACCGCACTCCCGCAGCGCCGACCACGGCGGGCGTCAGCTCAGCTGGCACCGTCGTGTCGAGTCGTGCCCGGAGGTGCCCGGTACGCCCGTGGTTGATCATGATTAGGAGGTTGGCGATGCGGTGTCCGTACTGCCGATACGCCGACTCCCGCGTGGTCGACTCGCGGGAGGCCGACGACGGCCAGTTGATCCGACGGCGACGCTCCTGCCCGGAGTGCGGCAAGCGGTTCACCACCGTCGAGGAGGCGGTCCTCGCGGTCGTCAAGCGCAGCGGGGTGACCGAGCCGTTCAGCCGGACGAAGATCATCGGCGGGGTGCGCAAGGCGTGCCAGGGCCGGCCGGTCGACGAGGACTCGATCGCGCTGCTGGCCCAGAAGGTCGAGGAGACCGTGCGGGCCAAGGGCGCGGCCGAGATCCCCAGCCACGACGTGGGGCTGGCGATCCTGGGCCCGTTGCGGGACCTGGACGAGGTGGCGTACCTGCGGTTCGCCAGCGTCTACCGGTCCTTCGACTCGCTGGCCGACTTCGAGCAGGAAATCGAGACATTGCGTGCCGCCGCCCGTGCGCGTGCGGGCGCGGCGGAGGCCGGGGCGACGGGGGCCACCGGCCGTACCAACTGAGGTTTGTGTTTTTGCAGGTAGACGTGCGGCGGGATGACCGCGCGGACGAGGGGGCGGATGAGATGTCGGGGGATGGTGTGACGACAAGCAGGTCACGAAGCAAGGCCGGCGCGAGCGCGGGGCTGAAGATCGAGCGGGTGTGGACGACCGAGGGGGTCCACCCGTACGACGAGGTCGCCTGGGAGCGCCGCGACGTCGTGATGACCAACTGGCGGGACGGCTCGATCAACTTCGAGCAGCGTGGCGTGGAGTTCCCGGAGTCGTGGAGCGTCAACGCGGCGAACATCGTGACCACCAAGTACTTCCGGGGCGCGGTGGGGACCCCGGAGCGCGAGTGGTCGCTCAAGCAGTTGATCGACCGGGTGGTCACCACCTACCGCACCGCTGGTGAGGAGTACGGCTACTTCGCCAACCCGGCGGACGCCGAGATCTTCGCGCACGAGCTGACCTGGATGCTGCTGAACCAGGTGTTCAGCTTCAACTCGCCGGTCTGGTTCAACGTCGGCACGCCGTCGCCGCAGCAGGTCAGCGCCTGCTTCATCCTCGCCGTGGACGACTCGATGGACTCGATCCTCGACTGGTACAAGGAGGAGGGGCTGATCTTCAAGGGCGGCTCCGGCTCCGGCGTCAACCTGTCGCGGATCCGCTCGTCGCGTGAGCTGCTCTCCTCCGGTGGCACCGCCTCCGGCCCGGTCAGCTTCATGCGCGGCGCTGACGCGTCCGCCGGCACCATCAAGTCCGGCGGCGCGACCCGGCGGGCGGCCAAGATGGTCATCCTCGACGTGGACCACCCGGACATCGAGGAGTTCGTGGTCACGAAGGCGCGCGAGGAGGACAAGATCCGCGCGCTGCGGGACGCCGGCTTCGACATGGACCTTGGCGGCTCCGACATCGTCAGCGTGCAGTACCAGAACGCCAACAACTCGGTGCGGGTCTCCGACGAGTTCATGACGGCGGTGCAGAACGGCGGCGGCTTCGACCTGCGCGGCCGACTGGACGGCTCGGTGATCGACACCATCGACGCCAAGAAGCTGTTCCGCACCATCTCTCAGGCCGCGTGGGAGTGCGCCGACCCGGGCCTGCAGTACGACGACACGATCAACGACTGGCACACCTGCCCGGAGACCGGCCGGATCACCGCGTCGAACCCGTGCTCGGAGTACCTGCACCTGGACAACTCCTCGTGCAACCTGGCCTCGCTCAACCTGATGAAGTTCCTCCGCGCCGACGGTGGCTTCGACGTGGAGAAGTTCGTCAAGTCCGTCGAGTTCGTCATCACCGCGATGGACATCTCGATCTGCTTCGCCGACTTCCCGACCGAGAAGATCGGTGAGACGTCCCGCGCCTACCGGCAGCTCGGCATCGGCTACGCCAACCTGGGCGCCCTGCTGATGGCCTCCGGCCTGCCGTACGACTCGGAGCAGGGCCGCTCGGTCGCCGCGTCGATCACGTCGCTGATGACCGGCACCGCCTACCGCCGCTCGGCCGAGCTGGCCGGCGTCGTCGGCGCGTACGACGGCTATGCCCGCAACGCGGAGCCGCACAAGCGGGTCATGCGTAAGCACGCCGCGGCCAACGACGAGATCAAGCCGACCAGCCCGGTGGCCACCGCGATCGTCCGCGAGGCGACCAAGCAGTGGACCCAGGGCAACAAGATCGGTGACAAGTTCGGCTGGCGTAACGCGCAGGCGAGCGTCCTCGCGCCGACCGGCACGATCGGCTTCATGATGGACTGCGACACGACCGGCGTGGAGCCGGACCTGGCGCTGGTCAAGTTCAAGAAGCTGGTCGGCGGCGGCTCGATGCAGATCGTCAACCAGACGGTTCCGCGCGCCCTGCGCAGCCTCGGCTACCCCGAGGAGCAGGTCGAGGCGATCGTCGAGCACATCGCCGACAACGGCCACGTGGTGGACGCCCCCGGCCTCAAGCCGGAGCACTACGCGGTCTTCGACTGCGCCATGGGCGAGCGGACGATCGCCCCGATGGGCCACGTGCGGATGATGGCGGCCATCCAGCCGTTCGTCTCCGGCGCCATCTCCAAGACGGTCAACATGCCGGAGGCGGCCACCGTCGAGGACGTCGAGAAGATCTACTTCGAGGGCTGGAAGCTCGGCCTCAAGGCGCTGGCGATCTACCGGGACAACTGCAAGGTCGGCCAGCCGCTCTCGGTGGCGAAGTCCAACAAGGCCACCGAGCTGGCCGCCGTCGAGACCGCCACGGCCGCGCCGGTGGTCGAGAAGGTCGTCGAGTACCGGCCGGTGCGTAAGCGCCTGCCGAAGAAGCGCCCGTCCGAGACGGTCAGCTTCTCCGTCGGTGGCGCCGAGGGCTACCTCACCGCGTCGTCCTACCCGGACGACGGCCTCGGTGAGGTCTTCCTCAAGATGTCCAAGCAGGGCTCGACCCTGGCCGGCGTGATGGACGCCTTCTCGGTGGCCATCAGCATCGGCCTTCAGTACGGCGTGCCACTGGAGACGTTCGTCAGCAAGTTCACCAACATGCGCTTCGAGCCGGCCGGCATGACCGACGACCCGGACGTGCGGATGGCAGCCTCGGTGATGGACTACATCTTCCGTCGCCTGGCGCTGGACTTCCTGCCCTACGAGCGCCGCGCCGAGCTGGGCATCTTCACCGCCAGCGAGCGGGCCGCCCAGCTGCGGGCCGAGGCCGACGCGGAAGCCGCCGGGGTCACCGGCGCCGAGCTCACCGCGATGGCGTCGTCCGCGCCGGTGGCGGCTCCGGCCAAGCCGGAGGCCGTCGCTCAGCCGGCCCAGGAGATGGCCGAGGTTGCCGCCGCCAAGCCGGCTCCGAGCGTGGGTTCCAGCACCGAACTGCTGGAGGCCGTCATCGGCAAGGCCGCCGACGCACCGCTCTGCTTCACCTGCGGTACGAAGATGCGCCCCGCCGGTAGCTGCTACGTCTGCGAGGGCTGCGGCTCCACCAGCGGCTGCAGCTGACGTACGCGATAAGCGCTGCCCCGGCCTCCTTCATCGTCGGTCGGGGCAGCGCCGTTTATAAGCTCCCTGGCTCGCGAGGAACGGCAGAGGCGGATGTCGCCCAGCAGATCCTCGGTCCCCGGTGGGTCACAGGTGTGGGTGTGGACCTCGCCATGGCAATATCAGGGTGATGACACGAACGTCGAGCCGGTGGCATTGGCCATGGGTGGCAGGTCTTGGAGTGGCTGCCGGGGTCGCGACGGCGGTGTTCCTCCGGCACCGCTTTCCGAAGCTCATCACCAGCGAAGATATCGCCATCACCGCAGCCGGCATCACGCTCATGACCGCGCTGCTGGCGTTTGCGTCAGCTAAGGCATCACAAAAGGCCGCGTCAGAGTCGCGCAGAGCGCTGCAGCTCCACTACCAGCCTGGAAGGATTCGTGTCGAGTTCACAACGCGCGATCCAAAAAACCCGGCGGTTCCTGCCTCCTCCCCGGCACCTTTGCGCGTCTCACTGGTCTTCTGGCCCGGGATCCAGTCAGCATACGAACTGATATGGGTGGACGACGACGGTCAGGCGCACGCCCCTACCCACGTGACGCCTCCAGTCCAAGGTGAGGTTAACTGGGACGCGGGCTGGTTCCTCCTCGCCGGTGTATCCGCCGAGGAGGGATCGGGACAGAACAACCCGCGCCTCCCTCTCGGCCTGCAGAGGCTTCAGATCGAGTGCCGTGACGACCGGCTGGGCACAAAGTGGCGCGCAGTCAAGAGTTGGCCTGCGGGTTCGGAACCCGGCACGTGTGTGCTCAGCTTCGAGCCTGTGGACGACTGAGGTTTTCCGGGGCTGGCCCGCAGCGACCCGACAGGGCCGAGCGGGCGCTGTCAGAGGCAGAAGAGCATGCCGGTGTGCTTTTCTACCGCAACGTCGCCGGCTGAACAGGCGAGGCGCTCTGCCTACCGGCTGGCCAGACGGATTGTCGAGGAGAACACCTTCGCTTGCTCCCCGACTACGCCGGTAGTCCACACCGACCGATAGAAGTCCCACCAGCGCGTTAACGAGCCCACAATCACATGGTTGATGCCGGCCCGCGCCTGCCGGAACTCCTCCTCCGTGTTGATCTTTTCGACCAGGCCCGGCTCTGCGGTCATGATCTCGCTGACCATATCCAGCCACAGAAAATGCGGTGCACGCTCGATCTGCGGCTGTTCGCCCAAAGAGTCGAGGAAGTAGAATCGGCCGGCGTCACCAAAGCGCTCAAGTGTAGCTAGCGCGACTGCAAGAATCTTGTCGCCGTCAACCCGAGCAGCTTTCTCTTGTACATCGCCTGGCGCAGTTCCGCTGTTCAGGTCGAGCAGGTCGCGAGCCGTTTTGTCGGCGGTCGCCACGCGGTGGCCGATGTCTCGCCTCATGTATCCCTGCCTTGGCCACGGATTTCCGCGATCGAGATGGGCGAGCCCGACCGTTAGCTTTAGCAGCTTCTCGGCGCCCAAGGCGAGCAGCGACATAGCGGCGACGGCGGCGGTGTAGTCACGGGTGATGTTCTCGGTGATCGCTAGGCCATGGGAAAAGAGCACGGCCGCATCGTTGGCCTCGTTGTCGAGGTTGATATTCCACCTGCTGTCCCCTGAGTTCACGATCCGAGGGTAGAGGTACGGTCCAGTGACTTTGGCCCCGCACGCAGTCTCGCTACGCGTTGCCGTCATGCTGGTGATTCCGCTGGCAGCCAAAAAGGAGCCTCGGACCCGCCGGCGGCGGCCTTGCCTCCTACGCTACGTCGATCTAGCTCGGTATTGACGCTCGATTCTGCGTGCGAACTGATTCGATCATCGCTCAAAGGCAGGCGCGGCCGGAGTAGCCACCTGGAGCGCGCACCGGATCCTACGGGCCCTTTCCTCTGGAGAGGTCCGGTGCGAAGCTGCTCTTCCGAGATGGCTATTGCCGCCGCAGCCGGTCGAGGAGGTTCGTGACGATGGTGAACGGACACGGACCGGAGCAGGCAAACGATCGGCGCGGGGAATTGGTCGTGCGGGCTCTTGCGTCACCGCCAGACCACGGCAAACCTCTGAGCTTCGGGTCTTGGGCTACCGGATGCTACGTACGAACCCCGTCCATGCGCCTCTCGTGAAGCGAAGGGTCGACCCGTTGGGGTCCTTGCTGTCGCGCACCGCGATGCTCGTATCTAGTTCGGCAACCTCGACACAAGCGCCGCCGTTGTTGTCGCTGTAGCTCGACTTACGCCAGACCAGGCGATTCGAGGTCTCCATGATCACTCTCTCAGGTCTGTTGCCGCTCCACGTCGTCCGCCATCCTCAGGATGAGCTTGCGCGACTCTACCGGCCCGAGAGCGGCTGCCCGGAGTCGGTCCCACAGTCGAGTGTAGGCCCGTACGGCGTCGGGCCGGTCAAGGTAATCAGCGTCGGTGAAGGTCTCGACGTAGATCACGTCCGATGCGGCGTCGTCACCGAAACGCAGGATGATGAAGCTGAACGAGGCCGTCTCGTAGGTCTGCGCGTCGAACGGGAAGACCTGGAGCGTGACGTTGGGCTGTTTGCCGACCTCAGCCAGGTGTAGAAGTTGGCTGCGCATCGTTGCCCCGTCGCCGATGCTTCGCCGCAGCGCCGACTCGCTGAGAATGAAGCTCAGGTCAGGTCCGTCGTCCTGCCGCAGGATCGACTGTCGTTCCATGCGGATGGCAACCTGCCGGTCGACCTCATCGGCGGGCGGCCGTGGATAGGCGATCGCATTCATGGCACGGATGTACGGCTCGATCTGAAGGACGCCCGGGATGACCTCCGGCTGGTACCAACGAATCTCCGACGCGTCACCTTCGAGGTCCAGGTACTGGCGGAACCAGTCCGGCACAGCGTTGCGGTAGGTGCTCCAGCGACCGCGCTGCCGCCCTGCGCGTGCGAGGTCGCGTAGCGGCTCGGCTTCATCACCCCGGATCCCGTAGAGATTGAGCAGCAGGTTCAGGTCGGTGAGCTTGATCCCGGACTGTCCAAGCTCGACCCTGCTGATTTTGCTTGCTGCCGCGTCGATGACAGCAGCCGCCTCGTCCTGCGTCTTGCCTGCACCTTCACGAGCCCGTTTGAGAGCAAGGCCGAGGCGCCGTCGCTGGATCGTCGGGTTCACCACCGGCTGATTATGGCCCGGTCGTAGCCGGACATCGCGACACGCCGCGAAGAGGTTCCCAAATTAGGAGTCCAACTTCTAGCCTGGTTGTACTTCCAAAATAGGAGTCCAACTTTGGAGCCTTATGGGATCGCGTGTGCCGTACGACGACTACCTGCTGGCGGTGGCGATGACTCTGGCTCGGCGGCATCGGCCGGTCTGGTCGTGGCGGCGGTGGCGTTGGATCTGTCGCTGCGGCGCGGACCTGCCCTGTCGTGCCCGGCACCGCATCCCGATCCGTCGAGGCCACTGGCCAGGGGAGGAGCAGGAGTGACCGAGGACCAGGTCGGGCAGATCTTGTCCCTTCACCTGCCCGGCGTCGACGGGCTCTGTGCCGGTTGTCGCTGGTGGTGGGCGCGGCTGTCCCCGTACCCCTGTTATCAGGCGGAATGGGCGACCCGCTGGCACGCCCGGGTCGCCACCCGGCGTTTCCTGGACGGCCTGCGGTGACCACCCACGGCCCGGTTCTTCCGGTGTGGACGTGCGGGGGCTGCGCAGCGCCCTGGCCGTGCCGGACCCGGCGCACCGAGTTGCGCGCCGAGTTCGACGGCGCTCCGGTGTCGCTGGGCCTCTACATGGGGTCCTACCTGGTCTGGGCGGCCGAGGACCTGACGTGGGTGCCCGCCGGGCTGCTGCATCGCCGCTTCCTGGGTTGGGTCCGGTGAGCCTGATCCGGCGGGGTGACGAGCGGTTCCACTACAGCGACAACTCGCACCGGTGGATTCCGCCGGACCCCGACTATGACCAGGAGGCCTGGGACGAGATGGTCCGGCAGCACCAGCGTCAGCACCTGGAGGAGATATCCCGGCGACGAAAGTCAACAAGATCAATTGATGAGAAGTAGGTGTCCGGGCCGCCGTTGACCTACTTTCGCAAGCTAAACGGTGCGCGACGACCCCAGGCAGACGATCGTCGCGTCGTCGGTGGCGACGCCGTCGCGGACCTCGGCCTCCCTGACCCGGCGGATGACCTCGCCGGGTCCGTCGGTGTCCAGCAGGTGCAGCAGCCCCGCCCAGTCGGTGAGCCCGAAGGTGTCCACCAGTCGGCTCGCGCCGTTGCTGAGCAGCGCCGCCACGGTCACCTCGTCCGCCGGGCAACTGCCGGTGATCGCCTCGTCCACCACCCGCGGGTCGTCCTTGGCCACCCAGAAGCCGCCCGGGCTGTTCCGGTGCGCCCGCAACTCCAGCAGCAGCCGCCGGTACTCGTCGCTGCCCTCGGGAATGCCCTTGAGCCGGGCCTCGAAGGACCGGGCGATCACCACCTCGCGCGGATCGTGGGCGACGAACGGCTCGCCCCCAGCCCGGCCGAGGACCACCACCGCGTCACCGAGGACCAGGTGCTCGACGAGCCCGCCGGAAAATCGGAGCATCGCCACGGCGGCGTACGGGCTGATCGAGTGGGCGACGTCGCACGTGTCGCGATGCTCGTCGGTGATCCGCTCGATGCTCTCGGCCAACACGTCGCGCAGGCTCCGATCCACCGACAGCGCGCCCAGGAGGGCACCGCCGAGGCGGGTGGCGTACCAGGCCACACCGTGATGGCAGACTTTCTCGGCGCTGGCGATGCCACCCGCGCCGTCGACCAGGACCATGCCGCACGGGACGGCGCCGGCGAAATCCTCATTGGTACGCCCAGGGTGTCCCGCATCGGTCGCCATCGCTACCCGCATCACCTGATCATCACACGGCACGGCCGGCTCAGGGTTGGGCGAACAGGGGGCCGTAGTTCGACCGGAACATCTGCTCGCCGAGGCGGCGCATCACCAGGTCGCGCAGCGCGGGCGGGAGCCCGGTGGCCTTGTCCCGGCGGTGGGTCTGGGACAGCACCCATCCGGTACGCGGGCGGCGCCGCACCTCGTATCCGCGCACCGCCTCGGCGACGGAATCGGCGGTGGCCAACGACGAAGCGAGCACGACGGCGTCCTCCAGGGCCATCGCCGCGCCCTGGGCCATGTTCGGTGAGGTGGCGTGGGCGGCGTCACCGATCAGCAGCACCGGCCCTCGGGACCACGAATCGAGCACGACCTCCTGGTTCGGCCCGGCGTGCAGGGTGCTGTCGTCGTGGTCGAGTGCCTTGAGCATGGTGGCGGCCGGCTCGGGGAACGACTCGGCCACCTCGTCGCGCCAGCCGGGGCGGTCGGCCACCGGGCCGTCGTTGTAGTAGCAGTACGTCTGCTCGGCGCTGATCGGGATCGTGAGGAACTGCCTGCCGCGCCCCAACTGCACCGACCAGACCGGCTCGTCGTCGATCCGGGGCGCGACCCACCGGTACGCGTACTGGCCGAGGTTGCGGGCCGTCTGGCCGTCGAAGGCGAGCCGCCGGACGGTCGAGTTCACGCCGTCGGCGCCGATCACCAGGTCGTACCGTTCGGTGCTGTTGTCGTCGAACTCGACGGCGACCCGCTCGCCCTCCTCGACGAGCGTGACCGGCTGGCGGCCCCAGCGGATCGGGGTGTCGCCGACGCCGTCGAGCAGCACCCGGTGCAACTGCGCCCGGGGCAGCGACACGCAGGGTCCGACGCCCTGCCACAGGGCGGCCACGTCGATGTCGAAGAGGCCGCGCCCGCGCTGGTTGGCGCTGCGCTGCCGGGTGATCTCCACGGCGATGTCGGCGACCGGCTCCCGCAGACCGAGTACGCCGAGCATGCGGGTCGCGTTGCCGGTGAGATAGATGCCGGTGCCGGAGTCGGTCGGCCCAGCGGCCCGCTCCACCACGTCGACCGTCGCGCCCCACTCGCGCAACGCCGCGACGGTCGCCAGCCCCGCGATTCCACCGCCGACGATCAGTACCCGTAAACCGTGACCCCGCACGACACATTCCTCCCCGTTGCCCCTGCCGCTCACCGTCCGGAGCGCCGCAGCACTCTACGAGGCGGGCACGGCGGCGCACGGGCACGGGGGCCGAAGTGTGAGGAACGGGGTTCATTGTCGGATCGCTGGTCGCCGCCCATCGTGTCGTAGCCGCTCTCGCTCTGCTTCCTTGACCGTCCGTGGGGGTAGTCTCGGTCGCTGCTGATCACGAGAAACATGAGAGATGCAGACGTGAACACGATTGCTGACCGGGTGGCTGCGGCGCAGTTCGAGGTCCTCGAAGTCCTCTGCAAGGCCACCCCGAAGGGCTGGTACGCCGAGCGGGGGACAGCTCGCGCCGCCCTGGCATACGCCGACATCGCGACGCTGAACACGATCTACGACACGACGTTGGAGCCGGACCTCGCGGCGTTCGACGAGCTGGCGGCGGAGGTCAGCGGGCGGGTCCCGCGCTGGTCGATCGTGGTGCGTGGCGAGGCGGGGGACGATGTCGTCGAGCTGGCGGCCCGGCACGGCCTGGTGCAACGCAGTGAGCTGCCGATGCTGACGTGCGCCGCGGGCGACATCGTGTTCCGGGCCGACGAGGCGCAGCGAAAGCTGGTACGCCGGGTCGGTGCGGCCGAGAGCGACCTCTACACGGCGACTCTCGCCGAGGGGTTCGAAGCTCCCGCAAGCGCCTTCGGCTCACTGATGGCCGGTGGTGTGCTCGACGTCGACGCCATCGCCGGCTATCTGGCGGACGAGTCGGGTCACCCCGCTGGCACCAGTCTCGGGGTGCGGACCGCCGGCGTGGTCGGTGTGTTCAACATCGCCGTCGCCCCGGCCGCCCGGGGCCGTGGCCTGGGTCGGGCCATCACCGAGGCCGTGGTACGCGACGCCTTCGCGTCCGGCGCGGACACCGCGTACCTGCAACCCAGCGAGATGGGTCGGTCCCTGTACGAGTCGATGGGCTTCCGCCTCGTCGAGACCTGGACCGTGTTCGAGTAACGGTGACCGAACACGCAGGGGGAGACCCGGTGGATTTCAGTACGAACGTGCGCGCGGCGTTCCGGCGCGGTGAGACCGAGGCCGTGGTGCGGATGAGCGAGGCCGAGATCGCGCGGGCGCAGGCGGCCGGCGACCTGGCGGGCGAGGTGGAGGCGCGGTACAGCCTGGCCCGGGTCGCCATCCGTGGCGGCGACCTGCCGGGCGGGGAGGCTCGTGCCCGCGAGGCTCTTGAGGTCGCGCTGCGCTCGGGCGACCGGAGCCTTGAGGAACGGCCGAGGCACGTCCTGGCCGGCGTGGCGCGGATGTCCGGTGACCTGGCCCGGGCCCGGGACCTGTACCGGGAGAGCATCGCCCTCAACGAGGCGCTCGACCAGCCTATGACGGTCAACTCCGAGTATCACAACCTGGCGTTCTGCGAGCTGGGCATGGGCAACATCGACGTGGCGCGGCACCTGTTCGCCGAGAGCCGCGAGCGGGTGTTCCGAGAAGGCTGGGCCGACTTCGTGCCGTACGTCTGCGTGGCGGAAACCGCGCTCGCCACCGCCGAAGGTGATCACGCTCGTGCGGCGCGGATGATCGGTGTCGCGGATGCCGCGTTCGCGTCGCTCGGCCAGGTGCCGGATCCGGACGACGCGGCCGACCTCGCCAAGGCGCGCGCCGCCGCCATCGAGGCGCTCGGCACCGCCACCTTCGACGAGGAGTACGCACGAGGTCAGGCCCTCGACCCCCGTGCGGCCTTCGCCGACGATCGACGCTGACAGGGGCACCGATTGCCGGCGGAGGCTGCGACGATCAGGGCATGACGACCGCTGAGGCGTACGCCCGGTTCGCCAACCGTGAGGTACGCGGAGTTTCGCCCGCGTACGAGCGGCTGTCCCGGGCGGTGTCCCGCGACGACGAACTGCTCGCCCTGCTCGACGGGCTCCCGCCGGCCAAGCGACAACCGAACCTGCTGTTCGGTGTCGTCCGCTGGCTCGGCGGCCCGGTCGGCGACCCGGCCGCGTTCCACGACTACACGGTCACGCACTGGCGGGTCATCGAGGCGCAGATTCGCGTCCGGGCTACCCAGACAAACGAGGCGGGCCGGTGTGCGGTGCTGCTGCCGGTGCTCGCCGCGCTGCCGCAGCCCCTCGCCTTGCTGGAGGTCGGCGCGTCCGCCGGGCTCTGCCTCTACCCCGACCGGTACGCGTACCGCTACGGCGACCATCAGGTCGGCTCCGGCGAGCCGGTCCTGGAGTGCGCGGCCAGCGGGTTGGCGCTGCCGACACGCGTACCCCAGGTGGTGTGGCGGGCCGGCCTGGACCTCAACCCGCTCGACGTGACCGACCCGGCGGACATGTCCTGGTTGGACGCCCTGATCTGGCCGGAGCACGACCACCGGCGGGCGCGGCTACGGGCTGCCGCAGCGGTCGCCGCTGCCGACCCGCCGCTGCTGGTCCGTGGCGACCTGGTGGACGACCTGCCGGCGCTGGCCGCGCGGGCGCCGGCCGGCGCGACGCTGGTGGTCTTCCACACCTCCGTGCTCTACCAGGTGTCGCCGCCGCGCCGGGAGGCGTTCGTCCGGCTGGTCCGCGAGCTGTCCGGGCACTGGGTCTCCATCGAGGCGCCGGAGGTGCTGCCGTACGACGGACTGCCGACGCCACCGAGGGAGGGGCTGCACAACGTCCTCGCGCTGGACGGCACGCCGCTGGCCTGGACGCGAGGTCACGGCCAGGCGATGACCTGGTTCGGCTGACGCCGCAGGTAGACCCGTCGAGGCGCGCCGCAGCCCGCACCAGCATCGCGCTCCTCGACGCTCCCTAGACTGCTGCGGTGACCGGAGAGCGACGACCCCTGGCCGATCGGCCGCTCACCGAGCCGCACCCGTCCCGGCTGCCGCCCGAGCACCCCGACCGGGCCCGGATCCTCGCCGCGCACGCCGCCGCGCTGGCCAGCGGGGAAGCCGGCTACCTGGACCCGGCGACCGGGTTGTTCGTGCTCAGCGCCGCCTTCCTGGCCCGGCGCGGCACCTGCTGTGGACGCGGCTGCCGGCACTGCCCGTACGTGGATGATCCACCCTGCGGATAACGGCGAAACGAGGACTTCCGCCGCGCCCGCGCACCCCGTACGGTTTCCGACGGACATCCGGCGGGCGCCTACCGCCGTCGGTCGGCGAGAGGGTGGAGCGTGCGCGGGCGGATCGTGGTCGCGGGGCTGACCGGGCTGCTGGTGAGCGGCTGTGCCGCCGACGCCGAGCCGGTGGCGGTGCCGCCGCCGGTGCCGATCGCGGTGGATGTGGCGGCGGCCTCCTCGGGCGGCGCCTGCCGACTGCTGGATTTCGCGCTCATCGAGCAACTCGTCAAGGCGCGCTTCGACGTGGCGGCGGCCAGCGAACGAGGCGACACCCACACCTGTGTGGTCCGGGCCGGGGACGCGGCGCTGCCGGAGCTGACGCTGAGCGTGTCCGAGACGTCGATCGACAAGACCACCTTCGGCGCGGACGTGGTGCCCGCCAAGGCCACGAAGGTCACCGGCCTGGGCCAGCAGGCGTACCGGCGTACCACCGCTGCCGCGAGCGGCCACGGGCCGGTCGCCGAGGTCGGTTGGCTGGCCACCGACGGCCGGTTGGCGACGCTGACCTGGACCGGCGCCCGAGGCACCGAGCGCTCTGCGGCCGAGAAGCTGACCGCAGAGCTGATCTCGCTGGCCAAGAAGGTGGACACCCGGGCGCTGTGACGCCCGGCGGCGGGCGGCTGGTCAGTTGGCGGCGACGAAGACCCGCGAGGCGACCTCGCGCGGCAGCCGGACGCGGTCGCCGGAGCGGTCGATCGACACCCCGTCGCGCTCCTGCGCCACGGTCACCGTGGCACCCGGGTCGACACCGGCGGCGTGCAACTGGCGCAGCACGTCGGAGTCGGTCTGCACGCTCTCACAGATCCGGCGAACCACCACCGGCCCGGTGAGCCCGGGGAAGGCCAGGTTGCGCTCACTGTCGCCGGCCTCGGTGGCCTGCGTCTCGGGCGAGCCCAACGCCTCCAGACCCGGGATCGGGTTGCCGTACGGGGAGCGGGTCGGCCGGTTGAGCAGGTCGTACACCCGCTTCTCCACCGCGTCGCTCATCACGTGCTCCCAGCGGCAGGCCTCCTCGTGGGCCTCCTCGTAGGGCATCCCGATCACATTGACGAGCAGCAACTCGGCGAGGCGGTGCTTGCGCATCACGGAGACAGCCATGCCGCGGCCCAGCGCGGTGAGGGTCAGTTGCCGATCGCCCTCGACGGTGAGCATGCCGTCGCGCTCCATCCGGGCGACGGTCTGGCTCACGGTGGGGCCGCTCTGCCGTAGCCGCTCGGCGATCCGAGCGCGCAGCGGCGGCACGCCCTCCTCCTCCAACTCGAGGATGGTGCGCAGGTACATTTCGGTCGTGTCGACCAGGTCGTGAGACTTCATAAGGTCAGCGGCCCTCCGATGCACGATGCTACCTTGCGGTTTGGCGCGCGACCGCCGCCGAACCGCCTGGGGTGTCGAGCCGGATGGTGTTGGATGGTCGCCATGTCCGGAATTGAGGAGCCTCTGGTCGAGATCGGTCGTCTCGCCGCCGAGCTCGACGACGCCGATCCGCCCACCCTGCTCGACGTCCGCTGGCGGCTCACCGGCCCGCCCGGCCACGACGACTACCTGACCGGCCACCTGCCCGGCGCGGTCTTCGTCGACCTGGACACCGCGCTCTGCGGCCCGCCCGGCGTCGGCGGCCGGCATCCACTGCCCGATCCGGCCGCGTTGCAGGCGGCGCTGCGGGCCGCCGGCGTCCGCGCCGGTCACCCCGTGGTGGTGTACGACGGTGGCGACGGCATGGCCGCGGCACGGGCCTGGTGGACCCTGCGCTGGGCCGGGCACCGCCCGGTGCGCGTGTTGCACGGCGGCTACCCGGCCTGGGTCGCCGCCGGTCGGCCCGTCTCCACCGAGGTGCCCGCACCGGCCCCCGGTGACGTCGAGGTGCGCCCCGGCGATCTTCCGGTGCTCGACGCGGGGCAGGCCGCCGCGCTGGCCGCCGCCGACGACGCCGTGCTGCTCGACGTACGGGCGGCGCCCCGCTACCGGGGCGAGGTGGAGCCGATCGACCCGGTGGCCGGCCACGTGCCGGGCGCGGCGAACCTGCCGGCCGGCGAGTACGTCGGCGCGGACGGACGCTTCCTGGCCGCCGACGTGCTGCGGGAGCGGTTCGCCGCCGTTGGGGTGGCCGGGGAGCGGGCCGTCGGCGCGTACTGCGGCTCCGGGGTGACCGCCGCGCAGGCCGTGCTGGCGCTGCACCTGGCGGGCCGGCCGGACGCGGCGCTCTACGTCGGATCGTGGAGCAACTGGGTCGCCGATCCGGCCCGGCCGGTCGCCACCGGGCCCGACACCCGGTAGCTGACCAGCGCGTGCGGACGGTCCCCGTGCGACGATGGGCTCATGTCCGACGACACGGTGGTGGTGTGGGACGAGTCGCTGCTCGCCTACGACATGGGTGACCATCCGCTCGATCCGGTGCGGGTGGAGCTGACCTTCGCGCTCGCCCGGGAGTTGGGCATCCTGGACCGTCCGGGCGTACGCATGGTGAAACCGGAGCCGGCCGACGACGCTCTGCTCACCCGCGTGCACGACCCTGCCTACCTGGCGGCGGTGCGGGCCGCGCCGAGTGACCCGCTGTTCGCCGGGTACGGGATGGGCACCTCCGACAACCCGGTCTTCGACGGGATGCACGAGTCCAGCGCGCTGATCGCCGGAGCCACTGTGGCCGCCGCCGAGGCGGTCTGGCGCGGCGACGCGCGGCGGGCGGTGAACGTGGCCGGTGGCCTGCACCACGCGATGCCCGCCCGTGCCTCCGGCTTCTGCGTCTACAACGACCCTGCCGTGGCCATCGCCCGCCTGCTCGACCTGGGTGCCGAGCGCATCGCGTACGTGGATGTGGACGTGCACCACGGCGACGGCGTGCAGCAGATCTTCTGGGACGACCCCCGGGTGCTCACGGTCAGCCTGCACGAGACCCCGCTCGCGCTCTTTCCGGGCACCGGTTTCCCCGACGAGACCGGCGGGCCCGGTGCGCAGGGCACCGCGGTGAACATGCCGCTGCCGCCCGGCGTCGACGACACCGGCTGGCAGCGGGCGTTCCACGCGATCGTGCCGTCGGTGCTGCGCGCGTTCCGGCCACAGGTGCTGGTCAGCCAGTGCGGTGCCGACGGGCACCGGCTGGACCCGCTGGCCGACCTGAGCCTGACCGTGGACGGGCAGCGCGCCACCTACCTGGCGTTGCGAGCCCTCGCCGACGAGTTGTGCGACGGCCGCTGGGTGGCCACCGGCGGCGGTGGGTACGCGCTGGTCGAGGTGGTGCCCCGGGCCTGGAGCCACCTGCTGGCCGTGGCCACCGGCGACCCGATCGACCCGGCGACGCTCACCCCGCCGGCCTGGCGGGAGCTTGCCGCCGCCCGCCGTCCGGGCCGGGAGATTCCGCTGCGGATGACCGACGATGCCGACCCGTCGTACGAGCCGTGGCAGCCGACCGGCGAGCCGAACGCGGTGGACCGGGCGATCGCGGCGACCCGCAAGACCGTCTTCCCGCTCCTGGGGCTCGACCCGCACGATCCGCGAGACTGAGCCGGGCCGGGGGAGGACGGCGCCGGTGACAACCGTGGCCCAGCCGGTGGACGTGCTGCTCAGTGACGGCACCACCGTCCAGTTGCGACCAATCAGCCCGGACGACGCGCCGGCCATCGTGGCGATGCACAGCCGGTTCTCCGAGCGCACCCGCTACCTGCGGTACTTCTCGCCGTACCCGCGCATTCCCGAACGGGATCTGATCCGATTCGTCACGGTCGACCACCACGACCGGGAGGCGTTCGTGGTGCTCGCCGGCGACCAGATCGTCGCGGTCGGCCGGTACGAGCGGCTCGGCCCGCAGGCGCCGGAGGCGGAGGTGGCCTTCGTGGTGGAGGACGCCTACCAGGGCCGGGGCATCGGCTCGGTGCTGATGGAGCACCTCGCCGACGCCGCCCGGCGCAACGGCATCCTGAGCTTCGTCGCCGAGGTGCTGCCAGCCAACGGGACGATGCTGCGGGTCTTCTCCGACTTCGGCTACCAGGTCCAGCGCGAGTACGCCGACGGCGTGGTGCACCTGAGCTTCCCGATCGCGCCCACCGAGGCCACGCTGGAGGTGCAGTTCGGCCGGGAACACCGCACCGAGGCCCGCTCGATCGCCCGGCTGCTCGCGCCGCGCGGCATCGCCGTGTACGGCGCCAGCGCCACCGGCCAGGGCGTCGGCGCGGCCGTGCTGGGGCATCTGCGCGACGGCGGCTTCACCGGTGCGGTGGTGCCGGTGCATCCGAGCGCGTCGACCGTGGCGGGGCTGCCCGCGTACCCGTCGGCCGTCGACGCCGGGGTCCCGGTGGACCTGGCGGTGGTGGCGGTCCCGCCGTCTGCGGCGACCGCGGTGGTCGCGGACGCGGCCGCCGCGGGAGTGCACGGCCTGGTGGTCATCTCGGCCGGCTTCGCCGAGGCCGGCGCGCAGGGCGCGGCCGCGCAGCGGGCGCTGGTCCGCGCGGCGCACGCCGCCGGCATGCGCGTGGTCGGCCCGAACTGCCTCGGCGTGGCCAACACCGACCCGGCGGTACGCCTCAACGCCACTCTCGCCCCGGCGCTGCCGCCGGCCGGCCGGGTCGGCATCTTCAGCCAGTCCGGCGCGTTCGGGGTGGCGCTGCTCGCCGAGGCCGACCGGCGCGGCCTCGGGTTGTCCAGCTTCGTCTCGGCCGGCAACCGGGCCGACGTCTCCGGCAACGACCTGTTGCAGTACTGGCAGGACGACCCCGGCACCGACGTGATCATGTTGTACCTGGAGACGTTCGGTAACCCGCGCAAGTTCGCCCGGCTGGCCCGGCGGATCGGCAGGGCCAAGCCGGTCGTCGCGCTCGCCTCGCGGGCCCGCCCGGCCGGGGTGGGCGACACCGCCGGGCCGGACGAGGTGGCGGTGGCCGCGCTGTTCGCCCAGTCCGGGGTGATCCGGGTGGACACCGTTCCGGAGCTGCTCGACGTGGGGGTGCTGCTGGCCAACCAGCCGCTGCCCGCCGGTGGTCGGGTCGGCGTGGTCGGCAACTCCTCGGCGCTGACCGGCCTGGCCGCGACCGCGTGCGTCGGGCAGGGCCTCACCGTGGTCGACGGCTATCCCCGCGACGTCGGGCCGAGCGCGGGCGCCGCCGAGTTCGCCGCCGCCCTCGCTGAGACGGCCGGCGACGATCGGGTGGACGCCCTGGTGGTGGTCTTCGCCCCGCCGCTGCCCGGCCAACGCACCGATGTGGATGCCGACGTCACCGCCGCGCTGCCGGCCGCGCTCGCGCTGGGCAAGCCGACCGTGGCGACGTTCCTGGTGGGTCGGCTGCCGGCCGGGGTGCCCGCGTTCGGCGGTGTGGAGGAGGCGGTCCGGGCCCTGGCCCGGGTGCACCGGTACGCCGAGTGGCTGCGCCGTCCGCCCGGAGTGGCACCCGAGCTGCCCCGGGTCGATCGGGCCGCCGCCCAGGCCGCGCTCCGCGATCCGCCCGATCCGAACGCGCTGCTGGCCGCGTACGGCATCGAAACGGTGGCGTCGGTGACCGCTGACTCGGCCGACGCGGCGGTCAACGCGGCGGGGCGGCTGGGCTTTCCGGTGGCACTCAAGGCCGCCGCCGCCGGGCTGCGGCACCGGCTCGACCTCGGCGCGGTCCGGCTCGACCTGCCCGACGAGGCGACCGTCCGCCGGGCGTACGCCGAGCTGGCCGCGAGCTTCGGCGCGGAGGTGCTGGTGCAGCCGATGGTCGCGCCGGGGGTGGCCTGCGTGGTGGAGCTGATGGAAGATCCGGCGTTCGGGCCGGTGGTCGGTTTCGGTCTCGGAGGGGTCGCCACCGAGTTGCTCGGCGACCGGGCCTGGCGGGCGGTGCCGCTGACCGACCGCGACGCCGCCGAACTCGTCGACGAACCCCGGGCCGCGCCGCTGCTGCGGGGGCACCGAGGGGCCGCACCGGTCGACCGGGCTGCCCTGGCCGACCTGCTGCTGCGGGTGGGTCAGCTCGCCGACGAGCAGCCCCGGGTGCGTTCGCTGACCCTCAACCCGGTGCTCGCCCGGCCGGACGGCATCTCGGTCCTGCACGCCCAGGTGCGGGTGGGTGGCGCGGCGGCCCGCCCGGACACCGGGCCCCGCCGCCTCTGACTCCCGTGGACGGCCGGAAGGCCCCGGCGAACCGCCGAGGCCTTCCGTGGAGGTGGTGCGTCAGCAGGCGTACGCCTCCAGGCGCTGCGCCCGCTCCGGGGCGCGGAGCTTCAGCAGCGTCACCTTCTCGATCTGCCGGATCCGCTCCCGGGACAGGCCGAACTCGCGGCCGACCTCGTCCAGGGTGCGCTGCCGGCCGTCGTCCAGGCCGAACCGGAGCCGGATGACCGCCTGCTCCCGCTGGGACAGCGTGGACAACACGATGCTCACCTCGTTGCGCAGCTCGCCCTGTGCGGCGGTGTCGCCGGGCTCGTTGCGCGGGTCCACCGAGGCCACGAAGTCGCCGAGCGCGCTCTCGCCGTCGTCGCCGACGGCCTGGTCCAGGCTGACCGGCTCGCGGTCGTACGAGATCAGCTCGATGACCTGGATCTCGGGGATCTCCAGTGCGTGGGCGACCTCGGCGACCGTCGGTTCGCGGCCCAGCGTCACCGCCAACTCGCGGCGGGCCCGCACCATCCGGTTGACCTGCTCGACCATGTGCACCGGGATGCGGATGGTGCGGGCCTGGTCGGCCATCGCGCGGGTGATCGCCTGCCGGATCCACCAGGTGGCGTACGTGGAGAACTTGTAGCCCTTGGCGTAGTCGAACTTCTCCACCGCCCGGATGAGGCCGAGGTTGCCCTCCTGGATCAGGTCGAGGAAGGCCATGCCGCGTCCCGTGTAGCGCTTGGCGATGCTGACCACCAGCCGCAGGTTCGCCTCCAGCAGATGGTCCTTGGCCGCCCGGCCCTCGGCGACGATCAGCTCCAGGTCGGCCCGCAGCTCCGGCGAGACCGGGGTGCAGGTTGCCAGCTTCTCGTCGGCGAACAGACCGGCCTCGACGCGCCGCGCCAGGTCGACCTCCTGCGCTGCGGTCAGCAGCTTCGTCCGGCCGATCCCGTTGAGGTACGCCCGGACCAGGTCTGTGGAAATGCCGCGCTCGTCGGTGGCGTCCAGGTCGACGAGGGCCTCGGTGGCCGCGTCGGTGTCGGTGCTGGCTGCCGGGCGCATCCGGTGTTCCGTCATCTGCAGGACCATCTCTGTCTCTCCCCGTGTCCACGTCTGTGCCGTTTTCCGGCTCAGTGGTGCCGGTGTGACACACAGCTTGGCGGGAGGGGCGTGAAACGGGAGTGAGGCGATCGGGCACCCGACAGGAATCCGGTCGGGTCGCTGGCGCGGTGTGTCGTCCCGGCGGGTTTTTGTCCTTGCCCGTTACGTTGCGGACGGCCGGCCACCTCGGGTCGGCGACGACGAGGTTGGAGGACGGTGTGGTCTTCAAACGGCTCATGAAGGCGATGGGGGTCGGTGGCCCGTCGGTCGAAACGGTGCTGGTCAACCCGAACTGCCGCCCGGGCGGCCAGTTGGAGGGCCGCATCCAGGTCGTCGGCGGCGACCACCAGGTCGACATCGACCACGTGACACTCGGCCTGGTCACCCGGGTCGAGGTGGAGAGCGGCGACAACGAGTACGACGCCAACCAGGAGTTCCACCGTCAGCGGGTCACCGGCGCGTTCCGGTTGGAGCCGGGGCAGCGCCACGACATCCCGTTCCGCTTCGACGTGCCCTGGGAGACGCCAGTTACCGAGCTGTACGGGCAGCACCTGCACGGCATGACGATGGGGCTGCGGACCGAGTTGGAGGTTGCCCGCGCGGTCGACAAGGGTGACCTGGACGCCGTGTCGGTGCACCCGCTGCCCGCGCAGGAGCGGCTGCTGGAGGCTCTGCTGCGACTGGGTTTCCGGTTCGCTCGCGCCGATGTGGAGCGTGGCCACCTCTACGGCGTACGGCAGAGTCTGCCCTTCTACCAGGAGATCGAGTTCAGCCCGGCGCCGCAGTACGCCCGCTCGATCAACCAGTTGGAGGTCACCTTCATCGCCGACGCGCGGCAGATGCAGGTCGTGCTGGAGGTCGACAAACGCGGCGGGATCTTCACCGAGGGCCGGGACGCGTTCGGCCGGTTCACGGTCGACCACGCCACCGCCGACCGCACCGACTGGACCGCCGAACTCGACAACTGGCTCCGCCAGTCCCTAACCCGCCGAGGCCTCTTCTCCTAACCCCCGTCCCCCGTCCCCCTCTCTGCCCGTTGATCATGAAGTTATTGCCCGCCGCAGCGGCGCGTCGGGCAATAACTTCATGATCAACGGGGTGGTGTCGGGCCGGAGGTGGGTGAGGTGGGTGCGGGAGGTGGGTGGGTTAGAGGTCTAGGAGGAGGGTTTGGGGGCCTATGTTGAGGCTCTCGACGAGCATGTGGGCGCGGAAGCGGCCGGTTTCGACCTTCGCGCCGCGCTCGCGCAGGGCCTCGACGACCGCCGTCACCAGTGGTTCGGCCACCTCGGCGGGGGCGGCTGCGGTCCAGGTTGGACGGCGTCCCTTGCGGGCGTCGCCGTAGAGGGTGAACTGGCTGACCACCAGGATCGGCGCGCCGGTGTCGGCGGCGGACCGCTCGCCGTCCAGGATGCGCAGTTCGTGCACCTTGCGGGCCATCGTCTGAGCGGTCTGCGGGGTGTCGGTGTGGGTCACCCCGAGCAGCACCAGCAGGCCGTTCTCGATCGCGCCGACCACCTCGCCGTCCACGGTCACGCTGGCCCGCCCGACGGTCTGCACCACCGCCCGCATCAGCGGACCACCGGTGCGCCGGTCGCCGTCCGCGCCCGCATCAGGCGGTCACCGGCTCGATGAAGCCCCGCTCCACCAGGTGCGCGACGATCGGACCGGCGGCCTCGGCCATCTCGTCGGGCTCGACGTCGTGCGCCGCGGCGAGCAGGGCGAGCTGGTCGCGCAGCGGCAGCCGGCCGTCCGCGCCACCGACCAGCGCCAGCACCAGCGGGTCGATCTCCTCGGTCCAACGCAGGCCGTGCGGCATCGCGAGGACCTGCCGGTCCACCGCCCAGCCCTCGTCACCCATGGTGGCCTCCTGCCGCAGCTGGAGGCCCTCGGCAGCCCGGTAGCGCTCGGCGAGCAGCGCGTCGGTGTCGCGTACCCGGAGGAAGTCCTGGCGGTCGAACCAGGCGCCCACCTGGTCGCCCAGCGGCGGCTCGACCCGCTGGCGCAGGTCCTCCACCCGGACCATCGGGTCGGCGTGCCCACCCCGGCGCAGCGACACGATGCCGAAGCCGATCCCCTCGACCTTGTGCGCGTCGAACCAGTCCAGCCAGGCGGCCATCCGCTGCGGGTCGGTGCTCTCGCCGACGTCGGTGAGCCACAGGTCGACGTACGCCATCGGGTCGGCCACCTCGCGCTGGATCACCCAGGCGTCCAGGCCGGTGCCGGCGAACCAGCCGGCCACCCGCTCGTCCCACTCCTCGCCGGCGACGTGCACCCAGTTCGCCAGGTACTGCATGGTGCCGCCCTCGGTGAGCAGGCCGGGAGCGGCGGCGGCCAGCTCGGCGGCGATCGCGTCACCGACCCGGCCGGAGTCGCGGTAGACGTGCGTGGTGGTGCCGGGGCCGACCACGAACGGCGGGTTGCTCACCACCAGGTCGAACCGTCGGCCGGCCACCGGCGCGACCAGGTCGCCGCGCAGCAGCTCCCAGTCCTGGCCGTTGAGGGCGGCGGTCGTCGCGGCGAAGCGCAGGGCCCGCTCCGACAGGTCGGTGGCGGTCACCGAACGGGCGTGGGTGGCCAGGTGCAGGGCCTGGACGCCGGAGCCGGTGCCCAGGTCCAGGGCCGTGTCGACGGGCCGGCGCAGGGTCGCGCCGAGCAGCGTCTGGGTGGCCCCGCCGATGCCGAGCACGTGCTCAGCGTGCAGTGGTTGCCCCGGCCGGGCGCTGGCCGGTACGTCGGCGAGCACCCACCAGTCGTCGCCGTACGGCTCCAGGTCGACGCCGGCGCGCAGGCCGTCACCGTGCCGCTCCACCAGGCCACCGGCGAGCGCCTCAGCCACGCTCAGTGGTGCCAGCGCGGCGGCAACTGCCGCCTCCGGCTCGGTCTGGTCGCAGATGAACACCCGGATCAGGGTGGCGAGCGGGTCGCGGTCCTCGGTGGCGCGCAGCGCGGCGCGGTAGTCGTTGCGCGCGACCGCGCCGGTGGTGTGCGCGCCGAGCCGTTCGGCGATGCCGTTGCTGGTGAAACCGGCCCCGGTCAGCGCGGTCCGCAGCGCGTCGATGCCGGCGGGGGAGAGCAGCATGTCGTGTTCGTCCACGCCGTCATCCTGCCCCTCGTCGTGTCACCGGTCGGCACCACCCGCCGGATCCCCACCCGGAGCGTCGGTGCCCGCCGGGCTGAGCGGCCGGGCAGGATGGGGTGCATGACGCTCGTGCTACCCATCGATCCCGAGGCCAACCGGCTGCTGGAGCAGAGTCCGCTGGCCAGACTCCTGGGCATGGTCCTTGATCAACAAGTGCCGATGGAGAAGGCGTTCTCCTCGCCGTACGTGCTGGCGCAGCGGCTCGGCCACGACCTGGACGCGGCGGAGTTGGCCGGGTACGACCCGGAGGCGTTGATCGCGATCTTCGCCCAGCCACCCGCCCTGCACCGGTTCCCGAAGGCGATGGCGGCCCGGGTGCAGGAGGTGTGCCAGGTCCTGGTGGACCGCTACGACGGAGACGCCGCCCTGCTCTGGTCGGACGTCGCCGACGGGCCGGAGCTGTTCCGCCGCGTCGCCGAGCTGCCCGGCTTCGGCAAGCAGAAGGCGCAGATCTTCGTGGCACTGCTCGGCAAGCGGTTCGGGGTGACCCCGCAGGACTGGCGGGAGGCGGCCGGCGGGTACGGCGACCCGGGCGCGTACCGGTCGGTGGCCGACGTCACCGACGCCGACTCGCTGCGCCGGGTGCGGGAGTACAAGCAGCAGATGAAGGCGGCGGCGAAGGCGAAGACCGCCGGCGGCTGACCCGGTCGCTCAGGCGGCGGTCGGGTGGGCCAGCGAGGCCAGCGCGCGTCGGACGTCGGCGAGCGAGACGGTGGCCGAGTCGTCCAGGTCGGCCAGGCCGGTCTCGATCCACTGCCGCATCAGCGTGGTGACCCCGATGCCGCGGGCGTCGGCGACGGCGCGCACCCGCTCGTAGGTCTCCAGCGGCAGCCGGACCGATCGGCTCACCATCGGCACGTCGGTGTCGGGGGTGGGCAGGTCCACCTCCGGGCTCTGGTCGATCAACTCGGCGATCCGGTCGTCGCCGCTGTGGAACTGCTTGGTCGCGTCGTCACGGTGCATCGTCACGGCCTCCTCATCGGCGCGATCTCCGCACGGCCTCGTCGTAGCGCTTGGCCTCGACGTCGCTCAGCTCGCGGGCGGAGAGGATGTCCCAGTCGTTGTCGGTGCCATCAGCCTCGGCGAGCAGCACCGCCAGTCGGCGACCCCGTCGGGCGGCGGCGTAGACCACCATCACGTCGTCGCCCAGGTGGCGGATGACCCGTCGAGCGCTGTGCAGCGCCTCCCAGACTTCCCCGGGTGTGACGTCGTAGACCCTCAGGTTGGCCAACGCCTCGTCGGTGAAGCTGAACTTGCTGCCCACGACGCGCAGCGTACCACGCACGTAACACGTTCTGTATGGGGCAAATTTCGCTGATCACGGGCCTGCGGTGACAGGATGAGGCGTAACCCCCTCGAGGAGGTCCAAGGTGAAGCGTCAGGCGTACCAGCCGATTCTGATCACCGACGCCTCGCGCAGCCAGAACGATCAGCTCACCACCCGACAACGCCGCTATGTCCTGATGATGGGCATCCGAGTGGCTTGCATCGTGGCCGGCGCGATCCTGGTTGGCGTGAAGGCCCCGCTGCTGTGGCTCTGGCTGCCCCTGTGCGCCCTCGGCATGGTGATCATCCCGTGGCTGGCGGTGCTGCTGGCCAACGACCGGCCGCCCAAGGAGCAGCACCGGCTGGCCAACCGGTTCCGCCCCCGCCTGCAGGACGACACCCCGCCGATGAGCCTCACCGCCGAGGAGCGCCCGCACAAGATCATCGACGCCGAACCCTGACCCGCGCCGCGCGGGCCAGGGTTCGGGAGATCACGACCGAGGTCGGGCGCCGACGCTGGAGACGGCCAGCGCGCCCAGTTCGGTGGCGCGGTCCAGGGCCGCGGTCGAGGTGGCACCGCCGAGCCACGCGGTGAGCAGGCCGGCCGCGAAGGCGTCACCGGCCCCGGTCACGTCAACCACCGTCACCCGCCGGGCCGTCGCCACGCTGACCGTTCCCGTCCGGTCGACCCAGACCGCGCCCGCCGCGCCACCCTTGACCACCACCCGCCGCGCCGTCGCCGACAGCGCCCGCCCCTGCGCCGCCGGGTCCAGCCCGCCGGCCAGCACCGTGGCCTCGTCCGCGTTGACCAGGAGCAGGTCGACATCGCGTACCCAACTCAGAAAGGCCCGCGCGCCCACCCGCCGCAGCGGCGCCGCGGAGGCCGCGTCGACGCTGGTGGTGAGCCCGCGCTCGCGGGCGACGGCCAGCGCCCGCAGCCCCGCGCCGCGCGACCCGGCGTCCAACAGGGTGTACGCGGACAGGTGCAGATGCCCAGCCTCGGGCACCGCCGCGAGGGCCTGCTCGACGTGCGCGGCGCTCAGCCGCAGGTTCGCGCCCCGCTGACTGACCATGGTCCGCTCGCCGTCGACGGCCAACACGATCACCGTGCCGGTCGGTACGTCCTCGACCCGCTCGACCGCGCAGTCGACACCCGCCCGTTCGAGCTCGGCCACCCGGACCCGCCCCGCGTCGTCGTCACCGACGGCGCTGACGAGCGTGACGTCCACCCGTTGCGCGGCGACCCAGGCGGCGGTGTTGGCCGCCTGACCGCCGCCGCCGAGGCTGATCTCAGCCCCGGTGTCCGAACCGATCGCGAGCGGTCCGGACAGCACGGCGACCACATCGGTGATCACATCACCGACGACGACCACCCGGGCCGGTCGGGTCATGCCGGGGCTGCGGCGGTGCGGGCCGCCGCGGCGACCGCGATCCGCGCGGCCAGATCGGCGTTGCGCAGGATGATCCGGACGTTCACCGCCAGGCTCGCGCCCTCGGTGGCCGAGTGGAAGTGCGCCAGCAGGTACGGGGTGACGGCCTTGCCGGTGATCCCGTCGCGCTCCAGCAGGGCCAGACCGTCGGCGAGCGTGCGGTCGTGCAGCTCCGGGTCGAGCTGCTCGTCGACCGGCAGCGGGTTGGCCACCAGCAGCCCGCCGGTGTGCACGGCGTGCTCGTCGCGGGCGGCGAGCACGGCGGCGACCTGCTCCGGCGAGTCCACCGACCAGTCCAGGTCGAAGCCGGCGTCGGTGAGGTAGAAGCCGGGGAACCGGCGGGTGCGGTAACCGAGCACGGCGACCCCGAGGGTCTCCAGCCGCTCCAGGGTCGCGCCCACGTCGAGGACCGACTTGACCCCGGCGCAGACCACCGCGATCGGGGTCTGGGCCAGGGTGACCAGGTCCGCCGACTCGTCGAAGGTGTGCGCGGCCTCCCGGTGCACCCCGCCCAGCCCGCCCGTGGCGAACACGCCGATCCCGGCGGCGGCGGCCACCGCACTGGTCGCGGCCACGGTGGTCGCGCCGTCCGCGCCGGTCGCCGCCGCCAGCGCGAGGTCACGGACGGAGAGCTTGGTCACCCCGTCGACGGTGGCGAGCCGGGTCAGTTGTGCGTCGTCCAGGCCGACCACCAGCTCGCCGGCGATCATGCCGATCGTCGCCGGGACGGCCCCGGCGTCCCGGACCGCCTGCTCGATCTCCCGAGCCACCCGCAGGTTGTCCGGCCGAGGCAGGCCGTGCGAGACGATGGTGCTCTCCAGGGCGACGACGGGCCGGCCGTCGCGCTGGGCTTCGGCCACCTCGGGGCCCAAGCTGATGCGAAAGTCAGTCACGTTGGGCCACGGTACGGGGTCGGGCTTCGACAGGCCTCAGGTGGACCCGGCCGCGACGACCTGCCAAACTTGGCGGTTGGAGGTGCAGACGTGAGCACAGAGGTTCTCGAGCGTCCGGAGCTGAAGGACGCCGACACCGGTCCCGAGATGTTCCATTATGTCCGTAAGGAGAAGATCGCCGAAAGTGCCGTCATGGGCACCTACGTGGTCGCGCTCTGCGGAGAGACCTTCCCGGTCACCAAGGCGGCAAAGCCCGGTTCGCCGGTCTGCCCCAAGTGCAAGGAGATCTACGACTCGTACCGCGAGTGAACCCGGGCCGGTGCCCTGGCCGGCGACGTAGCCTGCGGCGGTGACCACCTCCACCGCCCTGCTTCTTGCCGACCTGACCGGGGTCGCCGTGTTCGCGGCCTCCGGGGCGTCGGCGGCGGTCGCCAAGCGACTCGACCTGTTCGGTGTCGCTTTCGTCGGCTTCGTAGCCGCCCTCGGCGGTGGGATCTTCCGGGACCTGGTCATCGACGAGGTCCCGCCGCTGGCCTTCGCCGACTGGCGGTACGCGGCCACCGCCGCCGTCACCGCCCTCGCCGTCTTCTGGCTGCACCCCCAACTCGCCCGACTACGCACCACCGTGCTGGTGCTGGACGCGGCGGGCCTCGCACTGTTCACCGTGACCGGGACGCTCAAGGCGCTCGACGCCCAGGTGCCGGCGGTCGGAGCCTGCCTGATCGGCATGCTCACCGCGATCGGCGGCGGGCTCGCCCGTGACCTGCTCACCGCCGAGATCCCCGTGGTGCTGCGCCGGGAGATCTACGCGCTCGCCGCCCTGGCCGGATCGGTGGTGGTGGTGCTGCTGTACGTCACCGGGCAGACCGGGCCCGCGCCGCTCACCGCCGCCGCCGTGCTCGTCTTCGGGCTGCGCCTGATCGCGCTGCGTCGACGCTGGTCCGCCCCGGTGGCGACACTGCGGTCACCCCGCAGCGATGGGGCCGATCCGCGTACCGACCGGGAGTGGTGAGGCCGCCCGGGTCGGGGTGGCCGATGTGACGGGCGTGGCGTCGCCTGGGCCCTGGGGCCCGCGCTGGTTATGCTGAGTCAGCCTTCGCGGCAGCTTCTGCGCGGAGGCGTTTTCATGGGCGGCGGAACTCGTGGCCCTCGCCCGGGGTCCGCCGTCGTGCGGTCGGAGAGGAGCTTCGCGTGGCAGCCCGGACGCCGGTGCTCGAGACGTTCCCGGCACTACGCGCCTGGCAGCGCAAGGCCCTGGTGGAGTACCTGCGCCGGCGGACCGAGGACTTCACCGCGGTCGCCACGCCCGGCGCCGGGAAGACCACCTTCGCCCTGCGGATCGCGGCCGAACTGCTCGGTGACGGCACCATCGAGGCGGTCACCGTGGTGGCGCCGACCGAGCACCTGAAGAACCAGTGGGCGGACGCCGCAGCCCGGGTGGGCATCCAGCTCGACGCCGCGTTCCGCAACGCCGACGTGCACTCCGCGGCCGACTTCCACGGCGCGGTGGTCACCTACGCCCAGGTGGGGATGGCCCCGCAGGTGCACCGGCGGCGCACCATGACCCGGCGCACCCTGGTCATCCTCGACGAGATCCACCACGCTGGCGACTCCCGATCCTGGGGCGACGGGGTGAAAAACGCCTTCGAGCCCGCCGTACGCCGGCTGATGCTCACCGGCACGCCGTTCCGCTCCGACGACAACCCCATCCCGTTTGTCAGCTACGAGCGGGGCGGCGACGGGCTGCTGCGCTCCCGCGCCGACTCGGTGTACGGCTACTCCGACGCGCTACGCGACGGGGTGGTCCGGCCGGTGCTCTTCCTGGCGTACTCCGGGGAGACCCGTTGGCGCACCAACGCGGGGGAGGAGTTGGCCGCCCGCCTCGGTGAGCCGATGACGCAGGACCTGGTGGCGCAGGCGTGGCGTACCGCGCTGGACCCGGCGGGAGACTGGATGCCGCAGGTGCTGCGCGCCGCCGACGCCCGACTCACCGTGCTCCGCAACGCCGGCATGGCCGACGCCGGCGGCCTGATCATCGCCACCGACCAGCAGACCGCCCGCTCGTACGCGAAGCTCATCGAGCAGGTGACCGGCGAGAAGGCCACCGTGGTGCTCTCCGACGACCAGGGCGCGTCCGCCCGGATCGCGACGTTCGCGGCGTCCGAGCAGCGGTGGCTGGTCGCGGTGCGGATGGTGTCCGAGGGGGTCGACATCCCGCGCCTCGCGGTCGGTGTGTACGCCACCAGCGCCAGCACCCCGCTCTACTTCGCCCAGGCGATCGGCCGGTTCGTCCGGGCCCGCCGCCCCGGGGAGACCGCCTCGGTCTTCCTGCCCAGCGTGCCGCACCTGCTCGGGCTGGCCAGCGAGATGGAGACCGAGCGGGACCACGTGCTCGGCAAACCCAAGGAAGCCGACGGCTTCGACGACGACCTGCTGGAACGCGCGCAGCGCGACGACCAGGCCAGCGGTGAGCTGGAGAAGCGGTTCGCCGCGCTCTCGGCCACCGCCGAGCTGGATCAGGTGATCTTTGACGGGGCGTCGTTCGGCACCGCGGCCCAGGCCGGCACCCCCGAGGAAGAGGAGTACCTCGGCCTGCCCGGTCTGCTCACGGCCGACCAGGTCTCCCTGCTGCTGACCAAGCGGCAGGCATCACAACTCGCCGCCCAGCGTCGCCGTACCGCCGAGCGGGCCGCTCAGCCGGCCGCTGCGCCCACCGCGGCCCCGCCGGCACCGATGAGCGCCGCCCAGCGTCGCGTGGCGCTCAGGCGCCAACTGAACGCTCTGGTGGCCGCCCGGCACCACCGCACCGGCCAGCCGCACGGCAAGATCCACGCCGAACTGCGCCGGCTCTGCGGCGGCCCGCCGAGCGCCCAGGCCACCATCGAGCAGCTTGAGGAACGCATCGCCACCGTGCAGACCCTCTGACCCCACACCACATCGGCACCACCGGCCACATCGAGCCGCGAAGCCGGGCCGGCCCCGCCTGCCCCAGTCCGCAGGCCCGCCCGCCCCGGGGCGCGGGGCGCCTGGGTAACGAAAAGCCGGCCGGAGGCACCCTCGGGGTGCCTCCGGCCGGCTATGTCGGTTTACGTACTCAGTTCGCCATCAGATCGGCACCACGCCAGCTGAACTCGGGGTCCGTTACGAACCGCTCGGTGATCTTCACGAGATCCTCCGCGTACTTGTTCGCGTGGTGCCCGCAGAACACCAGCTCACTCCCACCCGCCAGAGTGATCCGGAGCTTCCCGGCAGCATTGCAGCGGTCGCACCGTTCATCGGCGGCTGGGGGAGCCGCCGTCACGGGCGGCGGCGTGAGGGTCGGGGTCATCGCCTTCCTCCTCTGGTCGTCACCGATGAACAATCTCTTCGGTCGTTGCTCACCTATCGTGCAACACCCGTGCCGGGCCTTGCCTTCCCTGTGTGCCCGCGGGGGACCGAGGTCACACCTGGCAGGGACAGTGTGCCGTGCACCCAGGGTGCCACGTCAACGATCACATTCGTGCATCCGGACGATCACCATCTGGCGTTGCACACCAGGTGGCCAAAACGACACGTTCGGTTGACGAAGCCGGCTCAGTCCAGGTAATCCCGAAGGACCTGCGACCGGGACGGGTGACGCAGCTTGGACATCGTCTTGGACTCGATCTGCCGGATTCGTTCCCGGGTCACCCCGTAGACCTGGCCGATCTCGTCCAGCGTCCGTGGCTGACCGTCGGTCAGGCCGAACCGCAGACGCACCACGCCCGCCTCACGCTCGGAGAGCGTCTGCAGCACCTGCTGGAGCTGGTCCTGCAGGAGCGAGAACGACACCGCGTCGACCGCGACCACAGCCTCGGAATCCTCGATGAAGTCACCGAGCTGGCTGTCGCCCTCGTCGCCGATGGTCTGGTCCAGCGAGATGGGCTCCCGAGCGTACTGCTGGATCTCCAGCACCTTCTCGGGTGTGATGTCCATCTCCTTGGCCAGCTCCTCCGGCGTGGGCTCACGGCCCAGGTCCTGGAGCAGCTCGCGCTGTATGCGGCCGAGCTTGTTGATGACCTCGACCATGTGCACCGGGATGCGGATGGTGCGGGCCTGGTCGGCCATCGCGCGGGTGATCGCCTGCCGGATCCACCAGGTGGCGTACGTGGAGAACTTGTAGCCCTTGGTGTAGTCGAACTTCTCCACCGCGCGGATGAGGCCGAGGTTGCCCTCCTGGATCAGGTCGAGGAAGGCCATGCCGCGTCCCGTGTAGCGCTTGGCCAGCGACACCACCAGACGGAGGTTCGCCTCCAGCAGGTGGTTCTTGGCCCGCTCGCCGTCACGGGAGATCCAGCCCAGGTCGCGGACCATTTCCCGCGGGAGCTTCTCTTCGCTCTCGTCGGCCGCGCGCAGCTGCTCGGCGGCGTAGAGCCCCGCCTCGATCCGCTTGGCCAGCTCGACCTCCTGCTCGGCGTTGAGCAGCGGGACCTTGCCGATCTGCTTCAGGTACGCCCGGACGGAGTCGGCGGAGGCGGTCAGCTCGGCGTCACGCCGGGCCTGCTTGAGCGCCTCGGACTCCTCGTCGTCCCACTCGAAGTCGTTGTCGGTGGCCGACGCGGCGGCGTCGGTCTCGGCGGCCTGGGCCAGCTCGGCCGGCTCCTCCACCACGACGTCCTCGATGGCGGCGGCGAGCTCCTCGGGGTCGATCTCACCCTCGCCGCCCTCGCCCTTGGCCTTGCCGCCGGCCTTGACCGGCTTGGCGCCGGCGGCCGCGGCCACCGTCGCCTTGGTGGCCCGGGTCGACTTGGTGGCCTTCGCCGGAGTGGCCGCGGCGGCGCCGACCTCGGCGGTGCTGCCGGTGGCCTTGCGCGCGGCCACCTTCCGGGGGGCCGGCGCCGACGGCGTCGACTCGTCGGAGGCGGGGGCCTGCTTCGGGGCGGGGGCCGCGGCCTTCTTGGTGGTCTTGGCGGTGGTGGCCCGAGACGCCGGCGTGGTCGAGCGGGCGGCGGCGACGCGGCGGCGGGTGCTCGCCGAGCCGTCCACCACCACAGTCACTCCCGCCTCGGAGAGTGCCCGCAGGATCTTCTTGGCCTGGGCCGGAGTCACCTCGGCGGACTCGACGGTGCGCGCGAGCTGAGCCGACGTGAGCTGACCACCGGCGCTCTGCGCGTGCGCGATCAGCGTGTCGGTGAGCGAGCGAACGTCTGCGCCGGGTTGGCGGGGTTCTGTCACGAATGACCTTCCGGAGGCGAAGAGCGGGCACGGCCGGGTCGTCCGACACAGCATGGGGCAACCGAGCCAGACGATGTGGTTGAGGGGCCCCCGTGTCCCGGGCCGGCCGGTGGTCGGCGGTCCGCGGCGCGTGGGCAGGGTGAATTGTAACGCCGTCTGCGGCGATCATCCTGCGCCGCACGGTGTAACGGCGGCGGGACCGCCGATTCGGCGCAGATGTGGACTTTGTAAAGATGATACTCGCGGACGGCCCGGAACACCCCGGTCGTACGGGAAGGGGACCTTGGGATGCACGATTCGGCGCCGTCAGCGCGGGAACTGCTCGCGATCGCGCTCGACGTGGCACGGGACGCCGCGGCCACCGCACATCGGATGCGGGTCGAGGGTGTCTCGGTCGCGGCGACCAAGAGCACGGTCACCGACGTGGTCACGGCCGCGGACCGGGCCGTCGAGCGGCAGGTGCTCGACGCGCTGCGCCGGCTGCGGCCGGGCGACGCCGTCCTGGGCGAGGAGTACGGCACGAAGGACACCGGGCCGGCCGAGCCGGGCGGCGTGCGGTGGATCATCGACCCGATCGACGGCACCGTGAACTACCTCTACGGGTTGCCGTACAGCGCGGTGTCGCTGGCCGCCGAGGTGGACGGGGTGGTGGTCGCCGGCGTGGTGCGCAACGTGAGCACCGGCGAGGAGTGGACCGCCACGGCCGGCGGTGGCGCCTGGCGCGACGGTGTCCGGTTGCGCTGTTCCGGCGAGACGGACCTGGGGCAGGCGCTGGTCGGCACCGGCTTCGGCTACGACGCCGGGCGGCGGGCGCACCAGGCGTCGGTGGTGGCCGGGCTGATCGCGCACGTGCGGGACATCCGCCGCCTGGGCGCCGCCGCGCTGGACCTCTGCCTGGTGGCGGAGGGGCGGCTGGACGCGTACTTCGAGAAGGGTCTGGAGGCCTGGGATCTGGCCGCCGGCGGGCTCGTGGCCGCGGAGGCCGGCGTGCGGGTCACCGGCCTGGCCGGTCGCCCGCCCGGCCCCGACCTGGTGATCGCGGCCCCGCCCGCGCTCCTGCAGCCGCTACACGACCGGCTGGCCGCCCTGGACGCCTCCGGCGGCCCCTGACCGGCAGCCGAGGCTGGCCGGGCGCGTCCGACGACACCGGCCGCCACGCAGGGGCGCCCGCGACGTCCGGTGGCCCGGCCGATTACCGGGTCACTTGTCGGCGGCGGGGGACGGGCAGGAGCCCCGGGGCGCCTGCGGGGCGCCCAGGTCACCGAGAGACTGGTTCACCTCGGTGGTCGTGGCGAGCTGCTGGAAGCCGTTGCCCAGCACGACGTCGACGACGTCGTCCGTGCGCTTCTCGTCGTACTGGTAGTCGGCGTTGTTCAGGAAGTACGCCCGCAGCAGGTGCGCCGAGCCGACGCCCTTGGGGCCGTACCGCAGCACGGCCACCTCGTCGATGCCCTTCGGCGCGTTGCCGACCTTCTGGACCTGGAACTTGCGGTTGCGGAAGTCGTCCGCGACGGCGCCGGCCCGGCCCGGCTCGTCGGTCGCGTTCAACACATTGATCTTGACGTCTTTGGTCTCGTGCAGCGTGACGTCGGCCAGCGGCCACCCGTCCGGGCAGCCCTTGGCGCCCGCACCACTCTGGCTGTCGCGGAGGACCGCGGTGATCACGAAGGCCAGGGCCAGGACCCCCAGCAGGCCGACCACGACGAGTGCTCGCACTCGCGCAAAACTCATCTGGGCGCTCCCGGGAGCTCAGGTGGGCGGCGGCGGCCGTCATCGATCGCACTGACCGCCGGCCGTCGAATACGCCGCTGAGGTTAACGGTTGTCCGGCCGTCGCGTGGAAACAGCCCGACATGCCGGCGCGCCGACCGCGAACCGGGTACTACTACCCCTATCTTCGTGTCGCCTGAGTCACATCGGGAACATCTTGGCGTGCGGTGGCGTACATCTCAACCGCAAGGGCGGTATACATGCCTCGCCCTAGGGGGGGTAAGGTTCCGCGCTCGCAGGGGAGTTGCCCCGGCGATCTCGATCCGTGCGGTCCACGGGTCGGGAGCCCGACACAAGTGGTGGCCGGCCAGCGGAACCGAAACAGCGTCGTCCGGCGTTACAACCGGAAGCGACAACATCGATATGGGAGAGTGAAACCGATGGCCACCGACTACGACGCCCCGCGTCGCGACGAGGTCGACCTCGGCGAGGACAGCCTGGAAGAGCTCAAGGCCCGGCGCGTCGACTCACAGTCGGGCGCAGTGGACGTCGACGAGGCCGAGGTCGCCGAGAGTTTTGAGCTGCCCGGTGCCGATCTGGCCGACGAGGAGCTCACGGTCAAGGTGCTACCGATGCAGCAGGACGAGTTCCGGTGCGCCCGCTGCTTCCTGGTGCATCACCGCAGCCAGCTGGCGGTCGAGCGGAACGGCGAGCTGATCTGCCGCGAGTGCGTCTGACACTCACAACACCGGCGGCGGCCTCCTGATCGGGGCCGCCGCTACCGGTGTAGGCATGCGACTCCCGTGGGTACCTGCTTGACTCGTAGCGGGATGCCACAGCAGCGGGAGGTCCGACCCATGAGCGATCGAGCCGACACCACCGGCGGCGGCGCGGACGAGCTCGGCGCCACCGTCGCGGCGTTGACCGCTGACGACATCGAGCCGGCCCGGCGGCGTCAACTTCTCGCCCGGATGGTCGGGCAGGCCCGTAGCCGGGGCATCTCCGACCTCTTCAAGCCCCGTGCGGCCGTGCGCTGGATGGTCGACACGGTGGCCGAGATCGCCCCACACATCCCGATACGGGACCTGGCCACCCTGCGCCAACACTTCCCCGGCCTGGACGACGCCGCCCTGGCCGATCGCCTGATCCGCAACGCGGCCCGGACGACCGCCGGGGTCGGCGCGGCCGGCGGGGGAGTCGCCGCCGTCGAGTGGACTGTCGCACCGACCCTGCTCTCCGCGCCGGTGCTGCTCGCCGCCGAGACGGTCGCGGTGGTGGCGGTGGAGCTGAAGCTGGTCGGTGAGCTGCACGAGGTCTACGGCGTGCCGCTGGCCGACAGCGGCAGCCAACGGACGGTCGCCCTGGTGCACTCGTGGGCCACCCAGCGCGGAGTCAACCCGATGGTGCCCGGCGTCGGGGTGGGCGCGGTGCTCGGCACCGCCGCCCGCAAGGAGCTGCGGGACACGCTGCTGCGGCGCTTCGGGCGCAACCTCACCACGCTCGGGCCGTTCCTCACCGGTGCGGCGGTAGCCAGCTTCCTCAACCGCCGGGCCACTCGACAGATGGCCGAGCAGCTCCAGGTGGACCTGCGCCGTCGCGGTATCGCCCGGCCGGCGCCACCATCGGCCCTGCCCGGCCCGCCGACAGGCACCTGAGCGGGCCGCGCGGGCCTCAGCAGGCCCTGCGCCTCCGTCGGTCGCGTGGGCCCCAGTCGGGCCGCGCGCCGTGTGCGCCGGCGGGGGTCAGCCCGGCTCGGCGGCCCTCCGGTCGGCGGGCGTCCGAGCGTCCCGGGCGGCCAGCAGCGCCTCGGCCAGCTCGACCGGACGTCTGCTGCTCACCACCCAAAACGGCGTCGGGTCGGCCGGATCGTTGAGCACCACCTGCACGGCACCGCTGATCCACGGCCGCTGCACCACGAAGGCGAGCGGGTCCGCGCCGACCCCGAGCACCTCACGGCGGCCGGCCGCGTCCAACGGGACCACGTCGGCGACGAAGCGCACCGGCAGCCGGGCGTCGTCCACCAGCAGCTCCGAGTCGGTGACCGCGACGCGGATCCGGCCCAGCCACCACAGCCCGGCCGCGGTGATCGGCAGCAGCACCGCGAACGGCACCCAGGCACGCGCGCCGGTGCCGCCCATCCAGATCTCGACGGCCAGCAGAGCGGCGGCCAGTAACCCGACCAGCCACAGCCACCAGGGCAGATCCAGCCGTTCGGCGTACGTCGGACGGGCCGCGACCGGTGGCCGACCGGCGGACGGGGAGGGCGACATGCTCACTCCTGCGAGGGTACGGCGCACGACGGCCCGGGTAACCGGCAGGATGGCATGGTCAGCCCGACAACCGGACGGAAGAGGGTCTCGTGACCGACGTCGTACCCGTGCCCGTGCGGCTGCTCGATGCCGAGCTGCCGCTGCCCGCGTACGCCCATCCGGGCGACGCCGGGGCCGACCTGGTGGCCGCCACGGACGTGGAGCTGCCGCCCGGCGGCCGTGCCCTGGTGCCCACCGGGGTGGCCATCGCCCTGCCGCAGGGGTACGTGGGCCTGGTCCATCCGCGATCCGGCCTGGCGGCCAGGCTCGGCGTGACGGTGCTCAACGCGCCCGGTACGGTCGACGCCGGCTACCGGGGTGAGATCCTGGTCAACCTGATCAACCATGATCGGGACACGCCAGCGAAGATCTCCCGCGGTGACCGGATCGCGCAGCTCGTGATCCAGCGGGTCGCACGGGCGCGGTTCGAGCCGGTGGCCGAGCTGCCCGAGTCCCAGCGTGGGACCGGCGGGCACGGCTCGACCGGCGGGCACGCCGGACTGGTGCCGTCGCCGGCCGGGCAGGATCGGGTCGCGCGGGATCGGGTCGACGAGCCGGGCCGTGGCCGGACGGAAGAGGTGGCAGGGTGAGTGCGAACAGCGGAGGGCGGGCGCAGTGATCTTCTCCCGAAAGCGGGCCGGTGCCGGGCGGCACACCCGTGACGAGCGGACCACCGAGGTCCTCGACGAGGGCACCGGCGAGTCGACGCCCGCGCTGGTGCGCGGGCCGTACGACATCTCCGAGGTCAACGACGAGGTGCAGCGCCTCGACCTGGGCAGCCTGCAAATCCCGGCGGTCGCCGAGGTGGAGGTGCGGGTGCAGGCCGACCCGCAGGGCGTGATCCAGCAGGTGGTGCTGGTCCACGGTGACAACGCCCTGCAGCTCGGTGTCTTCGCCGCGCCCCGCTCGGAGGGGATCTGGGACGAGGTGCGCGAGGAGATCCGTCAGTCGCTGCTGCGCGACGGTGCCACCGCCCAGGAGGTCGACGGCGAGTACGGCCCGGAGCTGCACGCCCAGGTGCGTACCGAGGACGGCCCCACGCACCTGCGGTTCGTCGGTGTCGACGGGCCGCGCTGGATGGTCCGCGGCGTCTTCCAGGGCCGGGTGGCAGTCGACCCGGCCAGCGCCGGGCCGCTCGCCGAGTGCCTGGACGGCCTGGTGGTCGACCGGGGGCAGGAGGCCAAGCCGGTCCGCGAGCCGCTGCCGCTGCGCCTGCCTCGGGAGATGGCCGACCAGGCCGACGCCGAGGCGGGCGACGCGGCCGCCGCCTCCGAGTCGCGCCAGGTCTGACCGCCGAGCACCGGAGCGCCGGAACCGGCCCCGTCGGCGTACGCTGGCGGAACGGTTCCGGCGTTGCCGGTGCCGGGGCAGTGCCCCACGGCGGGCCGGTGAGCGTGGAGAGGGTGACGCGGAGGTCATGATGACCGACGAGAGCAGGGTGTCGCTGCGGCGCATCCTGCAACGGTTCACCGCCAGCGAGGCCGAGATCGACGCGCAGGAGCTGCGCCAGGAGAGCGCCGAGTGTGGCGGCGTCCTGGCCCAGCAGTGCTCCCGGGGTCAGGTGGTCTCGATCGCCGGGCGGCTGCGCACGGTGGTCTACACGCCGCGCACCAATCTGCCCACCCTCGAGGCCGACCTGTACGACGGCAGCGACGTGGTCACCCTGGTCTGGCTGGGCCGACGGCACATCTCCGGGATCGAGCCGGGGCGACACCTGACCGCGCGTGGCCGGGTGGCGATGCGCGACGACCGCAAGGTCATCTACAACCCGTACTACGAGCTGGACTCGCCGAAGTGACGGCGCTGCGGACGGAAGGCCGGCCATGACGACGGGACAGCACCGGGCGGCACAGCCGGAGACCGGTCCTCAGGACGACGAGCGACTGCCGACGGTCGCCGAGCAGATGGCCGATCAGCTTGGCGGCTGGCGAGGGCTGGTGGAATCCAGCATCCCGGTGGTGGTCTTCGTCGTCGCCAACATCATCGGTGAGTTGCGGCCGGCGGTGATCGCCTCGGTGGCCGTCGCGCTGCTGATCGCCGGGCTGCGACTGGCCCAGCGCCGGCCGATCCGACACGCGGTCAACGGGCTGTTCGGCGTCGGCATCGGCGCCGCCATCGCCTGGCGCACCGGCGACGAGCGGGATTTCTACCTCCCCGGCATCCTCTACGGCATCGGCTACGGCATCGCGCTGCTGATCTCGGCGGCCATCCGGCAGCCCCTCGTCGGCTGGATCTGGTCGGTGCTGGTGGCCAAGGGTCGCTCCGAGTGGCGGGACGACCCGAAGCTGGTGCGCACCTTCACCCAGCTGACCGTGCTCTGGGGCGTGGTCTGGCTGGCCAAGGTGGGTGTGCAGGCCGGGCTCTACCTGGCCCACCAGGACACCGCGCTGGGCGTGGCCCGGCTGGCGCTGGGCTACCCGCCGTACGCGCTGCTGCTGCTCATCACGGTCTGGACGGTGCGCCGGGTCACCCGGGAACCGCAACCGTCCCCGCTGCCCGGCGCCTGACCGCGCGGGGCAGCCCCGCGCGGGCGGCTCAGCGCGAGTTGCGGGTCCGCTCGACGCTGTCCGGGCCGAGGATCACCGCGCGGACGTCGTCCTCCACCTCGGCGGTGCAGACGAACACCAACTCGTCGCCGGCCTCGATGGGGTCGTCCGGGCTGGGCACCAGGACCCGCTTGCCGCGCAGGATCGCCACCAGCGCGGCGTCGCGGGGCAGCGGCACGGCGTGGATCGGCTGACCGACGTACGGCGCGGTCGGCGGCAGGGTGATCTCGACGAGGTTCGCCTCGCCCTGCCGGAACGTCATCAGCCGGACCAGGTCGCCGACGGTGACCGCCTCCTCGACCAGCGCGGCCATGACCCGAGGCTTGCTCACCGCGACGTCCACGCCCCACTGCTCGGTGAAGAGCCACTCGTTCTCGGCCCGGTTGACCCGGGCCACCACGCGGGGCACCGCGAACTCGGTCTTGGCCAGCAGCGACACCACCAGGTTGACCTTGTCGTCGCCGGTGGCGGCGACCACCACGTCACAGCCGGCGAGGTTGGCCTCCTCCAGGCTGGCCAGCTCGCAGGCGTCGGCGAGCACCCACTCGGCGGCCGACACCCGGTCCGGGCGCAGCATCTTGGGCTGACGCTCGATCAGCATCACCTGGTGGCCGTTGTCGATCAACTCCTGGGCGATCGAACGGCCCACGTTTCCGGCCCCCGCGATGGCGATCCGCATGGCTCAGTGCCCCCCTTCCGGCGGCGCCGCCGCCACCGACGTGGCCGTCCCCACGATGTCGTCGCTGACCAGCATGAAGGCCTGGTCGCCCTCCTGTAGGACGGTGGAGGCGGTGGGCAGCGTGCCGATGCCGAAGCGGATCAGGTAGGCCACCCGCGCCCCGGACGCCTCCTCCAACTTGCGCACCGGACGGCCGATCCAGTCCTTGTGCACCGGGACCTCGACGATCGATACGGTGCTCGTGGGGTCGCGGAAGATCTCCACGTTGCCCTCCGGCACCAGGTGCCGCAGCATCCGGTCGGCCGTCCAGCGCACGGTCGCCACGGTGGGGATGCCCAGCCGCTCGTAGACCTGCGCCCGGCGCTGGTCGTAGATCCGTGCCGCGACCCGGGACACCCCGAACGTCTCCCGGGCCAGACGGGCCGAGATGATGTTGGAGTTGTCGCCGCTGGAGACGGCCGCGAAGGCGTCCGCCCGCTCGATGCCGGCCTGGCGCAGCACGTCACCGTCGAAGCCCTCCCCGGTCACCGTGATCCCGGCGAAGTCGGGGCCGAGCCGGCGGAAGGCGTCGGCATCGTGGTCGATCACCGCCACCGAGTGCCCCCGGGACTCCAGGCTGTGGGCGAGCGTCGACCCGACCCGACCACATCCCATGATCACGACGTGCACGCTGTCCCTCCCAAGGTGCGTACCGCTGCCGCTTGCCCTTGCGCAGGCGCGGCCGGTGGCCTTCGACTGCGAGCCTGCCACGTGCCGGTCGGCAGCGGGGACCGACCGTACCCCGTCGCGCCGGGCAGCCGTGATCGCCCACCCCCGCGTTCTCGCCGTGGTGGTCGTACCCTTGGCGTTCGTGGCCAGTCCCACCTCGCTGCTGAAGCGGCTGCTCCTCGGTCGACCGTTCCGGTCCGACCGTCTGCAGCACACCCTCCTGCCGAAGCGCATCGCGCTGCCCGTGTTCGCCTCCGACGCGCTGTCCAGCGTCGCGTACGCGCCCGACGAGATCCTGCTGACCCTGTCGATCGCCGGCGCGTCGGCGTACCTGTTCTCCCCGTGGATCGCGCTGGCCGTTGTCGTCGTGATGCTCACGGTGGTGGCCAGCTACCGGCAGAACGTGCACGCGTACCCCTCCGGGGGTGGTGACTACGAGGTGGCCACGGTCAACCTGGGCCCGAAGTTCGGGGTCGGGGTGGCCAGCGCGCTGCTGGTCGACTACGTGCTCACGGTGGCCGTGTCGGTCTCCTCCGGCGTGGCCAACCTCGGCTCGGTGGTGCCGTTCGTGGCCACCCACAAGGTCATGATCGCGGTGATCGCGGTGACCCTGTTGACCGCGGTCAACCTGCGCGGACTGCGCGAGTCGGGCACCGCCTTCGCCATCCCCACCTACGGCTTCGTGATCGTCATCGGTGGGATGCTGCTCACCGGGCTGGTCCGGGTCTTCGTTCTCGGCGACGACCTCCGCGCGCCGAGCGCCGACCTGGTCATCCAGGCCGAGCACAGCGTGACTGGTTTCGCGCTGATCTTCCTGCTGCTACGGACGTTCAGCTCGGGCGCCGCCGCGCTCACCGGGGTCGAGGCGATCTCCAACGGGGTGCCGGCGTTCAAGGCGCCGAAGAGCCGGAACGCCGCCACGACGCTGCTGTTGCTCGGCGGCATCTCGGTGAGCATGCTGGTCGGGATCATCTGGCTGGCCCGGCTGACCCACCTGCAGTTCGTCGAGGACCCGGCCCTGCAGATCGTCTCCGGCCCCGAGGGGTACGTGCAGAAGACCGTCACCACCCAGCTCGGCGAGACGGTCTTCGGCTCCGGGTCGATCCTGCTCTACGTGGTGGCCGGGATGACCGCCCTGATCCTCTTCCTGGCCGCGAACACCGCGTTCAACGGCTTCCCGGTGCTCGGGTCGATCCTCGCCCAGGACCGCTATCTGCCCCGCCAGTTCCACACCCGGGGCGACCGGCTCGCGTTCTCCAACGGCATCGTCTTCCTCGCCCTCTTCGCGATCGTGTTGATCGTCGGCTTCCAGGCCGAGGTGACCCGCCTCATCCAGCTCTACATCGTCGGGGTCTTCGTCTCGTTCACCGTCTCCCAGGCCGGCATGATCCGGCACTGGAACCGGCGGCTGCGGACCGAGCGGGACCCGGAGGCGCGCCGCCGGATGCACCGATCTCGGGCCATCAACACGTTCGGCGCGGGCCTGACCGGCACCGTGCTGGTGATCGTCCTGATCACGAAGTTCCTGCTCGGCGCGTGGATCGCGATCGCCGCGATGGCGGTGATCTACGTGTTGATGCTGGCCATCCGCCGGCACTACGACCGGGTCGCCGCCGAGCTGACCCCGCCGGACGAGGGCCGGGCCGTGCTGCCCGCCCGCAACCACGCGATCGTGCTGGTCAGCAAACTGCACCAGCCGACGCTGCGGGCCATCGCGTACGCCCGGGCCACCCGGCCGGACACGCTGACCGCCGTGACGGTCAACGTGGACGAGCAGGACACCCGCGATCTTCAGGCCGACTGGGAGCGGCGGGAGATGGCGATCCCGCTCACCGTGGTCGACTCGCCGTACCGAGAGATCACCCGGCCGATCCTGGACTTCGTGGCCTCCGCGCGCCGCAAGTCACCGCGCGACGTGGTCACCGTCTTCATCCCCGAGTACGTGGTGGGGCACTGGTGGGAGAACCTGTTGCACAACCAGAGCGCGTTGCGCCTCAAGGGCCGGCTGCTCTTCGAACCGGGGGTGATGGTGGTGAGCGTTCCCTGGCAGCTCGCCTCGAGCGCGAGCAAGAACCTGGACCGGCTGGACGCCACCCTGTCCCGGACCCCGGCGCGCGGGCCCCGGGGCACGGTGCCCCCGGAGGTGGTGCCCGCGCAGCCCGGCGAGAGCGGCCCGGTGGGCAGCGGAACAGTCGGAGGCGGCCGTGACTGAGCGGACCGCGGCACCCGCGGAGTTTGAGCCTGGCCTGGCCGAGGCGGAGCGCGTCGAGCTGACCGTCGACGCGGTCGCACCCGGCGGGCACTGCGTGGCCCGGGTGGACGGGCAGGTGGTCTTCGTCCGGCACGCGCTGCCCGGCGAGCGGGTGATCGCCGAGGTCACCGAGGTGCACAAGGGGTTCGTCCGGGCCGACGCGGTGACCGTGCTGGACGCCTCGCCGGACCGGGTCGAGCCGCCCTGCCCGTACGCGAAACCGGGCGCCTGCGGCGGTTGCGACCTGCAACACGTCGCCCCCGAGGCGCAGCTGGCCTGGAAGGCCGCCGTGGTGCGCGAGCAGTTGACCCGCCTCGGCGGGCTGACCGACGCCGAGTTGGACCGCCTCGGCGTCCGGGTCGAGGCGCTGCCCGGCGGGCTGCTGGGCTGGCGCTCCCGGGTCCGCTACGCGGTGGACGCCGCCGACCGGGCCGGCCTGCTCAAGCACCGCTCGCACGAGGTCGTGCCGATCGACCGCTGCCGGATCGCCCACCCGGCCATCCAGCAGTTGCCGGTGCTGACCCCGACCGGCGCGTCCTGGCCGGCCGCCGACGCGGTGGAGACCGTCGCCAGCACCGGCGGGGACGTGACAGTCGCGGAGGTCCGCGACGGGATCTCCACGCCGGTGAGCGGGCCGGCCGTGGTCCGCGAGGTGGCGGCCGGGCGGGACTGGACGCTGCCCGCGTCCGCCTTCTGGCAGGTGCACCCGGCGGCGGCCGACACGTTGTCCACGGCCGTGCTGGAGCTGCTCGACCCGCGACCGGGCGAGGTGGCCTGGGACCTCTACGGCGGCGCTGGGCTGTTCGCCGCCGGGCTGGCCACCCGGGTCGGCGCGACCGGCCGGGTGACCGTGGTGGAGGCGGCTCCGCAGGGCGTCGCCGCCGCCCGACAGAACCTGGCCGACCTGCCCCGCGTCGAGGTCGTGTCGGCCCGGGTGGAGACCGCGCTGGCCCGCCGGCGGATCACCGGCCCGGTCGACGTGGTGGTGCTCGACCCGCCGCGCGCCGGGGCCGGCGCCGCGGTGGTCCGCGCGCTGGCCGCCGCCGGCCCTCGGGCCATCGCGTACGTGGCCTGCGACCCGGCGGCCTTCGCCCGGGACGTACGCACCTTCGCCGGGCTGGGCTGGCGGTTGGCGGCGCTGCGCGGGTTCGACCTGTTCCCGATGACGCAGCATGTGGAGTTGGTGGCGTTGCTGGTGCCGGGCGTGCCCGAGCCCGCGACCAGCGACACCGCGTAGGGCTGTCTGCCCGCTCGTGCCAGGCGCGGGCTGACCGCCGCCGGGGCTGCCACCAGGTGACTCGGGCCGCCGCTAACCTGACGCCGTGAAGATCGTCGGGTTGATGTCGGGCACGTCGTACGACGGGGTGGACGTCGTCGCGGCGGAGTTCACCGCCGAGGAGGACACCCTCTGGCTGCGGCCGCTGGGGCACCGCGAGTTGGAGTACGACGAGGCCCTGCGTGCCGAGATCGCCGCGCTGCTGCCGCCGGAGGCCACCACCATCGAGGCGGTCTGCCGGCTCGACAACCGCCTGGGTGAGGTGTTCGCCGAGGCGGCGGCCGTCGGCCTGGAGCTGGCCGGTGGGCAGGTCGACGCGGTGGTCTCGCCCGGTCAGACGGTCTTCCACTGGGTCGCCGACGGGGTGGCCCGGGGCACCCTGCAACTGGGCGCGGTGGCCCGGGTGGCGGCCCGGGTCGGCGTACCGGTGCTCAGTGACCTGCGCTCGGCGGACATCGCCGCCGGTGGTCAGGGCGCGCCGCTGGTGCCGGCCTTCGACGCGCTGCTGCTCGACGGCGCCGCCGGGCCGCGTGCGGCGCTGAACCTGGGCGGCATCGCCAACCTCACCGTGGTCGCGCCCGGGGCGCCGGTCCTCGGGTACGACGTGGGCCCGGCCAACGCCCTGCTGGACGCGGCGGCCCGGCGCTTCCTGGGCCGGCCGTGCGACCTCGACGGCGCGCGGGCGGCGGCCGGCCGGGTACACCCGGGGCTGCTCGCCGAACTGCTGGCCGAGCCGTACTACGCGGCGTCGCCGCCCAAGTCCACCGGCAAGGAGCTGTTCCACGCCGGCTACCTGGACCGCCACCTCGCCGCGCTCGACGCGCCCGTGCCGGTGGACGACCTGCTGGCCACGCTGACCGAGTTGACCGCGCGGGTGGTGGCCGTCGAGTGCGACAGGCGCGGCGTCGTCGAGGTGGTCGCCGCCGGGGGCGGTGTGCGCAACCCCACCCTGCTGGGCCGGCTCGCTGCCCTCAGTGCCGGTCGGTGGCGGCTGCGCGGCACCGACGAGCTGGGCGTGCCGGCGCAGGCCAAGGAGGCGTACGCCTTCGCGTTGCTCGGCTGGCTGTCCTGGCACGGCCTGCCCGGGTCGATCCCGTCAGTGACCGGCGCCACCCGGGGCGCGGTCCTGGGTTCCTGGACCCCGGCCGGCCCGGCGTACCCCGGCGTACCGGCCGCCCCACCGCGCCGGCTGCGGATCCGGTCCTGACCAGGCCCGCCGTCGGTCGTCGTGGGCCGGGCCTGCCGGGCTCTGAGCAGGCGCTCAGTCGGCGGGTGCGGGTGCGGCGGGCTCGGCCGGGCTGCGGAGTACGGCAGGGCCGATAGACTCTGCGGTCATGAGTGTTGAAGAGGACACGGCTAACCACGGCCGACTGCTGGGGACGGTTCGCGGTCCGCAGGACGTCAAGCGGATGTCGGGCGAGGAACTGGGCGTGCTCGCCGCGGAGATCCGCGACTTCCTGATCGCCAAGGTCTCCCGCACCGGCGGGCACGTCGGGCCCAACCTCGGTGTGGTCGAGCTGACGCTGGCCATGCACCGCGTCTTCGACTCCCCCCGTGACCGGCTCCTGTTCGACACCGGCCACCAGGCGTACGTACACAAGATCCTCACCGGCCGTCAGGCCGGCTTCGACAAGCTCCGCCAGCGCGGTGGCCTCTCCGGCTACCCCAGCCAGGCCGAGAGCGAGCACGACCTGATCGAGAACTCGCACGCCTCCACCGCGCTCTCCTACGCCGATGGCCTGGCCAAGGCGTACGCCCTGCGGGGCGAGGCGCGCAGCGTCGTGGCCGTGGTCGGCGACGGCGCGCTCACCGGCGGCATGTGCTGGGAGGCGCTGAACAACATCGCCACCGCCGGCAACTCCCTGGTCATCGTCGTCAACGACAACGGCCGGTCCTACTCGCCGACCATCGGCGGCCTCGCCGACCACCTCTCCTCGCTGCGGCTCAACCCGGGCTACGAGAAGGTCCTCGACACGGTCAAGGACGCACTCGGCTCCACCCCGCTGGTCGGCAAGCCGATGTACGAGGTGCTGCACGCGGTCAAGAAGGGCATCAAGGACGCGGTCGCGCCGCAGGCCATGTTCGAGGACCTCGGCATCAAGTACGTCGGCCCGGTCGACGGGCACGACGTGGCGGCGGTCGAGTCCGCGCTGCGGGCGGCGAAGAACTTCGGCGGCCCGGTGATCGTGCACGCGGTCACCCGCAAGGGCTACGGCTACCGCCCGGCCGAGGAGGACGAGGCGGACTGCCTGCACGGCCCCGGCGGCGCCTTCGACGTGGAGACCGGAGCGCTGCTGGCCGCGCCAGCGGTGAAGTGGACGCACGTCTTCGCCGACGAGCTGCTGGCCATCGCCGACGAGCGGCCGGACGTGGTGGGCATCACCGCCGCGATGGCCGAGCCGACCGGCATCGCGAAGCTGGCCCGTAAGTACCCCGAGCGGGTGTACGACGTGGGCATCGCCGAGCAGCACGCCGCCACGTCGGCGGCCGGGCTGGCGCTCGGCGGCCTGCACCCGGTGGTCGCCGTCTACGCCACCTTCCTCAACCGAGCCTTCGACCAGGTCCTGCTGGACGTGGCGATGCACAAGCTGCCGGTGACCTTCGTGCTGGACCGCGCCGGCATCACCGGCCCGGACGGCCCCAGCCACTACGGCATCTGGGACATGTCGGTCTTCGGGGTGGTGCCAGGGCTGCGGATCGCCGCTCCCCGCGACGCCGCCACGCTGCGCGAGGAACTGCGCGAGGCGCTGGCCGTCGACGACGGCCCGACCGTCGTGCGCTTCCCGACCGGCGCCGTCGCCGCCGACCTGCCGGCGCTGCGTCGGGTCGGCCCGGTCGACGTGCTGGCCGAGTCGGCGCGTACCGACGTGCTGCTGGTCGCCGTGGGCTCGTTCGGCCAGCTGGGCATGGAGGTCGCCGCCCGGGTCGCCGAGCAGGGCTACGGGGTCACCGTCGTCGACCCCCGCTGGGTCCGCCCGGTGCCGGCTGAGCTGGTCGAGCTGGCCGCCCGCCACCGGCTCGTGGTCAGCGTCGAGGACGGCGTCCGGGTCGGCGGGGTGGGCGACGCGCTCGGCCAGGCGATGCGCGACGCCGACGTCCGGGTGCCGCTCAAGGACCTGGGCGTACCGGCCGACTGGCACCCGCACGGCACCCGCGCGCAGATCCTCGCCGACCTTGGTCTGACCGCCCAGGACGTGGCCCGCAACGTCACCGGCTGGATCTCCGGCCTCGACAACTCCCCGGTCCGGTTGACGCCAACCGACGCCCCAGCCCAGAACTAAAACCCCCGACGGCGGGCGCCCCCCACGGGGGACGCCCGCCGCGCTCGTTGCACGTCCACCCACCCTGCGCGCGATCTTGCACTTTCGGTCGCCGTTACGCGTGCCTTGCCCCATATGGCCGGGCAGAAAGTGCAAGATCGCGTGGGGGTGGGGGTGGGGGTGGGGGGGGGTGGGGGTCGTGGGGAGGGGAGGCGCGGGGGATTAGCGGGGGGTTATTGAGCGGTAGTGGGTTTTGTCGGCGTTTGCGAGGCTGTAGGTCTGGGTGCGGGGCGGCTCGGGGATGACCACCAGGCCGGGGCGTTCCGCCAGCAGGGGAGTTCCGGGCGGCACCGAGAGGCTGCTGTCCCGGGTGGGCCGCCAACTGAGCACCACCAGAGGCTGGCCGGGCAGCGGCAGGTGGTACGTCTGCAACGGGGTGGCCCGGTCGGCCGGTGAGACCACCGGCGCGCTCCCGTCCGCCGGGCGGTAGACGACCGAGGTCATCGCGCCGGCGTCGGTGTCCCAACTGAGCTGCTGCAACTCGGCCGGCTCGCCACCGCCGAGGGCGACCTCACCGAGTGAGCGGACGGTGAGCTTCGCCATCGGCCAGGACGTCGGCACCGACCGCGGCGCGTCCCGGTCGCCGATCCGACGCGGGATGCTGCCGAACGGGCCCCGCTCGCCGGCCAGCACGCAGGTGTCCAGGCCGGTCAGCGCCCGCCGGCCGGCGCCGGACTCGTCGCGTACCAGCGGATAGCGCGGGTCGGTCATGCCGGTGCCCAGGTCGAGCAGCCGGTCGGCGGCGCGCCCCTGCGGCAGGGACTCGGTGGCCCGCAGGGTCGCGGTCACCGCGACGGCCGCGCAGGCCGGCACGTCGGCCGGGGCGCTGAGGCCATCGGCCAGGGCCAGCGCCCGGCCCTGTGGCCCGAGAAGCTGCTGCACCCGGGCGGAGACCAGGTAGCGCCGGCCGCCGGCCGTGTGCACCGGCAGCACGTCGGAGTAGACCAGGTAGCCGGGGTCGGTGTACTCGGTGGCGCGGGTCACCGCGTAGCGGTCGCCGTCGCCGCTGAGCTGCAACAGCCAGGACGCGCTCTCGCCGGGCACGTCGGCCGCCACCAGGGCCACCGGCGTGCCGTCGACCCGCCCGGAGAACAGGATGCCGGACGAGGGCAGGTGCGCCCGGTCGTCGACCGGTGAACGCCAGTCGCGGACCGCGTCGGTGACCTTCGCCGTCGCCGCGGCGTCACCGGCCAGGTCGCCCCGCGGTGGCCACACCCGCAGCGTGCCGTCGACGCTGTCGTAACCCACCCGCAGGTCGCGCGGTGCGCGGTCAGCCACGGGGCCGCACGCGGTGGCGGTCAACAGTGCGGTCAGCAGGACGGTGAGCGTCGTGCCGTGCCGGCGGCCTGGAGTCACCTGGTCCGCCCCCGATCGCCTAGCCGTCGTTTCCGGAAAGCGCCATAGTACGAGATGTCCGATGCGGCGGCTCAGCTGGCCGGCGTCTCACCCACCACATTGGACGCACCGGGGCTTTTAGTGGCGTTTCGTCACTCCGGTAGACTCCGCCGACTGTGACGCCTGCCGAGTCCCGCGCCCTGTCCGCGCCGCGCCCGGAGGCGGCAGTGGGCGCCGACGAGACTGTGAGCCACCACACTCGCCGCGCCTCCCCGGCCAACGCGGCCAGTGTGGCCGATGCTCCCGCCCTGGGCGATGCCCGATCCCACGCCAGCACCGTCGAGGCCCCGGCCGACGCCGCGCCGGCCGCGCCGGTCGAAGCCGTGACAGCCGCGCCGGCCGCGCCGGTCGACGCGCCCCCGGCTGCCGTACCGGTCGACGTCGACGACGATGCCGCCTCGGCGCCGGCCGGCCCGCGCCGACGGTGGTGGACCGGCTGGACCCGCCGACGACAGCACCTGGCGGTGGGCGGGCTGTTCCTGCTCGCCGCGCTCTGGGTGACCAGCCGGATCTGGCTGGACCCCGCCGGCCGGGTGGCATCGCTCTACACCGGCGACCCGGCCCAGGTGCAGTTCTTCCTGGCCCACTCGGTGCGGGTGGTGCTGCACGGCGAGTACCCGTTCTACACCGAGCAGTTCAACTACCCCGACGGCGTCAACCTGATGGCCAACACGGCCGTGCTGGCGCTGGGCATCCCGATGGTGCCGGTGACCCTGCTCTTCGGGCCGGCGGTGTCCTTTGTGGTGCTGGTGACGCTCGGCCTCGCCGGCACGGCCATGGCCTGGTACCTCGTGCTGTCCCGCCACCTCGTGCGTACCCCGCTCGCGGCGGCGGCTGGCGGCTGGTTCTGCGGTTTCTCCCCGGCGATGCTCTCGCACGCCAGTTGGCACCCGAACATCATCAGCCAGTTCCTGCTGCCGTTCATCGTCTGGCGGGTGCTGGTGCTCACCCGGTCCCGCCGGCCGGTGCGGGACGGGTTGCTGCTCGCCCTGCTGGTCACCGCGCAGGCGTTCATCAACGAGGAGATCCTGCTCTTCACGGCGATGGCCTGCGGGGTCTTCCTGCTCGCGGTGCTCGCCCAGGAGCCGGCCCGCTGGCGGGCGGCGTGGCGACCTCTCGGCGCTGGAGTCGCGGCCTGCACCGCGTTGGCCGGGGCGCTGCTGGCGTACCCCCTGTATGTGCAGTTTGCCGGGCCGATGGCGTACCACGGTCTCAGCGACGCGGTCCAGGACTACGGCAACGACATCGCCGCGTTCTTCGCCCCCGGCTCCACCACGCTCGGCGGCAACCAGCGGGCCAACATCAACCTGGCGCCGAACTACTCCGAGGAGAACGCCTTCTTCGGCTGGAGCCTGTCGCTGCTGGTCGTCGCCGTCGTGGTCTGGCTGCGCCGGGAGATGATCGTCCGGGCGCTCGCGGTGACCGGCGGCCTCTTCGCCGTGCTCTCCCTCGGCGAGCGGATCTCCTGGTGGGACCGGGAGCTGATCACGGGCCCGTGGCAGTTGCTGGTGCACCTGCCCCTGCTGGACGCGGTGGTGCCGACCCGGTTCGGCCTGATCACCACCGTGGTGATCGGTCTGCTGCTCGCGCTGGCCGTCGAGCGGGCCTGGGCGCTGCGCCCGGCCGACCGGCGTACCGTGCGGACGCTCACCGCCGCAGGCCTGGCGTTCGCGCTGCTGCCGATCGCCCCGATGCCGCTGCGGATGGTCTCCCGACCGCCGGTGCCGGACTTCATCACCGCCGACCGCTGGCGGACGTACGTCGGGCCGGACCAGACCCTCGTGCCGATCCCGGTGCCGAGCATGGGCAACACGCACGGCATGCGCTGGGCTGCGGCCACCAACCTCGACTTCAAGATCCCGGGCGGCTACTTCCTCGCACCCCGCAACGGCAACACCGGTGACCCGGGGAGGTTCGGTGGCCGGCCCAGCGGGGTGGGTCAGCTGCTGGAGGAGGTGGCGACCACCGGCCGGACACCGAAGCTCGACGACCGGCAGCGCCGACGCTTCCTGGACGAGTTGCGGCACTGGCGGGCGGCGATCCTGGTGCTCCCGACGCGCCAGCAGAACGTCGAGCCGCTGCGGCGTACCGTCGAGGAGTTGGTCGGCCCGGGCCGGCAGGAGCTGGACGTCTGGGTGTGGGATGTCCGGACACTGACCGACCGCCCGGTCTGATGACCACGGGAACGTCGTCGTCGGTGACGGCGGCGACGGACAGCCCTGCGACCGCGACCGCGCGCCGGTTCCGACCGGCGTGGCTGCCGGACGCGCTGGTGATCACCGGCTACTTCGGTCTCGCGCTGCTGCTGACCAGCGGTCAGTGGGGCCACCCCGGGCGGCTGTTCCACCAGGCCGGCGACCAGGTCCTCTTCGAGTGGATGCTGGCCCACGCGGCGCACGCCGTCGTCGAGGGGGAGAACCCGCTCTACAGCACGGCGCTGAACGCGCCGGACGGCGTCAACCTGATGGCGAACACGTCGGTGCTCGGCCTGGGCGTCCCACTGACCCCGGTGACGCTGCTGTTCGGTTCGCAGGTGGCGTTCTGTGTGGCGGTGGTCTGCGGCCTCGCCGGCACGGCCACGGCCTGGTACGCGCTGCTGCGCCGCCGGCTGGTCACCGCCCGGTCCGCGGCGGCGGTCGGCGGGCTGGTCTGCGGCTTCGCCCCCGGCATGGTCGCCCAGGGTGGGGCGCACCTGCACGTGGCCGCCCAGTTCCTGGTCCCGCCGATCCTCGCTCTGGTCTTCCGCCCCGGCCCACGCCCCGGCGGGGTGTGGCGGCCCGGTGTCGGCCTGGGGCTGCTGCTCGTCTGGCAGGTGTTCATCGGCGAGGAGGTCCTGGTCTTCCTGGTCCTCGCCGCCGGAGTGTTCGCGTTGGGCTACGCGCTCGCCGACCGGGCGGCGGCGCGGCGGCACGCGCCGGCCCTGCTCGGCCGGCTCGCCGTGGCGGCCGTGGTGGCGGTGGTGCCGCTGGCGTACCCGCTGTGGTTCCAGTTCTACGGCCCGCAGCACTACACCGGGATGGCCTTCGCCGCGCACGGCTTCCAGCTCGACGCGGCGTCGTTCACCGCGTCGGCCCGGCAGACCGTGCTCGGCGACGACTGGCTGCCCGGACTGCTGTCACCGAACCCGACCGAGGAGAACTCGTTCTTCGGCCCGGGGCTGCTGGTGCTCGCCGTGGTCATCGTGATCTGGCTGTGGCGGCGGCCCCTGGTCCGCGCGTTGGCTGGCTGCGGAGTCGTCTTCGCCCTGCTCTCACTCGGCACCGACCTGCGGGTGGATGGCGCCGCCACCGGCATTCCCGGCCCGTATCGGCTGGTCGCCGGGCTGCCGCTGCTCGATCTCGCGGTGCCGGCCCGGTTCGCGCTGGTCTGCGTGCCGGTGCTGGGCGTGCTGGTGGCGCTCTCCCTGGACCGGGTGCGGACGGTGGGCCGGGCGTCGACCGTCCCGGGGCTGCCGGTACGACTGCTGTGGGGCGGTGCGGTGGCCGCCGCGTTGCTCCCGCTCATGCCGACGCCGATCCGGGCGATCCCGGTCGCGCCGGTGCCGGCGTTCGTCGCCGAGGGCCGGTGGCGGCCGCTGGTGCCCCCGGGCCGGACCGTGGTGGCGCTGCCCCCGATCACCGGTGCCGCGCTGAGCCCGGTGATGCTCTGGTCGGCCCGCACGGGGCTGGCGTTCGACGCGCCGGGCGGCTACTTCATCGGCCCGAGCGGCCCGGACGACCCGACGGCGCGCTGGGGTGCCCCGGACCGGCCCACCGCCGTGCTGCTGCGGCGGGTCGCGCAGACCGGCGCGGTGCCGGTGCTCACCGACGCCGACCGCCGCCAGGCCGTCGAGGACCTGCGGCACTGGCGGGCCGCGCTCGTCGTGCTCGGCCGGCTCGCGCACGACGAACCGGTGCGCCGGACGGTCGAGGACCTGCTCGGCCCCGGCCGCCAGGTCGACGGTGGGTGGGTGTGGGACGTCCGCGACCGGGTCGGCTGACGACCGCACCGCCGTCGCTCAGTCCGCCGTCGCTCAGTCCACAAGCGTGCGGACGTCCCAGACCCAGACGTCGTCGACCCGCTGCGGCGGCCCGATGAGGCCGGTGACCAGCTCGCGCAGCACCGCCTCGCGCGGGTGCGCCCCGAGCACCACCACCGACGCCCGCCAGAAGCGCAGATCCTCGACGGCCTGGCGGCGGTTCTCGTCGGTGAGCGCCGGGACGGCTCCCGCGTCCATCGTGGAGTAGATGAGGCTGCTGGTGGGCCGGTTCGGTGCGCCGAAGACGCCCTCGCCCAGCTCGTTCGGGCCGATGAAGTAGCCACCCGGGACGGGGAACTCCTGCTCGGTCAGGGCGCTCCAGCGCAGCGTCGGCAGGCCGTGCACGTTGCTCGGGATCGGCACCGGCACGAGGGTCCGGCCGGCCGGCACGTACGGGCGCCAACCGCCGGCGGTGATGAAGTGCGGCGGCGGGTCCACCTGCTGTGCCGGCAGCGGTCGGGGGAAGAGCGGCAGCACCGCGAGCGCGACCGCCGCGTACCCCACCGGGCGCAGCCACCGACGGCGCGGCGCGGGCGTGGACGGCTCGTCGGACGCCGTCGGTTCGCCGGTGCGCTGGGCCGGCACCCGGAGCCGGTCGGCCACCGGGCGCCCCTGCCGGTACGCGGCGTCCCAGGTCAGCGCCAGCAGTACGCCCACCGCGGCGGCCACCACCAGGGCCAACCGGGTCGGCATCATCATCTCGACCAGCGGCAGGTCGTCCGACACGTACGACCACGGGCCGCGCACCCCGGTCTCCACGCCGTCGAAGCGCACCCACGGCCCGATCGAGGCCACCGTGAAGACCACGATCAGCACCGCGATGATCCGGGCGGTCAGCGACCGGCGCACCAGCAGCACGAGCGCCACCACCGACAGCAGCACGAGCGGCCAGCCGAACCAGGTGTTCTGCTCGGTCAGCCCGATCGTCTTCTCCACCGCCGGGTCACCGGCCCAGGTGTCCCGGGCGAAGGTGACGAAGGCGACCAGGTCCTCGCCCCAGTTGTGGAAGACCCCGCCCTGGAGGCCGCGGTAGGACTGCGGGCCGTTGAACTGGAACCAGATCGGGTACGCCGCCAGCAGCAGGGCCAGCCCGCCGGCGACGCCGAGCCCGGCCAGGAACGTGCCGGCGACGGCTCGCGTTGCCGCCGGCCGCTGCACGGCGTACGCCAGCACGATGACCAGGCAGGCCAGCGCGGTGAGCAGCAGCATCTCCTCGTTGATGAAGATCTGGTACGCCACCAGAGCGCCGAGCACCAACCCGTTGCGCCGCCAGCGGCCCGGCTCACCCAGCCGCAGCACCCGTACCACGATCAGTGGCAACAGGAAGTTCGACACGAAGTTGGGCTGACCATTGGCGTGGTGGACGACCCCCGGCGCGAAACCGAGGAACGCGCCACCGACGAACGCCGCCGCCCGGGAGCGCACCAGATGCCGCGAGAGCATCCAGTACGCGGTGCCGGCGGTGGCAGCCAGGGCACCACCCAGATAGAGCGCGTACGTGACCTGCGGACCGAGCAGCATGGTCAGCGGCGACAGTGGCAGGGTCACCCCGAGCAGCGAGGTGTTGGCCATCATGTTCACCCCGTCCGGGGCGTTCTGCCGGGCCGTGAACAGCGGGTTCTCCAGGTGCCGCACCGAGTACGCGCCGTGCGCGAACAGCCACTCGAACCAACTGTGGTCGGTCGGCAGGTGCGAGGAGACCCGGCCGGTCACGTCACCCCAGTAGTTGAGGCACACGAAGACGCCCAGCAGCACATAGGCTCCGAGGGCCAACAGGTCGGCGCGGGCCGGACGGCGTCGAGGTCGCCGTGTCGGCTCGACCTCGGCCGGGTCGGCGTCGGTAACGGGATTCAGCGAGGGGTCTACCACCGGCACAGCCACGACGCGCCATCGTACAGGCGGGCGTGCGTCGCATTTGCCGGGCCGGTGCTGCCACGGCCGGTTTGCCGGGGAGATCCCCGGTCGGTCGTACCCCGCCACGGAGGGACGGTCGTTGTCGATCATCGAGTTGGGTGAGGTCCGGGACGAGCCGGCGTCGACACCGCCGCCCCGCCGGCCGCGCGCCGCCGGCCGGCCGCTGCGCAGCACGGCCGTCCTGCTGCTGACCCTGGCCGTGCTGACCGCCGCGGCACCGGTGCCGCGGCGGACGGTCACGTCGGTGCCGACCGCGCCGGGGGCCTCGGCGTACCTCGTCGAGGACGGCATCGTCGTGGTCGACCCGTCGACGCCGAACGGCGACCGGTACCTGACCGCGTACACCCGGCCCGCGCCGACCGGCGATCAGAGCCTGCGGCGCCGGTGGCGGGTGCCATTGGCAACCAGCGGCGACTACCTGGCCGTGTGGGCCGAACGCGGCTTGCTGCTGGCCGCGGGGACCAGCACCGCCGACGGGGTACTGGAGACCACCGCCTTCGACGCCGCAACCGGTCAGCGGCGCTGGCAGCACCTGGGGCTCGTCCAGTGGACGGCCGACGGCGGCCTCCTCCTCGCGAACGACTCGGGCGACGGGCCGGGCACGGTGCGCCGGGTGGCGCCCGACACCGGCCGGGTGCTCTGGTCGTTGCCCGTCCCACCCGGCAGCCCCGACTACCACCAACGCGCCGATGGGGTCGACCAGGTGGTGATCGTTCAGCCCACCGGCGAGGTGCAGGTGTACGACGTGGGCACCGGCGACCTCGTGCGCAGTGTCGACACGCTGCCCGGGGACCGGTCGGCGTTCCAGCGCGTGCAGGTCGTCGGCGACATGGTGCTGCTCGTCCCGCCCGGCAGCACGCGGCTGGTCGCCTACGGCCTGCCCGGGATGGATCCGTTGTGGACGGCCCCGGTGCCGCTGGTGGCCTGGGTGACCGTGTGCGCCGACCTGCTCTGCACGGTCCAGCAGACCGGCGGGATCCAGGCCATCGACCCCGCCACCGGTGCCGTTCGGTGGTCGGACGCCGGCCCGGACACGCTGGCCGACGTCCGGCAGGACAAGCTGCTGGTGACCGGACTCGACCAGCGGTACGCGGTACGCGACGCGAGGACCGGGCTGGAGCGGACGGATCTGGGCCAGTGGGGGCTGGTGAGCCGGCTGCGGCGGGACGACGACCTGATCGGCGTACGGCCGGCGACCGGCGGCCGGCTCGTGGTCGCCGAACTGGACCTGGCAGCCGGTCGGACGCGGATCCTGGACGTCCTGCCCGGGGTGGTCGGTGGGTGCCAGGCGGCGCTGCCCGTCCTGCTCTGCCGTCGCCTCGACGGCTCGACGGCGCTGTTCCGGTTGTCCCGATGAGCGGCCCGGTGATCGACCTCGGCGAGCTGCGGCACGGGCCGGACACCGACCCGCTGCCCCGCCCGCCGCTGGCCAAGGGGCGGCCCCTGCGCTGCGCCGTGGTCCTGCTGCTGGTGCTGATCAGCCTCGCCGCTGCGGGGCCACCGACCCGGCGGGAGGTGGTGACGCTGCCGGGTCGGCTCGGTGCCGATGCCCTGGTCGCCGGCGACCTCTTCGTGCTCGTCGAACCGCTGAGCGGGCCGACGGGGCAGCGGCGGCTGACCGCCGTCCGACTACCCGACGGCGAGCCGGCCTGGCAGGTTCCGTTGCCGGCGGAGGGCCGGTACTGGGGGATCGCCCAGCAGGGTGAGCTGCTGCTGGCCACCGGGCACGAGACCGGCCCGGACCGGCAGGGCACGCTCACGGTGGCGCTGGACCGCGCGACCGGCGCGTACCACTGGCAGCAGCCCGGCAGCCCCAGCAGGCTCGGCGACGGCAACCTGCTGCTGCACTCCGTCGACGACGACCAGGGGGGCACCCTGCGCGCGGTCGATCCGTGCTGCGGCACGGTGCGCTGGCAGGTGCCCGTCGTCCCGGGTGGCGAGTTCAGCTTCCGCGAGGGCGAGCACGGAGTGGACCGGGTGGTGCTCAACCACGCGAACGGGCCGGTCGAGGTCCTCGACGCGGTCAGCGGAGCCGTGCTGGCCCGTGCCGACCTGGCCCCGCCCGGCGGTGGGGCGAACACGGGTGTGCAGATCGTGGACGACATGCTGCTCACCTTCGGCGGATATCCGACCATGATCACCGCGTACGGGCTGGACGGGCTGGAGCAGCGGTGGCGCACACCCGCCGACGAGGCGCTGTACGCGTCGGACTGCGGTGCCGTCGTCTGCCTCCAGAACCGCTCCGGTGGCCTGCGGGTGGTCGACGCCGCGACCGGTCGGCTGCTCTGGGGCAACGACCGCTGGGCGTGGGTGTGGCCGTACGCCGGCCGGCTGGTGGCCACCACGTTGAGCAGCGCCGGGCCGGGTGCGGAGCAGATCGTCGTGCTCGACCCGCAGACCGGTCGGGTGCTGGCCGAGTTGGGCCGCTGGGAGATGGCCCAGTTCCCGTTCGGCGGCCCGACAATCGGCGTACGCCGTCATCCCGACGGAGGTCTGCTCGTCGCCGAACTGGACGTGCGGGCGGGCACCGTGCGGTTGCTGGACGTGCTGCCGGACGCGACAGGCGAGTGCCAGGCGGTGATCGGCGGGCAGTTGCTCTGCCGGCGGCTGGACGCCTCGTTCGCGCTGTGGCGACTACCCGCCTGACGGGTGCGACCGAGTCGATAGGCGAGAGACGATGGTTGTCGGCCGGCGTCAGGGCGCCGGTGGCCAGCAGCGAGGAGGACGGGGATGCGCGTACTGGTGATGGACGACTGGCGCACCCTCGTCGACGCGGCGGCGATCCGGCGGTCGCGCCCGTGACCGGCCCGGTGATCGACCTCGGCGAGTTGCGGCACGGTCCCGACCCGGACCTGCCGCCCCGCCCACCCCGTGCCGGCGACCGGCGGCTACGCGGCGCGCTGGTCCTGCTGCTCGTGCTTGTCACAGTCGCCGCCGCGGCCGTGCCACCGCCGCCACGGACACTTGTGACGCTGCCGGCCCGGCTCGGGTCCGACGTGCTCGTCGACGGTGACCTCTTCTTGGTCGTCGAGCCGACCGACACCTCGGCGCGGCTGGCCGCGTACCGGCTGCCCGGCGGCGCGCCTGCCTGGCAGGCGCCGCTGTCGCCGCGGGCCCGGCAGTGGGGAATCACCCCGCTGGGCGGGACGCTGCTGGTCACCGGGTACGAGATCGGGCCGGTGGGCCGGGAGACGCGCACCGTGGCGCTGGACCGGGCAACCGGGGCCCAGCGGTGGGAGCAGTCGGGCAGGGCCATCACGTTGGCGGACGGCAACGTGCTGCTGCACTCCGGCGGCGAAGCCGAATCGAGCGTCCTGCGGGCTGTCGACCCCTGCTGCGGCACCGTGCGCTGGCAGTTGCCGCCCACCAGCGCCCAGATCAGCTTCCGCACCTCCGGGCGCGGCGTGGACCGGATGGTGCTCAACCCCGTGAACGCGCCAGTCGAGGTACGCGAGGCGAGCACGGGCGCGGTGCTGGCCAGTGCCAGCCTGCTCCCACCCGATGACGGACCGCTCGGGCTGGAGGTGATGGACGACCTGCTGTTGGCCGTCGACAGAGGTTCGGCCACTGTCACCGCGTACGGGTTGGATCGGTTGGACCGGCGCTGGACACGCGTCACCGGCCCGGTCGAGTTCGCGGGGGGTTGTGGCCCCGTGGTGTGTCTGCGTACCGCCGCGGAGGAACTGCAGGCCCTCGACCCCGCCACGGGCGGGTTGCGCTGGCGCAGCGACCGCTGGCTGTGGGGCTGGCCGTACGGCGACAGGTTGATGGTCAGCGGCAGCGAGGCCGGCCCGGTCAAGCAGTACCTCGTGATCGACGCGCTGACTGGCGAGGAGTTGGCCGATCTGGGCCGGTGGGAGCTGTACCAACTCGGCCCCGACCACCGGATGGTCGGCCTCCGCCGGCACCCCGACGGTGGCCTGCTCGTCGGAGAGTTGGACATCCGCGCCGGCAAGGTACGCGTCCTGGACGTGCTGCCGCGCGCCACCGGGGACTGCCAGCCCATCCCGGACCGCCTGCTGTGCGCCATCCCGAACAGCACGTACCAACTGTGGGGCATGTCCGGCTGACCGCCGCCGGCAGGCGTCGCGTACCGCCGCGCCCGGTCCGCGACGGCGACCGGCGCGGGACGATGTTGCAGGTCGGCACTAGGTTGTCGGTGGTCAGCAGCGAGGGGGAGGCCGGGATGCGGGTACTGGTGGTGGAGGACGAGCGCAACCTCGCCGACGCGATCGCGCGCGGGTTGCGCAAGCGGGGAATGGCGGTCGACGTGGCCTACGACGGCGACGCCGGCCACGAGGCGGCGTTCGTCACCCGGTACGACGTGGTCGTGCTCGACCGCGACCTGCCCGGCGTGCACGGCGACCAGATCTGCGCCGACCTCGCCGCCTCGGGCGCGCTGACCCGGGTGCTGATGCTGACCGCCAGCGGCACCGTGGCCGACCGCGTGGAGGGGCTGCAACTCGGCGCGGACGACTACCTGCCCAAACCGTTCGCCTTCGACGAACTTGTCGCCCGGGTGCAGGCGCTCGGCCGGCGGGCCACCCCGGCCGCGCCTCCGGTGCTCGAACTCGCCGACCTGGTGCTCGATCCGGCCCGTCGGGTCGCCACCCGCGCCGGTGTGCCGGTCGACCTGACGAACAAGGAGTTCGGGGTGCTCAGCGAACTGCTCAAGGCGCGCGGGGCGGTGGTGTCCAGCGAGGAACTGCTGGAACGGGTCTGGGACGCCAACACCGACCCGTTCACCACCATCGTCCGGGTGACGGTGATGACGCTGCGCAAGAAGCTCGGCGATCCGCCGCTGATCGAGACGGTGGTGGGTGCGGGCTACCGCACCGCCGAGGTGGGGCTGTGAGCGCGAGGAGTGAGCCGGGTTTGCGAGCCCCGCAGTCGCGAACCGAGGGCGCCCGGTGAGCCGCCGGTTGCGGCCCACCCTGCGGTTGCGGCTGACCCTGCTCAACGGTGTGCTGCTGGTCGGTGCCGGCGCGATCCTGGTGCTGCTGGCCTGGCTGCTGGTCCGCGACGCGCTGCGGCCCACCGACGAGCTGCTGCCCGGCACGACAGTGCTGCTCTCCGACGGCAGGTCGATGGACGCCTCGCAGTGGCAGCGCCAACTCGTCGACGCCGCCTCGGCGGAGTTGCTGGCCAAGGGCCTCGTCGCGCTGTTGGCGATAAGCGTGGTCGGGGTGGCCGGCGCGTACGCGGTGGCCGGCCGTGCGCTGCGTCCGCTGCACCAGGTCACCGCGACCGCGCAGCGGCTCGGCGAGGCGACCCTGGACCAGCGGATCGGCTACTCGGGCGCCGACGACGAGGTGGCCGAACTGGCCAAGACCTTCGACGCGATGCTCGACCGGATCACGGCCGCGTTCGAGGCGCAGAAGCGCTTCGTGGCGAACGCCTCGCACGAGCTGCGTACCCCACTCGCCGTGATGCGGACCGAGATCGACGTGACGCTCAGCGACGACGACGCGGACGCCGCCGAGTACCGCCGGATGGCGACAGTGGTGCGCGACGCCTCCGAGCGGGCCAACGGCCTGGTGGACGCGCTGCTGGTGCTGGCGCGCAGCGAGGCCCAGACCGGGCGGCGGCTCGGTCGCCGGACCGAGTGCGACCTCGCCACGGGCACCGCCAACGCATTGTCGGCGATGCGCCGCGAGGTGGAACGGATCGGCCTGCGCGTGCAGACATCGCTGGAGTCCGCGCCCGTGGTCGGGGACCCGGGGCTGCTCGACCGGCTGGCCGGCAACCTGATCGAGAACGCGGTCCGCTACAACCACCTGCACGGCCGGCTCTGGGTGCGTACCGGCACCGATGGCGAACGCTCCTGGCTGGTGGTGGGCAACACCGGTTTCGAGGTGGACCAGGCCGACGTGCCGGGGCTGTTCGAGCCGTTCCGGCGCGGCGGGCGGGAACGCACCGGTGCTCGCGGCTCCGGTCTGGGTCTGTCCATCGTCCGGGCGGTCTGCCAGGCGCACGGGGGCAGCGTGCGGGTGGTCGCCCAGCCCGGCGGTGGCCTGGAGGTGACGGTCACCCTGCCGACGGCGGACGCCCCGGCGGTGACCGGCCCGGTGCCCACGGCCGGCTGAGCGGGGTTGCGTGCGTCGCGCGGCCGGTGGCAAGATGCCCCGGTCAGCTCGGAAGCGAAGGGGGGTGCGTCGATGTCCACCAATGTTGACTCCGCGCCCCGGGACCGCGTCGGCTGAGGCCCGGAGGCGCCGCGCCCCGCGTGGGTCGGGCGCGAACCGCCCATCCGAGGGCGATCCAGTTTCTGCGTGCTCTGCCGCGCCCGGAAACGGGCGCCGCACCACGTCACCACCGTGGAGGACCACTGTGAGTTCGACGATCCACAACATCAGCATCGACTGTCGCGACACGTACGCCCTGGCCGGCTTCTGGTCGCAGGTCTTCGACTGCCCCCGGCAGCCGGACGACTTCCCCGGTGACCCGGAGGCGATGCTCCTGCCGCCGGGTGGTCCGGAGGTGCTGTTCATCGAGGTGCCGGAGGGCAAGACGGTGAAGAACCGTCTGCACCTGGACCTGCAACCCGCCGACCGGACCCGGGCCGAGGAGGTCGAGCGGCTGCTCGGCATTGGCGCGACGTTTGTCGCCGATCACGTCAGCCCGACCGGCGGGGGTTGGGTGGTGCTCGCCGACCCCGAGGGCAACGAGTTCTGCGTACTCGGCAACAAGGCCGAGCGGGCGGCGGCCGCGGCGGCGCGGGCCATGGCCGCCGAGATGCAGTAGCCGGGCCGGGCCGGGCCGCATCGTGGACGTGGTGACTATACGAAGGCGGTGACGCCCTCGTACTCCGCGACAGGGGCGGCGCCGACATGCTCGTACTCGAGCAGGAGCAGGCCGTTCGGCGTCACTTCGTGGTGAACGAGTCGGAGGCCGACGGGTACGCTCGGGTGGTCGAGCAGGCGCCGCCCGGAACCGGCCACGGTGGGGGCGACGACGAGTCGGAGTGTGTCGACGAGACCGCCCGACAACAAGGCCTTGCCAAGTCGGGCACTTCCGTGGATCTGGAGTTCCCGTCCTGGCTGCGCCTTGAGCTTCCCGACGGTGTGGATCGGGTCGCCGTGGAGCACCCACGTCGGGTGCCAGCTACCCTCCGTCAAGGTGTTGGTTACGACGTACTTTGGTAGTGAGTTCATCCGCTCGGTGAACGGATCGTTTGGGTCGGTGATCCGCGGCCAGTCGCGAGCGAACGCCTCATAGGTTCGCCGCCCGAGCAGCAGACCGTCGGCGAGACCTAGCCAGTCAGAGGTGCGCCGAACGAAGAGTTCGTCCAGGTAGGGCACGAGCCAGCCGCCCCGGGTGAAGTCGTCGCTCGTATCCTCGGTCGGCGAGCCGGGACCCTGGCTGACCCCGTCGAGAGTTACGAACTCGGTAAGGGCGATCTTCATAGCGCACCCTGGCTTTCGGCGACCCCGGCGAGTTGCTCGGTGACCGAGCCCCAGCCCTCCGCGAAGCCGAGATTCTCGTGACGGACGCGAGCGGCGGGATCACCGTGGCGGACGATGATCCGGTAGTCCGTGCCGTCCGGATGATCTTTCATGGTGATCTCTGCGGTCATGGGGACCGGGGTAGGGTTCGCGGGCCGCCAGGCGCTGTCAATCACATTCGTGAACACGATCCGCTCGAAATCGTCGACGACGAGGAAGCACGCATCGAGGTGCGGGACGAACTCCACCCCGTCGTCGCTCAGTCGGGTCACGAGCGCGCCACCGGGCCGGACGTCCAAGCGATCGACGCGGCACAGCGTCGGCGCCGGGATCCACCACTTCTCGAAGCGAGACGGGTCGGTCCAGGCGCTCCACACGGCAGCGCGAGGGGCGCGGATGACCCGCGCCAAGGTCAGGTCCAGGTCGGGATTCATTGCTGGTTCTCCTGCTGATCGGTGACGAAGCGTTCGAGGCGGTCCGTGCGCTCTTCCCAGATCCGGCGCTGCTCCGCGAGCCAGTCGTCGATGACGGCGAGGCGCTCGCGGTTGAGCATGCAGGTGCGCACCCGGCCGGACTTGGTCGTGCGGATCAGTCCGTTCGACTCGAGCGTCCGCACGTGCTTCATGAACGAGGGAAGGGTCATCGGAACCTCGCGGGCGAGATCGCCGACGCTCGTCGGACCGTGGCCAAGGCGTCGGATGACCCAGCGCCGGGTCGGGTCAGCGAGGGCGACGAACACTCCGTCGAGCTGTGGCGAATACTGTGCCATGTGGCTAAGTGTTGCGTGAGCTGACACTTAGCGCAAGGGCAAAGTATTGGCGGCCTTCGGGAGTGCCCGGCCGTGACGACGGTGACCGGTCGGCGCGCTGCCGGAGGCGAGGGCTCGGACGTCCTCCGGGTACTCGGCAACCCAGCCGAGCGGGCGGCGGCAGGGGCGGCGGGGCCGGCCGCGGTGGTGTTAGATGAGCGGCCGGGGCAGCGGGCGAAAGGCGTGTGGGCAGATGGACGTGACGTCGACGGAGCCGGTGCAGGCGTACCTCACCGCGGCCGGTGAGCGGCTTCGGGCCGACGGCTGCGAGGTGCGAACCGAAGACTGGGGCGGCGTGCCGGTGCTGATCGGCTACCGGGGCGACTTCAAGATGCGGTGGATGGCGACCAAGCTGCACCTGTTCACCATCGCCGCGCCGGCGACCCTGGTCACCGCCGCCGCCCTGCAGACGTTCACCGCCACGGCGACGGACTACGTACTGGCCCGAAAGGGGCAGCTGCGCGGCTTCCAGAACGGCGTGGCGGTGTTCCCCGCCCTGGTCGGCACCCAGATCGAGCCGGCGGCCTCGGCGTGGGCGCAGGAGGGGCAGCAGGTGAAGTTCGCGGCGGTGGCCCGACCGGTGGCCGTCGACGCCACCACCGGCACGGCCAGCGCGTACCGCGGCAACCCGGTGCTCGGCATCATCTACGCGGCCCACCTGCGCGGCAAGCTGAACGCGTACTTCCCGGTGGCCTGACCCTCAGCGGTCCGTGGCACACGGCACGGGGCCCCGGCCACCCGGAGGTGGCCGGGTGTCAGGACTGCTGCTCGATCTCCCCCCGGATGGTGACGAACTCCGCCGCCGAGGCGGCCGCGGACGAGAAGAACATCACAATGATCCCGACGCTGCCGTGGTCGGCCCACGCGCAGACACCCAGCGGCACATCCGCGGACTTGCCGTCGCCGCACTTGGCCACCCCGCCCTGTGGGCCTGGGGCGATGGTGGTCATCCCCGTCACGGCCATGCCCTTGGCCAACCCCCGCACCGCGTCGTCGAGCTCTTTCGCTGGGTTGAGCACGAACGTAGAGGCAGCGATCACCATGACCATGTTCCGCTCGTCGGGGCTGCCGTAGAAGGCGCCGGCGACGGGGGCCTCGACGCGCATCGAGCTTCTCAGCTCCTCGACCATCCCCTCCGACGCCTTCTTCAGCGTCGGGTCGGTGCTCTTCGGACGCCCCGCGAGGGTCTCCGGTGTGACGACCCGGATCTGGGCAGCGGGACTGGGGCTCTGCGGCGGAGTGGCCGTCGAGGAGGGGGTGGCGGGCGGCGCTGTGGTGGGGGCAGCGGTCGGGGTGGGTTTTGGGTCGGTGCTCTGATCGCCCTCGTAGGCGAGGTAGGCGACTCCGCCCCCACCGAGGCAGAGCACCAGCAGCCCGACGATGCCCAGCGCCAGGATCAGTTGGCGTGACTGCCCCTGTCCGCCGCCGGCGGGATGGGGCGGCGGGTAGCCGGCGTACTGGCCGGCCGGATAGCCGGCCTGCGGCGCGCCGGGATATCCGCCGTGTGGTGGGCTGGAGTACGGCGGGGTGGAGTGCGGTGGGCCGGAGTACGGCGGGACGGAGTGCGGTGGGCCGGAGTACGGCGCGGTGGAGTGCGGCGGGGTGGGATAGGGCGGGGTGGGATAAGGCTGTGCGGGATACGGCTGCTGGGCCGCCGGTGGGGGAGCGGGCTGCGGCGCGGCGTGCCACTGGCCGTCGTATGGCGGCTGCCCGCCCGGCTGGGGCACCCAACCCTCGGCGGGCGGCTCCGGGTAGCTGTCCGGGTGCGGCCGGTGGAAGTCGTAGCGCGCGTCGGGCTCCGTCTGCCCGGACCAAGGATCGACCGGCGGTTGGGACATTGATCAGCTCCAGGCGAGGGTGCGAACGGGTGACCGTAGCCAGCCGCCAGAGGGTCCCACTGTCCCGACCCGACGGGGAATCGGGCACAAAGACATTCGCGGTGGCTACCTCCATCCAAGCTGGACGGGGCAACCACCGCGAATGCAGGGTGCTGAGATCGGTCAGGCGGGCAGGCTCGCCGCCCCGCGCGGCAGGAACCGCTTGCCGGTGACCCGCTCGCTGGTGCCGGTCCGGTCCAGGTACGGCGTGACGCCGCCCAGGTGGAACGGCCAGCCGGCCCCGAGGATCATGCACAGGTCGATGTCCTGCGCCTCGGCGACGACGCCCTCGTCCAGCATCAGCCGGATCTCCTGCGCGAGCGCGTCGAGCGCGTTCTGGCGTACCTGCTCCTCGGTGAGCGGCTGGTCGCCGACCACGAGCAGCTTCGCGACCTCGTCGTTGATCTGGTCGTCGACCACGATCGGCTGGCCGGAGTCGGCGATCCGCTTGAGGTTCTCGCTGACACCGAACCGGTCCGGGTACGCCTCGTGCAGCGTGCCGCCCACGTGGTACGCGACGGCCGGCCCGACCAACTGGAGCAGGGCGAGCGGGCGCATCGGCAGGCCCAGCGGGTCGAGCGCGCTGTTCGCCACGTCCAGCGGGGTGCCCTGGTCGACGGCGGCGAAGACGGTGCCCAGGAAGCGAGTGAGCAGCCGGTTGACCACGAACGCCGGGGCGTCCTTGACCAGCACCGAGGACTTCTTGAGCTGCTTGCTCACCGCGAACGCGGTCGCCAGGGTGGCGTCGTCGGTCCGCTCACCGCGGACGATCTCCAGCAGCGGCAGCACCGCCACCGGGTTGAAGAAGTGGAAGCCGACCACCCGCTCCGGGTGCTCCAGCTCCGCGGCCATCTCGGTGATCGACAGCGAGCTGGTGTTGGTGGCGAGCACCGCCTCCGGGGAGACGATCTTCTCCAGCTCGGCCCAGACCTGCTTCTTGACGCCCAGGTCCTCGAAGACCGCCTCGATGACGAAGTCGGCGTCGGCGAAGGAGCTCTTGTCGACCGTGCCGCTGACCAGGCCGTACAGCTTGGCGGCGGTGCCCTTGTCCATCCGGCCCTTGGTGACGGCCTTCTCGATCTGGGTGTGCACATAGCCGACGCCCTTGTCCACACGGGACTGGTCCAGGTCGGTCATCACCACCGGCACCTGGAGGCGGCGGGCGAACAGCAGCGCCAGCTGGCTGGCCATCAGGCCGGCGCCGACGATGCCGACCTTGGTGATCGTGCGGGCCAGGCCCTTGTCCGGTGCGCCGGCCGGCCGCTTGGCCCGCCGCTGCACCAGGTCGAAGGCGTACAGGCCGCTGCGCAGCTCCTCGGAGAAGACCAGGTCCGCGAGGGCCTCGTCCTCGGCGGCGGTGCCGGCGGCGAAGTCGCCGTCCTTGGCCGTCTCCAACAGATCGAGGGCCTTGTACGCGGCCGGAACCGCGCCGTGCAGCCGCTGGTTCAGCGTCTCCCGGGCGAAGTAGAGCACGCCCGCCCACATGTCCTTGTCGACCTCGGGCCGGGTCACGGTGACCTGGCCCCGGACCACACCGGCGGCCCACTCCAGGGACCGCTCCAGGAAGTCGGCCGGCTCCAGCAGCACGTCCGCGATGCCCAGCTCGGCGGCCTGCTTCGGCTTGAGCATCTTGTTCTGCATCAGCGGGTTCTGGATGATCACCTGGGTGGCGGCGGGGATGCCGATCAGGTTCGGCAGCAGCTGGGTGCCGCCCCAGGCGGGCACCAGACCGAGGGAGACCTCGGGCAGGGCGAGAGCCGCCGCGCCGCCGGAGAGCGTCCGGTAGTGGCAGTGCAGCGCCAACTCCAGGCCGCCGCCCATCGCCGCGCCGTTGACGAACGCGAAGGTGGGCACGGTGCTGTCCTTGAGCCGGGCGAAGACCCGGTGGCCGAGCCGGCCGATCTCCAGGGCCTGCGCGCGGTCGGCGAGCTGCGGCAGCCCGACGATGTCCGCGCCCACGCAGAAGATGTACGGCTTGCCAGTGACCGCGATGAACGCAGGGTCGGCGGCCAGCGCGGCGGTGATCGCCTCGTCCAGGCTGGCCAGCCCACCCGGGCCGAAGGTGTTCGGCTTGGTGTGGTCGAAGCCGTTGTCCAGCGTGATCAGGGCGGCGGGTCGGTCCAGCCCCGGTACGTTCACCTGGCGCAGCAGCGCCTTGGTGACGACCTCGTTCGGTGCCTTCACTTGTTGCCCTCCGTCCAGTGCGGGTTCTCCCAGATCACGGTGCCGCCCATGCCGATGCCGATGCACATGGCGGTCACGCCGTAGCGGACCTCGGGATGCTCGGCGAACTGGCGGGCCAGCTGGGTCATCAGCCGTACGCCGGAGGAGGCGAGCGGGTGGCCGATGGCGATGGCGCCGCCCCACGGGTTGACCCGGGGGTCGTCGTCGGCGATGCCGAAGTGGTCGAGGAAGGCGAGCACCTGCACGGCGAAGGCCTCGTTCAGCTCGAACAGGCCGATGTCGTCGATGGTCAGGCCGGCGATGCGCAGCGCCTTCTCCGTCGACGGGATCGGGCCGATGCCCATCACCTCCGGCTCCACGCCGACGTAACCGAACGACACCAGCCGCATGGCGACCGGCAGGCCCAGCTCACGGGCGGTGGCCTCGTCGGCGATCAGGCTCGCGGTGGCGCCGTCGTTCAGGCCGGCCGCGTTGCCCGCGGTGACCTTGCCGTGCGGGCGGAACGGGGTCTTCAGGGTGGCGAGCTTCTCCAGCGAGGTGTCCCGGGGGGCCTCGTCGACCCCGGCCAGGCCCCAGCCGCCCTCGGCGTCGCGGATGGCCACCGGCACCAGGTCGTCCTGGAGCTTGCCGTTGGCGTACGCCTTGGCGGTCTTCTGCTGGGAGGCGAGCGCGAACGCGTCGGTGCGGTCCTTGGTGATGTGCGGGACCAGGTCGTGCAGGTTCTCCGCGGTGGCGCCCATGACCAGGGCGGACGGGTCGACCAGCTTCTCCGCGACGATGCGCGGGTTGGGGTCGACGCCCTCACCCATCGGGTGGCGGCCCATGTGCTCGACGCCGCCGGCGATGGCGATGTCGTACGCGCCCATGGCGATGCCACCGGCGACGGTGGTCACCGCGGTCATCGCGCCGGCGCACATCCGGTCGATGGCGAAGCCGGGAACGGTCTTGGGCAGGCCGGACAGCAGCGCGGCGGTGCGGCCGATGGTGAGGCCCTGGTCGCCGATCTGGGTGGTGGCCGCGATGGCGACCTCCTCGACCCGCTCCGGCGGCAGCTGCGGGTTGCGGCGCAGCAGTTCCCGAATGCAGCGGATCACCAGGTCGTCGGCGCGGGTGTTGGCGTACATGCCACCCGCCTTGCCGAACGGGGTACGGACGCCGTCGACGAAGACGACATCTCGAACTTCACGGGGCACTTGAGCCTCCTATTCGACCACAATTCGGCCTTCGCGCCGGCAGGCGGCACTCGGAACCGAATGAGGGTCGCCGACACGGGCACGTTTCTCCCGAATGCTACTCGCCAGTAACCAACCCGTCCGCACCGCCTGCTGTGGCCCACCCCACACCACCCGGCACCGACGCGGCACGCGGGATCAGGCCGGGGGTGACAGGGCGGGGGTCAGATGGGGGGTGAGCAGGGCGATCTGCCACTCGCGGGCGTTGAAGCCGCGCAGGGTCTCCGCCACCGCCTCCTCGGTGAGCTCCTCCGGTGGGCTCCAGGCCAGCCGGCGTACCGAATCCGGGGTGATCAGGTTCTCGGGAGGCAGGTTGTGCTCCCCGGCGATGCGGACCACCACCTCCCGGCAGCGGACCAGCCGACCCGCCGCCACCGGATCCCGCTCGGCCCACCGGTGCGGCGGAGGCGGACCCTCCACGGCCGGGGTGACCGGAAGCGCGTCGTCCGGCAGTTGGCGGGCGTCGTCGAGCGCGGCCAGCCAGGTGCGGGCCAGCCGGCGGACCGAGCGGCCACCGAAGCCCGGCAACGTCAGCAGCGTCTTCTCGTCCTTCGGGTCGAGCTCGGCGGCGGCGACGATCGCCGAGTCGGGCAGCACCCGCCCGGGCGCGGCGTCCCGCCGGGACGCGATCTGGTCCCGGGCGTACCACAGAGAACGCACCCGGGCCTGCGCCCGCGCTCCCCGCACCCGGTGGATGCCGGACGTACGCCGCCAGGGCTCCGCGCGGACCCGGGGCGGCCGGGCACCGGTACGCACCAGCGCCGCGAACTCCTCCGCGGCCCAGGCCGACTTGCCCTGCCGAGCCAGTTCGGCGTCGAGCGCGTCACGCAGGTCGGTGAGCAGCTCCACGTCGAGGGCCGCGTAGGTCAGCCACGACTCGGGCAGTGGACGACTCGACCAGTCGGCCGCCGAGTGGTGCTTCTCAAGGGTGAACCCGAGTAGCTGCTCGGTCAGCGCGGCCAGACCGACCCGCTCGAACCCGGCCAGCCGAGCGGCCAGTTCTGTGTCGAAGAGCCGGCGCGGATGCAACCCAACCTCGGCCAAACAGGGCAGATCCTGACTCGCGGCGTGCAACACCCACTCGGCCTCCCCGATCACCGCGTCCAGCGCGCTGAGGTCGGGCAGCGGCAGCGGATCGATCAGCGCCGTGCCGGCACCCGCGCGGCGGAGCTGCACGAGATAGGCGCGCTGGCTGTAGCGGTATCCGGAGGCGCGCTCGGCGTCCAGCGCAACAGGGCCGGTGCCCGCCGCGAAACGGGCCACGACCTCGGCAAGCTCCGCCGGGGCGGCCACCGGGTCCGGGGTGCCGTCACGCGGGGCGATCAGCGGAACGGGCCCACCGTCGGTCGGGTCGGGCCCCTCGCCTGCCGGCTGCGACTGAGCCAGCGGCGGGTGGTGGGGTGCGTGTCCCGGGAGTTCTTCGGTGGGCCGACGGCGCAGGGGTGGTTCGTCGGTCACCTGCCAACCCTAGTGCGCGCGCTGATATTGCGTGTGCAGCCGGTCCGGCGTGTGTCGGTCCGGTGTCCACAAGGTGTCATTTCGGATGCCGGACATCGGGGGAGACAAAGCCCGTTCACGCAGGTACGGTCCATCGAGCCGCGAGCCCCGAAAGGGTGACATCCGGGTCGATGTGCGGCACAGGAAGACCATGGGAAGGCAAGGCGATCATGACGGCTGGCTTCGGCGCGCAGGACGGACGACCGGAGGGCACCAGGCCTGACGACATGAGTGGGTCCACATCCGGGCGACCGGGGCCACTGCCACCCCGCATCGAGCCGCACCCCGCCGCCGGCGCTGCCTGGCCCGGGCCGCCGCCCGGCGGGACCGACCAGCCGCAGGGCGTTCCGGCACCCCGCACCGGCTGGGCGGCCCCGCCCAACGGCGGCCAGTGGGGCGCGGCGCCCCAGGGCACCGCGCCGGCCGCACCGCACGGCAGCACCGCACCGCACGGCAGCGCGCCGGCGACGTACGGCACGGCCGCGCCTCAGGGCGCCGCGCCGGCGGCGTACGGCACGGCGGCGCCGCAGGGTGCCGCACGGACGCCGTATGGAACGACGGTGGCCGGCCCGTACGGTCCGGGCGCCGCCACGCCGTACGGCGCCAGCGGCTACCCGTCGCCCGGTGACTCGGCCAGCGCGCCACCGATGTTCACCGGTGGCCAGCCCGGCGGCGGTCAGCCCGGCTGGCCGACCCCGGCTCCGCCGCCACCCGCGCGGCCCGGCCGGCGTCGCTGGCCGGTCGTGCTCGCCACGGTGCTGGTCGTCGTGCTGGCCGCCGTGGCCGGCGTACAGGCGTTCCAACTCGACCGGCTGGGCGACCGGCTCGCCGACACCGACCGGCGGCTGGCGCAGGCCCAGGAGGGCAACGGCACACGCCTCGACGGCCTGGAGACCCGCGCGGACGCGTTGGAGAAGCAGGCCGGCGCGGCGTTCAACCCGGAGGCGGTGGCCAGCGCCGTGCTGCCCAGCGTGTTCCGGGTCCGGGCCGGTCAGTTCACCGGCAGCGCGTTCGCGGTGGGCAAGCCGGCGGACGGCGGCGGGACGAACCTGTTCACCAACTTCCACGTGGTCGAGTCGGTCTGGGAGGGCGGCGGACGCCAGGTCTTCCTGGAGCGCACCGACCAGCGCTTCCCGGCCACCATCGTCAAGGTCGACAAGACCAACGACGTGGCGCAACTGCGTACCAGCGGCAAGTTCACCGGCCTGGTCACCGCACCCAGCGCCGTGAAATCCGGCCAGCAGATCGTCGTGGTCGGCGCTCCGCTCGGCCTGGAGGACAGCGTGACCACCGGTGTGGTGAGCGCGCTGCGCTCCGCCCAGGGGGCCTCCGGGCCGACCATCCAGTTCGACGCCCCAATCAACCCCGGCAACTCCGGTGGGCCGGTGATCAACGGCAGCAAGCAGGTGGTCGGCATCGCCACCGCCAAGGCTCGTGACGCCGAGGGCATCGGACTGGCCGTACCGATCAAGGTCGCCTGCGACGGTTTCAAGATCTGCTGAGTGGGCGGCCTCGGCCGCCCACGCCATCCCCGGCCATCGTCGGCCGCTTCCCAATCCGACCGGGTCCTCGGACCCGGACGACCTCGCCGTATCCGGTCCGTCGCGCCTACCGGCGGAGGACCTGCTCACCTGGAGGAACATCATGTCTCAACCCCCGACCGGGCCGGAGGGCGTTCCGTCGGCCACCCCGACGCCGCCCGCCAGTGCGGGTCAACCGCCGTCCGACGCCGACCAGACCGTCTCGTACGCCGCCGGCCCGCCTGCCGGCTCGCCCGACGCCGACGCGACGGTGCAACACGCGGCCGGCACCGATGCGACAGTGCAGTACCCGGCCGGACCGCCCACCCCGCCGCAGCAGTACGCGCCGCAGCAGCCCACGCCGCAGCAGTACGCGCCGGCCCAGGCGACGCCGCCGCAGCAGTACGCGCCGCCGCAGCCCACGCCGCAGCAGTACGCGTCGGGTCAGGCCGCTCCGCAGTACGGGGCAGCCCAGCCCGTGCCGCCGCAGTACGGCACCCCGCAGGCGTCGCCGGGCTACCCGGCCAGCGCACCGCCGTACGGCGGTCAGGTCTCCGCGCCGCCGGTCTCTGGTCCGGCGTACGGGCAGCCGATGTCCGCGCCGCCGGTCTCTGGTCCGGCGTACGGGCAGCCGATGTCCGCGCCGCCGGTCTCCGGTCCGGCGTACGGGCAGCCGATGTCTGCCCCGCCCGGGGTGGCGCCGTACGGGCCGCCCGCCACGCCGCCGGCCCGTCGGGGTCGGGCGGTGCTGGTGCTGGCCCTGGTGGCAGCGCTGCTCTTCGTCGTCAGCGGGGTGATGACCGGGTTGTTCGTGACGAAGAACAACGAGCTGAACCGGACCGAGAAGCGCCTCACCAACCAGGTGAGCGAGCGGGACGGCACCATCACGGCCAACACCACCGAGATCACGAAGCTCAAGGCCGACCTGCAGACCATGCAGGACAAGCTCGACAACACCCAGCAGGACCTGACCGGCACCCGCAACGACCGTGACGAGCAGGCCCGGCAGAAGAAGGTCATCGCCAGCTGCCTGGACAAGCTGACCACCGCGCTCGGCGCGGCGTCGGCCGGCAACAGGAGCGCGTACGACGCGGCGATGAAGGGCCTCGACAAGGTCTGCGACGAGGCGGAGAACTACCTGTAACCCCGACGGACGTCCGCCCCGACCCGGAAACCGGGCGGGGCGGCGTCAGGCGGTGCCGGCGGGACGGCGGTCGGAGAGCGCGGTGACCCCGGGCGGCGGAAGGCCGGCCGTCGAGGCGAGCAGCGCGCACCAGCCGAGCAGGTGGGGGGCGAGGTCGTCGTCGACCGGCGTCCAGGAGGCGCGGATCTCGATGTCGCCGACGGTCGGCGGGCCGGCCAGGTCACCGAACCGGGTCGACATGGTCTGGGTGACAGTTCCGCCGATCGCCCGGTGAGCCGCCTCCTGGGTGTCCAGGGCGTCGGTCAGCCACGTCCAGCCGACCCCGGGCAGCAGCGGGTCGGCGGCGAGGTCGACCTCCAGTTCGGCGGTCACGTAGGTGACCAGCCGCAGGGTGCCCTGCCATGCCTCGTGCCCGGCCGGGTCGTGCAGCAGGATCAGCCGGCCAGTGGCCACCTCGTCGCCGTCGCGCAGCACCGCCGCGGAGAGCGCGAACGTGTACGGCGCCAGCCGCTGGGGGGCGCCAACCTCCTCCAGCGTGATCTCCGGCCGGGGCGCCGGCGACCTCAACCCGGCGACCGCGCGGACGAAGGTCTCCGGGAGCGCGATCGGGGGGGCCATGCCGGCAGCCTATGCCGCCGTCGGCCCACCCGCTTCGACGGCGCGCCGACGCCTCCGCGCAGCCCGCCCGCTGCCGGCGCTCCGCGTGGTGGGCGTCCGGAAGGTGTTCTTCCTTTCACCCCAGGAGGGTCGGGGGTGCGTGGCGTGGCACGATTGCGGCGATGACCACGGAAACCACGGGCACTGCCGCCCGAGACGGAGACCCGCGCCCCGGCGGCCCCGCCGACTCGCCCTTCATCCGGGCCTGCCGGCGTCGCCCCGGCCCGCACACCCCGGTCTGGTTCATGCGCCAGGCTGGCCGCTCGCTTCCCGAGTACCGGGAGATCAGGGCGAGCGTGCCGATGCTGGAGTCCTGCCGCCGCGCGGACCTGGTAACCGAGATCACCCTCCAGCCGGTGCGCCGGCACGGGGTCGACGCGGCCATCCTGTTCAGCGACATCGTGGTGCCGGTCGCCGCGGCCGGGGTCGACCTGGACATCGTGCCGGGCACCGGCCCGGTGGTCGCCGAGCCGATCCGTACCGCCGCTGACGTCGAGCGCATTCGCCCGATCACCCGCGACGACGTCCCGTACGTCGACGAGGCCGTCCGGCAGTTGGTGGTCGAGCTGGGTGACACCCCGCTGATCGGGTTCGCCGGCGCGCCGTTCACCCTGGCCAGCTACCTGGTCGAGGGCGGTCCGTCGCGGACCCACGCGAAGACCAAGGCGCTGATGTACGGCGATCCGGAGCTGTGGCACGCGCTCTGCGGCCGGCTGGCCGAGATGACGCTGGCCTTCCTGCGGGTCCAGATCGAGGCCGGCGTGTCCGCCGTGCAGCTGTTCGACTCGTGGGCGGGCACCCTCTCCGAGGCCGACTACCGCCGCTACGTGCTGCCGCACTCGACCGCCGTGTTGAGCGGGCTGGTAGACGCCGGGGTGCCGCGGATCCACTTCGGGGTGGGCACCGCCGAACTGCTCGGCGCGATGGGCGAGGCCGGCGCGGACGTGGTCGGCGTCGACTGGCGGACCCCGCTGGACGTGGCCACCGGCCGGATCGGCCCGGACAAGGCCGTGCAGGGCAACCTGGACCCGACCGTGCTGCTCGCACCGTGGCCGGTGGTGGAGGGCGAGGTACGCCGCATCCTGGCCCAGGGGCGGGCCGCCCCCGGTCACGTGTTCAACCTCGGTCACGGCGTGCTGCCGGAGACCGACCCGGAGGTGCTGACCCGGGTGGTCGCGCTGGTGCACGAGCTGTCCAGTCGCCGGGCCGACCAGGGCTGACCGGCGATGCGGCAGCCCTGGCGGGTGGCGGTGGTCGGCGGCGGGATCGCCGGCCTGGCCGCCGCGGTCCGGTTGCGCGACCGCGCCCCGGCCGGCACCGAGATCACCGTGTACGAGCAGTCCGGCGCGCTGGGCGGCAAGCTGCGTACCGGGGAACTGGCCGGTCAGCCGGTGGAGTTCGGGGCCGAGTCGTTCCTGATGCGCGACCCGACCGGCGCCGAGAGCGCCGCGGTGGCGTTGGCCCGCCGGCTCGGGCTGGCCGAGCAGATCGTGCACCCCACCGTCGGGCAGGCGGCGCTGGTGGTCGACGGAGGGCTGCGCCCCATCCCGGGCGGCACGCTGGTGGGCGTACCCGGGGATCTGGATCGGGTGGCCACGGTCGCCCGCCCGGCGGTGGACGCCGACACCGACGGCGGCCGGCCGTTGGTCGCGCCCGGCGCGGACGTCTCGGTGGGCGCGCTGGTCCGGTCGCGCTTCGGTGACGAGGTGGTCGACCGGCTGGTCGACCCGATGCTGGGTGGCGTGTACGCCGGCCGCGCCGACGACCTCTCCCTGGTCACCACGATGCCGGCGCTGGCCCGCACGGCCCGGGTCGAACACACGCTGGTCGGTGCGGTCCGCGCGGCGCAGGCCGCCGCGCCGCGCGCTCCCGGCGCCCCGGTCTTCGGCACCCTGGCTGGTGGGTTGAGCACCCTGGTCGAGGCGGCGGTGACGGCCAGCGGCGCGACGGTCCGCCGCGACGCCGCGGTCCGCGAGGTCGCGCCCACCGTCACGGGTTGGCGGCTCACCGTCGGCCCGACCCGCGACCCGGAACACATCGACGTGGACGCCGTGGTGCTGGCGGTGCCGGCCCGGCCGGCGGCCCGACTGCTCAGCGTCCCGGCCCCGGCGGCCGCCACGGCCGTCGGTGAGCTGGACTACGCGAGCGTCGCGCTGGTCACCCTGGCGCTGCCGCAGCCGCGCCTGCCCGAGCTGTCCGGCTTCCTGGTGCCGAGCACCGAGGGGCTGCTGATCAAGGCGGCCACGTTCTTCACCACGAAGTGGGGGCACCTGCGCCGGCCGGCCGGGCTGGCGCTGGTACGTGCCTCGGTGGGCCGGTACGGCGAGGAGGCGCACCTCCAACGCCCCGACGAGGACCTGGCGGCCACCGTGCACCGGGAGTTGTCGGCGGTGCTCGGCGCACCGCTGCCCGCTCCGGTCGACGGGCACGTGCAGCGGTGGGGTGGCGCGTTGCCCCAGTACGCTCCGGGGCACGCCGACCGGGTCGCCGCCGCGCGGACGGCGCTGCGGGCCGCGCACCCCACACTGGTCCTCGCCGGCGCTGGCTACGACGGCGTCGGCATCCCGGTCTGCGTCCGCTCCGGCGAGACGGCGGCCGACGAGATCATCACAGCACTGGGAGGATCGGCGAGATGAGCGAGCAGACCAACGCGGCCCGCCTGCGGGAGCTCAACGACAGCATCCGCTACACCATGTGGTCGGTGTTCCGGGCCAGCGCCCCGCTGCCGTCGCTGCGGGACAACGTCACAGGTGAGGTCGAGGCCCTCTTCGAGGAGCTGGCCGGCAAGGACGTGGTGATCCGGGGCGTGTACGACGTCTCCGGGCTGCGCGCCGACGCGGACGTGATGATCTGGTGGCACTCCGCGTCCAGCGACGCGTTGCAGGACGCGTACCTGCGGTTCCGCCGCACCACGCTGGGTCGGGCGCTGACCCCGGTCTGGTCGCAGATGGCGCTGCACCGGCCGGCGGAGTTCAACAAGAGCCACATCCCGGCGTTCCTGGCCGGCGAGGAGGCCCGCCCCTACATCTGCGTCTACCCGTTCATCCGCTCGTACGAGTGGTACCTGCTGCCCGACGCGGAGCGGCGCGAGATGCTTGCCGAGCACGGGAAGATGGCGCGTGGCTACCCGGACGTCCGGGCCAACACGGTCGCGTCGTTCGCGCTGGGCGACTACGAGTGGATGCTCGCCTTCGAGGCCGACGAGCTGCACCGCATCGTGGACCTGATGCGTGACCTGCGGGCCTCCAGCGCCCGCCGGCACGTCCGCGAGGAGGTCCCCTTCTACACGGGCCGCCGCCGCTCGGTGGCGGAGATCGTCAACTGCCTGGTCTGATCGGGGCAACCCGCCGGCCGGCGCCGCACCCCCGCCCGGGTGCGGCGCCGGCCGGGGATCAGCTGGTCGTTGTGCAGGAGACCAGCGGAGCGGGGTTGCTGCCGTTCCAGGAGCCGAGCAGCCCGAAGGTGGTGCTCGCTCCGGCAGCGAGGGCGCCGTTGTAGTTGACGTTGCGCGCGGTGACCTGCGTGCCGCTGGTGGTCACGGTGGCGTTCCACGACGACGCGACCTGTTGGCCGTTGCCGTAGTTCCAGTTCACCGACCAGCCCTGGACGGGCGAGCTGCCGGCGGTCACCCGCACCTCAGCCTGGAAGCCGCCGGCCCACTGGCCGGTGACCTGGTAGGACGCCGTGCAGGCTCCGGCCGGCGGGGGCGTGGTGGGCGGGGGAGTGGTCGGCGGCGGAGTCGTGGGCGGAGGAGTGGTCGGCGGCGGCGTGGTGGGCGGCGGGGTCGTCGGCGGCGGGGTCGACGACCCGCCGAAGTCGACGTCGCTGCACAGGTAGTACGACTGGTCCAGGTGACTGGCCTGCCAGATCGTGTAGACGATGTGTCGGCCGCTGCGTCCCGGTGCGCTGACCGGGATCTGGATGGAGACGCCACCGGTGTCCGGGTTCCACTGCGACGCCGGGGTGTTGCCGATCTGACCGGCCAACTCCAGGTCACTCCAGCCGAGCGGCTGGGTGGCCGCGTTGAAGCCCTGCTTGGTCACGTACACCCGGATGTAGTCGGCGCCGTGGCTGGCCTGGTCGAAGAAGCGGAGCCGGAAGTTGTTCGACACCGAGGTGGTCTTCCAGGCGCCGACGGTGTCCATGGCGTTGTAGCGACCGCTCTGGGTGCGCCCGCCGCTGCACAGCTGACCGTTGGGGATGGCGCCCTGGTGGTTGCCGGCCACGCCCTCGCGGAACAGGCCGTTCCAGTTCCACATGGCGTTCGGGTCGGCCTGCCAGGCCTGCCAGCACATCGGGTCCTCGGTGGCCATCCGCGGGTTCTGGAAGTCGCCGCCCCAGCGTTGCCAGCAGCTGTAGCTGCGCGAGGGCGGGTCGACGACCGAGCCGTGCGCGGCGGCGGGCCGGACCAGCATGGTGCTCAGTGCGGTCGTCAGCAGGAGCGTGATGGCTGCCGCGATGGCGAACAACCAGAGCACGCGTCGTGATCGGATGAGAGTGGACATGGAGCCCCCGGGGGGATGAGGTCGGACGACGACACCCGGACTGCCGGGAGTGCCCACTCCCGTGCCTGTTCGCTGGCTCCTGCGACGGCGTTACCCGGCACAATGCCAGGCAAATCGTCAGCGGTCAATGGGTTCGCGTCGCATCGGGGTGTGGGGGATGCCGTCCTCGACGTACTCCGGGCCGCTGACCTCGAAGCCGTGCCGGGCGTAGAACGCGACCAGGTGCGACTGGGCGTCCAGCACGCACGGCCGGTCGCCCACCATCTCCAGCGCCGAGGTCATCAGCCGGCTGGCGTGCCCGCCGCCGCGCGCCGCCGGGGCCGCCACCACCCGACCGATCCGCGCGAGGTCGCCCGGGTCGGTCAGGATCCGCAGGTACGCCAGGGGAGCGTCGCCGTCGGTCAGCCAGAGGTGCCGGGTGCCCGGCTCCACGTCCCGACCGTCGAGTTCCGGGTACGGGCAGTTCTGCTCCACCACGAACACGTCGGTGCGCAGCTTGAGCAGGTCGTGGAAGGTGCGGGCGTCCAGGTCGGCGAAGAAGGCGGTGCGAAGTTCGGTGGTCTGCTGGGGCACGCACCGATGGTAGGCCCCACCGGGCCGGGGCGGTCAGGGCGTCTCCGGGTGGCTGGGGCTGAGGTAGGTGGCGGCCACGGCGGTGAGCAGCAGCACGCCGCCGACGAGCACCGGCAGCGGTAGCGGCTCGTGCAGCAGCGCCACGGCCAGCGCCGCCGCGGTCAACGGTTCGAGCAGGGTCAGCACGGCGGCGACGCTGCCCGGGGTGGTGCGCAGCCCGGCGTAGAACAGCGCGTACGCCACGGCGGTGGTGACGACACCGAGGTGCAGCAGCAGCGCCACCGCGTCGACGCGGGCCGGTACGCCGATGCCGGCGACAAGCGCGAACGGTGCGAGGGTCAGCGCGCCGACGGTGGTGGAGATGGTGGTCAGCGTCATGGGTGCGGTGTGCTGCGACACCTGCCGGCTGATCAGGGTCGTCACCGCGTACCCGAGGCCGGAGCCGGCGGCCGCGAGCAGGCCGAGCAGTGGGGCCGGCGCCGCCGTGGTGGGCTGCGCGGTGGCCATGGTGATCAGGGCGAGGCCGGCCACGGCGGCGACCAGCGTGCCGAGGCGCAGCGGGCCGGGGATCCGGCGGGCGTGCGCCGACTCCCAGGCCGCGGCGAGCACCGGGGCGAGGCCCAGGCTGACCACGGTGGCCACGCTGACCCCGGCCAGCGCCACGGCGGCGAAGTAGAGCGCCTGATAGAGGCCGAGGCCGACGCCGGTGATCACCAGCGGCAGGGGTGCCGCGCGCAGGGCGTCCACCAGCGCGCCGAGCCGGCCGGCGGTGCACGCCAGCAGGACGAGCGCGGCGATCGCCAGGCGGTGGAAGCCGATGCTCACCGGGCTGAGCCCGGTGCTCTCGCGCAGGAGTTGCACCGCCACGCCGGTGGTGCCCCACAGCACTCCGGTGACGGTGATCTGGATCAGGCCGGTGCGGGCCCGGAGGACGGCCGGGGCAGGGGCGGCCGGCGACGCGGTACGGGACGTGGACACGGATGCGCTCCGAAGGGTGAGCCGTTGACGGGGACGACGTCGACGGAGCGCGTACGGCGAAATGGCCGAGCGGGTGGGTCACCCGGTCGGCGTGAGGCGCGGCGCTCCGATCAGGAGCGCGGCGGGGGAAGGACGCCCAGGAAAGGCCGCATGACGACGACCGTACCGCAGCGGGCCGCGTCAGGCCGGGCGGGCGCCGACGGCGTCCCGGATCTCGGCGCCCTCCGTGCGTTCGACGGATCGGGCGCAGTGCCCGCAGCAGAAGAACCGGCCGTTGACCTCGACGCCGTGCCCGACGATCTTGATTTCGCAGTGCTCGCAGATGGGTGCCATGCGGTGAATCGCGCATTCGAACGAGTCGAAGGTGTGCACGTCGCCGCTGACCGTGCGTACCTCGAACGCCATCCAGTAGTCGTTGCCGCAGACCTCGCACGTTGCCATGGAAAACCTCCCGTATCAGGACATGTGCTATCAGGTTGCCCCGGCGCAGAAGGTCGGGTGGGCCGAACGCCGCCGCTCGACCGGTACGGGTGGCGTGTCGGCTCTGGCGTGTCGTCCGTTGGGTCGCCGCGACCCCGACAACAAACTCGCCGACATCGATGGATTTATTGACCAGGCTCTTTACTGTTAACAAAGTTTAAATTACGTTGAGGGGCACCTCACCGAGAAGGAGCTGCCCCGATGCGTCGAAGAATCACCGTCCCGCTGGTGGCGGCGGGTGCTGTCGCCGCCACCCTCACCGTCGCCGCGCCCGCCCAGGCGCACGGCTACGTCTCCGCCCCGCCGAGCCGGCAGGCGCTCTGCGCGCAGGGCCGGGTGCCCGACTGCGGGCAGATCAAGTACGAGCCGCAGAGCGTGGAGGGGCCGAAGGGCCTGCGCAGCTGCAACGCCGGGATCGCCCAGTTCGCCGTCCTCAACGACGACAACCGGGGCTGGCCGGCCACGTCGGTCGGCAGCTCGCTGACCTTCACCTGGGTCAACACCGCCCGGCACGCCACCAGCAACTGGGAGTACTGGATCGGCAACAGCCGGGTCGCCGTGGTCAACGGCAACGGCCAACAGCCGGGCGCCACCGTCTCGCACACCGTCAACCTCGGCGGCTACTCCGGCCGGCAGAAGATCCTCGCGGTGTGGAACATCTCCGACACCGCCAACGCGTTCTACTCCTGCATCGACGTGCAGATCGGCGGCGGCGGCGGGTCCACGCCCACCCCCTCGCCGACCCCCTCGCCCACGCCGCGGCCCACCCCGACCGCCGCGCCGACGACTCCGCCCGCGCCGGGCGGCAGTTGGACGGCCGGCCGGGCGTACCAGGTCGGCGACCAGGTCACCTACGGCGGTCGCACGTACCGCTGCCGGCAGGCGCACACCGCGATCCTCGGCTGGGAGCCGCCGAACGTACCGGCGCTCTGGCTTCAGGTCTGACCGCACGGGCGCGGCCCCGGCCGCGCCCGTGTCGCCGCCCACGCGTGATCGGAGCACCCGCCATGCCTCGCGCGACCCCGCTGGCGCCCTTGGTCGCCGCGCTGCTGCTGGCCGCCGCCTGCGCCGGGCCGTCCGCGTCCCCGTCGGCCGCGCCCGAGCCGGCTCCCGCGGCCCCGGCCGGGTCGGCGGCAGGCGGGCCGTCGACAGCCGGATCGGCCGCCGAAGGCCCGCTGAGCGGCATCGACGTGGTCTTCCTGAACACCATGGTCGGGCACAGCGAACGCACCCTGCAGATCGTCCGGCTGGCGGGCGGCCGCTTGCGCGACGACGCGCTGCGCACCCTGGCCGCCGCCGTCGAGGTGACCGAGGCCGACGAGTTGTCGACCATGCGTGGCTGGCTGCCCACGGCCGGGCCGGGCGCCGGCGTGACCGGGCACGACCACGCCGGGCACGGCGACGACGCCGCGCTCGACCGGCTGCGGGCCGCACCCGACGCCGACGTCGACCGCGTGCTGCGCGAGGTGCTCGCCGACCACCAGCGGGCGGCGGCCGACCTGGCCCGAGCCCAGATCGACGTCGGCCGCAACGAGCAGGTCCGCGACCTGGCCCGGCGGATCGAGCGGTCCCGGACCGCCGAGGTCGAGCTGCTGACCGGGAGCTGACCGGGGTACGCCGCTGGCGCACCTCCCGCCGCGCGGAGGCCGCTCGCCTTCCGGCCTCGCGCGCTGGCTTCGTGCCCTGGCCTCGCGCGCTGGCTTCGTGCCCTGGCCTCGCGCGCTGGCTTCGTGCCCTGGCTTCGCGCGCTGGCCTCAGGTCAGCGGGGTTCCAGCCGGATGGAGACCGAGTTGACGCAGTGCCGGGTGTCCTTCGGGGTGAAGCCCTCGCCGTGGAAGACGTGCCCGAGGTGGCTGTCGCAGCGGGCGCAGCGGATCTCGGTGCGGGCCATGCCGAGGCTGCGGTCCTCGATCTCCTTGACCCGGCCCGGGATGGCGTCGTCGAAGCTCGGCCACCCGCAGTGCGAGTCGAATTTCGTGTCGCTGGCGAAGAGTTCCAGCCCACAGGCGCGGCAGTGGTAGACCCCCTGGGTCTTCGTGTCCACGTACTCGCCGGTCCACGGGCGTTCGGTGCCGGCCTCCCGCAGGACGTGGAACTCCTCGGGGGTCAGCCGGACGCGCCACTCGTCCTCGGTCTGGGGCAGCTCGTTGTCGTCAAGACTCACCCGTCAACGGTACGTCGAACGTCGGGGGTGTGGCATAAGGTCGCGAGATGGCTGGCACCAAGGCAGCGGTCACCGAGGTCGAGGTGGCCGGGCACAGCGTACGGCTGAGCAGTCCAGACCGGGTGATCTTCCCGCAGCGGGGCTTCACCAAGGCGGACGTCTTCCACTACTACCTCGCGGTCGGCGACGGCATCATGCGCGCCCTGCGGGACCGGCCCACCACGCTGCAACGTTTCCCCGAGGGCGTCGAGGGTGAGGCGTTCTTCCAGAAGCGGGTGCCGACCCGGGGCGTCCCGCCCTGGGTCTCCACTGCGGAGATCACCTTCCCGAGCGGCCGGAGCGCGGCGGAACTCCGCCCGGTCGACCTGGCGCACGTGGCCTGGGCGGCGCAGATGGGCACCATCGTGTTCCACCCGTGGCCGGTGCGCGCCGCCGACGTGGACCGCCCCGACGAGCTGCGCATCGACCTGGACCCGCAGCCCGGCACCGACTTCGCCGACGCGGCCCGTGCCGCCGGGGAGGTCCGCGCGCTCCTCGACGAGTTGGGCGCGACCGGCTGGCCGAAGACCTCCGGTGGCCGGGGCGTGCACGTCTACCTGCGCATCCAACCCCGATGGACGTTCACGGAGGTGCGCCGGGCCACCATCGCGCTGGCCCGCGAGGTGGAGCGCCGCCAGCCCGACCTGGTCACCACCGCCTGGTGGAAGGAGGAGCGCGGCAGCCGGGTCTTCGTCGACTACAACCAGATGGCGCGCGACCGCACGATCGCCTGCGCGTACTCGTTGCGGGCCACCGCGCGAGCCACCGTCTCCACCCCGGTCACCTGGGACGAGCTGCCCGACGTCGACCCGGACGACTTCGACCTCCGCAGCGTGCCCGCCCGGCTCGCCGAGCGGGGCGACCCGCACGCCGGCATCGACGACGCCCCGTGGGACATCACCCCGCTCCTGGAGTGGGCCGAGCGGGACGCCGCCGCTGGTCAGGGCGACCTGCCGTACCCTCCCGACCACCCCAAGATGCCCGGCGAGCCCAAGCGGGTCCAGCCCAGCCGCGCCAAGCGCACCCCCGACGACGACAAACCCTGACCTGCGAGCCCACTGGCGGTAGGGCTGTCGGTGTCGCGGCAGCGAGGGGGGGGTCAACGCCCGCACCAAAGCGGTTCCGCATCGCCCGGAAGTTGTCGTACACCTGTTCTAATGTTTGGGTGTGATCGATGAGTTGGCGCGGGCGGAGAGCGCGGTGCGGGCGTGCGCCGACGCCGCTGCCTGGGCCCTGCCCGAGCGTGATCTGATCGCGGCGCTCGATGCCACGCACCGGCTCCAACAGCGGCTGGCGGCGGTGCAGTTGGCCCTCGTTCGGGAGTTGGACGGTCGGGGCACCGCGGTCGCGCAGGGCGCGTCGTCGACGACCGTGTGGTTGCGCCATCGCCTGCGACTCGACGTCGCATCCGCCCGTCGGCTGGTCGGCCTCGCCGCCTCCGTCGACGCCGCCCCGCCGGCCGTGCGGAGCGCCCTCGCGACCGGGGCGGTCACTGTGGAGCAGGCCCGGGTCATCGCCGACACGGCCGCCACGGTGTCGACGTCCGCGGGCCCAGAGGTCGCCGGCAAGGCGGTCGGCGTGCTGGTCGAGTGGGCCGCGCAGTTCGATCCGTCGTTGCTGCGCCGGATGGGGGCGCGGATTCTCGACCACGTCGCACCCGACGTCGCCGATGTCGCCGCGGCGACGGCCCTCGCCGCCGAGGCCGCGCGGGCGGCCCGCGACCGGCACGTCACCATCTCCGAGCAGGCCGGCGGGCGGCTCCGGCTCGCCGGCACCCTCGACGCGGAGGCCGCCGCGCTGCTGCGTGCCGCCATCGACCCGCTGAGCGCGCCCTCCGGCTCCGACGACACCCGCAGCGCGGGGCAGCGCCGCCACGACGCTCTCGCCGACGTGTGCCGGCTCGCCCTGCGCGCCGGCGACCTGCCCGAGAACGGCGGCGACCCCGCCCAGATCGTCGTCACCACCAGCTACGACGGGCTGACCCGGCAACTGCGCGGCGGCACCCTCGACATCGGCGTGCAGCTCACGCCCGACACGGTGCGTCGGCTCGCCTGCGACGCCGCGATCCTTCCCGCCGTGCTCGGCGGCGCCGGGCAGGTCCTCGACGTGGGCCGGCAGCGCCGCCTCATCACCGGCCCGCTGCGGCGTGCCCTGGTGCTGCGGGACGGCGGCTGCGCCTTCCCCGGCTGTGACCGGCCACCCCGTTGGTGCGCCGCCCACCACATCCGCCACTGGGCCGACGGCGGCCCGACCAGCCTCGACAACGCCGTCCTGCTCTGCGGCCACCACCACCGACACGTCCACCAGAGTGACTGGGCGGTCCGGCTCGGCGACGACGGCCATCCCGAGTTCGTGCCGCCGGCCTGGCTCGACCCCGACCAACTCCCGCGCCGCAACCACTACCACCGGCGAACGTGACCGGGGCGCCGAGGATGCGCTGATCCCCGGCGCCCCGCCCCAGATGTCATGCCTGATGCCGCCCGCCCGTCGGCTCTGCCGGCTCCGGCCCTACTCGCAGCCGAGGGAGTCCCGGTACTTGGCCGGCGGTTTGCCGGCGGCCACCTCGTCGGCGGTCTCCCAGAACACCTCCGGCCAGTCTCCCTCGTCGTTCATCTGGCGCAGCACCGTCCACCTGTGGCTGCTGCGCAGCGCGTCACCGGCGCGCCGGAGAGCGTCGTCGTCGCCGGCCTTCTTGGCGCGCAGCCACTCGGCTATCCAGGCGCAGCCGACGCGGCTGGTCACCTTGGCACCGAACTGGTACGCGTCGTTGGCGCCGAGCCCGCCCAGCGCGGTGACGTCGAAGCCCGGGGGGAGCGGCACGTCGGCGAGCACCTTGGCGGCCTGCTCGGTCGCCCGTTGCGGCGTGACGATCTCGGCCGGCAGCGCGGCCAACCAGGTTTTGGCGTCGACGCGGACCACGGTGGCGAGGACCTCGTCGAACGCCGCACGCGTCCACGTGCCGCTGGTCCGGAGTTCGACGAAGGAGCCCTCGCGGGGCTTCAGCATGACCGCGAAGTCACCCTCGTTGTACTGAAACCGTTCGGCCGGCCAGCCGTCGACCGTCACCTGAGCCGGCTCGCTGACCCGGAGCCGATCCTCGTGGAAGCTGTCGTACACGTCGGCCGGGTACCAGTTCATCTCCAGTTCCCGATCGTTGTTGCTGAAAGTGATCGAACCGTCCTTCTCGGTGAAGCCGTAGACGGAGGTGGCCTTCCAGCCAGGCTGGTCGATCAGCAACCGTGGGTTCTCCTCGGCCGCCTTGAGCACCATGGCCCAGTCGGTGATCGGCTTCGTGTCATCGGAGGTGTCCGCCGGGGTGGAGGGGCGGTCCTCCGGCCGATCCGCGTTCATGATCGAGCCGGTGACGACCACGCCGAGAACGACGGCGGCGACACCCGCGCTGGCGAGACCGCTCAGCAGCGCGCGGCGTCTCCTCTGGCGTCTGGCCGACGGTTCGGCGACCGGTTCGAGGGTCGGTGTGGACATGATCTCCTCCAGGAGGTTCTGCGCGGCCCCGTCGAGGTGCTGAACGACCTCGGGTCGGTACGGGTCGGCGTCGCGAACCATGCGGTCGAGGTGCGCGTCAGTCATCGGCCCTCCTTCGGGGTGCGTACGGCCAGGACGTCGAATACATGTCCGGGTGGGTCCGCATCGTCACCGACCAGTTGTCGCAGCCGGGCCCGGGCTCGCGACAGCCGGGTACGGGCCGCGGCCGGGCTGATGCGCAGGACGTCGGCGGCCTCGCGCGGCTCCAGGCCCTCCCAGAAGGTCAGCATCAACAACTCCCGGTCCTGCTCACCGAGCCGGGCCAGCGCGGCCCGGACCGTGAGCCGTTCGGGCACCTCGCTGCCCGGGTCGGCGACGATGACGGCCCTGAGCCGTTGACGCAGCCGGTCGCCCAGCCGCCCTCGGCGCAGCCCACTGCGGTGGTGGTTGGCGAGCACCCGCCGGGCCACGCCGTACAGCCACGGCCGTACCTCCGTGTCGGGTGGCATGTGACGGCTGCGCCGCCAGGCGACGAGGAAGGTCTCTGCCACCACGTCGGCCGCGTCCTCGGGCTGCTCGACGCGTCGCATCGCGTACGCCAGCAGCGGCTCGAAGTTGGCCGCGTAGACGCGTCGAAATCGGTCCTCGTGCTCGGTCGTGGAGCTCACGTCTACTCCATGTCCGGTTCGGCGTCGGTCGTGACGGGGGCGGCCGGAAAAACTGCCGGGTCGACTGTCGATCCGCCACCCCACGCTATCGGGGCGAGTGCGTGCCGAACATTGCGCGACCGATTGACATTCGATAGGTAACGAGCGAGGATCGATGCATGGTTGTCGAGCGTCGAGCGGTAGCCGCTCTCCGAGTTTTCCTCGTGGTGCTGTTCGGGGTCCTGATCCCGTTCGAGACACTCTCCCTGCCGGGGCAGTTCGCGCACATGGCGCAGGAGTCGCCGCAGGACGCGTACCTCCGATGGCCGGCGACGGCCGTGGCGGTCTTCTGGGTGCTGTGCGTCCAGGTGGTGATCGTTTGCACCTGGCAATTGCTGAACCTGGTCAAGAAGGACCGCATCTTCACCGAGGCGTCCCTGAAGTGGGTGGACGCGATCGTCTGGGCCATCGCCGCCGCCTGGGTGGTGCTCGTCGCCGTCTTCCTCTACGTCGTGTTGAACGCGGACGACCCCGGCCTGCCGGTCCTGCTGTTCCTGCTGACGGTGGGTGTCACAGTGGCCGGGCTCCTGATGGTGGTGATGCGTGCGCTGCTGCGGCAGGCCACCACGCTGCGGACCGACATGGAAGCGGTGATCTGATGCCCATCATCGTCCGCATCGACGTCGAGTTGGCCAAGCGCAAGATGAGTGTCGGCGAGTTCGCCGAACGGGTCGGGCTCACCCCGGCAAACGTGGCCGTGCTCAAGAACGGTCGCGCCAAGGCCGTTCGCTTCAGCACCTTGGAAGCGATGTGTCGGGTGCTCGACTGCCAGCCCGGTGACCTCCTGGAGTGGGTCGACGAATGACGTACCTCTTCGCCGTCCTCGCCGCCGCGCTCGGGGTTGCCGGCATCGTGCACGGAGAGGCTGACGACTCGCCCGGCCTGCAGTTTCTGGGCGCCGCGCTCGTCGTGGGCGCGGTCGTCTTCGGGGTACGGACGGTCCGGCGCGGCCGGTAGCCCGGCGAATGGGCCGCACGGGCCGAGCCGACTACCCAGAATAACGATCATGTAACGGGCGCGAACCTTTCCCGGTGGATGACCTGTCTTGAAGGTCGTCGGTCCGCCAGGGCCAGGGGAGGCGTCGGATGAAGTTGGTGTGGAGACGGGCCCGCGAGGCGCGAGGTCTGCTGGTTGCCGCGGTGATCGCCGCCTTGGTCGCCGTCGTGCTGGTCACCGGCCTGTCCGACTACAACCGCCGCGCGGTGGACGCCGGGCAGCGGGCGCTGGTGGCCGCGTCGCCGGCCGAGGAGCGCGGCCTGCTGGTCAGCGGCTCCGGCGGGCGCGACGCCGCCGAGTTCGCCACCCGCGACCAGGCGGTGCGGGCCGAGTTCGCCGACGGGCTCGCCGGCGTGCCGGTCACCGTCGCCGTTGCCCGGTACGGCACCGGTCGGGAGTTGACCGGCGACCTCGGGTCCGTGCCCCGCACCGGCGACGACCCGATCTTCGCGAACCTGGCAACCATGGAGGGCCTGGCCGAGCACGCCGAGCTGACCAGCGGGGCATGGCCCCGGGCCGGCTCGACGCCGGTCCAGGTGAGCCTGCCGGAACGGGTAGCCACGGCACTGGGCCTGACCGCCGGAGCGCGGATCCCGCTGCGGGACCGCGCCACCGAGCGGGCCGGCGAAGTGGTGCTCGCCGGCACCTGGCGGCCCCGTGACGCGACCGAGGCGTACTGGCTGCTGGCTCCCGGAGTGGGTGCGGGCAGCGCCGGCTCGGGGACCTCGTACGGGCCGTTCGTGCTGGACCCGGCCGACTTCGCGGCCACCTTCCCCGGCTCGGTGACGGTCTCCTGGCTGGCCGAACCGGACCTCGGCGGCGTCGACGTCGGCGACCTGCCGGCCGTGCGGGATGCCATGACGGCGGCCGTGACGGCGGTGCCCGAAGCAGCGCAACTGGGCACGTCGGCGCAGTCGATGACCAAGATGGACCTGCTGCTGGACCGGATCGGCCGCGCTGACCTGGTGGGCCGATCCTCGCTGGCCACCCCGCTGCTGCTCATCCTGGTGCTCGGCGGGTACGCGCTGGTGCTGGTCGCCGCGCTGCTGCACGAGGACCGCCGCCCGCAGACCGCGCTGCTGCGCGCCCGTGGCGCCGCCCGCCGACAGTTGGCCGGCCTGGCCGCCCGGGAGGCGACCCTGGTGATCGCCCCGGCAGCCCTGCTCGGGCCGGTGATCGCCGGGGAGGCGCTGCGGTTCGTCCGGCCCGGCGGGTCGGCCGAACTGTCCACGGCCGGCGGCAACACCACCCTGATCTGGGCGGCTGCCGCGGCGACCGCCGCCGGCTGCCTCGTGGCCATGGTCGCGCCCACGCTGCGCGGCGCCGGCACCTACGTGGCCGACATGGCCGCCAGGTCCCGGCCGAACCGGGCGGCGAGCGTCCAGCGGGCCAGCGTCGACCTGGTGCTGGTGGCGCTCGCCCTGATCGCCTGGGTGCAACTGCGCCGGTACGCCTCACCGCTGGCCGGCTCGGACGGCCGGCTCGGGCTCGACCCACTGCTGGTCGCCGCGCCGACGCTCGGCGTGTTGGCCGGTGCCGTGCTGGCGCTGCGGGTGCTCCCGCCGCTCACCCGCTTCGCCGAGCGGTTCGTCGACCGGCGGCCGTGGACGGCCACCATGTTCGGCATGTGGCAGGCCGGCCGGCGTCCACACGCCGGGCCGGTGCTGCTGCTCGCCCTCGCCGTCGGTGGCAGCACCCTCGCCTGGTCCCTGATCAGCACCGGTGAGCGGTCCCAGGTCGAGCAGGCCAGTCACACGGTCGGCGCCGACCTGCGGGTGACCGAGCGGTCCGGTTCCGCCCCGCTGGCCCGGGCCGGTCAGCTCGCCGCGTTGCCGGGCGTGAACCGGGTCCTGCCCGCGTGGCGGGACGAGGTACGGGTCGGCCGGCAGGACCTGCCGGTGACCGTGATCGGCGTCGACCCGGCCAGCGCGGCCGGCGTCGTCCGGCTCGACGACCGCCTCAGTGACGTGCCGGTGTCGGACAACTACCAGCGGATGGTCCAGGCCCGGGGCGCCCCTGTCGGAATCGAACTGCCTGCCGGCACCCGCGCGATCACCGGCACGGTCCGTACCCCCGTCGAGGGGTCCGTCCGGTCCCACCAGATCGCGGTGGCGTTGCTGGTCACCAGCGACGACGGGCTCGCCTTCCGGCTGCCGGCCGGCAACGCCCCGAGCAACGGACGGGCCACGCGTTTCACGGCCCAGCTACCGGACGTGGGTGAGGCGCGGCTGAGGCTGGCCGGGTTCGAAGCCGACGGCGGGCCGAGGGCCGGCACCACCTACGGGCTTCAGGTGCAAGGCTTGACGCTGGTCGACGCCGACGGCAAGGCCCGGCCAGCCGAGTTGACCGGCGACTGGGCGACGACCTGGGTCGGAGGGCCGCGCGTGCCGGTCCGATCGGGCGCCGCCGGGCTCGTGGCAAGCCGCGACCTGCTCGACTATCCCGGCGGGGAGCGTGCCTCCCAGGACTCGACCCGGTTCGTCGTCGTACCGGGCGCACCGGCCGCGGCCGTACCGGTGCTGATGACCGCCGGGGTACGCGATGCGCTGAGCCTGCGCGTCGACGACAAATTCACCCTGGACCTCTCCGGCGTGTCAGTGCCGGCGCGACTGGTCGGGGAATTGACCTCCGTGCCGACCACCACCGGAGAGGGCGTGCTGCTCGACCTGCCCGCCGCGGCAGACGCGCTGATCGCCGCTGGCGGGACGATACGTCCGGTGCCGGAGTGGTGGATCGGTGCTGGCGACGCGACAGCCGCCGCACGGGCGGCCAGCGAACTGCCGGGTGTCACCGTGCTCAACCGGGAAGCGGTGATCGAGTCGGCCGCCGACGACCCGTACTGGCAGGGTTCCCGCACCGGGATGCTCGCCGCCGCGCTCGGCGCGGTGCTGCTCGCCCTCGTCGGGCTGATGGTGGACGTGTGGGCAACCGCCCGGCGCCGGCTCGGCGAGTTCGCGGTGCTGCACACCCTCGGCGCGACACCCCGGCTGCTGGCGCGGGCGTTGCTGGCCGAACAGTCCTTCCTGGCCGGCATCGGCGTGGGTGTCGGGCTGCTGCTCGGCGCCGCGGTGGGGGCCACCATGGCCCCCCTGGTCATCCTCACCCCGGCCGCTGGTCGGCCGGTGCCCGCGGCGACGTTCGTGCTGCCCTGGGTGCCGATTGGCCTGACCGCGGTGGGTCTACTGCTGGCGGCGCTCGCCTTCAGCGCGTTCATCGCCACCGGCATCCGCAAGCGGGTGGCGGCGGTGCAGCTGCGAATCGGGGGAGAACGATGAGCGTCGGCGCGGCCGCCCGGCGGGTCCGGGCGTACGGCGGGCAGTTCCTGCTTCTGGCGGTGCTGACCCTGGTGGTCACGCTGCTGGTCAGCGGGGTGCCCCGGCTCGTCAACCGGCTCGCTGAACAGGGTCTGCGGGCGCAGCTGAACAATGAGCTGCCCGCCCGCCGAGACATCTCGTACTCCACTGGCGAGACGCCCTTTAACTCGATCAAGACCGCCACGGGAGCCGCTCGCGAGCGGTTCGACGACCTGGCGGAGCAGATGCCGCCGCAGGTGGGCTCGGCGGTCACCGAGCGCTGGCACAGCGTGGAGATCCCACCGGCCCGGGTGGCCGGCCCGGACCTCGTGGCCGGCAAACTGCTGGTCGACCTGGGCCTGCGGGTCATGCCCGGCATCCAGGACAAGGAGAGCAGCACCCTCGTCGAGGGGGCGTGGCCGAGCGAGACGTACGTTCCCAGCCGGCCGATCGAGGTGGCACTCGATGTCGACGTGGCCGGCAAGCTCAACCTGCGGGCCGGCAGCCAACTGCGCATCGGCCACACCGACGCCAAGGGCAACATCATCGATCCGTCTCCCGTGCTGGTGGCCGGGTTGTTCCGCCCCACCGACCGAGCGAACGGCATGTGGGACGGGCTGCCGCCGGCGCTGCGGATCACCGAACCGATCGGCGATGGCCAGCCGAAGATCGTCGTCGGCATGGTCGCCCAGTCGGTCTTCAACAAGCGGGCCGCGGAGGGTTGGCCGATTCGGTCCGAATGGCGGTACCGACTCGGCGTCGACTCCATCGACGCACGCGACCTGGACCAGTTGATCGACGGCCTACAGACAATGCAGCGCAGCACCCCGTCGGACCTCACCCTGACCCAGGGTTTCGACGTGCCGCTGCGGGCGTTCGCCGCCCAGCTGAACGCCGCCCGGACCCTGCTCGCGGTGATCGCGGCCGGAGTGCTCGCCACCCTGGCCGGGCTGATCGTGCTCGCGGCCACCCTCGCCACCCGCCGACGCCGCGCGGAGTTCGTGCTGCTGCGCGCCCGAGGGGGTGCGGCCACCGCCGGCGCCCGGCGCAGCCTCGCCGAGTCGCTGCTGGTGGTGCCGGTCGCCGCCGCGCTGGGCTGGTGGCTGGGCACCCTGTTCCCCGGTGCCCCGGACTCGACCGCGCCGTATGCCGCCGCGGCGACCGTGCTGGTCACCCTCGCGCTGCCGCTGGCGACGCTGGCCGTGCCGACCGGAGGGGCGGCCCGCCGGGACCTGGTCCGGCTCCGCCCGTCAGCGCGCCGGCTCACCATCGAGGTCTTCCTCCTGCTGCTGGCCGGGCTCGCGGCGGTGCTGCTGCGCCGACGTGGCCTCACCCTCGGCGAGGTGGACCCGCTGCTGGTGTCGGTGCCGGTGCTGCTCGCGATCGCCGCGGCGGTGCTCGCGCTGCGCGCGTACCCCTGGCCTCTGCGGTTGGTCAGCCGGCTCGCCGCGCGGACCCGGGGCAGCGTGACGTTCCTCGGCACCGCGCGGGCCGGCCGTTCCGCGGTGGCCGCCCCGCTGGTCGTCGTGGTGCTGGCGATCGGCACGGCGGCGTTCTGCGCCGTCGTCGCCGCCGGTGTCGACGCGAGCCGGGACCGGGCCGTCGAGCGGATCGTTCCCGGCGACGCGGTGGTCCGGGGCGAACGTTTCGCCCCGGACACCCTCGACGCGCTGAGTGCGCTGCCCGGGGTTCGGGCCGTCACCCGGCTGCTGGACGAGCCGGATCAGCGGCTGGCCACCGACGCACTCGGCACCGACGCGCGGGTCGCTCCGGTGGCGGTGTTGGTGGTGGACAGTTCGGGTCTGAGCGCGGTGAGCCGGGAGTCCGGTGTGGACCTGCCCGTACCGGCCGCGTTGCCGAGCGCCCAGCCCGCTGCGGGACCGCTGCCCGCCATCGTCTCCCCGGCGGTCGCCGCCGACCTGACCCGGGCGGGCCTGGACCGTTCGGCGTTCGTCTCCGTGCAGGGCGAGCGGTACGAGTTCCGGGTCGCCGGTTCGCAGGAGAGCTTCCCGCTGCTGTCGGAGAGCACCAGCCGGTTCGTGATCCTGCCCTGGCAGGCGCTGCCAGCCCGCAACACCGAGCCCGTGCCCACCAGCCTGCTGGTCGCCGGGGACCGGCTCGACGCGGAGGTGTTGCGCCAAGTCGGCGACCAGGGGCAGGACCGCTACCAGCGCGACGGAACGGTGACCGGCCTGCAACGGAACATCGGCGTGACGGTCGACACCCGCGACGGCGTCCGGCGGGACCTCGGCGACGGTGGTGCCAACGGTGTGCTGGCCTTCGGCTTCGCGGCCGGCGCCGCCGGCGGCACCGCGCTCGGGCTGCTCGCCATCGCGTTCACCGTGCTCGCCGGCGCGCGAGCACGCGGTCAGGTGCTGTCCCGGCTGCGGACCCTCGGCCTGTCCCGCCGACAGTGGCGAGGGCTGTTGCTCGTCGAGTTGGCCCCGCTGGTCGGCACGTCGGTGCTGACCGGCGCGCTCGTCGGGGCGGTGCTGCCCCTGCTGCTCAACCCGGTGCTCGGCCTGACCGCGTTCACCGGCGGCGTACCGGTCCGGGTGGCCTTCGAGCCCGGTCTCGTCGTCGCGGTGTTCGCGCTCGGGGCGGTCGCCCTCGGCTTCGCGGTCGTCGTCGAAGCCCTGAACAACCGCCGGCTGCGCCTCGGTGAGGTGCTCCGGCTCGGAGAGGAGAGCTGAGATGACCGCTACCGCCCAGACCGCACCGATGCCGGACCTGGCCGTCCTACAGCAGCGGGCCGCACAACGGGCCGCCGAGCGGGCCGGCGGGGAGGACCGACTGCGCGGCCACATCGTCTGCGACGGCCTGGTGCGTATCTTCAAGACCGAGGGGGTGGAGGTCGTCGCCCTGCAGGGCCTCGACCTGGTCATCGACCGGGGCGAGCTGGTGGCGATCGTCGGTGCCTCCGGTTCGGGCAAGTCGACCCTGCTCAACATCCTCTCCGGCCTGGACACGCCGACCGCCGGCATCGCCCGGGTGGCCGACTACGATCTGCTCTCGCTGTCGGCCAAGCGGCGGTTGAGCTACCGGCGGGAGTTGGTCGGGTTCGTCTGGCAGCAGACCGGCCGCAACCTGCTGCCGTACCTCACCGCGCTGGAGAACGTCGAGCTGCCGATGCAGCTGGCTGGCAAGCTCAGTCGCAAGGCCCGCCGGAAGCGGGCCCGGGAACTGCTCGACATGGTCGGCGTGGGCTACTGCGCGCAGCGGCGGCCGGGACAGCTCAGCGGCGGTGAGCAGCAGCGTTGCGCGGTGGCCGTGGCGGTGGCCAACGACCCGGAGGTGCTCTTCGCCGACGAACCGACCGGTGAGCTGGACGAGGCGACCGGCGCGGACGTCTTCGCGGCGCTGCGCGCCATCAACGCCGAACTGGGCGTCACCATCGTGGTGGTGACCCACGACCACGCCGTCGCCACGCAGGTCCGCCGGACCGTCGCGATCCGCGACGGCCGGACCGCCTCCGAGGTACGCCGGACCGCCCGGATCGACGCGGAGGGCAACACCGAGTTGGTCAGCGAGGAGTACGCGGTGCTCGACCGCAACGGTCGGATGCAGTTGCCGGCCGCGTTCGTCGACGCGCTCTCGATGAAGGAACGGGTTCGGCTCGACCTGGAGCTTGACCATGTGCAGGTACGGCCCGGTGACCGGGCCACGGACGATCGGGAGGCACGGGCGTGAGCCGTCGGGACATGATGGTGACGGGAGCGGCCGGGTTCGGCGGTGCGTCCACGGCGCACCCCGGCGAGGTTGTCCGGGTCAGCAATGTGAGCCGCACCTTCGGCCGGGGCGAGCGCGCCGTGCACGCGGTGCGGGACGTCTCGTTCAGCGCCAACCGCGGTGAGCTGGTCGCCATCCGCGGCCGATCCGGGGCGGGCAAGACCACGCTGCTGAACCTGATCGGCGGGCTGGACCGGCCGGACAGCGGTCAGGTCGTGGTGGCCGGGCACGAGGTGACCGCGGCCGGCGAGGCGGAACTGCTGCGGCTGCGCCGGGGCATCGTCGGGTTCGTGTTCCAGACCTTCGGGCTGGTGCCGATCCTCTCCGCCGCCGAGAACGTCGGCGTGCCCCTGCGGCTGGCACAGGTGCCGGCCGCGGAGCGGGAGCAACGGGTCGCGGTGCTGCTGGAACTGGTCGGCCTGGGCGGGCACGCGGCGCAGCGCCCCTACGAGCTCTCCGGTGGGCAGCAGCAGCGGGTCGCGGTCGCCCGCGCGCTGGCCAACGAGCCGGACCTGCTCATCGCCGACGAGCCCACCGGTCAGCTCGACTCGGAGACCGGACGGTCCATCATGGATCTGCTGCGCGCGGTGGTGCACGCCCGAGGCATGACGGCACTGGTGGCCACGCACGACCCCGCCCTGATCGACCTGGCCGACCGGGTGCTCACCCTGCGCGACGGCCGCCTGGTCGACGGCTGACCGCTGCCGGACGGACGGCTGCCGCACGCCAGGGCGCTTCGCGACGGGCCCTCGCTGTGCGAGGGGGCTCCCTGTGGCGTCGGGCTTGCTGTGCGGCGGGCCCTCGCTGTGCGGCGGGCCCTCGCTGTGCGGCGGGCCCTCGCTGTGCGGCGGGGCTTGCTGGGCGTTGGGGCTCGCTGTGGCGTCGGGGCTTGCGCCGGCCTCGCACAGCTCGGCCGCAGTAGGCGAGGTGGTGGTCCGCGCTCGCTTTGAAGCTGATGTCGTAAACGGATCGGTGCGCTGACTTGTTTACGACATCAGCTCCAAAGCGTCTGCGACATGGTGGTACGGGGGCCGCCCAAGGACGCAGCTCCGCGCTCCGCGCTCCGCGGACCCCGGTCGGTCAGAGGGCGAGCTTCATGCCCTCGTGGCTGGCCACGAAGCCGAGGCCCAGGTAGAAGCGGTGCGCGTCGTCGCGGGTCTTGTCAGTGGTGAGCTGGACCAGGGCGCAGCCGCGCTGCCGGGCCTGGTCGATCGCCCAGGCCATCAGCTCACGGCCGAGCCCCTGGCTGCGGCGGTCGGAGCGGACCCGGACCGACTCGATCAGGGACCGCTCGGCGCCGTGCCGACCGAGCCCGGGGATGTAGGTGATCTGCAGGCAGCCGACCAGGTCACCGTCCTGCTCTGCGACGATCAGCTGGTTGCGCGGGTCCGCGTCGATGGCGGCGAACGCCCTCTCGTACGCGTCGTCGACCTCGGTGAAATCGCGGGCCTTGCCCAAGATGTCATCGGCGAGCAGGGCGATGACGGAGGGCAGGTCGGCCCGGACCGCCTCCCGGAAGATCACGTCGGTCATCGGGTGAGAATCCCACAGCGACGGGGATCGAGCCGGCCCTGGCTGGCCTGCTAGAGCAGCACTCCCGCCGGCTCGGGGTCAGCGGCCCGTGGTCGTGGTGAACGGCGACGCAGGGACGGTCGGGGCGGCCTTCGACTACGCCGAGATCCGACAGATCTACGGCGCGCGGGTTGGGCTGAGCGGCTGACCCTCACGCGGCTGCCGGCCTGTGCGGGCGACGACCCCGCAGCTGTCGGAGTGCCAGGTGACCGATCCGGTTGAGGTGGCCAACGACCCGGCCACCAGTGCGTTGTCGGCCAAGGTCGACCTCTCCTGCACCTCACCGATGGTCTTCGCCATCACCGCGGACGAGTCCTCGGACGAGGGCGACTACAAGGCCACGGACCTAAAGGCATCGGGTTCATGGACTGCGGGGACAGCTCCGGAGCGTTCGCCTACTCCAACCCGCCGCGCCTGCCGCCGGCAGAGGGCCCGCTGCCCGAGATGTCACTGGACTACTCGTCACAGATGGTCGAAGGGCGGATGGCCGGTGCCAACAACGGGCAGTGGTGCGGCTACTCCCAGGTGGTCACCAAGGTCGGCGAGCCGGGTCGGGGCGTACCGCTGACCACTCGAAAGCGCTCCCACCGCGGCCTGCACGACCAGCCGTTGCCAGGCGGTGGCCGGCGCGACGTACAGGTGTCCGATTCCGAGGGCAACACGTTCTCGTACCATGCGGCGCTGGCCGGCGCTCCGCCCGAGGAGGCGTCCTTCGACGGGTCGGCGGTTGTCGAGGCGTCCACCTCGCAGTGTTGGACCCGCCAGACAGCCGCGCGCAGCCACTCCGGTGGCACCGACCGGGCGTACCTCACCGGACCGTCCATGGAGAAGACCCGCAAGCTGCTCGCGTCGAACGTGTGGGCGCGGACCGAGACCCGCACCACCTATGACAGTGAGGGCCAACCGGGGACGGTGTCTGATCTGGGTGACACCGCCCGTACCGGCGACGAGACCTGCACCCGCACGACGTACGTCAAGAACGGCACCGCGTGGATCCGCGCGGCGGTGTCCCGGGTGGAGACCGTCGCCAAGACATGCGGCGAAACGCCCGCCCGGCCAGTCGATGTCATCTCCGATGTCCGGACCTACCACGACGCTTCGGACGTCCACGGCGCCACCCCGAGTAAGGGCATGGTGACCCGCGAGGAGACCTTCGACACGTGGAATGGCGGGCCTGTCTACACCGTCATCTCCCGTATTAGCCACGACGGGCTCGGGCGGATCACGAGCGCGACTGACGCCCGCGGTGGGGTCACCACCACCGCGTAAGTTTTCCCTTAAGGTCGACGAACTTGGTTATAAATATCCAAGGTTTGGCGCGGGCGTGACGACGGGTGTCAAAGATGGACGTTCTCGACTACTCCTCGTGGACGGTTATGGCGATCCTTTCGCCAGCCTTTAGAGGGGCGGCTCATGGCGGTCAAGAATATGTCGGATCGGGTGACATGTTGCTCGAGTACTGTCGAAGGATGGGGGGTGAGATACCTCTACTTAAGCTCATCCTGAAGTCCGATTTCCTGGATTCGGTGGATCGGAAGCTCGACGGCAAGGAGGGGCTAGGAAGTGCGCACCCACTCTCCGTTCATGAAGCTCGTTCCATCCTTCGCGAGGTTGCACACGAGAGTGCAGATTCCCTAACTGGTCGACATGTTGCGGTGTTGCCCACTTGGACGGCAGGAGCCGTGAAAGTTCTGGCCGACGCCCGATCAACTTCTGAGGAACGAGGCATCCCATGGGTTGGCGACCGCGAAGTATTGACCGCACTTCTCATGAGCGAGGGGACGACGGCGAGTGCGTTCTTGGCGCGCAGTGGCATCAATCGCAGTGATCTACTGTTGAAGGTGGGACGTCTCGAGCCATTCCAGGGCAAGCGTCCATGGGCACCTGCGATAGATTCGCTGGAGATGACGGGCGTACTGCGCGTGAATATGATGAGCCGCTTTCTGGGTTGGCCCATCCACGTAGTTTCGAGAAAGGTCAACGGGCGGAGCTTTGGTCTACTCTCAACGCTGGAGGGTGAGGCTACCCGGCAGGCTGTCCGAGAGGGCTCTGCGGGTGTTCAGGCGGAGCAGGTCGTGCTCGGCGCAGCTTCGATTTTCCATCAGTTGGCATTGAGCAAAATTTCTGAACCGGAGGAGCTGCACAACTCCCGGACCGTACTTGAACGGTACGGCCTCTCGTACGCTGACCTGAGCCTCCGCGTCGTTCATAGCGCCAGATCTGTTCGGTCCCAGCTCAATGGGGAGCCGCTCTCCGTTCAGGCGCGCCCCCCGGTCGCTTCACCCGAAGTTGCGATGGCCTTTGAACTATTGCGCGGCTTGGTTGCGCAGGGCAATAGTTGCATCCAGGTCTTGGAGTCGCTATTCGCGATCCCTCAGGTAACAGCTGCGATCGCTGCGCTCACTGCCGATCAACCTTGACGTCCGAGGTTGCGTCCAGGGAATTGGTGTACCACTTGCCCCTGGTGGCCGTGTTGCCTGAGGAGACGGCCACTGCGCGGTCCTTCGAGACGGCTCCTTGACCGTGAGCTCCGCGTCGGCCAGATCAGTGTGCACGTCGTACCCGTCTGGCACGACGGCCTCTTCTTCGGAAAGATCAAGAATGCGGCCAGCCGAGCCGCCAACGCGGTGGTCAACACCGCCAGGTCGGCGGTCAAGACCGTGGCCGACAACGCGGGCACCATCTCCGCGGTCGCGGGCGGGATAGCCATGGTGGCGGCGGTGCTGCCACCCCCGGCCCAGGTGGTGGCGGTTGCCGCCGGTGCCGTTGCGGCGGTCGTCGGCGACGAATACGGTACCGCAGTATGTGCCGGGACGTGTCGGAGGCATCTGATTCGTGCGACCGTATAGGAGGTGCTCTAATGGTCGACTACGTCGGTGAGAATCCAGCAGGGTTGACCCAGCGCGCCCAGGATTTTCTGCGTAGGTGTTCGCGCCGTGAAGATTTTGATCGAGGTCTTGTTGGCGCCGATCTTGACCAAGAGATCCGTGCCGTCTACGTTCAGCCGAACAGTAAGATCGTTTCAACGCTGGAGTTTGTCCAGGAACGCTATGGAGGGCTCACCTACACGAGTGGCTTATTTGACTCCGACGTCTTCTTCACGCCGGTCTGCGAGCCAGAGGATCCGACGGAGGAGCTTGAGATCCTGTATGCGGTGCAGACCGGATCACCTGCGGGTGCCTGTCTCTCAGCCGACGGAGTGGTGATCGTTGGCGTGGATTACCACGAGGTGCCGGAGTTCCCATCGCTTGACTCGTTAATTGAATGCGATTCCATGTTCGAACTCGCCGAGCAACAGCCGGCGACCGGCACTATGCACCTTGCAGGGCTGGATCGCCTTCGAGGCGCTGTCGAGCTAATCGAGGCGAGTCCGTTTCGGCTTCGGCGAGTGCCGGAGGCAGGCGGTGCACACACATACTGGTTCAGCGGGCAATCGGCCTATGTGTTCCTGTCTGGAGTCTGGGGCGCGATAGGTTTCATGCCCCCATCGATCCGTGTTTGGGCCGAAAATCAGCAGGAGGTTAGTCGGATTCTCGCGACATCCGGCTGACGGTTTCCGGTCTGCTGACCAATCTGCGGATCGCTAGCGGGCCGGGCAGCGCAGGCCGTCCCGGGGGACGGTCAGGTCGAGCAGGTACGCGTCGACCGCGTTGGTGATGCAGGAGGTCTGCGGGTACGCGGTGTGCCCCTCGCCCTCCCAGGTGAGCACCCGACCGACGCCCAGCATCGACGCGAGGCGCGGGGTCTGCTCGTAGGGCGTCGCCGGGTCGCCGGTAGTGCCGACCACCACGATCGGCGGCGCGCCGTTGGCCTGGCCGGTCGGGTACGGGTCACGCCCGCCCGGCCACTCGACGCAGCTCAACATGCCGACCGCGAGCGCCGGCCCGAACAGCGGGTACTTCGTGCGCCACTCCGACTGCAACTGGCGGATCTCGTCGCGGCTCGGCTTCTCGGTTTCGTCGGCGCAGTTGATGGCGAGGTTGGCGTCGAACAGGTTGGAGTAGTGCCCGTCGCTCTCCCGGCCGGCGTACGAGTCGGCGAGCCGGAACACGTCCTTCGGGTCGCCCTCGGCCAGCCGGTCGATGGCCTGCGCCAACTCCTGCCAGCCCGACTCGGTGTAGAGCGACGAGATGACCGCGTAGAAGACCCAGCCGGCGGTGGCCTCGCGCCCGTCGTCACCGCGTACCGGGGAGACCTTGGCCTTGTCGATGGCCGTGGTGACCGCCGCGCGGGCGTTCGGGGCGATCGGGCAGCGGGCGGCGTTCGCGGCGCACCAACGGCTGAAGTTGTCGAACGCCCGCTCGAAGCCGCGTGCCTGGCTCTCCGAGCCGGCCACCAGCCGCTGCTGCGGGTCGACGGCGCCGTCGAGCACCAGCGCGCGCACCCGCTGCGGGTAGAGCTGGGCGTAGATGGCGCCGAGCAGCGTGCCATAGGAGTAGCCCAGGTAGGTGAGCTTGTCGTCGCCGACGGCGGCCCGGACCGCGTCCATGTCCCGGGCGGCCTGCTCGCTGCCGTACAGCGGCAACTGGTCGCCGTAGCGGTCGCCGCAGCCGCGCCCGATCCGCTGGCTCAGCCCGACGAAACCGTCGAACGACGCCTGGCTCGCCGGATCGGGGTCGTAGCCGAAGCTGGCGTCCAGGTCGGCGTCGGAGATGCACTTCACCGGGCTGGAACGGGCCACGCCGCGCGGGTCGAAGCCGACGATGTCGAATCGCTCGGTCACCGAGTTGGGCAGACCACCGAACTGCGGACCGAACGACAGGTAGACGGCGGTGTCCACGCCGGAGCCGCCCGGACCGCCGGGGTTGACGACCAGCGAGCCGATCCGGTCCCTTTGCTTGGTGGACCGGGCCCGCAGCAGGGCGATCTCGAAGGTCTGCCCGGCGCCCGGCCCGGCGGTCGCTCCGGTGCCGGTGCCCCAGTCCCGGGGGACCGCGATCCGGGCGCACTCGTAGCGCATGTCCGGCGCGCCGCGGCCGACCAGGTCCTCGGCCACCTCCGGGCAGGGCCGCCAGGTCGCCGAGCTGCCGGCCGGCGCCGCCTCGCCCTGCACCTCGGTGCGCGGCGCGAACGCCGGCAGTGTGCAGCCGGCGGTCAGCAGCGCCGCCACCACGAAGGCGGCGAGACTGCGACGGACCCGGCGACTGGTCGCCATCCACGGCTGGTCGGCGGTGCGGGTCACGTGATCCTCCGAGGTCGGGTCGACAGCCAGGCTACGCCGGGCCGGTGGAGGCTCGGTCCACGGTGGTCGTCGGGTCGCCGCGCAGCACCTGGTCCACGTCGTAGCGGATCGGGCGGTCGAGCTGGTCGTAGCGGCAGGAGCGGGGATCGCGGTCCGGCCGCCAGCGGACGAACCGCGCGGTGTGCCGGAAGCGCTCACCCTCCATCGCGTCGTAACCCACCTCGACCACCAGCTCCGGGCGCAGCGGCTCCCACTCCAGGTTCTTCGTGCCGGTCCAGCGGCTCACCCCGCCCGGGATGCGCTGGCCGCGCTCGTGGTCGCCGTGCACCCACGGGTGCTCGCCACCGGTGTCCCGGTACGGTGCCAGCTCGTCGAGCAGTTCGGCGCGGCGGGCCATGGTGAACGACGCGCTCACGCCGACGTGGTGCAGGAGACCGGCGTCGTCGTAGAGACCGAGCAGCAGCGAGCCCACCACCGGGCCGGACTTGTGCCAGCGGAAGCCGGCCACCACCGCGTCGGCGGTGCGGGCGTGCTTGACCTTGAACATCAACCGCTTGCCCGGCTCGTAGGGCAGGTCGGCCGGCTTGACGATCAGGCCGTCCAGCCCGGCGCCCTCGAAGACGTCGAACCAGCGGCGTGCGGTGTCCGGATCGGTGGTGACCTGGGTGACGTGCACCGGCGGCCGGACCCCGGCCAGGGCCTCGACCAGCCGCTCCCGGCGGCGCGGGTACGGCTGGTCGAGCAGCGACTCGTCGTCGATGGCCAGCAGGTCGAAGGCGACGAAGTCGGCCGGGGTGGTCTCGGCCAGCAGCTTCACCCGGGACGCCGCCGGGTGGATGCGCTGGGCCAGCAGCTCGAAATCCAGCCGGGGCTGGCCGGCTGGTCCGTCGCGCCGGATCACGATCAGCTCCCCGTCGACGGCGCACCGGGCGGGCAGTTGCCGGCGGGCCTGCTCGACGACCTCGGGGAAGTAACGGGTCATCGACTTGCCGCCCCGGCTGGCCAGCTCGACCTCGTCGCCGTCGCGGAACACGATGCACCGGAACCCGTCCCACTTGGGCTCGTAGGTCAGCCCGGCGGTGGTGGGCAGCTTGGAGACGCTCTTGGCCAGCATCGGCTCGACCGGCGGGTTGATCGGCAGGTCCACGGCGCCAGTCAATCAGACGGTACCGACAGTCGTGAGGCACATCACGGTGCACGCGGGGGCGGCGTGTCCGCCCGAGCGCCGCTCGTCCCGACCGGGTGAATCAGATAAGCGCAGGTCAGAGCTACTTTCGTGAGATGTCCGAGTGGGTCTGTGACTGCTGCGGGCGGTGGCGGGTGAGCGTCGAGCTGATCCGGGGCCGCTACCGCTACCGGTTGACCCGCCGATACCCGGAGCGGTTCGGCGGTGGCCGCAATGTGCTCGGCGAGGTCGGTTCGGTGCCGGAGTTGGAGGAGTTGCTCGCCCGGCGTACCCCATTGAGCCTGGCCGACCTGCGCGAAGCCGCCTGACCCGCGCGAGGTGTCGGCGGGTCCGCGCCCGAAGCTGGCGGGCCGGTGGATGCGCGCGTCACGATGTGCCCGGCAGCCTCGTCCCCATCGCGCGGCGACGCCGGGCGGTGCCGCCGGGGAGGAGACGTGATGCGGTTCGAAGCCGGTACGGAGATCGCCGCCGATGCGCAGCGGGTCTGGGAGGTGCTGGTCGATGTGCGGCGGTGGCCAGAGTGGACGGCCTCGGTGAGCCACATCGAACGGGGCGAGTCAGGCCCCCTCGCCGTCGGCGCGACCGCCCGGGTGACCCAACCGAAGCTGCGACCGGCGGTGTGGCGGGTCACCGAGCTGACCGAGGGGCGGGAGTTCACCTGGGTCTCCGACACCCCCGGAGTGCACACCCGCGGGGAGCACCGGTTGTCGCCGCTGCTGGGAGGCGGCACCCGGGTCGAGCTGGCGATCGCCCAGTCCGGGCTGCTGGCCGGGCCGGTCGGCTGGCTCTACGGCGGTCTGCTTCGCCACTACCTGCGGCTGGAGGCTGACGGCCTCAAGCGTCGAAGCGAGGAGGGCTGACGGCAGGCCCGTCCAGCACGGCGGGTTTCTCCAGCACCGCCAGTTGGATGCCGTTCGGGTCCGGCCGGTGCGCCACGACCCGATAGCCGTGCCGCTCGTAGAGCCGGAGATTGCGGGCGCTGTCCGCGCCGGTGAAGAGGGTGAACAGGGCCACCTCGGGTGGGCAGGCCGCCTCGATCGCGGCGAGCAGCCGACCCCCGATGCCCTGACCCTGCTGGTCGGGGGCGACCGACAGCCGCCCGATGTGCGCGGTGTCCCCGTCCAGGTGGGCGCGGACGGAGCCGACCAGCCGGTGCCCCAGCCGGGCGGCGAGGACGGTGGCCGGGCCGGTCAACGCTGCCCGGACCTCGTCCAGCGTCTCGGTCAGCGGCGGCAGGAAAGGATCGGTGTAGTGCTGTGCCTCGGTCAGGTACGCGGCGCGCTGCACGGTGAGGATCTCACCGGCGTCCGCGGCACCTGCCGGGACGATGCTGGCCTCGGCGCTCATCGGGGCAGCACACCACAGCCGTCGCCGGCACCGACGGGCGGCCCGACCGTGGCCCGTACGCTGGCCGGTGATCGCCGACCGGTGCGCGCCGGGCGGGCTGGTCAGAACCGGGCGAACGAGCGGATCGGGGCACGCGGGCCGTACTTCGGCGCCTGGATGCCGGCGGCCTCCAGCAGCAGACAGACCCGGCCCCGGTGGCCCCGGAACGGCTCCAGCAGAGCCAGCATCCGGGCGTCGTCGCCGCGTGCCTCGCCGGCGAGCGCCCAGGCCACCGTGTTCGGGATGTGGTAGTCGCCGACGCTTACCGCGTCCGGGTCGCCGTAGGCGATCCGGACCACCTCGGCGGCGGTCCACGGGCCGATGCCTCCGATGGCGGTCAGTCGACGGGTCGCCTCGGTGGCGTCGGCGCAGCGCTCCAGCCGGTCGGCCAGCGCGGCGGCGCGGCGCAGCGTGTCGGCCCGGCGCTGCTCGACGCCGAACGGGTGGAACACCCAGTACGGGGTGGCGGCCACCGCGGCGGCCTCCGGCGGCAGCAGCAGCGGTTGCAGCGGGCCGGGGGCCGGCTCACGGAAGTGCCGCACGGTCGCCGAGTACGCCCGGTACGCCTCCTTGCCGGTGACCTTCTGCTCGAACACCGCCCGCAACAGTCGGGGAAAGACCTGCCCGGTGGTGGGCATTCGCAGTCCCTGGTGCTCCCGGGCCAGTCGGGCGACGAGCGGGTGCGCCGCCGCCAACTCGGCGAAGCCGGTCAGGTCGTCGCGCAGCCCCGCGATCGCGTCGGCCCGAGCCACCACGTGCTCGGCGCCCGGCCCGTAGCCCTCGGCGAGCAGCTCACCGCCGGCCGGCCGCAGTGAGAGCGTGGCCGGGCCGTCGGGGGTGCGGGTCGCCCACCAGAAGGTGCCGGCGGCGATGCGGGCGCACGGGTCGTACGGGCTGAAGGTCAGAGCGCGGACCGACGCGGCCAGCCGATAGCCGACCGGCGGGTGCAGCACCCGGGTCGCGGCGGGTTCGGTCTCGGTCACCCCGCCACTCTGCCAGGTGAGGATCGGCGTTCACCACGTAGCCGTTCGGCAGTCGGTTGGGCAGAATCGCACGGCCACCTTCAGTTGGCCGTACCGGTGCTGTCGTACCGACCGAATGGCCAGTATTTTTTTCGCGAATCGGGGCGGAGCGTACTTATGGGACGTCCCTCTGTGTGTCGGCTGTGGAACCTGTGGTTGTTTGATTTTCCGCAGTAAACGCACCGCTCCGGGCAACTGCGGCGGCCACCGTCTGTCCCGCTGAATGGGAGAGCGCGCGAGCCGGCCCGGAGATTCGGTGCCCGCCGACAGCCGCCGCAGCGCGGCACGCAGCCGGTGCCGGATCCCACGCGGTGCCCACGGGGGAACTGTGAAAGGGCATGCAGTGATGGCTGCACGAGTGTGTGTTGCTTCAGCGCGAGTGGGGTTCCACGCCGCTACCCACCAGCAGGGCTGACAGTGGCCGCCGACGAGGTGGCCGTTCCCAGCGAACGGCCCGGCGCATGATTGCCCTGAAGATCTACCGACTGCTGCCCCAGCCCGTACGGCGACGCCTGTTGGGTCTACTGCCCGCCCACCGCCGGATCGGCCTCGTGCAGGCCTTCTCCCGGCGGCGCGGCGGCGACACCGTGCATCCGTCGGGTGCCCTGGTGACCGTGGCCGACGGCGGTGTCCGGACCCGGGCCGAGGTGGTCGACACGGCCACGCCGTTGCAGCTGTGGCACCGCAACCTCACCGCCGTCACCGCCGCCCTGGAAGCGGCAGGCATCGACTACCACTGCATCCGCAACGACGACCACCTGCGGAGCACGGTGGCCGTCCTCGACGATCAGCGGCCGGCCGTGCGTCGCCTGGTCAAGTCCGCGCCGACGCTGTCCGGGGCGCACGTCCGGACGCTCACCGTCCAGCCCGGTCGGGACCGGCCCGACGATGCTCCGACCGAGGTGATCCAGGTCTGGTTCCCGGTGACCGACGTGCGGGCGGGTGTGGTGCTCGGCGCGCAGTTCGCCTGCGAGATCGAGTTCTGGACCCGGCACGGCGACGTGGTCCGCGCCCCCCGGCACAACGCGGTGATCGACGAGGCGCCCGCGGAGGCGGAGAAGGTCCGGGTCGCCGCGGCGCTCATCAGCCACTTCGTTCCCGAGGCGGACGACCACACCTACCGCACCCGCCGTGACCTCACGGTCCGGGCGCCGGACCGGGTGGGCTTCCCGATCGACGCCGTCTACACCTGGGTGGACGGCTCGGACCCCGACTGGCTCAAGCGCAAGATGGACGCGCTCGGCACCCCCGACGGGCCGCTGCACGCCATCGCGGCCAACACGTCGCGCTACCACAACCGCGACGAGTTGCGGTACTCGATGCGCTCGTTGCACAGCTTCGCGCCGTGGCTCCGCCGGATCTTCCTGATCACCGACAGCCAGCTGCCCAGCTGGCTCGACCCGAACCACCCGATGGTCACCGTGATCTCGCACGCCGAGCTCTTCGCCGACCTCGGCGGACGTTCGTCGTTCAACTCGCACGCCATCGAGTCCCGGCTGCACCGCATCGACGGCCTGGCCGAACACTTCCTCTACCTCAACGACGACGTCTTCCTGGGCCGGCCGCTGCTGCCGACGCACTTCTTCCACGCCAACGGGATCGCCAAGTTCTTCCTCTCGCCGGCGCAGTTCGGGCTGGGCGAGGCGAAGCCCAGCGACCCGCCGGTGAACGCCGCCGGCAAGAACAACCGCCGGCACATCCAGCGGCAGTTCGGTGTGACCATCACGCAGAAGATGAAGCACACGCCGTTCGCCCTGCGGCGCAGCATCATGCAGCAGATCGAGGCCATGCTGCCGGTCGACGTGCTCGCGACGGCCCGGCACCGTTTCCGCCACCACGGCGACCTGTCCATCCCCTCGTCGCTGCACCAGTACTGGGCGTACCTGATCGGCCAGGCAGTGCCGGCCGACATCGAGTACGAGTACGCGGACCTCGGTCACCCGTCGACCCCGGCGCGCCTCGCGGAGCTGCTGACCCGCCGGCACCGTGACGTGTTCTGCCTCAACGACACCGACTCGGACCCGGCGACGATGGCCGCCCAGGAGCAGATGCTGGCCGACTTCCTGCCGCGCTACCTGCCCTTCCCGGCGCCCTTCGAGCTGCCCGACGATGTGGTTGCCGAGCGCCGACGGTTGGGGGCCACCGCCCTGTGGCGGAAGAGTGGAGGCGATCGGCGCAGCGTCCAGCAGCCGGCTCCGGGCACCACCGTGATCCTGCAGGTCCCACCGACGGCGAGGCCGGCCACGTGGCCGCCCTCGCCCCGAACGAGTGGCCCTCCGCCGGCCACCGACGCGCCGATCCGACTCGGAGAGTGACGTGACATCTGACCAGCATCGCTGGATCGCGCCGTTGCGGGCGCTCGGTAAGCGCGCCGTGGCGCTGCCCCGACAGGCCGGGCAGCGGTGGCAGTCCCCCGGTCGGCCCCGGTCCATGGCGGTGATGGCCCACCAGGACGACGACCTGTACTTCCTGAACCCGTTGCTCGCCAGCCAGCTGCGACACAGCGAGGCGCACCTGACCGTCTGCCTGACCACGGGTGAGGCGGATGGACGGAACGCCCCGGGTGGCACCGCGGCGCACGCCGCGCTGCCGGTGGACTTCGAGGGCTTCGCCGCCGCCCGGTTCAACGGACTTCGTGCCGCATATGGGGACATGGTCCTGGGCGACCGGGGCGCCAAGTGGCACCGTGCGGCGATCACGGTCGGGTCCGGCATCGAGGCGGATCTGTCGACGTTGGTGGACGCGCCGCAGATCCGGATCGTCTCTCTCAACCTCTGGTGTTCGCCGCCGCCAGGTTCTCCGGCCGACGCCGGCCCGCTGCCACGCCTGTGGACCGGCGAGGCCGCCCGTACGCCCACCATGATTCCGACCGACTCCCCGGTCTCCGCGACCTTCGACTACTCGCGGGAGAGCCTTGTCGAGGCGCTGCTGCATCTGCTGCGCGACGCCAACCCGACGCTGCTGTGGACGATGGACCCGGACCCCGACCGGCAACTGCACAACAAGGCGAACCCACAGCACGCCGACACCGGCGACTACTCCGACCACATCTTCCACACCATCACGGGGCTGTTCGCCCATGAGGCGGCCCGTCGCTGGTTCGCCGAGGGTGGTGGCAGAGCCGCTTCCGTCGAGGCGTTCCGCGGCTACTACGTCCGACGGTGGCCGTCCAACCTCAGCCCGAAGGGGCGGGCGCTCAAGCAGCGGTACAAGGACGTCTACGGGTGGGCTGACCGCCGCCCCGCCGACGGTCCGGTGGGCCACGGCGACCTCAAGGTCGGTGGTGACGCGATCGGCGCCGGGAACGCCTCCGGCACGACCCTGCGCTATCCCGGCTCCCGGGCCTGGGCGGTCCAGGGCGGCGACGGTCGGTTGTCCGCCTTCGCCGTACGGGGTGGCCGGGTGGTGCACTGGCGGGCGACCAGGTCGGGTGGGTTCGCCCCGGGTCGGGGCGTTCCCGGTACGCGACTCCTGCCGCACGTCGCCGCGCTGGCGGCTCCCGACGGTGGCTGGCGGCTCTTCGCGGTGCGGCAAGGGCTCACCGCGGAGCCGGACCGGCACGTCCGCGACGTCTGGACGATCGTGCTTCCGGCCTCCGGGGACTACGCGGAGGTCCGGTGGGAGTCGCTTGGCAACCCCAACGGGCGCAGCGATCCCGCGAAGCGGCGGAACATCGGCATGCCGCAGGCCGTCGCCCTGCCGGGCGGCAGGATCCTGCTGTTGGCCAGGAACGCTGGCAAGGGACTGAGCGCCCGACTGCACGACGGGACGTCCTGGACGCCGTGGCAGGACCTCGGCGGCTGGGACACCCAGGACGGCCTGACCGCCGTCGCGCTGGACGACCACACCGTGGAGGTGCTTGCCGCCGGGCGCACCGGAACCGCCCGTTGGCGGGTCACGGTGCCGGAACTCACCGCCGAGTACACGCTCCTGGAGACCGAGCCACCGGCGGGGCCACCGGCCGTGCTACGGCTGCCGGACGGCGATCGGCTGCTCCTGTTCCGGCGGCGGAACTCGGCGTCGGTGTTGTCGTACCGCACCCGGGGCGCCGGCCGCGAGTGGGACCTGTTGACGGCCGCCGACCTCGGCGGCCACGGCGGCCCCGGCCCCCTGACCGCCCGGTATGTGGCCGACTCGGGCGCCGTTCTGCTGGCGGTCCGCGACGACGCGTCCAGCTCCAGCGTCGCCTGGCTGGATCCGGGCGGGTCGACGCCCTGTCGCTGGCTCCGCGAGCCGACGCCGATCGCTGGCGGCCACGCCGTCCAGGTCGACCACAGCGGCCGACCCGTCGTTCTGGCGGTGTCCACGGCGGGCGGCCTTTTCGCCCTGCGGCCGAACCGCTCCGGATCGTCCCTGACCTCCACGAAGGAAGTGCCGTGAACCACATGCCGGCGGTACCGCGACAGCCGGTCGCACCACCCGGGCCCGTCGGCGCGGGCCGGTCCGTCCCGCCGGGACGAGTCCCGGGCGACGTGTCCGACCTGTGCGAGATCCTGGTCGACGGCGGCCGTCGCACCGCGCACGTCCATGCCGACCTCACCCCGATCCTGGGGCGTCAGCGGAACGTCGACGCGGTGAGTGGTGCGCTCGACGCGCACGGGGTGGACTATTTCCTCGTTCGGGGCATGGACGACCGGACGCCCGTGATCGGCGTCAGTGAGGTCGATCGGGTGGCCGCCCTGGGCGCGCTGGAGAAGCTCGGTGGGGCCGCGACCTGCTACGTGAGCCAGGTGCTGCCCCGACCGCCGATCGTCGGTGGCCTCAAGGACGCGTCGGAGACCCAGGCCTGGACGGAGCTGTACTCCGCACGGGCGATCAAGCTGACCTGGTTCCGCGTCGACCCCACCCTGAAGCTGACCCTCGGCCCGGCGTACGGCTGCGAGATCGAGTTCTGGAAGCCCGACCGGGCCGCCGGTGTGCTGCGTTCGCCCCGGCCGAACCGGATGATGCGGGCGGTGGCCCTGGACGGTACGCCGGTGCGGGTGGGCGAGCACCGGCTGACCAGGCTGGCGTCCCCGGTGAAGCAGCACCCGCCCCGGCGTAGCCGGCCGGAGTTCGACCGGCTGCTCCCCGATGACATCGACTTCCCGATCGATCTGGTCTACACCTGGGTGGACGGCGCGGACCCGCAGTGGCAGCAACGCCGCGCGGGCGTGCGCGGCGAGTCGCTGCACGTCGAGGCGGCGAGCGAGTCGCGCTACATCAACCGTGACGAGCTGAAGTACTCACTACGGTCGGTGCACCTGAACGCCCCGTGGGTCCGCAACATCTACATCGTGACCGACCACCAGCGGCCGGCGTGGCTCGACCTGAGCGCCGGCAACATCTTCCTGGTCAACCACGAGGAGATCTTCGCCGCCCCGGACGCGCTGCCGACCTTCAACTCGTGCTCGATCGAGAGTCAGCTGCACCGCATCGACGGTCTCGCCGAGCATTTCCTGTACCTCAACGACGACATGTTCTTCGGTCGCCCACTGGCACCGCAGACGTTCTTCCTCGCCAACGGCAACACCAAGTTCTTCCTGTCGCAGAACCGGATCCCGCTCGGCGAGATCACCCACCTGGACTCCCCGGTGGACGCGATGATCAAGAACAACCGGGCGTTGATCGAGAAGCGGTTCGGCCGGACGCTCACCCAGGGCACCCAGCACGTGCCCTACCCGTTGCGCCGCAGCATCCTGGCCGAGATCGAACGCGAGTTCCCGATCGAGCACGAGGCCACCATGCGGAGCCGGTTCCGCAGCGCCAACGACCTCACCATCACGTACTCCCTGCACCACTACTACGCGTTCCTGACCGGCCGCGCGCTGCCTGGCCACGTCAACTACGGCTACGTCCAGCTCGCGGTGCCCGATCTTGAGGCGCGGCTGCGGCGGGCCGAGGCACGACGGGACTGGGACACCTTCTGCATCAACGACGCCTACTCGACGTTCGCGCAGCTGAAACACCAGATGAGCATCCTCGAACCGTTCATGGAGGCGTACTTCCCGGTCCCGAGTCCGTACGAGCTGAGGACCTCCGGGTGAAGTTCGCCTTTCTCATCCACAACATGTACGGCGTCGGCGGCACCAACCGGGCCGTGCTGAACCTGGCCACCGCCCTGGTGGGCCAGGGGCACGACGTGGAGATCGCCTCGGTGTTCCGGCGGCTCGACCGACCGATGTTCGCCATCGATGAGCGGATCGCGCTCGTACCGCTCGTCGATACCCGGCCACGTCGCCCCGACCGGGTCGATCCCCAGCACCGGGAGCCGTCCCTCCTGGTGCCGGAGAGCGAGGAGTTCCACACCCAGTACAGCCGGCTCACCGACGAGCGGGTGATCGAATACCTGCGCTCGACCGGGGCCGACGTGATCGTGGGAACCCGGCCCGGCCTGAATCTGGCGGTGGCGCGGTACGGTCCCGACCACGCGGTCCGGGTGGCGCAGGAGCACATGACGCAGGATCTGATCGACGACGCGCTGAAGGACCACATCCGGCTCGCGTACGACCGGATCGACCTCGCCTTCACCGTGACCGATGGCGACGCCGCCGCGTTCCGGTCCGGCAATCCGGTGCCGCACACCCGGGTCGAGGCGCTGCCGAACAGCGTTCCCCGGCCCACCGTGCCGCCTGCCAGCGGGAGCAACCGGATCGTGGTCAGCGCCGGGCGGCTCGACCCGATCAAGCGGTACGACCGGCTCATCGCCGCCTTCGCGCGGGTCGCCGGCGACCACCCGGACTGGAAACTGCGGATCTACGGCGACGGGCCGCAACGCCCGGCGCTGGTCGCGCAGATCCGCGAGTTGGGGATGTCCGACCAGGTCCAGTTGATGGGCCGGCGCGAGGACATGTCGACGGAATGGGTCAAGGGATCCATCGCCGCGGTGTCGTCCGAGCGTGAGTCGTTCGGCATGACCATCGTGGAGGCGATGCGGCTCGGCCTCCCGGTCGTCAGCACCGACTGCCCGGTCGGCCCCCGGGAGATCATTCAGCATGGTGTCGACGGCCTGCTGGTCCCGATGAACGACGTCGACGCGTACGCCGACGCGCTGCGGACGCTGATGCACGACGACGACCTCCGGGCCCGGCTGGCCAAGGTGGCACTGGTGAACGCGGCCCGCTTCGACCCGGAGACGATCGCCGAGGCCTTCGCCCAGCGGTGTGCCGCCGTGCTGGCCGAGCGAGGCCCGACACCCGGCGGGTCCTCGCGGGCTGCTCGATCGGGCAAGGGACCGCGGGTCCGCCGGTCGGTCCTGGCTCGTGGCGGTGAGCTGATCCGGGAACCCAACCTGGTCCGCCTGTTGGGTGACCCGGTCCTGCGCGGCATCGCCGGCAGCGACCTGGCCCGCCGGGCGAGTATGGGCGCCCTGGTCCGCCTGGCCCGCATCCGGCACGCCCGAGCCACCTCCGCCCGGTTGCAGAAGGCGATCCGGCGGCGGGCCGCCGCACCGGCCGCCGGGCCGGTGGTGGACTGTCTGGTGCTGCCGGACCGCAGCCTCAGCTGGCGGATCGACGCCCCGGGTATCGCCGCCGGGGGACACCTGCTGCTGCGCGACCGGGACACCGGGCACAAGGTGCAGGTGCCACTGGAGCCGCAGGACGACGCCGCCCAGCAGGTGGCCGTGCTGCCCGCGCACGCGTTGCCGGAGGGCCGCTGGAATGCCTACCTCCAGCCACCCACCGGCGCGCGACTCCGGCTGCGTCCCAACCGGATCGACACGCGGGTCCTCGCGGGCGGTCATCAACCGGTGGACGACCCGGCCGGCGGGTACGCGGTCCGGTCACACGTGCCGTACCAAACGGCCGACGGCTTCCTGGCGGTACGCAGCTGGGTGCGCGAGGAGCACGCCGAGGTGCGGCGGATCGCCCTCAGCGGCGAACGGGTGTCGATCGAGATAGCCTGGTCCGGCATCGGCGTCCCGGAGCAGGCCATGCTGCGCCGACGCGGCCACCACGAAGGGGCCGTCTCCGTGCCACTGGTGCCGACCCGCACCGGCCACCTGCGCATCGATGTCGCCGTCGAGGAACTGACCGTCCAGCGACTGGGCCGCTACGAGGACTGGGATCTGTGGCTGGCGCAGGCCGGCACCGACCGTGAGGTCCGGTTGGGTCTGCTCGTCGATGACGTGGTCGACAAGAAGCTCATCTACAACTATCCCGAGATCTACCTCGTGGACGAGCCAGGGCTGGACCTCGTCGAGGAGGATCCCGCGCCATTGCTACGGGTCCGCCCGTACTACACCCGTGACAGCGAGCTGTCGATCGTCGTCATCGACCGTCCGTGAGCGCGAACGCAGGGAAGGACAGGCGATGACCGAGCAGAAGCGTACGCCGCCGACCAAGCCGGCCCTCGCCGAGCCGTCCCGGTTCGTCGACGTCTACCGACGGGTGCTGAGCCCGCAGACCCGACGGGCGATCGCGACGAAGGTGAGCCCCCGTACCCGGCACCAGCTGAAACAGTGGGTCGCCCGAGCCTCACGGGACGATCGCGCGGGCGAGCGGCGGGCCGAGCGGCTGGCGCGTCGGCAACCCGACCTGCTGGCCGAGTCGGACCGGATCATGGTGACCGCCGACCGTGCCCCTCGGGTTGCGCGGGTCCGCCGGGACATCACCCCGCTCGGGGCGCAACAGGCGAACCTGTCGACGGTGATAGCAGCTCTCGACGAGGCGGGCGTCGCCCACTTCACCGTTCGTGGCGTGTCGAACCAGTCCTCCGTGGTCGCGGTGGACGCCGTCGACCGGGACCGGGTGCTGGCCGCGTTGGCGACGGCCTGCGCCCGGGTTCCCGGCTACGTGAGCGCGGCCCTCGGGGCCGGTGACCAGCCGGAAGGGCCCCCCGAACCGGGTTTCGAGGGGTCGGTGTGGCGGCACTTGTCCACCACGTCGGTGCTCCGGGTGACCTGGTACTGGACGGAACCCCGACGGCTCCTGGTGCTGGGGCACGCGTACGGGTGCGACGTGGAGTTCTGGACCCGGAGGGACGGCCGGCTCGTCGCGCCCCGGCGCAACCGGGTGACGGAGGAGGTGCCGCTGACCGCGACAGCGGTCGCCGCAGCCCCGGCGTTGTTCAGCTCGTTGGCCCCGCCCACGAGCACCGCGACCGTTCGTACCCGGCCGGAGTTCGCCGCCCCCCTCCCCGAGGACGTCACCTTCCCGATCGACGTCGTCTACACCTGGGTCGACGGCGCCGACCCGGCCTGGCTGCGCCGCCGGGCCGAGGTGGCCGGTGTGCCGTACCACGCCGAGGCGGCGAGCGCGGCGCGGTTTCTCAGCCGGGACGAACTGCGTTACTCGCTGCGCTCACTGAACCTGTTCGCGCCGTGGGTGCGCCACATCTACCTGGTGACCGACGACCAGGTGCCGACCTGGCTGGACGACACCGCGCCGGGTCTACGGGTGGTCAGCCACCGGGAGATCTTTGCCGATCCGACCGCGCTGCCGACCTACAACTCGCACGCGATCGAGAGCCAGTTGCACCACATCGACGGCCTCGCCGAGCACTTCCTGTACTTCAACGACGACGTCTTCCTCGGCACCGAGGTGTTTCCCCAGGACTTCTTCCTGGCCAACGGCATCTCCCGGTTCTTTCCCTCGCCGGCGCTGGTGCCGTCGGGCCCGCCCACCGACGACGACATCCCGTCGTCAGCGGCCGGAAAGAACAACCGGGCGTTGATCGCCGACCGGTTTGGCACGGTGCTGACCCAGAAGATGAAGCACATGCCGCACGCGCTGCGCCGCAGCGTGCTCCACGAGATCGAGCAGACGTTTCCCGAACCGTACCGCCGAACCGCGGCCAGCCAGTTCCGCAGCATGAACGACCTGTCGATCGCCTCGTCGCTGCACCACTACTACGCGTTCCACACCGGCCGTGCGGTGCCGGGGGGCCTGCGCTACACCATCGCGGAACTGTCCAACCCGGACACACCCGCCCGGCTGGCCCACCTGCTGGCCCGCCGGGACCGGCAGGTGTTCTGCCTCAACGACGCGTACTCCGTCGAGGAGGACCTGGCCGCCCAGTTGGCGCTGCTCATCCCGTTCCTGGACACCTACTTTCCGGTCCCGAGCCCTTGGGAGCGGGTCTGACGAGGATGCCGGCACCACCGGTATGCCGACGTCGTGGACATGACGATGGCCGGTCGCGCCCTCCCCGGCGGCGACCGACCATCGTGTCCTCGTGGTGGCGGGCTCAGTACGAGTAGCCACCACCGGCGTCGCTCGACTCGCTGTCGGCGGGCGGGGCGACCGGCTTCGGGGTGTTGGTGGGCAGGCAGCTCAGGTTCTTCTTGCCGTCGGGCTGGACCACGAACCAGGTGCCGCCGACGGCCTGGCCCTTCCACTGGCCGGGCTTCTTGTCGCCGATGTAGCGGTACACCGGCCAGCCGGCGATGGTGAGCTGGCGGGTGCCGTCCTGCCGGGTCACGCTGCCGACCTTGTCGTCGGAGACCCCGGTGAGCTGCGGGTTTCCGTCGGTCAGCGCCGGGGGCCAGACCTGCGCGCACTTGTCGACGCAGTTCGACGCGGGCGGGTCGGCGGTGTCCTTGTCGAAGCGGTACAGGATCCAGCCGTCCTGGTCGGTGACGACCTTGCCCATGCGGGCCACGCTCTTACCGATCAACTTCTCGGTCAGGTCGACGTCCGCGGCCGGCGGCGCGTCGGCGGCCGGCGCGTCCGCGGCCGGTGACGCCTCGGGTTCAGCCGATGCGGTGGGCTCGGCCGCGGCGACGGCGACCGGCTCGACCGCGCTCGAGTTCGCCCCGTCGTAACCCGCGGGAGCGCAGGCCGTTAGTGCGACCATCGCGCTCACCAGGATGACGGTCCGCTTCATCTGTGCCACGTGCCCTCCTCATTCTTGGCAGTTCACCCATAGGTACGGCGGGCGGGCTGTCAAGGTTGAAGTAGTAACAGTGGTCAATTTCACTCGGATTCGTTGAACCGAATTCGACGTCCATCCGTGTGGCCCTGCACGAGGCCTGTCCCACCAAACAACAGATCGGCACCGGTCATTGTGAAATGACCGGTGCCGATTCGATGCGGGACCTTACATGGGCACCGTGACCAGCGGGCTCGCCACCCCGTGGCTGTCGACCGACTGCACCTGGAGTTGCTTGATCTCGCTCGCCGGAGCGGACGTCGACGCACTCAGTTCGAGACCCTGCGGGCGGTTGTTCGTGCCGTAACCACCCTCGGGCACCGACCAGGTCGAGATGACCTCGGTAGTGGCGTTCTTACGCACCACCACGAGCCGGCACGTCCGCGGCCCAGGCAGTTTCCGCAGACTGAAGTTGATGCGGGTGCCGTACTCCCGCTCGACCAGGAACATGGTCGTCTGCACGCCCGTCGTCGGATCGGTGGCGTCGACCTGGTCGCCCTCCTCCTCGGTGCCGCCGACACCCGGGCCGCTCGGCGGGGCGGTCGGCGCGGCCGTCGGCGGATCGTTCGCCGGCGCGCTCGTCGGCGACCCTGCGAGAATCCCCGGCGCCTCGTCGCCCGCCACACTCGTGAAGCCGTACCCCGTCAGACCGCCGAAGACCACCACCGCCGCGGCGGTGGCGAGCAACTGACGAAACCGGGTACGCCGACGGTCGGCCCGGACCGCGACCAGCGTCCGATCCAACAGGGCCGGATCGGTGGCGGTCTGCTCCAGCGCCATCATCGTCTCGCCGTCGATGCCGGAGAGCAGGCCGACCACCGGCACCATCGTCTCCAGCTCGGCCGCGCACGCCCAGCACGCGGCGAGATGCTCCTCGAACCGCTCGGTGTCCTGCTCGTCGAGCACGCCGAGCGCGTATGCGGCGACGTCCATGTGGTCTGGTCGGCTCATTCTGTCACCCCCCGCTCCTGCAGAGCCGTGCGCAGCGCGCGCAGCGCGTAGTAGACCCGCGACTTGGCGGTGCCCAACGGAAGCCCCAACTCCCCGGCGGCCTCCGGCACCGTCCGCCCCCGGAAGTACGTCGAGATCAGAATCTCCCGGTGCGACTGACTCAGCGTACGCAGCGCGTCCGCCACGGTCATCGTGCGTAGCACCCGGTCGGTGCTGTCCGCCTCGGCGAACGCGGTCAGGTCCCGGTCGTACGTCTCCGGCGGCCGGGCCTCCTGGCTGCGGTGCTCGTCGATCGCGATCCGGCGGGCCACGGTGACCAGCCACGGCCGCAACGACCCCTGCCCCTGCGCGCCGAGACGGTGCGCGTTGCGCCAGGCCCGCAGCAGCGTCTCCTGAACGATGTCCTCCGCGCGCTGCCGGTCCCCCCCGGTGAGCCGCATGACGAACATCAGCAACGGACCGGCGTGCTCCGCGTAGAGCAACCGGATCAACTGGTCAGAATGGCTGGCCTCGGTTGTCGTCGCCTGGTGGCGCCCGGGCGCCGGTCGGGGCGTCACCGGATCATTTTGGCGAGACGACGCTCGCGCGTCGACCCCTCGGGCAGACGAAGTCGGCCTCGACGACGACCGCGCGGACAACCAGTCTGCGCGAACCGCGTCGCCGTGCCAACCGGCCGCCACCGCATGCATGCAGACCTCCGGGATGTCCGTTGACCAACGCCGCCCCCACAAGGCGGGACGCCCGGTGGTACGCATCGGCGCTCCGAGCGGATCAACATTCCGCGAAAAAGTTCTGCGGCGCCGTCGGGCGCGGTGTCAGCGGCGCACGGAGAACAGGCCCGGCGGCGGCGGATCCGAGCCGGTCGCGTCGGCGTCGTGCACCACCGTCGCCCCACCGGAGAAGCGGTCCAACTCGTCGCCGGCCACCACCCGCCCGGGAAACCAGTCGCCGGCCGCCCGCCGCGTCAACTCGGGCACCGGGGGAGTGGTCCGGCCGGCGACCAGCACCAGATTGCCGTACCGGCGGCCGCGCAGCACCGCCGCGTCGCCGACCAGGCACGCCTGCGGCAGCACCGCACGAACCGTGGCGACCTGCCCACGGGCGTGCCGCAGCGGCGGGCCGTCGGCCAGGTTCGCCAGGTACCAGCCCGCCGGGCGCAGCACCCGGGCCACCTCGGCGGCGTACTCCACGGAGGTGAGATGCGCCGGGGTACGGGCACCGGCGAAGACGTCGGCGACCACCACGTCGTAACTGGCGTCCCGGGTGGAGGTCAGCACGGCCCGCGCGTCCTCGACGCGGACCCGCAGCCGGGTGTCGGCGGGCCACGGCAGCGCGCGACGCACCAACTCCACCAACGCACCGTCCACCTCGGACACCCGCTGGGTGGAGCCGGGCCGGGTGGCGGAGACATACCGGGGCAGGGTCAGCGCGCCACCACCGAGGTGCAGCACCCGCAGCGGCTCGCCGGAGGGCGCGATCAGGTCCAGAGCGGCGGCGAGCCGCCGGACGTACTCGAACTCCAGATGGGTGGGATCGGTCAGGTCGACGTGCGACTGCGGCGCGCCGTCCAGCAGCAACGTCCACGAACCGGGCCGGTCCGGGGACGGCACCAACTCGGCCTGCCCGGTGTCCACCTGCTCGACCAGCCGGTCGTCACCCGCCCGCTTACGTCCCATTGCGACCAGCCCCCCGCTCAGCGGCCGACGCGGGCCGCGGCGCTCAACGCGCGGTGCAGCAGCCGGGAATCGCCGAGCAGCGCCCGCAGGCGACGCTCCAGGCCGGCGATCGGGATCAGGTTCTGCGGGGCGCGCGGATCCTTGTACGGGGTGGACGCGAACCGGGGCAGGGTGACAAGCGACAGGTCGGCCAGCTCGATCGCCGACTCGACGGGCAGGTCGGCGGAGCACTCCACCCGGACGATGCCCGCCCACGGAGCGCCGAGCGCCACCGGCAACCGCAGATACCACGACCAGCCGCCCCAGGCCGTGCCGAGCCGGAACACCGGCGAACGCTCACCGGACGCCATGCCGGTCACCACCGCCGTCAAGCGGGCATCGAGGTACTGGCTGTGCTGGGTCTTGATGTAGCCCAGCGTGCGCGGCAACTGCCGGCGGCTGCGCAACGGGCCGTCCACCACCAACAGGTCGCCGTCGACCCGGGCGGCGTCGGACACCGCCACCTCCAACGCGGTCAACGGGCCCTGCACGGCGGCCGGCAGCTTCGCCAGCTCACCGGTGCCGCCCACCCGGTGCACCGGGTACCGAATCGCCCCCGCCACCACGTCCTGCGCCGACGGGCTCGCCGTGAACAGACCCCTGCCAACCCGGGTACCGGCCAGCTGCGCCGCCCCCCGACCCAGGTCGCAGCGGACCACCCCGGCCGCGTACGAGGCGGCCACACCCGGGAACGACCCGCCGTCGGCCTCGGCCGTCCAGATGCTCGCGTCGATCCTGCGGACCCCGTCGACCAACAACACCACGTCCGGCGACCGCACGTCCGCGCGTACCCCGATCGCCCGCCAGTCCACGGCCGGCAACTCCACGTCCGCCTCGACCTGCGCGCTGCTCGGCGTCGCCGGCCCCGACGCGGACGCCTCGAACGACGCACCGTACGCCGGATCCCACGAGTCGACGAAGAACGCGGCCTCGGTCACCGGGCTTGCCTTTCGTTCGCGACTGCGGGGCTCCGCTGCGCTGCGCTCCTCGCGCTCACCGGCCCGTCCGTTCGATGCGGGCCGAACGCGCATCCTTGCGCACCTCGAAGCGGACCGGGATCCGCTCGGCCAGGGCCGGGACGTGGGTGACCACGCCGACCATCCGGTCACCCCGGGCGGCCAGGCTCTCCAGGGTCGCGGCCACCGTGTCCAGAGTGGCCGCGTCCAGGGTGCCGAAGCCCTCGTCCAGGACGATCGACTCCAGACTCGCCGCGGTCGTCGACATGCCGGCCAACTGCTCGGAGAGCGCCAGCGCCAACGCCAGCGACGCCTGGAACGTCTCACCGCCGGAGAGGGTCCGCACACCCCGACGCAGCCCGGCGTCGTGCTGGTCGACCACGAAGAACTCGCCCTTGTCGTGCACCAGCTCGTACTGCCCGGAGGACAACTCCCGCAGGATCCCCGACGCGCCGTCGACCAGCAGGTCCAACGCCTCGGCCAGCAGCCACCGCTCGAAGTTGTTGGCCCGCAGGTGCCCGGCGAGAGCGCGTGCCACCTGCGCCTCCCGCTCGTGCTCGGCCCGCTGCTCGCGCAGCGTCCCGGCCTGCTCGCGCCGCTCGGCCAGCCGGCGCCGGTCGGCCTCGGCCCGCTCCACCGCCACCGTCGCGGCATGCACCGGATCGTCGGCGACCGGCACGTCGGCGGCGGCGAAGATGCCGGCGATGCCCTGCTGCACGACGTCGGCAGCCGCCTCGGCCTCGGCGACGACCGCGGCCCGGGCGGCCCGGTCGGCGCGGCGGCGCTCCACCTCGGCGCTCGCCCAACCGGTCAGCGCCGTCCACGCGGCGGCCACGTCGTCCCGGTCGGTGGCGGGCGGGCCGAACCGCGCCAACCCGTCGCGGGCGCTGTCGAAGCCCCGCCAGGCAGCGCGCAACCGATCCTCGGCGGCGTCCACCCCGGCGCGGGCCTTGCGGGCGCTGTCCCGGCCCGCGCGTACGGCCGTCGCCGCCTCCTCCAGGGCGCGCCGTAGCCGCGCGTGCTCGGCCAGCTCCCGGCGCAGCACGGCCGGCTCCGCCGCGCCGACGAGCTGCCCGTCGAGGTCGGCCAGCCGGGCGTCCAACTGCTCCTGCCGGGCACGGGCCTGCACCAGCAACCGCTCCAGGTCCCGTGCCGCCGCGTCCCGCTGCTGCACCATCGCCTGGGCGGCCTTGGTGGCGGCCCGCGCCGCCTTGCCGGCCGCCGTGGCGGCGGCCACCGCCGAGTCGACCGGCACCGCCGGCACCTCGGTCACCGGCTGCTCGCAGACCGGGCAGGGCGCGCCCGGATGCAGGTGCACCCGCAGGCTGACCGCCAGGTCGGTGGCCTTCGCCTCCTCGTGCGCCCGGAAGGCCGCCTCCAGCTCGGCGTCGGCCCGCTCGGCGTCGGCGCGGGCGGCGGCCAGCGCGGCCACCGCAGCGCTGTGCTCGTCGTGCGCGGCGCTCACCCTCGCGCGGACCGTCTCGGCCTCGCCGGTCACCCCATCCCGCTCCTCGTACGCCCGCAGTTGCAGTCGCAGCGCGCTCTCGTCACCGGCACCGGCCAGCTCGCCGCGCAGCTTCTCCTCCCGCTCCTCGGCCAGCGAGACGCCGGTGGCTGCCGCCTCGGCCTCGGCCCGTGCCTCGACCACGGCTCGGGCGATCTCGGCCACCCCGCGGGGTGCCCTGATGCCGGTCAGCACGGTCAGCTCGTCGTCCAGCGCGGTCAACGCCGCCGCCGCCTCCCGCGCGGTCGCCCGGGCCGCCGCCAGCTCCGGAACGGCAGCGGTCACCGCGCCGGCCAGCTCGACCATCCGGTCGACCCGCGCGTCGGCCTCGGCCAACGCCTCGTCGTCCACACCCGTCAGGCCGGCGAGCAGCTGGTCGACGGCGTCCAGGCGGGCCTCCGCCTGCGCGGCCCGTGCCGTCGCCTTCTTCTGCACGCCCTCGTAGACGCCGAGGCCGAGCAGGTTGACCAGGATCTGCTGCCGGGTCGCCGGCTTGGCGTGCAGGAAATCGGCGAACTGCCCCTGCGGCAGCACCACGCAGCTGGTGAACTGCTCGTACGGCAGCCCCACCGCCTCCAGCACCGCCTGCTCCATCTCGGCGGGCGTGCCGGCCACCACCTCACCGAGATCGTCCGGGCTCAACCCGGTGTCGAGCTTGGTCACGTCGAAACCGGCCGGCATCATTTGCAACCCGGCGTTCGCGGTCTTGACGTTGCCCCGGCCGTCCCGGCGGACCACCCGGGTCGCCACGTACCGCGCGCCGCCGGACTCGAAGACCAGCCGCACCCGGGCCTCGGTCGCCGACGGCGCGAGCGCGTTGGCCAGCCCTCGGGGGCCACCCCAGCGGGGCACCATGCCGTACAGGGCGAAGCAGATGGCGTCCAGCACCGTGGACTTGCCCGAGCCGGTCGGGCCGATCAGGGCGAAGAAGTCGGCGTCGGTGAAGTCGACGGTGGTCTCATCCCGGAAGACCGTGAAACCGGCCATGTCCAACCGCATGGGACGCATCAGTGATCGACCTCCTCGAAGAGCTCGTCGAAGAGTTCCCGAACGCCCTCGTCGGCGTGCCCCCGGCTGTCCAGGTAGTCGGCGAACAACTCGCGGGGCGAGCGCCCCGAGCGTTGCGCGATGCGGGCGCCGCTGCCCGGCGAGGCGAGCAACTCCGGGTCGATCCGGATCTCCAGTGCCCGGGGGAGCAGCTCCTGGATCTCCTCGCGCAGGCCGGCGCGGGGTTGCTCCCGTACGAACACGCGCAGCCACGCGTCCGGCGCCTCGATCTCGGCGAGTTGGGCCAGCGTGCCCCGCACGGTGCGCAGCGCGCTCGCCGCCGTCACCGGCACCTCCCGGACCCGGGCGGCGGTGGTGGCGGTCACCTCGACTAGCGTCACCGACGGGACATTCTCCTGCTCACCGAAGTCGACCGCGAGCGGACTGCCGCTGTAGCGCACCGGGCAGGGCCCGGCGACCCGCTGCGCCCGGTGCAGGTGACCCAGCGCCACGTAGTGCGCGGTGGCCGGGAAGACGGTGGCCGGCACGGCGTAGCCGAGCACCGTGTGGGCGTCCCGCTCGCCACCACCGGCGGCCGCCCCGGTCACCGTGACGTGCGCGGTGACCAGGTGCACCCGGTCCGGTTCGGTGAAGCCCTCGGTGAGCCGGCCCAGCACCCGACCCAGATGGTCGGCGTACGTCTGGTTGGCCTCCGCAGCGGTCAGCTCGTACATCTCCAGCGCGCGGATCGCGTACCGCTGGGACAGGAACGGCAGCGCGGCCAACTGCCACCGTTCGCCGCCGGCCGTGGTGCCGTCGATGATGTGCTCGTCCGGATTTTCCCGCACCCCACCGCGCAGCGTGATGCCGGCGGCCTCGGCCCACGGCCGCAGCGCGTCCAGCGCGGGGCCGTTGTCGTGGTTGCCGCCGATCGCCACCACGTCCGCGCCGGTGCGGCGCAGCGCGGTCAACGCCCGGGTGACCAGGCGGGTCGCCTCGGAGGTGGGCGCGGCCGTGTCGTAGAGGTCACCGGCGACGATGACCAGATCGGGCTGCTCGGCGCGGGCGATGTCGATCACCCCGGCCAGGACGGCCTTGTGCTCCTCGGCCCGGGACTGCCCCTTGAGGACCTTCCCCACGTGCCAGTCGGAGGTGTGCAGGATCTTCATAGCTGCGCCGGCCCCTGCCTAGAACGGGATGTCGTCGTCGGCGCCGCCGCCGGAGCCCACCACGGCGAACGGGTCGGCGGACTGGGTGATCGAGCGCAGTGTCTCCGATGGTGCCCGGCCCGCCTCGGAGACCCGGGTCGCCCACGCCGGGAACGGGAACTCCAGGCAGAGCGGCACCGGGATGTCGGGCTGGTTGACGAACATGGTGCCCGGCTTGGCCAGCAACGCCCGCTGCCGCTGCGCGGGCGGGAGGAAACCGTACTCCGGGCGGGACGCCTCGGCCGGGTCGAGCCGGCCGACCACGCGGATCGCCGAGTTGGTGACGATGCGCCGCTCCACCTCGCTCGCCGTCTGCTGGGCGCCGATCAGGATCACCCCGAGCGAGCGGCCCCGCTCGGCGATGTCGAGCAGCACCTCCTTGATCGGGGAGGAGCCTTCGCGCGGGGCGTACTTGTTGAGCTCGTCGAGGACGACGAAGAGCAGCGGCTTGGCGGTGCCCGACTTCTCCTTGCGCTCGAACTCGCTCTTGAGCGTCACACCGACCACGAACCGCTGCGCGCGATCCGGCAGGTTGTGCAGGTCGACCACGGTGACCTGCGCCGACTCGCTGGTGTTGATCGAGTGCGGTCGGCGGGTGGCCAGGTCGCCACGGATCAGCCGGGCCAGGTCCTTCTTACTGCCGATCAACCGCCGGGCGAACGCGTTGACGGTGCCCAGGCCGACCGCGCTACCCGCCCAGTCGGAGCGGGTCTCGTCGTCGTTGAGCTGGTCGACGATGTGGTCGACCAGATCACCGTAGGAGCCGAGCCGCACCCCGTCGATGCTCACCCCGCCGTCGGCCGGCTGGGCGTAGCGGGCCAGGTGCGCGGTGACCGAGTGCACCACCATCGTGTACTGCTGGCGTTCGTCGTCGGCGTCCGCGAACACGTACGGCAGGAGGCGGTCGGCGCAGAACTCGTCCAGCGTCCAGTAGAAGGCGTCCACGCCGGTGAGCCGGCTGCTCACATCCGGTGTGCCGGCCGCGTCACCGACCCGGGGCGGCGCGTACACCCGCACGTCGGGGAACGCGCCGGCGCTCAGCCCGAGCCTCGCGTACGCCGCGCGGGTCGGCTCGTCGAGCCGGCTGTTGGGGTGGTCGAGGAAGAGCAGGTCCTCACCCTTGACGTTGAAGATCAGGGCCTTGGCGTTGACCGCGTCGCCACCCAGCACCCCGGAGCGGAACACCGAGTAGAGCAGGAAGGTGGCGAAGCTGGTCTTGGTGGCCACCCCGGAGATGCCGGAGATCGAGACGTGCGCGCCCCGGCTGCCGTCGAGGAAGTCGGCGTTGAGGTAGACCGGCACCCCGTCGCGGCCCATCCCCATCGGGATGCGCCGCTCCATCCGGTCGAAGTGCAGCGCGCGTGCGCGGGCGTCGCCCTCGGCCCGGTGCACCACCGCGCCCGGGGTCGGCGGCACGTACAGCTCCGGATCGACCCGCGTGGTGGTGACCTCGGCCGCCTCCTGCACCTGCGCGGGCAGCGTGCCGTCGGCGATGGCGAACACGTCGGACTCGAACTGGGCGCCCTCGTGCCGGGCGCGGACCTGGGTGACCACCCCGGCGATCGTGACCGGCTCCCGGTCCGGCAGCTCACGCCGGGTGACCACCACGTCGTCGAGCTGGAGGTAGCTGCCGGGTGCCACGGCCGTCCAGAACTGCAACGGGGTGGCGTCGGCGGTGCCCAGCACCCGCCCGACCGCCTCGCCAGGGCTGTCGAGGTCGGCGTCGGTCATCGGGCGACTCGGGTCGCTCGGGCATCACGGTCGGCGCGCATGCCCTGCATCCTGCCCGAGGAGTACGACAGGTCGCCACGCGACGCGTCGGACGACACGCTTGACCACCAGCTGCCTGACGCAGCGTGCTCGTCCGGGTGCACGGGGTGCGCGCTGTCCTGGGTAGCCCCACTCGCGGGCACCAGCCGGCACCCCAGGGACTCAACCTTGGAGGCGCCGGTCGCGTTAGGTAGACATGGAGCACGCATGAATGACGACTTCGGCGCCTTCGTCGCGACGAGCGGCCCGCGACTGCTCCGCTTCGCCGTCCTGATCACCGGGCAGCGGGCGGACGCCGAGGACCTGCTGCAGGAGGTGCTGGAGCAGGCGTACCCCCGCTGGCGCGCGGTCCGGCAGCGGCAGCCGGAGGCTTACCTGCGTCGCGCGATGATCAACCGACTCGTCAGCCGGTGGCGCTCACCGTGGAGCCGACGTCGGGTCGCCGGACTTCCAGACGCGGTGCCACAGCAGGACGAGATGGCCCGGGTCGACGACCGGGAGTTGCTGCTGGCGGCGATGCGGGAGCTTCCGCCGCAGATGCGGGCGGTGGTGGTGCTGCGGTACTGGCTCGGCTTCTCCGAGGCGGAGGCGGCTGCCGAACTTGGCTGTTCCACGGGATCGGTGAAGAGCCAGGCATCCCGTGGGCTGCGCCGGCTGCGGACCCGCCTGGAGGCTGCCGGTGTCACCCCACTCGACCTCGACCTCGCGAAGGAGAACCATGCGTGACCACGAGGTGGCCGGCCTGCTCGACCACGCTGTCGCGACCGTCGAACTGCCACCCGACCTCGCCCGCCGGGTCATCGCAGGCAGCCGGGCACGGCGCCGCCGGCGTCTGCTGCTGTCGGGCGGCACGGCGGCGGCGTTTGCCGTGGGGGCACTGCTGCTCCCGCAGATGGGGCCGGTGGGTCGTGGGGACGGCGAAGCCGGGGGCGCCGGGCCGGGCGCAGCTGCCGACATCCCGGTCGGGATCGTCGGTCCCGACGGTCGACCGTTGACGCAGGCGCAGGTCGTCGCGGTCGGCCGGGTCGGGACGGAGACGCTCGTGTTGATCCGACGGGAACCACGCGCCGAGGAGCGGGCCGCCGGGGGACAGGCGGCCGAGGTCTTGATCGCCCCGGACGCGGGCGATCCGCGCCGGTTGCTCGACTACCTCTCGTACGACCTGGCCTGCGTCGACGGTGACGTGGTCTGCTCGACCGTCCGATCCACCGGCAGTGGGCTGGGCGTTGCCGTGGCCCGTCGCTCCGGCGGCCGGCTCTACGTCCTGGTCCAGGCGCCGCAGGGACGTACCGTCGAGGTCGTCGCCAACGGCGTGCCGCATCCGCTCGGCTCGGCGCCGCGTGGCGCGGTGGCCGAGGTGGTCGCCGCCGAGCCGTACGAAGAGGTGCAGGTCTGGGTGAGCACCGCGGACGGCCAGCGCTACCAGATCCCGTGGGCTCCCGGGGCGGTGCTCATTGACTGAAGCCCTCCGTTACGGGCGACGCCTCGCTTCAGCTCGTGCCGACCGGTAGCGGTCGACGTCAGCAGTCGTCCGGAGAATCGGACTCACTGACGGGCGTGGCGGAGCATGAGGACGCCGTCGTCGGCGGCGAGCACGTGCCGCAGCGGCAGGTGCCGGGGCGCGGTGGTGTCGCCGGCGGTGATCCGGCCCGGCCCGGGCCCGGCGAGCAGTGGCGCGACGGTGAGGCACAGTTCGTCCACCAGGTCGGCGGCGGTGAGCGCGCCGAGCAGATGCGGGCCGCCCTCGCAGAGCAGTTGGGTCAGCCCGCGTCGGTGCAGCTCGGCGAGGCCGGCGGCGAGGTCGACCCGGCCGGTGCCGCAGCGCAGCAGGTCGGCGACGTCGGTCAGGCCGGGCGGTGGCTCGGCGTCGGCGTGGGTGAGCACGATCGGGCGGACCGGCGCGTCGGCGAAGGCAGCCTGCGCAGGGTCCAGGTCCAGCGAGCTGGAGACGACCACCAGCGTCGGGTACGTGGCCAGCCCGTGGTCGCGGCGCCAGGCCCGGCGGGTCTCGCTCAGCCGGACCGCCCGGTAGCCCTCGTGGCGCAGCGTGCCGGCGGCCACCACCAGCGCGTCGCAGAGCATCCGCAGCAGGCCGAACACCCGCTTGTCCGGCTCGCCGGAGAGCCCGGCGGAGTAGCCGTCCACGGTGACCGCGCCGTCCAGGCTGGAGACGAAGTTGACTCGCAGTCGGGGCTGGTCAGCGCGGCCGTATAGGGCGGTCAGCGTGGCATCGTCGAGCGGTGCGGTCGACGGCTCGGGCCAGAGCCGTCGAATCGGAATTCCGACCGTCATTCGCCGGCCGGACCAGTGACCGGAGGGGTCGGTTGGGCGGTACGGTGCTGGCAGTCGCACCAGTTCCGGCCCGGGCAGTCGTCGTGTCGCCGGGCCCGGCACGCTCGGCAGATCATGCTCGCAGCCTAAGCCGCGGGAGGACAGGACAGCATGCCGCGTCAGATCTTCCAGCTGAAGATGTCCGTCGCCGGCGTCCGTCCGCCGGTGTGGCGCCGGGTGCTCGTCCCCGCCGGCTACACGCTCGATCGGCTGCACCGGGTGGTGCAGCACGCGATGGGTTGGCGGGACTGCCACCTGCACTCGTTCGAGGTCGACGGGGTGCAGTACGGCGAGCCCGATCCGGACGGGGAGTTGGCGCTGCACGACGAGCTGGACGTACGGCTGGACGCGGTGCTCGGCAAGGGCAGTCGGTTCTCCTACACGTACGACTTCGGGGACTGGTGGGAGCACGACCTGGTCGTGGAGGACGCGCTGACCGCCGACCCCGACGAGCGGTACCCGGTCTGCCTGGACGGCGAGTGGGCCTGCCCACCGGAGGGCATCGGTGGCCCGGCGGGCTACCACGCGTTGCTGGCGGCCCTGTCGGATCCGGCCCATCCGGAACGGGTCATGCTGCGCGACTGGGTCGCGGACGGGTTCGACCCGATGTTCTTTGATCCCGCCGTCACCACCACGCTGCTGCGCCGCTTCTGTTGATCCGCTGCTCGCGGCCCCGCTGACCGCCTGTCCGGTCGACTCCCGGTGCCCGTCCGAAACAGGGCGGTAACGATCTGGGAACGCTCCCAACGGTCTATTGACACCCCCGTACCACCCCGGCAATCTCATGGGAGCGCTCCCGGAGTGGTGCGGGTCACCCGCCGCGCGCCGGGTGCCACCCGTGGTGGTGCCCACCGGGATGCGCCACGGCACCCCCACCACACCCGACTGACAAGCCTCACCACCGAAAGAGGGGTTACAGATGCGCCTCACCACGCGGCGTACCCGCCTGGCGGTCGCTGCCCTGGCCGCGATCACCGCCGTCGGCGGTCTTACGGCATGCGGCAAGGACGACGACAAGCCGGCGGCCGGCGAGAAGCCGGCCAAGCTGGTCGTCGACACCTTCGGCGAGATGGGCTACGACGAGCTCGTCAAGCAGTACGAGAAGGACACCGGCATCAAGGTCGAGCTGCGCAAGACCGCGCAGCTCGGTGAGTACCGGCCGAAGCTGGTCCGCTACCTGGCCACCGGCAAGGGCGCGGCGGACGTCACCGCCCTGGAAGAGGGCATCCTCAACGAGTTCAAGCCCAACGCGCGCAACTGGGAAGACCTCACCCCGCTGGTCGCCGACCACTCGAAGGAATACCTGCCCTGGAAGTGGGAGCTGGGCAAGGCGCCGGACGGCCGGCTGATCGGCCTGCCGACCGACGTCGGCAGCCTCGCCGTCTGCTACCGCAAGGACCTGTTCCAGGCGGCTGGCCTGCCCACCGAGCGCGACCAGGTGTCGGCGCTCTGGCCGGACTGGAAGGGCTTCCACGACGCCGGTCTGAAGTACAAGCAGGGCAGCGGCGGCAAGGCGTTCATCGACTCGATCACCGCCGTCTCCAACGGTGTGCTCTTCCAGGGCAACGGTGACCTGTTCTACGACAAGGAAGACAACGTCATCGCGGACACCAGCCCCGCGGTGAAGAACGCCTGGGACACCGCCACCTCGATGGTGGACATCTCCGCCAAGGCGTCCACCTGGTCGCCGGAGTGGTCGGGTGGCTTCAAGCAGGGCACCTTCGCGGCCACCTTCTGCCCGTCCTGGATGCTCGGCATCGTGTCGGAAAACTCGGGTCCGGCCAACAAGGGCAAGTGGGATGTCGCGTCCGTGCCGGGCGGCGGCGGTAACTGGGGCGGCTCGTGGCTCGCGGTTCCGGCGCAGAGCAAGTACCCGAAGGAGGCGGCGAAGCTCGCCGAGTACCTGACCAACGCGAAGGGCCAGGTCGAGGCCTTCAAGGCCAAGGGCCCGCTGCCCACCAACCTGGAGGCGCTGAAGGACCCGGCGTTCCTCGGCTACACCAACGAGTACTTCAGCAACGCGCCGACCGGCAAGATCTTCGGGGAGAGCGTCGCCAAGATCCAGCCGATCCACCTGGGCCCGAAGCACCAGGCGGTGAAGGAGAACGCGCTCGAGCCGGCTCTGCGGGCGTTCGAGAACGGGCAGGCCGACAAGGCGAAGGCCTGGGAGCAGTTCACGAAGGACGCAAAGACTCAGGGTGCCTTCTGAGTGATTCCCTGCCGGTGGCGTTCGGGGCTTCCCGGACGCCACCGGCCGGTCCCCTCCGCGTAGCGCCCTGCGCGAGGGCCCCCGGGCCTCGCCGGAAAAGGAAATTCGCATGAGCCTGTCGGCCACGACGGCACCGCCGTCGCCAGCAGCACCGCCTTCTCCCGAAGTCCCTTCCCGACTTCGCCGGGGAAGGTTACTCAACCGTCTCGATGTCAAGTACTCGCCGTACCTTTACATCGCCCCGTTCTTTCTGATCTTCGGCGCGTTCGGGTTGTACCCGATGCTGCGTACCGCCTGGATGTCTCTGCACGACTGGGACATGATCGGCGATCACTCGTTCATCGGCTTCGACAACTACACCCGGCTGATGTCCGACGAGTACTTCTGGAACGCGCTGGTCAACACGTTCGGCATCTTCGCCCTGTCGACCATCCCGCAGCTGCTGCTCGCCCTCTTCCTGGCGAACCTGCTCAACCGGACCCTCCTGCGCGCCAAGACCTTCTTCCGGATGGCCATCTTCATGCCGAACGTGGTGTCCGTGGCCGCTGTCGCGATCGTCTTCGGGATGCTGTTCCAGCGGGAGTTCGGCCTGTTCAACTGGCTGCTCAGCTTCGTCGGTGTCGACCCGGTCGACTGGGACGGGCAGCGGTGGAGTTCCTGGACCGCCATCTCCTCCATGGTCAACTGGCGGTGGACCGGGTACAACACCCTGATCCTGCTCGCCGGCATGCAGGCGATCCCGAAGGACCTCTACGAGGCTGCGGCGATCGACGGCGCCAGCCCGTGGCGGCAGTTCTGGCAGATCACCCTGCCCATGCTCAAGCCCACCTTCATCTTCGTGGTCATCCTGTCCACGATCGGCGGCATGCAGCTCTTCACGGAGCCCCTGCTCTTCGGCAACGGCAACATCATCGGCGGCAACCAGCGGGAGTTCCAGACGCTGGCCATGTACATGTACGAGATGGGCATCGTGAACCTGAACACCGCCGGCTACGGAGCCGCGGTCGCCTGGGCGATCTTCATGATCATCGTCGTGGTGTCGCTGTTCAACTTCCTACTCGTCCGCCGCTCGGCGAAGTGAGGAGAGATCGATGATCTCGGCTTCCCAGCGCCTGTGGCGCACCAGCCCGCTGACCTACATGGCGCTCGTCCTGGCGGCGCTGCTGTCGATCTACCCGTTCTACTACATGGTGGTGATCGGCACTCGCAGCCTGGACAACATCAACGACGTGCCGCCGCCGCTGACCCCCGGCGGGGCGTTCGGTGACAACTTCGGGCGGGTGCTCGACAACGACGCCGCCAACTTCCTCACCGGCATGATGAACTCGATCATCGTCTCCTCGGTGGTCACCGTGTCGGTGGTGCTCACCGGTTCGCTGGCCGGGTTCGCCTTCGCCAAGCTGCGGTTCAAGGGCAGCAATGCCCTCCTGCTGGCGATCATCGTCACCATGATGATCCCGACCCAGATGGGCCTCATCCCGCTCTGGGGCATGATGCAGGACCTGGGCTGGTACGACACCCTCTACGCGGTCACCGTGCCGTTCCTGGTCAGCGCGTTCGGCGTGTTCATGATGCGGCAGTACGCCAGCCAGGCGATCTCCGACGAGCTCATCGAGGCCGGTCGCGTCGACGGTGCGAGCACGTTCCGGATCTACTGGAGCATCGTGCTGCCCGCGCTGCGCCCCGCCGCCGGCGTCCTCGGTCTGCTGACCTTCATGGAGACCTGGAACTCGTTCCTCTGGCCGTACGCCATCCTCTCTCCGGAGAACCCGACCCTGCAGGTCTCGCTCTCCTTCCTCTCGTACGCCTACTACACCGACTATTCCCAGGTGTTCGCCGCCACGGCGATCGGCACCATCCCCCTGGTGATCGTCTTTCTCGTGTTTGGCCGCCAGATCATCGGCGGGATCATGGAAGGTGCCGTCAAATCGTGAGCAACCCCTCCCGCCCGCCGGCCTCCGGTGCACTCGCCGAGCGTCCGTCGCTGACCTTCCCGCCCGGCTTCCTGTGGGGCGCCGCCACCGCGGCGTACCAGATCGAGGGCGCGGCGACCGAGGACGGTCGAGGCCCGTCGATCTGGGACACCTTCAGCCACACCCCGGGCCGGACGGTCAACGGGCACACCGGCGACGTGGCCTGCGACCACTACCACCGGCTGGACCCCGACGTGGCGCTGATGGCCGAGCTGGGGCTGAAGTCGTACCGGTTCTCCGTCTCCTGGCCGCGTGTGCAGCCCGGCGGGTCCGGTCCGGCCAACGCCGCCGGCCTCGACTTCTACCGGCGACTGGTGGACAACCTGCTGGCCAACGGCATCGAGCCGTGGCTGACCCTCTACCACTGGGATCTGCCGCAGCCGCTGGAGGACGCCGGGGGCTGGCCGGCCCGGGACACCGCGGCCCGGTTCGCCGACTACGCCACGCTTGTAGCCGACGCCCTCGGCGACCGGGTGCGGTACTGGACCACCCTCAACGAGCCGTGGTGCTCCGCGTTTCTCGGCTACGGCTCCGGTGTGCACGCGCCGGGCCGCACCGACGGCGCGGACGCGGTCCGCGCCGGGCACCACCTGATGCTCGGTCACGGGCTGGCCGTGCAGGCGTTGCGGGCCGCCCGCCCGACCGCCGAGCTGGGCGTCACGGTCAACCTCTACCCGGTCGACCCGGCCAGCGACGCGCCGGGCGACGTGGACGCCGCCCGGCGCATCGACGGGCTGGCCAACCGGTTCTTCCTCGACCCGCTGCTCAAGGGGGCGTACCCGGAGGACCTGGTGGCCGACCTGGCCGGCGTGACCGACTTCGGGCACGTCCACGACGGTGACCTGGCGACCATCTCCAGCCCGCTGGACGTGGTCGGCGTCAACTACTACAGCCGGCACGTGGTGGCCGCGCCGATCGAGGGCGAGCAGCCGGAGAAGTACTGGCGGGCGCCGTCGTGCTGGCCCGGCAGCGAGGACGTCCGGTTCGTCACCCGGGGCTTCCCGGTCACCGACATGAACTGGGAGATCGACGCCCCGGGCCTGCTGGAGACGCTGCGCCGGGTCCACGAGGAGTACACCGACCTACCCCTCTACGTCACCGAGAACGGCTCCGCCTTCGTCGACACGGTGGTCGACGGGGAGGTCGACGACGTCGACCGGCTCGCGTACTTCGACGCCCACCTGCGCGCCTCACACGCGGCGATCGAGGCGGGCGTTCCCCTGCGGGGCTACTTCGCCTGGTCGCTCATGGATAATTTCGAGTGGGCCTGGGGTTACACCAAGCGGTTCGGCATGATCCACGTCGACTACGACAGCCAGGTCCGCATCCCCAAGTCCAGCGCCAGGTGGTACGCCGAGGTGATCCGACGCAACGGTCTGGCCGCACAATAGGCTCGGGCCAGCCATCAGGGCGGTCCTGGTGTCCACCCCACTCAGGTGGCGCCGGGTCCGCCCGCCGTCGGAGGAGCAGACGATGACAACGCAGCGCACCCGGTCGCTCGGGCGCCCGACCCTCGACGCGGTCGCGGCGCGCGCCGGCGTGGGTCGCGGCACGGTCTCCCGCGTGGTCAACGGCTCGCCCCAGGTCAGCCCGGAGGCCCGGGCCGCGGTCCAACAGGCCATCGCCGAGCTGGGGTACGTGCCGAACAGGGCGGCCCGCGCGCTGGTCACCCAGCGCACCGACTCCGTCGCGCTGGTGGTTTCCGAATCCGGCGAGCGGGTCTTCACCGAGCCGTTCTTCGCCGGCATCGTGCGGGGGATCAGCTCCGGGCTGCTGGAGACACCCATGCAGCTCTGGCTGGCGATGGCCCAGTCGCCGGTGGAGCGCGAGCGCGTCGAGCACCACCTGACCAACCAGCACGTCGACGGCGTACTGCTGCTGTCGTTGCACGACTCCGACCCGCTGCCGACCCTGCTGGAGGATCGGGGCCTGCCCGCCGTGCTGGGCGGCCGGCCAGCCCGGATGCTGCAACCCGGCGCCCAGCCGGCCTGGTTCGTCGACGTGGACAACGTTGGCGGCGCTCGGCAGGCGGTGGAGTACCTGACCGGCCAGGGGCGACGACGAATCGCCACCATCGCCGGCCCGCAGGACATGGGGGCGGGCCTGGCCCGGTTGGCCGGCTACACCGAGGCCGTCAAGGCCACCGGAGCCGGCGTCAACCCCGACCTGATCGCGTACGGCGACTTCAGCGAGGAGAGCGGCGCGATCGGCATGCGCCGGCTGCTGGGCGCCTGCCCCGACCTGGACGCGGTCTTCGTCGCGTCCGACCTGATGGCGTTCGGCGCGCTGCGTACCCTGCGGGAGTTCGGCCGGCGGGTCCCCGAGGACGTCGCGGTGATCGGCTTCGACGACGCGCCGATCGCGCGGCAGGCCGACCCGCCGCTGTCCACGGTCTTCCAGCCGGTGGAGGAGATGGGTCGGCAGATGGCCCGCCTGCTGGTCGCCCGCATCCGCGGCGAGGACATCCCCGCCCCGCACATCCTCCTGGACACCCAGTTGATCCACCGCTCCTCCGCCTAATCCCCACCCCCACCCCACCCCGGCCCCCACCCCAGGGCGCCCCCCGTTGATCATGAAGTTATTGCTGCGGCTCGCCGATGCGAGTGGCAATAACTTCATGATCAACGGGCGGGGCCCTGGGGCGGTGCGGGGCGGGGGTGGGGGTTTAGGCGGGGGTGGGGGTCCAGCGGCGGAGTTCGCGTTTGGCCAGGGAGTTGCGGTGGACCTCGTCGGGGCCGTCGGCCAGGCGCAGCGTGCGGGACTGCGCCCAGAGGGCGGCCAGTGGGGTGTCCTGGCTGACGCCGGCGCCGCCGTACCCCTGGATGGCCTTGTCGATCACCCACTCCGCCATCGCTGGCGTGCCGATCTTGATGGCCTGGATCTCGGTGTGCGCGCCCTTGTTGCCGACGGTGTCCATCAGCCAGGCCGTCTTGAGCACCAGCAGGCGGGCCTGCTCGATGCGGACCCGCGACTCGGCGATCCACTCCCGGACGACGCCCTGCTCGGCGAGGGGCCGGCCGAACGCGATCCGCTCGTTGGCGCGGCGGCAGAGCAGCTCCAGAGCCCGTTCGGCCATGCCGATCAGCCGCATGCAGTGGTGGATGCGGCCCGGGCCGAGCCGGGCCTGGGCGATGGCGAAGCCGGTGCCCTCGGCGCCGATGAGGTTCTCCGCCGGCACCCGTACGTCGGTGAAGTCGATCTCGGCGTGCCCGCCGTGTGAGCCGTCGGTGTAGCCGAAGACGGTCATGCCCCGGCGCACCGTCACGCCGGGGGTGTCCCGGGGGACGAGCACCATGCTCTGCTGGCGGTGCCGGTCGGCTGCGGGGTCGGTCTTGCCCATCACGATGAAGATCTCGCAGCGCGGGTCCATCGCGCCGGACGACCACCACTTGCGCCCGTTGATCACGTACTCGTCGCCGTCCCGGGTGATCCGGGTGGCGATGTTGGTGGCGTCGGAGGACGCGACGTCCGGTTCGGTCATGCAGAACGCGGAGCGGATCTCACCCTCCAACAGCGGCATGAGCCAGCGCTCCCGCTGCGCGTCCGAGCCGAACTCGGTGAGCAACTCCATGTTGCCGGTGTCCGGTGCGGCGCAGTTGACCGCCTCCGGTGCCAGGTGCGGGCTGCGCCCGGTCAGCTCGGCGAGCGGCGCGTACTGGAGGTTGGTCAGGCCGGCGCCGTAGCGCGGGTCGGGCAGGAACAGGTTCCACAGGCCGCGCTTGCGGGCCTCCGCCTTCAGTTCGGCCAGCACCGGGGTACGCGACCACGGGTCACCGGCGGCCGCCTGCTCGGCGTGCACGGACTCGGCCGGGTAGACGTGCTCGGTCAGGAACCGGGTCAGCTCGTCGCGCAGCTCCTCGGTCCGGGTGTCGTAGGCGAAGTCCATCACCGCTCCCTGGCGGCGGTCAGCCCGTGCGCGACCAGCGGTGCCACCATGTCGCCGATCCGGTCGAAGCCCTCGCCGAGCGTCTGCCCGAGCGTGTGGCGGTAGTGGATGCCCTCGCAGATGACCGCGAGCTTGAAACAGCCCAGTGCCACGTGCCAGTGCAGCGGCCCGACGTCGACGTCGCTGCGCCCGGCGTACCTGTCGATCAGCTCGGCGCCGGTGGGGAAGCCGGCGTGCGGGCCGAGCCCGTCGGCGACCGGGTTGCCCTCGGTCTCGTCGCTGCCGCCCAGCACATCCCAGTACGTCAGCAGCAGCCCCAGGTCGGCGAGGGGGTCGCCGAGGGTGGCCATCTCCCAGTCGAGCACCGCGTGCACGGCCACCGGGTCGGCCGTGGCGAGGAGGTTGTCCAGCCGGTAGTCGCCGTGCACGATCCGACCGGCGTTCGCGCCCTCCGGCGCGGTCGCCGCGAGCAGGTCACGCAGCTCGTCGATGCCGGGCAGGTCGCGGCTGCGGGAGCGGTCGAGTTGCCCGGCCCAGCGGCGGACCTGCCGGGCCAGGTAACCCTCCGGGCGGCCGAAGTCGCTCAGCCCGACCGCCGCGGGCTCGACGGTGTGCAGGGCGGCGAGGGTGTCCATCATCGCCATGGCCAGTGCCCGGCGTCGCTCGTCGCCCAGCGGGTCGGTCTGCGCGCGGGTGCGGAACACCTCGCCGGGCACCCGCTCCATGAGGTAGAAGGGCGCGCCGATCACCTCCGGGTCGGTGCAGAGCAGCAGCGCGCCCGGCACCGGCACCTCGGTCGACGCCAGCGCCGAGATGACCCGGAACTCGCGGCCCATGTCGTGCGCGGTCGCCAGCACGTGGCCCAGCGGCGGGCGGCGCAGGACAACCTCGCGGTCGCCGAGGTGCAGCAGGTAGGTGAGGTTCGACTTGCCGCCCGCGATCAGGTGGGCGCGCAGCGGCCCGACGGCCAACTCGGGTCGGTGCTCGGCCAGATAGCTGGCGAGTCGGTCCAGGGCCAGCCCCGTGGGTGAGGCTGGGACGGCCTCCGGCCGCAACGCATCGACGGCCGGATCACTCATCCGACTAGTTCATGGCAGCCCGCTCACCTTGTCAAGGTCAGATTTTCCCCTCGGGACATGCCTCTGCAACAGGGACGAAATGGTCAACGACCAGGCTGTGACCAGCCTGCCGGCCGTCGCCGGCCCGCCGAGCGGAGGGACAGACATGTTGCTGCGAGTTCGGGTCACCCTGCCGGACCGTCCGGGCACCCTCGGCCAGGTCGCCCGCACGTTGGGCGTCTCCGGGGCGGACATCGTCCAGGTGGTGGTCCTCGAACGGCTCGGCGGGCGCGCGGTGGACGACTTCACGGTGGTCTGGCCGGGCGCGGCTCGCGTCGAGCGGCTGCTGGCCGGCCTCGCGGCGATCCCCGGCGTACGGGTGGACGGTGTGTGGCGGGCGATCGGCGCGCCCACCACCACCGGCCAGGACGCGGAGCTGCTGGCACAGGTCGCGGCCAACCCGGCGGATGGTGTCGCGACCCTGGTCGATGCGGTGCCGGGGCTGCTGGCGGCCGACTGGGCGGTAGCCGCCGTGGTGCCGGTGGACTGGGCCTCGCGGACCGGTGGCGGCGGCGCCACGGTGGGCCACGCGAGCTGGCGTGCACCCGTACCGCCGCGGTTGCCGGAGGTGACCCCGCTGCGCGGCCGGTCGGTGACCACGCCCGACGGCACCCACCACGCGATCACCCCGTTCGGCCGGGCCGGCCTGGTGCTGGTGGTGGCCCGGGAGTACAACGACACGCTCTGCGCCGCCAACTTCCACAGCACGGAGGTCGACCGGCTCACCCAGTTGGTCCGGGCCAGCGCGGTGATCCTCGGCGACCGGCTGGATCTGGTCGGCGCGCCGCCGGTGGTCGCCGGCCCCTGACCGGCCGGGGTTTTCCGGGCCTGACACCGCCGGGCAATCGGGCGGCAACAGCCGGGGACGAGGCTCTGAGGTGGGGAAGGGAGCCAACCATGACGTTGTGGCGGATCCGAGCCACCGTGGACGACCGGCCGGGTTACCTGTCGGTTCTCACGGCGAGCCTGGCGCTGCGTGGGGTCAACATCCTCACTGTGCAGGTCCAACCCACCGAACACGGTGCGGTGGACGATTTCTTGGTCGATGCCCCGGACACGCTCGACGAGGCAGGGCTGATCGCCGCCGTCGAGCGGGGTCGGGGCCGGGACTGCTGGGTGGCGCGCAGCGAGGCGCGTGGCCTGGCAGATCAGCCCACCCGGGTGCTCGGGCTGGCCACCCGGCTGGTCCGTGACCCGGACGCGACGGGCGAGGCGCTGCGGACCCTGCTCGGGGCCGACTCGGTCAGTTGGCGGCCGGCGTCGGCCGGGATCGACCGGGGGATCACCGGCGCGGGCATGCTGCTGGCCGATCCGGCGGGCGGCTCGTTCGCGCTGCGGCGGGCCGCGCCCGCCTTCACACCGGCGGAGTACGCCCGCGCGCAGGCGCTGGTCGAGTTGGCCGCCACCGTGGCGCGCCGGGCCGCCGAACAGGTCACCCTGGTCCTGCCGGACGGGGCCGAGGTGGCCGTCCGCCCAGCGACCGCGGATGACCTGTCGGGTGTGCTGGAGCTGCACGAGGGCTGTTCCCCGCGGAGCCGGCAGCGGCGCTACCTGGGCGGGGCGTCGCTGCCCCAACCGGCCCGGCTGCGCCGACTGTTGGAGCCGAGTCGGGGGGTGACACTGGTCGCCACGAGCGCGGCCTCCGACGGTGCGGCGGACTCGGTGGTCGCGATGGCCAACCTGCTCGGCGAGGGCGACGAGGCCGAGGTGGCCCTGCTGGTGCGTGACGACTGGCAGCGGCGAGGGCTCGGTTCGGCGCTGCTGCGTCGGCTGGTGCAGCACGCCGACCGGGCCGGGTACGCGGCGCTGGTGCTGCACATCCAGGCCGAGAACACCCCGATGCTGCGGACGCTGCACCGACTGGGCCGGTCCAGCACGGTCGAGCGCGACGGCGCGCTGGTCACCCTCACCGTGCCACTCGCCGTGCCGGTGCAGAGGACGGGCACCTTCCTGACGCCTGGGGCGTAGCAGGAGCCCTGGTCAAGGCCGGGGCGGTTCTCGGCGGCCCGAGACGCAGAACCGGTTGCCCTCCGGGTCGGCGAGCACCACGTACGGCGGCTCCGTCGGCAGTGGGTCCGTCGGGTAGTGCCGCCAGTCGACCGGCTGGGCACCGAGGGCGAGCAGCCGCTCGACCTCCTCGTCGAGGCTGCGCTCACCGGCGTCCAGGTCGAGGTGGACGCGGGGGAACTCCTCGACCGGGCTCTCGCTGAGGTCCATCGCGATGGGCGCGCCGGGTGTCCCGGGCGGCGGCTCCAGCACGATCCACTCGTCGCCGGGGTGGCGGGGCGGGCGGCGGCGGTAGCCGAGGGCGGCGGCCCAGAAAGCTCCGGCCCGCTCCGCATCGGACACTCCCAGCGAGAGCTGCGCGATCATCACCATCACTCGACGGTACGCCGCCGGTACGACGTCGAGAGGGCCCCCTGCCGTGCCAACAGAGGGCCCTTCCCGCACGCCTCGATCAGGTGGCGGGGTAGCTGTTGTAGTCGGGGAAGTTGCCGTAGAGCCGGCTGTCGCCGCCCACGGTGACCGCCTGCACCAGCAGGTCGCCACCGACGAACGCGCCCTTCCACGAGGCGCCCCGCCCGCCGAACGGCTCGTCCCGGTCGCCTCGCGAGCGCGGCTTGTTGATGCCCACCTTGAACGCCTGGAGGTCCACGGCGAGCTTGCCGGCCTCGTCGGTGTCGTCGCAGGCCAGCGACGCGACAAGCGCGCCGTTGGAGGCGTTCATCGCGGCCAGCAGCTCGTCGGTGGTGTCGACCACGACGATCGTGTCGACCGGCCCGAACGGTTCGGCGTGCATCAGCCGGGACCGGCCGGGCGGGGCGAGCAGCACCGACGGCGCGACGTACGCGGAGGTGTCCTGACCGGGCAGGAACGGCGCGCCGGTCAGCTTGCCCCGGTGCAGCGGCACCGCCCCGCCGCGTACCGCCTCCTCGACCTTGCGGTGCAGCTCGTCGGCCTTGGCGGCGCTGATCAGCGGCCCGAAGTCCAGCTCGGGCAGCGGGTCACCGGCGGCCCAGGTCTCCTCGACCGCGAGGGGATGCCCGAAGCGGACCGAGCGCACCACCGGCAGGTACATGTCGAGGAACTCGTCGACCAGGTCGCGCTGGACCACGAAGCGGGGGTACGCGGTGCAGCGCTGCTTGCCGTACTCGAAGCCCTTCTTGAGGTGCGTGGCGAGCAGGTCCCACTGGGAGAAGTTCCAGATGCCCCAGGCGTTGAGGCCCTCCTGCTCGATGAAGTGCCGCTTGTCGCTGTCGAGCAGCGCGGCGGCCACCTTGCCACCGTTGGAGCGCCCGCCGACGAACGCCACCGCGCCGATCTCGGGTGCGCGGACCAGCACTTCGGACAGCTCCTCGCCGCCGCCGGAGACGAGGGTGGCGGGCAGCCCGGCCCGGCGCATCAGCGCGTGCGCGACGGTCAGGCAGACCGCGCCGCCCTGGGACGGGGTCTTGGCGATGACGGCGTTGCCGGCCAGCAGCTGCACCAACTCGGCGTGCACCAGGACGCTCATCGGGTAGTTCCACGAGGCGATGTTGCTGACCGGGCCGGGCAGCGGCTCGCGGCCGTCGGCGAGCATCCGGTCGATCTCGCCCGCGTACCAGCGGACGCCGTCGAGTGCCCGGTCGACGTCGGCGCAGGCCAGCCGCCACGGCTTGCCGATCTCCCAGACCAGCAGGAGGGCGAGCAGGTCGCGGTGTGCGGTGAGGGCCTCCAGCGCATCGGCGACGCGTGCCTTGCGGTCGGCCAGGGGGGTCGCCGCCCAGGCCCGGTGGGCGCCCGCGGCGTGCGCGACGGCGGCCCGGGCGCTGTCGGCGTCGAGCCGGGGCAGGTTGATGATGACGGTGTTGTCCACCGGGGTGCGGACCGGGGCGGGTTGGCCGACCGCCCGCCAGTCGCCTTCAATCAGGTTGCGCAGTGTGGTGACGCCGTCCACGTCGGCGCCGAACGCCTCCGGAGTGGCGGCCACCGCCTGGGCGAGGACGTCGGACCAGGCGGTGCCCTCGGCGAGTCGTAGTGCCATCGCGTTCTCCTCAGGGTTTGGCCGGGGAGCGGCGGCGTCGACGGCACCGCTGATGATCGGTACTGTCTCGCGCCGGGTAGCGGGTCAGCAACAGTACGTTTGTCTGGTAGGAGGCCGGCGCGCACGCCCGTCGGTGTCATCGAGGTGGACGGATGGCTCCGGAGCTGCGGGTATGTTCAACCATCAATCGAGTTGCGTCGATAGTGTGAGATAGCCCAGGGTGACTGCCTCCGATTACCCGTGAGTACGAAATTCGGGCCGGCTTCCCAACCGACGATGCGCGCATTACATTGTCGCTTATCCATGGGAGCGCTTCCACGAGTGTCCCGTGGTCACACCGCAACCCCGCTGTCGCCGGTGGCCGTGCCGCCCCCACGCCGTCCCGCGTTGGTGCGACCACCGGCGGCGCCTCCGACAGGAGCTGCCATGCGCCACCTGACCCGGCCGTCCACCGGCCACCCCGGCCGGTCGGCGGTCGCCGACCAGCCCTGGCCCCGGCGGTTGCTGGCCGCCGGTGTCGCCCTGCTCACCGGGCTGTCCCTCGCGGTCGCCGCGCCACCGTCCGGGCCGGCGTCCGCCGCGCCGGCGTTCAACTACGCCGAGGCGTTGCAGAAGTCGCTGCTCTTCTACGAGGCACAGCAGTCGGGTCGGCTGCCGGACTGGAACCGGGTCTCCTGGCGCGGCGACAGCGCGCTCACCGACGGCGCCGACGCTGGGCTTGACCTCACCGGCGGCTGGTACGACGCCGGCGACCACGTCAAGTTCGGCTTCCCGATGGCGTTCAGCGCCACGATGCTCGCCTGGGGCGCGGTGGAGTACCGCAGCGGCTACACCGCCTCCGGGCAACTGCCGCACCTGCTCAACAACCTGCGCTTCGTCAACGACTACTTCATCAAGGCACATCCGTCGGCCAACGTCCTCTACGGGCAGGTCGGCAAGGGCGACGACGACCACAAGTGGTGGGGCCCGGCCGAGGTGATGCAGATGGCACGGCCGGCGTACAAAATCGATGCGAGCTGTGGCGGCGCGGACCTGGCGGGGGAGACGGCGGCCGCGATGGCCGCCTCCTCGATGGTGTTCCGGCCCACCGACGCGACCTACGCCGACCGGCTGCTCACGCACGCCCGGCAGCTCTACACCTTCGCCGACACGGTGCGGAAGTCCTACCACGAGTGCATCACCGACGCGACAAGCTTCTACCGCTCGTGGAGCGGCTGGCAGGACGAGCTGGTCTGGGCCGCGATCTGGCTGCACCGGGCCACCGGCGAGGCCAGCTACCTGGCCAAGGCCGAGAGTGAGTACGACAAGCTCGGCACCGAGAACCAGACCACCACCCGCTCCTACAAGTGGACAATCGCCTGGGACAACAAGCAGTTCGGCGCGTACGTGCTGCTGGCCAACCTGACCGGCAAGCAGAAGTACGTCGACGACGCCAACCGCTGGCTGGACTACTGGACCGTCGGGGTGAACGGCCAGCGCGTGCCGTACTCGCCGGGCGGGATGGCCGTGCTCGACTCCTGGGGCGCGCTGCGCTACGCCGCCAACACGTCCTTCGCCGCGCTCGTCTACAGCGACAAGACCACCGACACCACCCGCAAGGCGCGCTACCACGACTTCGCCGTCCGGCAGATCAACTACGCGCTCGGCGACAACCCGCGCAGCTCCAGTTACGTCATCGGGTTCGGCGCCAACTCACCGCGCAACCCGCACCACCGCACCGCGCACGGCTCCTGGTGGGACAGCCAGACCGTGCCCGTCGAGACCCGGCACACCCTCTACGGCGCGCTGGTCGGCGGCCCGTCCTCGCCCAACGACGCGTACAGCGACAGCCGGTCGGACTACGTGATGAACGAGGTGGCCACCGACTACAACGCCGGCTTCACGTCCGCGCTGGTCCGGCTGACCTCCGAGTACGGCGGCACACCCCTGGCCAACTTCCCGGTCGCCGAGACGCCGGACATCGACCAGCTGACCGTGGAGACCACTGTCATGCAGGCCGAGCCCCGCGCCACCGGCCTCAAGGTGATGGTCTACAACAAGTCGGCGTTCCCGGCCCGCGCGCTCACCGACGGGAAGTTCCGGTACTACTTCCGGCCCGACGGCACCGGTCCGGTGCAGGTCACCGCCGGCTACACGCAGGGCTGCCCGTCGCCGACCACCGCAAAGCAGTTCAGCGGCGACATCTGGTACGTCGAGGTGGACTGCACCGGGCACACCATCGCACCGGCCGGGCAGTCCCAGCACCGGATGGAGGTCCAGTTCAAGATCGGCGTGCCCGAGGGCGGCACCTGGGACCCGACCAACGACCCGTCGTACCAGACCACCGCCGGGCCGAACCGGAAGGTGCCGCTCTACTCCGGCACCACCCGGGTGTGGGGCGACGAGCCGGGACCTGTCGTACCGGACACGACCGCGCCGAGCGTGCCCGGCACGCCCGTCGCGTCCGCCGTCACGTCGAGCGGGCTCACGCTGACCTGGGCCGCGTCCACCGACACGGGCGGCAGCGGCCTGGCCGGCTACGAGATCACCCAGTCGCAGACGGGCAGCGACGCGCTGGTGCTGCATACCGCCACCACGAACACGCTCGCGGTGACCGGGCTGCTGCCGGAGCGGACGTACCAGTTCACCGTGCGGGCCCTCGACGGCGCCGGCAACCGGTCCGCGTCGTCGGCCGCCGTCAGCGTCGCCACGCCGGCCGGACCGGCACCGGACACCACCGCGCCCACCGCGCCCGGCACCCCGGTCGCCTCGGCGGTCACCGCCACCGGGCTCACCCTGACGTGGGCGGCGTCGACCGACAACGTGGGCGTCACCGGGTACCGGGTCTACCGCGAGGCCGGCGCCACCGACACGCTGGTCGGCTCACCGACCGGCACCACGGCGGCGGTGACCGGCCTGACCGCCTCGACGGCGTACCAGTTCTACGTGGTGGCCGTCGATGCGGCCGGCAACACCTCCGCGGCGTCCGCGCCGGTCGCGGTGACCACCGCGCCCCCGCCGGTCGGCGGCACCTGCACCGTGGGGTACGCCACCAACGACTGGAACACCGGCTTCACCGCCACGGTGTCGATCACGAACACCGGCACCACCGCGATCAACGGCTGGACGCTGCGGTTCAGCTTCCCCGGTGGGCAGACCGTCAGCCAGGGCTGGTCGGCGACGGTCAGCCAGAGCGGAGCGGCGGTCACCGCGACGAACCTCTCTTACAACGGCACGCTCGCCCCCGGAGCGTCGGTGAGCTTCGGCTTCAACGGCAACCACAACGGCAGCAACCCGAAACCGACGGCCTTCACCCTCAACAACACCCCCTGCACGATCGCCTGAGCTGAAGATCTTGGACAGTTACCGTTCGCGCGAACGGTAACTGTCCAAGATCTCGCCGCGCCGACCAGGGATAACCCGCCGGGATTTCGGGCATCTCAGCGTTGTGGGGGAGTTGCTGACCGTCGGGCACGGCACAGCCGACCGGGTGCGGCTGGGGGAGTTGCTGACCGGGTCCGGGGTGGCCCTGCTCGTGGACGTACGGCGCTACCCCGCCAGCCGCACCAACCCGGACGTCCGGCGCGAGGAGTTGGAGCGGTGGCTGCCCGAGTACGGGATCGAGTACCGCTGGGAGCCGCGTCTGGGCGGACGCCGGCACGTCCCGGCCGGAGAGCCCGAGCCGGACACCTGGTGGAAGGTCGCGGCGTTCCGGGCGTACGCCGCGTACACCCGCACACCGGAGTTCGACGTGGCACTGACCGAGGTGCTGGCCGACGCGACCCGGCGGACCACCGCGGTGATGTGCAGCGAGAGCCTCTGGTGGCGCTGCCACCGCCGGCTGATCGCCGACGTCGCGGCGCTCGGCCACGGGACGCCGGTGGCACACCTGCTGCCGGACGGGCGGCTCAGCACCCACCAACCCGCCGAGGGTGCCCGCCGGCTCCCGGACGGGCACCTGTGCTGGGACGGCTGACCCGCCGGCTCACTCCACGAGGTCGTCGGCGAGCAGGTCCATCAGCAGGCCGTCGTGCCAGCGACCGTCCTCGCCCCGCTCGTGCCGGCGCAACACCCCCACCGGGCGGAAACCGGCCTTGGCGTACGCCCGGATCGCCGCGCTGTTCGCCGCCGCCGGGTCGATGGTGAACCGGTGGTGGCCGTACTCGTCGATCAGGTGCCGGGCCAGGGTGCGGATGGCGTCCACGCCGAGCCCCGCGCCGCGCACCGCCGGGTCGAGGAAGATGTCCATGCTGGCGTGCCGGTAGTCCGGGTCGGATTCGGCGTACCACTGGATCGCGCCGATCACCCGGCCGTCGTGCTCGATGGCGTACAGCGTCAGCTCGTCGTCGGCCAGGTCGGCGCGGACGGAGTCGGCCAGGTCGTCACCGCCGCGCCACCACCGGCGTACCTCCGGATCGGCCCGGATCGCCGCGAGGGCCGACACGTCGTCGTCGGTCACCGGCCGCAACGTCACCGCCCGCCCCCGCAGCACGCGTCAGCCCCGGATCTCGCCGTGCTCGACGCAGACCGCCGACCAACCGACCGGCAGCACCTGCACCTTCATCCGGCGGCGGCAGTGCGCGCAGTAGCGCGGCGGCTCCAGCGCCCGGGCCGCCGCGCACGGCTCGTGCCCACCAGCCGCCGCGTCCTCGCCACACCTGTCGCACCAGCGCTGCGCCGGTACGGTCTCGACAAGCTGGGTCACGTCGTCCTCACGGATCGTCTCTACAGGGTCGCCGACAGCGCCTTCACCGGCATCTTCAGCTCGTCGAGCAGCTCCAGGTCGGCGTTCGCCGGCCGACCCAGCGTGGTCAGGTAGTTGCCGACGATCACCGCGTTGATGCCGCCGAGCAGCCCGGCACGCGTGCCAAGGTCACCGAGGGTGATCTCTCGGCCGCCCGCGTACCGCAGGATGGTGCGGGGCATGGCCAGCCGGAACGCGGCGATGGCCCGCAGCGCGTCCTTGCCCTCGACCACCGCGCGGTCACCGAGCGGAGTGCCGGGGCGGGGGTTGAGGAAGTTCAGCGGCACCTCGTGCGGGTCGAGCTCGGCGAGCTGCGCGGCGAACTCCGCCCGCTGCTCGACCGTCTCGCCGAGGCCGAGGATGCCGCCGCAGCACACCTCCATGCCGGATTCCCGGACCATCCGCAGCGTCTCCCAGCGCTCCTCCCACGAGTGCGTGGTGACCACGTTCGGGAAGTAGGACCGGCAGGTCTCCAGGTTGTGGTTGTAGCGGTGCACGCCCATGTCGACCAGGTCGTCGACCTGCTCCTGGGAGAGCATGCCCAGCGACGCGGCGACCTGGATGTCGACCTCGGCCTTGATGGCGGCGACGCCCTCGCGCATCTGCTTCATCAGCCGGGCGTCCGGGCCACGCACCGCGGCCACGATGCAAAACTCCGTCGCACCGGTCTTCGCGGTCTGCTTCGCGGCCTCGACCAGCGACGGGATGTCCAGCAGGACCGAGCGCACCGGGGAGGTGAACAGGCCGGACTGGGAGCAGAAGTGGCAGTCTTCCGGGCAGCCGCCGGTCTTCAGCGAGACGATGCCCTCGACCTCGACCTCCGGGCCGCACCAGCGCATCCGCACCTCGTGGGCGAGCTGGAGGGCGGCGGGCAGGTGCTCGTCGGGCAGGTTCAGCACGGCGAGGACGCCGGCCTCGTCAAGACCGACGCCGTCACCCAGGACCTGGGTACGGGCCTGGTCGAGGATCTCTGGCATGGCTCGTACCCTACAAGGCGCCCCGGTCAGCCGGAATGGCCCGCCGGCCGGTTGATCGTTCGGCGGCAGTGTCCGCTCGGCGGGTGGCCGCGCCGGGCGGAGCCGTCGGTTTGGCGGTGGCGGGTGGTAATTTCGCCCGGCGGGTCTCGGCGCGGACGGCAGTGAAGGGGTGACGGTGGCGGACTGGCTGGCGGCGCTCGACCGCCGCGCGGAGTTGCGGGCCAAGGCCGGCCTGACCCGGCGACTGCATCCGCGCCCCGCCGACGACGGGATGACCGACCTCGCCGGCAACGACTACCTCGGCCTGGCCACCCACCCGGAGGTCACCGCCGCCGCCACGGCGGCTTTGTCGGCGTACGGGCTGGGGGCGACCGGGTCGCGTCTGGTCCGCGGGTCCACCGATGCGCACGAGGCGTTGGAGGACGAGCTGGCGCGGTGGTTGGGCACCGACCGGGCTCTCGTCTTCTCCTCCGGATACCTGGCCAACCTCGGTGCGCTGCGGGCCCTCGTCCAACCTCGCACGCTGCTCGTGTCCGACGCGCACAACCACGCGTCGCTGATCGACGGCTGCCGGATCTCCGGCGCGGAGACGGTGGTCACCGCGCACGCCGACGTGACGGCGGTCGCCGCCGCCCTCGCCGTGGCGCCGGGCCGCCCGGCGGTGGTGGTCACCGAGTCGGTCTTCTCGGTCGACGGTGACCTCGCCCCGCTGGCCGACCTGCACGCGGTGGCCCGTCGCTACGGCGCGTTGCTGCTGGTCGACGACGCGCACGCGCTCGGCGTGACCGGGCCGTCCGGGGCCGGTGCGGTCGCCGCCGCCGGGTTGACCGGGGAGCCGGACGTGGTGGTCACCGCCACCCTGTCCAAGGCGCTCGGCGGCGCGGGCGGGGTGGTCGCCGGGCCGGCCGAGTTCGTCCGGCACCTGGTCGAGACCGGCCGTACCTTCATCTTCGACACCGCGCTGCCGCCGGCGGTCGCCGCCGGTGTGCACGCGGCGCTGCGGCTGGCCCGCGACGGCGACGACCTGCGGGCCGAGTTGGCCGACCGGGTGGCGCTGGCGGTCGGCCGGTTGCGCGCCGCCGGGCTGACCGTCTCCACGCCGGACGCGGCGGTGATCTCGGTGACCGCCCCCGGCCCGGAGGCGGCGACCGCCTGGGCCGCCGACTGCCGCGACCGGGGTGTCGCGGTGGGCTGTTTCCGGCCGCCGTCCACCCCGGACAGCCGCTCCCGGCTACGGCTGACCGTCGGCGCCGGGGTGCCCCGGGCGGATTTCGAGCGGGCGCTGGGTGTCATCGTGGACTGCGCACCGTGAGCGCGAGGAGTGAGCCGGGTTTGCGAGCCCCGCAGTCGCGAACCGAGGTGACACCGTGAGCGCGAGGAGTGAGCCGGGTTTGCGAGCCCCGCAGTCGCGAGCAAGGGCCGCGCGGTGAGCGCGTGGGAGGGGCCGGTCCTGGTTACCGGCACCGACACCGAGGTGGGCAAGACCGTGGTGACCGCGGCGATCGCTGCGGCCGCGCAGGCCGCCGGGCTGCGGGTGGCGGTGGTCAAGCCGGGTCAGACGGGTACGGCCGGCGGGGAGCCGGGTGACGTGGACGTGGTCAACCGGTTGGCGGCCCCGCTGACCGGCCGCACCCTGGCGAGTTTTCCGGATCCGCTCGCCCCGTTGGCTGCCGCCCGGGTGGCGGACCTGCCGCCGCTGGAGTTGTACGCGGCGGTGGATGCCGTCCGGGACGAGGCGGACAAGCACGACCTGGTGCTGGTCGAGGGGGCTGGTGGCCTGCTGGTGCCGATGGGTCTGCGCCCGTCGGGGGAGCCGTGGACGATGGCTGACCTGGCGGTGTCGCTCGGTGCCCCGGCGGTGGTGGTGGCCCGTGCCGGTTTGGGCACTCTCAACCACACCGCCCTGACGATGGAGGCGTTGGACCGGCGGGCGGTGCCGGCTGGTGTGGTGATCGGCGCCTGGCCGTCGTCGCCGGAGCTGGTGCACTGGACGAACCTCACCGACCTGGTTCCGAATCTGTTGGGCGCGGTGCCCGACGGTGCCGGCGCGATGGATCCGGGCGTGTTCCGGCGGTCGGCTCCGGGCTGGCTCACTCCGGCCCTGCACGGGGTGCTCGACGACTGGCGGGTGTGGGCCGAGGAGAGCAGCTGAACACCTGACTTTAGTCGGTGTCCGCGCTGGTCGGGCGTGGGTAGCCTGGCCGCCGTGGGGATCCTGGGCCGGTTGGTGGCCGGTGCGCCGTCGTGGGCGTACCGGTGGCGGCGTCCGCTGGTGGACGTGCTGCTCTGGATGGTGGTGGCCGCTCCGATCGTGGTTGCCAGGCTGACTCCACCGGACCCGCGTTTCGGCGCGGTGCTGCTGCTCGGCTCGTTGGCGGTGCTGGCGGTGGCGGTGGCGTCGGCGCGGCGTTGGCCGCTGGTGGGGCTGCTGCTGGTGGTGCTCGGTTCGCTGGTCGACGGCAATTTCGTGTTCGCGATCCCGGTGTTCAGTTATCTGACCGGGCGGCGGAGCGGGGGCGCGGCACCGGCGGCGGTGCTGTTCAGCGTGATCGCGGTGGGTGGCACCGTGCTCAACCTGGGGTTGCTCGACACCGGTGCGGCGACCTGGTTCCTGCTGGCCTCGGTGTTGCTGTTCGCCGGGGTGTTTCCGTGGCTGGTGGGCCGGTACCGCCGGCAGCAGCAGGAGTTGGCCGATGCCGGTCGCCGGCACGTCGAGGCGCTGGCGCGCGAGCGGCGGGGCGCGGCCGAGCGGATCCGGCTGCGCGAGCGGGCACGCATCGCCGAGGAGATGCACGACTCGCTCGGCCACGATCTGAGCCTGATCGCCCTGCGGTCGGCCGCGTTGGAGCTGGCCAGCGATCTGGCCCCCGGGCACCGGGCGGCGGTGGGCGAGCTGCGGGCCAGCGTCGCGGCGGCGACCGAACGCCTGCACGACATCATCGGGGTGCTGCGGGAAGAGGACGGCTTCGCCGGTGTGCGGCCGGTGGGGGAGACCGTCGCGGACCTGGTGGCCGGTGCCCGGGAGGCGGGGATGGCGGTCGAGCTGGACGCCCCGCCGGGCGTCGTCGAGTTGCCCGGGATGACCGGGCCCGCCGCCCACCGGGTGGTCCGGGAGGCGCTGACGAACGCGGCGCGGTACGCCCCGGGCGCCCCGGTCGCCGTCACCATCGCCCTCGATGGGGACGGGATCGAGGTGCGGGTGCGCAACGGGCCGCCGCCGGCCGGTCCACTGCCCCGACTGGCGTCCTCGGGTAGCGGCCTCCTCGCCCTCGCCGAGCGGGTACGGCTGGCCGGCGGTGTCCTGGCCGCGGCGCCGTGTCCGGACGGCGGCTTCGCGGTGCGGGCGCGGCTGCCCGTCGACCCGGTTGCCGGTGTTCCCGTCAGCGGGTGGCCGGCCGGTCCCGTCGAGCCGGGCGCGGTGACCGACGGTCCGCTCATCGACGGGGCGTTCGGCGATGACGGCTCCGCCGGCGGTGGGTTCGAGCGGCCGGCCGATGCCGAGCGGCGGCTGCGCGAGGCCCGGCGTCGGGTCCGGCGGAGCCTGTTGACCGCGCTCGCCGCGCCGGCCGGTCTCGCGCTGGTCCTGTCGCTGGTCTACTACCCGTTCGCCACGGCCGGGACGGTGCTGGACGAGCCGACGTACGACCGGATGCGGCCCGGAACGGTACGCGCCGACCTGCCCGGGTTGCCCCGCCGGCAGCTCACCCCGCCGCTCGGTGCCTCGGAGCCGGGCTGCGAGTACTACACCGACGGCAACTTTCCCCTCGCCGAGCCGACGTGGCGGCTGTGTTTCGCCGACGGCCGACTGGCCAGCAAGGAGCGGATCGCGCAGTGAACACCGACACGGTCGGGGCGACGCCAGTGCGGGTGGTCCTCGCCGACGACGAGGCGATGATCCGGGCCGGTGTGCGGGCCATTCTCGCCGCCGACCCGGGCATCGAGGTGGTCGCCGAGGCCGGCGACGGGCGGGCGGCGGTGGAGTTGGTCCGGGCGCACCGACCCCGGGTGGCGTTGCTGGACATCCGGATGCCCCGGCTGGACGGGTTGGCCGCCGCCGCCGAGATCCACCGGCTGGCACCGGCCACGGCGACGATCATGCTGACCACCTTCGGTGAGGACGACCATGTGGCCCGTGCGCTGGGGCACGGCGCGAGCGGGTTCCTGCTCAAGGCCGGCGACCCGCGTGAGCTGCTCGCCGGGGTGCACGCGGTCGCTGACGGCGGTGCGTACCTGTCGCCTCGGGTGGCCCGACGGGTGATCGAGCTGGGTGCCGGGCGGTTGGCCCGCCGGCCCGCCGCGCGGGACCGGACCGCCGGGCTGACCGAGCGGGAGCGTGAGGTGCTGGCCCTGGTCGGGGCGGGGCTGTCCAACGCGGAGATCGCCCGCCGGCTGCATCTGGTGGAGGGGACCGTGAAGAGCTACCTGACCAGCATCTTCACCCGGCTGGACGTGCGCAACCGGGTGCAGGCGGCGATCATCGCCTACGAGGCGGGGCTGGTCGACGGGTGAGCGGGGGCCGGGTCGGCCCCCGCTCACCGGTCAGGCGTCGCGGCGGCGCAGCGCGGCCCGGCCCAGCAGCAGTGCTGCGCCGGCCCACCCGGCGAGCAGCAGCAGCCCGACCGCGCCCGGGTAGGGCTCGGTGTCGCCGGCCAGGAAGTGCCCGCCGGCCACGCCGGGGAAGACGTCGGCGACCCGGTTCAGCGCGGCGATGTCCGGCTCCTGGAGCGACAGCGGCACGATCATCAGGGTGGCGAACAGCACGGTGATCGTGAGCACCGCGCTGCGCAGTGCCGCGCCGAGGCCCAGCGCGAGCACGCCGACCAGCGCCAGGTAGGTCGCCACCGCCACGATGTCGCCGATCGTCTCGGCGACCGGGGCGCTGCCCCACTCGCCCAGCGTCGGCCGCGCGACAAGTGCGCCGACGCCGCCGAGCAACAGCCCGAGGGCGAAGGTGACCGTCCCGGCCACCACGGCCTTGGCCAGCAGTACGCGACCCCGTGCCGGGGTGCACTGCAGGGTGCTCCGGATGGTGCCGCTGGTGAACTCCGTGGTGATCGCCAGCAGGCCCAGCGCCAGCACCGCGTACTGGGTCAGCTCGACGGAACCGATCACCACGCTGCCGGCGGTGACGATTCCCCGGTCGTCGAGCGGGTCGTCGTTGGTGTTGTCGTTGGCCGCGTAGATGGCCAGTTGGAGGGCGCTCGCGGCCATCAGCAGCAGCCCGGCCAGCATCGTCCACCAGGTGCTGCGGACCGAGAACAACTTGGTCCACTCGGCGGCCACCGCACCGCCGAACGCGGCCGGAGCAGCCTGTGACGCGGCGGGGCGGGCACCCGCGACGGTGTTCGTGCTCATCGTGCTCCACCTCCGGTCCGGCCGCCGGCGTACTCGACGCTGTCGGCGGTCAACTCCATGAACGCCTGCTCCAGCGACGCGCCGTGCGAGCTCAGCTCGTGCAACCGCACCCCCAGCTCGTACGCCAGGTCACCGACGCGGTCCACGGTGGCCCCGGTGACGGTCAGCTCGTCGGTGCCGGCCGGCTCGACGGTGGCGCCGGTCGCGGTGAGACGCGCGGAGAGGGTGGCCAGCCCGTCGGGATGCGGGCTGCGGACCCGGACGGCGACCGCGCTGCCGGCGATCACGTCACCGATCGGGGCGTCGGCGAGCAGCCGTCCCCGGCCGATCACCACGAGCTGGTCGGCGGTGAGCTGCATCTCGCTCATCAGGTGGCTGGAGACGAAGACCGTACGTCCCTCGTCGGCCAGCGAACGCATGAGCTGCCGGACCCAGCGCACCCCGTCCGGGTCGAGGCCGTTGACCGGCTCGTCGAACATCAGCACCGGCGGGTCGCCGAGCAGCGCGCCAGCGATGCCGAGCCGCTGACCCATACCGAGGGAGAGGGTCCGGCCCGGTTTGCCGGCGGAGCGCCCGTCCAGCCCGACGGTGTCCAGCACCTCGTCCACCCGGTGGGCCGGGATGCCGTTGCTGCGGGCCATGGCGAGCAGGTGCGCCCGACCGGACCGGGCGGGGTGGATGGCTCGAGCGTCGAGCAGCGCGCCCACCTCGTGCAGCGGTCGGCGCAGCTCCCGGTACGACCGGCCGGCGACCAGCGCCTGCCCGGCGGTGGGCCGGTCCAGGCCGAGGACCATCCGCATGGTGGTGGACTTGCCGGCGCCGTTGGGGCCGAGGAAGCCGGTGACCCGGCCGGGCGCGATGTCGACGGTCAGGGCGTCGACCGCGGTGGTCTCCCCGAACCGTTTCGTCAACCCACGTAATGTGATCATGCGCTGACGCTAGGCGGCCGGCCGGCTGCCGCACCGCGCCCGAACGGCACCACCCGACCCTGACTTTGGTCATGCCGGCGGCGGCTCGGTCACCGTACGTACTGCGTCAACAGTGCCGGTGTGAGCCCGGCCCGGTGGATCGCCTTCAGCGCCGCGAGGAGGTCGTCCATGAGCGCCGGCCGGAAGTGCATGAGCAGCACATCGCCGGGTTGGACCACCTTCTCCGGGGTCTGGTAGCGCACCTTCCCCTCGTGGACGGTCTCGGTCCAGTGGAAGACCGCCTTCGCGCCACAGTCGTGCGCGGCCTTCAGGGTGCTGCTGTCGTGCTCGCCGAACGGGGGGCGGAACAGGGTCGGTCGCTTGCCGAACAGCGCCTCCAGCTTGTCCGCCGCACCGCAGATCTCCTGCTTCTGGTAGGCGTACGACCGGCCGGCCAGCGAGGTATGCGTGATGGTGTGGTTCTCGATGATCCCGCCCACCGCCTCGATCTGCCGGAAGTAGTCGGTGTGCTCCTGCGCCGCCGGTGAGTTCAGGAACATCGTGACCGGGATCCGCGCCTCCCAGATGAAGTCGATCACCTCGGGTGGGCGGGCCAGCCCGCCGTCGTCGATGGTGATGAAGGCGACCTTCTGCTCGGTCGGCACGCGGTGCCAGAACGGTGCCGTGTCGGTCGCGGGAAGCTGCACCGGTTGCGGCAGCGGCGCCTCGGGAAAGGTCGGCACCTGGGACACGTACCAGGCCAGGCTTCCGGGGGTGGGCTTCGCGGTCGCGGACGGTGAGGCCGACGGAGTGGGGAGCGGGGCGGACGGGGTCGGCTGATCCGTGGTGGTCCGTCGGGCGGCGTGCGACGCCGGGCTGCCTGTGCAGGCACTCAGCACCAGCAGGGCCAGAAGCGGTACGACGGCGAGGATCCGACGAGCAGGGGTCGCTGACACGCCCGGAAACCTACCGAGTTGATCAGGAGCCGGTCAGGCCGGTGGTCCCCGAAGAGCGCTGGACGACGAAGGCGTCCGGCATCCGGAAGGTCAGGTTGTCCGGGCACCAGGGTGGGCGGACCACGGTCACCCCGTCCAGCAGCGGCGCGGCCTCGGCCACCACGACGGCTGCCTCCATCCGGGCCAGCACGTCGCCGACGCAGCGGTGCGCTCCCGCCCCGAACGCCAGGTGCCGGCGCGACCCGCGTTGGCCCGGGCGGAACTCGTCGGGCGTCTCGACGACCGCCGGGTCCCGGCCGGCGCGGGCCAGCCACAGCACGAGGCTGGTGCCCGCCGGCACGTGGTGCCCGCCCAGCGTGCTGTCCGTCGACGCGACGCGGCGCCAGGTCACGATCGGTGGCTCCAGCCGCAGGCCCTCCTCCACCACGTCGGCCACGGCGACCTCGCCGGTGCGCAGGCCGGCCCGCACGGCGGGCTCACCGGCCAGCCGGTGCAGCAGCAGGGTGAGGAACTGCGAGGTGGTCTCCTGGCCGGCGACCAGCAGGAAGAAGAGCGCGCCGACGACCACGTCGGGTGGGTGCCCGGCCGCGCGCAGTTCGGCGGCCAGGCCGCCGCCGGTGGTGGCGAAGTCCCGCAGCACGCCGTGGAACCGGCCCACCTCGGCGGTGAGCGCCAACTGCCGCTCGCCGTCCAGCGGCGCCCAGAACAGCTCCAGCGCCGCGCGGGCGAACTCCTTGACCGCGCCGACCGGCGCGTCCGGCAGCTCGACCAGCCGGGCCAGGACCAGCAGCGGCAGGTCGGCGGCGAGGTCCGCGTACAGGTCGACCGGCTGCCCGGCGTCCAGCGTGGCGGTCAGCCGGGCGACCCGGTCGCGGACCAGCGCGGTGAGCCACGGGCGTTGCGCGGCGACCCGGGCGGGGTGCAGCGCGTCGGCGACGATCGCCCGGATCTGCGGATGGCTGGCGCCGGAGTTGTTCGCCAGGGTCGGCGGCAGCCGGAACCGGTGCCCGGCGAGCACCCGCAGCGCGGTCACCGGCATCGGGGTCACCGCGTCAAGCGCGTTGTCCGGCCGGTAGGTCGCCGGGTCGGCGAGGACCTGACGGACCAGCGCGTGCCGGGTCACGACCAGATGGGGTACGCCGACGTGGTCGGTCACCGTGGCCACGTCCGGCCAGGGTGCCTCGACCTCGGACGCCCAGCTCCGGAACAGCACGCCGACACGCTAGCCGGCAGCCCCCGGCAGGCCGGCCCGCAACTGCCACACGGTGGTGCGCTTCACCCGGACGCTCTCCAGGGCCTCCGGCACCGGCACGTCGTAGCTCGCCAGCTCGTCGAAACGATCCCGGGGCAGGAACGCCCGCCCGGGGTCGCCGACCAGCGCCGGGGCGCCGGCACGGGCCGCGCGCAGCAGGAACCGCAGCACCCGACGGGCCATCGCCTCGCTGTAGAAGACGTCGCCGGCGAGCACAACCTCGGCGTCCCCGGCATCGCCGTCGAGGACGTCGCCGAACTCGGCGTCGACGCGTACCCCGTTGGCCTCGGCATTGAGCGCGACCGCCGCGACGGCCAACTCGTCGACCTCGACGGCCCGCACGGACGCCGCGCCGGCCCGGGCGGCGGCGATGGCCACCAGGCCGGAGCCGGAGGCGAGGTCGAGCACCCGGCGGCCGGCGACCAGCTCCGGGTGGTCGGTCACGTAGCGGGCGAGCGCCTGGCCGCCGGCCCAGGCGAAGGCCCAGAACGGCGGCGGCCGGTCGGTGCTGAACTCGCCCTCGGTCAGCTCCCAGAGGCCGATCGGCTCGTCCGCCTGGTGCAGCCGTACCTCGGGCACGAACGCCACCGGGGCGAGCCGGGCGTGCAGCCGGACGAAGGTGGTGGAGAGTTCGGACACGCTGGCGATTGTCCCAGCGACCAACCGCCGGGCGTGTCGCGGGGGCCGGTCACCGGTTCACCACACTCGGTGATAACAGGCCCTGTCCTTGCCGCCCGGTGCGAACACACCCGTCTGGCCCGGTCGACGGCGCGCTCCTAGCGTTGCGTGGTGGAGACAACCGAACGGAGGGCGGCGGTGGTGACGGTGTGGCGGAAGGCGCTACGGATCGGGGTGGTGCTGGCCTGCCTGAGCGGGGTGGAGCTGGCGATGGCCGCTCCGGCGCAGGCGGCGTTCGCCACCGAGTTGAGTGGGCTGCCGGCCCGGTTCACCGCCGGCGACCAGGTGCGGACGCTCTCTGCGGTGGTCTCGCGGACCGACCGGCGCGGCGGCTGCGTCAAGGTGCGCTGGTCGATGGTGCTGAGCGTGCAGGGCATCCGGCTCGATCAGGTGAAGATGGACCGGGTGGAGGAGACCGGAGTCTTTCCGCTGGAGATCCGGACCGACGGCGACGTGGCCCGGCTGACCGACCGGCAGCTCGACCCGGGCACGCTCTGCCCGGGCCGAACGGTCACCGCCCGCTACCGGGTGGCTTTCGCCGAGGACGTCACCCAGGGCCGCGTCACCCTCGCCGCCGAGGCGTACGACGCGAACCTGCGCCTGCTGGCCCGGCAGACCGCGACCCGTTCGGTGGTGGGGGCGGGCGGCACCCCGACCAGTACGCCGAAGCCCACCGCGACGCCGCCGGAGCCCAGCGAACCGGCGAGTGAGCCGGCCGAGGAGGAGAGCACCGAACCGGTCGCCGACCAGCCGATCGACGCCGCGCCACCGGCGGCCGGCGCGGGTCGCCCGGTCGCGCAGTCCGGCGGGTTCGGTGTGGTGCAGGCCGCCTTCCTGCTCGGTGCCCTGCTGCTCTCACTCGGGATGGGCCTGCTGCTGCGGCTGCGCCACCTCACCCGGGCCGCGCCGGCCGGGACCGAGGACCCGTCCGAGGACCGGCGCTGGGAGCGGCCCCCGCCGACCGGCCGCTGGCGACCGGCCCGCCGCTGACCCGGGGGCGTCGGGGCCGGCGGAGATCCGCCGGCCCCGACGGTGTCACTTCGAGAAGGCCTGGAACTCGGCGATCCTGACCTGGCCGCGGGCCGGGCTGGCGGTCGCGCAGTCCGTCGTCGTGGCCGGGTCGTCGTCCTGTTCACCCGCGTAGTGCGGGCCGCCGGTGCACTGGCTCGCCAGCACCTCCAGGCGCAGGTGCGTGGCGTGGGTGGTGGGCACCGCGAACGTCCGGAGGTTGATGTCCCGGGTGTACGCCCGGTACGTCCCGCCGGGGAACGCGTCGTCGGCACTGGTGTAGATGCGCTTCCAGCGCGTCGGGTCCGCGCAGTCGGTGGTCTTCGCGTTGCACGCCGACACCGCGAACGAGCGCAGCGCGCTGAGTGCGTTCTGACTGCCGGTGTCGGCGTCCCCGGTGATCGCCGGGCGCAGCATGGCGCTGACGTTCACCCGCTTGATCAGCTGGGGTGCGGTGCCGGGCAGCGCCACGGTGACCTGCTTGCCGGCCACCCCGTCGAGGGACGCCCAGTTCGTGGCCTCGGTGTCGTCGCCGATCCGGTCCAGGTTGACCCCGTCGCCGGTGATCGTGGCCCCGGAGGCGGTGGACGCGAGATTGCGGCTCATCCGCAGGTCGATGTGCCCCTTCTTGCCGGCCTTGGCGACCACGCTGAGCCGCTGGTGCCCGAAGCCGGGCGCGACGGCGAGCAGGTCGTACGTGCCGGCCACCAGCTCCACGGTGTCCGGGATCGGCGTGGCCGGGTCGGTGTCGGCGATGGGCGTGGCCCGCGCCTCGTACGCACCGACGTACACCCGGATGGGCGCGTCGGCGCTGTCCCCGCGCGGGCGCAGGGTGAGCGTCGCATTGCCGCCGCGCGGGGAGGCGAAGCTCGGCGTCGGGTCGGTGTCCGCGGCGCCGTTGGTGGCGGCGTCCCGGCCCATCCCGGAGCGGGCGAACTCGGCCCAGATCAGGTCCTGGTTCGCCCCGCCGAAGCGGAGCAGGTCGGCGGTGAGCATGTTGTCCCGCATGTCGAGCATGCTGACCTGGCTGACGGCCTGGAGCAGGAACGAGTCGAAGACGAGCTGCGACCAGCGCCGGTTGCCCGGGCACTTGTCGGCGGCGACCTTCCCCTGCGCGCATTCCAACTGCTGCTTCGGGGTGCCGAGGCCGTACCGCTTGACGAGTGCGGACCGGACCCGGAAGTTGGTGGCGCCCCAGATCTCGCCGTCGGCGTGCACGGCGGGACCACCGGTGTTGTAGCCGATGTCGGAGTAGTTGAGCGGGCTGCGGCTCAGGTCGTAGTTGCGGATGCCGCTCACCAGGTTGCCGGTGACGTAGCCGCCGGTGACGAAGGGCGTCTCGCCGGGGGCGCGCAGCCCGTGCTGGAACAGGTACTCGGCGGCGAGCAGGTCGCCCCACGACTCGCCCATGGCGCCGCCCTGGTGGCCGCTGATCCCGCTGTTCGGGCCGGCGATCATCCGGTTGGTGATGGCGTGGGCGTACTCGTGGCCGATCACCGTCATGTCGTAGTCGCCGTCCACGCACGGCGGGTACGGGCCGCCGGCCTGCGGCTGCCACAGGTACATGTTGGTGGTTGGCGGCAGCCCGTCGCGCGGGGTGCTCTGGTTGGCGTTGTTGCGGTTGCCGGTCAGCGCGCCCTGCTGCGCGCGGCCCTGCTCGGCGTCACCGCCCAGCCCGTCCGGGGTGAGGTTGACCGCCTGGAGGTTCCACGCCGACTCGGTGAAGCCCAACTGGTAGGACCAGTCGTGCATCCGGTTGTGCATGGCGAAGAGGTTGGCGATGGACGCGTCCGCGTCGTTGCGCTGGGCGGAGGTGAACACCTCCGGGTTGCACTTCGCCTGGTGCCACTGGTCGGTGAACGGGTACTCGTAGCGGCGGTCGGGGCTGGTGGGAGCCGGGACGGCCGGGGTGCCCGCACCCCAGGAGAGCACCGTGTTGGCGGAGTTGCCGCGCGAGGTGAAGGTGGGCGTGCCGGTGGCCGCGTCGACGTCCCACGGCTGGCCGGTGGCCGGGTCGCGCCACGCCGCCTTGCAGCCGGGCGTCGGGTCGCCGCACCAGCGCACCCGGGGGCCCTTCCCCGGGCCGAGGTTGCGGGGCGGGGTGGCCGGGAAGACCGCCCAGCTCGGGTTGTCCGAGTCGTAGTCGACGAGATCCTCACGGACCAGCACCTGCCCGGTGATGCCGTCCACATAGGTGGTGAACGCGGCAGGGTGGTCGGTGTTCGCGCCGATGAGTGTCACCTCGTAGGCGGCACGGGGCCCGTCCAGCGGGGTGGGCACGGCCACCTCGTGCACGGTGTGGCTGGCCACCGCGTCGGGGGTCAGTTTGGCGTCGGCGAGCGCGTCGGCGTACGCCTGCTCGGCGGTGCGGGTGGCGGGCGCGGGCGGGCTCGTGTCACGGGCCAGCGACGAGCTGACCGAGAGCACCGACCCGCCGCTGACCGCGAGGGTGACCAGGCCGTCCGGCCCGGCGGGCAGGTCGCCGAAGCGCTGCCGGAGGGTCACCACGGCACCGGTGCCGATGGGCCGGACCAGCACCCGGTCGAGGCTGGCGACAGTGGCGGCGTCCATTCCGAACAGGTCGCGGTTGGCGGCCAGGTACGCGCGGGCGGTGGCCTCCGGGTCGGCGGGTAGCCCGGTGGCGAGTGGGGCGCTGCCGGGGCCGAGGGCGTGCGGCGTGCCGAGTCGGTTCCATCGCACGTCGGGGTCGGCGGCGCGGGCCAGGCCGCGTTGGCGGGCGTCGGGTGCCGCCGTACCGGCGCGGTTGTCGACGTCGGCGCTCTGGTGGCCCTCGGCGAACGGCCCGGAGGAGCGTTCGGCGGCCGGTGCCCCGCCGGTGGGGGCGGCGGTGCTGGCACCGGTGGGGAGCAACGCGGCGGCGGTCGCCGTCGCCGCCAGGACGGCGACGAGCCGGCGTCGTCGCCGGCTCGTCGGGAGTGACCACTCGGACCGGGGCACAGAACCTCCTCATGGGAGCGGGATGGCCGGCGGGCCGCCGACCGGCGCGTGCGGTAAAGCATGCGCATCTGTGAATATCAGTCGGCAGGGGGTGCGGCAAGGTCCTGTGCTCGACTTTTCCGCGAGGTCAGCACGGTGGAAGAGGTGGTGTCCGGTAAGGGTGCAATGGCCGCCGCGGTCGATACCGCGGCGGCTGCTGTCGGCTGAGGTGTGGCGGCGGCCCGCTGGCTGCGACCGGATCAGGGGCCGGCGTGGGGCGTGTTCAGTCGGCCGGGGCCCAGTCGGGGTCACGGCCGAAGGCGGCCAGCAGGCGGTCCTGCTCGTCGGCGTCGGCGGAGAGCCGCACCGCGTCGTGGACCAGGTTGTTGCTCCGATAGGTGTCGACCTGGCCGGCGAACCACCGGGCGCACACCCGCACCGCGTCCGGCTCCAGCCGTGGCTCAGCCCCGATCGCCACCGCCAGGTCCCAGCCGTGCACCAGGTGCTCGGCGAGGAGCTGCTGGATGTACTCGGTGGCCGGGGTCGCACCGCTGGAGAGGTGCACGGTGCGGTCGATCGTGCCGGGATGGGTGGCGGCGATCTCGGCCTGCGCGGTCGCCTCCCGCGCCGACGTGGCCGGGTCGGCGCCGAGCTGGTCGCCGTCGAAGCGGTCGCCGACCTCGTCGATGGTGCGGCCGGCGAGCAGGGGGACGCTCCACCGGTCCTCGCTCACCACGTGGTTGACAAGCGTGCGGACGTCCCAGTCCGCGCAGGGGGTCGGGTCGGGCCACTGGCTGGGCCCGACCTGGTCCACCCGGTCGACGAACTCGGCCAGGCTCCGGCGGTACGCCTCCAGCAGATCCATGCTGCCGATTGTTCCGGTCGTCGGGGGTGCTTCGAGCCGTTTTGCCCGGCCCGGAGGTGGGGATCGTGCCGGCTCAGTCCAGGACGGCCGGCTCCAGACCCAGCTCCCGGGCGGTGACCAGCCGCACCCACTCCCCGAACTGGCGGCGGGAGATCACCCGCTCGTGCACGGCGAGCTGGACGGCGAGGCCGTCCATGACGGCGCTGATCCGCCAGGCTGCCCCGTCCGGGTCGGCGCACTGGAAGGTGCCGTCGGCGACCCCGGCGGAGATCACCTCGGCGAGGTCCTCCCGCCAGCGCAGGTCCAGCCGGCGGGAGGCCTTCTCCACCTCGGGGGTGCGGAGCGACTCGGACCAGCCGTCGATCCACATCGACCAGGAGGTCGGCCGTCCGGCCGGGGTGTAGAGCTTGAGGATTCGGCGGAGCTTGGTCAGCGGCGGGGCCGAGGAGCGGGTGACCGCGTCCAGTCGGGCCAGGTCCTGCTCGACCGCGTACGCGAATGCTTGCGCGAGCAGCCGCTCCTTCGTGGCGAAGTGGTAGAAAACCAGTGCTTGGCTGACCCCGGCGGCCTGTGCCACGTCCGCCGTTCGGGTGTTGGCCAGCCCGCGCTCCACGATCACGTCACAGGCCGTGCGCAGAAGGGCATCCAGGCGAATTTCGGCCGCACGTCTCGTCACGACCGTTACCGTAGCCCATCCAACCGAACACGAACAGTTACCATCGCCGCTTGATCCGCAGTGTGGCAGTCGGAAGCCGGACACTTTCGAATGTCGTTCCGGGTCGTTCTTTTGAGGGTGTTCGTCGAGGTCTGGCGACACCGGCCGGCCGGGCCGACCGTCCGCCGGCGGCCGATCGGCCCGACGGGAGCGGGCGACGCCGGAAGGTGACAGTCGGTGGCGGTGGCGGCACCAGGGCAGCCCCCTAGGAAGCCTGCCGGCCGTGGTTCCGGTCCCCCCGGGGCCGTCAGCCGACTGCCGTTCGGCACGAAAGGGGACGCGCCGACATGACCCCCGATTTGGCAGTCGTTCACCGGCTCGGCTAAAGTTCTGATCCGTCACCCGGGAACGCCGGGGGGCGTGCGGACGTAGCGCAGCTGGTAGCGCATCACCTTGCCAAGGTGAGGGTCGCGGGTTCGAATCCCGTCGTCCGCTCGGAGCTGCCGCCACGCATGACGGGGGCAACCTCGGTGGGGTGGCCGAGAGGCGAGGCAACGGCCTGCAAAGCCGTGTACGCGGGTTCAAATCCCGTCCCCACCTCGGCAACAAGCTAGGGCGATTGGCGCAGTGGGAGCGCGCTTCCTTGACACGGAAGAGGTCACTGGTTCAAACCCAGTATCGCCCACACGATGCAGAAGGGCTCGCTACCGAAATCGGTAGCGAGCCCTTCTGCATGTGCGGCTCAGAACGTCAGCAACCGGAAGGTGCCGGCGGTGCGGAAGCCGAGGCGGTGGTAGACGGGCTCCGCGACAGGCGTCGACGTGAGAGCGACCGTGCGGATGCCCCGGTCGCCGGCCAGGTCGAGGGCGGCCCTGGTCATCGCGGCGCCGATGCCCCGCCGACGCTGCTCCGGCTGGGTGCCGACGAAGTAGAGCGTGAGCAGGTCGTGGCTCAGCCAGGCGACAGCCGTCCCGACGATCCGGCCGTCGAGGTGACCGGCCAACCTGAGCACGGTGCCGTTGCCGGCGAACGCCTTCTCCCGGTCGATCGCCGCCGCCACGCCGTCGGGCGGGATGCCGGACACGCGGGCGTAGGCCGGGACGAACGCGTCCAGGTCGGTGCTCAGACTGATCTGTAGCCCGGCCGGCGTCGGAGCATCGGCCGCGTCACCGATCTCCACCGTCATGATCGGCATTTGGGCCACCTCGACGGCACCGAGGGCCACCAGGCCGTCGGCGAGGCCGCCGTCGCTGTCCGGGCCGGCCCACCACATCCGGGGTACGCCGTCGAGACGGCGCCGCGCCTCGACGAGGGCTTCCCGCGGCGTACGTCCGGTCGCGCGCAGCACGCCGTTGAGGGGGGCGTGCGGCACGTCGCTGCGGTAGGTCACCAGGTCGGGGCCGCTGGGCTCGCCGACGTTCCAGCCCAGCAGGTAGGCACGGTGTGCGGCCAGCACGGTGTCGAGAGAGGCCATGATCCGGATCCTAACGCGGGCTCTGGCAGCGCCAGGCCGTGCCGCTGATGCGGGGGACGCGACGGGCCGGTCACCTCGTTCGAGGCGGCCGGCCCGGGGCGCGTGCTCCTGCGGGTGCACCGGCCACGGCCGGTGGCGGTGTCACAGCGGCGGGGCGATGTCCCGACGCTCCTCGACCCGGCGGTACTCCACCGGTTCCTCGACCCGCCGGTACTCGACCGGCTGCTCGGTGGCGGGGACCGCCGAGCGGCGGCGACCCCAGATCAGCGTGGTCATGATCAGGCCGAGCACGCCGGCCGCCATCAGGATCCAGCCGACCACGTCGAGGTCGAGGCCGCCAATGTTCGCGTCCAGCGCGAAGGTGAGGATCGCGCCGAGCGCGATCAGGAAGATGCTGGTGCCGATACCCACGACAGCCTCCTTAGGGGGTGTGGTGCGCTGTCGAGGTTCATCAGTACCCCGACGCCCAGCAGTGCAATCGCCCATGCCCGAGGGGGCCGCGCTCGGCGATCTTGGCATCGGGTAGAGTTCACCCGTCGCCGGCGCTTGCCGGGGACGTGCGGACGTAGCGCAGCTGGTAGCGCATCACCTTGCCAAGGTGAGGGTCGCGGGTTCGAATCCCGTCGTCCGCTCGCGATCCGCCCCACGATCCTGGTTGTCGGATCGGGGGGACCACGGGCGATTGGCGCAGTGGGAGCGCGCTTCCTTGACACGGAAGAGGTCACTGGTTCAAACCCAGTATCGCCCACCATCAGTTGTCGTGATCAAGGGCTGGGCCATCGAGGCCCGGCCCTTGATCGTTCTGCCAGGAGCAGATCCGCTGTCGGTGAACAGGGGTGTCGTCTGCCGGCCCGGGCGACCAGGGTGGGGCGCATGAGACTGCTGGTGCTGGGCGGGACGGGTTTCGTGGGCGGGGCGACCGTCACCGAGGCCGTGCGCCGTGGCTGGTCGGTGACGGTGTTCAACCGAGGGTTGCACGGCACGGTGCCGCCTGGCGTACACCGGTTGCGGGGTGATCGCACCGCGCCGGACGGCCTGGCGGCTCTGGCCGCCGGCGAGTGGGACCTGGCGGTGGACACCTGGGACGGCGCGCCACGCGCTGCCCGCGACGCCGCCCGCGCCCTGGTCGACGCGGTCGGTCACTTCGTGTACGTGTCCAGCGGGTCGGTCTACACCGACCCGGCCGCACTCGGGCTGAACGAGGACTCCCCGGTGGTGGACGCCGACCCGGACTCCGTCGACGGCGACTACCCGCAGCTCAAGTCCGGTGCCGAGCGTGCCGTGCGGGAGGTCTTCGGCCCGCGTGCGCTGGTCGCCCGGGCTGGCCTGATCCTCGGCCCGGGCGAGGACATCGGCCGGCTGCCGTGGTGGCTGCGGCGGATCGAACGGGGCGGTGACGTGCTCGCCCCCGGGCCGGCCGACCTGCCGGTGCAGTACATCGACGTCCGCGACCTGGCGGGGTGGATGCTGGACGCGGGCGCCCGGCGGGTGGGCGGCACGTTCAACGCGATCGGTCGCCCCGCCCAGACCACGATGGGCGAGCTGCTCGACGCGTGCGTGGCTGCCACCGGCGGCGACGCCCGACTGCGCTGGACCGATCCCGCGTCGATCCTCGCCGCCGGTGTGGAGCCCTGGAGCGACCTGCCGATCTGGCTGCCGGTCGGCCACCCGTACCGGGGGTTGCTGGAGCGGGACGTGACCCGCGCCCTCGCTGCCGGGCTGACCTGCCGACCGGTGGTCGAAACCGTCGACGACACCTGGCGGTGGCTACGCGACGTCGGTTCGGTTCCGCCGCGCGCCGGACGACCGCTCCGCAGCTCGATCGGCCTGGACCCGATCCGGGAGGCCGCCCTGCTCGCCGCCTGAGGGTGTCCGCCGTCGACGAGTTCAGGCCCGCACCACCGGCAGGTCCAGCACCTCGTCGATCCCACGGCGCGGGGTGGGCCGGCCCGGCTGGCCGTACCCGATGCGCAGCACCATCTGCGGCGCGCCGAACCGCCCCAGCGACAGCCGCAACTGCTCCCGCGCGGTGGGCACCTCGATCGGTTGGGACAGCATCGACACGCTCAGCCCGGAGTCGGTGGCGGTGAGCAGCACCCGTTGCAGGGCCTGGCCGGCGACTACCTGGTCGACGGCCGTGTTACCCACCGAGCCGAGCACCCCCACCAGGGGCTCCGGTTCAAAGTCCCGGCCCGGCGCACGGTCGCGTCCGCCGAAGCCCCGGGTCGGCAGCACGTCCTGTGGCTCGCTCTGCGGGCCGCCGGCCGAGGCGGGCACGCCGTCCGGTGCGGGTTCCCGGCGCAGCCACGCCTCGCGTTCCGTCCGGTAGGCGGGGTCGCGTTCCAGCACCCGGTGTGCGCTGCGCGCGACCTCACCGAAGGCGGTCACCGCGCTCACCCCGACCAGCAGCTCCAGCCAGCACTGCTCGGCGCGGGCCGCCTCGATGAGCCGCCAGCGGGCGTCGGACGGCACCGGGTCCGGCCAGAACGGCATCCGGTTGCTGAACCGGCGCGGGATGGCCGTGTGCAGGCTCTGCTCGGCGGGGGTGGGGCGGCGCGGCAGGTCCGGCACCAGCCGGGCCAGCAGGTCGGGCTCGGCCGGGTCGGGGCGCAGCCGCACCGTCGCCGGCCTGCCGGCGACGGCCAGCGAGATCCGCAGGTTGAACAGCGCCGCGCCGCACGCGACCCGGGCGCCCCAGCCGCTCGGGTCGGTCGCCGGCAGCCGCCGGGCCGGGTCGACCAGCACCTCGATGCCCCCGTCGCGCAGCCGTAGCCGCCACGGCTGGGTGTTGTGCAGCGAGGGTGCCCGGACCGCGTCGACGGCGGCGGCCCGCAGGTGGTCAGCGGTGTAGCCGATGTCCATGGCGGTGCTCCCTTCCCGTGGGCCGATCGCGGGAGACGCCGCGACGGCTGTAACCCCTACGGTCCGCCCGCCGGGTGGGTGCCGAGCAGGGCCGTACGTCCCGAACCGGTGGGCCCGACCGCCCCTGCCCAGGCCCCCGGTCGCACCGGCCGGGCGCGGTCGCGGGACCGGGGTTTCGGCGCGGCGGGACCTTCGGCCCGTGCGGTTGACGTGCGGGGCGGGTAGAAACGAGGAATGATCCGCGTCTTCCTGCTCGACGACCACGAGGTCGTCCGTCGTGGCCTGGCCGACCTGCTGCAGAGCAGCGGCGACATCGAGGTGGTCGGCGAGTCCGGTTCGGCGCAGGAGGCGGCCCGCCGCATTCCGGCGTTGCGGCCCGACGTGGCGATCCTCGACGCCCGCCTGCCCGACGGCAACGGCATCGACGTGTGCCGGGACGTGCGCGCCGTCGACTCGTCCATCAAGGGTCTGATCCTCACCTCGTACGAGGACGACGAGGCGCTGTTCGCGGCGATCATGGCGGGGGCCGCCGGGTACGTGCTCAAGCAGATCCGCGGCACCGACCTGGTCGACGCGGTGCGCCGGGTGGCGGCCGGGCAGTCGCTGCTCGACCCGGCGATCACCACCCGGGTGCTGGAGCGCATCCGCAACGGCGTCGAGCAACCCCGAGAGTTGAAGGCGCTCACCGAGCAGGAGCGGCGGATCCTGGAGTACGTGGCGCAGGGGCTGACCAACCGGGAGATCGCCGGGAAGATGTTCCTGGCGGAGAAGACGGTGAAGAACTACGTCTCCAGCGTGCTGGCCAAGCTCGGCCTGGAGCGCCGCACCCAGGCCGCCGTGCTGGCCACCCGACTGCTGGGCAAGATGCCCTGACCCGGCCCGTGCCGGTCAGTCGCGCAGCGGCACCGACCAGCACAGCTCGGTGCCGTGCGGGTCGACCCGCCGGATCGTGAAGGTGCCGCCGAGGCGGTCGGCCCGCTCCCGCAGGTTGACCAGCCCACCCCGGGCGGCGGCCGGGTCGCAGCCCACCCCGTTGTCGGTGACCGTGAGGGTGACCTGGCCTTCGGCGACGCGTACGGCCACGGCGACCTGGGTGGCCTGCGCGTGGCGGACCGCGTTGGACAACGCCTCGCGCAGCACGGCGGTGAGGTCGGGGCGGATCGCGTCCGGGACGGCGCTGTCCACCGGCCCGCTCAGCTCCAGGTGCGGCCGGTAGCCCAGCGACTCGGCGGCCGCCTCGACCGCCTCCCGGATCTCGGTGCGCAGCGCGGCGGACATCGGCGTACGCAGTTCGAAGATGGTCCGGCGGATGTCGCGGATGGTCGCGTCGAGATCGTCGACGGCCGCGTTGATCCGCTTGGCCAGCTCCGGGCGGGCCATCGGGGCGGTGCTCTGCAACTGCAGCCCGGTGGCGAAGAGCCGCTGGATCACCACGTCGTGCAGGTCACGGGCGATCCGCTCGCGGTCCTCCAGGACCACCAGCAGCTCCCGTTCCTCCTGACCGCGGGCTCGCTCCATGGCCAGCGCGGCCTGCCCGGCGAAACTGCCCAGCAGGGCGACGTCCTCGGCGCTGGTGCCGCCGCCGCGCTCCGGCCCGTGGGCCACGATCAGCACACCGTGCAGCGTCTCGGCGGTGGCCAGCGGTGAGATCGTCGCTGGCCCGGTGTGCAGCAGCGCCGGCCACGGCGCGGCGTGCGCCAGGTCGTCCACCTGGTCGTGCCGGCCCTCGGCCACGGCCGTGCCGAAGCTGGTCTCGGCGGCCGGCAGGACGGCGCCGACCAGCGCCCGTGCCTGCTCGTCGACGCCGTCGACCACCTCGACGGTGAACTGGTCGGTGTCGGTGTCGTGCAGCAGCACCAGCGCCAGCTCCGCCTCGGCGACCTCCCGGGCGCGGCGGGCGACAAGCGTCAGCGCGTCGGTGCGGCGGACCTCACCGAGCAGCACCGTGGTGATCTCGGCGGTGGCGGCCAGCCAGCGTTCCCGCCGGTGCGCCAGGGCGTAGAGGCGGGCGTTCTCGATGGCCACGCCAGCGGCTGCGGCGAGCGCGACGACGATCTCCTCGTCGTCGTCGGTGAACTGCACGCCGCCCTTCTTCTCGGCCAGGTAGAGGTTGCCGAACACCTGCTCCCGGATGAGCACCGGCACGCCCAGGAAGGTGTGCATGGGCGGGTGGTTGGCCGGGAAGCCGTAGGAGAGCGGGTGCTGGGTGATGTCCGGCATCCGCAACGGCCGGGGGTCGTCGATGAGCAGGCCGAGCACACCCCGCCCGTGCGGCAGGTCACCGATCTGCTCGTGCTGTTCGGCGGTGATGCCGTGCACGATGAAGTCGTGCAGCAGCCGGTCCGGGCCGACCACGCCCAGCGCGCCGTACCGGGCGCCGACCAGCTCGCAGGCCGCCTGCACGATGCGTTGCAGGGTGGTGCGCAGATCCAGGTTGGTGCCGATGCCGACCACCGCGTCGAGCAGGGCTCGCAGCCGCTCCCGGCTGGTCATCACCTCGCCGACCCGGTCGAGCATCTCCTGGAGCAACTCGTCGAGACGAACCCGGGACAGCGGGCTCAGCCCGAGCGACGGCGTCACCGGGAACTCCGGGCGGTGCTGCGGGTCGGTGCTGGTCATCGAGCGATCGTACTGCCGACGTCGGGCGCCCTGTCTCGTGCCTCAGCTCCGCTCGCCGCGCACGGCGGAGGTGTCGACCACCTGTTCGGTGGGCAACCGCGGGGTGTGCGGCGGGCCGGCGACCGCCGGGTCCGCGATCCCCAACCGCAGCACGATGTACGGGTAGCCGATCCCGGCGAGCATCTGACGCAGGGTCTGCCGGGTGGCCGGAACCTCCACCACGGCGCTGAGCGGCACCACCGACACGCCGTCGCGGGTGGCCGTCAGCCAGGCGGCGGAGAGCGCCTCACCGGCGCGTAGCCAGCTGTCCGGCTCGTCCTCGTCGCCGTACAGCAGCGCGTACGCCGCCGCCCGGTCGTGGCCGGGGCCGACCGGCAGGCTGCCGGGGCGGCCGAAGTCGCGGGCCGGCACGGTGGTCTGCGGCTGCTGCTCGGGCAGCACCTCCGCCGGCAGGCCGGTGCCGGTGCCGGCCTGGCTGGTCCAGTACGCCAGCTCGGCGCGCAGCTCCTGGTCCTCGGCCTCGACCGTGTCGGCGCGTCCGGCCGTGGCCGCCAGCTCCAGCACCTGGTCGCGGCTGAGGATCTGCAACCGGCAGCCCTCGGCGGTGACCGCGTGCGTGATGTCCTCGATCGCGGCCGCCGGCACCGGCTCGTCGCTGACCGGACGCCGGTCGGTGTGCCGCACCGACATGCACTGCACGATCCGCATGGCGTCCGGATCGGCCGGGATGTGGCTCAGGTCGGTCAGCCGCGCCAGCAGTTCGGTGTCGCCCGGGTCGGGCATCCGCCGCACCACCGCGCGCCAACCCTCCGCGGCCAGCGCCACCCGGGCGTGGTGCAGGGCGGCGCCGCAGCTGAACGCGAGCAGCCGGCCCTCCGGGTCGGTGGCCGTCAGCCGCCGGTCCGCCACCGAACGCAGCTCCAGCGCGTCGGGCAGCACCCGCCAACGCCACGGCTGGGTGTTGTGCACCGAGGGCGCGTGGCCGGCGGTCGCGGCGGCCTCCGCCAGCGCGGTGGTCAGCTGACTTTCCTGACTCATTCTCACGACCTTTCGTCTCTGCTCATCGTGCCTCACGACGCGGTGCCCGCGTGGCTCGCCGCTCCATCCTGTGGCATCCGGCGGCGTCCCGCACGGGCCGCAGGTCCCGATCCCGCCAGGTCGTCACGCCCACCGCCCCGGCCAGGCCGTCGCTGTCTCCCGTCCGCTGCCCGCCGGTCGCGCGCCTGGCAACGTGGGCGCCGCCGGGCCGGGCGAAAAGCCTGGTGCCCGGCCCGTGGCGGTCGTGGCCTGCGACGATGCGAAGGTGAGCGCGGACTCGACCGAGTGTGTGCCGGAACAGCCGGCCCGACACCGCATCCGCCGCTGGTGGACGTGGACGCCGCTGGTCGGGCTCACCGCCGCCGTGCTGGCGGGTGCGGTGCTGCGGATCGTCGGTCGGGCCGGCGCGGCCGACCTGATCTGGGCGGCCGTCACGGTTGCCGCGCTGCTGCCCGCGCTCTGGTCGATGCTGCGGGCGCTGTGGCACCGGCACTTCGGCGTGGACGTGATCGCCGTGCTGGCCCTGGCCGGCGCGCTCGGGGTCGGGGAGTACCTGGCCGGGGCGGTGATCGCGGTGATGGTGGCGACCGGGCGGTCGTTGGAGGCGTACGCGCAGCGCCGAGCCACCCGCGACCTGCGGGCCCTGCTGGAGCGTGCTCCGCGTACCGCGCGTCGGCGTGGGCCCGGCGGCGCGATCGAGGTGGTGCCGCTGGACCGGGTGGCGGTGGGGGACCGGTTGCTGGTCGGCCCGGGGGACGTGGTGCCGGTCGACGGCACGATCGACGAGCCGGCCACCCTGGACGAGTCGGTGGTGACCGGGGAGTCGCGGCTGGTCCAGCGGACGGCCGGTGAGGCGGTGGCCAGTGGTGTGGTCAACGCCGGCGCCGGGTTCGGCATGCGGGCGACGAAGAGCGCGGCGCAGAGCACCTACGCCGGGATCGTCCGGCTGGCGCAGGAGGCGACCGCCCACCAGGCGCCGATGGTCCGGCTGGCGGATCGGTACGCCGCCGCGTTCGTGCCGTTCACGCTGGTGCTGGCGGGGTTGGCGTGGCTGCTCTCCGGCGATCTGGTCCGGGCGGTGTCGGTGCTGGTGGTGGCCACGCCCTGCCCGCTGCTGCTGGCCACCCCGATCGCGATCGTGTCCGGGCTGTCCCGGGTGGCCCGGCGCGGGGTGCTGGTCCGCGACGGCGGCGCGCTGGAACTGCTCGGGCGGGCACAGACCCTGCTGGTGGACAAGACCGGCACGCTGACGGCGGGGCGTCCGCGCGCCGCGGAGACGGTGGTCGCACCCGGCGGGGACCGGGACGAGGTGCTGCGGTTGGCCGCCTCGGTCGAGCAGCTCTCCCCGCACGTGCTGGCCACCGCGCTGGTGCGGCAGGCCGGCGAGCGGGGGCTGACGCTGACCGAGCCGACCGAGGTGACCGAGGAGCCGGGCGTGGGGGTCAGCGGCCGGGTCGACGGGCGGCTGATCCGGGTGGGCCAGTTCACCGGCGAGCTGCCCGACTGGGCGGACCGGACGCGGGCCCGTACCGAGCTGACCGGCTGGTCCACGGTGTGGGTCAGCGACGACGACGGCCCGCTCGGCGCGATCCTGTTGGAGGATCCGGTGCGCCCCGACGCCCGCCGGACCGTACGGCGGCTGCGCGCGGCGGGCCTGCGGCGCATCGTGATGGTCACCGGCGACCGGCCGGCCACCGCCGCCCAGGTCGCCGAGGTGGTGGGTGTGGACGACGTGCTCGCCCGCTGCACGCCGCAGGAGAAGGTGAACCGGGTCCGGGCCGAGGCGGACCGGGCGGTCACCGTGATGGTCGGCGACGGGGTGAACGACGCGCCGGCGTTGGCTCAGGCGCACGTGGGTGTGGCGATGGGCGCGACCGGCGCGAGCGCCTCGGCGGACGTGGCCGACGCGGTGCTCACCGTGGACCGGCTGGACCGGCTCGCCGACGCGGTGGAGATCGCCCGGTACGCCCGCCGGATCGCCGTGCAGAGCGCCACCGTCGGGATGGGGCTCGCGGTGCTGGCGATGGTCGCGGCGGCGGCCGGCCGGCTGCCCCCGGTCGCTGGCGCGTTCCTCCAGGAGGGCATCGACGTGCTGGTCATCCTCAACGCGCTGCGCGCCCTCGGCGGCGGGTTGCGGCACCGGGCCGTCCCGCCGCGCACCCGGGAGTTGCTCGCCCGCTTCGCCGGGGAGCACCAGGGGGTACGCGACGTGCTGGCCGGGCTGCGTGACACCGCCGACCTGGTCGCCACCGACCCGGCCTCGTCGCGGTGCCTGCCGGCGGTACGGGAGACGTACCGCCGGCTGACCGACCAGGTGCTGCCGCACGAGGCTGCCGAGCAACGGCAGCTCTATCCGGCGCTGGCCGACCCGCTGGGCAGCGAATCGGCGACCGCGACGATGAGTCGGGCGCACGTGGAGATCCGCCGCCAGGTCAACCTGCTCGGGGCCCAGCTCAACCAGACCGCCGACGGCCGGCTGCGGCCGGACCAGGTGCCCGACCTGCTGGCCACCCTCTACGGGTTGGACGCCCTGCTCCGACTGCACCTGGCCCAGGAAGAGGAGGAGTTCTTCACGCTCAACCCGTCCGACCCACAGCCCGAGCACCGCTGATCGGCGCGCCCGGCCCGCTCAGCGTTCCCGGACCACCGCGACCGGGCAGTGGGCGTGCTGGATCACCTGTTGGCTGACCGAGCCGAGCAGCATCCCCGCCAGCCCGCCCCGGCCCCGGCTGCCGACCACGACCACCCGCGCGTCGCGGCTCGCCTCGATCAGCATCGCTGCGGGGCTGCCCGGGACCAGGTCGACTGTCACGTCCAGCTCGGGGAACGTCCGTCGCCACGGCTCCAGCGCCTGCTCCACCGCGGCCCGCTCGGCGGGCACCCCGGCCTCGGCGTTCGGGCCCGGTGTCCAGGCGTGCAGCACCCGCAGCGGCACCCGCCGCTGGGCCGCCCGTTCGGCGGCGAAGCCGAGCGCCACCAGTGACGGCTCCGAACCGTCCACACCGACCGCCACCAGGCCGTCCGGCTCGCTGCCGGTCCCGTCGCGGACCACCACGACCGGGCAGTGCGCGTGCGCGGCGACCGACACCGCCGTCGACCCGGCCAGCAACCCACCGAAGCCGCCGTGGCCTCGGCTGCCGAGCACCAGCATCCCGGCGTCGGCCGAGCGTTCCTGCAACACCAGAGCCGGCGGCCCGTCGTACACCTGGCCGGTGATGGTCAGCCCGGGATGCGTGGCGGCGGCGTCCGTCGCGGCCTTGTGCACCAGGTCGTCCACCTGCCGCCGGGCGGTGTCGTCCGGCCAGACGCCGGGCGCCACGCCCGGGCCGACCCAACTGGCCACGGTCAGCCATTCGAAGACGTACGCCAGCCGCACCGGTTGGCCGCTGTGCTCGGCCTCCTCCAGCGCCCAGTCCAGGGCCACCGACGCGTCGGTGGAGCCGTCGTAGCCGACCAGGATCTCCGCGTCACGCACGTCGTCCTCCTCAACGGTTGGTTGGGTCGGTTTCACGGACCCAGCGCCACTGGCCGACCCGCGGGTCGTCCTCGCCGTACTGCCGGGTGTAGTCGCGGGCCTCCTGCCGGGCGTCGACCATCTGCTGGCGCAGGTGCGCCGCGCGGGCGGCCAGGCCGGGCACCCGGTCGATGACGTCGATGACCAGGTGGAAGCGGTCCAGGTCGTTGAGCATCACCATGTCGAACGGGGTGGTGGTGGTGCCCTCCTCCTTGTAGCCGCGTACGTGCAGGTTGTCGTGGTTGGTACGCCGGTAGGTGAGCCGGTGGATCAGCCACGGGTAGCCGTGGTAGGCGAAGATGATCGGCCGGTCGGCGGTGAAGATGGTGTCGAACTCGTTGTCCGGCAGGCCGTGCGGGTGCTCGGTGTCCGGCTGGAGCCGCATCAGGTCGACCACGTTGACCAGCCGCACCTTCAGCTCCGGCAGGTGCTGGCGGAGCAGGTCGGCGGCGGCCAGCGTCTCCAGCGTGGGCACGTCGCCGCAGCAGGCCAGCACGACGTCCGGCACACTGCCGCCGTCGCTGCTGGCCCACTCCCAGATGCCCAGGCCGCGGCGGGTGTGCTGGATCGCCTCCTCCATCGTGAGCCAGTTCGGTGCCGGCTGCTTACCGGCCACCACCACGTTGATGTAGTGCCGGCTGCGCAGGCAGTGGTCCATCGTGGCGAGCAGGGTGTTGGCGTCCGGCGGGAGGTACACCCGCACCACCTCGGCCTTCTTGTTGACCACGTGGTCGATGAAGCCCGGGTCCTGGTGGGAGAAGCCGTTGTGGTCCTGCCGCCACACGTGGCTGGAGAGCAGGTAGTTCAGCGACGCGAGCGGCTGCCGCCAGGGGATCGCCCGGGTCACCTTCAGCCACTTGGCGTGCTGGTTGAGCATCGAGTCGACGATGTGGATGAACGCCTCGTAGCTGGTGAACACCCCGTGCCGGCCGGTCAGCAGGTAACCCTCCAGCCAGCCCTGGCACAGGTGCTCGGAGAGCACCTCCATCACCCGGCCGTCGGGGGACAGGTGGTCGTCGCCGGGCAGCGTGCCGGCCATCCAGGCCCGGTCGGTCACCTCGAAGGCGGCGTCCAACCGGTTGGAGGCGACCTCGTCCGGGCCGAACAGCCGGAACGTCTGCGGGTTGGCGGCGATGACGTCGCGGATCCATGGGCCGAGCACGCCTGTCGCGCCGGCCATCGGCGTGCCGGGTTCGGGTACGTCGACGCCGTAGTCGCGGAAGTCGGGCAGGGCCAGGTCGCGCAGCACGACGCCGCCGTTGGTGACCGGGTTGGCGCTCATCCGCCGGTCGCCGCGCGGCGGCAGCGCCCGCAGCTCGTCCACCGGCGCGCCGGTGGCGTCGAACAGTTCCTCGGGCCGGTAGCTGCGTAGCCACCGCTCCAGCTCGGCGAGGTGCGCCGGGTTGTCGCGTACCTGCGACAGCGGCACCTGGTGGGCGCGGTAGGTGCCCTCCACCTGGATGCCGTCGACCTCGCTCGGCCCGGTCCAGCCCTTCGGCGTCCGCAGAACGATCATCGGCCAGCGGGGGCGTTCGACGGCGCCGCCGGAGCGGGCCTGGCGCTGGATGGCGGCGATCTCGTCCAGCGCCCGGTCCAGGGTGGCGGCGAGCGTGTGGTGCACCAGGGCCGGATCGTCGCCGGCCACCACGTACGGCTGGTAGCCCGAGCCACGCAGGAGGCCGAGCAGGTCCTCCTCGGGGATCCGGGACAACACGGTCGGGTTGGCGATCTTGTAGCCGTTGAGGTGCAGGATCGGCAGCACCGCGCCGTCGCGCGCCGGGTTGAGGAACACGTTGGACAGCCAGCTGCCGGCCAGCGGCCCGGTCTCCGCCTCGCCGTCACCGACCACGCAGGCCACCACGAGGTCCGGGTGGTCGAACGCGGCGCCGTAGGCGTGGCTCAGGGCGTACCCCAGCTCACCGCCCTCGTGGATCGAACCCGGCACGTCCGCCGCGACATGGCTCGGGATGCCGCCGGGGAAGGAGAACTGCCGGAACAGCCGGGCCATCCCCTCCTCGTCACACGCCACGTCGTGGTAGCGCTCGGACCAGGTGCCCTCCAGCCACGTGTTGGCCACGATGGCCGGGCCGCCGTGCCCGGGGCCGGTGATCAGCATGGCGTCCAGGTCACGCGCGACGATCACCCGGTTGAGGTGCGCGTAGATCAGGTTGAGCCCGGGGCTGGTGCCCCAGTGACCGAGCAGCCGCGGCTTGATGTCCTCTGGGGTCAGCGGCTCGCGCAGCAGCGGGTTGCCCAGCAGGTAGATCTGCCCGACGGTGAGGTAGTTCGCGGCGCGCCAGTAGGCGTCCAGCCGGCGCAGTTCGTCCTCGGCGAGGGGGCGGTGCGCGTCGAGAGCGGTGTCCATGATGCTGCCTCTCGCGGGTAGGGGTGGCGTCCGGCCTTCAGCCTCGTCGTCGTCGATGCCCCGGGGTCAGGGCCGTTGGTCCCGGGCCGGGTGGGCGTCGGGCCCCTTGAGCGGCATGTCGGCCAGGCCGCGTACGACGACCACGGGGGCGGGGGAGTGGTAGAGCAGGGACTGGGCGACGGCGCCCAGCATGGCCCGGCCGGGTTCGTCGCCCCGGGCGGCGACCAGGGCCACCTGCGCCGACCGGGACGTGTCGATCAGAACCTGGCCGGGGTCACCGCGGACGGCGCGACACTCGGTGGGCACCCCGGCGTGGCGGCCGGCGTGGCGGTCCATGGCGTCTCTGAGCTGCTCGGCGACCGCGTCGGTGTCCTCGTCGCTCTCCACCACCCGCAGCGCCAGCAGGCGGGCATCGCGCCGGGACGCGCACTCCAGCGCCCACCGCAGGGCGAGGTGGGAGCTGGGCGAGCCGTCCACGCCGACCAGCACCGGCCCCTCCGGCGGGGGCTCGCGGCGGACCACCAGCAGCGGGCAGCCGGCCCGCGCGGCCAACTGCACGGCGGACGTCTCGGCCGGGATGTTCTGGCCGCTGCCGGCCATCCCGCTGTCGCCGACCGCCAGCAGGAAGGCCGTCTCGGAGCGGCGGATGAGGGTGGGCAGCAGGGCGCTCTCGACGATCTCGGCGCGCACGGTCAGGCCCGGCTCGACCTGATGGGCGAGCTGGGCGGCCTGGGTGATGAGCTTTTCGGCCTGCTGTCGGGGAGTGGCGACGGTGTTCGCCGAGAAGGCCGCGTGCCAGTCGAAGATGTGCAGCAGGTGCAGTGGCCGGCCGTGCCCGGCGGCCTCCTGTGCGGCCTGCTCGACGACCGGGAGGTCGTGGTCCGAGCCGAGGCCGACGAGCACCTCCGCGTCGGCGGATGCCGCCATCCGATATCACCTCCCGGGCGTCGCGCCCGGCACGACCATCGGTGTCCTTCACCGAGGGTAGTCGGGCGGTCGCGGTGGCGGGCCAGGATCGCCGTCGTTGCCGAGCGCGTCGTCAACCAAGGTTGACAGAGGTGGTGTTGTCAACGTATGTTGACGATATGAGTCAGGCGACAGAACTCGCGGCAGCGGCCGGCAGCACCGACCCACGGGTCGGGCTCCGCGCCGTCCGCGCGCTGCGCCGGCTGCTCGAGCGGCTTGAGGTGGTCCAGGTGGACAACGCCCGTCGACAGGGCTGGTCCTGGCAGGAGATCGCCGACGCGCTCGAGGTCAGCCGGCAGGCGGTGCACAAGAAGCACGCCGGACGACCGGCGGTCAACTCATCCTGGGAGGCGTGATGTTCGAACGATTCACCGACCGGGCGCGGAGCGTGGTGCGGCGGGCACTGGAGGAGGCGCGGGACGAGGGCCAACGGCCGGTCGGCACCGAGCACCTGCTGCTCGCCCTGCTCGCCGACGACGCCGGTCTCGCCAGCCGGGTGCTCGCCGACGCGGGGGTGCGCGCCGACGACCTCCGCGATCGGATCCGGCGGCACACCGCCACCGGTGGCGCCGGCCTCGCCGACGCGGACGCCGCCGCCCTGCGGGAGATCGGCATCGACCTGGCCGCGATCGTCGCCCGGATCGAGCAGTCCTTCGGCCCGGACGCGCTGCGCGAGGCCGTGCCGGCGCCACGCCGCCGCTGGGGGCGCAAGCGGTACCTCGGCGGGCCGTTCTCGCCCCGATCCAAGAAGGCGCTGGAGCTGTCGCTGCGCGAGGCGCTGCGGCTGCGCCACCGACACATCGGCACCGAGCACATCCTGCTCGGGGTGCTCCGGGAGGGCCATGGGCTGGGTGCGCTGGTGCTCACCGAGTCCGGCGTGGACCTCGACGACCTGCGCCGACGCGTGGAGACCGCGCTGCGGGCGGCGGCCTGACCGGGCTCCGCCGGCGTTTGAAACCTGTCTGTGGCACTCCCGACGCCACCGCGTCGCCGGGTCGCTGACACCGCCCCGGTGCTGCACACTGACGCCGTGGATGCTGGACAGGACAGGCGCCCCTCAGGCGGCGACGGCGGGCTGCGCTCGGCCGTGGTCGTCAACCCGGTGAAGGTCGACGATCTCGACGAGCTGCGCCGCACCGTCAACGACGCCCTGGCCGCCGCCGGCTGGCCCGAGCCCCAGTGGTTCGAGACGACCGTCGACGACCCGGGCCGGGGCCAGACCGAGCAGGCCGTCAAGGCCGGCGTCGACCTCGTCTTCGCCTGCGGCGGCGACGGCACCGTGATGTCCTGCGTCAGCGGGCTGGTCGGCACGGACGTGGCCCTCGCCGTGTTGCCGCAGGGCACCGGCAACCTCCTCGCCGCCAACCTCGGCCTCTCCACCGACCTCGCCGCCGGGCTCGAGGTCGCCATCGAGCGGGGTCGGCGGCTGCTCGACGTCGGCGCGGTCGAGGACAGCTACTTCACCGTGATGGCCGGCATGGGCTTCGACGCCCAGATGCTCGCCGCCACCTCCGAGACCACCAAGGCCCGCATCGGCTGGCCCGCGTACGTGATGGGCGCCGCCCGGCACCTGCGGGACCGGCCGATGCGGGTGCAGATCCGCATCGACGACCGGCCCCCGGTGCGCCGCCGCGCCCGGTCGGTCCTGATCGCCAACGTGGGCCGCCTACAGGGCGGCGTACATCTGCTCACCGAGGCCGAGCCGGACGACGGCTGGCTCGACGTCGCCGTCCTCACCCCGCGCAACCTGCGGCACTGGCTCGCGCTCGGCTGGGCGGTGATCCGCCGCAGCGGCCAGGTGCCGCGGATGGAGGTGTTCCGCGCCCGGCGGGTGGTGGTCACCAGTAATCGGGACCAGCCCCGGGAGCTGGACGGCGACCTCATCTCGCCGGGCCGGCAGCTGCGGGCCGAGGTCCGACCCCAGGCCCTGTGGCTCTGCGTTCCGCAACCCGAGGACACCCCCGACCTGGCCGTCGACGCACAAGGCGCCGGGGAGCGGGGCGAGCAGCTGATCGAAGAGGCACGCCGTGAGTAGCACGCGGATCGTGCCGGAGACCCGGCTGATGGCCGACGCGGAACTGTCCGCCGACGACGCCTGGCACACGCTGCGCCGCGAGGGCGGGTGGCACCTGCTGCGCGACGCCTTCATCCGGTTCCGCTACGGCGACGGGTTCAGCCATGCGCGGGCCTTCGCGTTGCAGCTCTGCCTCGCCGTGGTGCCGTTCCTGATCGCCCTCACCGGCCTGATCAGCGAGCTGGGCATCGAGGAGGGCGGCCGGGTGGTGGCCGACACGGTGCTGGCGGTCACCCCCGGTCAGAGCGAGCAGATGGTCGCCGAACTGCTCGGCGAGGGCGAACGCGTCGAGGACGCCGGCGAGTTGGCCCTCACCCTCGGTCTGCTCACCGGGCTGGTCACGCTGACCACCACGATGGCCCAGATCGAACGCGGCGCCAACCGCATCTACGGCGTGGAACGGGATCGCCCCGCGCTGCGCAAGTACGTCCGCGCCGCCATCCTGGCCGTCGCCGCCGGCCTGCCCGCGCTGGCCGGCTTCCTGATCCTGGTCGGCGGCGGCGCGATGGGCGACTCGGTGCGGGCGCACTACGAGTGGGGTGCGGTCGCCAACGTCGTCTGGAACGTGGTCCGCTTCCCGCTGAGCCTCGGACTGACCGTGCTCGCCGTGGCCGTGCTGTTCCGGCATGCGCCGCGCCGCCGGCAGCCCGGCCTCTCCTGGCTGTTCTTCGGCGCCGGCATCGCCACCGCCCTCTGGTGGCTGGCCAGTCTGCTGCTCGCCGCGTACGTGCGGTTCAGTGGCGACTTCGGGCAGACCTACGGTGCGCTGACCGGCATGATGGCGCTGCTGCTCTGGGCCAACCTGACCGGAATGGCGCTCTTCGGCGGGCTGTCCTTCGCCGCCCAACTGGAGGCGCTGCGCATCGGCGTGCAGGAGCCCGCCCAACCCGACCTGTGGGAGCCCGAGGCGGACCGCGCCGAACTCCTCGACACCGGCGACATGACCGCCCTCTAGCCCGCGCCCGATCCGGTGCCACGTGTACGCCCGGCGCGGATCGGGTAAAGCGCCTCGCCAGGGACGACAAGGGAGGTGCGGGGTGACCGCGGTCAAAGAGGTGGCGCGGCGTCCGATCGGTCATTTCGCCGAACGGAGCATCGCTGGCCTGGTGGCGGTCACCGGCGCCGGGGTGGCCTTCGGGCTGCTGCTGTTGCTCGTCCGGGTGCGCTGGAGCCCGTTGCAGGACGCCGACCATGCCGTCGCCGAGTGGTTCAACTCGCTGGTGGCCCCGCACCACCCGCTGGTCACCGTGCTCCAGGCGGTGACCGACCTGGGCGGTCGACCGATCCTCATCTGGCTCGTCACCATCGCCGTGGTCGGGCTGCTGATCCGGCGACAGCCCCGGCTGGCCGTCTATCTGATCATCACCGGCGTCGGTGGCCTGATCCTCGACCCGTCGCTCAAGGCGCTTGTCGGCCGGCTCCGCCCCGTGGTGGACGTGCCGATCGCCAGCGCCCCCGGCAACAGCTTCCCGAGCGGGCACGCGCTCGGCTCGTTCGTCGCGTACGGCGCGCTGCTGCTGGTGTTCCTGCCGGCGATGGCGCCCCGCTGGCGCAAGCCGGCGATCGTCGGCGTCGGCGTGCTGGTGGCGCTGATCGGGCTGACCCGGATCGCGCTGGGCGTGCACTTCGTCTCCGACGTGCTGGCCGGCTGGCTGCTCGGCGCCGCCTGGCTCGGCGTGACCGCGTACGCCTTCCGGCTGTGGCGCCGCGAGCGTGGCCGGCCGGTGCCGCCGCTGACCGAGGGGCTGGAGCCGGAGGCCGGGCGCGACATCGCCCCCGCCCCGGCCGAGGAGCACGTGCTGGCCCACCCCCGCTCGGCGGTGGCCGAGCTGCTGGTCGGCTGGGTGCTGGTGTTCGGCGCGCTCTACGCCTTCGGCATGTACGTCAGCTACCACGCCAAGGGCACCTTCTTCGACACCCTCGACACCGAGGTGCCGCGCTGGTTCGCCGACCACCACACCGAGATGCTGACCGAGGTGAGCTGGTGGTGGAGCAAGTTCGGTGACACCCACGCGATCCTGCTCATCTCGCTGGTGTTCTGTCCGCTGGTGCTGGCGGTGTGGCGGCGCTGGCGTCCCGTGCTGTTCGTGGCGCTGGCGATGATCGGCGAGCTGACCCTCTTCCTCGCCTCGGCCCGCGCGGTCGACCGGCCGCGCCCGGCCGTGGAGAACCTGGACGGGCCGATGCCCACGTCGTCGTTCCCGTCCGGCCACATCGCGGCGACGATCTGCGTGTGGCTGGCGATCACCGTCATCGTGTTTCCGCGTACCGACCGCTGGTGGCGTTGGATTTTCGTGGCGCTGGCCGTGATCATGCCGGTGGGAGTGGCCACCTCCCGGATGTACCGGGGCATGCACCACCCGACCGACTTCATGGGCGCGATCCTGCTCTCCGCGCTCTGGATCGGGCTGCTCTACCTCGTCATCCGCCCGAACGCCGACCTCAAGGAAGGCAACCAGCCGGCCGTCGAGTCGGAGGACGTCGACACCCTCGACGACGAGCTGGCCCGAGCCGGCAAATCCGACTGAGCGTCGCCGTGCTGCGCTTGATGACCTGGAACATCCGCACCGGCGGTCGGGATCGTGGTGACCCCGGCCGGCTGGATCGGGTGATCGAGGTCGTCGACGAGCAGGCGCCGGACGTGCTGGCGCTCCAGGAGTTGCGCGGCTTCGACCGGGGTGGGCTCATGGCCCAGGTCGCCGATCGGCTGGGCATGACACCCCACCTGGCCCGCTCCTTTATCGGTCAGCCCGTGGCGGTGCTGGTCCGGCCACCGCTGCGGGTCGTCACCGCGACACCGCTGCGCCGGCCGTTCCACCACGCCGCCGTCCGCGTCGTGATGTCCACCTCGGCCGGCCCGCTGACCGTGCTGGGCACCCACCTCTACCCGTACTCCGGGGGACGCCGACGGATGGAGGTCGACTGGCTGGTGGCGGCGGCACGACGCGCACCGGGGCCGCTGACGCTGGTCACCGGTGACCTCAACTCGCTCGACCCGGGCGTCGACCACACCGCCCGCCTGGCCGGGATGCCCGACCTCTACCGGCGGCGGCACCTGCGGCGAAGCGGCGGCGCCGTGGACACCCGCGCCATCGCCCGGTTGCTGGCCGCCGGGCTGGTCGACCTCTGGCCCGCCTCCGCCAACGGAGCACCGGAGGCCGACGGTCTGACCGTGCCCACCCGGTTCGGCGGGGTCGAGTTCGCCGGGATGCGACTGGATTACCTGTTCGGCACCCCGGCGCTGGCCGGGCGGGTCCGGAGCTGCCGGGTGATCCGGGGCGGTACGGCCGACACCGCCTCCGACCACTATCCGCTGCTGACCGAGCTGGCATTGGACCCGGCACCTCACTGATCGGCGGCGCGACCCGGATGTCCGCTGTGGCATCGACCGGTTACCGTGCCCACCGTGATCGACCGCCACGACGATCCGTCATTCGGCCACAGGAGAGACTCCTATGTGACCGGCCCGGCCGCACGCCCGCCCGATCCTGTCGGGGCGGAGCCGGCCGCCGTCGCGCTCCCGCTCGTCGCGGCCGTCGCGCGCGGTGTGGCGCTGGTCGTGGTGCTTCCGGTACGCCTGCTCTGGGAGCTGATCGCGGCCTCCGGCCGGCTGCTGCAACGCCACGTTCTCGACCCGACCGGTCGGTTCCTGCACCGCTGGCTGCTGGTGCCGCTGGTCTGGGCGGGGCGCACCCTGGTCTGGCTGCCGCTGGTCTGGGCGGGGCGCACCCTGGTCTGGCTGCCGCTGGTCTGGCTGGGGCGGGGCCTCGCGTGGAGTGCCCGCGTGCTGGTCTGGGTGCCGCTCGTCGCGCTCGGCGGCCTGCTGGTGGCGGTGGCGTTTGCGGCAGCGCGGGGGGTGCGCTGGCTGGTGTGGGAGCCGCTGGTGTGGCTGGGGCGCGTGGTGATCCGCCCGCCGTTGGTCTGGTTGGGCAGCGCGGTGCGCTGGTTCGTCGACCGGGGCGTGGTCCGGCCGCTGCGGTGGCTGGGCGCGGTGCTCGCGCCCCTGGGCCGGCAGCTGTGGCAGGGGCTCGGAATGCTCGCCGGTGCGGTGGTCGCCGCGCTGGTCTGGCTGGGCCGGTGGTGTTGGTGGGCCATACGGGGCGTCGGTCTGCTGATCGTCGCCGCAGTGCTCGGTGCCTGGCGGACAGCCGGATGGCTGCTACGGCAGCTCTACCGGCTGCTGCTGCGTCCGCTCGGGCGCGCGCTGCGCTGGGTGTGGCGGCACACAGTCGTCCCGCTGCTGCGAGGTGTGCGGTGGGTCTGGTCGGTGACTGTCATTCCGGTGGCGCGTGGCGTGCGGGCGCTCTGGCGGGCCACTGTGACACCGGCGGCCCGGTGGATGCGCCGGTCGGTCCTCGACCCGGCCCGGCTTGCCACCCGTGAGGTGTTCAGCGCCCTGGGCCTGCGCCGCTGACCAACCGCTTAGAGCACCACGTTGAGCAGCACGGTGAGCACCACCGAGGCGAGGATCGAGAAGAGGATCATCAGCAGGCAGCCGAGGCCGCCGCCGAGCGGACGGATCTCCGTGTTGCCGAAGCGCATGGGTTCACCTTTTCGTCAGAGTGCGGGTGAGGAGGTGGCGGATCGCGTCGGCGACCGCCGTCGGGGCGGTGGTGGCCACGTTGTGTGCGGCGCCGGGGACGACCACCAGGTCACCGTCCACCAGCCGGGCCGCCTGATCCCGCCAGCCTGCCGGCGCCACCGGGTCCCGACCGCCGGCGAGGACCATGGTCGGCGCGGTGATCCGGACCAGATCGGCCTCGATGGCGTTGCGGGCCGAGTGCGACAGCGTCGCGAGGACCCGCCAGGGCCGCGCGTTCCAGACGTCCCGCACCAGCAGCGGCGTCTGCAACGGCGCCTCGCGCAGGGTGTCCACCAGCCACCGGCCGAACAACGATCGGCGGGACCGGGCGGCCGGGTCGCTGGTCGGCCCGGCCAACACCAGCGCACGTACGGCCTCCGGGTGGCTGGCTGCGAGCGCGGCGGCCACCTCTGCGCCGAACGAGTGCCCGAGCAGGCAGACCGGCGGCAGCCGGTACGCGGCCAGCCAGGCGGCCAGGTGCTCGGCGTGCCGGCGCACGTCGTACGCGCCCCGGGGGTGCTCGGTCAGGCCGAAGCCGGGCAGGTCCGGCACGTACACCGGATGGGTGGCGGCGAGCGCGACGGCCAGCGGGGTGAGGTAGCGGTGCGAGACCGCCAGGCCGTGCACCAGGACGACGGGAGGCGCGTCGGTGCCCGGGTCCCCGCCGAGGCGGGTGTGTGTCCGTAATCCGTTGACGAGCCGCCACTCGCTGGTCAGGCCGGCGGTCGGCCGGGGTGCGGCAAGCGCCAGCCGGAGTTCCGCCCGGCCGAACCGACAGGTGGGGGTCGTCCTCACAGCGCTCGCAGGCGAGGCAGCAACTGGTCCTGCGCCCAGTCCAGGAACATCGGCTGGGTCTCGCCGCCGACCTGGATGATCGCCACGTGGGTGAAGCCGGCGTCGACGAACTTGCGGAACGCCTCGACGTGCGCGTCGACGTCCGGGCCGCAGGAAACGCCCTCGGCGACGTCCTCCTCCCGGACGAACTGGGTGGCGGCGGCGAAGGATTCCGGCCCCGGCAGGTCGGCGTTGACCTTCCAGCCCAGCCCGAACCAGCGGAACTGGTCGTGCACGATCTTGCGGCACTCCGCCTCGTCCGGGCCGTAGCAGATCGCCACCTGCCCGTAGCGGGGCTGGCCCGCGCCTCCGGCGTCGTCGTACATCTCGATGAGGTGCCGGTCGGGCTCGGTGGAGATGATGCCGTTGCCGTACTCGGCGGCCAGCGTCGCGGACTGTCGACCGGACGCGGCGACGGCCATCGGCACCGGCCGCTCCGGCCGGTCCCAGATGTAGGCGTCGGGCACGTCGAAGTGGTTACCGGAGAAGGTCAGCGTCTCCCCGTTGAGCAACGGCCGGATGATCTGCAACGCCTCCTCGAACATCTCGTGGCGTTGCTGCACGTGCGGCCACCCGCCGACCACGTGCTCGTTCAGGTTCTCGCCCGCACCGAGGCCGAGGGTGAACCGGCCGTCGGAGAGCGCGCCGATCGTGCTGGCCTTCTGCGCCACGACGGCCGGGTGGTAGCGGCGGATCGGGCAGGTCACGAAGGACATCAGCTCCGCGCGGGAGGTGGCGTGGGCGACCGCGCCGAGCACCGACCAGGCGTACGGGGAGTGGCCCTGGGCGTCCAGCCACGGGTAGTAGTGGTCGGAGATCACCAGTTGGTCGAAGCCGGCGGCCTCGGCCCGTACCGCATGGTCGATTAGTTGCTTCGGACCGGCCTGCTCGCACATCAGGGTGTAACCGACGCTGACCATCCTGGTATCTCCTTCCCAACGCCTGGATCGTCCGGGGATACCCAGGTCAGCAAGGCTCAACCCTCCCGTCCGGTTCGCGCGGGTAATGCTTGACGGATGGCGGAGACCTGCCTAGCGTTCTCTTAACCGGTTAAGACATCCGGCCTGGCGCACATCCTGTGGTGGGGATGACCGCCCCGTGACGGCCCGCGCCCGCGTGGGCCGTCACGGCTGTCTGCCCTCCCGGCCGGCCCACTGAACCGGTTGCGGCGATCGATCCATCGCCATACGCTGATGCGAGCGCCGACGCGAGCCGGGCGGCGGCTGCCGGGCTGCAGCTGCCATCCCCTGTCACGTCCCACCCCTGCTGGGCATCGGGGGTCCTCCCTGAGGAAGGCCATGAAAACTCGATTCTCCGCCGCCGGTGCGGCCCTGCTCGCGCTGCTCGTCGCCGTGCTGGCGTTCGGCCAGCCGGCGCACGCCGCATCCGGTTTCTCCGTCGCGGGCGGCAAGTTGTACGACGCCAACGGCACCGAATTCATCATGCGCGGGGTCAACCACGCGCACACCTGGTATCCACAGCAGACCCGAGCGTTCGCCGACGTCAAGGCGCTCGGCGCGAACACCGTGCGGGTGGTGCTCTCCAGCGGTGACCGGTGGACCCGCAACACCAACGCCGATGTCGCGAACGTCATCTCACTGTGTAAGGCCAACCGCCTGATCTGCGTGCTGGAGGTGCACGACACCACCGGGTACGGCGAGCAGAGCGGGGCGATCACCCTCGACCGCGCCGTCGACTACTGGCTCAGCCTCGCCGACGTCCTCACCGGCCAGGAGAAGTACGTCATCGTCAACATCGGCAACGAGCCGTACGGCAACCAGAACTACGCGTCCTGGGCCACCGACAACGCCAACGCCATCAAGCGGCTGCGCACCGGCGGGCTGACCCACACCATCATGGTGGACGCGCCGAACTGGGGGCAGGACTGGTCGTTCACCATGCGCGACAACGCCGCGTCGGTCTTCGCCGCCGACCCGGCCCGCAACACGGTCTTCTCCATCCACATGTACGGCGTCTTCGACACCGCCGCGGAGATCACCGACTACCTGGGCCGTTTCCGCGCTGCCGGGCTGCCGATCGTGGTCGGTGAGTTCGGCTTCAACCACTCCGACGGCGACCCCGACGAGGACACCATCCTCGCCTACAGCCAGGCCAACGGGATCGGCTGGCTGGGCTGGTCGTGGAGCGGTAACGGCGGCGGCGTGGAATATCTCGACATGGCCACCGCCTTCAACCCGGCCAGCCTGACCAGTTGGGGCCAGCGGCTCTTCAACGGCGCCAACGGCATCCGGCAGACCTCCCGGCAGGCGAGCATCTTCGACAGCATCCCCCCGACCACGCCCCCGCCGACCACGCCCCCGCCGACCACGCCCCCGCCCACCACCCCGCCTCCGACGACTCCGCCGCCCACCACGCCGCCGCCCACGACGCCCCCGCCCACCACGCCGCCGCCGGCCGGCGGCTGCACGGCGACCTACACGGTCACCAACCAGTGGCAGGGCGGCTTCCAGGGTGAGGTACGCGTGACCGCCGGCGCGACGGCGATCACGGGCTGGACCACCCGGTGGACGTTCGCCAACGGGCAGAGCGTCTCCCAGTCCTGGAACACGACGCTGACGAGCAGTGGATCCACGGTGACCGCGCGCAACGTGGACTACAACGGCCGGCTCGCCGCCGGCGCCAGCACCAGCTTCGGCTTCATCGGTGGTTGGACCGGCACCAACGCCACACCGCAGGTGACCTGCGCCGCGAACTGACCGACGGCAGTGGCCGGGCCCAGCGACAGGCCCGGCCACCCCGCCAGCGACGGTCAGTGCTCTCCGGCCAGGTTCACGATGACCACCCCCGCGATGATCAGCCCGATGCCGGCGAGCTTGGCCAGCCCGACCGGCTCGTCCAGGAACACCGCCCCGATCGCCACGATGGTGGCGGTGCCCAGACCCGACCACAGGGCGTAGGCAACGCCGACCGGTATCTCCTTGACGGCCTGGGCCAGCAGGAGAAACGCCAGCAGGTAGCCACCGACGCAGGCCAGCGTCGGCCAGAGCCGACTGAACCCCGCGGTGGACTTGAGCAGGCTGGTCGCCACCACCTCCGCGGCGATGGCGATCCCCAGCAGCACGTACGCCATGCGGCCCTCAGTCCTGATGCTCGGCGGAAAGTTCCTCGATGGTCAGGCTAGCGTCGTAGCCGTCCCGGATCCGTCGTCCCGCACCCGCCCCGCACCCGCCCCGCACCCGCCCCGCACCCGCCCCGCACCCGCTCCGCGCCGCGCCGCCCCGCCCCGTGCCGTGCCGCTCCGCTCCGCGCCGGCCGGGCCGCGATATCCGCCCACGTGCGGTGCGGCTCGGGCGCCGGTGTGCCGCCCGCGCTCACCGGGGCATATGCCACGCGGCCCCTTTGGAGCTGATGCCGTAAACGATTCAGATCCGCGCCGGGCACCTTGACGACGCACAGTTACGCAAGGAGTTCGGGGACAAGCTGTTCCATCCCGGCGGCCTGGACGTGCGGCCCTACTGCCCGTTGATCCGGGGAGACGCGTCGGTGATTCGTTTACGACATCAACTCCAAAGGCAGTCTCGGGCACACTCCCCGGGTACCGAGTAAAGCTGCCCATCCGGCCCGGGTGAACTCGCCCTGGGCCCATGGGACACCACCGCGCGTCCCGCAGGCACGGGACCACGCGTCGGCGCCGCCGCGACGATCATCACCGAATCAGTCGACGGCGGTGACCTCCAGCACGAGGCTCTGCTCCGGGTGCAGCGCGGGCAGTTGCACACCCACCCGGGCCAGTGCGGCCCCGCTGAGCGTCACACCCGCGCCCAGCCAGGCCGGCGCGCGGCGGTCGCTGGTCGCCGGGGCCGGCACGTCCGGCACCGGCCGCACCAGGTAGCGCCGGCCCGGGTCCAGACCGGGCAGTCGTACCGCGCCCGGGGTCTGCGCCACCGAGGTGGTCAGCCGGGCCACCGCGTACACCGCCCGGGTTGTGTCGTGGTCGACCACGCCGTGCGCCCAGACGGCCGGGTCCGGGTGGTCGACCCGGACCACACGGCCAGCGTGCAGCAGCGGACGCAGCCGCTTGTGCAGCGCCACCCAGGCGGCCAGCTCGGTCTGCTCGGCACTGCTGATCGACGCGATGTCCCACTCGATGCCGTGGTGGCCGAAGAGCGCGGTGGCGGCCCGGAACCCGAGGTCGTGCACCCGCTTGGTGGTGTGTGAGCGTGCCGGGCCGATGTGCGTGCCGACCAGCTCCGGTGGCAGCAACAACCCGGTCCAGCGCTGGATGCTGAGGCGTTCCAGGGCGTCGTTGCAGTCGCTGGCCCAGACCCGGTCGGTGTGGGCCAGGATGGCCAGGTCCACCCGGGCGCCCCCGGACGAACAGCTCTCGATCTCCACGCGGGGGTGGCGGCGGCGCAGCTCGTCCAAGAGCCGGTAGACCGCCACGGTCTGCCCGTGCACCCCGGGGCGGCCATCGCGCCCGGCCTCGGTGAGATCCCGGTTGTGATCCCACTTGAGGTAGCCGATGCCGGGATGCGCGGTGAGCAGCGCGTCGAGGCGTTCCAGCAGGTAGCCGTACGCCTCCGGGCGGCCCAGGTCGAGCACCTGCTGGTTGCGCCAGGCCGGCGGCAGCCGCCCCGGCACGGCCAGCAGCCAGTCGGCGTGCGCGCGGAACAGGTCCGAGTCCGGGTTGACCATCTCCGGTTCGACCCAGAGGCCGAACTCCAGACCCCGGCCGGTCACGTGGTCGATCAGCGGTTGCAGGCCGTCCGGCCAGACGCCCTCGTCGACGTACCAGTCGCCGAGGCCGGCGGTGTCGTCGCGCCGGCCCCGGAACCAGCCGTCGTCGAGCACGAACCGTTCCACCCCGATCTGCGCGGCCCGGTCGGCGAGCGCGGCCAACCGGTCCAGGTCGTGGTCAAAGTAGACGGCCTCCCAGACGTTCAGGGTGACCGGGCGGGGGGAGCGGGGGTGCCCGGGTCGGGCCCGCAGGTGGGTGTGCAGCACGTCGCTGAGGCCATCGAGCCCGGCGTCGGACCACACCGCGTAGAGCAGGGGAGTGTCGTACGAGTCGCCGGGGCCGAGCCGGATCTCGCCTGGAGCCAGCAACTCGCCGCCGCCGAGGGTCGACTCGCCGGTGGGCTGGCGCTCGGCGAAGGTGACGTGGTCACCGCTCCACGCGGTGTGCACCGCCCAGACCTCGCCGTGGCCGAAACCGAACCCGGCGGTGCCGGCCACCAACAGCAGGGTGGCGTCGTGCCCGGTACGCCCGTGCCGGCCCTCGCGGACCCAGGCGCCGTGCTGCCACGGGTGCCGCTGCGGGGACCGTTCCCGGCACCACCGGCCGGTCAGGTCGAGCAGCTCGGTGGCGACCGCCGGCACCGGCAGCACCGGCGCCAGCTCCCGCAACTCGTACGTGCCGTCGCCGTCGTTGCGCAGCCGGTGGCGGATGGTCAGCAGGCCATGCGGGTCCAGTGCGATCTCGATGGTCAGGGACAGAGCGGCGGCCGGGTCCGACGCCCGCACGCTCACCCGCGCCGCATCGGGCCCACTGTCCAACCCGTCGAGGCGGAACGCGGTGGACCAGTCCCGTCCGTCGCGGTGCCCGGCCAGCCCGGGTCGGCCGCTCCAGCCGGCGCTCGGCTCCGGCAGCAGCGACAGCACGGTGGGCTCGTCGAAGCTGCTCGGCACCACCGGCGGTACGGTCGCGTCCACGAGCTGGCGCAGGCCGTCGTCGTCGAGGTCGCCGACGTCGCCGCCCCAGTGCACGATCCGGGGCAGCCCCGGGCCGCGCGCGTCGAGCACCAGGCTGGTCCGCGCGCGGCGCAGGTGCAGGATCGTCATCCTTTGGAAGCTCCCAGGGTCAGGCCCCGGACGAAGTGTCGCTGGAGCATAAAGAAGATCACCAGGGTGGGGATCGCGACGAGCACGCTGCCCGCCGAGACCAGGTTGTTGTCGGTGAAGAACTGGCCCCGCAGGTTGTTCAGCGAGCTGGTGACCGGGAACTTGTCACCGGTACGCATCAGCACGGTGGCCCAGAAGAACTCGTTGTAGATCCAGGTCACCTCCAGCGTCGCCAGCGCGGCCAGGGCCGGTCGGCACAGCGGCATGGTGACCTGCCAGTACTGCCGCCAGACGCTCGCTCCGTCGACCATCGCCGCCTCGTACAGGTCGCGGGGCAGCGCCTTCATGTAGTTGCTGAGTACGAAGACGCAGAACCCACACTGGAAGGCCACATTGATCAGGATCAGCCCCCAGTAGCTGTCGTAGAGCAGCTCCGAGTCGCTCATGAACTCCGGCAGCGGCACCTCGGTGAACAGCCGGAACAGCGGGATGAGCAGCGCCTGCTGGGGCAGCAGGTTGGCGGCGGTGAACACCCCGAGCAGGACGAGGTTGAGCTTCCAACTGAACCGGGCGATGACGAACGCCACGCAGGATGCGAGGAAGAGGGTCAGCAGCACCGCCGGCACGGTGATGTACACCGAGTTGAGGAAGTGCTGGCCGAACTCCGCCGTCCGCCACGCGGTGACGTAGTTGTCGAAGGTCCAGCCGCCGAACGAGACGTAGCCGTTGGTGGCGGTGTACTCGTAGGAACGCAGCGACGTCAGCACCGCCCAGGCGATCGGGAAGAGCCAGATCAGCGCGACGACGATGAGGAAACCGTGCAGCAGCATCCGCAGCGGGGTCATCCTGGGGCGGCGGGCCGGGGCGTCGGCTTCGCCGTCGGTACGCCGGGTCACGGTCGTGGTGCTCATTCCCGGTTCTCCCTCATCACGGTCGCCAGGTAGATGGTGATGAAGACCAGCGAGACGACAAGCATGATGGTGGCCAGCGCGGAGCCGAAGCCGATCCGGCTCGCCTCACCCACCACGTTCTGGGTGACCAGCGCGGAGATCAGCTCCAACCCGTTGCGTCCCTTGTTGACCACCCAGACCAGGTCGAACGCGCGCAGCGACTCGATCACCGTCACCACCAGCACGATGACGTTGATCGGCCGCAGCACCGGGAACACCACCCGGAAGAAGGTGCGGCTCTCCGATGCGCCGTCGACCGATGCGGCCTCCCGCAGCGACGGGTCGACGCCCTTCAGGCCAGCCAGGTACAGCAGCATGATGTAGCCGACGTGCCGCCATCCGGAGGCGACCATGACGGCCCAGATGTTGACGTTCGAGTCGCCGTACCAGTCGATGCTGCTGCCGAAGACCGCGTTGATCAGCCCCTGGTCGCGGGAGTAGATGAGCTGCCAGACGAAGCCGATCAGCGCCAGCGAGAGCACCACCGGCAGGTAGAGCGCGGTCTGGTAGAACCGGCTGCCCCGAAGTTCCTTGTCGAGCAGGACGGCCAGGAACATGCCGAACGGGGTGGCTACCAGGAACAGCACTGCCAGCCAGAGCAGGTTGTTCTGGACCGCCGGCACGAACGGCGGGTAGTTGTTCACCACGTCGCTGTAGTTACGCGCGCCGACGAACTCGATTTCGTTGAGGGGGCCGATGCCGTCCCAGTTGGTGCCGGAGAGCACCACGGTGGCCGCCGCGGGCAGCCAGATCAACCCGGTGACGAGCAGCAGCGGGACGAGCACCATCAGCGTGATGACCACGCGGTCGGTGCGGGACAGGAGCCGTAGCCGCCGGCGACGACCACCCGTGGAGGTGGTCGCGGCCGGCGGCGGCACGGCGCGATCCGCTTGGATCAGGGGCAGGTCGGACATGGTGTCCTTCCCCTTCCGCCGTCAGTCAGTGAAGATCGACTTCTTCTGGTTCTCGATGGACGACGTGAGCCCGCCAATGTCCTTGGGGTCCTTGATGAACTGCTGGAGCGCCGGAATGATCACCGTGGAGGCGAAGTCCGGCCGGGTGTCCCGGTCGAGGAACTGGGCGATCTCGGTGGCCGACCCGACCAGCTCGGCGGCCTTCTTCTGCAGCGCGGTATAGCCGCTGACGTCCGCGCCGGTGTTGGCGACAAGCGTGGCCGGGTCGTTCTTGACGGTGATGTCAGCGGGGTCCTTGCTGCCGAGGTACTCCAGCAGCTTGCGGGCGTTGTCCTCGTTCTTGGGCTTGCGGGCCATCATGTAGCCGTCGATCGGCGCGTCCAGCGCCTTGGCGCCGATCGACGGGTCGATCTCGGGGAAGGTGAAGAAGTCGAGGTCGTCCTGCTCGTCGTTGCTGAACTGCTGACCGACGAAGAGACCGAGCAGGTACATGCCGCTCTTCTTCTGCTGCAACGACTGCGCGGCCTCCTGCCAGGTGCGGCCGAGGCTGTCCGGCTGGTGCAGGGGGAGCAGGCCGGCCCAGGTGTCGAAGACTTTCTTGACCTTGTCGGAGGTCCAGGCCTCCTTGCCGGCCATCAGGTCGATGTGGAACTGGTAGCCGTTGATGCGCAGGTTGAGGATGTCGAACGTGCCCATCGCCGGCCAGCCGTCCTTGTCGGCGAAGGCGATCGGGGTCAGTCCGTCCTTCTTCATCTGCGCACCGAGGTCGGTGAACTCGGTGATGGTCTTCGGCTGCTGGTAGCCGTACTGCTGCCAGACCGACTTGCGGTAGAAGACCGCCCACGGGTAGTACGTCGCCGGGACGAAGTACTGCTTGCCGTCGTCCCCGGTGGACGCCTTCTTGAAGGCGTCGGAGTAGCCGGAGAGCTTGCCCCACACGTCGCTGATGTCGCCGGCCAGGCCCTTGGACGCGAAGAAGCGCATCCGGTAGCCGGCGAACCAGGTGAACACGTCGTCCGGCTTGCCCTGCAGGTAGTTGTTGATGTTCTCCTGGAACGTGTTGTGGTCGACCGTGTTGACCGCGACCTGGACGCCGGACGAGGTCTTGAACCCGTCGGCGACCTTGGCGACGACGTCCTTGGGCTTCGGGTCGGACTGGTTCGAGCCGAGCGACACGTCCTTGGTGGACCCGCCGGAGCCGGAGTCGTCGCCGCAGCCGGCGAGGAGGCCGGTGCCGAGCAGCGCGCCGGTGCCGGCCGCGCCGGCCAGCAGCGAGCGTCGGTTGATGCCGGCAACGGAGGGCGGTACGAGCCGAGCGAGGTACTCGGCTTGGGATCGGGGACGGGACATCTGTGCCTCCTGCTGATGAAGAGGTGCTTCGCCCAAGGGCCGTCAGGTGGTGAGCGGTCCGGACTCGTGAATACACATCGGGATCCACCGAGAATCCACATTGACGAACACGATCGGCCAGTGGGGCATCAAGCTACCCGTCCGTCGGGCGCTGTCAAGAGGGCTGTTCGCCTCCGATAACCGAGTTGTGACACGGCCGTTACGTGGTAAACGTTGGAAAGGAGATCGATGTTGGAACATGTTGACTTACCCGCGCCGCCAGGTGCACCCTCAGCTGTCATGCGGCGATGGCAGGGTGACGGCATCTATTTCGGCGGCGACTACAACCCCGAGCAGTGGCCCGAGCAGACGTGGTCGGAGGACGTCGAGCTGATGCGGCGGGCCGGGGTCAACCTGGTCTCCGTCGGCATCTTCTCCTGGGCACTGCTGGAGCCCACCCCGGGCCGGTTCGAGTTCGGCTGGCTCGACCGGGTGCTGGGCCTCCTGCACGACGGCGGCATCCAGGTCGACCTGGCCACCGCCACCGCCAGCCCGCCGCCCTGGTTGGCCCGCGCCCACCCGGAGACACTGCCCCGCCGGGCCGACGGCACCATCCTCTGGCCGGGCGGACGACAGGCGTACTGCCCCAGCTCCCCGGTGTTCCGCCAGCGGTCACTGGAGTTGGTACGGGCCGTCGCCGACCGGTACGCGGAGCATCCCGCCGTGGTGATGTGGCACGTCTCCAACGAGCTGGGCTGCCACAACGTGCACTGTTACTGCGACGTCAGCGCCGAGGCGTTCCGCGGCTGGCTGCGCGAGCGCTACGGCGACCTCGGCCGGCTCAACGACGCCTGGGGCACCGCCTTCTGGAGCCAGCGGTACGGCGACTGGGCCGAGGTCAACCCGCCGCGCACCGCGCCCACGTTCGCCAACCCCACCCAGCAGCTCGACTTCCTGCGCTTCTCCTCCGACGAGCAGCGTGCCCAACTGCGTGCCGAACGCGCCCTGCTCAAGACCCTGGTCCGGCAGCCGGTGACCACCAACTTCATGATCGGCACCGGGGTGAAGCACATGGACTACCACTCCTGGGCCGACGACGTGGACCTGGTCGCCAACGACCACTACCTGACCGCCGCCGACCCGCAGGCGCACCTCGGGCTGGCGCTCGCGGCGGACCACACCCGCGGCGTCGCCGGCGGCGACCCGTGGCTGCTGATGGAGCACTCCACCAGCGCGGTCAACTGGCAGCCCCGCAACGTGGCCAAGCTGCCCGGGCAACTGCGCCGCAACAGCCTCGCGAACGTCGCCCGGGGCGCCGACGGGGTTCTCTTCTTCCAGTGGCGCGCCTCCCGGGCCGGCGCCGAGAAGTTCCACTCCGCGCTGGTGCCGCACGCCGGCCCCGAGACCAAGGTGTTCCGCGAGGTCTGCCAGCTCGGCGCGGACCTCAAGGCCCTGGCCGAGGTACGCGGCAGCCGAGTGGACGCCGACGTGGCGATCCTGTTCGACTGGGAGGCATGGTGGGGCGTCGAGTTGGATTCGCACCCCAGCGTCGATGTCACCTACGCCGACCGGCTCAACGCCCTCCACGGCGCGCTGTGGCGGGCCGGCGTGACCGCCGACATCGTCCACCCGTCGACGGATCTCAGCGCCTATCGCCTCGTCCTGGTGCCCACTCTGTACCTGGTGCGGGACGCCGACGCCGACGCGCTGCGCCGCTTCGTCGAGGCCGGTGGCACCGCCGCCGTCACCTACTTCAGCGGCATCGTCGACGAGAACGACCACATCCGGCTGGGCGGCTACCCGGGGGCGTTCCGGGAGCTGCTGGGCGTACGGACCGAGGAGTTCTTCCCGCTGCGCGAGGGCGAGCAGGTCCGCCTCGACGACGGCAGCGCGGCCGACGTGTGGACCGAGTGGCTGCACGCCGACGGCGCCGAGGTACTGGCGTCGTACACCGATGGGCCCTTGCCGGGCGTGCCGGCGCTGACCCGGCGCCGGGTCGGCGAGGGCGCGGCCTGGTACGTCGGCACCCGGCTGGACGAGCCTGCCACCGACCGGCTGGTCGCCCGGCTGCTCGACGAGGCCGGCGTCCGCCCGGCGGCGTCGGCCCCGACCGGCGTGGAGGTGGTACGACGGCGCGACGACGAGCGGACCTGGCTGTTCGTCATCAACCACACCGAGGCGGAGATCCGGCTCCCGGTGGCCGGCGTCGAGCTGCTGACCGGTGCCCGGTGTGCCGGTGAGCTGGTCGTGCCGGCCGGTGAGGTGGCGGTCGTCCGTGAGGACCGGTCCTGATCCCCGCGGCGCGAAGGAGGTTCCCCAGATGCTCGCCCAGCAGCGGCAGACCGCCATCCTCGATCTGATCCGCCAGCGCGGCGGTGTGCGGGTGAGCCAACTGGTCAGCCGGTTCGGCGTGTCCGACATGACGATCCGCCGGGACTTGGAGGTGCTGGCCGAGCGTGGCCTGGTGGACAAGGTGCACGGCGGCGCGACGCTCGCCGGGCCCGGTTCGGCCGAGGAGCCCGGCTTCGCCGCCAAGTCGATCCGCCAGCAGGCCGAGAAGCGGGCCATCGCCGACCGGGCGGCGAGGATGGTGGAGCCGGGGATGGCCATCGCGCTGTCCGCCGGCACCACCACCGCCGCGTTGGCCACGCTGCTCTCCGACGTACGGGGGCTGACCGTGGTGACCAACTCGATCCCGGTGGCCGACGCGCTCTACCAGAACCCGCGCGCCGACCAGACGGTCGTGTTGACCGGCGGCATCCGCACCCCGTCGGACGCGTTGACCGGGCCGGTGGCCGAGGCGGCGATCAGCGCGCTCAACGTCGACCTGCTCTTCCTCGGCGTGCACGGGCTCAGCCCCCGCACCGGCTTCACCACGCCGAACCTGCTGGAAGCGGGCGTCAACCGCTGCCTCATCGGGGCGGCCCGCCGGCTCGTGGTGCTGGCCGACCACACCAAGTGGGAGACCATCGGCATCGCCACCATCGCCCCGCTGGAGGCCGCCGACGTGCTGATCACCGACGTCGGGCTGTCGCCCGAGGCACGCACCACGATCGGCGAACAGGTCGGCGAGTTGATGGTCGTCGAGCCCGCCTGAGACGAGGCGGGTCGGGCGCGCTTCACAGCCATCTCACAGCGCATCTGGATAAGCTGCGCGTTGAGTCAACGTCCGGCTCCAATCTGGAGCGGTCGCCCGTCGCACAGGAGTTCCGATGGTCTTCAAGAAGATGTTGAGCGCGTTCGGCGTCGGCGGTCCGAGTGTGGACACCGTGCTGACCAACCCCAACACCCGGCCCGGCCTGACCCTCGACGGGCAGGTCAACCTCATCGGCGGCGACGCCTCGGCGGCCATCGAGCAGGTGGTCATCGGCCTGGTGACCCGGGTCGAGGTCGAGGGACACGATGCGGAGTACACGGGCACGATGGAGTTCCACCGCATGGTCGTCAGCGGCCCGCTCCAGCTCGCGCCCAAGCAGCAGCTCTCCATCCCGTTCCAGCTGCCGGTGCCGTGGGAAACCCCGATCACCGACGTGTACGGCCAGCGCCTGCACGGCATGACGATGGGCCTGCGCACCGAGCTGGCCATCGCCCGCGCGGTCGACAAGAGCGACCTGGACCAGGTGGCGGTGCACCCGCTGCCGGTGCACGAGCGCATCCTGGAGGCGTTCCAGCGGCTCGGCTTCCAGTTCAAGAAGGCCGACCTGGAGCGCGGTCACATCCGGGGCGTCCAGCAGACGCTGCCGTTCTACCAGGAGATCGAGTTCTTCGCCGCACCGCAGTACTCCAGCACGATCAAGGAGGTCGAGCTGACCTTCGTGACCAGTCAGCACGGCGTCGAGGTGATCCTGGAGTGCGACAAGCGGGGCGGCTTCCTCAGCGCCGGGCACGACGCGGTCGGCCGCTACCAGGTGTCGCACGCCGACGCCGACGGGGTCGACTGGGCGCAGGTCGTCGACGGCTGGCTGCGTGAGACCACCTCCCGCTACGGCAGCCTCCGCTCGCAGGGTTACGGGCACCAGGGCTACGGAGCGGGCAAGAGCCACGGCCACGGCCACGGCCGAGGGATGGGTGTGGGCGGCATGGTGGCCGGTGCGGCGCTCGGCGTCGCGGGCGGCATGATCGCCGGCGAGATGATCGGCGACGCCTTCGAGGGCGACGCCGGTGAGGACTTCGGCGGGGACTTCGGCGGTTTCGAAGAGTAGGCGTCGACGTACGACAGTGGCCTCCGGGAGATTCTCCCGGAGGCCACTGTTCACCTACGACGCTCAGCGCCTGCTGCGCTCCCGGCCGGACCGACGCGCGGAACCAGCCTTCGACAGACCACGGCTGACCAGGTAACCACCCGTCAGGATGGTCAGGAACCACCATGCCTGGTTCGGGTTGTTGATGTTCAACCCGTTGGCGGTGGTGCCCTTCCAGAACGCCGAGATCACCACGAGCGCGACCGCGGCAGCGTAGATCCAGAATTCCGTCGTCAGGAACGCCTGCTTGGTCTCCGTACCCGGCGACGGCATCTGTTCCCGGTGCCCGTCGTGCATCGCCGGCATCTGCTGGGTCGGCGTGTTCCGCATCGACGCGGGGTTCTGCGGGTCGTTCATCGGCCGGTTCATGGGCCTGGTGGAAGCAGCCTGCGTGCTCATCTGGTCCTCCTCAGGATGCGATGAGTCGTACCTGCATTCCCTCGCCCCGCTACCGCGTTTCGGTCACGGCACGGTTCGTGTTCACGGCGGGGACACCCCCCGACTACCCGAGGCCCGGGAGCAGGTAACACCGACCGCCGGCCGGAAATCTCCGGACGGCGGTCGGGTGGCAGCGCGTCAGCGCAGGCCGTTGCGCACCGCGACGCTCACCAACAGGTCCGGGTCGTCGGTGATGATGCCGTCCACACCGAGGTCGATAACCCGCTGCATGACCTTCGCGTCATCGACGGTGTACGGGATCACCTTCAGGTCGTACCGCGTCTGGAGGGTGCGTACGTCCGGTCCGTGGAAGTACGCCGGGTTCTCCCGCAGGTACCAGTCGGCCGAGGCCACCGTGCCCTGCGACGGGTCGTGCACCTGCCAGTTCGCCGACACCGTGCCGGCGCCCGCGGCGCGGGTCAGCTTGCCCAGGTCCCGGTACTTCCACCAGTCCAGCCCGCCGGTCCACGGGCTGCGCAGGCCTGGCCGTTCTCGGTGATCTGCACGTCCAGTTCCAGGGTGGTCACCCCGAGCTGGAGGGCGTTACCGAAGGAGGCGAGGGTGTTCTCCACCCGCAGCCCGAGGCCGCCGCGGTGGGCCTGCACGTCGAATGTCCGGTCCGGGCGCGGCTTCGCCTGGGCGGGCACCGCGAGCCCGGTCGTCACCGTCGCGGCCACCAGGGCCGCGATGGCGGTACGGCGTACTCTGCGCACGCTGTCATCCCCTCCCGCCGGCGGGCGTCTCCCACCGGTTGCCGGCCAGCATGGACATCTCCGGCGGCAGACAGGCGGCCAGCGGGCTGCGTGGCGGTGAACCGGGGTGGACGACCTCCGGCCGGCCGCGGCGGGTTTGCCTGGCCGGTGGCCGGGCACGCAGTCAGTTCCACAGCTTCTGCGAGGTGATGGATGTGCGTGAGGACGACATGAGGCAGGAAGCGGCCCGCCAGGCCGAGGACCGGATCGCCGGCGGCGTGTACGGCAAGGGTGCCGTCGACGAGGTCACGTTGCCCGCCACCGACATCGAGCGGGTGATCCAGGAGGTCGACCCGTACGACCCGGCGCACCAGCCGGTCGACCCGACGGTGCTGCGCGACGGTGGCCCCACCCGGGGCCAGGGCGCGGTCACCACCACGGGCGGCACGGCTGGCCCGGCGAGCGTGCGGCGGGTTGCCCGGCAGCCGGAGCGGCACCGGGGCAAGGTGGCCCCGACGACGACCGGGGACGCCACGACAGGTGGCCTGAGCACCCCGATGGGCGGCGGCACCAGCGACCAGTCCACGTCCGCGACCGGGCCAGGAAAGTCCATCAACGACTGACGCTCACTCCGCCTCCCACCCCGGCGTGATCATGAGGTTGGCGTGGCTGTGGTCTGACCACAGTCCACGTCAACCTCATGATCGACGCGTGGGGTGGGGGTTCAGGGGGTGGTGGGGCGGAGGATGCCCAGGCGTTGGGTGGCACGGGTGAGCGCCACGTACAGGTCGCTGCGCCCACGCGGCGACTCGGCCACCATCAGGTCCGGGTCGACCACCAGCACCGAGTCGAACTCCAGCCCCTTGGCCTGCGCGACGGTCAGCACCACCACCCGGCTCTCCAACTCCGGGTGCTCGCCCACGGCGGCCTCCGGCAGCGCGGCGGTCAACGCGGCACCCAGCGTGTCCACCCGGCTGGCCGGCACGATCACGCCGAGCCGGCCCTCGGCCAGGTCGGTGGCCTCGCGGGTGGCCGCCGCGACCAGCTCCACCGGCAGATGCTCGTCGGCCACCGTCCGGTCCCACGGCGGTACGCCGCTCTCCCGCACCGAGCGCGGCGGCCGCAGCGCCGGGTCGATCTCGGCGAGCACGTCCGCGGCGACCGCCATGATCTCGGCCGGCGTGCGGTAGCTGACGGTCAGCTCGGTCAACCGCCACCGCTGCGCCACGTACGGGGCGAGAGCCTCGGCCCAGGACGGCGTGCCGGTGAGCGCCCCGGTCTGCGCCACGTCCCCGACGATCGTCATCGACCGGCTCGGGCAGCGGCGCATCAGCAGCCGCCAGGCCATCGGTGACAGCTCCTGTGCTTCGTCCACGATGACGTGGCCGAACGCCCACTTCCGGTCGGCGGCGGCGCGCTGGGCGGTGGTCAGGCGGTCGGCCTCCTCCTGCCGTTCCAGCAGCCGATCCGCGTCGATCAGGTCGGTCACGCCGAGGATCTCACCACCCTCGGCCTCGTCCTCGACGTCGATCGAGCGGGAACCCCGGGCGATCTCCAGCACGCCCTCGGCGTACTCCCGTTCCATCGTGCGGATGCGATCCCGCCGGGCGGCGGCGGCCCGCTCGTCCTCGCCGAGCAGTTCGGCGGCCTCGTCCAGCAGCGGCACGTCGGCCGGAGTCCAGCCACCCGGCTCGCGGTGCAGCAGCGCCCGCTCGTCGTCGGTGAGCATCGGCGCGGCGGCGGCGATCCGGTCCGGGTCGGCGTACAGGTCGGCGAGCAAGCGCTGCGGGGTGAGCACCGGCCAGAGTCGGTCCAGGGTGGCGCGGATCTCGGGCTCGTCGCGCAGCTCGCGGCGGATCTCGGCCCGGTCGGCCTCGTCGAGCAGGTTGTCCCCGCCCAGCGGGTCGGCGCCGATCCGCTCGGCCACCTGGTCGGCGAGGGCGTGCACGATCTCCACGTCGAAGAGCGCCCGCGCCAGGTTGTGCGGACGGTCGGCGCGGCGGACCCGGTCCCGCGCGGTGCGTACGGTCTCCGGGTCGAGGGTCAGCGCCTCCCGCTCCACCTCGATCTCCAACGGCTCGTCCGGCACCCACTGCCGGTCCCGCACCGCCAGCGCCAGCACCTCGGCCAGCTCCGCCCGGCCCTTGAGCGCGGCCGTCTCGGCCGTCTCGGTCCGTTGCGCACTCACCCCGGGAAAGAGATCACCCGGGGTACGCAGCAGCACGCCGGTCTCGGCCAGCGTCGGCAGAACCTGGGAGATGTAGCGCAGGAACGTCGCGTTCGGGCCGACCAGCAGCACGCCCCGGCTGGACAGCTCCCGGCGGTGTGTGTAGAGCAGGTACGCCGCCCGGTGCAGCGCGACCGCGGTCTTGCCGGTGCCCGGGCCGCCCTGGACCACCATCACCCCGGGCAGCTCCGCGCGGATGATCCGGTCCTGCTCGGCCTGGATGGTCTCCACGATGTCGCGCATCCGGCCGGTCCGGCCGGCGTTCAGCGCGGCGAGCAGCGACGCCTCGCCGGTCAACTCCTCGTGCGCGTCGGGGGAGGCGCTGTCGATGTCGAGCACCTCGTCGTTGAGCCCGGTCACCTTGCGCTGTCGGGTGCGTAGGTGCCGACGTCGGCGTACGCCCTGCGGGTTGGCGGCGGTCGCGAGGTAGAAGGGGCGGGCGGCGGGGGCCCGCCAGTCCATCAGCAGCGGGTCGTAGTCGCCGCTGGTGTCGAAGATTCCGATCCTGCCGATGTAGTGACGGGAATCGTCGTCGCCGTCGAGCCGGCCGAAGCAGAGGCCATTCTCCACCGCCGAGAACTGCTCGACCTGGTCGGCGTACATCGCTACCGAGCTGTCGCGCTGGGAGCGGTCCTGCAGGGTGCCGCCGGTGCTGCGCAGCTCGTCGGTGAGCCGGTGGGCGGCCTGCTCACGCAGCCCGTCCAGTCGGTCGTAGAGCATGGAGACGTACTCCTGCTCGCGGCCGATCTCGTCGTCGAGCGGCAATTCACCGGTACCGCCGGAGTGCCTTGACAAGCCGTCTCCCTAGAGATTAGAATAATGCGCAAGAACGGCTTTTCAGCCGTTCTTTTTTGTGCCCTCGAATTGTTGAAGATAGCGCGTTCCGTCCGCTCTCACCAAGCCGGACGGGCCGGTGCGATCCACGCAACGAGGCGCCGGGCCGACCGTTGGGTCGACCCGGCGCGAGGGACACCGATATATCAGCCGCGCGCGACCTGGTAGAGCCGCTCCGGCGTGACCGCTCCGGCGAGCACCCGCCCGTCGTCGGTGAGCAGCACACTGACCAGCCTGCTGGTGAACAGCCGACCGCTGCCCCAGTCCCCACTGACTTCCGGCAGGCCGCCGAGCAGCTTCGACACGTCCACCTCCGGCGCGCCGGCAGGCTTGGCGGCCGATGACGCCTCCGGCGTGGCGCCGATGCTCTTGCCCGCGGCATCGTCGAGGCGTGCGACCAGCACGGTGGTCCAGCCGGAGCCCTCGGCGCGTACCTGAGGGTCACCGGCCGGCGGCGCGTGGTCGGGGCGGCCGGCGGCCGGCCGCTCGGCGGTCTCCTCCGTGACGGTCACCCCGGGCGGCGGGTTGAAGGCGAACTGGTCGGCGTCGGGGCGCCGGTAGTCGACCTGGGTGAAGGCCACCTCGAACGCCGGCTGGTCGCTGCCCTTGGCGAGCACCTCGAAGCGCAGCGGCACGTGCTGCTTGGCGTCGATGGCGATCCGTAGCTGGTGCACCAGGGAGTCGCGGTCGCGCGGCTGGAGCACCAGCTCGTAGGCGGCCCGGCCGGCGACGGTGGCCGAGCGGCCGACGCTGACCTCGGTGCTCGGGTCGATCGCGCCCAACGCCAGGTCGGCGGCCTGCTGCGGGGTCGCCGGCAGGCTCGGCCCGGCCCCGATGGCCGGCTTTCCGGCGGTCGCGGCGTCGCCCAGGGTGTGGTGGCGCGCGGTGTTGCCGCGGCTCTCCCAGGTCCACAGGTCACGGCCGTTGCGGATCACGTCCCGTTCGCCGAGGGTGTCCAGCAGCGCGACTCGCTGCCGCTCCGGGCCGGAATACCAGACCCGCAGGGTGTGCGTGCCGGTCAGCAGGGTGGTCAGGTCGTTGCCGGGGACCAGCCCGACCAGCGGCGGCAGGCCGAGGTCGGCGCGCTGCACGACCGTGCCGGACAGCCCTTCGAGTCGGGAGGTCTGCAGGTCGACCAGGAGTTGGGCGGCGGTACGTGGCGGCAGGCTCGGCTCGGCCTCGGCGGCGAACGTGCCGACGGCCGCGCCACCGCCGATGACGGCGACGGCGGCGGTCACCGGGACCAGCCAGCGCAGGACGGGTCGGCTTCTCAGGACGGACATGGTGGGCACCTCCTGCGCACCATCCTGCCCGCTCGCCCCTGTGAACGCGCTGAGGACGCCGGCTTTGACCCAGGTGGCACCCTTGAGCCGTGCGATTGTTGGTGGTGGAGGACGAGGCCCGGTTGGCGGCTGCCCTGCAACGCGGCCTGCAGGCGGAGGGGTTCGCCGTCGACGTGGCCGCGACCGGCCCGGCCGGGCTGGACGCCGCCCGGCACGGCGGGTACGACGCGATGATCCTCGACGTGATGCTGCCCGGGCTCTCCGGCTACGAACTGGTCCGTCGGCTGCGCGCCGAGCAGCACTGGCTGCCGGTGCTGATGCTCTCCGCCAAGGACGGCGAGTACGACCAGGCCGACGGTCTGGACTGCGGTGCCGACGACTACCTCACCAAGCCCTTCTCGTACGTGGTGCTGCTGGCTCGCCTGCGGGCGTTGCTGCGCCGGGGCGCGCCGGAACGCCCGGTGGTGCTGACGGTCGGTGACCTGCGACTGGATCCGGCCCAACGTCGGGTCACGCGCGCCGACGACGAGGTGACGCTGACCGCGCGGGAGTTCGCGCTGCTGGACTACCTGATGCGCCGGCCCGGTCAGGTGGTCTCCAAGATCGAGCTGCTGGACCACGTCTGGGACGCCAGCCTGGAGACGGCGCCGAACGTGGTCGAGGTGTACGTCGGCTACCTGCGCCGCAAGCTCGGCCGGGACCGGCTGGAGACCATCCGGGGCGCCGGCTACCGGCTGGCGACGTGACCCACACCGAGCAGCCGGGCGCTGGTCGGTTCTGGAACCTGCGGCTGCCGGCGTTGGGGCTGCGGGGGCGGCTCATGGCGCTCGGTGTGTTCGGCCTCGCCGTAGGGCTGGCCCTCGGCGGGGCGGTGCTGCTCGGCGCGCTCGGGTACGTGCTCCAGCGCACCGTCGACACCGAGGCGTTCCGGACCGCCGACGCGGTCGCCCTGCTCGCCGCCGAGGACGCGCTGCCCGATCCGCTGCCGGTGGCCGGCGGGCAGGTCCGGGTTCAGGTGATCGACGCGCAGGGGCGGATCCGGGCCGCCTCGATCGACGCGGACCGGCTGGTCCCGATGGTCCGCCCGGAGCGGCTGGACGCCGGCCACCGCCAGCGGTTGGAGGCGCCCGCCGAGCGGGTCGGTCTCGTCGGCCCGGTCCGGGTGGTCGCCGTACCCGCCGGCACCGCAGCCGATCCGCTCACCGTGCTGGTCGCCCGTTCGATGGCCGACGTCCGGCACAGCACGCACGTGGTGCGGACCATCCTGCTGGTGGCGTTCCCGCTGCTGCTGGCCGCGCTGGCGGCGGTGGCGTGGCGGGTGGTCGGCGCGACGCTGCGGCCGGTGGAGGCGCTCCGTCGAGGCGCCGAGGAGATCACCGGGCGGGCAGGTGCCGGCCGGCTGCCGGTGCCCGCCTCCGCCGACGAGATCCACCGGCTGGCGGTCACTCTCAACGGCATGCTGGACCGCCTGGAGACAGCCCGGGCGCGGCAGCGGGCATTCGTCTCCGACGCGGCGCACGAGTTGCGCAGCCCGCTGACGAACATCCGGACGGAGTTGGAGGTGGCCCAGCGACTCGCCGACCAGACGGACTGGACTGCGGTGACTGCCAACCTGCTCGCCGACACCGAGCGGCTGAGCCGGCTGGTCGACGACCTGCTGCTGCTGGCCCGCCTGGACGAGACGCCGGTGGCCCGGGGGACCGGCCCGGTGGAGCTGGGCGCGCTGCTGACCGAGGTCGCCGTCCGGTACCCGTCGCCGCCGGTGCGGGTCGCGCCACCACCCGGCCCACTCTGGACGGCCGGGAACGTCGACGAGCTGCGCCGGGTGCTGGCCAACCTGGTCGACAACGCGGTCCGGCACGCGCACGGCAGCGTCCTGCTCGCGGCCGAGCCGAGCGCTGAGGCGGCGTACCACCTGGTGACGGTGACTGACGACGGCCCGGGGATTCCGGCGGCCGACCGGAGCCGGGTCTTCGACCGGTTCACCAGGCTGGACGACGGGCGGGGCCGCGACGACGGCGGGGCCGGTCTGGGCCTGGCCATCGTTCGGGAACTGGTCCGCCGCGCCGGCGGTGCCATCACCCTGACCAACGTCAACCCCAGCGCCACCGCCAACGTCAACCCCAGCGCCACTGCCACCGCCAACCCCAGCGCCTCCGCCAAGGCCAGCGCCGACGCCGACGGCCGTGGCGGTGCCGAAGGCAGTGCTGATGCGGATGTCGGTGTCCAGCCGGGGCTGCGGGTGTGTCTGCTGCTACCGGCGTTGCCGATCGAGGACGGCCAAGACCGACGCGTGACGGACCGTGACGAACGGCGGTAGCCCCCCGAGGCGTTCGGGCCCTTTGCTCTGCTTCAACCCACGCAACACGCACGGACAGTCACCAGTGGTAGGCGGTGCCGCTGCGCGCTGTCGAGACGTTATCGCAGGTCAGGCTTGGTGTTGCGTGGAGTGAAGCAGAGCAAAGGATGGCAGCAGGGTATGGACGGTCAGCAGGGCCCTGACGGGGCGTAACGGAGCGGCCCAGGCATGACGCTGACGCCGGGTGCCGCTGGTGCCGCTGGAGTGCCCACGGCGGCCCTCGGGCCGGCCTGGATGCGACGTGCGCGCGATTGCCGAGACGCTGGTGCCAGCTTGCGGAGGGCTCAGCGGCGGCGGGTGCAGACCTCGTCGGCGCTCGCCACGGAGTCGGTGGACCAGACCACGGCTACGGTGAAGCAGTAGTCGTTGGCGCGGTTCAACGCGTAGACGATGTAGTTGTCGGTGCCGGCCGGCAGCGTGGCGATCGCGGTCTTGTCCTGCCCGGACCGCCCGGCGGAGATGATCACCGGCCCCTCGCCACCCGTCGGGTACGTCCAGCGCAGGGCGATGTTGTCCCGGTTGTCGCGCAGGGTCACCGCGCCCGGCGGGGTGCCCGGCACGGCCACCGGCGGCGGCGTGCCGGTGGGCGCGCTGCCGGTGGGCGCTGCGGTGGTGCCCGGTGCGGCCGGACTGGTCGGGCCGGCGCTGGGGGAGCCGTTGTCGGGAGTGGGCTGCTGGTCGTCGCTGTCGCCGACCCGGGCTACTCCGGCGATCACCGCCGCCGCGCCCAGCAGCACCACGACCACGCCGGCCACCAGCACCGGCACGAGCCGGTTGCGCGGTGGCGCCGGCGCCCGGTGTACGGGCACCGGCAACAGGCGGGACGGCGTGTACGGCTCGACCGGCTGGTACGACTCCGACGGTGTGGACGGCTCGACGGGGGTGTACGGCTGGTATGGCTCGGACGGCTGGTACGGCTCGTCTGCGAGGTACCGCTCCGACGGATCTTCGGTCCCCGCGCTCGCTTGGTGCAGCCGGTAGACGCCCGAGGCCTCTTCGGTGCTGCCGGTGAAGCCGACCACGGACGGGGGTACCGGCGTGTCCGTCGAGTGGGGTGTGGGCTCGTCGGCCCGCTCGGGTGGCCAGCGGAGACCTGCCGCTCCGCCTGGTTCGTCGGCCGGGACGCGGGGATTCGGCACCGCCCCGCCGCCGGCCGTAGCTCCGTGGCTGGCCGTGAAACCGGGCCCGGACGTGAACCCGTGGCCGGCCGTGAACCCTGGGCTGGCCGCGAAACCGGGGCCGGACGTGAAACCGGGGCCGGCCGTGAGCCCCTGCTCGGCCGGGGTGTCATCGGGCTCGGCAGGGCCGGTCGGCTCCGGCTCGGCGGGCTGCGGCGGGGGTGCGGGTGGGTGGTGGCCGGAACCGGTCGGCCCGTCGTGCGGTGGGTTGCGGGCGGCCGGCACCAGCGGGGCGTCCCGGCCGACGGGCGCGTCGTCGGCGCAGACGTGATCGGGGTTGGCCGCGGCCCGGGCCAGGGCCGCGACCTGCAGGGCCAGCGGGTCGTCGGCGGGCAGGTGCTGCCGGGACAACTCGCGGGCCAGAGCCAGGTTGTCGTGCGCCTCGGCGAACTGCCCACAGTCGCGCTGCATCGCGCCGAGTCGGGCCAGCATCTTGATGCCGCTGGGGTGCCCGTCGCCGTACACCTCGCGGTGCAGTTCCCAGGCGTCCTGGAGCCGGTCGCGGGCGACGGTGCACTGGCCCCGGGCGTACTCGACGGTGGCCAGGTCGGCGTGCGCGGCGAGCACCCGCAGCGACTCCGGTCCGTCCTGCGCGGTCAGCTCGATGATGACTTCCTGGTAGAGCCGGGCGGCCCGGGAGCGGCTGCCGACCCGGTGCAGCACCGCGGCCAGGGTGGCCGCGGCGGAGACTGTGCGCGGGTCCGAGCGGCCGTGCAACCGGGTGGTGGCGGCGTACGTGAAGGCGGCCCACCCTCGGGCGGAGTGTGGCTCACCGAGGGCGACGAGCACCCGCGCCTGGAGGCTGGCCGCCTCGGCCAGTTCGGGGGTGGCGTTGGCGGGGCGGGGGTCGGCGTCGGTGAGCGCGTCGGCGAGCAGCCGTTGTGCGCCGGCGAGGTCGCCAGCGGACACGAGGTGGTGCGCCTGATCAGTCAGTTCGCCGAAGCCGGAGGGCACGCCCCATCGTGCTCATCCGACGACGGTAAGTACAAGACCCGCGCCGGTGTCGATCGGTCAGGATCTTGTCAGGTGCTCGGCCAGCGTTTCGCTGATCCGGCGCAACTGGTCGACCTGGGCCGGGCTCAGTGCGTCGAACAGGTGGCGGCGTACCCCCTCGACATGGCCGGGGGCGGCGGCGCTGAGGGTGGCGTAGCCGGCCTCGGTGAGCAGCGCGACCTGCCCGCGTCGGTCGGTGGGGCAGTCCTCGCGGCGCACCCAGCCGGCCGTCTCCAGTCGGGCCACCGCGTGCGAGAGCCGGCTGCGCGACGATCCGGTCACCTCGGCCAGGTCGCTCATCCGCAGCTGGCGTCCGGGCGCCTCGGAGAGCCGGACCAGGATCTCGTAGTACGCGTGCGGCATGCCCGCGTCGCGTTGCAGTTCGCGGTCGAGCGTGTCCATCAGCGCCCGGGAGGCGGTGAGGAACGCCCGCCAGGTGCGCTGCTCGTCGGGGTCCAACCAACGCGTCATGACCGGCATCATATCTCAGGTTGTTGAATGCTCAACTAAATCGCGCTAGCCTCGAGCCATGGGAATCCACCGGCTCAACCACGCGGTCCTCTACGTCAGTGACCTCGCCCGCAGCGTCGCGTTCTACCGCGACGTGCTGGGCTTCCGCCCGGTGGCGATGACCCCGGACGGCTTCCGGGGCGCCACCTTCCTCCAGGCCCCCGACTCCACCAACGACCACGACCTCGGCCTGTTCGAGATCGGCGCGGGCGCCGGGCGGTCGACGGCCGGCCGTGCCACCGTCGGGCTTTACCACCTGGCGTGGGAGGTGGACACCCTCGACGAGTTGGCCGCCACCGCCGAGCGGCTCGCCGCCGCCGGGGCGCTGGTCGGCACGTCCGATCACGGCACCACCAAGAGCCTCTACGGGCAGGACCCGGACGGGCTGGAGTTCGAGGTGGTCTGGCTGGTCCCGGCCGACCGGCTCGACGACGCCACACTGGCCGCCCGCAAGCGCATCGGCCGGCTCGACCTGGCGGCTGAGCGGCAGCGCTACGGCGGGCAGACGCGGGGCGGGGTGGGGATCTCCGTCCCGGCCTGACCGGCCATACGGTAGAACGGACCGATGCCGACCGACCGGACCACCGATTTCCTCCGCGAGCTGCTGGTCCGCCAGTTGACGACCTGGCTGCCAGCGGCCCTGCAACGTTCCCGGCGGGCCACCGTCGCGCTGGCCTGGACCGGCGCCGACGGCGGTGGCGCGGAGGCCGCGCTGCGGGTGGTCGCCGCGCACGCCGACCAGGTGCGCGGCCGGCGGGTGACGGTGCTGGTGCTGGCCGACGGCACGTCCGATCTGCCGACCCGGCTCGGCCCGGTCGAGGCGGAGTTGCCCGCCGAGGTCGCTGTGCACCTACTGCCCGGCGCCCCGCAGCAACTGCCGGTCGCGGTGAAGGCCGCCGGGGCGGCGGGCTCACCCCTGTTCACCTTCCTGGACCTGCCCGACGCCGTGCCCCCGCCCCTGCTCACTGCTGCCGCCAACGGCCGCGCCGGCGAGGTGCTGCTGCACGCCGGTAACGGGGCCCGCGACGCTCTCGGTGCCGCCGGATTCCCGCTGGTCGCCGAGGTGGCGCCGGTGTTCGGGGCTCACGGCGCGGGCGGCGTGATCGCGTTCGGCAGCCGCTCCGACCGGAGCCTGGAGGCGGTCCGTGACGCGCTCTGGGCGGTCGGCGCCGATCTCGGCGTGCGCTACCTCGACCCGGCCGACCCGCAGGCTGCCCCGGTCGACGTGGCCGGTGACCCCGACCCCGGGCCGCTGGCCGGCGAGCTGCTGGCCGAGCTGCGTCGCGGCGGGCCGCGATCCGTCACCGAGCTGCGCCGGCACGCCCTGACCGCGACCGTCTACCGGGCCGCCGACGCCAACCGGGCGCTGGCCCATCTGCTCGACGTCGGCGACGTGCGCCGTGACCGTGAATCCGGCCGGCTGGCCGGCGACGAGATGATCACCCTGGCCCGCTGAGAGCCACCCTCGGACGCCGAGCGGGGTGCCGGTGAATCACCGGCACCCCGCTCGACTCCCGGGTCGTTACGACCGGGACTTGTCCTGCTTCCAGGACAGCGGACCCGGCAGGTCGACCCGGTGCGCCTTGGCCCGCGAGTTCCAGGACCAGCGTCCGATCTTGATGCTCCACGAGGAGAAGCCGTTCTCGGTGAAGTTCAGGATGATCGGACCGTACTTCTTGCGCTTGCGAAACATGAGGCCCATCGGAGGACTCCCCTCGTCACCGTTCCCTGCCGTGTCGAGATCGAACATTCCCGAACCGACGAATGCCGAAACCCCCTCGACGTCCGGGGTGGACAGTGCTGTGGCGCCGCATCGTAATCCCTATCCACCAGATAGGCGTTGCGCGACGATAAACACTGCCTGGGGCTGCACGTAACAACGACAGCGATACAAGTCTCACGTTTTGGAAGGACGTTGACCGGCCGGTCGCACCGGCGGCAGCATGAGGTCATGTCGCAGCGGGGTGAGCCTCTCGTCGAGCTGCGGCCGGTCGACCGGGACCTGTTCCGCGCGCTGCTGCGCCGGCAGGCCACCAGCGTCACAGTGGTCACCGCCGTCGCCCGGGCCACCGACCCGGCCTGCCTGGGCGGCATCGGCGCGCCGATCCGGGCCGGGTTCACCGCCACCTCGTTCACGTCGGTGTCGCTGGACCCGCCGCTGGTGTCGTTCTGCCTCGGCGTCGACTCGTCGAGCTGGCCGGTGCTGGCCCGCGCCGAGCATGTCGCGGTGCATCTGCTGGCCGCCGGGCAACGGGAGGCGGCGGCCGTCTTCGCCACCAGCGGCATCGACCGGTTCGCCGCGTACCCGGACTGGACGCCGGGGCCGTTCGGCGTGCCGCTGCTGGGCGGGGTGCTGGCCCGGCTGCTCTGCCGGGTGGTGCACCGCGTCCCCGCCGGCGACCACACGCTGGTGATCGCCGAACCGCTCGCCCTAGGCGACGGCGGGGACGGCGCGCCTCTGCTGCACCACCAGGGCGGCTACACCACCGCCGTCCCGCCGGTGCTGGCGTGAGCGCGCCCGCCCTGCCCGACCTGCTCGCGCTGGGACCACGCCCGGCGCCGACGGGTCCACCGCGTCGCCACGTCGCACCGTGGTCGTCGCTGTAGCCGCCGCCTGACGTCAGCGCGGCTCCCAGGCGTCGGGCAGGGCGGTGAGCTTGCGGACGTGGGCGGGCAGCCGACCGCTGACGATCTCGGCGAGGCTCACCTCGTCGACCACCCGCCGGACGGCGGCGCGCACCGCCACCCACAGGCCGGGCAGGTTCTCCGCCGAGCCTTCGTACCGGGTCTCCTCCGGGCGCAGGCCGCGTACCCCCGCGAGGGGGCCCTCCACGGCGCGCAGCACCGCGCCGACGGTCACCTCGCGCGGCGGACGGGCCAGGGTGTAGCCGCCCTCGGCGCCGCGCTGGGCGCGGACGATGCCGGACCGGCGCAGGTCCGCCAGGACGGCCTCCAGGAACTTGCGGGGCATGTCCTGCTCGGCGGCGATGGCCTGGGTGGACAGCAGCGAAGGGTACGCGGTGGCGAGGCTCAGCGCCGCCCGTACCGCGTAGTCGCCGCGCGCGGAGATCTGCACCCCGTCATCATGCCCGCCCGGGGCCGCCGCCCGGACCGGTGGGCGACCAGAGCCGCCCGGCGTGCCCACCGTTGGCCGGTTCGGCGAGGGTGCCAGTGCGGAACCACCCACCGTTGGCGCCCGGCGGGTCGGCCGGCGGTCGGGGTCGTACGATCCGGCCGGCCGCCGGCTGGTCCCGGGCTGCCCGGAACGCGCCCGGACTCGTCCCGGTCTCCCGCGTGAAGAAGCGGCCGAAGTTGGTGGGCTCGGAGAAGCCGAGCTGCCGGCCGATCTGGGCGATCGGCTCGTCGGTGGCGGCGAGCAGGCGGGCGGCCTGCAACGCGACTCGCTCGTCGATGACCTGTTTGGCGCTGCGTCCGGTGATGGCCAGGCAGGCCCGGGTCAGGGTACGCACCGAGCAGCCGAGCGCGACGGCGTAGTCCTCGACCCGCCGGGTGCCCTGGTAACCGTGCTCCACCTCCCGGCGGAACCGTTGGAACGTCTCCACCTCGGGTCGCTGGGGTGACCGGTCCACGCCGGGCAGGGCCAGCCGCAGCAGCAGCACGGCGAGCTGGTGGCGCAGCAGCGCTCGGGCGGCGGCCGAGCCGTCGCCGTGCCGCTGACAGTCCACGGCCAACTGGCTCACCTCGCTGATCACCGCGTCCTCGTCCTCGCCGGCCAGCTGCCGCCACGACGGTGGGGCGTCCGGGTCGACGGCGAGACCACGCAGCGCCTCCGGGGCCCAGGCGACCACGGTGCCGTCGAACTGCGGCCCGGGACAGCGCAGCACCTGACCGGCGTGGACCCGCAGCAGCGTGCCGGGTCGGCAGGGCAGCAGGTGGAAGTCGAGCTCGGCGTCGCCGTGCCCCCGGGTGGTGAGGATCAGCAACTCGGGCTCGACGATCACGGGGCGATGCCAGCCCGGGTCACCGGCGAGGTCGGCCAACGCGAACGTGGAAATCTCGTCGGCTACGGGTGACGCCGTTCCGATCGATGGCGCGGGGGAGGGATCGGTGGAGACCATCGCCTGCGACCGTAGCCCGAACCGCAGGTCATTGCATCCCCACGGGCGTGTAAGGCGGCCGGGGCGCGGCGTCACGGGCTTGTCCGGATCCCGGCGACCGGGCTACGTTACCCGGCGGTAGTGCCGTCCGGGCCGCGGTCCGCCCGGCGCCCCGCCGCCCGTCCAACGGGTCGGCGACCCCGCCGACTCGCGATGGGATGGGCATGACGCAGCTGTTCTCGGTCGAAGGCAAGACGGTTCTGGTCACCGGCGGGTCGCGGGGGATCGGTCTGATGATCGCCCAGGGCTTCGTCCGGGCCGGCGCACACGTGATCATCTCCTCCCGCAAGGCCGACGTCTGCGAGGCGGTCGCCAAGGACCTCTCCGCCGAGGGTCGCTGCGAGGCCATCCCCGCCGACCTGGGCAGCGACGCCGGCGCCGAGGCCCTCGCCGCCGCCGTGCGGGAACGCGTCGACCGCCTCGACGTGCTGGTCAACAACGCCGGCGCCACCTGGGGCGCGCCGTTGGAGAGCTACCCGGAGGCCGCGTTCGACAAGCTCTGGGCGGTCAACGTCAAGGCCGTCTTCCGGCTCACCACCGCGCTGCTGCCGGCGCTGCGCGCCGCAGCCAGCGCCGACGACCCCGCCCGCGTGATCAACATCGGGTCCATCGACGGCGTCCGCGTGCCGTGGATGGAGGTGTACGCCTACTCGGCCACCAAAGCGGCAGTGCACATGCTCACCCGCAGCCTCGCCCACCAACTCGCCGGCGAGCAGATCACCGTCAACGCGATCGCGCCCGGCCCATTCGAGAGCAAGATGATGGCGTTCGCCCTGGACGACCCGGCGAGCCGGGCCAGCATCGAGCAGCAGGTGCCCCTGGGCCGCATCGGCCGCCCGGAAGACATGGCCGGCACGGCCATCTACCTCTCCTCGCGGGCCGGCGCGTACCTCACCGGTGCGGTCATCCCGGTGGACGGCGGCATCACCACCCACGGCTGAGCACCGGCCGACCCGGGGGCGGGCGGGCGCGCGTACCCCCGGGGCGTGCCGGGGCCGCGCGGACTCGGCAGATCCGCGCGGCCCCGTCTGGCCGGTGTCGCCCGTTCGGGCGGTGGTCAGCGACCGGCGAGCAGCCGGTTCACCGCCGTGTCGACGTCCAGGTGCTCGGCCTCCCGGCCGCGCGGGACGACGACGTAGGTCCGTCGAAGGAAACGCACCAGGACGCTGCGCGGCACCTCGAAGAGGGCGTTGCCGTCCGGTGACGAGAGGGCCAGCGCGACGAAGTCGCCGCGCGGGGTGGCCCACGGCCAGACCCGCACATCGCCGATGCCGGCTGGCTCGTCCAGGCCGGTGACCAGCAGTTCGCGGGCGAAGGACCAGCTCACCGCCTCGCCGCCGGCAGATTCGGCGTGGAACAGGACATGGACCGCATACGGGTCAGCAGGGTCGTAACGCAGACTGGCACGCACCGGCAAGGCGGTGGCGTCAGGTGCGACGAGCCTTAGCGACGTCTCGACCTCTACGGTCGTCGGTCGGATGACACTCATGGACGTTCTCCCCCCGGCACCGCTGCGGAACGCGCGTGTCCCGCTTTTCCCATACTCAGGTGCTACTCCTGGCTACGCTCCGCCATACGCTGACTTCACCCAGTGGTGGGAAGGGGGACGGAAAGGCCGCGTGAATGTGAGGATTCATGTAGGATTTCCGGTTCTGCCCAGTGCGTGATCCCGCCCGGCATCGGGTGGTTCAGTCGTCGACTTACTCCGGTAACGTCCAGTCGGCCGTTGCAGTGACGGGCCCGGGCGACACTGGGGGGTGAAATGGTCACGAACCGATCCTCAGTGGATCGGGTGGTCGTGCCTGGTCCGCCGAACGTCGTGGTCCGAGCAGCCGAAAAGCGGGGGTACGAAGTGTCGATGGAGCAGCCTGAGCGGGCTGGTCGGCCGGCGTCCGACGACGGCCGCCCCGACAGTGATGCGCGTGGCGGTGGCGCCGGTCACACCGGCGGCATCCTCGTGGTGGCCGAGCGGCCGCGACGCCCCCGCTGGCGGCAACGCATCTCCACCACCCTCGACCTGATCCGCGCCAACCCCACCGGCCGGATCACCCTCAAGGTCGTCATCGCGATCGTCGGGGCGCTGGTGGTGACCATCGGCATCGCCCTCATCCCGCTGCCCGGCCCTGGCTGGCTGCTGGTCATCGCCGGGCTCGGCATCTGGGCCGTCGAATACCACTGGGCCCGTCGGCTGCTCGACTTCACCCGCCGACACGTCTACGCCTGGACCAACTGGGCCAAACGGCAGTCCCTTGCGGTGCGCCTCGTGCTCGGCTCCGTCGGCCTGGTGTTCGTGGCCACGGTGGTCTGGCTGTCACTCAAGTACAGCCTCGACATCGACCTGGTCGCCATCGCGATGGATTACCTCGGGGCGCGCTGACCCCGGATTTCCGGTCCGGCTCCACGATCGGGTAGAGTTACCGGCGCTGAGGGCGATTAGCTCAGTGGGAGAGCGCTTCGTTCACACCGAAGAGGTCGCTGGTTCGATACCAGCATCGCCCACTCTCAGTTCCGCAGGTCAGAGGCCACTTCCCGGGTTCGGGAGGTGGCCTTTCTGCTTGCGTACAGCAGCTAAGTACAGCAGCACGGCTATTGCGTTAGTGATTCGCCGAGGCGCTTGAGTGCGTCCCTGGTCGCCTTCGATGAGACCTGGGTGTAGATCTCCATCGTTACCGAGAAGCGGGCGTGCCGGAGGATCTGCATGGCGACTCGGGGGTGGACGTCCAGGTCTGCCAGCAGCGTGGCGCAGGTGCGGCGGGCGTCGTGGACGGTGATCGAGCGGACCCCTGCTTTGTCGCACCGGGCTTGCCAGGAGCGCTGGAAGTTGCGCGGCTCGATGGGTGTGCCATAGCGGGTGGTGAACACGAGGTCGTTCTCGTGCCACGCCTTTCCAGCGGTTGCTCGGGCTTCGTCACGCTGCTCGCGTCGCAGCTTCATCGCGGTCAGGCAGATGTCGGGCAGGGGGAGGGTGGCGTCGGACGCCTGGGTCTTGGTGTCGCGGTGCAGGAGCTGCCCGCGCACGCGTTGCAGTTGGCGACCGATTGTCAGCTCCCCAGCGTCGACGTCGACGTCCTCCCACGTCAGTCCCAAAGCCTCGCCCTTGCGCAGGCCGGTCACGAGGACCAGGGCGTAGGCGGCGTAGAGCGGGTCCTCGTCGTGGCGGGCGGACTCCAGGAACTTCCGGGCCTCATCGCTCGACCACGACTTGCCTCGACGGCGGCGGACGGTGGCCAGGGTGACCGCCGCGGCCGGGTTCTTGGTGATGAGATCTTCGGCTTGGGCGTGGGTGAGGGCGGCCCGCAGTGCGGCCCGGATGTCGCTGACCGTGCGCGTCGAGGGGACGGCCTGGCAACAGCGGCCGACCGCACAGCAGCGCCGCTTGTCCTTCGAACGGGCGGCGTCCTTGCCCTGCTCGCAGCACTGGCAGGTGCGGGCCACCTGGTTGATCCAGGTCTGCACGTCCCGCGACTGGAGCCGGTCCAGCCGCTTGCCGCCGAGGCCGGGGGAGATGTAGCGGCGAACGAATGTCTCGTAGGTGGCGTAGGTCAGGGGCGCGCGGTTCGGCTCGACGATCTCGTTGAGCCAGTAGGTGAGGAAGCTGCCAACCGTCGGAACGCTCGTCGCCACCGGCCCGGCCTTGGCCTGCTGGTGCAACTTGATCCACTTGTCGTGCACCGCTTCGCGGGTCTTGCCGTAGACGTACTTTCGGGTGCGCCTGCCGTCCGGCTTGGTGACCCAGACGTACGCGGCGAAGCCGTTGCGGTAGGGGAAGATGGATCCTTCGCCGTTGGCTCGTGTGCGTCCGGGCATCAGGCGGCCTCCTGGCGCTCGACCTGTTCGCGGATGTAGTCGTCGACCCATTCCGGGAGGATGCGGCGGTACTTGCCGTCCTTGATAGAGCGCAGCTCGCCGGTAGCGATCTTCATTTTGACTTTGGAGATGCCGAAGCCGAGAAGGACGGCGACCTCGGTGGGGGAGTACCAGCGGGGGCGGAGGTCGTGGTTCATGCGGCGGCTCCGGTGAGCCAGGCTTCGTGGGCGAGTTCTTCCCGGCCGATGCGTCTGCTCTCGCGTCGCTGACTTGCGGCGGTGTTGGCGAGCAGGGCGTCACCTTCGGTGAGCCAGCCGGACCCGCTGTAGGTGAGGGTGCCGACGATGATCGTGTCTGGCGGGTCGTCGTCCTCTTCGCGCCGGTAGGTGGCGCGGGTGTCGCGGAGCAGGCCGAAGGTGACGGAGTAGCGGCGGGCCTTGGTGAGGAAGTGGCCGCCGAAGCCGAGCATGTGCGCCCAGCGCCGCAGCCCGGCGTAGGCGCTCGGTCTGGTGTCAAGGCTGCCTTGACGGTCGTCGGCCGTTGCGGCTCCGCTGCTGGTGTCGGTGGGGGTGGGGCGGCCGAGATGCCAGCAGGCGTCGATGAGGCGGGCGAGATGGTCGCCTTCCGGATCGGCGTAGTCGTCGACGGTGGCGGGCGTGAGTCGGGTGGATTGGTGGCCGGTGGCTTCGGTGGCCTTGGTGGCGTACTTGGCCAGGTAAGCGGCCACCTTGCCGTCGGTAAACTCGCCGTCGGTGGCGTTAATCCGGCGCACGTCGACCTGCTCGCCCCAGGCCACCACCCAGCCCTGCGGCCGGTCGGGATGCGGCGGTGTGGTGACGGCGATCTGCCGGGCGGCGGCATGGATTGCGGCATCCAGGTCGTCGACGGTGATGCCGGCCGGCGGCGGCACGAGTGCATCCAGGTCAGGGTCGACACCGTCGAGGCGCAGCAGGGCGTGGAAGTGCACGGCTGCCCGGCGCTGCATCTCGGCAACCTTCCCGTGTGACACCCGAACCGGCGACAGTCGGCGCAGCTTGCCCGAGTCGGTGACGACCTGGACGAAGGGGATGCCGCGTCGGCGGCACAGCGCGGCGAGGTGCCGTTCGATGGCCTGCTTGGTGCGGCGCCACAGCTCGCCGGAGAAGTAGTTCCAGACGACCTGGTGGTCGTGGTCGTAGCAGTCCAGGCACAACGGCTGCCCGAGCCGCGGATCGTCGGCGTCGTGGCGGGCGAAGCAGGCCGCGTGCTGTCCGTGCTGGCAGGTGCCGGCGGCACTTCGGGCGCGGCAGGGAGCGGGCCGGCAGTCGCAGCGCTGCCGGGTGGCGCAGGTGTGGCGGGAGACGTGCCGGTGGTGGACCGCGCCGAAGGAGGGGGCGGTGAAGGTGGCGAAGACGACCGGGTGTCGGCCGACCGAGTCGGGTACGCCCTTGCCGCCGGTCAGGCCGCAGCGGATGACCTGGTAGGCGTCACCGGCGTAGACCCAGGCGCAGTCTCGGCACTGCGACTCGCGGCGGTTGCCGCACGCCTTGTACAGCGCCCGGTCGGGCAGCTCGTCGGTCCGGAGTTGGCCAGTGATGCGGCCGGTGGTCGTTTCGACGGCCGCGATGGTGCCAGTGAGGCGGATTGGCCGGGCACAGCCGCCGGCAGCGGCAGTGTGCTCAAGCCAGCCGGAGAACTCCGGCGTTGCAGCGCGGTGCAGGGCTTGGGCGTCACGGCCGACGGCGAGGCCGGGCCGGTACAGGGTGAGCGGGGTGGACACGGTTCTCTCCTCTGGGGGTGGCAGGGACGAGAGACGAAGCACCACCAGCCGTGGACGTTGGTCCGCTGGTGGTGTTCGTCGTGTCTCCTGGCACCGCCGGGAGGGCGGCTGACGCCGGAGGGCGGGTTCGTGGTGGTGCCACGTCCCGCCGATGGTCGTGTCCTCTCACGCTCGTCGAGCTGCTGACGAAAGCCGGCACGGGTGGGGGCATGGGATGCCGGCATCAGAGCGGTTGCCACAGGCTGTCCCCACCCGTGTAGGTGTGCGAATCCGGGCCATCGTGGACGGCAGTGGGGCCGTGCTGGGCCGCTCAGTGGATTCGGAGAACCGGCGCGGTGGCCGGTGCGATCGAGAGCCGGCGGGACGTGACCCGCATCAGCGGCAGGAAGGCCGCTCGGCATCTCCGAGGTCGAGTCCAGCGATCCGGCAGGAAGGCCGCGCTGGCGTACTCGACGAGCGTCAGAGTAGCACCGGGTACCGACACGTCAACCCGCCGTGATGTTGCCGGATGGAGAGGGCGGCCGGCTGCCACGGCCGGCTGCCAGCGGTGTGGGAGGACTTTCTGTACGTCCATCAAGGCGGCCCGCAACGGGCCGCACGCGCCGCCGCCTGGGCGCGCGTCCGTCGCTCCGCTGGCGCTCCGACTCCGGCCACGCAACACGCCCGGCGGCTGGCGCGGAAAGCGGAAGCCCAAGGGGCCGCCGCAGAACGACAGAGACGTTGACGGGTGAGGGTTGGGCCGGCAGCCGGCCGGGCCGCGCGGTCACGAGCCCGCGCGGCGTAGGGGAGCGCACGCCGGCCGCGTCGGCGAGCTGGCGGCGGTCGCGGGGTTGCGGTTACTGCGCCTCCGGCGGGGGCGCTCCGGCTCCAGGATGGCCGGGGACCGTTGGCGGGTCGCGGTCCGTGGGTGGTTGCGCGGGCCATCCCGTCTGCCATCGACCCGGGCAAGCCGAGCAGACCACCGCCCGACCCGCCAGCGTCCGAACGTGCGTCAAGGTCCGCTTGACGTGGCGGGTCGGGCGGCGGCCCGCTCCCCAGGAGGGCGGGTCGACGGCAGACGGGATGGCTGGGGACTGATGGACGAGTGTCGCAAGGTCGCAATACGTGGGCGGCCGTGGAACAATCGCACGCGTGATCGAAGAAGCCTGGCGACCTCTCGGCATCGACACAGAGGAAGAGGTCGCTGAGTATGATGCTCTCCACGATGGAGTCCCAAAATGGATGCGTTCTTCCTTTTGGGTATGGGTGCGAGATGCCCTGACTGTGCGTCGGCGTTATCGTGACGGAAGTGGACCCGCGTTGATGCTCGACACGGATCTGGCGGAACACATGTGCCAAACTCTCAAGATCCCACTTCCCGACCTCCGCTCCTCAAAGGTCAGTGACACAACCGGCCAGTGGCAGCTAACGACCGCGATCACAACGCTGCAGAAGCATGATGCGCCGCTCCAGATCGCCGACTATCTCCTTGCCCATGGCAGCCATGCGGGTGCGGACGACCTTGGTGCCATACTGGTACGGAGTAAATCGGCATATCAGATTGGCGTACGAACCGGTCGGCCGGGCCTGACACGCCGCGTCCCGTTAGGCGTACAGGTTGCTGCCGACGCTGCGATGGCGCGATCTGGGCGAGCTGGCACGCGGCTAGCCAAGGCATGGGAGGAGCTCTACGGCCTCACCCCCAATGCCAGCGAGGCGTATCGGTTGGCAATTTTGGCCGTCGAGGACGCCGCCGTTCCTGTGGTGTCGCCCAGCAACTCAAGAGCGACGCTCGGAACAGTGCTTAGGCAGCTTGAGGACCAAGGGGACTGGAGGCTGCCGATGGAGCGCGAGCATGACTCCGCTCCATCGTCCCAGGTCCTCATTAGCTTGATGCGGATGCTGTGGCATGGCCAGCATGATCGTCACGGCGGCCAGCCTTCAGCACCGGGCAACGTGTCGATAGACGAAGCTCAGGTAGCCGTGTCTGTGGCTGTCCCGCTGGTCCAGTGGTTTTGTGCCGAGTTGATCGGACGAGCACCTCGGACGGTCTGATCTGACTCATCTACGAGCGTAAGACGCGAAGCTAGCCGGGCCGCGTCTGGGAGATGGCCTCGGCGTTGCCATGCCCGATGCAGCGGTCAACACCGGCCCATACGAGCGCCGCAGAGAGCCCGGCTATAAACGCTCCGTGGCCATCGACCAGCAGGCACCGCTACTACTTGATGTGTAGATCAACCCGATTCCCAAGCTGAGAGTGCGTTGCCAGGTGGTTTCAGGCTCGCTGACGGCTCAACCACCGAAGTCGTTCGGTGTCATGAACGTCGAGATGTCTGAACTCGGCGTGCATGGCTCGGCCAGCCGTCGCGCTTGCTCGTCTTCGCTGATCTCACGACGTGGATGTGGCACGTGCTCAGCATCGACCCAGCCACAGTGCTCGCAAACGCCGGCGACCACCCGGTAGGACTGGCAGGACTCGCAGCGGACGCTCAGTCGAGCATGGCGCAACCGCGCAGCACTGAACATGCCCAGCAAGTGCTCCACCATCTTGAGCGCGATCTCCGCATCTATCCGAGCGGCGTTCTTGGCATGCGTTAGGCCATTGGTGTATGACCACGTCTCTACCGAGATAGCCTTTAGATAAGATCGCAGTTTTGCAGACGAATCGCCCGCTGCAAGGCGGTTCGCCAAGTGTTCCACCCAGCCCTTGAAATCTGCCTTTTTAGGCGGCGCAGTGCCGTCCGGCACCAGACTTTCATCGGTAGCCTCGCCAATGAATGATACGAGGCACTCCCGTAGCCGCATGCCGACGGCCTGGAAGTTCTCGGCCTCGTCGCCGCTAGCATAGGCATCAAACGCTTGCTGCCAACGTCGCCATGAGCCCGGCAGAAGCTCAGCGTGAAGTTCGGCGACTGGAACTTCACGTTCCTGCTGATAGGTCAGTCGTAGAGCCAAGCCGACATGGAATGTCAATACAACGTCGCGGCTCTTGAAATCGACTTGGTTATAAATGCATGGGTTCTGTGACAACCCACCATCGACTACCGGTGCAGTGCACATCCCAGATGTCGTGCCGGACGGGGCCCACCAGCTCAGACGCCGCCTTCTCAAGGTGGACAACCTCTTCATGGGCCTGGTCCTGAACATAGGCACGGACTGCCTCTTGCTCACGCTTGCTGGGGCGCATGTGGCATGCCTTCCGACTGTGCTTTCACGCCCACGCCCACGCCCACGCCCACGTCGACGAGGCTCGGGCTCAGGCCGTCGCCAGGCCGTCGGAGGCCAATCATGAGCGACCAACGACGACCATTGGTGACGATATCTGCCCAGGTGACAAGGCGCGATCGGCCCGATGACCAGGCCGCCCGCAGCCTTCTTACCTGTAGTTGGTGAACTGAATACCTTGCGCAAGCCTCATAGCGTAGCTGCATGACGGACGCGCCATGGTGGGGGACTGCCCTGCTAGCCGGGCTCTTTGGGCTTGGGGGTGTCGCGGTTGCCCAAGCCATTGCGATCAGGCTGGAACGAGCGCGCAACAGACGTGAAGACCAGCGGCGTTGGCACGCCGAGAGACGGCATGTCTACGCCAACTTCTTAGCCGCCGCCTATGCCCTCTACCGTCATATCCGGTCGAGCCCTCGAGATGGGGCCTACGCCTTACGGTGGCGCGAGCTGGTGGATGACCTCACCGTCCGGCACCAGGAGGTGCACCTCCTGGCGTCAACTCCCGTCGCTGGGGCGGCACAGGCGCTCCTTGCTGAACTCAGAGAATTCGCTGACGCCGCCAAGAAGCAACCTGACGAGAATCATGAAGCGTTGCGCGACTCGCTCTCACAAGCACGTATGCACTTCATCAGCCTCGCCCGAGCCGAGCTGGATGTGGCAGAGCCGGGAGGGTCCTTTACGCTCAGGAACTTCTAGCGGAGCTGTCTACTCCGCTACACACCACTGCTGCCGACAGCAACGATGACAGCAACACGGCCGGACGTGGGCGGAGCAATCCGGACACGTGCGGATTGTCGGTCGAGGCCAGAGACACGGACGGACCGGCCTGGACGGAGCGCCCAGAACTTGTAAGCGAGATGTCGTGGGCGTGGCGGCCGCCTCTGCGAGGAGATCTACTCGGCGACGAAGACGCCAACGCCGGGTAGCGTTTCGGTCATCCCTTTGATCCGTAGTACCTGCATGGCACGGTCGATCACCGGCTCGGTGACCCCGTAGTGCTCGATCAACTCTCGCCGACTGGGCAGCTTGGAGCCGGGCTGGAACTCGCCTGACGCGATGCGTTCGGCGAGGTCGTCGGCAATCTGTTCGTAGCGGTAACGCGGTGGCACGTGGTTCTCCTCGGTTGGCAACACGAGTAGACCACCTACGCCAGCCCTTGACTACCCAACGGTACCTATGGGAGGTTGCCGAGGAGGTCGATTCCCTCGGTTGGCGCTGTGGGCCGTCCTCGCCGGCGTGGATGTTCGGCGCGTCCCCCGCGTCCGGGCATCCACGCCTCCAGATTGCTCCGGCACAAGGAGACAGCAGTGCTCCCATCGACAACGGCAGGGCAGACCCTGGTGCGAGCGGGCGAGGCGAGCCGGTGAAGCGAGTCTCGTACGACGAGTACGTGCTGGCGGTAGCGCTGACTCTTGCTCGCCGTCACCGACCCGTCTGGTCCTGGCGACACTGGCGGCGCATCTGCCGCTGCGGAGGCGATCTGCCATGCCAAAGCCGCCACCGCATCCCGATCAACCGCGACCACTGGCCCAGCCAGGACGGCACGCGATGACGACTCACCATCCGATCAAGCCGCTCTGGACGTGCGGCGGTTGTGCGGGGGAGTGGCCCTGCCAGACCCGGCGGCGGGAACTGCGAGCCGAGTACGACCGCGCCCCGGTGTCGCTGGCCCTCTACCTGGCCGCCCAGCTCGTCGACGCCGCCCAGGACCTGACCCACGTCCCCGCCGCACACCTGCACTACCGATTCCTCGGCTGGACCCGATGAGCATCCTGCGGCCGGGTGACGAGAAATTCCACTACAGCGATGGTTCCCACAAGTGGATCCCACCGGACCCGGACTACGACCCGGAGGTCTGGGACGAACAGGTCCGCCAGCACAAGCAAGGACACCTCAGGAACGAGCGCCCGAAGGTCCGCATCCAACGCCTCGTCTGACGCCAGCAGTACAGCAGCGAAGTACAGCAACCCGGCCAGCCGAACCGAGCCGAGAAGCGCGCCAGCAGGCCGTGTGACCTCCCATCAAGCCCGATCCAACCGGCTTGCCGAGAGTTCACACCGAAGAGGTCGCTGGTTCGATACCAGCATCGCCCACTCTCAGTTTGTGCAGGTCAGAAGCCCGTTGCCGAGATAGTCGGTAACGGGCTTGACCCATGCGGCGGCCTTGGTTGCCCACGCCCAGTCCACGATGCGTAGGCCGAGTGGTGTCACGATCAGGTTCGCCGGGTTGAGGTCGGAATGGATAAGTGTCTCGCCGTCCATCGCCGGGTGGGCGAACCCGAGCCGGGCTGCCGGGGTGAACCACGTCTCGTCGGGTGCCGGCGTTTCCTGAACTGCTGTCAGTGCGGCTAGCTAGGCACTCACGCCGGCCCGGAAGACCGAGCCCTGCCGGTGGCCGCGCCGGTGTCCCGGCGACTGGCTGCCCCGCGGCTCCCGCGAGGCGCCGAGATCAGCCGGCGCGGCAGCGGGCCGCGTCCAGGGGGTGTGCGACATCGTCGAACACTTCTGCCGCGCGGTGCCGCAGTTGCCGCGCCTGCTCCGCGTCGCCGTCGGCCGCCAGGAGATGTGCGCGGGCTTCCAGCGTGGCGGCCTGCCACGCCGTGCCCTCCCAGAGAGTGCTTGAACGTTCCGCCGCCGCGAGAAACGTCCGCGCCGAGTCCAAGTCGCCAATTCGGACGCAGGTAATGGCCGCAGGAACCTCAAACATAATGGCGCAGAAATCGCAGGAGTCGTTCTGGGTCATGGCAGCCTTCGCCGCGTTGATGGCCGCCCGGGCGGCCTCCGGCGAGTCCGCTGCGGCCACCGTAGTGCCGTAGATCCGCTGAATCAGGTGGGGGGCGAGCACTGAGGAACGCGCCAAGGGAAGTGCCCGACGAAGTAGCCGCGTCGCGGTGCGCCGGTCACCACGCGTGAGGTGCACCTCCGCGAGTCGCTGCAACGAATGGGCCTCGCCAGCGGTGGCGCCGATCTCGCGGTGTAGGTCAACGGCCGTGCTGAGTTCGCGCTCGGCTGTGTCGAGATTGCCGGCGAGTAGTTCCGCCTCGCCGGCCAGGGCTCTGGCGAAGGCGACAGCCCGGAGAACGCCGGAGGACTGGGCGGTACGGCGCAGGCCTTGAGCGAGGTCGATGACGTCCTCGTAGGGCGTGGGCCCGTAGAGCAGATACTCGGCGACGCAGAGGTGCGCGTCGAAGACGGTGGTGGCCAGCCCGGGGTCATCGCGGGTACGCATCAGCTCTGCGCGCAGCGTGTGGTTCCATTCACCACGGGTGTGCGTGATCAGCCCTCGCAGGGCGACCAGATTTGACTGGAGCAGGGCGGAGCCTTGTACCGGGTCGGCGCGTAGCGAATCGGCGACCGCCGCCCTGGCACCGTCGATGTCGCCGGTGAAGTAGGCGAGAGCGCCGTGGGCGAGTAGGACTGCCGAATCGTCGGGCCCGCCGTCGGGCTCCAGACCGTGCAGGACCGCCGCTGCGGTGTCGGTGTCCCCGGACAGAACCGCGAGCTGGCCCATCCTTGCCCGCAGCACTCGAGCCTGCCGTTGGTCGGCCACCGCGAGCGCCTCACGGTAGGCGGAGAGTGCTGCTGGGTCGCCGATCGCGGCGAGCGCGTCGGCTCGCAGGGTCAGGGCCGCTACCAAATCCTCGTCGCGGGCCGCCCCGAGAATCGACTCCACCAGGGACAGGGCGTCTCGGAAGGCGCCGACCGCCACCTCGGTTTGCGCGGCGCGCAGCACAAAAGGCACGGCTGCAGCGGTGTCACCTGCGGCGAGTAGGTGGTGGCCGACGCGTGCCGGTGACGCGCCAAACTCGATCAGGCGCCGCGCGCAGGAGCGGTGCAGGGCCGAACGCCGGTGGGGCGGGACCGCGTCCAGTAGGGCCTCGCGGATAAGCGGATGGCGAAACCGGAAGCCTTGTAGGGTCCGTTCGATGACCAGGACGGCCAGGGCGGCGTCCAGGCAGTCGAACGCCTGGTCCTCGGGCAGATCGCTCATCGCGATGAACCCGTCGGTGTCGAAGGTGGAGCCCATGAGCGCCACGCGCTCCAGCGCCGCACGTGTGGGTGGGGCCAGCGAGCCCAGCACCGCCTCGGCCGGTGCGCGAAGTTCTCCATCGACGGCCGAGCGGGCCAGTTCGGTGACCGTGAACGGGACTCCACCAGAAATCGACCAGATATGTTCCACGACATCGTCAGGCAGGTCCGGTGCCTGCTCGGCGACGAGCGCGGCCGTCTCAGACTGGGTCAGTGACGGCAGCGCGAGGTCGAGCGCGCCGGACCGACCAAGCAAGCTGTTGCGGATCCGCTCGAAGGCGTCCGTGGTCGGCTGACGTCGGTGGGTAAGCAGGAGCACCAGCCGTTCGTCCCTGCAGCTGCGGACCACGTAGCGCAGTAACCGCATGGTCCCTTCGTCTGCGTCGTGGACATCCTCGACGATAAGCAGCAGACCCGGCCCGGCTGCCGCGAGGCGTGCCAGTTGGGCCACCGCTATGAACAACCGTTGCGGGGCATTCTGGCCGGCCCAGTTCCCGACATCCCCTGACAATGCCCGGTCGATGTCGTCCCGATAGCGGTCGTTGAGGCCGTCGAGCAGGGTGGGATGGCGGCGGGCGAGGTCGGCCAGCGCTTCCAACACGGGGGCGAAGGGCCAGGCGCCTTCGACCGCCGAGACAACGCCTTGACCGGTACGCCAGCCGCGGGCGACGACCCGCTCGCGTAGCCATGCGGCAAGGGTGGACTTGCCCATGCCAGCTGCGCCCGCGATGAGGACCGCACGGCCACGTCCCGTTGCGGCCTCCTCGATCACACGCTCCAGCGCGACCCTTTCCCGCCTCCGTCCGACCAGGACCTCGCTTGCGGCCCTCTGCGAGGTCGGGCCGATCAGCGCATCGCGCAGCGCCAGCGCCTCCGCGTCGGGCACCGCACCGAGCTCGAGCTGACGGGCCCGGTCGAGACGCTCGAACAGGCGCAGGGCACTGTGACGGTCGCCCGACGCGGCACTTTCCCGCATCAGCGCCATGCCTACGCGCACGTCGGTCGGGTCTGCGGCAACCAGATCGCTCCACCGCCCGGCGAGCCGACACACCTCGAGGTAGGTGTGGCGCAGTCGGTCACGGTGCCCCTGGGCCCACTCCTCGTAGCGGTCCTCCGGCAGAAGATCACCGCCGTACGCGTCGACGGCCCGGCCGGCCGCCGTGACGTCCTCGTTCTTCAGCGCCTCGGAAGCAAGATCATCGAACTCGACCGCGTCGATGCGGACTTCGGTCCGAGCGTTCGGGAAGAGCGAGACCAACTCCCGGTGAAGCACCACACCATCGGGGCCGAGGACCCGGCGGGCGTAGTGGGCTGCCTTGTGCAGCCGGGGTGCCGCCTCCTCGACGGTGGCATTCGGCCAGAGTGCCGCGATCACCTGCTCGCGGTGGAGTTGCCGGCCCGGCGCGAGCGCCAACAGCTTGACAAGCGTGATCGGTTGGCGCCGGGTCCATGCCGTATCCGGCACCGCGCCCGTGTCGACCGTCACTCCGAATCCACCAAGAAGACGCACCCCCACGCGATTCTTCATCGCTTAATGGTAGCGGCGCCGATCGGGCCGGTTAGGGCCTCCACTTCGGCGCTGAAAGCGGAATTCAGTCGCAGGAGTAACTCGCGTACCGCTGGCACGTCCCACCGGTACCCGGCGAGTTCGTCGACGACGTCGAAAATAGGTGTCGCGAGCTGATCCCGTTCCGCCTGGTATGCGGCCAGCGCCTCGATTTCCCCAACACCGGACACAATCGCTGCGACCTGCCGTGAAAGCAGGTCTGCGTCACGCAACGCATCGGTGATCCCATTAGAGCTCAACGGATCGATGAACTGGCCTGCGTCCCCTACCAGCGCCCATCCCGCTCCGTGGGCCTGGCGCAGGTAACTGGTGCGTCCGGGATGGCCGTGAAGCCGTCGCGGCGCAAGCGATTCGGGCAGCCGGCCAGCGGCCGCTGGACCTGTCGCCTCGGCAAGCAGTCGGATGTACGAACCCCACAGATCACCACTCACCTCTCGGTTGAACCTTTGCGCGCTGGTTCCGGCGAAGACACAAACCTTGCCGTCGTTTGTCGGAATCATTCCTGCCGATGCACCCGGGCGGTAGAACCACTCGTAGTCGGTAACCCCAAGCCCGTCCCAGTAGCCATAGATAATCGCGCCGCTGGCGCTTCCGACTCGCACATTCGGCGCTCCCACCAGGCGGGCCACGGTCGACCCGGCGCCGTCGGCGCCGACGGTCAGCCAGGACCGCACTCGTACCGGCGCCGACGAGTGGTCGTGCCCCACGACGCCAGTGATTCGCCCAGACCGGTCGCGGTCGAGGCCGGTGACGGTGACGCCGTACCGAACTGTGGCGCCGGCGTTCTCGGCGGCTTCGGCGAGAAGCCGGTCCAGTAGCGTGCGGCGAGGGGCATAGAGTGCCTCCACGCCGGCAGCAGGCTTGATCGACACTGTGACCTGCTCACCCGGATAGTGGAAGCGGGTGCGCCGCACCGCAGGCGTGTCTGCGGCCACGATGGAATCCAGCAGGCCCCACCGGGCGAGTTGGGCTACGCCCGCCCGCATGAGCGCATGAGTCGAGAGCGTGTCAGCGCCGGGCTTCGCCCGCTCCAACACCAACACCCGCAGACCTTGCCGTGCCAGCAGTAGCGCCGTCGCGGCACCCGCCGGCCTGGCCCCGACGACGACTACGTCGTAGTCCTCCGTCACGCCGACCTCCCCCTACTGATAGTTACTTGGCGAAATTGATACTTCGATGGCGGAGCCTTACGGCGATCTGCTCGGCGAGATACGCCGCGTCGTGCCGGGCGCCATCAACCAGAGTGGCGTTGCGTCGGTGCTGAAACCGCAACCCGACCGCGTAGAGCCCTGGCGCGTCGGTGATCCCGCGTTGGTGACGCAGGTGACCAGCACTGTCCAACACCGGTATCTGCAGCCACGGGTAGACGGGTCGAAACCCGGTCGCCCACACGACGGAACTCAGACCGGTCACCTGTCGTAGCCCGCCGTCGAGGACGAGAGGCGGAATGTCGGCCGAGCGGGTAAAAACGGCGTACCGGTCAATCGTGCCCAACACCCGGAGCAACCGGTTTTCGGCCCGCGTCGTCGTGTCCTGGAGATCGTCCGCGAAGATCGCCCGTTCTCTCCCGTCCACCTGGACCAGGCGGCCGGCCAGGCGAACTCCGCGATCCCTCAGCACGCCCAGGTCAAGCGCCCGGCCGGCCGCGAGTTGAAACGACGGCTCGCGGCGGGCACGGCGCGGGTCGGGCACCTCGTCAAGAGTGCGGTCCAAGCTCCCGAGGCGGTCCAGCCAGTACAACACGTCCCGGCCGCCATACCGCCGCGGCATCCGCGTGTGCTCTCCGACTGCCAGGGTTACCTCACGGCCGGACCGGGCCAGCTCATCGGCGATCTGCACCCCGGTCGACGACGCGCCGACCACCAGAACGCCGCCGACGGGCAACTGCGCGGGATTCCGGTAGGCAGCCGCGCCGATCTGAGTGATCGTCGGCGAAAACTCGCCACTCAGCGCCGGCACCAGCGACCGGGAGTGGTACCCGGTGGCGATGACGACGCAGCGCGTCCGCCAAGTGCCCGCGTCGGTGGAGACCAGATAGCTCTCACCGTCGGCACGAACCCCGATGACACTGGTGTTCTCCAGCACCGGCGCCCGGCTGATCCTGGCGTACGCGGACAGATGGTCAGCGAAAGCCGCAGCAGACATGAACCCATCGGGGTCGTCGCCTTGGTAGGACCAACCGGGCAACCGGGAGAGCCAGTTCGGCGTCAGTAGCCGGCATGAGTCCCACCGGCCCGACCGCCACCGCTGCGCCACCCGGCCGCGTTCGAGTACGACATGCTCGATGCCGTATCCGGTTAGGCAGTGGCTCATCGCCAGCCCCGCATGGCCAGCACCGATGATGACCGTATCGGTGGTCTTCATGGGTCTACTCAGTCGTCACGTCGATGGCGACCGGTACGCCATTGGTGAACACGTCGTAGACAGCCGAACGGCGACGTGACTGCTCGATCAACCCCCGCAGGACGTCGTCCGGGGCGTCACCGGAAATCCGGAAGCTCACCGAAATCCCCTGGTACCCGTTACGCACCTCCTCGGACATTCCGAGAATGCCGAGAAGGTCGATGTCGCCGACAACTGTCGCCTCGACCGAGTGCAGCTTCACCCCACGGGCCGCCGCGATGTTCGCCAGGCCCGACGTGAGACACGACGCAATGGCGTGCAGCAGATACTCCACCGGCGCGGGACCGTTTCCCCCGCCCACCAACATCTCGGGGTGATCCGAATCGTAGGTAAAGGGCTCAGCGCGGCTCACGTCCTCCTGGCCGGCGCCGTAGAAGCCCTGAATCTCGCTGCGGTTATGAGTGCCACTGACCCACCGGTTGACCGCACGAAACTGGAACTTCGCCAGCTCCGGCTGGGCACGCACGGCATCGAGCGTGGCAAAGAGGGCCGGCGTGTCAACGCCATTGAGCGGCTGGCGCTCGGTAGTCGTACCCACAGTCCTTCTCCCTTGTGTCGCCCATTCCGGACCCGACTTTGTCGCGGTGACAACCGGAGCAGGCAACGCCGGGAAAGCTACGAACCCCGCCTTCCCGCAACCTTCCCAGCTCTTGTCTGTCAGGTTGAGCTGAGGACGCTTCCCGAGGTCAGGTGTCAGGAGTTCGGCCGCAGCTGCCGACAACGACGGGCCAGTCGGGGCTGCCCGGGCCGCCCGCGGCGAGGCGTGCCAGAAGATCTTGATTACCCGGGCCCGAGGTTGTCAGGAATGGTGAGGATCTTCCGGGCAAGCCGACGCGGGAACTGTGGCGGGGTGATCGGGCAGCCACGCACGGGCTGTCGGCGGCCTGGTCGTGCCCGGACCAGGGTGGGCGTCGGGAAGGTTGCGGGAAGGTGGGGCTCGTAGCTTTCCCGGCGTTGCCTGCTCCGGTTGCCGCCACAGCACAAGTCGGGTCCGGTGTGGGTGGCGCGGTGAACAGGTGTGGGGCTGCCGTTCTCGGCGTTCCCGTGCCGCCGACCCGCGTTTGCTGCGGTCGCCGTGTTCGCGGCTGGTCATCGCACGTAGAAGCACCGTGCAGGAGCACCATTCTCAATTCGGAGAGCGTGATGAACATCGATGAGTTGGGCTCGATTCTAGGAATTTGGGCACATCCCGACGACGAGGCGTACCTGTCCGGCGGTCTGATGGCGATGGCCCGTGACGCTGGCTCGGAGGTCGTCTGCGTCACGGCCACCCGGGGTGAACGCGGCACGTCCGATTCGGTGACGTGGCCGCCGGATCGACTGGCGGTGATCCGCCAGGACGAGTTGACACGCAGCCTGGGGGTGCTCGGCGTCACAAAGCACCATTGGCTGGGATACTCCGACGGCGAATGCGCCGACGTTGCCCCAGCCGAGCCGGTCGCCCGGCTATCCGAACTGATCGACGAGATCCGGCCCGACACGATTGTGACCTTTGGTCCGGAAGGCCACACGGGGCACCCGGACCATCAGGCGGTGTCAGTCTGGGCCGAGAGCGCATTCCGCCGGGCCGCGCCTGCCGGCACACGGCTGCTGCACGCTGCCGTCAGCCACGAATGGGCGCGAATGTGGAATGACGTCCACCACGAATTCGCCATCTTCCAGGACGGATACCCGCTCGCGGTGGACCACGACCAACTCGCCGTGGAACTCGTGCTGGACGACAGGACGCTCTCCCGCAAGCTCAATGCGCTCACGGCACAGGCGTCCCAAACGAGCGGACTGATCACACTGATGGGCTTTTCGCGCTACACCCGGTGGGTCAGTCAGGAGTCGTTCGTGGAGGCGGCGCGGGTCCCGGACGGCCCCGCAACCAGATGAGACTCCAGCAGGGGCGGGATGTCGCCGCTGGAATGCGAAGCATGCTGCCGTGGCTGGTCGCGGTGGCGCCGTTCGGCCTCGTCATCGGCGTCACCGCAGGGCAGTCGAGTATCCCTTCGGCGATCGGCTGGTTCACCGGGCCAGCGATCTACGGCGGCAGCGCCCAGATTGCCGCGATTCAACTGCTGGACAGCGGAGCCGCCGCAGCATCGGTGATCGCGACCGTACTCGTCATCAACCTGCGACTTGTGCTCTACTCGGCGGCGCTCGCCCGATACTGGCGCGGAACGCCGCTGTGGTGGCGACTGCTCGCCGGCTACCTGCTCATCGACCCGTCCTTCGTCGTTGGCATACGCCGCTACGAGCACCACCGGTGGGCGTATGCGGCAGCCCGCCAGGGCGACCAGCGGCTGACCCCTGACGTGGGCTTGGGAGATCTACGGTCATCGCACGCCTTCTACTTGGGCGGAGCCGTCGTACTGTGGGTGGGATGGCTGATCGCGCTCGGCGTCGGCACGGTCGTCGGGGCCCGCGTTCCCGAGGGTCTTCACCTAGAGCTACTCGTGCCGCTCTACCTCGTCGGCCAGGTCGTACCAGATCTGCGCCAGCGAGCAACCCGTCGTGCCGTCGTTGTCAGCAGCGTCGTGGTGGGCGCGTGCATCGCCGCGCCGCTGAACCTCGGCATCGTCGTCGGTATCACCGCGGGACTCGCAGCCGGATACCTCACGTCGCTCAAAGACCGCCCGGGCCCGACCGCCACGCCGGCTCCATCCGCACAGGAGCATCAGCTATGAGCCCCTGGTTCGTCATCCTCGTTGCCGGCATCGGCAGTTACGCGATGCGAATTTGCATGACGTTGACCGACCGGCTGATCGTCCCTCCGCGATTGGAAGCGTCCGCCGAGATGGTCGCACCAGCAGCCTTCGCCGCCCTCGCCTCGGCCAGCCTCACCCCGTTGGTGTTCTCCGCCACCGGACTCTCCGCAGCTGCACCTGTCGTCCTTGCTGTTGCCGCAGCTGTCGTGGGGACCGCAGGAACAGGCAAACCCTACGTTGCGATGCTCGCTGGAATGCCCACCTACTGGGTCGCCGCCGCGCTGATGTGATCGCATAGCCTCCGGTGGATTCCGGTACACCGGCGACGATTGTGCTCGTCGTCCGCCCCGAGTTCGCCTGATCCCGTAGGTCACGGCACGTAACGGCGAGGGGCAGCGGAGCGACTTGCCCAGCGCTAGCATCGCGCTGATTCCCGCTCCCGATTACGGAGATCTCATGCGCACACTTGCCGCCGCCGCCCTCGTGGGCGTGTTCGTGGCCGTCCTGCCGGCGACGGCCGCCCTGGCCGCCGCCCCCAAGCCGGATATCGCGGTGACCGCCGCCGCCGACAAGGCCAACTACGCCGAGGGCGAGACCTTCACCATCACGGTCACGGTGAAGAACAAGAGCTCCGTCGACGCTAAGCGCGTGCACTACACGGGCGGCGACAGCGAGGGCGTCGAGGGTGTCGCCTATGGTGTGCTGTCGACCGGTTTCGATCTCGCTGCCGGCGCCACCAAGACCGTTCAGCTCACCGGCAAGACCAACCGCTTCGCGTGGGAGTTCGGCTACGGATTCGTCGCCTTCTCGCTTGCCGCCGACAACGGCGAGGTCAACGACGCCGACAACACCACCAGTGTGCGGCTGCTGGTGCCGGGCGCCTTCGACGATCTCGGCGGCTACGTCTACCAGGGCGAGTCCGAGGGCGACGAGTGGACGCCCCGGACGCCTGGAGTCCCGGGTGTCAAGGTCGTCGCCACCAGTCGCGACGGCAAGACGAAGTACGCCGAGACCATCACGGACGCCAAGGGCCTGTTCCGTTTCGCCCGCCTCCCCGTCGGCGAAATCCTGCTGACCTTCACCGCACCGGCGGGCTGGAAAATCCTGGCCGACCAGGACGGCGAGGACAACCGCACTCTCACGCAGGTCAGTGTCGACGACAGCGACGAGCCGCGCGTCTTCGTGGCGGCGAAGAAGGTCGCCGTGAGCTCGCCGAGCGCCTCGCCGTCAGCGTCGCCGTCGGCATCAGCGTCGGCGTCGGCGTCGGCATCAGCGTCGGCGTCGGCGTTGCCGTCGGCTTCGTCGAGCGCTGGCCCGGGCCTGCCGGTCACCGGCGGCAAGACCATGCTGTACGTCGGTGCGGCAGCGGTCGCCGTCGTGGTCGGGGTCGCGCTGGTGCTCGTCGCGCGGCGCCGCCGCGTACACCTGCAGGCCTGATCGACCCTTCGCAGGCTGTAGCGTCCTCCGCTACGTCGAGCAAGGCAAAGGGCGCCGAGGCCCCAGCACCCCGCTGGAGCCTCGGCGCCGCGACTCCGGCCGCGACGCGAGGTCACCTGTCCTGAGAGGATCCGCGTTGAACGCGGTGCACGGACAATGGGGATATGAAGCGAGGGTTCGCCTGATGCGGTTGACTGGGACGCGCGCCGACGGCGCGGCGGCTACGGGCGCGCGGGCTGCGGGTGCGGCGTCGCTCGGCGCCCTGGCTGTCGGGGCGTTGGCTGTCGGGGCCGTGGCTGTCGGGGCGCTCGTCATCGGGCGGCTCGCTATTCGCCGGGCCGTGGTGCGGGAGCTGCGCGTGGGCCGGTTGGAGATCGACGAGCTGGTGGTGCACAGCCGACCCGGCGTCGAGGGATAACCCGCTCCGCCTTCGGCGTCAGCAGCATGGCGGCCGGTAGCCTTGAGCGTGACGACGGCCGATGGGTCGGTGGCGCATTTCCCGCGCTACGCGAGGAGGTTCCGGGTGGATGCCTTGCCGGAGTTGACGTTCGGGCAGCGGTTGAAGGTCTACCGGGAGCGGTCCGGCAAGACTCGTGCGGTGCTCGGTGGGTTGGTGGGGCGCAGCGCCGAGTGGGTCAAGGCGGTGGAGACGGATCGGATCCTGCCGCCACGCATTCATATGCTGGATCGGATCGCGCGTGCCCTCAAGGTCGACGTGTCCGCCTTGGTCGGAGAGTTGAGCGATCGTTCGGCCGTGATCAACGGGCCGGAGCATCCGGCGCTGGCGTCGGTCCGGGATGCCGTGAACCGCTTCGCGATCTCCGGAGACATCCCCGTCGAGTCGTTGCCCAGTCTCCGGGGGCGGCTTGCGGCGGCGTGGCGGGCCCGTCATCAGGCGTCGGATCACCGGACGGTGCTGGGTGGGCTGTTGCCGGGGCTGCTGCGGGACGTGCAGCGTGCCGCCTTGGCGTACGAGGGTGACGAGCGGCGGCAAGCACAAGCGTTGCTGGCGGAGACGCTCGGGTTGGCGCAGATGTTCATCGCCTACCAGCCTGCTGCGGAGCTGCTGTGGCGGGTGGCGGACCGGGCGATGGTGGCGGCGCAGGAGTCCGGTGATCCCGAGGCGATCGCCGGTGCGGGGTGGTTCCTGTGCCAGGTGCATCGAGACGCCGGGGATTGGGACACCGCGATGGCGGTGACGCTGGACGTGCTGTCGGCCCTGGAGTCGCGGACGGCCGACGGAAGCATGAATCTGCTGGCGCTGTGGGGGTCGCTGAACTTCGAGGCCGCCTACACGGCCGCTCGTGCCGGTGAGGAAGGGCGGGCCTGGCGGTACTGGGACCGCGCGGACCGGGTGGCGCAGCGCCTGCCGCAGGGGTTCTACCAACCGCAGACGTCGTTCTCCCGGGTCATCATGGGCGCTCATGCGGTGACCGTGGCGGTCGAGCTGCAGAAGTCCGGGGAAGCGGTTCGGCAGGCACGCCGCCACGACTCGGCGGCGATTCCGTCGAGGCCACGTCGGGCACGCCATCTCATCGAGGTCGCGCGGGCGCACTACGGCAAAGACGACAAGGAAACAGCCGTAGCAACCTTGCGGCAGGCGTACGAGTCGGCTCCCGAGACGGTCCGCTTCAACGGGTACGCCCGACAGATCACCCTGGACCTGCTCGACGGTCCACGGTCTACCCGCGACGATGCCCGTGACCTCGCGGTGAAGGTTGGTCTGGTTTCGTGATCTATGGGTAGGAACCCTACCCATTCCGCACTGCGACTCTCCGTAGCGTCACCCCACGGGATGCGGCGGGCGGTGCGGCAAACGCCTGGTCGCCGCGTCCCCCTCAGCAGAGGGCGATGATGCCGCCCTCGTGAGCGACGAGGGAGGGCGCGTGCGGCGCGTCTCGTACGACGAGTATCTGTCGGCCACCGCGTTGACTTTCGCTCGGCGGCATCGGCCGGTGTGGTCGTGGCGGCTCTGGCGGCGCGTCTGCCGCTGCGGAGTCGACCTGCCCTGCCGTGCCCGACACCGGATCCCGATCAATCGTGGTCACTGGCCTGGGGAGGGTGAGCAGTGACCGGCGGGTCGGAGCGGGTGATTCTCGCGGTGCACGTTCGTGGGCTCGACGGTATGTGCGTCGGCTGCCGGATGTGGTGGGCGCGGCTGACGTCGTACCCCTGTTGGCAGGTGGATTGGGCGACCAGCCGGCAGGCGCGGTCGCTGACGGCGGCGGTGCTCGGAGGCCGCGCATGACCACGCACGGCCCGGTGCTGCCTATCTGGAGCTGTGGTGGCTGCGATGCGCCCTGGCCCTGCCGTACCCGGCAGCGCGAACTGCGCGCGGAGTTCGACGGCGCTCCGATTTCTCTGGCCCTCTACCTGGGTGCCCAACTGGTGCGTGCGTCCGAGGACCTCACCTGGATGCCGGCGGGGACGCTGCACCGGCGTTTCCTCGGCTGGCTGCGGTGAGCATCCTTCGCCCTGGGGACGAGAAGTTCCACTACAGCGACGGCTCCCACAGGTGGATCCCACCGGACCCGGACTACGACCAGGAGATCTGGGACGAACAGGTCCGCCAGCACAAGAGAGGCCACCTCAGGAACGAACGCCCCAGGGTCCGCATCCAGCGCCTCGTCTGACGCCAGCATGCCGTCTGACCTCGCATCAAGCGATCCGACTGCCTTGCCGAGCGTGCACACCGAAGAGGTCACTGCAACCAACAGATGCGTCACAAGTGCGCGTTCTACGCGTTCGGGTCCCAGTCTGCGAGCTGCTCCATCGGCTCGATGTCGCCGGTGGTCTCTAGGCCATCGAGCGGGATGCGCGCGTAGAAGTAGAGGACCATGTCGCTTGCTGCGCCTCGCATCGCCATGTCGCCCGGCTCCGCGTCGGCGGCGAGGTCGTCGCAGCGGACGCCGTCGGCGTTGAGGGTCAGACGCCAGGAGCGGCCCTCGGTCGTGTGCAGGTCGATGGTCGCCGACTTGAACGGCCAGGGGACGGTCGTCGTCGAGACGGTCGTCAGGAACTCGTCGACGCCCTCGACCGCGACGTCCGTCGGCAGCGGCTGTGCGGCCGCCTGGGTGAGCTGGGCGTCGTAGGTGTGGACGGCGATCTCCTGAATCTGGTGCCGGGCCACGGCTCCGCTGGTCCCCGGGGCCTGCGAGCGGCCCCACCAGGTCCAGCAGCCGCGGTCCGGGCCTGCCTCGCGCATCGCCTCGAGCATGAGCTCGGTCGACTCGGCGAGCCAGGCGTCCAGGGCTTCGCGGTCGCGGGGCGCGGTCGGGGCGCCCTTCGGGTCCGTCCTCGCCGGGGGCTCAGCGCCCGGGCCCGCCGCGATGATGGCGGCCTGGCGGCGGCGGCCGTCGCCGAAGTGCTGCGCCAGTTCGCGCAGCGTCCAGTCCGGGCAGGTCGGGACCTGGACGTCAAGGTCGGGGGCGGACGCGATCGCCGCGCGGAACGCCGCCGAGCGGTCTTCGATCAGCCGCAGCACTTCGGGGAACTCCAAAATGGTCTGCACGTCGGCTGTATATCACTGCGCTCCGGCGGCCGGGTAGCGAATTTGTCGCACGAACGCGTCGACGGCCGGGCGGCAGCGCTGAAGGACTTTCTCGCCTGACAGTCTCGCCCACCCATCGTCCGCTCACGGCGCCGTCCGCTCATCGGAAACTGCCCACGCGCCGGGCCAGTCCGGCCAGGACCGCGTCCAGGGACAGTTTCGCGGCACTGGGCAGCAGCAGGTCCGCGGCCGTGAAGCGGGCGTGGTCCGCATGCGGGTTCGGCACTGCCACGCAGCGCAGCCCGGCCGCGTGCGCCGCCGCCACACCGTGCGGGGTGTCCTCGAATGCGACAGCCTCCTCCGCCGGCAGCCCGAGCCATTGCAGCGCCAGCAGGTAGACGGCCGGATCCGGCTTGTGCGCGGCCACCTCCTCGCCGGTCGCCAGCACCTCGAACCGCTCCCGCAGCCCGGTTCGATCGAGCATCGCGCCCACGTGGGTGACCGGGGAACTGCTCGCCACCGCCAGCCGCAGCCCCAGCTCCGCGGCCCGGTCCAGCCAGCCGACGATGCCGGGCGCCGGCTGCAGCGCCGCATTCAGTTCCGCGCGGTACGCCATCCGCAGGGCGTGGCTGGACTCGCGGTCGTAGGTCGGTCCGACCGCCGCGGCGAGCGCGGCGTAACGCGGCTCGTTCGCGTCGCCGCCGTGGTTGGCGAAGAAGCCGACCGGGTCGAGCTCCAGGCCGTGCCGTAGCCACTCCCAGCGCCAGCTCTCCAGCAGGGTGCTCTCCGTGTCCATCAGCAGGCCGTCGAAGTCAAAGATCAGCGCCTTGATCGTCACGGCGGCCAGTATCGCAACCTCTGCGACCGGTACCCGGGCTCAGTCACGCCGGCTCCCCGTGAGGTCGCAGCGAAGAGTGAACAACCCGGCTGATCTGCTGTCGGCACCATGGTCGGCATGACTCACCATGATTGCTGGACGAGTCAGTTGACGGACCTACCGAGCAGCGTCGCCGCCACGGCCAGGGTGGCCAGTGACAGCGTCGTGGTCACCACTACCGCCCGGTTGGCCACCTCCTCGCCGGCGCCGTACTCCTGGGCGTAGATGAACGTGTTCTGCGCTGTCGGCAGGCCCGCGCAGACCACCACGGCGAGCAACTGCGGCGCGGACAGGTGCAGGGCCAGCCCGGCCGCGTACGCGATGACCGGCTGCGCGACGAGCTTCAGCGCGGCGATCACGGCCAGCTCGGCCGGCTGGGTGATCACGGCCGGCTCTGCCGGCTCTGCCCGCGACGGCGCCGTGCGATGCAGCGACGCGCCGAGCGCGACCAGGGCGGCCGGAACCGCGGCGCCCGACAGCAGGGTGAGCGACGCGTCGGCCGCCGACGGCAGATGCAGGCCGGCAGCCGACCACACGACACCGAGCAGCGACGCCAGGATCACCGGGTTGCGTACCGGCAGGGAGGCGATACGGCGGACCCGTACCCGCCCAGCCGGGTCGCTGTGCCGGTCCAGGGCGACCAGGATTACGGGCGTCACCACCAGCACCTGCAGCAGCACCACCTCCGCCAGGAACGACACGTTGCCGAGCACCTGCGTTGCGATCGGGATGCCGAGGTTCGCCGAGTTTACGTACCCGGCGGCCATGCCCCAGATCGGCCGTTCGCCGGGCCTGCGACCGAACAGCCAGCTCGCGCCGACCCACCCGAACCCGATGACCGCGGCAGTGCTCACCCCAAAGGCGAGCAGCGAGCGGCCGGCGAACCCGGAGAGCGGCATTCGCGACAGGGTCAGGAACAGGGCGGACGGCATTGCAAGGTGGAACACGAAACGGCCGAGCACCGACGCCGCCGCCTCGCCCAGCAGGCCCCAACGACAGGCCGCGTAGCCGAGCGCGGTGAGGATCCAGATCGGTACGAACGCCGACACCAAGCTCATACGGGCGTCACCGGCGGGCGGGCGTCGCGCCGGCTCAGGGACTGGCGGGCGTCTGAGGCGTACGAGTCGAGAAAGCCGTCATCGACCGGCCGCAGAGTGAGCCCGGTTCCGTGACACCCCACCGCGCTGTCGCCGGTCTTCAGAGACACCGACGCGTCCAGGGTGCGTACCAAGCCGCCGAGCCGCCGGGGGTTGTCCACGTGTACGCCGAACGGGAAGCCACGCGCTCAGCCTCGCATCCCGTCCGGACCCCACCCGCACACGTGCTGACCGGTTGACAGAAATCAAGCTGGAGATTGTCGGATCTGCCGGGTGCCGTTCGTAGCGTATGCAGAGACGGACGTCGGATCCCGGGGACGATCAAGGGGAGCGGACATGCCTGAGTACCTCATCTACTTCAATCAGCAGTGGGTGGGTGACCACACCGAGGAGTGGTTCCGCGGGCGCGGTCCACTCGCCAGGGCGGTTGTTGATGAGATCAAGGCCGCCGGGGCATTCGTCTTCGCCGGGGGCTTGGAGGAAGAGGACGGCCCAGTCTTCAACGCGGACACCACAAGCGGTGCGCTGGTCTTCACCGACGGGCCCTATGCCGAGAGCAAGGAGTTCCTGGGTGGCCTGACCATCGTGGACGTGCCGGATGAGGCGACCGCCCGGATGTGGGCCGGCAAGATCGCGGAGGCATGCGGCTGGCCGCAGGAGGTTCGCCGGTTCAAGCCGCCGCGCGTCTTGCAGGGATGAGATCGCCGCTTCGGTTGGTCAACGGCGGCAGGACAGATCCTCAGGTGGCGTGGTGCCGGTGAGGCGGCGCCACTCGGCGCCGCGGCTGGCGGCGGAATTCCTTGGGGTACTTGCTCAATCCGGCCGCGCGGGATCATGTCGAGCGAGAGGCTGACGAGTACGGTCAGAGGCCGCAACCTCGGTAGTCGTGGTCAGAGCCTCCCCGGAGACCTTTCCGAGGAGGCTCTGACCACTGTTGGCGGACTGGTTGGCTATCTCAGAGGCGCGGGTCCTCCTGGACCTTCAGGGCGTTGAGGATCGGGTCGCCCTCGCCCTTCTCTCGGGTGAACTCGATCGTCAGATCGCCACCATCGTGCTCGACGGTGACCGTGTTCATGTCCGCGGTCAGGGCACCCACCTTCGCCTGCACGTCGTGGTCGTAGAGCGCGACCTTGCCGTCGACCAGAACATCGAAGGCACGCTTGCCGGCCTTGACCTTCTCGATCTCCGCGAAGTCAAGGCCGATCCGGTACGTCCCGGCGGGCGCGTTCTTGAACACGTAGCTGAACGTCTCGCCGGTCCGCTGGGTGCGGAACAGCGCGTCGTCAGTCGTACCGGCGATGTCGGCCTTGGTGGCCCGCGTCTTGCCACCGACGTAGCCCCACGGCCGCTTGCCGAGTTCCTGGTCGGGCGACCAGACGAAGCCGTCGGCGCCGACGTACCCGGATCCGCCCACGTCGACGCCCTTCCAGTACGCCGAGGTCGCGAGGCGGACCGGCTTGAGCTGGGTTTCGCCCTTGCCGGCGTTCGACGCCACGAGCAGATCCCCGACGAGTACGCCGGGCGCGACACCCGCGTTGTCGGCGGTCGCCGTGACAGTGGTGGACTGGCCGGCCGCGAGCGTGACCGTGCCGGTCGCGGCCGCGCCCGTGAGGGTCAGCCATCCAAGGTCGGCGGCCTCGTGCTCGCCGTCGTCGGTGCGCTTCTGCTCGCTGATCCGCACGTCGAGCGGGGCGGAGCCGGTGTTGGTCACGGTCACATCGGTCGACGCCTTCTGGCCCTTGTCGAGGAGCCAGTCGAGGTCACTTCCGGTGACGGTGGCGATGCCCGTGGTCAACGCCGTGTCGATCACCTCGGCCTGATCCTTCTTGGCGATGGTCACGGGGTGGCTGGCGGTGACGTAGTTCGGCACCGACACCTCCACGGTGTTCTCGCCCACCAGCGCCTGGGCCTTCCACCGGCCCTTCACGTCGGTGGTGATGACCCGCTCACCGCCCGGCCCCTTGAGCGTGATGATCGCGCCCTCGATCGGCTTGCCGTCGTTCTTGTCGGTGACCGTGCCCTCGATCGTGCCCGATGCCGGGAGGGTGTACTCCAGGCCCAGGCCGGCCTTCAGGACAGCCTGGTCGAAGGAGTGCTGGCTCGCGGGGTTGCGCGTCAGGCTCTCCACGCCGACCGTCGCCGACGACCCGCGGGTGAGCGGGTTGTCGCCGCCGACGCCGTCGCCGTACCCGATCTGGATCCGTCCGTCGGCGATCAGGGTGACCGAGAAGCTCACGCGAGCCGTCCGGTCATTGTAGAAGGCGACGTTGCGCCACTCGATGACTTGCGCCGCCAGCCCGTCCACCTCGGTCTTGCCGAAGTAGATTCCTGCCTCGTCGTCGACGATGAGGTCGTCCCAGAACGGGTAGATGGCGTCGATCGGGTACTGCGACGGCAGTGCCGTGTTGCCCCCCGACGTGCTGGCGCGGTCGAAGGTCAGCGCGCCGTTCGTCGTCACGCACACGCCGTCCCAGGCCGTGTCGTAGAACGGGAACAGGAAGCTGGAGTCGAACCACAGCACGCCGCAGGAGTCATCGCCGTGCCAGCCGGACTCCTCGGTGCCCTGACGGTAGAGCCCCTCGGTGACCTTCACCGAGTACGAGCGGCCGGCGGGGGCCACCGGCACCGGGCCCGGCTCCGGCTGCTCGGGCTGAGGCTCCGGCTCCGCCACGTCAGCGCGCGGGTCGAGCGTCACCCGCAGCGCGGCAATGGTCGGTGGCTTCAGGCCCTTCGAGCCGCGCAGTTCCACGGTCAGCGGACCGCCCTCGTGCTTCACGACGGCGGTACGCCAGTCGGCGGCGTTCGGCCCCACGACCGCAGCCGGGTCGTACGCGTACTCCGTCAGCGATCCGTCGACGAGGACGTCGAACACCCGCTTGCCCTTGGCCACCTTCTCGATCTCGGCGAACCCGAAATCGAGCGTGTAGGTGCCCTTGGGGGCGTCCGGGAAGCGGTAGAACAACTGCTTGTCCGGCGTGGTGCGCTGCGACTGGAACAGGGCGTCGTCCGTCGTACCCGCGATCGCGGCCTTCGTGGACGCGACCTTCGTCTTCCCCTCGTAGCCCCACGTCTTCTTGCCGGCGGCCTGGTCGGCCGACCAGGTGAAGCCGGAGCCGTCGGTGAACTTCGCGCCGCCCGCGTTGACGCCGACCTGGTACTTCGTGGTCGTGAGCGTCACGGGGATGTAGGTCTTGGACTGGCGTCCGGAGTCGGACCTCAGCACGATGTTCGCGCCGAGGACTCCGGGCTTGGCGTCCTTCGAGGAGATGGAGACCTTGACGGTCGTCGACTGACCCGGGGCCAGGGTGCCGCCGGTCGACGAGAGTGACAGCCACGGCAGGTCGGTGAGCAGGTCGTCCTCGACGTCGACAAGCACGACGTCGTCGGCGAGCTGGTCGGCCGCCCACAGCGCGCCGGTCGAGTCGGTCTCCAGACCGCCGCCCTGGCCCGCCTTCTGGCCCGGGAACCACCACGCGTTCACCAGCGAGCAGTCGTCGGGGTCGACCTGCAACAGGCGGGTGGGCCTGTTCGAGGTGAGGTCGGTGTACCAGATGGTGTCGGACGCCTGGTTGTAGGCCAGGCCGATTACCTCGGGCAGCGGCGGTGTGCAGAAGGACAGCAGCGCACCCGGCTTGTTGTGCGACGTACCGGCGACGGTGCCGATCATGCCGTTGGCCCGACCGCCGACGTAGAACACGTCCCGGGTCGGGTTGTAGGCGAGGCCGGTCAGTGGCAGCGTGGACCAGTCACCCTTGACCTGCCGGGTCTCCTTCCCGGTGTTCCGGTCGAAGCAGTGGATGTAGCTGGCCGGGGCGTCCTCCATCTGGCACATGTCACCGGTCTTGGTGTCGAGCGCCATGTCGAACGCCCGGTACGCGGGGTTCCACGCCGCGTCGAAGACCTTTCCGGTCGGCTTGCCCGTCACCGTGTAGGCGGTGTTGGTCCGCTTGTTGTAGTCGTGGACCCAGACGTCGCCGTCGTACCCGATGCCGGTGGGCTCCTTGTCCTCGATCTTGCCCGGGATGGGGATCCGGGTGATGACGTCTCCGCCGGAGGTCGCGCCGACCTTGCCGGCCGCCTGGGCTTCCGCGGCGCTCGACGTCGCCGCCTTGCCGTCGACGTTCGACGGCTTCATGCCGCTCGCGCCGGCCTTCCAGGCGGCGAGGTCGATCGTGCTGGCCGCGCCCTTCCCGGTGCGCGCGGTGGCGCCGGCGGCGTCAAGGTCGGGGTGACGCGCGGCCTCGCCCAGGTTGTACGTCAGCGGAGCGGAACCGTTGTTGGTCAGCGTCAGCGAGCCCACACCGTTCTGGTCGGTGCCCAGCAGCGCGTCGAGGCCGTCGGCCTTCAGGCCGGCGACACCCGTGGTCAGACGCGCGTCGATCGTGGCCTTCGCGTAGAGCTTGTCGAGGGAGAACGGGTACGCCGCGGTCGTGTAGTTCGGCGTGTCGACAGTCATGGTGTAGTCGCCGACCGGAAGTTGGCGATGCACGAGGCCCGTCGCGTTGGTCGTGACGGTCTCGACGAGCCCGAGCTTGTTGCTGAACGAGACCTTGGCCCCGGCCACCGGCAGCCCGTCGTTCTTGTCGACGACTGTCGCGTCGAGGTACCCGAAGTCCGGCATGTCGTAGGTGACGATCATCCCGTCGCGCAGCACCGGGGCGCTCTCGGAGAACCGGATGCCGTCGACGCCGGCCCAGCCCTGGATGCCGGTGATGGCGTGCCCGCCGGCGGTCACCGGGTCGTCGGTCCCGACGCCGTCGCCGTACCCGAAGATCACCGTGCCGGAGCGGGTGAGCGTGGCCGAGAAGTTGACCGGCTCCGTGTACTCCGACCGGATCGGGTACGCCCACAGCTTGGCGTTGCGGTACTCGATGACGAACGCGTCCTCGCCGCCGACCTTGGTGGCTGCGGTGAAGATGCCACCGCCGGGGGCGAACTCGATGGGGGAGTTGACGTAGAACGGGAAGATGCCCGCACCGCCGCTACCGGGTCCGGTCGTGGTGTCCGGGGAGATCACGCCACGCAGGCCGACACCGAGGGTGTCGTGGCTGCCGTTGTAGAGCGCGATCGGGAACGGCAGCTTCACCGTGGCCCACACGCCGCTGGTGATCGCGACCGGGTCGGTGCCGCGCAGGTACTCGCCCTCGGAGACGGCGCAGCTGTAGCCGCCCTTGTCGACGACGAGCCCGACCGGGATCTCCGGCGACTCGTTCTGCGCGCCCACGGTCAACGGAATGGTGGTGGGCGAGAAGCAGGCGTTGGGCTTGACGGTCAGCGTGTACGAGCCCTCGGGGACGCCGGTGATCTGGTACGCGCCGTTGGCGTCCGTGCGTACCGGCTTCAGCGGCGTGCCCGTGACGGAGACGTCGGCGTTCGGCACGGCCTGCTTCTTGTCGTCGACGACCCTGCCGCTGATGTCGTGCTTCGCGGCGGCCGTGAGCGGCAGCTTGACGGAGGTGTCCTGGCCGAGGGTGATCGTGACGTTGGCGGTCGCGGTCAGGTAGCCGAAGACCTTGGTGCTGAGCTGGTAGTCGCCGACCGGGAGGTTCGTCGTGAACCGGCCGTCCTTGTCGGTGCCGATCGACCGGCTGAACGGCCCGCTGATCGTCACCTCGGCCGCGGGGACCGGGGCGCCGTCGGCGGTGACCACACCGGTGAGAGTGCCGCCCTTGCGGGGCGCGAGTTCGAGCAGGCGGACGAGGTCGAGCCGGCCCTCGCCGTACTTGTTGTTGATCTGGGCGGTGCCGCCGCACTCGGTGTCGTCGACGTCGACAGCCGACTCACCGAGCAGACGGCGGGTCTCCTCAACCTGCCCGATGAGGGTCGGGTCGTAGCTCCACAACGCCGCGACGGCACCGGCGACGTGGGGCGACGCCATCGACGTGCCGGACATCTCGACGTAGCTGTCACCCGGGTAGGACGAACGGACGGCGTCGCCCGGAGCGGAGATCTCCGGCTTGACCCGGCCGCCCTCACCCTCACCCTTGCGCGAGAACAACGCGAGCGTGCCGTCCGACGTGTAGGCGCCGACGGAGTAGGCACTCTCGGCGGAGCCGGGCGAGGAGACGGTGTCGCAGGCGGCGTACGGCGTGGTGTTTCCCGATGACCAGACGCTGAAGATGCCCGCGGCGCTCCAGGCCTCGTCGATGGCCTGGAAGAAGTCGTTGAAGCTGTGCTCTTCGGTCTGGCCCCACGAGTTGTTGACGACGTGGGGGCGCTTGGACGGGTCGGGGTTGTTGCCCTGGACGTCGGTCGGGGCGAGCAGCCACCAGCCGGACCGCAGCAGCGACTCGACGCCGGTGCTGTCGCAGCAGCCGTTCGTCGCGATCCACTGCGCGTCCGGGGCGACGCCGACGTGGTTGGTGCCGTCGTCGCCGACCATGGTGCCCATGGTGTGCGTGCCGTGGCCGTTGTCGTCGCACGGTGCGCCCGTGCACGTGCCCCGGGCGGCCATCCAGTTGTAGTTGTGGTCGACGGTCCCGTCGGGCTTCGTGCCGCGGTACTGGTGCATCAGGGCGGGGTGGTCGAACTGGACGCCCGAGTCGAGGTTGGACACGGTGATGCCCGCACCGGTGGCGCCCATGGCCCACGCCTGGGGGGCGTGGATGGCGTCCAGACCCCACGTGGAGGTGCCTGCCTCGGCGGTGGCCTTCGGGGCGGCGGGGCGGGGAGCCCGGTCAGCTGGGCTCTTCTCCTCCACGGGCTCGACCAGCGCGACCTGCGGCGTCGCGTGGATCTCGGCGACCTGCGTCATCGAGGCCACGTTGAGGGCGAGGTTTTCGCTGCCGCCCTTGACGAGCACGGTGTTGGCGATCGGGTAGGAGGTGTATTTGACGCCCGCCCGATCGAGTTCGGGGGAGACGGATGCCAGGGACTTCTTCGCCGCTGCGGTCAGCGCGTCGTAGACGAACGTGCCGCGAGCGCTCCAGTCGGTGATCTTCTTCGCCGGCTCAAGGTCGGGTTTGGTGTCGAACGTGATCCAGAAGTCGGAAGCCGGCTCCGTACGGAAGCGGTCTTTCAGGCTCGGCGCGATCTTCTTGGCGGCCGTGCCGGGATCCGGCTCGGCGGCCGACGCCGGTGGTGCCTGGATCATGCTGAGGCCGACCGCTACGGCAAGCGTTGCCGCGAGGGTTTTGAGTCTCATGGGGGTCCTTCCCGCCTACAGGGGTTGGTAGGGGTCGTGGCTCTCGTGGTCGTCGGCACCGGCGGCGTCGTGGGCGTCGGAGGCGTCGCGGTCGCTGTCGTGCGGTTTACGCGACAGATCGAGAGGTGGCTCGTGCTCGCCGGCGGAGTCGTCACGCGCGACAGGTCGCTCAGGCATGCATCGCCCAATGGCTATGGATCATGCAGCCATGCTCGGTGCGGACGAGTGACCTTAGCTATCCAGCGGATACGTCAATTTTCATGACGGGTCATCGAGGGAGTTCTCTTCCGCGAACACTCCGGCCTCCACAGCCTTGACCGCGAGCGCCGTCCGGGAGGTCACCTTCAACTTGCGCATCGCCGCACGCAGCTGCTGATCCACCGTGGCCGGCGACTTGGCCAGGATCCGGCTGATCTCCCGGTTCGTCTTGCCGGCGACGACCAGTTGGACCACGTCGAGCTCGCGAGGTGAGAGCTGGTCGCCGTACCCTCGTCGGCCGCCGCGCCACAGTCGCGGGACCTCGGCGCCGTGTTCGCGAAGCCGCTGCGCGACACGGTCGGCATCGCCGCGAGCGCCAAGCCTGAACAGTTGCTCGTACTGTGCTGCCAGCAGCTCGCGGCCCTGTTCGATCTGGCCTTGGGCGATGAGCGCCTCGGCTTGACGCTCGCGGGCAAGCATGGCGTCGTAGGGGCGCGGCAACGCGCTCCAGGCACGCGCCGCCCGTTCGTATGCCGTCGCCGCGCGGGCGTGGTCTCCGGCTGCGGCGAGCAGCAGGGCACGGCAAACGGCGAGCGCGGCGCGAGGCGCGGGCGCCGTACGGCCACGCAGTCCTCTGGCGAACTGGTCGCCCAGGCGTGTCGCGGCCGTCAGGTCGCCGGCGGCGAGGTGCGCCTCGATCCGGGCGGGGACGAGGTCCGTCGCCCAGACCCAGATGCCCTTTCTGCGTACGGTGTCCATCGGCTCGTTCGTGATCTGCAACGCGCGGCCGCTGTTTCCGTCCGTCAGCCACAGTCTGGCCAGCGCGGCGGCGGCCTCCATCGTGTCGTCGGCCGCGCCGAGACGGGCAGACTCCTCGAGGACCAGCCGGAACTGCTCCTCCGCAGCGCGTCGCCGTCCGGCTGCGGCTGCCAGCCGGGCCGCGAGGCGGATGCTGCCGAGGTAGTGCGCCGGCCGGTCCCGGTCGGCGTCGGCGAGTGCCGCGCTCTCCTCCGCCAGACCCTCCCACCGGCCGGTGAGCCACGCCAGGTTGGCCTGTTCGAGCCGGACGTTGTGCTGCAACCGGGACGCCTGCTCGGCCTCGGCAAGGCGCATGACCACGGCGAGGTGCTTCTCGGCGTCGGCGTACCGCCCCCAGATCAGCGCGCCGGTCCCGACATTCGCGTGGATGCGGGCCACGTCGAGACGCTCCGCCGAGGTCGTGCCGTCGACGGGCAGGTCGGCGACGACGTCCCAGGCCTCCTCCTCGCCGAGCATGAGCAACGCCGCGGCTCGGTTGCCGGCCAGGTTCAGCCGCTCCGCGGGAGAGTCGAATTCGGCGGTGAGCTCAGCGGCGCGATCCAGCCACCGCCGATGGGTCGACGCCGGCCACGGCCCCGCATAGGCCCATCCGAGGTAGGTCATCGCCCGCGCCGCCTCGACCGGGTCATGGTCGAGGTTGGCCACCGCCTGCTCCAGCTCGCTGAGTGCGGCCTGCGCCTCACCCCCGGTGATCAGGAGCCGACCCAGGGGGTTGCGGATCTCGGCCTGCTGACGGGCCGAGAGGCCGGGGGTCTCCAACACCGAGCGCAGGGTACGGATCACGCGGTGGTAGACCTCGTCGACCGGTTCACGACGGCCCAGTGCGGCAACTCCGGCGATGCGCGCGACCCGTGCCCGATCCACCGGTGGCAGCACGGCCCACGACAACAGATCGACCAGCAGGTCGACCGCCTTGGTGTGGTCACCTGAGGCCATGGCCAGCTCGGCGCTCTGCTCGGCGTACCGCGTCCAGGACCGCGTCTCGCCCGCCTCACGGAAGTGGTGGGCGAGGCGTGCCACAGACGGCGGATGGATGTCCTCCAAGGCCCGGCCGGCCAGCAGGTGGAAGTGCCTGCGGTCGGTCAACGGGATCGCCTCGTAGACAGCCGTTGCGGCCAGCACATGCCGGAATCGCCACTGGCCGCGGTCGTCTCCGTCCAGGACACCGGCGCCGGCCGCCTCCGCGATTGCGCCTCGACACGCGGCTGGTGACAGACCGGCGGTCATCGCGATCGTGGCCACCGATGACCGCTCGGCCAATGTGGCCGCGGCTCGCAACACCTGCTGCGCCGTCGGCGACAGACGGCCCACCCGCTCCCTGGTGGAGTCGCGCACCGTTGGCGGCACCTGTAACTCACGCAGCTTCAGCCGGACCCACTGCCCGTCGCGGAAGACGAGGTCGGCGCGGTCGCACATGAGGCGAACCGACTCCTCCAGCGCCAGAGGGACGCCACCGGTCCGCTCGTGCATGAACGTGGTGAACTCCCGCGATATCGGGTTGCCGTCCAGCATCGAGGACACCAACGCCGCCGTGTCATTGGGTCGCATGGGCGCCAGCGCGATCCTCAGCTGGGTCACGCCAGCAGGTAACCGGGACGTCAGCCGCAGCAACAGCGATCCGACGTCCACCTCCTCCGGCCGATAGGAGATCACGAGGCTCGGCCCGTCCGACTGCTGTCGGGAGGTGACGAACAGCAGGAACTCCAGGGTCACCTCGTCGGCCCAGTGCGCGTCCTCGAGCACGAGAACGTCGACACGCAGAGCCCGCAGCAGCTCGTCCAGGGCGCGGAACAGGCGATGCCGTGCCGCCTTCGCATCGTCCAAGGGCGGCAACGCGGGCGGCAGGTCCGAGGACCATTCCGGGAACAGGGGCCGTAACGCACCCGCAAGCTCGGTGAGCCGCAACCGCGACACCGGGCGGTCGATCCCACGGAACGCGTCGACGATCGGCCCCAACGTCAGCGACTCGCGAAGCGGTGGGCACACCGAGACGAGGGCAGTGCGCTGGTCCGGCGCGGCCAACCACTCTCGCAGCAGTCGGCTCTTCCCGATCCCCGCCTCGCCCTCTACCAGCACGATCGCCGGTGGCCGGGCCAAGGCGCCCCGAAGCGCCGCCAACTCCCGATCACGTCCCACGAAACGCGGCGTAGAAACCGTCGGTGGAGTCCCGTCGTCCTGGGGCGAGGGGTCGAGCATGCGTGATGATCTCGCTTTTCGATGCTCGGGCGCAACCGGCTACCCCAACAGTTGCGGCGCGACGCTGCCCTCACGGTGTCTTGGCAAATCATCTCAGTCATTAAGATAACTGCATGGGCTCATCGACTGGCGCCCACGGCGGCAACACCGCGCTGCGTGACGCCGCCCTGCTCGGCAGGAAACTGGTCGTCGGTGTCGGTCGGTCGAGAGGTGTGTCGGTGTCGGTGTGTCGGTCGGTGTCGTGGTGGTGTGTGGTCGAGGCCCCCGCCTCCGCGGTGGCGACACCGCGCAGCGGTCTGCCTGACTGGGTATCGCGTGGCGTGACTCGGCGGGAGAACTGGTCGGACGCCCCGGCCCGGACCACCACCGAGGTGGCCTGTTCGTCCCCGATGGTGTCGTCACGCGGCGGCGCGGGCCCGGACGGTGCACTCAGCGATCGACCGCTGCCGCCACCGCTTCCTCCAGGATGCCGAGGCCCTCGGCCAGTTCTTCATCCGTCGATGTCAGGGGCGGCATGAGCTTCAACACCTCGTCAACGGACCCGGACGTCTCCACCAGCAGCCCACGGGAGAACGCCTCCCGGGCGACCCGTCCGGCCATGCGCGGTTCCCGGAAGGCCAGACCCCACACCAGGCCCCGACCACGTGAGGCCGCTATGTGCGTTGGGTGCCGACCGGCGAGTTCCGCCAGGCCCTCCTCGAGCAGGATGTCCCGATCCGCCGTCTGCTTCTCCAGTTTGCTGTCGGTCCAGAACTCCTTCAGTGCGGCGGCCGCTGTGATGAAGGCGGGGTTGTTGCCGCGGAATGTTCCGTTGTGTTCGCCGGGTTGCCATACGTCGAGTTCGGTGCGGAAGAGAGTGAGGGACATCGGCAGGCCGTACCCGCTGATGGACTTGGAAAGGCAGACGATGTCGGGGGTGATTCCGGCGTGTTCGAAGCTGAAGAAGGGGCCGGTGCGGCCGCAGCCCATCTGAATGTCGTCGACGATCAGCAGTACGTTGCGGCGGGTGCACAGCTCGGCGAGGTCGGCGAGCCAGGTCGCGCGGGCCGGGTTGACGCCGCCTTCGCCCTGCACGGTTTCCACGATGACGGCGGCCGGTAGGTCCACTCCGCTGCTGCTGTCGGCGAGCATGGTGTCGAGGAGGGTGAGCCCGGATATCTGGCCGCCGGCGAAGCCGTCGTACGGGATGCGCAAGGTGTGTCCGAGTGAGACGCCGGCGCCTGCGCGTACGGTGGCGTTTCCGGTGACGGCCAGTGAGCCGAGTGACATGCCGTGGAAGGCGCCGGTGAAGGCGACGACGGTGTGGCGTCCGGTCACTTTGCGGGCGAGTTTGAGTGCGGCCTCGACGCTGTTGGTTCCGGTGGGTCCGGGGAACTGTACGCGGTAGTCCAGGCGGCGTGGACCGAGTACCCGCGATGCGAATTCGGTGAGGAAGTCCTGTTTGGCGGCGGTTAGCATGTCGAGGCTGTGCGTGACTCCGTCCTGCTCGAGGTAGTCCAGCAGGGCTCGCTTGAGTATCGGGTGGTTGTGGCCGTAGTTGAGGGCGCCGGCGCCGGCGAAGAAGTCGAGGTAGACGCGGCCGTCGCGGGCGAACATGCGGCTGCCTCGCCCGTGGTCGAACACGACCGGCCAGTTCCGGCAGTAACTACGGACCTCGGACTCAATTGTCGGGGCGATCATGATGTCTCCTCGGAGTTGGAGCTGCCCGTCCACCACGGTCTTGGAGTCGCGCCGACGTAGACACCGGCGTCCACGGCGCTGAACGCGGGCCCCTCGGCGGCCAGGAGGTTCTGCTGCCGGCCGCCACACACCGCGCTCGACGGGGCGGCGTGACAGTGCGACGTGGTGCGAACTCGGGCCTTCAAGCCTGAGCCATCTGCTCCCGCAGGCTTCGCGGCCGCATGTCCGACCACACCTTTCCGATGTGATCCAGGCACTCCTGCTTCGACCCGGACGTCCCTTCCGCCGTCCAGCCGAGCGGCAGGTCCCGGTCGGCCCACCAGATCGAGTACTGCTCCTCGTCGTTGCGCACGACGCGGTAGACACCGTCGTCACTCATGACCCCTCCGGCGTGGTCGGGTGATCCGAATATGTGAGCCCGATACTGCCGGGCCCACTCGGACCATCCATAGAGACGAACGCGCAGACGCGTCGTGCGGTCCCGTCCCTGTTCGACAGTCCCCTGCGGCGCGCAGGCTCTGGTCACGGCCGGATCGCCACCTGGAAGGGGGCTCGACATGGCTGAGCGACGCCACCTGATCTCTATCGACGACCTCTCCGACGACCAGCTGCGCTGGATCGTCCAGCGCGGCGCCGAGTACTCGCGTGGTTCCGCGGGAGCCGCCCAGCCCCTGTCCGGGACGGTCGTCGGCGTGCTGTTCCGTAAGACGTCCACCCGTACCCGGACCGCGTTCTCCGCCGGTGCGCTGCGTCTCGGCGCCGAACTGATCACGTACGGCCCTGACGACCTGCAGCTGACCACCGGCGAGTCCGTCGAGGACACCGGCGCGGTGCTGTCCGGCATGCTTGACGTTCTGGTCGCCCGTACCGCCGGGCCGGAGGCCGAGTTTCGGGCGTACGCCGCGCAGAAACGCATGTCGGTGATCAACGCGATGAGCGCGGTCGAACACCCGACGCAGGCCCTCGCCGATCTCACCACGATCGTCCGGCACTTCGGTCGTGTTGAGGGCGTACGGGTGCTGTACGTGGGGGAGGGGAACAACACCGCCTCCGCGCTGACGCTCGCGCTGTCCCGCTATCCCGGCATCGAGCTGCATCTGCGTACCCCGCCCGGGTACGGGGTCGAACAGAGGTACCTCGATCAGGCGGCGGCGTCGGCCCGGCGTAGCGGCGCGCGGGTCGAGCAGCGGCACGATCTGTCGGGCCTGCCACCGGTCGATGTCGTCTACACCACCCGTTGGCAGACCACGGGATCGACGAAGCCGACGCCCGACTGGCGCTCCGAATTCGCCCCGTTCCAGGTCAATGAGGCGCTGATGGCAGCCTGCCCGGGCGCGGTGTTCATGCATGACCTGCCGGCACACCGGGGCGAGGAGGTGACCGGGGCGGTGCTCGACGGACCTGGGAGCATCGCCTTCACCCAGGCCGAGAACAAGTACCACAGCGCCCGGGCGGTCCTGGAGTGGTGCGCCGCCGACCGGCCGAGCGGCGGAGTGGGGCTGTGACCACCTTTCTCGACGACATCTTCACCCACGCCGCGTCCCGGCCCGCCGCGCCGGCGATCGTCACCCCGGACACCGTCATGTGCTACGAGGATTTCGCCGCCCGGACCGATCGGCTGGCCCGGGCGCTGGTCGCCCGGGGCGTCGGACCGGAGCAGGTCTGCGCGGTCATGGTCGACCGAGGCCCGGAGGCCGTCGTCGCGATGGCGGCCGTGCTTCGAGCCGGCGGCGCCGTCCTCGCCCTCAACGCCGAGTTGCCCGATCAGCGGCTGGCGGCCATGGTCCGCACCGCCCAGGCCAGGTTCCTGGTCACCACGCCGTCCCGGGCCGGGCAGCTCGACTTCCCCATCGACGGCCCGACCGTATTCGTCGACGCGCCGGACGTGCCGGCGACCCTGCGACCGTTGTCGCCCCGGTCGCTCGCCTACGTGAGTCACACCTCCGGCTCGTCCGGGCCGCCGAACGCGGTACTGCTGGAGCACCACGGCGTCACCAACTACCTACGTTTCATCGTCGCCGACTACGAACTCGGTCCGGACACCGTGGTGCTGCAACTCGCGCCGTTCGGGTACGACGCCTCGATCCGCGACACGTTCGCCCCGCTCGTCGCCGGCGGGCAGGTGGTCCTGCTACCGCGCTCCACCCTGTTGCGGACCGGTGAGTTCGTCGCGGCCGTCCGGGAGTGGGGGGTGAACACGATCCTCTCGGCCACCCCGACCTTCCTGACGTCGCTGCGGCAGAGCGAGCTGCCCGACCTGCGGTTGACGGTGTCCAGCGGTGAGTCGCTGCGACCGTTCCTTGTCGCCGGCGGCCGGGACGGCGTACGCGGACGGATGATCAACCAGTACGGTCCGACCGAGACCACGATGACCTCGACACGCTTCGTCGTGCCGCCGGTCCCCGACACGACGGTCGACCTGATCGGGACACCGATCGACGGCGTCAGCGTGCGCCTGCTCGACGATGATCTGCACGCCGTGCCCGACGGTGGCGTCGGCGAGGTGTGGATCGGTGGATGTGGTGTCGCGCGCGGGTACAGCGGCCGGCCGGCGTTGACCGCGGCCCGGTTCGTGCCGGACCCCCATGGCGCGCCCGGCACACGCATGTATCGCACCGGGGACCTGGCGCGCCGGTTGCCCGACGGTGACCTCGTGTACCTGGGGCGCATCGACCGGCAGATCAAGATCCGTGGAAACCGGATCGACCCGGCCGAGATCGAGGGCGCGCTGCTGGCCCACCCCGCCGTCACTGGCGCGGAGGTCACCGCAGGTACCGATGTCAGCGGCCGGGTCTTCCTCATCGCGCACGTCGCCGGCGCGTCGGCGGAGGTGACGGACTCAGCATTGCGCGCACATCTCGCGATGACGTTGCCCCACCACATGATCCCGCGACGGTTCGCCCGGATCGACAGCGTACCCACGACCGTCAGCGGCAAGACCGACCGCCGGGCGATCACCGTGGACGGGCCATGAGGACGACGGGCATCGGGCCCACCCTCGCGGACGTGCGCATGGCCGCCGACCGGATCACGGGCCTGGTGGACCGTACCCCGGTGCTGGCCCTGGATTCGCGGGTGCTGCTCAAGGCCGAGCACCGCCAGCGCGGCGGCTCGTTCAAGGTCCGGGGCGCGGCGAACGCGATGCTCGCGCGGTACGCGGACGAGGTGGTGGCTGGTTCGTCCGGTAACCATGGCATCGCCGTCGCCATGCTCGGTGCCGCGTTGGGCATCAGGGTGACCATCGTGATGGCCGCCGGGGCCAGCGACGGCAAGGCACAGGCGATCCGTTCGTTCGGCGCCAGCGTGGTTCAGGTTGCCGGCGGCGTGGTCGAACGTGACCGCCGGGCCGAGGACATCGCCGCGGCGACCGGAGCGGTCTTCGTGCCGTCCTCCGACCATGAGCTGGTGGTGGCCGGCGCCGGCACCGTCGGGCTCGAGGTGTTCGAGGAGGTGCCGGGCGTGTCGACGATCTTCGTACCGACCGGCGGCGGTGGCCTGCTGGCCGGCGTGTGCCTGGCCGCGTCGGCGCTGTCCCGGCCGGTGCGGGTCGTCGGGGTGGAGCCGATGTCCGCCCGTCGATACGCCGTTTCGGTCGCCCGGGGTGTGCCGACGGAGTTGCCACCGTCCCGGACGATCGCCGACGGACTTCGAGGGCAACGACCCGGTGCGGTTCCCTGGCCGATCATTCGGCACCGGGTCGACGACCTGATCGGCGTGACCGACGACGCGATCACCCACGCGATGGGGGTCCTTCGCCGCGTCGGTGTCAGCGCGGAGCCGAGCGGTGCGGTGGCGCTGGCCGGCGCGCTACGGCGCGGATCCGCCGGCCGCGCGGTGGCGATCGTGTCCGGTGGAAACGGCACGGCCGGCAACGGCAGCACCCGAACAACAGAAGAACCTCCGGCAGAACTGCTGCCGGCGTCAACCGGTGAGTCTGCATGTTCTTCCCTGCGCTGTCTCGGTGGTGCGGAGGAGTCTCGTAGCAGGCGCATCGCGGAGCGGATGCAATTCGAGGAGCGGCTCGATGACCGAACAAAAACCCCCCGGGTCAGGAGTGCTGGCGACCATCGGAGCGACACCGATCGTCGAGCTGGTGAAGCTCGACCCACACAGTCTGTTCAGGACGTTCGCTAAGTTGGAGTCGCACAACCCGGGCGGCAGCATCAAGGACCGCTCCGCGCTGGAGATGCTGCGAGAGCGCATCCGCGACGGGCAGCTCGTACCCGGACGGTCGGTGGTGGTCGAGTCCAGCTCCGGCAATCTCGGGATCGGGCTCGCGCAGGTCTGCGGGTACTACGGGATCCGCTTCATCTGTGTGGTCGACGCGCGCACCAACCGGGACAACATCGCCATCATGCGTGCCCTCGGCGCGCACGTCGAGGTGGTCACCGACGTCGACCCGGCCACCGGTGAGTACCTACCCGAACGCATCCGTCGGGTTCGTGAGCTCGTCGCGACGATCGATCACGCGTACTGCCCGGACCAATACTCGAACCCCCTCAACCCGCGGGCACACCACACGACCGTGCGAGAGATCGTGCAGGCCCTGCCCGAGATCGACTACCTGTTCTGCGCCACGAGTTCCTGCGGCACTCTGCGGGGGTGCGCCGAGTACATCCGGACGCACCAACTGCCGGTGACCATCGTGGCGGTGGACGCGTTGGGCAGTGCGATATTCGGCCCAGCGGTCGGTTGGCGGATGATTCCCGGCCACGGCGCATCGGTGCGTCCGAAGCTGTACCGCAGCGATCTCGCCGACATCGTGGTCCGAGTCGACGATCTCGACGCGATCGCGGCCTGCCGCCGGCTGGCCGCCCGCGAGGCGATCCTCGTCGGTGGCTCGTCGGGCGCCGTCGTGGCGGGCCTGGAGCAGATGCGCGATCAGATCCGGCCCGGGGCCACCTGCGCGATGGTCTTTCCCGACCGCGGTGAGCGGTACCTGGACACCATCTACGACGACGACTGGGTCATGACGTACTTCGGTGACGTGTCGCATCTGTGGAACAAGCCCGACATGCAGGTGACGCCGTGTTGATTCTCGGGGCAGGAGAGGTCCGTGCCGTCCTCGACGGGGCCGAGCGCGACGTGGTGTCCGCGGCGGACGCGGCGTACCGGTCGCATGCGTTGGGCCGTACGCGGGTACCGCAGTCGGTTTTCCTCCGCTTTCCGAACGGAGAGCGCGAGCGGATCATCGCGCTACCGGCCTATCTGGGTGGTGCGACGCCGACCTGCGGGGTGAAGTGGGTGTCATCCTTCCCCGACAACCTCCGGCGGGGGATGCACCGAGCATCGGCCGTGATGATCCTGAATTCGGTGCACACCGGTGTGCCGGAGGCGATCCTCGAAGCGTCGGCGATCTCGGCTGGACGTACGGCCGCGAGCGCCGCTCTGGCGGCGTCCACGCTCTCCTCGTCCAGCCCGGAATCCGCGGTGACGCTCGTCGGCTGCGGCCCGATCAATTTCGAGGTGCTGAGGTATCTGCACGTCGTGCTGCCAACGGTGGACACGGTGACGTTGTACGACCTGAGCGCCGAACGGGCGCAGTCCTTCGCCGCCGAGGCGCGGTCGGTCTGGCCGACGTTGAAGGTCGACGTGGCCGAGAGCGCGGCCGACGCCCTGGCCCGTCACAAACTGGTGTGCCTGGCGACGACGGCGAGCGCCCCGCACCTGGGTACCGAGCACTGCCGCCCGGGAACGCTGGTGCTGCACCTGTCGTTGCGTGACCTCACCACCGACTCCATCCGTTCCAGCGTGAACATCGTCGATGACGCGGACCACGTTTGCCGGGCCGCGACGTCGTTGGATCTGGCTCAGCAGGAGGCCGGCCACCGCGACTTCATCTCCTCCTCGCTGGGCGACATCCTCGTGGCCGGTGAGCGGTACGTCAGAAGCGACGACGCGGTGACGGTGTTCTCTCCGTTCGGCCTCGGCTGCCTGGATCTGGCGGTAGCCGACCTGGTCCGGCGTGCGGCGTCGGCCCGCGGCCTGGGCACCACCCTGGATGACTTCCTACCGACAGAGCAGCAGGTGTGCGCATGACTGACATTCTCGAAACCGACAACCAGTTCCGGCTGTCGTTCGAGCAGGAGCAGCTGTGGTTCCTCGACCAGGTCCGGTCCGGCGCGCAGGAGTACCTGTTGCACTGGGGATTCCGTCTGCGCGGGCCGCTGGACCGGGAAGCCCTGACCGCGGCCTTCACTGAGATCGTCGGCCGGCACGAGATTCTGCGTACCCGCTACGCGACGGTTGACGGACAGCCGGTGCAGATCATCGACGAGCCGGCACCGGCCGAGATCACGGTGGTGGACCTCAGCGGGTACCCGGCGGGTGAACAGGACCGACGGGTACGGGAAATCGGCGAGGTCGCGGTGACCACGCCGATCGACCTGCGCGCGGCCGCGCCCTGGCGGCTGACCGTCATCCAGCTTTCCCCCAGTGACGCGATCCTGATGATCGTGGTGCATCACATCGCCTTCGACGGCCCGTCGCTGGGCATCCTCGCCAGGGAGCTGGGTGTGCTCTACGCGGCCCATGCCCCGGGCGAGGAGCCACCGCCGGCGCCGCTGGAGCCGCTGGAGCTCCAGTACGCCGACTTCGCCGACTGGCAGCGGAGCCGCTGGAGCGTGGACGACGCGGCGCTCGTCCGGCAACTGGACTACTGGCGCGAGCGACTGGCCGGACTGACGCCACTGGAGCTGCCCACGGACCGGCAGCGCCCGGCCGTGTGGGAGCCGGCCGGCGACGTGGTGGCGTTCGCTGTGCCGGCGCCGTTGGCGGCCCGAATCATCACCGTGGGACGTGCCGCCCGGGTGACCCCGTTCATGGTGTTCCTGGCCGCCTACCAGCTCCTGATCAGCCGTTACGCGGACCAGCTCGACTTCGGTGTCGGGGTGTCGACCAGTGGGCGGAACCGGATCGAGCTGGAGCCGGTGATCGGCTCGCTCGCCCAGACGGTGGTGCTGCGGACCGACCTGTCCGGCGATCCCACCTTCGTGGAGCTGCTCGTCCGCGTCCGCGAAACGGCCCTGGACGCCTTCGAACGCAAGGACGTACCCCTGCAACGCCTGGCCGCCGAACTGGCGCCGGACCGCGGCCTGTCCCGCAACCCGCTCTTCCAGGTCGGGTTCGCGGTCCTGAACGGCCAGGGGGAGCCGCTGCGCCTGCCCGGCATCGAGGTCGACTGGGTGCCGACCCCCGTGCTCAGCGCCACCTTCGACATGTCGTTGCAGATGACCGAGGAGCCGGCCGGATCGTGGGTCGGCCGGATGACCTATCCCACCGCGCTCTTCGACCGGGCCCGGGTCCAGCGGATGGCCGACAACTACCTGGCGCTCCTGGAGAATCTCGCGGCGGCGCCGGAAACACCGCTGCGCGACGTGCCGACCGTGACGGCCGCGGAACAGCAGCGGCTGCTCGGCTGGAACCCCACGCCGCGCGAGGCGACCGACGCGCTGCTGCCGCACCTGTTCCGGGCGCGGGCCGAGGCCACGCCGGACGCGGTGGCCGTGGTCTGTGGTGACGTCCAGCTGACCTACGCCGAGCTGATGTCCAGGGCGGACAGCGTGGCCGGCTTCCTGCACGCCCGCGGAGTCGGCGCTGAAACAGCCGTCGGCGTCGCCATGCACCGCGGTACCGATGTCGTGGTCGCGCTGCTCGGGACGCTCACCGCCGGCGCGGTCTACGTCCCGCTCGCACCCGACCTACCAGCCGATCGGCTGGAGTTCATGATCGACAACGCCGGCATCGAACTGGTCCTCACCGAGACGGCGCTGCGACAGCGGATTCCACGGCGCACACCGGTGGTGGTGCTCGACGAGCAGTGGGACGACATCGCCCGCGCCGCGCCACCGCCTCCGGTGGCGCTCGACGCCGCCAACGCCGCCTACGTCATGTACACGTCCGGATCCACCGGTCGCCCCAAGGGCGTCGTGATCACCCACGGCGGGATCCGGAACCGGGTGCTGTGGACGGTGAACCAGCACCAGCTCACCAGTACCGACCGCGTACTGCAGAAGACGACCATCGGGTTCGACGCCTCGGTGTGGGAGTTCCTGGCGCCGTTGGTGTCCGGCGGCTGTGTGGTGATGGCGCCGCAGGACGCGCACCGCGACACCGCCGTGATGGTCGGCGCCCTCGCGGCGTACCGGATCACCGTGGTGCAACTCGTCCCCTCCGTGCTGCGGGCCGTGGTCGACGAGCCGGAGCTGGCCGCCTGCAAGGCATTGCGGCTGGTGTGCTCCGCCGGCGAGCCGCTGCCGACCGAACTGTGCGAGCGACTGCTCGGCGTGCTGGAGGTGGAGCTGTACAACACCTACGGCCCGACCGAGTGTTCGATCGACGTGACCGCGTGGCGCTACGAGCGCGGCGAGACGGACGGTACGGTCCCGATCGGCGCCGCGCTGCCCGGCGTCGAGCTGTACGTGGTGGACTCCGCCGACCGGCTCGCGCCCATCGGCGTACCCGGTGAGTTGTGTGTCGGCGGCGTCGGCCTCGCCCGCGGTTATGCCGGGCGCGGCGACCTCGCCGGCGAGCGGTTCACCCCGAACCCCTTCGCCACCCGGCAGGGTCAGCGGTGGTACCGCACCGGAGACCTCGCCAGGTGGCGTGCCGACGGGACCCTGGAGTTCGTCGGCCGCCTCGACGCGCAGGTCAAGGTGCGGGGGGTGCGCGTCGAGCCCGGTGAGGTGGAGGCTGCGCTCCGGGCGCATCCGTCGGTCGCGGCGGCCGTGGTCACCTCCTATCGATCCGTCACCGGTGATCTGGAACTCGCGGGCTACGTGGTGCCGGCCGCCGGGGCGACGGTGGAGCCCGACGAGTTGTCCGCATTCCTCGGCACCCGGCTGCCCGCCGCAATGGTTCCCACCGGCATCATCCCGCTGGTCGCGCTCCCGTCGCTGCCCAACGGAAAGGTCGACCGGTCGGCGCTGCCGGCCCCCGACAGCCGGCCGCGCGACGACGACCCCGGTCACGTCGCGCCACGAACGGAGACCGAGCGGGCCGTCGCCACGGTCATGGGCGAGCTGACCGGCGTTGAGCGGGTCGGCGTGGACGACGACTTCTTCGCGTTGGGTGGGCATTCGCTGCTGGCGATCCGGCTCGCGCACCGGTTGCGCCGCAGGTTCGGGCTGGAGCTGACGGTGGCCACCCTGTTCGACGGGCGGACCGTGGAGCGGGTCGCCGCGGCGATCGACGCGGGCACGACACCCGACCCTGAGCCGCAGATCGTGCCCGTACCCCGCGACGGCGCACTGCCGACCTCGTTCGGCCAGCAACGGCTGTGGTTCCTGGACCAGCTCGAACCGGGCAGCGCGGAATACCTGATCCCGATGGTGTACCACCTCACCGGAACGCTGGACACCGCGACGCTGCACGGCGCGGTGGAGCAGGTCAGCGCCCGGCACGAGGTGCTGCGCACCCGCTACGTCGGGGACAGCGGTATCCCGCTGCAGCTCGTGGATCCCCCCGGCCCGGTGGCCTTCGACGTGGTGGACCTGACCGGCACCGCGGATGCCGCCCTGCGCGCCAAGGCGATCATCGACGCGGCGAGCGCCCGGCCGTTCGACCTCACCCACGAGCGCCCGCTGCGGGTCACGGTCGTGCACACGGCGGCCGACGAACACCTGGTCGCGATCACCCTGCACCACATCGCCTTCGACAACTGGTCGCTGGGCATCTTCCTGCGCGAGCTGAACGAGGCGTACGCGGCGGGCCTCGCCGGTATCCGGTGGTCGACGCAGCCGCTTTCGGTGCAGTACGCCGACTTCGCCGCCTGGCAACGCGACCGGCAGGCCGACGGCACCATCGGCAACCAGATCGAGTACTGGCGAACCCAGCTCGGCGGGCTCGTGCCGGTCGAGCTGACCCCTGACCGGCCCCGCCAGCCCGGTCGTGACCTACGCGGCGACCTGCTGATCGTCGATGTTCCGGAGGGCACCGGAGCGGCGGTACGCGAGCTGGGCAACCGAACCGGCGCCACGTTCTTCATGGTGCTGCTGGCCGCGTTCGACGTGCTGCTGAGCCGCTACACCGGCCGCACCGACATCGCGATCGGCACCCCGGTCGCCGCCCGGACGCGGCCGGAGAGCGAGGACCTGATCGGCTTCTTCGTCAACAACCTCGTGGTCCGGGCCGACCTGGGCGGAGACCCGACCTTCCTCGACCTGATCGACCGGGTCCGCCGGACCACCCTGGAGGCGTTCGCCAACCAGGAGGTGCCGTTCGAACACCTCGTCGACGCCCTGCAACCGGACCGCGACCTGTCCCGCAACCCGCTGTTCCAGATCATGTTCGAGGTACAGCACACCACCGGCGCCGCGGAGGCCAGCCTCGCCGGGTGCACCTCGGTCGGCCTGGGCAGTGGCGTGTCGGTGGCGAAGTTCGACCTCACCCTGTCGGTGATGGAGCAGCCGGACGGGCGGCTGGAATGCTGGTTCGAGTACGCCACGGCGCTGTTCGACCGCTCGACGATCGAACGCCTCGCCCGCCAGTACCTGCGCCTGCTGGGCGGCGTGATCGCCGACCCGCACGCCCCGATCAGCGAGCTCGATCTGCTGTCGGCCGACGAACGCCACGCGATCGTGCACCGGTGGCCGGACCCCGACGCGGACCGGCTGGACCTGCTCGACCCGCCCGGCGAACGGCACCTATCGGTGCCGGAGCTGTTCGAACGGTGGGCGGCCCGGACCCCGGACGCGACCGCGGTGGTGTTCGGTGCTGAGCGACTCGGTTTCGCCGAGCTCAACGCGCGGGTCAACGAGCTCTCGCACCATCTCCGTTCGATGGGCGTCGGCCCGGAGGTCGTCGTCGGCTCCTGCCTTGAGCGCGGGTTCGCGCCGGTCGTGGTGCTGCTGGCGGTACTCAAGGCCGGCGGGGTGTACGCGCCGTTCGACCCGGAACATCCGCCGGAGCGCCTGCGCTACATGCTCGCCGACGCCGGCGCGCACCTGGTGGTGACCACTGGCAAGTTCGCCGACCGGTTCGCCGGGCACGAGCGCCCGGTGCTGGTCGTCGACGACGAGGACCGGGCGAGTGGCCAGCCATCGGTCAACCCGGCGCCGTCGACCGTTCCGGACAACCTCGCGTACATCATCTACACGTCCGGGTCGACCGGCCGCCCGAAGGGCGTGATGATCTCGCACCGGTCGTACGCGCACCACTGCCGGGTGATCGCCGACTACTACGGCATCCACCCCGGGGAGCGGGTCGTCCTGCTCTCGGCGCTCACCTTCGACGTCGCCATGGATCAGATCGGCGCCACCCTGGCCGCCGGCGCCACGCTCGTGGTGAGTGACCCGGTCTTCTGGACGCCGAGCGAGCTGCCGCCCAAGCTGGAGCAGTACGGCGTGACGATCATGGAGATCACCCCGGCGTACTACCGGGAGATGCTGGAGTCCGGCGTGGACCGGCTCGCCGGGATGAAGCTCATGAACGTCGGCTCGGACGTGGTGACCGTCGCCGACGCCCAACGCTGGGCGGCGACCGGCCTGCCCGGCCGGTTCCTCTGCAACTACGGGCCGACCGAGGCGAGCGTCACCTGCATGCTCAACCCGGTGTCGGGCGACCTCGCCGACGAGCGCAGCACGGCCACCCTGCACATCGGCCGCGCGGTCGCCGGTACCCGGGTGTACGTGCTCGACGCCGGGCTGCGTCCGCTTCCGGTCGGGGTCCCCGGCGAACTGTGCATCGGCGGCGTCCGCCTGGCCCGCGGCTATCACGACCGGCCCGAGCTGACCGCGGAGCGGTTCGTGCCCGACCCGTTCGGGACCGAACCGGGAGCGCGCCTCTACCGCAGCGGTGACCTGGTCCGGCACCGGCCGGACGGCACGGTCGAGTTCCTCGGCCGCCTCGACACCCAGGTGAAGATCCGTGGTTTCCGGATCGAACTCGCCGAGATCGAAGCCGTGTTGGCCAAGCACCCCGCGGTGCCTGCGGCCGCCGTCGTCGCGAGGGACGTCGGGCCCGGCGACAAGCGGCTCGTCGCCTACCTGGAGTGGCCCCATGACACCGGACCCGACATCGACGAGCTGCGGGCGTACCTACGGGAGTCGCTGCCCTCGTACATGATCCCGTCGGCCTGGGTCACCGTCGCGGCCCTGCCGCTGTCACCGAGCAAGAAGGTCGACCGGGCGGCGCTGCCGGATCCGACACCGTCCCAGCTCGACAATGCCCGCGGGTACGTGGCACCGCGGGGCCCGGCGGAGGAGACCATCGCCGGGATCTGGTCCGACATCCTCGGCGTCGACCGGATCGGCGTCGATGACGACTTCTTCGGACTCGGCGGGCACTCGCTGCTGGCCACTCGGGTCCTGGCCCGGCTGCGGGCGGCCCTCGCCGTCGAGGTCCCGCTGCGCTGCCTGTTCGAGGCGACCACCGTGGCGGAGCTGGCGGTGGTGGTGACCGACCTGATCGCGGCGGAGCTCGACGAGCTGACCGACGCCCAGATGAGCGAACTGCTTTCCCGGGATGGTGCCCTGTGACTGAGACAATCGATCGAGCCGGTCTGCGCGCGGAGTTGCTTCGGCGCAGGCTCGTAGGCGCCGCGGCCGCCGCGCCGGACGAGGGGATCGCCCGGGTACCGCGCGAGACGCCGCCCGCGTTGTCGTTCGCGCAGCGCCGGCTGTGGATTCTCGACCAGGTCCGGCCGGGCGGCACGGAGTATCTGGCCAGCGCCGGCCTTCGACTGTTCGGGCCGCTGGAGCCCGGCGCGCTGCGGGCGGCGCTGGACGGGATCGTGGCGAGGCACGAGGTGCTGCGCACCCGCTATGTGGTGGTCGACGGTGAACCGGGGCAGGTGATCGACCCTCCGGAGCCGGCCACGCTGCACGAGGTGGACCTGCGTGGCCTCGACCCCGCCGCACAGGACGAGCGGATCGCCGGCTGGATGACCCACGACCGGGCACCCGTCGACCTCGCGACCGGGCCGGTGCTGACCGGAACCCTCGCGCGGCTGGCCGACGAGGAGCACGCGCTGGTCGTGACCCTGCACCACATCGCCTTCGACGGCTGGTCCGAGCAGGTGCTGTGGCGTGAGCTCGACCGGTTGTACGCCGCCGCGCTGACCGGCGGACCGTCCCCGCTGGCACCACTGCCGGTGCAGTACGCGGACTTCGCCGCGTGGCAGCGCGGTGCGATGTCCGGTGCCGCGCTGGACCGCCAGCTCGACTACTGGCGGCAGGCGTTGGCCGGCGCCACCGCCGTGGAACTGCCGCTCGATCGGCCGCGCCCGCAGGTCCGGGACAGCGCCTGCGACCTGGTCCCGTTCGCGGTGCCCGCGCCGGACGCCCGAGCCCTGCACGAGCTCGCCCGCCAGGCCGGCGCGACGCCGTTCATGGTGCTGCTGGCCGTGTACGCGATCACGCTCGGCCGGTTCAGCCGGAGCAACGACATCACGGTCGGCACCCCGGTGGCCTGTCGCGACCGGGCCGAGGTGCTGGACCTGATCGGGCTGTTCCTCAATACGCTGGTCCTCCGTACCGACCTGTCCGGCGACCCGTCCTTCCGCGAGGTGCTCCGGCGGGTGAAGGAGATGGCGCTCGGCGCCTACGCCCACCAGGAACTTCCGTTCGAACGGCTGGTGGACGAGCTGGCCCCCGTGCGTGACGCGTCCCGGACCCCGCTGTTCTCGACCATGTTCCTGTGGACCGGCGGGGACTCCGAGGCCCGCCGCGTCGGCGGGCTGCGCGCCGAGGAGCTGCCGGTCGGCGAGAGCGACGCCAAGTTCGACCTGACCCTGGTGGCCGTCGACCAGCCCGACGGCACACTCACCGGCTTCCTGAACTACGCCACCGCGCTGTTCGACCGGGACACCGTCGAGCGGTTCGCGACCCACTTCACCACCCTCATCGGCACCATCGCGCGCACGCCGGACGCGCCGATCAGCCAGCTGGTCGAGTCCCCACCGGGGGAGCGGCAGCTGGTGGTGCGGACGTGGAACGAGACCGAGGTGGCGTACCCGACCGGCACGTTGCCGGAGCTGTTCGCGCGGCAGGTGGCCCGCACCCCGGACGCCGTTGCCGTCCGCTTCGAGGGCGAGGACGTCTCCTACGCCGAACTGGACCGGCGAGCCGACCGACTGGCGCAATACCTGCTCGACGCGGGCGTCGGACCGGAGTCGATCGTCGGTGTGCACCGCCGGCGCGGCACCGAGCTGGTGGTGGCCCTGCTGGCGATCCAGAAGGCCGGCGGCGCCTACCTGCCGCTGGACCCGGACCACCCGGCCGAGCGCCGTGACTTCATGTGTGCCGACGCCGGTGCCACGATCGTGCTCACCGACACCGACCCGGTCATCTCCGACACCGGGCCGGCACCGGCGGGGGCGGTCCTGGCGGGCCCGGACCACCCGGCGTACGTGATCTACACGTCCGGCTCGACCGGCCGGCCCAAGGGTGTCGTGGTCACGCACCGCGCGATCGTCAACCGGCTGCGCTGGATGCAGGACGCGTACCGGCTGGACGCCTCCGACCGGGTGCTGCAGAAGACCCCGTACAGCTTCGACGTCTCGGTGTGGGAGTTCTTCTGGCCGCTGATCACCGGGGCCACGCTGGTGATCGCCCGGCCCGATGGCCACCGCGACCCGCACTACCTGGCCGAACTGATCGCCACCGAACAGGTCACCACCCTGCATTTCGTACCGTCCATGCTTCGGGTGTTCCTGGCCGAATCGTTCGGGCCGTTGCCGTCGGTGCGCCGGATGATCTGCAGCGGCGAGGCGCTCACCGCCGACCTGGCCGCCGCCGTCCACGAGCGGATCGGTTGCCAGCTGCACAACCTCTACGGGCCGACCGAGGCGGCCGTCGACGTCACCGCGGTGCGGTGCGAGCCCGGGACGCCGATCACGATCGGACGGCCGATCGCCAACACGCGCACCTACATCGTCGACGAGGGCCTGCGACCGGTCCCGATCGGAGTGCCGGGTGAGCTGCTGCTGGGCGGCGTGCAACTGGCCCGCGGCTACCTCAACCGCCCGGGGCTCACGGCGCAGCGGTTCGTTCCCGACCCGTTCGAGGAGTCCAGCGGTGGGCGGTTGTACCGCACCGGTGACCTCGCGAGGTACCTGCCGGACGGCCGCATCGACTACCTCGGCCGGCTCGACGACCAGGTGAAGATCCGCGGGCATCGCGTCGAGCTCGGCGAGATCGAGGCGGTGGCGGCCGAGCATCCGAGCGTGTCCGCGGTCGCCGTGACGGTGCACGACGGTCAGCTCGTCGGCTACCTCGTCGCCCAGGACGCGGGCGCCGACGTCGATGTGAGCGACGTGGCGTTGTTCCTGCGCGGTCGACTGCCCGAGGCGATGATCCCGAGCCACTGGCAGCTGCTCTCCGCGCTGCCCCTGACCACCAGTGGAAAGACCGACCGCCGTGCGCTGCCGGCCCCGACGCCCGGCCGCGCCTGGGCGGCCGGAGCGTACGTCGCCCCCCGTACCGGGGCCGAACGCGTCGTCGCCGACGCACTCGGAGCGGCGCTGGGCGTCGAACGGGTCGGTGTGCACGATCGGTTCTTCGACATCGGGGGTGACTCCATCCGCGCCATCCGCGCGATCGGGGCCCTGCGCCGCGCGGGGCTGGGCCTGTCGGTGCAGGACATCTTCACCCACCAGACCGCGGCGCAGCTGGCGACGCTCGCCGACCGGCCGGCGGCCGGTGCGGACGACCAGATGGTCGGCCCGTTCGAACAAATCGGCCCGGGCGACCGCGACCGGCTCCCGGACGGCCTGGTCGATGCCTACCCGATGGGCCAGGTGCAGGCCGGCATGGTGTACGAGATGCTGGTCGACAGCTCGCACCCGGCCTACCAGAACGTCACCAGCTTCGACATCGTCGACGACGGCCCGTTCTCCCTGGCCGCGTTGCGCGACGCCGCGCAACGGTTGGTCGACCGGCACGAGGTCCTGCGCACCACGTTCGACGTGTCCGGCTACTCCGAGCCCATGCAACTCGTCCATGCCGGTGCGCGGGCCGAGGTGGGCTTCGACGACCTGCGCGGGCTGCCGGAAACCGAGCAGCAGGAGATCCTGGCGCGGTATCGGCACACGATGCAGTCGACGATGCTGCCCATCGATCAAGCCCCGCAACTGCGCTGGCACGTACACCGCACCGGGGAGCAGACGTGGGTGCTGACCCACACCGAGTGCCACGCCATCCTGGACGGCTGGAGCCACCACTCCCTCATCGGTGAGCTGCGGGACACCTACCGGGCGATCCGGGACTCGGACACCGACTCGCTGAAGTCCCCGCCCCCGGGGCGCTACGCCGACTTCGTCAGGTTGGAACGGCGATCGCTGGCGTCCGAGGCGGATGAACGGTTCTGGCGGGACCGCGTCGGCAGCTACGACCGGGTCACGTTGCCCGCGGACACCGCCCCGGCCGGCCACGGCGCGGTGCCGGAGCTGCGGATGTCCTGGCGGCATCTCGAACCAGGGCTGCGCGAGCTGGCCGCGCGGACGCAGACCTCGCTCAAGGCCGTGCTGCACACCGCGCACCTCGCGATGCTCGGCGTCATCACCGGCCAGCGGCGGTTCTTCAGCGGTCTGGTCGTCAACGGCCGGCCCGAGCTGCTGCGCGGCGACGAGGTCATGGGGATGTACCTCAACACGGTGCCGTTCGCGGTGGACCTGCGCACCCCCCGTTGGCGCGACCTCGTGCGCGCCGTGTTCGCCGAGGAGCTTGCCGTCTGGCCGCACCGGCGCTATCCGCTCCCCGCGATGCAGCGCGCCTGGGGCTCCGGGACGCCGCTGATCAGCGGCATCTTCTCCTACCTCGACTTCCACGTGCTCGACGCGCAGCACGACGTGTTCGGCACGGTCGTCGACGACAGCCCCAACGAGTTCACCCTGGTCACGTTGACCTTCCCGGGTGAGCTGCGACTGGAGTGCCGGGCCGGCTGGGCGACGCAGGAGCGGCTGACCGCCCTGGGAGAGACCTTCCTCGAACTGCTCACCGCGATGATCGCCGACGACGGCGCTAATCCGGTGGACCTCGGCTCGACCCCGGCGCACCGGTTCACCGTGCCGCAGCAGGCCTGGCCCGCCCTGCCCGAGGTGTGCATCACCGACCTGTTCACGTCCCAGGCACACGCCCGGCCGGACGCCGTCGCACTCGAGTACGGCGAGTCGCGCCTGACCTACGGTGAGCTCGACGCCCGGGCCAACCAACTGGCGTGGGCGCTGCGCGAGCACGGCGCCGGTCCGGACACGCCCGTCGCGGTCTGCATGGACCGCGGGATCGACGCGGTGGTCGCGCTGCTCGGCATCCTCAAGGCCGGAGCCTGCTACCTGCCGCTCGACCCGAAGTATCCGGACGGCCGCGTCGAGTACCTCCTCGACGACTCCGGCGCCCGGATCCTGGTGAGCGGGCCGAGTCATGCGCACCGTTTCGCGGCGCGTGCCGGGCTGACCACGCTGAGCCTGGACTCCGGCTGGTGGTCGAACGGCAGCCGGCCGACCACCGCGCCACAGGTGACACTGTCACCGGAGAACCTCGCTTACATCACGTACACGTCGGGATCCACCGGCCGTCCGAAGGGTGTGATGGTCCCGCACCGCGGCGTCGTACGGCTGGTGCACGGCCAGGAATACGCGCAGCTGGACGCCGACCAGGTCCTGTTGCAGGCCGGCACGCTCGCCTTCGACGCGTCGACGTTCGAGGTCTGGGGTGCGCTGTGCAACGGGGCACGGCTGGTCGTCTCCCCGGAGACGCCGACCGCGGCCGAGCTCGAAGAGATCCTGCGCCGGCACGGGGTGACGGTGCTGTGCCTGCCCACCGGCCTCTTCAGCACCATCCTGGACGTTCGGCCGCAGGCGCTGGCCGGGGTGCGGGAGGTGGTGGTCGGTGGTGAGGTGCTGTCTCCGCTGCACGTGCGTAAGGCGATGGAGCACGGTGTGGTGGTCAGCAACGGGTACGGCCCGACCGAAAGCACCACGTTCGCCACCGTCCACCCGCGGATCCCGCTGCCTGCGGCCACTGATGCCATCCCGATCGGGAAGCCGATCCATCACACCTACGTGCAGGTCGTCGACGAGAACCTCGACCCGGTCCCGTTCGGCGTGCCGGGTGAGCTGCTGCTGGGTGGTCCGGGCGTCGCGCGCGGCTACCAGAGCCGTCCGGACCTGACCGCCGAACGCTTCGTACCGGACCCGTCCGGTGACTCACCGGGAAACCGGCTTTACCGCACCGGGGACATCGTCCGCCAGGACCCGGACGGCACCGTCCATTTCGTCGGGCGGCGCGATCACCAGGTGAAGATCCGCGGACACCGTGTCGAGCTGGGCGAGGTGGAGGTCGCGATCGCCGAGCTGCCCACGGTGCGGGCGGCTGCGGCGGCGGCGTACGAGGGCGTGGACGGGATCAAGCAGCTCGTCGGATACGTCGTTCTCGACGAGGACGGACCGGCCGACCCCGCCCGGCTCGGTGACCTGATGCGGAGCAGGGTGCCCGGCTTCCTGGTCCCGACGGCTTGGGTGCGCCTGGACCGGCTCCCGTTGAACAACAACGGGAAGCTCGACCGGGCCGCGCTGCCCCGGCCGGCGGCGGGAACGTCGGCACGGGAGTACAGCGCGCCGCGCACCCCGGCGGAACTGGCCGTGGCCGACGTCTGGACCGAGGTGTTCCACCTGCCCCGCGTCGGCCGTGACGACGACTTCTTCGACCTCGGTGGGCACTCGCTGCTGACGTTGCGGGCGATCGCGATGTTGCGGGACCGGCACGGCATCGAGACGACCGTTCGATCCTTCGTCGAACACCGCACGCTCGCGGCGCTCGCCGAGTCGATCGATCGCAAGCGGCTGCCGGCCACGGCACTGCTCTGGCTGCGCCGTACCGGTGACAAGCCGCCACTGGTGTGCGTGCATCCCGGCGGCGGCAGCGCGCACTGGTACCGGCGGCTGGCCGAGCACCTCGACCCCGATCTGCCGGTGGTCGCCTTCGAATGGCCGGGCCGTGACCCGTCGACCGGCCTGGTCCCGTCCACGGAGGAGATGGCGGCTCGGTACGTCGCAGAGTTGCTGGAGGCCGTTCCGCACGGGCCGTACCGGATCTTCAGCTGGTGTGGCGGCGGCGGGGTGAGCAGCGAGATGGCCAACCGGCTGATGGCCGATGGTGAGGAGGTCACCTTCATCCTGCTCGACCCGGGGCAGGACGCCTGGCAGAAGGGGCACCTCTGGGACGAGTACGCCCTGATCAAGCAGTGTGTGACGAACCTGGAGCGGCTCGACGCGGCGCCGCCGGACGAGGACACGTCGGTGCTTCGGCAGGAGACGCTGGCGCTGCTCGAACACATCGTGGACGACATCGTCGGCAACGACGGGATCACGCTGCCCGAGCGCGGCGCGGGAACGATGTGGCTGCCCGCCGCGCGGATGTGGGAGGAGGTCATGGAGATGGTGCTGTCCTACCGTGATCGCCCCTACGCCGGTCACCTGGATCTGATTGTGAGCGACGAACTGGCGCTGGGCGCGCACGAGGTCGTCAGTTCCGGACAGAGCTTCAGCGACTACCTGGAGCGGTGGCGCGAACGGACCGCCGAGGTGGGGGTCCATCGAATGAAGGGTGAACATTTCTCGGTCATGAAGGAGTACGTGGCAGACCTCGCCCGCATCGTGACGGCGCTGATCGAGAAGCCGGCCGGGCGACGGTGAACGGGATGCGATCCGCGCAATCGCCCGGACGAGCCCCCGCCAGACGGGCACTCGCGGCGGTGTACGCCGCCGGCGGCGGCTCCGCTTTCGGGGTCCAGATGACGATGCTCGCGATGCCGTGGCTGGTCCTGGAGAGCACCAACTCGGCACCGCGGGCAGGTCTGGTCTTCGCCGTGTCGGTGTTGCCCATGGCTCTGCTCGGATTCGCGGGCGGCGAGGTGATTCAACGGTTCGGCGCACGCCAAACCATGGTGGTCGCCGACTTCGCGCAGGCCGCGGCCATCGCGGCGGTACCTGTGCTGGCCGCGATGGATCGGCTCAGCTTCCCTCTGCTCCTCACGATCGTCGCGGTGATCGGCGTGCTCGGGGTGCCCTATTTCGCCGCGCAACGCGACCTGACCACCGAGCTCGCCGGTCCGCACCCGAAGGCGCTGATGCGGGCGAACAGCGTGCTGGAAGGGGGCTTCAACGTCGCCGCGCTCGCCGGCCCGGCCGTGGCGGGCGTGTTGATCGCGACGCTCGGTGCGGAGAAGGTGCTGTGGTTCAACGCCGCGACCTACGCGTTGTCCGGTCTGCTGCTGTGGTGGTTCGTCCCGCGCACGTGGCGGACGCAACCGCCGCCGCCACAGCAGGAGCAGCCCGCCCACACGGGAATCCTGGCCGGTGTACGCGCGCTGCGCGGGGACGACTTCCTTCGACGGGTGATGGTCTCGACCGTCAGCTTCGGCTTCCTCATGCGGGTCCTGATGCTCGCGCTGCCGCTGCTGGCGTTCGACCGCTTCGGTGGCGATGCCAAGGTCGGTGGGCTGCTGCTCTCGGGCTTCGGCGCCGGCGCGATCGCCGGGGCGGCGGTCAGCTATCTGATCGGCAGCCGGTTGTCCCCGGCGTTGGTCTTCGGCCTGGCCGCCTTCCAACTCGTTCTTCCATGGTGGGTGCTGCTGTTCGACGTGCCGGTGCCGGTCCTGGTCGCCGCGCTCGCGGTGTCCGGTGCGGCGCTCCCGTTGTCCAACGCCCCGTTCTTCAGCATCCTGGCCACTCGGTTCGCGGCCGACATCCGCGTGAAGGTGATCCAGGCGGTCATGACCATCAGCAACATCGCCGGCCCGCTGGGCTTCCTCGCCGGCGGGATGGCGATCGGCCGCTTCGGCGTGACGACGACCCTGCTCGTCCTCGCGGCCCTGTCCACCCTCGCGGCGGTCAACCTCGTGGTGGCGCTGCGGCGCCTCAGTCCCGTGGAGCTGCGACGTCTCAGTCCCGTGGCGCCGACCAGCGCGCAGGACGCGACGGCAGCTGCTCGATAGCCCGCTCGGGCCCAGTGCCTATGGCGGACAGTGTGGCAACAGTGCCGGGTTGGTTCCTCGCGGAACCGTTCACCCACGATTCAAGGACGGTGTGACGTGGGTCGAGGTCTACCCGGACATCACAGTGGTGACGACGCGGGAGAAAGCCGCGGTCACGGTCCCGATAGCCGACCCCCCCCGGGGACTGCCCGGCCACTGCTGGGTAGCGACCACACGGTGAAGAACGTCATCGACGACATGATGGGCGCGGTTGCAGGTTCGCAACCGCGCCCATGCGGTGGCCTGCGGCAGGCCGGTCAGCGGGGCTGACCGGGACCGCAACCTGTCGCCGTCGACGCCGCCCTCATGCCGGCGTCGATGGCGTTTCCGTCTCGATCGCCGCGATGGCCAGCAGCCGACCGGTGGTGGAGTCGCGGAGTTGCAGGTCGGCGATCTCGGAGAGGGGGTCTGCGACGTTCTGCCATCTCCGCGCGGTGATGGTGAAGAGCGAGCCCAGGTCGGCATTGCCGAAGAAGCCCACCTTCTGATCGATCACCCGCCGCTGGAGGAATTGCCGCTCGCTGCGGCCGAGCCCGCGCCACAGACGCAACAGCGCCGTGTCGAAGATCGAGAAGTACGAGGCGAAGTAGACCAGCCCGGCGCCGTTGATGTCCCGTACGGCGTCCAGTGCGTACTCGAAGGTCTCGCCGTCCCCGGCGACGGTGAATCCCGCCGGCCCCGGAGTGCAGAAGCTGCCCGCATGACGGGCGCGGCCGACGAGCGTACGCGGTGAGAACTGATTGGGAAGTCGCGGCAGATCGGCGTAGTCGAAATCGTGGGGGACGGTCTCGGTGAGGACCCGGTTGCTGTCCGGATGGCCACGCGCGATCCACCGGTTGAGAGTCTCCGCGTACATGCACTCCGGGTTCGGCGTCTCGTAGACCTCCGCCGGATCGAGCAACGCGGTGCCGAGGCCGGAGCCGGCGGGCGCGAGCCGATGCAACGTGAGAACCGAGCCGCCGCCGAACTGGAAGACCCTCGACGTCACCTCGAGCTCGTCGCCGAAGGCCAGGCCGTGCGGATGAACGGCCTTCCCGCCACGCACCCGGTAGTAGTAGAACGACAGGTAGGTCGGTTGGCCCTCGGTGGTACGGGCGGCGTGCACGTTGGTGCGGCAGGCCGCGGCCACCGATTCCCACGTCCAGTCACCGATTCGCCCGAAGATCAGTGAGCCACCGCTGCACATTCCCGGCGCGACGATCACCTTCCGGGAAAGGGCTGTGTTCTCTGGCATCATCGCACCGCTCCAGTCGTGAGTAATTCCGGTGCGCTGCGGACGCGCCACTGGTGTACCGCCGCGAGGAACGCGTCGTTGTCCGAGGGCGAACCGATCGACACCCGGGCGCCGTCACCGTCGAAGACCCGCAGCTCGATGCCGGCCTGTGCACACCAACGGCCGAACGGGCCCGCGTTCTCGCCGAGCCCGAGCCACACGAAGTTGGCCTGGCTGACGGGAACCGCGAAGCCGTCGGCCAGCAGGGCCGCCCGCACGCGGGTACGCTCGGCGATCGTCTCTCGGACCCGCGTCAGGAGCACCTCCTCGAGGCCGAGGGCAGCGACTGCCGCGTGCTGGGCCGGCCCGCTCACCGCATAGGGCAGCGACATCTCGCGCAGCGACGCCACGATGCGCGGGGCGCCGATGAGATAGCCGACCCGAAGTCCTGCCAGGCCGTACGCCTTCGAGAACGTGCGCAGGACCACCAGGTTCGGATACGTGTCGCACAGCGCGAGGCCGCCGGTCCCGACCGGCGCGTCGACGTACTCGAAATACGCCTCGTCGAGGGCCACCAGGCAGGTCGGCGGGACGCGGTCGAGGAACGCGCGCAGATGGTCGAGGCCGACCAGCGTGCCCGTCGGGTTGTTGGGATTGCAGACGACGACCAGCCGGGTGGTGGCGGTGATGCGATCGGCCATGGCGGTGAGGTCGTGCGCGTCGTCGGCCAGCGGCACCCGCTCCGAGTGGATCCCCAGATGGCCGGCGAGGATCGGGTAGTACTCGAAGGATCGCCAGGCGTAGACGGCCGTCGCACCCGGCCCGGCGAGCTGGAACAGCGCCTGGAGCAACGCACAGGACCCAGCGCCCACCGCCACCCGATCCGGCGTGACACCGTGCCGGTGAGCGAGCGCCAGGGTCAGGTCGGCACACGCCGGGTCGGGATAGCGGTTGACGTCCCGGCCGCTCGCCGCGACCGCGGCGACGATGTCCGGCAACGGGCTGTGCGATGACTCGTTGCGCGACAGGACCCGCGTGACGGCATGGGGCGCGGTCGGTCCCGCGGCCTCACGCACGACAGCGCTCCGCGACCAGATCGGCGATGTCGCCGACCGTCGCGAGTTCCAGCAGTTCGTAGTCGGAGACCTCGATGTCCAGCCGCTTGCGGAGCAAGGCCGACAGCTCGACCACGGCGAGGGAGTCGAGGCCCACCTCGGCGCGATCGGCCGTGGCAACGACGTCCTCGGCCCGCATCTGCAGATCCTCGACCAGGATGGTCTTGAGTTGGTCAAACATGGCTTGCCATCCGTTCACCCCGGCCCGTGGACCCGGCATGCAACGCGAGCGCCACGTCCTCGATGAGGTCCTCCTGTCCGGCCACCGCTTGCAGGCGGCCGAGTTCGAAGAAGACGTCGCGCGGATCGACGCCCTCGCGGGCGGCGACGTCCAGCACCCGGTTCTTGAACCCGGAGAACACCCCGGCGAGACCGCTCACCACGCCGATCGAATCGATGGTGGGCGGCGCGGGCATCAGCTCCCGTTCGGCGATGTCCGCCGCGTCCAACAGCCGATAGAGGTCGATGCCGGTGTCGTAGCCCAGCCGTTCGAGCACGGGTACGAGAACTTCCAGCTGCGTGTTGCCGGCTCCCGCGCCGAACCCCCGCGCGCAAGCATCCAGGATGGTGGCGCCTGCCTCGGCGGCGGCGATCGAGTTCGCCACCGCCATACCGAGATTGTTGTGTCCGTGGAACATCACCGGCACGCCGACGGCGGACCGGATCGCCGTGATACGCGTGGTCACATCCGTCGGCAGGTAGTGGCCGGAGGAATCGAGGATGCCCACGCCGGTCGCGCCGAACCCGACGAGCCGCGCACACTCCTCGGCCAGGCGCTCGGGATTCGCCATGTGGCTCATCAGCAGCACGCCGTGTGCGTCGACGCCCGCGTCGCGCAGGAGCCCGAGGTGCCGTTCGGCCAGGTTGCCCTCGGTGCAGTGGGTGCCGATACGGACGAGGTCGACGTCGTACGAGATGGCCTGCCGGATGTTCTCGGTCGTGCCCCAGCCCGGCAGCATGAACACACCGAGCTTGCTGGTCGTCAACGCATCCCGGACCGCCGACAGCATCGCCTCGTCGCTGAGGAGGGCTCGGCCGGCCTGCAGGGACGAGGCGCCGAGGCCGTTGCCGTGCCCCACCTCGACGACGGGTATCCCGGCGGCGTCCGCGGCCCTGGCGTACGCGCGAAGTTGCTCCCGCCCGAGCTGGTGGCGGACGGCGTGGTGTCCGTCGCGCAACGTCGGGTCATGGATCAGGATCGGTCGTCTCGGCGAACTCTCCGCCGCTTGCTGGCTCATGACACCACCTCCATGACCTCGATCGATCGGCGTTCCACCGCACAACGCTCAGCGACCCGTATCGCTGCGGAGTTGATGATGTCGAGGTTGCCCGCGTAGGCGGGTATCTGGTCGCCCGCGGAGGTCACCTCCACGGCGATGAACGCCTTGCTGTCGTTCACGATGCAGCTCGTCACGGTGTAGCCGGTGGCGAAGGCACGGACGTCGGCGGCGGCGGCCGCCACGAGTGGGCGCACCGAATCGTGTGTCAGCCCCTCGCCGACCAAGGACATGGCCACCCTGAAGGTCGCCGGAGGACGAGCCGGGCTGATGTTGAGGATGGCCTTCACGTCCCCGACGCCGGTGAACTCGCGGAGCGCGTCCTGAGTGGTCTCCACGTACTCATCGAGGTTCAGCCTGGTCCCACGGCCGACGCTGAGCGTCGCAGCGGTCGCGACCACCTCCACGTAATCGATGCGGTGGGCTAGTGCGATCGCCCGGACGATCGGCACCGACGCCTGCCCGCCGCAGCTCACCATGTTGAGGTCGCGGTGGGCGGCGACGTCCGCGCCGTTTACGGTGGGGACGACCATGCGCCCGATCCGGCTGGGCGTCAGGTCGACCAGCAGCGTGCCGAGCGGCGCCAGCGCCTCGGCGTGTTCGGCGTGCGAGCCGGCGTTGGTGGCGTCGAAGACCACGTCGAGCGGTTCGTCGAGGTCGGCCAGTGAACGTATGCCCCGGCTCGCGACCGGCAGCCCCAGCCGAGCGGCCTGCTTGAGGCCCGGGCTTTCGGCCGCCCGGCCGGCGACGAGGTGCAGGTCCAGTGCGGTGGACCGCTCGACTTTCATCGCCAGGTCGACGCCGATGAGCCCGGCGCCGAGCACCCCAACTGACAGCCGTCGTTCTGAGTTCATCGAGGGGATCGCCTTCCTGCCGGGGTCGTGACTACGCATTCGCTACGTGCAGAGTGACCGTGCCCAGATGATCGAATTCGGCGGTGTAGGTGTCACCGGGGCTCAACGGGACCGCGGCGTGCAGGGCGCCGGTCATGATCAGCTGCCCGGCCTCCAGCGTGACGCCGCTCTCGCCCAGCAGGTTCGCCAGCAACGCCACCACCGCCACCGGGTCACCCAGAGCGTCGGCGCCCCGGCCGGACGCGACCAGCTCCCCGTTGCGGCGGAAGGCCATTCGCACGAGCCGGTAGTCCAGCTCCGCGCGGGCCGGGATCGGGCGTCCCAGCACGGCTGCGCCGTTCGAGGCGAGGTCGGCGATCGTGTCGCCCAGCCGGATACGCCAATCCGTGATCCGGGAGTCGACGATCTCGAGACCGGCGGCGACCTCTCCGATCGCCGCGTGGGCCTGCTCCACAGTGACGCCGGGACCGGTCAACGGGCTCGCCAGACGAAAGACGATCTCGGCTTCCACCTTCGGCGAGATGAACTCGCCACGAGCGAAGCGCGTACCGTCCGTGCGGACGGTCGAGGCGAACACCGGGCCGTAGTCCGGGGCGTGGACCCCGAACATCTCCTGCATCGAGGCGGAGGTGAGCCCTGCCTTGTAGCCGATCACACGCTCGCCGTCGGAGATCAGCAATTCGGTCAGCCTGCGCTGGACGGCGTATCCGCCCGCCGCGTCGAGCGTGGGGCAGGCGTCGGTGAGCGGAGCGATCGGCACGTTTTGCCTCCGCGCCTCGTACAGGGCCATGGCCATGCGCTCGGCGTCGTGCTCCGCCAGGGCCGGTGATCCGCCGTTCCGGCTCATCGCGTGGCCACGAAGAGGCGGCTGCCGGGCATCCGCAGCGGAGTGCTGGTCACGTCGGAGAAACCGGCCTGCCGGAAGAGGTCGCACCACTGGTCCTCGGCCGGCAGCCGTACACCCATCGAGCTCTCATGGAGGTAACTGAACAGGGCGCTGAAGGCGCGCTCGCCCGGAGTGTCCACGTACGGCACCGCATCGGTGACCACCAGGCAGCCGCCGTCGGCGAGGTGCTCGCGGCACGCCCGCAGGACCCCCGCGAAGACCTCGGGAGTCTGAGCGACGTCGTGCATGACGAAGCCGGCGTGGACGATGTCCGCGCCGTCGAGTGGACCGGGGTCGTCGACGAGCGTCTCGACGGACCGGTTGACCACCGTGAGCCGGTCGCCCACGTGGGCGCGGCGACCGGCGCGTTCGGCCTCCTCGCACGCCCCCGAGCTGAGGTCCAGGGCCACGCCGGTGCTGGTGGGCAGTTCGGTCAGGAGCCGGATCAGAAGCGCGCCCGCGCCGGCGCCGAGATCGACGATGCGCCGGGGCTTGCGGTTGATGATCTCGGACAACACGCCGGGATAGAAGCCGTGCGAGCCGATCCAGCGGGACGAGACCGCCACGCGTCGGCCGTCGCGCTGGTGTTGCCGGCCGGCCGCTTCCGGTTCGCGCAGGAACCGCTCGGCGTGATCGATGTACGGACGGTTCGCGTTGAGCGACCAGGAGAGGTAACCCGCCTCGTACCGCCGGTCCGCGAGCTCCGCACAGGGCGCGAACGGCCCGGTCTCGGCGTCGCGATCGAGCAGCCCGGCGGCGACCATGGCGCCCAGGAAGAGCAGGGTGCGAGCTTCGGGAACGCCGGCGGCGGTCGTTGCCTCGGCCAGCGTGAACGGCGTCCCACGATCGAGAAGCGGCGAAAGCCCCAGATTCTCGGCGATCTCCAGGAGAGTGGCATTCGCAGCAAGATCCGCGGCGATTTCACTGACGTCAGAACTGATCACTTATTCACCCACGTCCCGCCGATTCGGCGATTGTTCGGTATCGACCCTTGCTTTTCCGGTTCGCGTCCGTCCATGCAGGAGGCCGGCGATCCCGCGTCGGTCCGACACCTTCGAACTCTCCAGGGATCCGGCGTACGCCAACAAGGTCGTCGACATCGTCGGCCTCACCTGGACCTGCCTGACGGGATGGTCGCGCTCTGCGTCGACGCCCGCTCCTTCCGCAACGGCGGCAATCCGCGTTTTCGGCACGGATCTACAACGGTTGTCAATGTGCCACGGAGGCACGACCGACCGCAGAGAAGCATCGGCAGACATACGGGAAGAGGTCGACTGTCGTTGCTTCTTGTCGCCTGCCGCTCGTCGATCGTGTCGCGGGACGTGAGTCGCACGGCGGCCGGGCCAGCTATCGGGCGGTGGGCGCGGACTGCCGCCACCGGGTCGACCGCCGTCTGAGCCGGCCCGTTCGGCGTACCAGGGCAGGACGACCGGCGCTGCGCGACGATAGCGAGTCGATGCCCCGCTATCGTCCTGCGCCAGCGGCTGACAGCGAGCCGAGAGCGACCGGTTAGCTCGTCGCGGAACCATACGCCCAGGACATTCCGACGCCACGCCCCGCCACGGCGCGGCGACGAAGGAGGCGTGATGGGCGAACCGATGTGGGTCAACGTCGTGGCGACCGACCCCGTGCTGGAGGCGGGCGTGACGAGCGCGATGCTCGGGTGCCCGGACATCACCGTGGTGACGACGCGGGAGAGGGCCGCGGTCACGGTCCTGGTGGTCGACCATATGGGCCAGGACACGCTGGATTCGGTGCGGGCCGTCCGTGCCGGGGCGCACCGGCCCGAGGTGGTGCTCGTGGTGCCCGAGGTGGAGCCGGCCGACGCGCTGTGGGCCATCGCGGCTGGTGCGCGCGGCCTGCTCCGGCGCCGGGAGGCGACCGCGGACCGGCTCACCCGCGCCGTGCTGGCCGCCGGTGCGGGGGACTGCACGGTCTCGCCGGACATGCTCGACCGGTTGCTCGCCGCGCCGGCCGTTCCCGCCGGCGCCCTCGCGTCCAACATCAGCGACCGCGAGCGCGCGGTGCTGCGGCTGCTCGCCGACGGCCGGGAGACCGGCGAGATCGCGCAGGAGTTGTGCTACTCGACGCGCACCGTGACGAGTGTCGTGCACGACATCACGCGGCGGTTCCGGCTGCGCAACCGGGCCCACGCGGTGGCCTTCGCCCTGCGGGCCGGGATGTTGTGAACGGCGAACAAGAGAAGAGCAGGACGGCGCCGACCGCACATGTGGTGGCCCCGGACGCAACCATTCGGGCCGAGGTGCTGGCCGTGCTGCGGCAGGCCGGCGTCACGTCGGTGCCCGAGCCGTACGGATCACCGGACACCGTCATCGTCACGGCGGTCGCTACGGTGAGTGAGGCGCTGGTGGCGTGCCCGCCGCAGCCGCGGTCCGCGCCGCAGGGGACGCTGGTGATCGCGCACCGCTTCTCGACGGCGGACGTGGTCCGCGTACTGCGTTCGGGGACTCTGGTGATGCTCCGGTTCGCCGACGCCACACCGAGCCGTCTGGCCGCCGCGTTGCAGGCGGCCCGGGACGGGGAGGTCCGGTTGCCGCACGAGGTGCTGGTCGGGGTGCTCGGTGGCGTCGGTACGCCGCACCCGGCCGGAACGGCCCGGGCGGCTGGCCGGTCACCGCTGACGCCCCGGCAGACGAGGGTGCTCGCGTTGATGGCCGAGGGTCAGGACAACGCGATGATCGCCCGGTCACTGCTGTGTTCCAACCACACGGTGAAGAACGTCATCTACGACATGATGGCGCGGTTGCAGGTTCGCAACCGCGCCCACGCCGTGGCCTGCGGGGTAGAGGCCGGGTTGATCTGAGTCTGTCGTCCGCGGCTTCACACTGGAGTGAAGCCGCAGGCCACGGCGTGGGCCGGAGTGAGTCGATCGGGTGCCGCTGTCACCACTCGGCTGGCCGGCGGATGTCACCGGCCGGCGCTCGGTCGGCGATGACCCGCAACAGGTCGGCCGGCTCGGTCGCATAGCTCAACCCGGATCCGGGCAACTGCACCAGGTCGGTGTCCCCGTACGTCGACCAGCCGGCCAGTGCTTCCGGTTCGATGCCCTGGCCCAGCCACCGAATCGCGGTCAGCGGGCAGCGCAGCGGCACCGGGCGGGGCATCCGATAGCCCCGCAACGCAGCCAGTTCGGCCCGGAGCGCATGCACGCCGGTCGCGACGATCGATGGCAGCGGGTTGCCGCCCATGGCCACTGCGGTCGCCAGCACGCGCTCGGTCAGTTCGTCGTCGGTCGGTTCGGTGTGCGCCTCGCCGGCATATCGGCTGAGATACTGGGGTGCGGGACAGCCCGACACGAACAGGCGCAGCGGTGCCGGCGCGCCCCGCCGGTCCAACTCGACCGCGACCTGGTAGCCGAGCAGCGCGGCGCTCTCGTGGCCGAACAACGCGAACTGCTCGACCCCTCGGCGCATGAGGTCGGCCACGAGCTCCGCGGCCCGCTCCGGCAGCCCTGATGACGCCGGCGGGGCTGAGGCCGCAGAGCTCGTCCCCGGTGCTTCGCCGCCCAGGCCGCCAGCGGCCGGCGTGCGGACAACGCACCACGGGCCGACGGTGTCGGGCCACCGATCGAACTGGAAGTCGCCGTTACCGGCGCTGGGTATGCAGATCAGCGCCGCCGTGCCGGCATGCGGCGTATCGGTCCGGTGGTCCAACCATGAGGCCATGAGGAAGGTCGCCTTCGTTGACGGAGAGTAGGCAATTCTTGCTCAGTCGTCGTTCCGGGCGCCTCCATATCGCTATCGCCGATCGGGCAGGTCCCGGCCGGCGAGAAAAGCGTCGTGATGGGGAGTCGAAAACGGCCGGCCATAGCTTCGAATCTGTCGGCGGCAGCCGGCACGAGAGCCGAAGCAGACAAGGGGTACTGAGTTGCGAATCTCAATGGTTTCCGGTCCGCGCCTGATCGCCACGCCGCCCACATCGGTGGTCGCCGTTATCGGCGACACTCCGTGGGGCTGATCAGTCTCACCCGGAGAGGTTCACGGAGGGCCGCCACAGAGGTGGCCCTCCGTCGTTGTGCCACCTGTCGTTACGAAACCGTCGATGGTTCGGCCATCGCTACGGCGATTCTGCGTGATCCGGTGAACGGTTCACGGCCGTGGGCGGAGAGCATATTGTCGACGATCAGTACGTCGTCACGTTGCCAGTCGAATCGGCGCTGGGCGGTGCGGTAACAGTCGCGCAGGTGCGCCACGATCTCGTCGGGGATCGGTCCGCCATCTCCGTAGTACGTGTTGGTGGGCAGGTCCGCCTCGTCGAACATCTCCCGCAACCCCTCGCAGTCCTCCTCGGGCAGCGTGGTCACGTGGAAGAACGTGAGGTGGTTGAACCAGACGGTCTCGCCGGTCACAGGGTGCTGATGCACCGCCCGTCGGCGGGCCGTCGTACGCAGGCCGGTGCGCCCGATCCACTGAACCTCCACACCGTTACGCGCACAGTAGCGCTCGACCTCGGCCCGGTCGGTGGTGTTGAACGCCTGTTGCCACGGCACGCCGAAGCCCTCGGTGAAGTTGCGTACCACGGTCCAGCCGCGCCGGGTGAATTCCTCCAGCACGGCCGGGTCGATCGACCGTAGGATCCGGCGGGTGTCGGCGAGCGGAGTGGCGCCCAGTGTGTCGGGCGGGGTGATGCAGTAGAAGAACAACGTCAACGGCCAGGCCGCCTGGTACGAGTTCTCGTTGTGCAGGAAGATCTCCTCGGTCGGCGGGTAGTCCGTCGACGTATAGACCTGGCCCTCAATGGTGCTGCGCGGTGACGATCGTTCGGCGTAGGACAGGGGTTCGCCGGACACCGCCCGGACGACTCGTTCGAAGCCGCTGACGTTGCCGATGTCGAAGCCGCGCAGCAGGACCGCGCCGTGGGTGCGCAGCTGCCGCCGGACCGAGTCCCGGACCCCTGCGAGATGACTCGCGGCCGGTACGCCGTCGGTGGGCGCGGTCAGCACACCGGGCAGTGCCGACTCATCGGCTGATACCGCGGGCATGAGGCGCGCGGGCGTGATCTTGCTCGTGGTCACCGGTCGGCTCCCTTCGTTGAACCTGGCGGTCGGGTGGGGATCAGCAGAGCCCCGTGTCGGCGGTTCTGACGGTCCGGCCGGATCCCTGGCAGCACACGTCGATCCATGCGGCCGGGTCATCGGGGTCATCCGGGACGCGTTCGCAGATGACGTAGCTCTGTGGTGCCATTGCCGTCGGATACGCCTTCAGCGCTGCCATGCACGCGGCGTGGGCCTGTTCGGGCGTGCGTACGGTCTCGGTCCGCGCCAGATGAGCGACCAACGGCACGCCGTTCACGGCTGCGAAAACCTTGGCACCGGTGGACGCCAGCTCATCGTCGAGCAGCCGTTGCACTTCGGCCACCTCGACCCAGCAGCCGTCCACGAGCAGCCAGCCGGGGCCCCGCTGTACCGGGCTGAGCGGGATCGAGCCGCGGATCCCTCGGGCGTCGAGGTCACCGGACCCGGCCGCGATCAACAGGTTCTCGACCGCTACGAGCAGCGATTCGACCTCGTCGGCGGAGATGCGGCCGGTGTCGCTGCTCCAACAGCCGAGACGCAACTGTCCGTCGGTCTCGTAGAGATCGAACCGGATCAGCGTGGTCCCGACGGGCATCGGCTGCCGCTGGAGCTGCGTCGCGCGCCGCGTGACGTCCAGTTCACCCGGCGTGGGTACCGATGCCACGGCCCTGCCGGTCGCCGGACCGGACTCGATGACAAGGTTGTTGAACAACGGTTCGCAGTCGAATACGACGCCGCGTTCGTGTTCGACCCGGCGTGCGATGGCACTCTGCCGGTCCACGTCGTACCGTCCGTGCCGGCTCGCGTCGACCGCCGCGGCCCACGCCTGCCGGACCAGGCGGTCGAAGGTGGTGTCACTGATCGTGAGCGTGATCAACGCGAGCTGCGCGAGGCTGCCGACGTGCTGCCGAAGGTGTGGCTCGAAGCGATTGGCGGACAGGGTGGGGAGCACGAGCTCCCGGGTGCCGGTCCGGTGCGAGAGCACCGCGCCGATCGCAGCCAGCACGACGCTGGCGCGACTCGTCCTGGTGCGCGCTGTCACCGCTCGCAACGCCATCCCGGCCGCGGTGGAGGTCATCTCGACGGCTACCGACCCGTTGCCGGCTGCGACCCGCGGAACGGGGTACAGGCACTGCGGCATGCGGGAGAACCGATCTTTCCAGTAGCTCAGAACTGATTCCTCGCGCCGCAGGGCCGCGGGTGTGCGTTCCAGGGCGACCAGGTCCAACGGCTGGATCGGTGGTCCACCGGCCGGTCGTGCGGTGCGATCACGGATCAGGTCCGCGAACTCCCGCTTGATGATCTCCATTGCCTGGTAGTCGACAGCGAGATGCGAGCAGCCGATCACCGCGGCCTGCACCACCCAGGCGGAGCTGGTGGACGCGTCACTCGGCCGCACCGCGAGGGCGGCCCGGACCGGCAGTTCGCCGATGCGGTACGCGCCCGCAGCGCGCAACCGCCGGGTGAGGTCCCGGGACAGGCCGGCCCGGTCGACGAGTTGTGGGTCAGCGGCCTCGATTGCGTAGACCTCCACGACGAGGTCGCCGGTGGCGTGCACGAACTGCTGCGGTTCGACGCCGTCGACGTACGTCGTACGCAGTCCTTCGTGCCGTTCGATAAGGACTGCGAGTGCCTCGGCGACGTCGTCGACCACGGCTGCGGCCGGAACGTCGAGTTCCCCCGCGACGGCCGCGAAGAACTGCTCCGACTCACCGCGCAGCCACTGCAGAACGTTGTATTGGCCGATATTGAGCGGCCCCTCGGCCGATCGCGTTCCGCTGAACCGCACGGTCACCGATGGCCGGGGGACCAGGCTCACCGATCGCTCCCGGCGGCGGGGACCGCGGGTACGGGTTGCCTGATGGGTCGGCGTCGCCCGAGTGCTCGGCGCGGCACTGTCGACATGCCCTGGTGAAACCATGTGCGCCAGGCTATTGAGCGGTCCGCGCCGCGCAGTAGAGAAGGACCGGCAGCGACTCGCGGATCGGATCCAGTGCGTTGTTCTGCCGGTTGTTCTCTGCGTGCGCCGGGCCGCGCGAGCCACCATCGACCTGCGTCCATCATGTGTGCGCCGGCTCGGTCTGCCGCGTGGGCTTGTGTTTCGTCCACTCGGCCGGCCCGTCCGGCATGTCGCCGACCGCCGGGTGGATGACGACGCACTCGATCGTGGGAGGCCCGAATGAGCGTATCGATCCGTCAGCGGATCACCGATATCGCGGAGATGTCTACCGATCAGCCCGCGGTCGTCGGCTTCGACGGGAACTCCGTCGAGCAGGTACTGACGTGGCGGGAGTTGGCCGAGCGGAGCGGCCGGCGGGCGGACGCACTGGTGGATGCCGCCGCCCGGCGTACCGGTCCGGGCGTGGTCGCGATCGAGGCGAACAACACGATCCAGACGGTGGTCGACATCGTGGCCGTCCTCTCCGCGGAGCTGCCACTGCTGCCGCTGAACCCGGCCTCGCCCGTACCCGAGCGGGAGAAGCTCCTCAACTTCATCGGTCAGACGTACGGACGGGCCCAGCTCATCGACGCCGACGCCGACGCCGACGCCGACGCGGGCCGGCCGGCGCGGTCGCCCGCGTCGGTGGCCAGCCGGATCGCCTACCTGCTGCCGACCGGCGGCAGCTCTGGCCGGCCGAAGATCGCGATTCGCCCCGGACCGCTCGACTACGATCGGCACCAGGTGCCGTTGCCGTTGCGCCGTCGCGCCGGTTGGCGATCCGGCCAGCGGCAACTGATTCTGGGTCCGTTGCACCATGCGGCCCCGTTCACCACGCTGCTGGACGGACTCCTCGACGGCAATACCACCATTTTGCCGCCGTACTTTCTGCCGGCTTGGACGGTGGAACTGGTCGAGCGCCACGCGGTGGAATGGATCCAGCTCACCCCGGCGCACATGCGCACCATCCTGTTGCTTCTCCAGCCTGACCCGGCGTCCTTCGCCAGCGTGCGCACGGTGATGCACACGGCGGCGTCGTGCGACTCGTTCACCAAGAAGCGGTGGATCGAGCTGGTCGGGCCACAACATCTGTACGAGGTTTACAGCTCGACCGAGAACATCGGCGGCACCCTGGTGCGTGGGGACGAATGGCAACAGCGGCCCGGAACGGTGGGTCGTGGGTTCTTCACCAAGATCAGCATCAGGGACGACGCCGGGAACCGGCTCGGCCCGGGACAGACCGGCAAGGTGTTCATGCGCGCCGGTCGGGTCTCCAGGGGAGACGCGTACCTCGGCAGCCAGGTGCTGGAAACGACGGCCGACGGTTTCGCCAGCGTCGGCGACTTCGGATGGCTCGACGAGGACGGCTATCTGTTCCTCGCCCCCCGGCGGCACGACGTGATCAATGTGGGCGGCGAGAAGGTTTACCCCAACGAGGTCGAGGCTCAGTTGCTGGAACACCCCGCAGTGCTCGACGCGGTGGTGGTGGCAACCGAGGATCAGGTGCTCGGGTCGACTGTCGGCGCCTACGTCGTCTGCAAGCCGGGAGCCTCGGTCAGTAGCGCCGAGCTCATGGCGCACTGCCGGGCCGGTCTGGTCAACTACAAGGTGCCGACGCGGGTGACGTTCGTCGATCAGGTGCCGCGCTCGGCCGCCGGGAAGCTCGAACGTTGGCGGCTGGCCGGCCAGCGGGGCTGATGGCGGCCCGCTTCACCTCTCTCCGGTCGGCTCGTTTCTACTCCGCGCCGGTAGCCGGCCGGCGGCCCGGCGCAACGCGCCCAGCTCTTCGATGGAACGCGAGTGCCACGGGTTGTTCTCCTGCATTGCGAATGCGTTAGCGGCCTGCACGAAGAAATGTTCCGCGGTATCGAACTCGCCCCGGCCCATGTATACCCGCCCGAGCCCAAACAGGGCGTGTGCGTGCACATTCCGCTCGTGCGTCATTCGGCAGATCTCGACCGCCTCGCTGAAATGAATCTCGGCCGCGGTGAATTCGTTCTGCTCCAACATGGCCCCGCCGAGGCCGTTGAGGGCATAGGACTGGCCGACGCGATCGTCCTGCTCCCGAGCCAGATCCAGTGCCGATTGGAAGACGGCTCTCGCGGCCAGCGACTGCCCTGCGTCGGCGAACACCTCACCGAGCCGGTACAAGGCCTGTGCCTGAAGGCGCCGGTTACCGAGTTGTTCACCCAGTGCGAGCGACTCCTTCGCCAGCATTTCGGCCCGTTCCGGGGAACCGAGATCCAGATGGCTACGAGCGAGTCCACTGAGTACATGGGCCTGTGCGCCCAGGTCGCCTACTGTCCGGAACTTCTCCAGGGCCTGCTCGTAACGCAGCACCGCCACGGCGGGCCGGCCCTGGATTCGGTCCAGGTGAGCAAGGTTGCGCAGCGTCAATGCCGACCCGGCCTGATCGTCGGCCGCCTCGAAGAGGCTCATGGCGTGCAGCAGGTTGTCGCCGTCGTCCTCGGCGTGTTGGGCGACGCCCAGCGAGCCGAGCGACGCCAACACGGCAGCGTCTCCCCGGCGATTGCCGGCCCTGCTGGTGGCCTCCAGCGCGATGTTGTGCGCCGTACGCCACTCGGCGAACAGGCCGCGTCTCTCATACATGGTGACCGAAACGACGGCCAACTCCCAGCACAGCTCGTCCAGCTCCAGCTCCGCCGCCTGGCGGATCGCCACCTCCAGCGTGATGCGCTCCTCGTCAAACCAGGCCGTCGGATCGCCGAGGAAGCGGTCGAACTCGGCACGTGCGCCGGCCCATCGGGGCGCCGTGCCGTGCAGAACCGCGAAGCGTCCGCCGTAGATCCGTTGATGAGCCTCCTCGGCGAAGGCGAGCAGAGCGCCGAGCGACCGCGTGACCGCCTCTGTGCACTTCCCCTTGTCGTCCTGCTTCAGCCGCTGCTCGCTCGCAAACACCCGCACCAACTCGTGGAATCGGTAGCGGGGTTGCCTGGTGAGCGCGGAGAAGTGGGCCTCCAGCAGCCGGACGTCCGCGAGCTCGTCGAGGAGTGCCGTCGCCCGCTTCGTGTCGCAGTCCAGCAGAGCCGCCGCGGTCCAGGCGCTGAACTCGTGTATCTCCAGTGCGCTGAGGAGCCAGAACAGGGTCTGTGCCGGTTCGGTGAGTGACTCGTACACGTCAGCGAGCAGCGAGCGGACCGCGACGTCGCCGTGGGACAGTTCGTCCAGCCGAGACCGCTCGTCGCGCAGTCGGTCCAGCAGAGTGCCAACCGCCCAGTGCGGGTGCGCAGCCAGTCGGACCGCGGCGATCCGCACGGCCAGGGGCAGTCCGCCGCACATTCGGGTCAGCTCCGCCGCGGCGTCGGGCGCCGCGGCGACCCGCTGCTCCCCGCAGATTCGGCCGAGCAGGGTCAGGCTCTCGTCGGCCGACATCATGTCGACATCGACGGCCCGTGCGCCCGGGATGCCGGCGAGCCTGCGGCGGCTGGTGATCAGCACCGCCGGACCCGGCACGCCGGGGAGCAGGTCGGCGATCTGGTCCTCGTTGCCGACATCGTCCAGCACGATCAGCAGCCGTCGCGTCGCCATCTGGCTGCGTAGTAGGTTGATCCGCTGCCCGGCCGCGACCGGGATCGCCGCCGGGGCAACGCCGAGTCCGTGCAGGAGGTCGCTGAGCACCGCGTCGGTCGAGCGTGGCTGCGCGGTGCTCCCGTACAGGCAGGCGTAGAGGCTGCCGTTGACGAACTTGGTCCGTAACAGGTGCGCGACGTGCAGGGCCAGCGAGGTCTTGCCGCAGCCCGGTGCGCCGGTGATGACCGCGATCGGTACCTGTTTGGTGTCCTCGCTGGTCAGGGTGGCGGTCAGGGTGTCGATCAGCGCGGCATGGCCGACGAAGTCCGGCAGATCGGCGGGCAACTCCTGCGGACGGTGCACGCTTGTGGCGGTCCCGGTACGTCTGTCGTCCACGTCGCCGCTGATGCTGCTGTCCTGGCTGAGAATCGCGCGTTCCAGTTTGCGCAGGTACTGGCTCGGCTCGATGCCCAGTTCGCCCACGAGGTTGGTGCGGGCCGTACGGTACGTCGCCAGCGCTTCAGCCTGCCGTCCGGACCGGTAGAGAGCGAGCATCCGGAACCCCCACAGGCGTTCCCGCAGGGGGTACTCCGTGGTCAACGCGACCAGCTCCTCGACAAGCTCCCGATGACCGCCCAGGCCCAAGCGGATCTCGGCGCGGTCCTCCAGCGCCATGATCCGCCGCTCCTCCAGACGGTGGGAGACGACTTCCGCGGCCCGGCCGGGCACTCCGCCCAACGCCGGGCCGGACCAGATGTCGATGGCGCGGTCCAGGTGTGTCAGCGCCTCGTCCAGCCGCCCTTTGGCCGCGGCGGACCGGCCCTGGGCGAGGGCGTCGTCGAACATGAGGTAGTCGAGCTGCTGGCGGGCCACCCGGATGGCGTACCCGAGTGGGTTGGTGTCGATGACCTCCGGACTGCCGAGAGCCCGGCGCAGCGCGGAGATGCAGATCTGGATCTGACCACGCGCGCTGGGCGGCGGGGAATCGTCCCAAACGGCGCCGATCAGCTTCTCGACGGTCACGACATGGTTGGCGGCCATCAGCAAATTGGCCAGCACTATACGTTGTCGCGGGGAGGTTATCGGCACGGGGGAACCATCGACCACGGCTTCCAATGTTCCAAGAACCCGGAACTCGACTCGCACCATGCCGGCAGCATACGGTACCACGGAACGACTAACGTCAATCCAATTTGCCTCGGTCGCCGTTCGGGTGGCAAGCGGGCGGACTCGAGCGGGACGCCGAGCTGCGATACTGCGGAGTAACCTCAATTCGGCAGGGGGCGGTTTGGCAGGTTATAGATGGTCTTATTGCTGGAGTGTAATGGTCGGGGTTGGTGTGCCCCATGTCGGTACGGGTTGGCTACCCCGGCTTCGACCACGTCGCCACCGGGGCACCCGAGTCCCGGCTCCCACCGGACCCGTCGCTTACCTGCGCTTGATACGTGCGTCCTGTTCGGCGATGGGATAACCGGGCAGGGCCGAGGCCAGGGTCGCGACGGTCGGCCAGTCGAACAAGGCTCGCTCCGGCAGGTGCCGGCCCAGGGCGACGCACAATCTGGCCACGGCCTGCGTCGCGAGCACCGAGTGGCCGCCGAGGTCGAAGAAGTTGTCGTGCCGTCCGACCTCGTCAAGGTTCAGTACCTCGGCCCACACCTCGGCGATGACCCGCTCCGTAGTAGTGCTTGGCACGTCCTCCTCGACAAGCGATGACTGTGCGTAGCTGATCTCGTTCATCATGCATTACCCCCTGGGGCCGGCGACAACGTGCGTCGAATAGCGAACGGTCGCAGGCTCGCCACCCGTCGGCGTGAATTGTGGTCCGATTCGATCGGCGCGGGCAAGGGTAGGCGGGAAGAAGCAACGGCGGTCGACCTCTTCCGGAATTTCTGCCGATTCGTCTCTGCGACCACTCAAGCTTCCGTGGCACATTGGCGACTGTTGTCAATCCGCGCCGACGGCTCGGACTGCCGCCGTTACTGAAGGAGCGGTTGATGGTTGGCTTGGCAGAGCTCGCATCCACCCTGCGGGGGCATTCGGCCGTGCGTGATGCCCGGGCGACGACGATACGCCACGATGATCGGGACGCCACGATTGGCGTGGTCGAGTTCTCCCAGTACGTGAGTGGGCCGGAACTCCGAGGCTACGTGTGGGACCGGCTCGGTGCGTGCTGCGGATTGGACGGTGTGCTACTCGTCGACGCCATGCCGCTCGCCGGCGACGCGCTCGACACCGAATACATCCGGTCCGCCGTCATCGCCGGCACGTGCACCCTGTTCGAAGGTCCGGTCGACCGCATCGAAGAACGACTCCTGTCGATCTGGGCCGGCACCATGAACCTGAAGTGGATCGGCGTGCACGACGACTTCCTGGACCTCGGCGGCGACTCGATAGTGGCGGTCGAGATCCTTTCGAGGATCGAGGACGAGTTCGGTGAGGCGCTGGACGTCTACGACTTCATGAGCACCTACAGCATCCGAGGCGTCGCCGGCCTCCTGCGTGGACCCCGGGTAACGCCGGCGGCGTCGGCGGCGGCCTGAGGAGGGCCGCCGCCGACGCTGACCGGCGTCAGAGCCGGGAGGTGAAGGTGGCCAGGAAGCGGTGCGGGGTGACCACGCCAGCGTTGTCGAAGCAGATCACGTCAACGTCGGCGTTGGTGGTGTACGTCCAGGGTTGGGTGAGGTGGCAGTAGTTGCTGCCGCGGCCCTGTGCCACGACCTGGGCGTGCGTCTCCTTGATGCCGATCTGCGGGAACGTCGCCAGGTAGCGGCCGGCGGGCGCCAGCGATGCCACCGTGTTCGCACCGACACCGAGCACCGAGTTGTCGTTGGTCGGCCCGCCGACGGCGGTACCCAGGTAACCGAAGTACGACGGAGGACCGAGGGAGCCAATCACCGACCGCTGGCGGTGGTACGAGAGGACGAAGTCGGTGTTGACGAACGCGCCGGCCTGGTTGTAGCAGAAGACGTGCACCTGCACCTCGGTGCCGACCGGGTTCCAGGTGTCGACCTTGCATCGGGTGGGACTGGCGTTCGGTTGCACGGCGGTGACCTGCACGTTACCGGCGAGCAGCCCGGCAAGCCCCACGCCGGGTAGCCGCACCAGGTACTGCCCGACGCCCATCGGCCCGACCGTGTTCACCACGCCCGTGGAGTTGTACGACTGCACCACCCCGCCGGCCCACTGCACGTACGCGTGGGAGGTGGCGGCCGGCACCACGCCCGAGCTGGTCGTCCAGAGCACGGTGAACGGGGTGTCCTCGCGAGTGCCGCCGGGCTTGTGGCACTGCACGTCGACGATCTCGTCGGCGCCGGACTGGAACCAGCGAACCACCTCGCAGTAGTGCCCGCTCCGGTTCACCGGGGTCACGTGCGGCACGCCCCGCGAGCCGGTGCCCACCTGTGGGAAGCGGACCTGGAACCGGCCAGGCGCGAGCTTGATGCCGTCGGCCCAGGCGGCCGGGAATGCCGTCTTCCAGCTGCCCCACTGCCGGGTGGTGTCCAGCACGGTCCAGGCCGGAACGGTGGGGTCCTTGACGTAGGCGAACCCCCACCGGTCGGCGGTGGCCGCCGCGGCAGGTGCCGCCGGCGCGAGTGCGCTGGCGGCCAGTACGGCAGCCAGTGCTGCGGTGACGAACGATCGGAGACGCATGTGTTCCTCCACTCGACCGGAACATGTCGGGGAGGAGTATGCGAGGAGTGACCCCATGGTCACAATCGGCTACATCCGTGCCAGCGTCGGGTGGCCACCCCCGGCAACCGAGCCCGCACGTCGATGTGGACCAAGGCGTCGACCCGACTGGCGCAACCGATCAAAGCCTGCGTACCGCCCGGACTGTCGTCACCGACGGGCTCTGGGCCGGGGGTGGTATTGGCGCCACTTCCCCATGCCCGTTCCGAGGGCGGAAGACGGCGAAACGTCGGCATTGGCGCGTGGTGAACGACCGCTATCCCGGACGGCGGTCCTGCGCCGATCATTGCTCGAATCGATGTGAGTCAATCCCACCTCCGGGTGGAACGCCCGGGCGCGGAGGGTGAGAAATCGGCACCGGCAGTCGGGCGTACCGAACGGCCCGACTCCGCGTCCCCCGGAGGATCGCCATGCCCAGACCCGCCCTTCGCGCCCGGCTCGCGGCGTTCACCGCCGCCGTGAGCCCGCCCGGAAGGGGCGGCGGGAGTCACACGCTGGCCCTCCGGGGCGTGCGTAGCCCCATGGCCGGCGGGCAGGGCCCCGCGGGCGCTCCCGAACACGATCGTGGTGCCGGCGGTCCGGTCGATCGGGTCTCCACAGGTCAGCGGCGGGGTAGCACGCCCAGGAGGGTTGCGATCAGTGCCTGCCTCAAGTAGTCGCTCAACTCCAGGTGGAAGCGGGCCAGGTCGGGTTCGGCCTGGTAGGCCGCCTGCAGGCTGGGTGGGGGAGTGCCGTACGCCGACAGTGCGCCGGCCATGACCATGGTTTGCAGGCTGAACAGTGTGGCGTTCTCGCCCAGCTCCGGCAGGTACTTCTCGATCAGGGCGGTCATGGTTGTCAGGCGCTCCAGGGAGGCGCGCTTGTAGCGCGCTACGACCTCGACGGAGACGTTGTGTTCCAGGACGCTGCCCTGTGCGCCGAAGAGCTCGCACAGCACCGTTCGGTCAGACAGTGAGCGGCCGAGGATCTCGGCCACCGCTGTCGCCCGCTCGGCCATGGGCAGGTTCTCGTCGACGCCGGCGGCCAACTCCCCTGCCAGGTCCGTCAGCCACTCCTGTAGGAAGCGGTTCAGGAGTTCCAGCAGCACCGCCTCGCGAGACTCGAAGTAGCGCAGCACGTTCGGCTTCGCCAGGCCGACCCGGCGGCTGAGCTCGTTCAGGGTGACCGCGGCCACCGGCATCTCGTCGAGCATCGCCGACGCCACGTCGAGGATCGCCCGTCGACGGATCTCCCGCTGCTCTTCGGTCCGCGCCCGCTGGAAAGTCACGATCACCAGCCTAACTTAGGTACCTTCGGTACGTTGACAACGTACCGAAGGTACCTTAGCGTTGTCGGCACAAGATACCTTCGGTACTTTACCTAGTTGGGAGCCTGTCATGGCCGAGAAGTGGACGACGGCGAACATTCCGGACCAGCGCGGGCGGGTGGCCGTGGTGACCGGGGCCAACACCGGACTGGGGTACGAGACCGCCAAGGCACTCGCCGAGCGCGGGGCGTCAGTGGTGCTCGCCGTGCGCAACGTCGAGAAGGGCAAGCAGGCCGCAGCCCGCATGACCGGCGACGTGACAGTGCAGGCGCTGGACCTGACCTCACTCGACTCCGTCCGGACCGCGGCGGCCGCGCTGCGGTCCCGGCTCGACCGAATCGACCTGCTGATCAACAACGCCGGCGTGATGTACACCCCGAAGCAGACCACCCGGGACGGCTTCGAGATGCAGTTCGGCACCAACCACCTCGGCCACTTCGCGCTCACCGGGCTGCTGCTGGACCTCATGCTGCCGGTGCCCGGCTCACGCGTGGTGACGGTCAGCAGCACCGGCCACCGCATCCGCGCCGCGATCCACTTCGACGACCTGCAATTCGAGCAGTCGTACAGCCCGGTCCGCGCCTACGGCCAGTCCAAGCTGGCCAACCTGATGTTCACCTACGAACTGCAACGCCGACTCGCCACGCACGGCACGACCGTCGCGGTGGCCGCGCACCCCGGCATGTCCAGCACCGAACTCGCCCGCAACACCCCCGCAGCCCTCCGACTTCCGCTCACCTGGCTCGCGCCGCTGATCACCCAGACGCCGGCGATGGGCGCGCTGCCGACCCTGCGCGCCGCCACCGACCCCGCCGCGCTCGGCGGCCAGTACTACGGCCCCGGCGGACGCAACGAGATCATGGGCCACCCCCGGCTGGTCACCTCCAGCCCGCAGTCGTACGAGGTAGCCATCCAGCAACGGCTGTGGGCCGTCTCCGAAGACCTCACCAGGGTGACGTTCCCCTTCGCCCTGGCCTCCGTACGGTGACGTTCACTCACCCGTCCTGCGGGCGCCGGCCGATCCGGCCCGTGCCGCAGGACGGGGACGGGCTCGGCGCGGAGAGTGGTCCTCGCGCCGGGCGCCGGCATCGGGTGGGGTCAGCCGGCCGCGCGGGTGGCCGTCGCGAGGGGAAGAGGAAAATGTCCTCGCCGGGAACGAGCGGTCAGGCAAGCAAACACTCCCGTAGATGACTTGCGGAATGCCGTGCGTAGCAGGGCTATCCAGGTCAGGGGCGGCGACCGGGGCCGCATTGCGGCGAGGGGTGCTGAGTGGTCGCCGTGACTGCCTCTCAGCACCCTTCCGCCATGCCCGCCCCTACTCGTTCGAACCCGGGATGATGTTGTGGTTCACGCGAAAGATGTTGGTCGGGTCGGAGCGGCGCTTGATCGCAGCCAGCCGCTCGTACGTCTGCGGCGGGTAGGTCGCCTGAACCCCTTCCGCAGTGGCGTCGCTGGCGCCCAGGAAGTTCACGAACCGCCCGCCGGTGCTCCACGGCTGGATGGCCTGCAGCAGGCGGGTCAGGTAACCCTGGAACGCCTCGGCCTGGTCCGGGCCACCGATCGCGACGGTATAGAAGGTGAAGGCGGCGTCCCCCAGGTCGATCGCGTTCGTTGGCTCGGGACGGCGGCCGAGGGCCCCACCGAGGTGCCGGATCTCCAGCACGGTCAGCGGGCTGCCCGTGCCAGGGCCGGCCTGGGCGATGATCGTGTCGACCAGTTCCGGGGTGAACTCCCGTAGCAACGCCGAGCGGTCCACGAAGGGGATCGGGGTCGGCGGGTCGGCGTGGATCGATCCGACCGCGCTGTACGGCATGTCGGTCACCGAGTCGATCAGCGTCGGGGTGACCGCGCGCAGCGGGGCGATCAGCCGCTCGCCCTCCTCAGCCGCGCCGAGGTAGGCGATCCGTACGTGCGCCACCAGCCGGCCGCGGAGCGGCTCGGGTACCTCGGGGGTCGGTGGCAGCTGTAGCAGCGCGACCGACGAGGTCAGCTCGTCCGGCACGCCGGCGGTCCACCGTCCCCACGCCTTGAGCACCTCGGCGGCCTGCTCGCCCGGGAAGAAGAGGCCACCGCCGTAGAGCCGGCGCACCGGGAAGAGGGCGAACTCCAGCGCGGTGACCACCCCGAAGTTGCCCTTACCGCCGCGCAGCGCCCAGAACAGCTCCGGCTCGTCGGTCGCGGTCACCGTGCGGAGCTCGCCGTCCGCGGTGACGATCTCGATCAGGTGGACGTGGTCGGAGGCGAAGCCGAAGGTGCGGCCGATCGGGCCCAACCCACCGCCGAGCGTGTAGCTGACCGCGCCGACGGTCGGAGACGCTCCGTTGAGCGGCGCCAGCCCGTGCGCGGTCGCCGCGTCCACGACCTGCTGCCACCGTACGCCGGCCTCGACCCGGGCGGTACGCGCCTCGGCGTCGATGACCACCCCGTCCATCCGGCGGGTGGTGATCAGCAGCGCTCCGTCCGAGGGGAGCGCGGAGTGGCCGGTGGCGAGCACCCCGACCGGCAGGCCGTGCTCGGCGGCGAAGCGGACCGCGGCCTGGACGTCGGCGGCACCCGCGGCGCCCACCACGAGCGCCGGCTGCTGCGGGATCGCGAGGTTGTATGACGCGCACTCGGCGTCGTACCCGTCGTCGCCGGGCAGCAGCACGGGTCCCGCCGTCTGGGCGGCGAGCCGTGCCACGGCAGCCTCGGTGACCGGGGTGCGGCCCTGGGCTGGATTGTTGCGCGGATTCATCTATTCTTCGCCTTCCTCAAGGTCAGGACGCGTGTCCGTAACCGGATGTGATCGTGCGCCGATAGTGCGAAACTCGAGCCATCCTGAGAGCCTTTTCACACCCGTGAAGCGCCTGGCCAGGAGGGTCGACGCCCTGCCCAGCGGGCCAAGGTCAACCCGGAAACCGGCACGGACCGATGCTTGATTCAATAGGTTCGCGTCAATAGATTGAGGGCGGGCCCGCCCAGCCCACCGAGCACACCACGATGGTGGCCATGACCGACGCCGCCGACGGCAACCGGGACCTGCGGCTGGGCGGCCAGAACGGTGCCCTGCAGTGAAACCGCGCCTCCGACGACGCGACACTGCCCGAGCAGAGCCCGGCCGGGGGTGGCGCAGAGCCTCGCCATGGGCGCCAGCCGGATCGGCTGCTGACCCCCGCGACGAGACGCGGTGGCCGGACCGGCGCTCTTTCACCCAGTGAAAGCGCCGGTCCCGGCCGGGGGCAGCGCACGGGATGATGCGGCTTCATCGACGTACGTCCACGAGGAGGCCCGCTCTCATGGTGTTCGCCCGCAACCAGTGGTATGTGGCGGCCTACGGCAGCGAGGTCGGGCGGAACCTGCTCGCCCGCACGGTGCTCGGTGAGCCGCTGGTGCTGTATCGCACCGGTGCCGGCGAGGCGGTGGCGCTCGCCGACCGGTGCGTGCACCGGCGCTACCCCCTGTCGGAGAGCCGGCTCGACGGCGACACGATCGTCTGCGGCTACCACGGCTTCACCTACGATCCGACGGGAGCGTGTGTCTTCGTACCCGGTCAACAGCGGATCCCGCGGACCGCGCGGGTCGCCTCGTATCCGGTGGTGGAGCAGGATTCTCTGATCTGGGTCTGGATCGGTGACCGGGAGCGGGCCGAACCGGCGGCGATTCCCCGCGCCCCGTGGTTGGCCGACCCGCGGTACGCGGTGGTGCGGGGCATGGCGCCGCTGAACGCGCGATACGGCCTGCTCGTGGACAACCTGATGGACCTGTCCCACGAGACCTATCTGCACGGTGGCTACATCGGCACGCCGGAGGTGGCGAACACCCCGATCACCACCGAGGTGGACGACGACCGGGGCGTCGTCTACGTGAGTCGGCACATGGACGACGCCGAGTGCCCGCCGTTCTACGCGCGCTCGACCGGGATCCAGGGCCGGATCACCCGGTGGCAGGACATCGAGTACCACCCGCCCTGCCTCTACCTCCTGCACAGCCGGATCGCGCCGCAGGGCGTCCTCCCACCCGCCGAGGGCGAGGACAGCGAAGCGTTTCACGCCGAGATCGTGTACGCCATCACACCGTCGACCGAGCACACCACGTACGACTTCTGGGCGGTGGCGCGTGACTTCGCGATCGACGACGAGTCGGTCAGCGAGTACCTGCACCAGAGCAACCACACAGTGGTCATGCAGGACGTGACAGCGCTCAACATCCTGGAGCAGGTGATCGCGGCCGAGCCGGACCGGTACCAGGAGTTGAGCATCAACATCGACACCGGTGGCCTGGCCGCGCGGCGGTTGCTGGCCCGGATGGTCGGGTCGGGGACGGTGGGAGCGACGCGGTGAGTTTTCGCGCAGGTGTGCTCACCGGGGACCGGGTCTACCGGATCCACTGGGTGCCGGGCAGCGACACCCTGCGGGGGATCTGCCACTGCGGCGCCGAGCGCGTCGCCGAGGAACCTGTCGAGTTGTGGGAGTGGTTGCTCGCCCACCCGGAGGGCCACCGGGCGGCGGCCGTGCCGGTGCCCGGCCCGCCGAGCCGGCTGGCGGTGCGAGCGTGACCGACGATCTGGCCGGGGCGGAGTTGGTGGTCGCCAGCCGGGACCAGGTGGCCGCGGAGGTGGTGGAGATCGGCCTGTGCCGTCCGGGCGGCGGTGACCTGCCCGAGTGGACGCCGGGCGCGCACGTCGACCTGGACCTCGGCGCCGGGCTGGTACGCCAGTACTCCCTCTGTGGCGATCCGGCTGACCGGGCCGCCCTGCGCATCGCGGTGCAGCGTGAGCCCGCCGGGCGTGGCGGCTCACGGCTGGTGCACGAGCGGCTCACCGTCGGCGCGAGCGTCCGGGTGCGCGGGCCTCGCAACAACTTTCCGCTTGTCACGGCGCGGCGTTACCTCTTCGTGGCCGGCGGAATCGGCATCACGCCGATCAGACCCATGGTCGCCGCCGCCGACGCCACTGGCGCCGACTGGAAGCTGGTGTACGGGGGACGCAGCCGCGCCACGATGGCCTTCGCCGCAGCCCTGCGGGAGAAGTACGGCGACCGGGTGAGCCTGCACCCGCAGGACGAGTGCGGGTTGCTCGACCTGGCCGGGTTGCTCGGCCGGCCCGACACCGGGCTCGTCTACTGCTGTGGGCCGGAGCCACTGGTCAGGGCGGTGGAGGAGCACTGTCGCGGCTGGCCGCCCGGCTGCCTGCACGTCGAGCGCTTCACCCCGCTGGATGACGCCGTTGGCGGGGAGGAGACGGCGATCGAGGTCGAGCTCGCGCTCTCCGGGCGGACGGTGACGGTGCCGCCGGGCACACCGATCCTTCAGGCGGTGGAGGAGGCCGGGGTGCAGGTCCTCTCGTCCTGCCGGGAGGGCACCTGCGGCACCTGTGAGACTCCGGTGCTCGCCGGCACTCCGGAGCATCGCGACAGCCTGCTCACCGAACAGGAGCGGGCCGCCGGTGACACGATGATGATCTGCGTCTCCCGGGCCCGTACGCCCCGGCTCGTACTGGAGCTGTGACCGGCCGGCGCGGGCGGGGATGATGGCGAGATGCGGGCGCAACCGGGGCGGTCGGTGACCAGCAAGGTGCTGGCGTTGCTCGGCGCGTTCGACCCCGCGAGCGCGGCGCTGACCCTGAGCGAGCTGGCTCGTCGCACGGGGTTGCCGCTGTCCACTGTGCACCGCCGGGCTGCCGAGCTCGTCGAGTGGGGGGCGCTGGAGCGCGGCGACGACGGGCGTTACCGGATCGGTCTGCGGTTGTGGGAGGTGGGCTCGCTCGCCCCGCGCGGTCTGGGGCTGCGGGAGCTGGCCCTTCCGGTCATGGAGGACCTGTACGAGGTGACTCACGAGAACGTCCAGCTCGCCGTCCGGCAGGATCTTGAACTCGTCTTCATCGAACGGATCGCCGGACGGCACGCCGTACCCGTGCTCACCCGCGTCGGCGGCCGATTCGCGCTGCACGCCACAGGCGTCGGGTTGGTTCTGCTCGCGCACGCGCCCGTGGACGTGCAGGAGCAGGTGCTGTCCGCGCCGCTGGAGCGGTACACCGACCTGACCATCACCGACCCGGGGCGGCTGCGTCGCTGCCTCGCCGAGGTGCGGCGGGCCGGGTACGCGGTCAGCGATCGTCAGGTCACCATGGACGCCCTCTCGGTCGCCGCTCCGATCCGCGCGCCGGAGGGTGTGGTGGCGGCGATCTCACTGGTGGTCGCCCATGACCGGGCTGACCCGGTGGCGCTGGCCCCGCTGGTCCAGGCTGCGGGCCGGGTGCTCTCGCGGACGCTGGGCAGCTCGGGCGCGGGTCTGGTGTAGACATACTGCAAATCGTTGACGCCCGATCAAATTCTGCATAACGTTGCCCCCATGTCACTTGCCGGCAAAGTCGCCATCGTCACCGGTTCCGGGCGGGGTCTCGGCCTCGCCTACGCCCAGGAGCTGGCGCGGCGGGGCGCGTCCGTCGTGGTCAACGACATCGACGCCGAGGTCACCACGGACGCCGTGGAGGCGATCCAGGCATCCGGCGGCCGAGCCGTCGCCGTTGTCGCACCGGTCGGCCCGACCGAGACCGCGAAGGCACTCGTCAGCACGGCGGTCGAGCACTTCGGGCGGCTGGACATCCTCGTCACCAACGCCGGCGTCCTCCGCGACACCGTGCTGTGGAAGATGAGTGACGACGACTTCGACACTGTCATCAACGTGCACCTGCGCGGCACCTTCACGACCGTGCGCGAGGCGGTGCAACACATGCGGCAGGTCGGCGAGGGCGGCCGGATCATCTGCATCGGGTCACCCACGGGACAGCGGGGCAACTTCGGCCAGACCAACTACGCCGCCGCCAAGGCGGGCATCGTCGGCATGGTCCGCACCTGGGCGCTTGAGCTCAAGCGGGCGGGCATCACCGCCAACGCGGTCGTCCCGGTCGCCGCGACCGCGATGACCGCCACCGTCCCCTACTTCGCCGCAGCGGTGCGGGCCGAGGCCAACGGTGAGCCGATGCCCTCCTTCTTCCGGCACGAGCTCGGGTTCGGCACGGCGGACGACGTGGCCGGGCTGATCGCGTTCCTCGGCTCCGACGCGGCGGCGTCGGTGACCGGGCAGGTGATCGGTGTGGGAGGCGACCGCCTCCAGATCTGGACCCACCCGGAGCCGGCGCTCTCCGCCCACCGCGAGGGCGGCTGGACCTACGAGGCGCTGGAGGACGCCTGGCCGACGACGTTCGCCGGGGCCACGCAGAGCGTCGGTGAACACTTCCCCGAACTCCCCGAGGAGTTCAAGCCCGCGACCGACTGACCCGCCCGACGAGGCCGCGCGACGAGGCCCGCCCGACGAAGGTTGCCGCCCATGTACCAGCCCGCGATCGACCTCGACACCGTCACGGCGATCGACATGCACGTGCACATCGAGGTCGACGACCACGGTCACGCCTCACTGCCCGAGCCGCTCGTGGCAGCCGTATCGACGTACTTCCGGACGGACGGGCCACGACCTGCCGTCGACGCGGTGGCGCAGTACTACCGCGAGCGCACCATGGCCGCCGTCGTCTTCACCGTGGACGCGCGTACGCAACTGAGGCACCAGCCGCTGTCCAGCGCCGACATCGCCCGCGCGGCAGCCGAGCACGCCGACGTGCTCATCCCCTTCGGGTCAGTCGACCCACGCACCGGCGAAGCGGCCCTCGAACTCGCCACCCGACTGATCGAGGAAGAGGGCGTACGCGGCTTCAAGTTCCACCCCACCGTGCAGGGCTTCGATCCCAGCCACGACGAGTACGCGCCGCTGTGGAGCCTCCTTGAGCGGGCGGGCGTTCCGGCGCTCTTCCACACCGGGCAGACCGGCATCGGGGCGGGTACACCTGGCGGCTACGGCCTGCGGCTCGGTCTGTCGAACCCGATGTTGCTCGACCCGATCGCGGCGGACTTCCCCGACCTGCAGATCATCATGGCCCACCCGTCGGTGCCCTGGCAGGACGAGGCCCTGTCGGTGGCCACGCACAAGCACAACACGTGGATCGACCTGTCCGGCTGGAGCCCGAAGTACTTCCCGGCCGAGCTGGTGCGTTACGCCAACTCCGTGCTGAAGCGACGGGTGCTCTTCGGCACCGACTACCCACTGCTCACCCCCGACCGGTGGCTGCGCGACGTGGCAACCACCGACCTCAAGCCGGACGTGCTCCCGGGCATCCTGAAGGACAACGCGGCCCGGTTGCTGGGTCTTGCCCGGGAACGACGAGAGGAAGCGCCATGACGACGACCATCACCTACGACCAACTCGCCCACCTCGCCGGCACCGATCTCGGCCACAGCGCGTACCGGACGGTCACCCAGGACCAGGTGAACCTGTTCGCCGATGCCACCGACGACCACCAGTGGATCCACGTCGACCCCGAGCGGGCGAAGTCCGGGCCGTTCGGCGCACCGATCGCCCATGGTTTCCTCACCCTCTCGCTGGCCGTGCCGTTCTGGACCGAGCTGCTCGAGGTCAAGGGCGTGTCCACGAAGGTGAACTACGGCCTGGACAAGGTGCGCTTCCCCGCGCCGGTCGTGGTCGGGTCGCGGGTGCGTATGCAGGCGACCATCGTGGAGGTCGTCGAGGTTCGCGGCGGCTACCAGTTGGTCGTCGACCAGACGATCGAGATCGAGGGCGGCAGCAAGCCCGCCGTCGTCGCGCGGGGGCTCTACCGCTTCTACGCCTGAGCCCGGGGCGTCCACCGAGCCGGGTGAGCACACCACCTTCACCACCAGGAGGTTGTTGATGCACCAGCACGGAATCGGCGCCTGGATGGCCAAGCGCCGCCTCAAGTCCCCGGACAAGGTCGCCCTCATCCACGGCGAGGGGGCGACCATGACGTACGGACAGTTCGCCGACGGCGTGGACCGCATCTCGGCTGTGCTCCGGGAGTGGGGCGTCGGCAAGGGTGACGCCGTCGCCTACCTCGGTGAGAACAGCCCGGACCTCCTCCAGACGATGTTCGGGGCCGCGCAGATCGGGGCCGTCTTCGTCCCGGTCAACACCCGGCTGGCACCACCGGAGATCGCCTACATCCTCGGCGACTGCGGCGCGCGGGTGCTGATCCACGACCCGGACTTCCTGGTGCCGGTGGCCTCCGCCGCGCCGGCCGCCCGGACCCCGCACGTCGTCGTCACCGGCGAGGGCGCCGCAACCAGCCCGGGGCTCGCCGCGCTGGCGCGGGCCGCTGACGGGTTCACCGGTCATGCCGTCACCACCCACCGGGATCCGGCGGCCATCGTCTACACCTCGGGCACGACCGGCAGGGCCAAGGGGGCCGTGCTGACCCATGGCAACCTCACCTGGGTCGCGCTCAACTGCGTGGTCGACTACGACGTCGTCTCGACCGACGTCGCGCTCATGATCTCGCCGCTGTTCCATGTCGCCTCGCTCGGCATGGGCGCCCTCCCCGTCATCCTCAAGGGCGCCACCATGGTCCTGGAGAAGAACTTCGAGCCGGGCCACGCGCTCGCGCAGATCGAGCGGCACGGTGTCACCATGCTCAGCGGCGTGCCGACCACCTACCAGCTGATCGCCGACCATCCCGCCTGGGCCCGCACCGACCTGTCGACGCTGGCCAAGCTCACCTGCGGAGGTTCGGCGGTGCCGGCCCGCATCCTCAACGCGTACGAGGCGCGGGGCCTGTCGTTCTCACAGGGTTACGGCATGACCGAGGCCGCGCCGGGTGCGACCGCGCTGCCACCGGCGATGACCCGCGCCAAGCAGGGCAGCGTCGGTCTGCCGCACTTCTTCACCGACGTGCGGATCACCGACGGCGCCGGTGCCGTGGTGCCCACCGGCGTCGTGGGCGAGATCGAGATAGCCGGGCCCAACGTCTTCCCCGGCTACCACGGGCTCCCGGAGGCGACCGCCGAGGCGTTCACCGCCGACGGGTGGTTCCGCTCCGGCGACCTGGGCCACCTGGACGACGACGGTTACCTCTACATCTCCGGCCGACTCAAGGACATGATCATATCGGGGGGCGAGAACATCTACCCGGCCGAACTCGAACACCTGCTCGGCGAGATCGACGGGGTCACCTCGGCGGCGGTCATCGGCGTGCCGGACGACCGCTGGGGGGAGGTGCCGTGGGCGATCGTCACCGTACGGGAGGGGGTGTCCGTGGACACCGACGCCGTGCGGGCGTGTCTCGACGGCAGGATCGCGCGCTACAAGCTGCCGAAGAACGTCGTCATCGTGGACGAGTTGCCGCGGACCGCGTCGGGGAAGGTGCGGAAGGCTGACCTGAGGGCCCGCTTCGGCGCCTAGCCGTCGGACGGGCGGCGACGAGCTCGGCGAACTCCGCGGTGGACGCCTCGGCCAGCCTGTCGTGCATCCGGCGGTAGGTCTCCGCCGAGCGGGTGGCCGGCCACTGCGCGTCCATGAACTCGGCCGGCAGCCTCGGGTCTTCGCGCAGCAGCGCCAGCCAGTCGGCCACCAGCATCGTCCGCACGGTCAGAGCGCTCGGTGCCATGGTCGCGGCGGCCGGGTCGTCCCACACCTCGATGAACGCGAGGTGCGCGCGCCGGATCGCCTCGATGTCCCAGGCGGCGCGCACGCTCTCGGCGATCGGGAACCCGGCGAGTTCGCGGGCGTGGAAGGCGACCACGGCGTTGGGCGCGAGATCCTGCTGTAGCGGCTCCAGCGACCCGGCGAGGTCGATCTCTCCGGGTGCCAGCCAGAGCCCGTCGCGCAGCGGCGCGAAACCCTCCCAGGTGAGGATCGAGCGCAGCCGGTGCCGCAGCATCCGCTGGCCCTCCGGGATCGAGAAGGTGACAAGGGTCCACCCGCTGCCCTGGGGGTCGAACGGCCGTGGGCCACGGACGCGGTCCGTCGCCTCACGGAGCACCGCGGCCCCGTGCTCGGTCAGCGAGAACAGGGTCTCCCGGCCACTCCTGGTGCGCGCGAGGATGCCGCTGTGCACGAGACGGTCGAGGGTCGCACGGGTCGCCGGTGCGGCGACGTCGGCGCCCTCCAGCACGCTGATCAGGGCGCTCGCCCGGATCGGCCCCGTGGCGTTGTCGACAACATGCTCGCCGAAGAAGGCGAGCAGCAGTTGTTTCGGCTGACGACTACCCACGGCCCTCCCTCCGACGAACCCGTTGTCCCGGCGCGATCACGACGTGGCCCCCGGCGCCATAGCCTGCCCGCGCTTGGCCCGCTGGATCTGGTCGTAGACGTGCGTCCGCAGTTGCGTGAAACGGGGTAGGGCGCGGGTGGTGATCTGATCGCGCTCCGGCGGCAGATCGACCGCGAGATCCTCTTGGATCCAGGTCGGCGACTTGGACAATACTAGAACGCGCTGACCGAGATACACCGACTCGTCAATGTCGTGCGTGACGAAGAGGATCGATATCTCGCGGCTCGTGTGCAGCTCGCGCACCAGATCCTCCAGGTCCGCCCGGGTCTGCGCGTCCACCGCGGCGAACGGTTCGTCCATGATCAGAATCTCCGGCTGGTACGCGAGGGCCCGGGCGATCGCTACGCGCTGCTGCATCCCGCCGGAGAGCTGCCACGGGTGGCTTCGCGCGGCGTGCGCCAGGCCCACCGCGTCGAGGGCGTCGACGACCAGTTGGTTGCGCTGCGCGCGGGGGAGCTTCTTGTGTCGCAGCGGAAGCTCGACGTTGCCGCGCACCGTCAGCCACGGGTAGAGGCTGCGACCGTACTCCTGGAACACGACGGCCATGGCGGGGCTCGGCCCGGTCACCGGTGAGCCGTCCATCTCGACCACGCCACTTGTCGGCCGCAGCAGGCCGGCGAGGCACTTCAACAGGGTGGTCTTGCCGCACCCGGACGGCCCGACGATGCAGACGAGTTGACCGGCGTCCATCGTGAAGCTGATGTCCCCGATCGCCTCGACGTCGCCGGTCGTCGACTCGTAGACCTTTCGCAGGTGCTCCACCCGCAGCAGGGTGCTCCGATCAGGCACGGTTGACCTCCCTGATTCCGTGGTACCAGCGCAGGACGCGCCGTTCGACGAGACCGAAAACTACGGCGAGCAGGATGCCGACGAGGCCGAGCAGGAGGATGCCGCTCCACATCTCGGCGATGAGGTAGTTGCGCTGGAAGTAGGCGATCCGGTAACCGAGCCCGGAGGACGACGCGAACATCTCGGAGATGACCATCAGGATGAGCGCGACCGAGAGGGCCTGGCGGACCCCGGCCATGATGCGCGGGCTGGCGGCCGGGAGCACGAGGAACCAGAGCCGCTCCCACCAGGTGACCCGGAACGAGTCCGCGGTCTCCTTCATGACGCTGTCCGTGGCCCGGACGCCCTCGATCGTGTTCAACAGGATCGGCCAGACCGCGCCGGAGACGATGACGACCACCTTCATGGTGTCCGTGATGCCCAGCAGGAGCATGGCCACGGGGATCAGCACCGGCGGCGGGATCGCCCGGATGAACTCCAGGAGCGGTTCGAGGAGTTCGCGCAACCAGTGGGCCAGGCCGATGACGGTGCCGGCGGCGATGCCGAGCACGATCGACGCGGCGACGCCGAGGCCGAGGCGGGCGAGGCTCGGCAGCACGTCCTCGACGAACGCGGGGCCTACCCACGTGTCCAGGAACGCTCGGGAGATCGTCAACGGGTCGGGAAAGAACCCGCTCGTCGCCCTCGTCGACGCCAGCCCCCAGATCACCAGGAGCAGCATCGGCAGCCCGAACGCGTTGAGCAGGCTCACCACGAGGCGGGATCCGACGGTGCGGCCGCGCGGCGTGGCGGCGATCCGACCGGTGTACGCGGTCACAGCGCCTCCTCCCCTCGTACGGACTGGTGCCACGACAGCACCCGACGCTCGACGAACCGGAAGACGAGATTCACCAGCAGCCCGAGCAGGCCGGTGACCACGACGAGGGCGTAGAGGCCGGTGGCGTCTCCGGCGGACCGGGACAGCTCGATCATGCGCCCGAGGCCGGGGTTGCCGATCACCATCTCGGCGGTGATGGCGAGGATGAGCGCGACCGCCGCCGCGAGCCGCAGGCCCGTCATGAGGTACGGCAGGGTGGTCGGCAGCACGAGGTGCGTCAACTGTTCGCGCCGGGTCAGGCCGAAACTGCGAGCGGTGTCCCGGGCGACCGCGTCGACGTCGGCGACGCCGTAGATCACCTGCACGAACACCTGCCAGAACGACGCGTAGATGATGATGACGAGGGCGGCACGCATCTGGATGCCGAACATCAGGACGGCGAGCGGAATGAGGGCGACCGACGGGATCGGTCGCAGGAACTCGACCATCGTGTGGGTCGCGCGCCGCAGGGGCGGCACCAGCCCGACGACCGTGCCGAGGACGACCGCGGCGATCGTCGCCACCGTCAGGCCGATCGCCCAGGACGTCATGGTGCTGCCCAGCCGCCGCCAGAAGGCGAGGTCGACGACCTGCTCGACCAGTCGCGCCAGCACGTCGGTCACGTACGGCAGGTAGTCCGGGTTGATCAGACCCAGCGTCGGGATCATCTGCCAGACGACGAGGAACCCGGCCAGGCCGGCGACGCCCAGAAACGCCTTGCGTAACGCGCGCAGGCGTCGGGCGGAATGGACGCGCATGTCACCTCCGTTGTCGCGCGACCGGCGACGCCCTCCCCGGCCCGGGGAGTCGGGGAGGGCGGGAGCGCGCTGGTTACTGCTGTTGGATGAGGCGGTCGAAGTTGGGTTGCTGGTCGAGCACCTTGTACTTCTGCGCGAGTTCGGTGAGCGTCTGCAGGCTCGTGCGGTCGATCTCCCAACCGAACTCCGGGAGTTTCACCGACTCGGCCACCGGCGGCGGCAGCTGAAGATTGTCCTTGATGGCCTGTCGGACGGCCGCCTCGTTGGCGGGGTCCTTGGCCCACTCCAGGGTCTTCTTCATCGCCGCCGAGAAGTCCTCGACCAGTTTGGCGTCCTTCTCGGTCCGTTCCTTGGTGGTGATCGTGGTGAGGGTGGCCAGACCGGGCACGACCGCCTGGTAGGGCGCGACGACGAAGGTGTCACCGCGGCTCTTCAGTTGCGTGACGAAGGGCTCGGGCACCCAGGCGGCGTCGATGTTGCCCGCCTCCAGTTGGGCCGGGGCGTCCGGGAAGGCGACCTCCACGAATTTGATCTTCGTTGGGTCGCCGCCGTCCTTCTCGACCGCCGCCATGATCGTCACATCGCCGGCGGCACCGAGGCTGTTGACCGCGACCCGCTTGCCCGCCAGGTCGGCCGGCCGCTTGATGCCGGACTTCGCCGAGGCCACCACGGCGTTGATGTCGTCGCCGGTGGCGTAGGAGGAGGCGTAGTTGCCGATGATGACGACGCCGAGGTTGCGCAGGTCGGCCCGGAACGGGCCGAAGGGCTGGCCGATCGCGAAGTCGATGTCGCCGTTCAGCAGGGCGGGGATGGACTGCGCGCCACCCTGGGCGGGCAGCACCTCGACCTGGAGCCCGCGCTCGGCGAAGATGCCCGCCTTGATGCCGCCCCACAGCGCGGCGGTCTCGGTGATGGGCAGCGCGGCGACCCGTACCTTGCGCAGTTCGCCAGAGGTCTGTTCGGACGGGTTGGACGCGTCGGAGTCGGTACATCCGGTGAGGGCGATCGCGGTAGCGGCGATCAGCCCGAGAGCCAGAACCTTCTTCATTGACGAGGCCCTTCCTGGGCAGGGGTGGTGGGGTGCGTCAAGAGCCGGCGGATGCCTCGGATCTGCAGGTGGACTACCGCTGCGTGGGGGCACGCCGCTGTGCTGGCCATGGTCAGTCACCCTGGCATTGAATGTCAAGAATTTTCTGACGCCCGTCAGGAATAGGTTGAACAACGCTGCGCTGCCGCTCGGGCTGCCCAGGCGGTCAGACCTCGGGAAGGCCCACGTAGTTCTCCGCCAGGCTCGTGGCGTAGGCGCGGGAGGTGGCGACGTACCGCAGGGTGGCGGTCTGGAGGTTCGCCTCGTACGGGTCGTCGCGCTCCAGCCGGTGCAGCATCGAGGTCATCCACCAGGAGAAGTGCTGGGCTCGCCACACCCGGCGCAGTGCCGTGGCCGAGTAGGTCTCCAGCAGCTCGGTGCGCCCCTGGTCGTACCACGCGGCGAAGGCGTCCCCGAGCAGCGCGACGTCGGCGAGGGCCAGGTTCATGCCCTTCGCGCCGGTCGGGGGGACGATGTGCACGGCGTCCCCGGCCAGGAACAACCTCTGCCACTGCATCGGCTCGACCACGAAGCTCCGCATCGGAGTGACGGATTTCTCCAGGATCGGCCCCTCGTTGAGCGACCAGCCCGGCACCGTCTCCAGCCGCGCCCGCAGCTCCGCCCAGATCCGCTCGTCCGGCCACGCCGCGATGTCCTCGTCGGGCGCGACCTGGAGATAGAGCCGCGAGATCTCCGGCGAGCGCATGCTGTAGAGGGCGAACCCCCGCTCGTGGTTGGCGTAGATGAGTTCCTCCACCGCCGGCGCGGCGGCGGCGAGAATGCCCAGCCAGGCGAAGGGGTACGTCCGCTCGTAGGTGGTCAACACGCCGTCGGGCACCGCCCCGCGGCTCACCCCGTGGAACCCGTCGCAGCCGGCCACGAAGTCGCACCGCAGCTCCTCGTCGCGCCCGTTCCGTCGAAAGTGGACGACCGGCGAGTCCGAGTCGAGGCCGTCCAGGCGTACGACGTCGGCGTCGAAGAGGATCGAGCCGCCGGCCGCGAGTCGGGCGGCGATCAGATCCTTGACCACCTCCTGCTGCCCGTAGACGGTGATCGCCCGCCCGGTCAGCTCCGTCATCGGCACCCGGTGCGACTCCCCGGCGAACCGCAGCTCGATGCCCTCGTGTCGCAGCCCCTCGCGGTGCAGGCGCTCGCCGAGGCCGGCGCGGGTCAGCAGGTCGACGGAGCCCTGTTCGAGGACGCCCGCCCGGACCCGGTGCTCGACGTAGTCACGGCTGCGGCTCTCCAGCACCACGGATTCGATTCCGTGCAGGTGCAGCAGGTGCGACAGCAGAAGTCCTGCCGGCCCGGCTCCCACGATGCCGACCTGGGTACGCATCTGCGGCATTCTCCTCTCCGATGTCAGAACGGGTACCGCGTGATGGTGCCCCGCACGGTGAGCCACTGGGTCTCGGTGAACGCGTCGACGTTCGCTGCCGGCCCGCCGAACCGGGAGCCGGTGCCGGAAGCCCCGACCCCGCCGAACGGCGCGACGGCCTCGTCGTTCACCGTCTGATCGTTGATGTGCACGATCCCGCTGGGAATCCGGTCGGCGAGGGCCATCGCCTTCATCACGTCGCGGCTGAGTATGCCCAGCGACAGGCCGTACTCGGTCTGCCGGGCCAACGCCACGGCCTCGTCCTGGTCGGCGAAGGCGATCACCGGCGCGACCGGGCCGAAGACCTCCTGGGCGTACGCCGGTGTCGTGGGGGTGACGTCGGCGAGCACCGTCGGCCGGTAGAACAGCCCCTCGTACGTGCCCCCGGCCGCCAGCCGGGCGCCCGCGTCGACGCTCGCCGTGACCAGAGAGTGGATCTTGTCGCGTTGGCGCTCGTCGATGATCGGCCCGAGCGCCACCTGCTCCTTCGCAGGGTCGCCGACCGGCAGGTGGTTCGCCTTCTCCGCCAACAGCTCGACGTACCGCTCGGCCAGACTCGCGTGCACCAGGTGCCGGCCGGTGGTCATGCAGATCTGACCCTGGTGCAGGAAGGACCCCCAGGCGCCGGCGGAGACCGCGAGGTCCAGGTCGGCGTCGTCGAGGACGATAAGCGCCGAGTTGCCGCCGAGTTCGAGGTGCGCCCGTTTGAGGTGGCGTGCGGCCGCCTCGCCGACCGCGCGGCCGGCCGCGGTCGAACCGGTGAAGCTGATCACCCGTACGTTCGGGTCGGCCACCAGCGCCTCTCCGGTCTCGACCCCGCCGGGAAGGACGTGCAGCAGTCCGTCGGGCAGGCCGGCCTCCTGGAAGACCCGGGCGATCGAGACGCCGCCGCAGACCGCCGTGCGCGGATCGGGCTTGAGCACCACGGCGTTGCCCAGCGCCAGGGCCGGGGCGACGGAGCGGGTGGCCAGGATGAGCGGGAAGTTGAACGGCGCGATGACGCCGACAACGCCGTCGGGCAGCCGGCGAGCCAGGCTGAGCCGCGGTTGCGCGCTCGGGATGATCTCGCCGAGCGGGTGCGAGGCCAGCGCCGCAGCCTCGTAGCATTCCTGCGCTGCGGTGTCAGTCTCGACGGCGGCCTTGGGCGGGATGGACCCGGACTCCCGCACGATCCAGTCGCCGATCTCGGCGGAGTGCCGCTCGAACAGCAGCCCGGCCCGGCGCAGCACTGCGGCCCGCTCGGCGTAACCGGTGGCGGCCCAGGCCCGCTGGGCGGCGGCCGCGCGGGCGCAGGCCCGCGTCACGTCGTCGGCGTTCGCCACGCCGACCTGGCCGATTTCCTCCCCGGTGGCGGGGGAGCGCACCGGCGCCGTGCCACCGGCCGGCTCAACCCAGCCGTCGCTGTGGAGCGTGCCCTGCCAGATCGTGGCGTCCAGCAGTGTCATGGGGTCCTCCTGGGAGCGTGGGGCCGATGGGGGTGATCCCGGGCGCGACCGGGCGGGGCGGACCGCCTTCGCAAGGGGCCGGAAGCTGTTCGCTCACCGAACGGCCGTTCTCTTCATGAACGTTGGCACGCGGTCCGGCTCGCGTCAACGCATCGCCCGGAGTGAGTTCCGTGCACGGTGGACGGTGCGCCTCGGGCCGGACGAACCCGTCGTTGACGGATGCCGTTGTCCGCCGTACGTTCGATATGGGGACGGCAGTTCGCATAGCGAACGCCCGGCGGTGCCAAGGTTTTGTGGGAGGCGGGGAGGCTCATGGCGACGCTCGTCTCGCTGGCCGACGGGGTGGCGGACCTGGTCCGCGACGGCGATGTGGTGGCCCTGGAAGGGTTCACGCACCTCATCCCGTTCGCCGCCGGCCACGAGATCATCCGTCAGGGACGGCGGGACCTGACCCTGGTGCGGATGACCCCCGACGTCATCTACGACCAGCTCATCGGCGCGGGATGTGCCCGTCGCCTGGTCTTCTCCTGGGGCGGTAACCCGGGCGTGGGGTCGCTGCACCGCTTCCGCGACGCCGTGCAGCACGCCTGGCCGAATCCGCTCGAGCTGGAGGAGCACAGCCACGCCGGCATGGCGAACCGCTACGTGGCCGGGGCGTCCGGGCTGCCGTTCGCCGTCCTGCGCGGCTACACCGGCACCGACCTGCCCCGGCACACCGCCAACATCCGGCCCATCACCTGCCCCTTCACCGGAGAGACCCTCACCGCCGTCGCGGCCCTGCGTCCCGACGTGACAGTGGTGCACGCGCAGCGCGCCGACCGGGCCGGCAACGTGCAGATGTGGGGCATCACCGGTGTGCAGAAGGAGGCGGTGCTCGCCGCGCACCGCTCGCTGGTCACCGTCGAGGAGATCGTGGACGAGTTGGCTCCCGTGCCCGGGCAGGTCGTCCTGCCCGGCTGGGCGATCACGGCCGTGGCCGAGGTGCCCGGTGGCGCACACCCCTCCTACGCCCACGGCTACTCCGTACGGGACAACGACTTCTACCGGGCGTGGGACGCCGTCAGCCGGCACCGCGACACCTTCCGGGACTGGCTGGACCAGCACGTGCACAAGGCCGGAGCGGCGGCGTGAACGAGCAGACCACACCGGCGGACTGGACGGCGGACGAGATGATGACCGTCGCCGCGGCGCGGCAACTGCGCGACGACACCGCCTGCTTCGTCGGGATCGGGTTGCCCAGCACCGCGGCGAATCTCGCCCGGGCCACGCACGCCCCGAACCTGGTGCTCATCTACGAGTCCGGCTGCCTCGGCGCCAAGCCGGACCGGCTTCCGCTCTCCATCGGGGACGGTGTCCTCGCCGACACGGCCGACGCGGTGGTGTCGGTGCCCGAGGTGTTCAACTACTGGCTCCAGCCCGGCCGGATCGACGTGGGCTTCCTCGGTGCCGCGCAGCTCGACCGGTACGGCAACATCAACACCACGGTCGTCGGAGGTGACTACGACGCCCCGGAGGTCCGGCTTCCCGGCGCCGGGGGAGCCCCGGAGATCGCCGCCTCCTGCCGCGAGGTCGTGGTGATCGTCCGGCAGAATCGCCGGACGTTCACCGAACGGGTCGACTTCGTCACCTCGGTCGGCTACGGGTCGGGCCCGGGTGACCGGGAACGGCTCGGTCTAAGCGGCGGCGGGCCACGCCTGGTGATCACCGATCTCGGCGTCCTCGAACCCGACCCGGTCACCTGCGAGCTGACGCTGACCCGCCTGCACCCCGGGGTGACCCGGGAACAGGCACGCGCGGCCACCGGCTGGGACCTCGCCGTCGCGGAGCGGCTGACCACGGGCGAGCCGCCGACGGCACAGGAGTTGGCGGTGCTGCGGGCCCTGGAGGCGACGAAGCAGCCAGGGCCGCAGCGGCAGGCCGTGGCACCGGAAGTCTGACGGGAGACGACCATGACCCAGAACTCCGTCCACCGGGCCGACACCGGCCTGGTGCTGCCGCAGTACCGGCGGGACGACGTCGACGCCCACCCGCCTCTGCTCAGCCCCGGCTACAAGTCGACAGTGGGGCGGGCGCCGAAGCACCCGCTGACCTACCTGCCGCAGCGGCTGACCGAGATCACCGGGCCGCTTCTGGGGGAGGGGCGGCTCGGCGACCTCGACCACGACCTGACCCGGCAACACGACGGGGAGCCGCAGGGGCAGCGGATCATCGTGCACGGGCGGGTCCGTGACGGCGACGGCCGACCGGTGCCCCACACGCTCGTCGAGATCTGGCAGGCCAACGCCGCCGGCCGGTACCGCCACGCGGGCGACACCTGGCCGGCACCGCTCGACCCCCACTTCGAGGGAGTCGGCCGGGCGCTCACCGACGAGCGGGGGCACTACCGGTTCATCACTGTGCAGCCCGGCGCCTACCCCTGGCGCAACCACGACAACGCCTGGCGGCCAGCGCACATCCACTTTTCCCTCTTCGGCCGCGCGTTCACCCAGCGCCTGGTGACGCAGATGTACTTCCCGGGCGACCCGCTCTTCTTCCAGGATCCGATCTTCAACTCGGTCCGCGACCCGGACGCCCGCAACCGGATGGTCGCCCGGTACGACCACGCCACGACGGTGCCGGAGTGGGCGCTGGCGTACGAGTTCGACATCGTGCTGCGGGGCCGGGCGAGCACCCCCTTCGAGGGCGAGGACGACGATGAGTGAGCGGTTGGGTGTGACGCCCGCGCAGACCGTCGGGCCGTACCTGCACATCGGTCTGCGCTGGTCCGACGGCCCGTACGTCGTCCCCGAGGGCACGCCGGGGGCGTTCTGGATCCGCGGCCGGATCCTCGACGGCGCCGGGGAGCCGGTGGTCGACGCGCTGGTGGAGAGCTGGCAGGCGGACCCGGACGGCCGTTTCGACCACCCGGACGACCCGCGCGGGGCGCGGCCACCGGCGCTGGCGGGCTTCCGTGGCTTCGGGCGCAGCGAAACCGACGGGCAGGGGTGGTACGAGCTGCTGACAGTGAAGCCGGGACCGCTGCCCGACCCGGACTGCGGCACCGAGGCACCTCACCTGGCCCTGTCGGTCCTCGGGCGCGGTCTGCTGCACCGCCTCGCCACCCGGCTCTACTTCCCCGACGAGCCGGCCGCGAACGCCGACGACCCCGTCCTGCGCAGCGTGGACGCCGACCGTCGGCACACGCTGCTGGCCAGTCCCGCGCCGGACGGACTCCGCTTCGACATCCGCCTCCAGGGTGACCGTGAGACAGTCTTCTTCGCCGTCTGAGGGCCTGCTTGGCGGCCTCTCCGGCGCCCCCGACGTTGACCCGGAACTCAGCGATACGGCCCTGCTGCGGGCCATGCTCGACGCGGAGGCCGCGCTCGTCCGGGCCGCGGCGGACGTCCGCGTCCTGCCCGCACCGGCGGCCGACGCGATAGTCGAGCAGTGCCGCGCCGAACGCTACGACCCGTCGTCCCTCGGCCGGGCGGCCGACGCCGCCGGCAACCCGGTCGTCCCGCTCGTGCGGGAGTTGACCGCCGCAGTGCCCGAGCACGCCCAGGGCTGGGTGCATCTCGGGGCTACCAGCCAGGACATCCTCGACACCGCGCTGAGCCTGGTGGCAGTACGGGCCCTCGGGCCGCTGCTGCGCCACCTCGACGCCGCAGTGGACGCCGCCGCCCGCCTCGCGGACACCCACCGGGACACCGTGCAGGTCGCCCGGACCCTCGGACAGCAGGCGGCACCCACCACGTTCGGGCTCAAGGCCGCCGGCTGGATGACAGGCCTTGTCGACGCCCGGGACCGGCTTCGGCAGGCGGGCGCCGCCCAACCCGCGCAACTCGGCGGCGCGGTCGGCACCCTTGCCGCGCTCGGCCCGGCCGGCCCGGACATCGCCGAGCGCTTCGCGGCGCACCTGGGCCTGCCCGCCAGCCCGCTGCCCTGGCACACCCGCAGGCAGCCCCGGCTCGACCTGGCCGCCGCCCTCGGTGGGCTTCTCGCGGCCACCGGCAAGGTCGCGCTCGACGTCGGGCTGCTGGCCCAGACCGAGATCGGCGAGGTCGCCGAGGGCGGGGCCGGGCGGGGCGGCTCCTCGGCGATGCCGCACAAGCACAACCCGGTGGACTCGGTGCTTATCGGCTCCGCCGCGCGGCGCGCTCCAGGCCTCGTCGCCACGCTGTTCGCCGCCGCCGTGCAGGAGCACGAACGGGCGGCCGGCGCGTGGCACGCCGAGTGGGAGCCGCTGCTCGATCTGCTGCACCTGGCCGGCGGTGCCGCCAGCCGGTGTGCGCGGATGCTGGCCGAGCTCCAGGTTCGCCCGGAGCGGATGCGCAGGAACCTCGACGCCACGGGTGGGCTCGTGCTCGCCGAGGCCGTCGCCGCGCGGCTGGCACCCGCCCTCGGCCGCAGCGCCGCACACGACCTGGTTACCCGCGCGGCCGCCGCACCATCGTTCCGCGCGGCCCTGCTCGCCGACCCGCAGGTCCGCGCCCATCTGTCCGAGGCGGAGGTCGACGAGGCGCTCGACCCGTCTCGCTGGCTCGGCTCGGCCGGTCTGTTCGTCGACCGTGCCCTGGCCTCCGTTCGGGGGCCGGGAACGTGACGTCGCGGCTGCACACCATCGTGGACGGCCCGGCCACCGCACCGGTGCTGCTGCTCGGCAGCTCCCTCGGTACGACCAGCGCGATGTGGGAACCCCAGGTCGCGGCCCTCGCGCAACGGTTCCGGGTCATCCGGTACGACCACCTGGGCCACGGCCGCTCGGCGGTGCCGGCCGGGCCGTACACGCTGGATCTGTTGGGTCGGGAGTTGCTGCGGACGCTTGACGACCTCGACGTGCCGCAGGTCCACTGCGCGGGTGTGTCCCTCGGCGGCATGGTCGGCATGTGGCTCGCCGCGCACGCGCCCGACCGGGTGCGGCGGCTGGCGCTGCTCTGCACGTCGGCGTCGCTCGGTCCGCCCGCACAGTGGTGGGATCGGGCGGCGACCGTACGAGCCGCCGGCCTGCCGGTGATCGCCGACGCGGTGGTGTCCCGCTGGTTCACCCCGGCGTTCGCCGCGGCGCGCCCGGACGTGGTCACCGCGTACCGCGCCATGCTGACCGCGACGTCGCCCGCCGGCTACGCCGCGTCCTGCGAGGCGATAGCCACGATGGACCTGCGCCCCGACCTCGGCCGGGTTGTCGCGCCGACGCTGGTCGTCGCGGGGGCGGACGACCCGGCCACCCCGCTGGAGCACGCCCGCGAGATCGTCGGGCGGATCCCGGGGGCCCGGCTGGCCGTGGTGCCTGCGGCGGCGCACCTGGCCAACGTCGAGCAACCCGAGCAGGTGAGCCGACTCCTGCGGGACCACTTCGACGAGGAGCCTGGTGGACGATGAACGACCGCGAGCGGCACGAGGCAGGCATGACGGTACGCCGGCAGGTGCTGGGTGACGCGCACGTCGATCGCGCGGTGGCCGGCACGGACGACTTCACCGCCGACTTCCAGGACTTCATCACCCGCTACGCGTGGGGAGAGGTCTGGACCCGGCCGGGCCTGGATCGGCGTACCCGCAGTTGCATCACCCTCGCCGTGCTCGCCACTTTGCACCACGACGAGGAGTTGGCGATGCACGTCCGCGCCGCGCTGCGTAACGGACTGAGCGCCGAGGAGGTGGCGGAGGTCCTGCTCCAGGTCGGCGTCTACGCTGGCGTACCGGCGGCCAACCGGGCGTTCAAGGTGGCCCGGGAGGCCCTGCGGCAGGAGGCCGGGTGAGCGTGCGCGCGGAGGCGACCAGATCGCCGGAGTTCGTCCAATCGCTGGAGCGCGGGCTCGCGGTGATCCGGGCGTTCGACGCCGACCACCCGCAGCTCACGCTCAGTGACGTGTCCAGGAGGACCGGGCTGACCCGGGCCGCCGCGCGCCGGTTCCTGCACACCCTGGTCGAGTTGGGTTACGTGCACACCGACGGCCGGCTCTTCTCGCTGCGGGCGCGGATCCTCGACCTCGGCTACGCGTACCTGTCGAGCCTGAGCCTGCCGGAGGTCGCGCAGCGGCACATGGAGGCGCTTGTCGCGCAGGTGCGCGAGTCCTGCTCGGTGTCGGTGCTCGACGGCGACGAGGTGGTCTACGTCGCCCGCGTCCCCACCAAGCGGATCATGACGGTGGGGATCAGCGTCGGCACCCGGTTTCCCGCGTACGCCACGTCCATGGGCCGGGTGCTGCTCGCCGCCCAACCGGCGGACTGGTTGGACGCCTACCTCGCCAAGGCGGAGCTGCGGCCGTTGACCCGGCGCACCATCACCGACCCGGGGAAGCTGCGGACCGTCCTGACGAAGATCGCCACCCAGGGGTACGCGATCGTGGACCAGGAGTTGGAGGAGGGGCTGCGTTCCCTGGCCGCGCCGATCCACGGCGAGAACGGCGCGGTGGTGGCCGCGGTGAACGTCTCCGCGCACGCCTCCCGGGGGTCCTTCGAGGTGATCCGCCGGGACCTGCTTCCGCCGCTGCTGCTCGCCGCGAAGCGGATCGAGGAGGACGTCCGGGGCGGCCACACCCGGGCAGGTGCCGACCCGTCCGCCACCCACGTCGAAGGCGCGGGCCACCCGATTCGACAAGCCAGCCGATGAGCGAGGTCCGGCGGCGGCGCGGGGCCTGAACCGCGACCGGTGGCGGCGGCCCTCCTGGCGGGTCAGACGGTGGCGCCCTCGACGGGCCGAACGCCGCCGGCGGCCATGTCCGCGGTGACCGGCGAGGGCTTGAAGCCCTTGACGATCAGATAGACGCCCAGCGAGAACTCCCACACGGCGATGGGGAGGGCCGCGATCGCCGTCACCGGGGACAGCCGGTCCCAGAGGCCGAACAGGATGCCGAGGTCGGCGGCGACGAGCAGGGGTGCTCCGACGAGCCCGAGCAGCGGCAGAACCCGCGGTACGAGGCGTGCCTGGTACAGCAGGGAACCCAGCAGCAGGGCGTTCACGGCAGGCAGGAAGCTCTGGCTGAGCAGGAAGACCGAGTCGTAGAAGGCGACAAGCATCTGACCGGTGACGAGCGCGTCCGCTCCGGCGTCGGCCCGTCGCAGGGCCACGACCGTCAGGAGGCTCGCGACGCCGATGAAGATGCCGGCGGCTTCGAGGACCCGGGCGCCGACGAAACCCAGCGCTCGGGCCTCACCCTGCCGCTTGAGCACCGGGTACAGCGCGATGGCGGTGCCGATGCAGGCGAGGGCGACGATCACCTCAAGGGCGGCGCCGACGACGACCGTTGTCTCCGACGTGGTGCCGACGATGTAGTCCGCCTCGCGCACCGGTTCGTACAGGGTGAGGGTGGGGATCGAGACGAAGGTGAGCAGGTAGAACACGCCCGCGGTCAGCGAGGTCTTCCTCAGTGCGTCCATCGGGGGCCCCTTTTCGTCGCTGCCGCTCAATCGATGGTGGTCATGCCGTCACCCTCCTGCGGATCACGGCGGTCGCGAATCGGCCACTCGGGCAATCCTCGCCGCGCCCGCCGGATCACCGCGGCGGCGGGCAGGAAAGCGCCAACGGCACGGGCGACCGGTATCCGTTCGCGGTGGCCCGTGCCGCGTTGTGGGGCGCTAGCGGCTCATCATGTACGCCACCACGAGCCCGACCAGCGCCAGCGCGGCCAGCACCGCCATCGCGATCTTCGCGGCGCTGTACGGGCGCTCGCCGATGACCTCGCCGGTCCGGGCGTTGACCAGGATCTGGTACGACTTGCCGGCGTGCAGGTAGGCGGCGATCCACACCGGCAGCAGCATCAGCTTGTACGACACGTCCGAGTACGCGGTGTCCACCGAGGACACCCGCTGCTCGTCTCCGCCGATGTCGGACCGGCAGTCGCCCTCGATGACCGGAGCCATCCGCGCCTTCGCCTCGGTCAGCCCCGCCTCGGGCTCGGTGTCGTAGCGCAGCGCGTGATAGCCGGCCAGGTAGTCGCCGTGGTACGCGACCGCCTCGGCCAGCGGCCACGGGGCCAGCTCGTCGAGCTGCTTCGTCGGCAGGTGCGTGGTGGCGGGCACCAGCACGTCGTCGAAGTCCCGGCGGACGGTGCCGCTCGCCGAGTGCCACCGGGTGTGGCGCACCTGTCGGGTGCGCGTCTCCTGCTTACCGTCCACCGTCACCGTGTATGTCTCGGTGACGTAGTAGTACTCGCCGCGCTGACCCTGGTAGTCCGACACGGTCCGCGCGTCGAACGTCCAGTGCGGCAGGTAGGTGCCCTTGAGGGTCTCCGCCTCGCTGACCTTCTTGAGGCTCCCCGGCGCGAACCAGCGGCTGCGGCACCACGTGCCCAGGGCGGTGCGCACGCCCGACCGGTCCACCGCGAACGGCAGCACCGCCTCCGGAGCGATCAGCTCGCCGGGCACGTTCTCCGCCACCAGTGGCGTGGCGCAGAACTGGCAGCGCTTGGCGATCGCGTCGCTCTCGGTGTGGGCGCCGCAGGCCGGGCAGACGTACGCGTGCGCGGCGACGCTGCCCACCGGCTTGCGCGGCAGGCTCGCCAACTCGTTGTACGCGTGCTCGCGCACCTCCCGTCCGGCGCCGGCGATCTGCTGCTGGTGCCCGCAGTACGGGCAGCTCAGCGTCGCCGCTCCCGGCGCGTACTCCACCCGGGCACCACAGCCCCCGCACCCGTACGTCGCCGGGGATACCGTCGTGTCGCTCATTGCCTTCTCTTCCCTCGCAGCGGTCCGTCGGCCTGCCGTGCGCTCACTGCGGGGGCAGCGGCGGCGGGACGCTGGCCAGCACCGAAGCCAGCTCCGGCACCTGCCCGGCGGGCTGCCACTGCGCCATGCCGGCCTGCCACACGAGCGTGTCCGGGCCCAGTGCGCCCGCGCCGACCTGCTCGGCCAGCCCGCCGAGGTCGTACGGGCCCTGCCGCTGCCCGGCGACGCCGACGTACCACTGGGCCTGGTTCGGCAGCGGCGGCGGCCCGGCGGCGGCCGGCTGCGCGGGGGTCGGCTGCGCGGGGGGCGCCGACGGCTGCGGCGCGCCCGAGCCGCCCGCCATCGCCCGGGACATCTGCTGGCCCATGGCCATGCCCATGCCCAGCCCGATGCCGGCGCCCGCCTCGCCGCCCGGGTTCTTGGCGGCGGCCTCCATGGCGTTGGCCGCCTGGAACTGGGTGTACCGGCCCAGGTCGCCGACAGCGCCCATGCTGGTGCGCTTGTCCAGCGCCTGCTCCACCTCCGGCGGCACGGAGACGTTCTCGATGACGAACTTGGGGATCGCGATACCGACCTCGGCCAGCTCCGCGGTCAGCACGCCCGCCAGGCGGCGGCCGATCTCGTCCTGGTGCGCCGCCAGGTCCAGCAGCGGCACGCCCGCGGTGGCCAGCGCGTTGCCCAGCCGTCCCACGATGAGCTGCCGCAGGTATTCCTGCACCTCCTCGGTGCGGAACTGCGGATCGGTGCCGACCAGCTCCCGCAGGAGCTGCGACGCGTCCACCACCCGCGCCGCGTACGCGCCGAACGCCCGCACCCGGACAACGCCGAACTCGGCGTCGCGCAGGATCACCGGGTTCTGCGTTCCCCACTTCATGTCGGTGAACTGCCGGGTGTTGACGAAGTACACCTCGGCCTTGAACGGCGAGTTGAAGCCGTACTTCCAGCCCTTGAGAGTGGACAGGATGGGCATGTTCCGGGTTTCCAGCGTGTACGTGCCGGGAGGGAACGCGTCGGCGATCTGTCCCTCGTTGACGAACACCGCCGTCTGGGACTCGCGGACGACCAACTTGGCGCCCATCTTGATCTCGTTCTGATAGCGCGGGAACCGCCAGACGATCGTGTCGCGGCTGTCGTCCAGCCACTCCACGATGTCGACGAACTCGCCCCGGAGTTTGTCCATCAGACTCATTGCGTCCCCTTCCCTCGCCGCCGAGGCTCGGCGTCGCGGGCGACGATAGCAACCCCCCGCTACCTGCGAAAAGTACGTCTGTGAGCCCATCGGCTGCCGCCGATAACCGCCTCGACCAACGGATGAGGGCAGCCACCGCCGAACGCACGGGCCGACCGGCACGGGCGTCTGCCCGAGGTGTGGTCCCGGGCGGCCGGCGGTGGCCGATCGGTCAGGGAACGCCGCCGGGCGTCCCCGTCGAGGTGCGCAATTGTCCGTCCATATCCGACGCCGTCACGGGTGCGCCACGTGGGTCCGGAGCCGAGTGGCTCCGGGCCCACGTGGCGCCGTCGCTCAGGGGCTGGTGCAGGTGAGGTTGCTGGCCGGCGTGGTGCCGTCGCCGGTGGCGGTGAACCCGAAGGTGGTGGAGGCGTTCGGGCCCAACGATCCGTTGTACGGGGCGTTGCGGACGCTGACGGTGCCGGTGGTGCCCGTGTTGACGCCGTTCCAGAGGCTGCTGATGGCCTGGCCGCCGGCCAGGCTCAGACGCACGGTCCAGCCGTTGATCGAGGTGGTGCTGGTGTTGGCCACGGTGACCTCAGCCTGGAAACCGCCGGGCCAGGTGTTGACGGTGCGGTAGGTGGCGGCGCAGGCGCCCGGCCCACCGGTCGGCGGCGGGGTGGTCGGCGGGGCGGTGGTGGGCGGGGCGGTGGTGGGCGGCGTGGACGTGGGCGGCGTGGTCGTCGGCGGGGCGGTGGTGGGCGGCGGGGTGGACTCGAACTGGGTGAAGAACCGCCAGATCTCCGCCGAGGTCCACGTCCGGGAGTCGTTCGGGCTGGACGACCCGTCGACCGGGCTGGGGGTGTGGTCTCCGTCGAAGGCGGCCCACTGCACCGGGTACCCGGCCCGGCAGCCCGAGTAGGTGGTGGTGATGTGGGTGAGGCTGCCTCGGCTCGGCTCGCGCGGGCTCTGCGCGGTGCAGCCGTTGTTCCGGACGAACGTGTCCCGCACCGATCGACCCATGGAGATGTTCAGCACACTGTCGAAGGTGCCGTGGATGCCGAAGTAGGCGACGGGTTGGGTGCCGCCGTTGCATCCGCTGAGGTTGGCGCCGGACAGAACGGTGACCGCGCGGACGATGTTCGGCCGGGCACAGGCCACCGCGTAACTCATCGCCCCGCCGTAGCTCCAGCCGAGCGCGAAGCGCTGGGTCGTCTCGACGCAGAGGTCGTTCTCGATCTGCCGGGAGATGTCGTCGAAGAGGGTCAGGTCCCGGCCGTTGGTGTTGGCCCAGCCGTTGTCGAGGCCCTGCGGCGCGACGAAGATCGTGCTGTTGTTCGACAGCGGCTGCAGACCGTAGTAGCCGGCCGAGGCGACGTTGTTGGCCGAGCCGTTCAGCCAGTGGAAGCCGAAGACCAGCCGGTAGGGGTGGTTGCGGTCGTACCCGTCCGGGATCCGCAGGATGTAGGTGCGGTTCTGCCCGCCGCTGGAGATGGTGCGCGTCCCGCTGGTCAGGGTGGGCGCCTTGCCGCAGCCGGCGGTGGCCGCGAGCGTGCCGTTCGTCGCGGCCTCCGCCGTGGCGCCGAGCGCGCCGCTCAGCGCCGCGCCGGTGGTCGCCGCGAGAAGAACGGCCGCGGCGGCGATGGACGAGAAAAGCTGTGTACGTTTCACCATTGCTTGCCTCCTTGCCCTTGATCGTCTGGGCCGGTGGTGCGCGCGACGTCGACCGAACGACCGCCGGCAGTGCCCCGCTCGTCCGCCGTCGGAGAGCCGGTTGGTGCGCGTGCGTTCCACCGATGCCGGGGGCGCCCGTGCGGGCGTGGGGAGCTGGGCATGCGGCCGGGTCGGAGTCGCCCGATGGCCGCCTGCGGTCAGCCTGCGTCGGCGGAGCGGCCCGGACTGGTCGCCGACCGGCCAGGCGACGAGGCGGAGTGGCCACCGAGTGCCCTGCCGAGTGACGGCGCGACGGGGAGCGTGCCCTGCGCTCCCGCGCCGAAAGATAGCAGTTTATCGATAACACCTTCAACCGCTGTCTTGCGGAAAACGTGGCGACGCGCGTCGTCCCCGACGGTGCGGACCCGATCTGTCCAGGGCCTTCTGGCGGCACCCCTTCCCGCCGTAACTATCGCTGGGGCGGCCGAAAATTCCGGAGGTGCGGTGGCCCGGCTGGTTGTGAACGCTCACAGCACGACATGGCGAAAACGCGGGATCACGTACGTCCGTGGGGCGGCCGACCGACGCATTGGTGAACATCGACGACAGCTTCTCGCGGGTTCGCGACGGGTGGGGCTGTTGGTGAACGTGTTAGGTAACGAGTTAGTGAACCTTCGTGAACGCTGGCTACACACTAATCCCGCACTTCGAGAAGGGTTTCGGGCAAAGGTGCCGAGAGAGCCTGTGAACGCCGTTCACCCCCTTGTTCACTCTCGCTTAATCCTGTAGAACTCCAGGTGGGTCCGCTGGGCGGCCCATCTCCCCCTGGTTCTAGGAGGACTACTAATGGCTCGTTCGCACCGCCCGGGCGCCTCCTCGCCCGCGCTTTCCCGCCGCGGTGTCCTGCAGTTGGGGGGCAGCGTCGCGCTCCTTCTCGCGACCGGCGCCTGCGCCGCGGACAGCGGCAACAAGTCGAAGGACGGGACGTCGGGCGGCTCCGCCGCCAAGACGTTGCGCATCGCCGTCTCGAGCTACCTGTCGAGCTGGGACCAGGACTTCGTCGGCTTCGACCTGACCGCGCTCATGCTCTACAAGAACGTCTTCCCGTACCTGATCGACTACGGGGTCACCAGCGCCGGTGACAGCAAGATCTTCGACACCCAGAACGTCACCCCGACGTTCGCCGAGTCGTTCGAGCCCGACGCCGCACAGAAGGTGTGGACGCTCAAGCTGCGTCGCGGCGTGAAGTTCGGCAGCGGCAACGAGATGACGGCCGCCGACGTGAAGTGGTCGAAGGACCGCGCGTTCGCCGCCCAGGCCAACGTGGCCGGCGTCTACCGCACCATCGGCCTGACCGAACCGGACCAGGTCAAGGTCGTCGACGACTACACGGTGGAGTTCCACCAGGCGTTCCCCAGCGCCCTCACCCGGCAGATCCAGGCGATCTCGCTGTACGTCTTCGACTCCGTCGAGGCCAAGAAGCACGCCACCGCCAGCGACCCCTGGGCCAAGGAGTGGTTCGCGAAGAACCCGCCCACCGGCGGCTACTACAACGTCGCGAAGGCCACCCAGGGGCAGGAGATCGAGCTCAGCGCGAACACCGGCTACCCGGGCCCCGACCCGGCCAAGATCCCGACCATCCGGATCTCGGTCGTGCCGGCCGCGTCGAACCAGCGGCTGCAACTGCAGGCCGGTGACATCGACGTCGCCCTCGGCATCAGCCAGCGCGACATCCAGGACCTCAAGAAGGCGCCGGGCATCAAGGTCATCTCGGCCGCCAGCAACCGTCAGGTCGCCATCCAGATGTCGGTCACCACAGCGCCGTTCAACGACGTGAACGTCCGTAAGGCGCTCGCGTACGCGGTGCCCTACGAGCAGATCATCAGCAACGTGTACGGCGGCGACGCCCGCGCGGCGAAGAGCACCGTGCCGCTGGACATGCCTGGGCACGACGAGAACGGCTACCCGTACACCCACGACCTCGACAAGGCGAAGGCCGCGATGGCCGCCGCCGGCAAGTCGTCGCTGGACTCCGAGTTGGTCTTCGAGTCCGACAACGAGGAGCAGCAGAAGATCGCCGTCCAGGTGCAGGGCGAGGCGGCGAAGGCGGGCATCAGGCTCAAGCTGACCCCGCTGGACCCCGCGACCCTCGGCGAGCGGCGGACGAAGAAGAACATCCCGATTCAGCTCACCTCCGGTCAGCTCTGGGTCGACGACGTCGAATACATGCTCGCCACGAGCTTCGTCAAGGGCGCCAACCTCAACTACTCCAACTACACCAACCCGGAGATCGAGCAGATCTACGAGAAGTCGCACACCACGGTCGACGAGGCCGCCCGCAACGCGCTCTGGAAGCGGGTTCAGGAGATCCTCGCCGCGGACGTGCCCTGGGCGGTCATCTGCCAGCCCAACTTCAACCTGCCCGTGCGGGAATCCGTCGCCGGCTGGGTGCAGCCGATCGACGGCCTCGCCCGCCTGCGCTACCTGAGCGCGTCGGACTAGGGACACCACCCACCCATGCGCATCTTCCGGTTTGTCGTCAGGCGACTACTCCAGCTGATCCCCGTTCTGCTCGGAGTAGTCGTCCTGGCGTTCCTCCTGGTCCGGGTGCTGCCGGGCGACCCGGTGCGGAGCATTCTCGGGCCGAACGCCAGTGCGGAGGACGCCGCCGCGGCCCGGGCCCGCTTCGGGCTCGACCAGTCGCTGTGGCAGCAGTTCCTCGACTATCTCGGCGGGCTCCTCACCGGGGACTTCGGCACCTCGATCCAGAGCGGCGGCTCCGTGGGTGCGGAGATGGCGCTACGGGTCGGGCCCACCCTGCAACTCGTCGTCATCGCCGTGACCATCGCGCTGGTGGTGGCGACAGTGCTCGGCGTCTGGTCGGCCCGGCGGGCCAACCGGCTCGGCGACCACAGCGTCCGGGTGTTCGCCCTGGTCGGCAACTCCGTCCCCGAGTTCTGGCTCGGCCTGATGCTGGTGCTGGTCGGCTACAGCATCCTCGGCTGGTTCCCGGCGCCGAACGGGCGCGTCGATCCGGACACGAACCTGACCCCACTCACCGGCGCCGATCTCCTCGACGCCGCGCTCACCGCCAACGGGCCGGCCTTCGCCTCCGCCGCGGCGTACCTCGTGCTGCCGGTGCTGACCCTGGTCGTCGGCGTGGTCGCGCCGCTGCTGCGCAGCGTCCGGGCCTCCGCGTTGGAGGTGCTGCACTCCGAGTCGTACGCCGCGGCGCAGGCACACGGCCTGCGCGGCCGGACCCTGCACTACGGCTACCTGATGCGGGCGACGCTGGTCCGACTGCCGTCGCTGGCCGCGTTGGTCTTCGGCACCGCTATCGGCTCCACCGTGCTCGTTGAGTACGTGTACTCGTGGCAGGGCTTCGGCCAGTGGGCCCTGCGCGGCCTGCTCTACCGGGACTACCCCGTGGTGCAGGCGTCGGTGCTGGTCATCGCGTTGTGCTACGTGCTGGTGTTCCTCATCGCCGACGTGGTCCACGCGATCCTCGACCCGAGAGTGAGGCTCTGATGGCCGAGCTGCGCACCGCCGTCACCGGCGATTCCGCGACGGCACCGGTGGTCATCGCCGGCGGTGACCGGGACAGTCGTTTCGCCCGACGCCTGATCATCGCCGGCGCGACCATCCTCTCGGTGATCGCGGTGGTGGCGCTGCTCGCGCCGCTGCTGAGCCCATGGGGCGAGACCGAGATCGACCCGGCGAACACGCTTGTCGGCCCAGGCGGCAACCACCTCCTGGGCACCGACGGCAACGGCATGGACATCTGGAGCCGGATGCTCTACGCCGCCCGGCTCGACCTGGGCATCGCCCTGGCAGCGGTCGCGCTCGCCGTGGTGGTCGGCACCCTGCTCGGCTTGGTCGCCGGATACTTCGGCGGCTGGCTCGACGACGTGCTGATGCGGGTGGTCGACATCTTCCAGTCGTTCCCCACGTTCATCCTGGCGCTCGCGGTGGCCGCCCTGCTCGGCAACGGCACGATCAACCTCATCATCACGATCGCGGCGGTGAACGCTCCGGCGTACGCCCGGTTGGTCCGCGCCGAGGTGCGGTCGCTGCGCGAACTGCCGTTCGTGGACGCCGCGATCACCTCCGGGGCGTCGTCGGTGGGTGTCCTGTGGCGGCACCTGCTGCCCAACAGCCTCACCCCGGTGCGGGTGATCGCGCCGTTGAACTGCGGCTGGGCGATGCTCACCCTGGCCGGGCTCTCCTTCCTCGGCCTGGGCGTGAGCATCCCCGACGCGGAGTGGGGAGCCATGATCAGCCTGGGTGCCGCAGACGTGGTCGGTGGACGGTGGTGGACCTCGGTCCCGCCCGGCCTCGCCCTGCTCGCCTGCGTCCTCGGGTTCAGCCTGCTCGGCGAAGGCCTGCAGGACCGCGCTAACGCGAAGCGGCGGTGACCATGCTGTCTATCGAGAACCTTTCCGTGCTCATCCGCCGGCCCGGCCGGCAGGTGGCCGCGCTCAGCGACGTGACCTTCGCCGTGCGACCCGGCGAGGTCGTCGGCCTGGTCGGGGAGAGCGGCGGTGGCAAGAGCATGGTGGCTCGCGCCATCGTCGGGTTGCTCCCCGGCGGCTCGCACGCCACCGGCCGGGTGCTCTTCGACGACTCGGACGTGCTGCGCATGGACGACGAGGCGCTGGCCGCCCACCGTGGGCGCGGGGTGGCGATCTGCTTCCAGAACCCGCGCGGGGCGCTCAGCCCCACCCGCACCGTCGGCAAGCAGCTCGTCGACCGGCTCTCGACCCACCAGGAGATGTCCGGCGCCCGGGCCCGGGAGGCGGCGCGTGAGCTGTTCGAGGCGGTCGGCATCCGCAGCCCGCAGCGGCGGCTCGACGCGTACGCCCACGAACTGTCCGGCGGTATGGCCCAGCGAGTGATGATCTCACTGGCCACCGGGTGCGCCCCCGACCTGCTGATCGCCGACGAGCCGACCACCGGCCTCGACGTGACGCTGACCCGGGAGATCCTGCGACAGTTCCGGCACGCCGCCGACACCGACGGCCGGGGGGTGCTGCTGATCTCCCACGACCTCGCCTCCATCGCGGAGGTCTGCGACCGGGTGGTGGTGCTCTACGCCGGAACGGTCGTGGAGAGCGGACCGGCCGAGCAGGTGCTGCGGGAGCCCGCGCACCCGTACACCCGGGCGCTGCTGCGCTCGGTGCCGGACGTCGGCGGCCGGCCGGTCGTCGCCACCCCCGGCGCCATGCCCCTGCTGACCCAGGCGCCGCACAACTGCCCGTTCGTCACCCGCTGCGCGCACGCCGACGACACCTGTGCGGCGCGGCGGCCGACCACCGAGCCCGTCGCGGCCGGTGCCGGTGACTGGTCGCTGGCCTGCTTCCACCCGCAGACCCGGCCGCTCGACGCCGACGGGTCGTCGACCTCGCCCGCGCCGGCGGGACCCGGCGCGGACCCGGCCGAGCCGGGCCAGAAGCCCGCCGTGCTGGAGATCGACGACGCGCACGTGGTCTATCGCAGCCGGTTCGGCTCCGGCGGCCATCACGCGCTGCGTGGCGTCACGCTGCGGCTCGGTCCGGGCGAGACGCTGGGCGTGGTGGGCGAGAGCGGCTGCGGCAAGAGCACGCTGGCCAGGCTCGTCATGGGTCTGGTCGCGCCCACGTCCGGCACGGTCACCGTCGCCGGGCAGAGCCTGGTCAAGCAACCGGGCCCGCGCCGCCCCCATGGGCAGGCGCTGCGGCGCGCACGTACCCGTGTCCAGCTCGTGTTCCAGGACCCGATCGGTTCGCTGAGCCCGCGCCGCACCGTCGGCGACTCCATCGCCGAGCCGTTGCGGGCCGCGGGCCTGTCCCCGGCGGAACGCACCGCACGCGTGGCCGCGGTGCTGGACCGGATGGAGCTGGACCGCTCGATTCTCCAGCGGTACCCGCACGAGCTGTCCGGCGGTCAGGCCCAGCGCATCGGCATCGCCCGCGCCCTGGTGGGTGAGCCGGACCTGATCGTCTTCGACGAACCGACCTCGGCCCTGGACGTCACCGTGCAGGCGCAGATCCTCGCGGTGATCGCCGACGTCGCCGCCGACGCGGACCGCGCCTCGGTGTTCATCTCCCACGACCTGGCGACCGTGCGCGGCTTCGCCGACCGCGTCGTGGTGCTCTACCTCGGCCGGGTCGTCGAGGAGGGCCCGGTGGACGTCGTCTTCGACAACCCCCGGCACCCCTACACCCGCGCGCTGCTGGGCAGCGCACCCCGTCTCGGCGGGACGACCGGATCCGACGGCGAGGCCGTTGAACTGGTCAAGGACCTCGAAGAAGCCGACGCCGCTACCGGGTGCCCACTCGCCGCCCGGTGCCCGTTCGTCACCGACCGGTGCCGAGCGGAGCAGCAGGAGCTTCAGTCGTACGGCGAGAGCCGGGCCGCCTGCTGGCGGGTTCCCGAGCTCCCCGCCCTCATCGGAAGGCAGGCTGTCACGCCATGACCCGTCGCCCCATCCGGCTCGCTGTCGACATCGGCGGCACCTTCGTGGATGCCATGGAACTCGACACGCGCACCAACCGGGTCCGCTTCCGTAAGGCGGCGACGACCCCGGCCCGACCCGCGGACGGTGTGCTCGCCGCGATCAACGCGCTCGGCACCGACCTGTCCGAGGTGGAGTTGTTCATCCACGGCACCACCCTCGGGCTCAACGCGGTGCTGGAGCGTCGGGGTGGACGCACCGGCATCATCACCAACGAGGGCTTCCGGGACATCTTCCTGATCGGTCGCGGCAACGTGCCGTCCGACCACATGTACGACTTCCAGTACCAGCGGCCGGAGAGCCTCGTGCAGCGCCGCTTCACCGCTGGCGTGCGGGGCCGGCTCGACTACCGGGGCCGGGTCGTGGAGGAGCTGGACCCGGAGAGCGTCCGGGCTGCCGCCCGCACGCTCGTGGTGGACCAGCAGGTCACCTCGATCGCCATCTGCTTCCTGCACTCGTTCCTCGACCCGAGCCACGAGCGGGAGGCCGCGCGCCTGATCCACGAGGAGTTCCCCGACGTCAGCCTGTCGCTGTCGACGGACATCGTGCGCGAGTACCGCGAGTACGAGCGGACCAGCACCACGGTGCTGGAGGCGTACATCCGGCCGATCTTCGAGCGGTACGTCGACGAGCTGGAGGCCGGGCTGGCCGAACGCGGCTTCGACGGACGCTTCCTGATCATGCGCTCCGGCGGCGGCTCGATGACCAGCGCGGTCGCCAAGACGGCACCCACCCACACCGTGCTCTCCGGCCCGGCCGGCGGCATCGTCGGCGCGGCCTACATCGCCTCCGAGCTGGGCCGCGACAACGTGCTCACGTTCGACATCGGCGGCACCTCGCTGGACGCCTGCGTGATCGAGCGCGGCAACCCGGTGGCCGCGTACGAGGCGCAGCTGGAGCACTTCCCGCTGCTCATCCCGACGTACGACATCCGCACCATCGGCGCCGGCGGCGGCTCGATCGCCTGGCTGGACCACGGTCTGCTCAAGGTCGGCCCGCAGAGCGCGGGCGCCGACCCGGGACCGGTCTGCTACGGCCGGGGCGGCACGAAGCCGACGGTCACCGACGCCGCGGTGGTGCTCGGCTACATGGACCCGGACCGCTTCCTCGCCGGCACCATGGGGCTGCGTGACGCGGAGGCCCGCGCTGCCATCCAGGAGCAGCTCGCCGAGCCGCTCGGCCTGACCGTGGAGAGCGCGGCGGCGGGCGTGTTCGACGTGCTGCTGGCCCGCACCGTCGGGGCGGTCCGGCAGATCACCGTCGAGCGGGGTCACGACCCGCGGCAGTTCGCGCTGCTCGCGTTCGGTGGCGCCGGGCCGCTGCTGGCCCCGCTGCTGGCGCGGGAGATGGGCATCGGCGAGGTGATCGTGCCGTTCGCGCCGTCCGGTTTCTCCGCATGGGGCATGCTGTCGGCCGACATCGTCAACGACTTCAGCCGTACCGTGATGGCCACCCTGGACGACGCGGACCTGGGCGAGCTGGACGAGCTGTTCAAGGCGGTCGAGGCCGAAGCTGTCGCGTCGCTGGTGGCGCAGGGCGTGCCGGCCGGCGAGGCGGTGCTGGAGCGGCAGTTCGAGCTGCGCTACCTCGGCCAGGAGCACAGCCTGATGGTCACCGTCGGGCGCGAGCTGGACCGCGACGCGATCCGCGCCGCGTTCGACGAGACGCACCGCGGCCGGTACGGCCACACCATGGGCAACCCGTTGCAGATCCTCAACCTGCGGGTGCGCGGCATCGGCCGCACCGACCGGCCCGAGCTGGAGACCCTGCCCCGCGGCGACGGCGACCCGTCGCAGGCGCTGCTGAACCACCGGGACGCCTACGACTTCGGACAGCAAGCGGTCGTGCCGTTCGCGGTGTACGACCGGGCCCGCCTGGAGCCGGGCGACACCTTCGACGGTCCGGCGCTGATCGACGAGGGCACCTCCACCACGGTGGTGCCCAGCGGTCAGCGGGTCACCGTCGACGACCACGGATACCTGCTCGTCACACTGGAGGAAGCCGCATGAGCACGCTGGACGGAGCCCAGGTCGAGGTTGTCCGCAGCTATCTGTTGTCGGCGGCCGAGGAGATGCGGGCCACGCTGATCCGTACCTCCTTCAACCCGGTCATCTACGAGGTGCACGACTTCGGCATGTCGATGTACGACGCCGACCTGCGGCTGGTCGCCGAGGCGACCGGGTTGACGTTCTTCCTCGGCGCCAACGACTTCTCGCTGCGCAAGGGCGTGGAGTACGTCGGCCGGGAGAACCTGCACCGGGGTGACGTGGTGCTGCTCAATTACCCGTACTGGAACGCGGCGCACGCGTACGACGCGACGCTGTTCGCTCCGGTGTTCCGGCCGGACCCGGCCGACGCCGACGCCGACGGCGACCTCGTCGGGTTCCTCTGCGTCCGCGCCCACTGGATGGATCTGGGCGCCAAGGATCCGGGCTACGTGCTCGACTCGACCGACATGCACCAGGAAGGTGTCATCTTCCCCGGCACCAAGGTGGTCTCCCGGGGCAAGCCGGTGCACGAGGTCCACGAGCTGATCCGATTCAACTCGCGGATGCCCGACGCGGTGCTCGGCGACCTGCACGCGCAGATCGCCGCGCTGCGCACCGGTGAGCGCCGGATGCTGGAGATCATCGAGAAGTTCGGCCGGACCACTGTGGACCAGGCGATCGACCGGATCATCGCCGACGGCGAGGCCCGCGCCCGCGCCGCGCTGGCGACCCTGCCGCAGGGCACCTGGACCGCCGAGGACTGGGTGGACGACGACGGCATCAGCGACGAGCCGGTCAAGATGCGCGCCACCGTCACCATCGCCGACGGGAAGTTCATCGTGGACTTCGCCGGCTCGGCCCCCGCCACCCGTGGTCCGATCAACATGCCGTTCGGCGCGACCGAGGCGATCTGCAAGGTCGTCCTGAAGGCGTTGACGTCGCGGGACGAGCCGTCGAACGCCGGCACCGTGGCACCGCTGGAGGTGCGGGCCGAGCCGGGCACCCTGTTCCACGCCGTCTACCCGCAGCCCACGTTCACGCTGTGGACCGGCATCGTCGCGGTGGAGTTGATCCTCAAGGCGCTGGCGCAGGGCATGCCGGACCGGCTGGCGGCCTCCAGTGGTGGTGACGTGCCGGGGTTCATGATGGTCGGCCTGCACCCGGACACCGGCCAGATGTTCGCGGTCAGCAACAACGACCTGGTGGGCTGGGGCGGCACCGCGCAGCACGACGGGATGGACGCCGCCACCCACGTCTCCGGCAGCACCGGACGGGGCACCCCGATCGAGGTGATGGAGGCCAAGACCGGCATGTTCTTCGAGCGCTGGGAGATCCGCGAGGACTCCGGTGGTGCGGGCCGGTTCCGTGGTGGTTGCGGCCTGCGGCGCGACATCCGGTTCGTGACGCCCGGTGAGTTCCTGATGGTGATCAAGAAGACGAAGAGCGCGCCGTGGGCGCTCGATGGCGGCTTGCAGCCGGAACCGAACCAGGTGGTGGTGTTCCCGGGCACCGACCGCGAGCACCGGGTGAGCACCAAGCGCACGGCCGTGGCGGTGGGGGACCGGGTGACGGTGCTTACCGCCGGTGGCGGTGGGCACGGCGACCCGCGCGGCCGCGACCCGGAGTCGGTGCGGCGGGACGTGGCCGAGGGCTACGTCTCCCGGGAGGCGGCCCGGGACGTCTACGGAGTGGACGTCGATGGGTAGGCCGACGGTCGACGGGGCGACCGTCGAGGTCGTCCGCAGTCACCTCGTCTCGGCCGCCGAGGAGATGCGGGCCGCGCTGGTCCGCACCGCGTTCAACCCGGTCATCTACGAGGTGTACGACTTCGGCATCTCCATCTACGACCGGGAGTTGCGGCTGGTCGCGGAGTCGACCGGGCTGTCCCGCTTCCTCGGTGCCAACGACTACTCGGTGCGCAAGGGCGTGGAGTACGTCGGCCGGGAGAACCTGCACCGCGGCGACGTGGTGCTGCTCAACTACCCGTACTGGAACGCGGCGCACACCTACGACGCGACGCTGTTCGCGCCGGTCATCCTGCCCGACAGCGACGAGTTGGTCGGCTTCCTGTGCATCCGCGCGCACTGGATGGACCTGGGCGCCAAGGACCCGGGCTACGTGCTCGACTCCACGGACATGCACCAGGAGGGGATCGTCTTCCCCGGCACGAAGGTGTACGCCCGTGGCGAGCCGGTGCACGAGATCCACGAGTTGATCCGCTTCAACTCGCGCATGCCGGACCTCGTCATCGGCGACCTCAACGCGCAGATCGCCGCGCTGCGTACCGGTGAGCGCCGGATGATCGAGCTGTTCCAGCAGTTCGGCCCGTCCGTGGTGGACGCGGTGATCGAGCGGGTGATCCAGGTGGCCGCCGATGATGCCCGCGCGGCGGTCGACGCGCTGCCGCAGGGTAGTTGGACCGCCGAGGACTGGCTCGACGACGACGGCGTCACCGACGACCCGATCCGGATGCGGGTCACCGTCACCGTCGCCGACGGTGAGTTCACGGTCGACTTCGCCGGCTCGTCCCCCGCCGTGCCCGGGCCGGTGAACCTGCCGCTGGGCGCCACCATCGCCACCTGCCGGGTCGCGTTCAAGGGCGTCACGACACCCGGGGAGCAGACCAACGCCGGGCACTTCGCGCCCCTTCGGGTACGCGCCGAGCCCGGAACGCTGTTCCACGCGCGCTACCCCGCCGCCACGTTCACCCAGTGGACCGGCACGGTCGCCCTGGAGCTGATCCTGAAGGCGCTGGCGCAGGGCATGCCGGACCGGTTGGCGGCCTCCAGCGGCGGTGACGTGCCCGGGTTCATGATGGTCGGCCAGCACCCGGACACCGGCCAGATGTTCGCGGTCAGCAACAACGACCCGGTCGGGTGGGGTGGGACGCCGCAGCACGACGGCATCGGACCGGCGAACCACCTCTGCCAGACCCAGGCGCGCAACACGCCCGTCGAGGTGCTGGAGGCGAAGACGGGGATGTTCTTCGAACGGGTGGAGATCCGGACGGACTCCGGTGGCGCGGGTCGGTTCCGGGGTGGTTGTGGGTTGCGGCGGGACATCCGTTTCGTGACGCCGGGTGAGTTCCTGACGGTGATCAAGAAGACGAAGAGCGCGCCGTGGGCGTTGGCCGGTGGAGTGCGGCCGGAACCGAACCAGGTGGTGGTTTTTCCTGGTACGGACCGCGAGCACCGGGTGAGCACACGGCGTACCGCGGTGGCAGTGGGAGATCGGGTGACGCTGTTGACCGCCGGTGGTGGTGGGCACGGTGACCCGGCTTCCCGGGATCCGGAGGCGGTTCGGCGGGACGTGGCCGAGGGCTACGTCTCCCCGCAGACCGCCCGAGACGTATATGGAGTGATCGCGTGAGTGCCGCCTATTCCCCCGAACCGTCGAGCGTGCTGCTCGGCAACTGCACCGTTCTGGACGCCCGCGTCGTGGACGGCATGGAGCCCATCGCCGACGCCGGTGTGTGGATCCGCGGCGACCGGATCGCCGCCGTCGGCCCGTACCCGGAGGTGGCTGCCGAGGCGCGGGCCGCCGGCCCGGTGACCAACGTGGACCTCGCCGGGGCGTACCTGACCCCCGGACTGGCCAACATGCACACGCACTTCTCGCTGTCGCTGCCCGGCTCCGGAGGCGACAACGTCAAGGGCATGGGCCCGTACGACCTCGCCCACTACATGGCCAACGGGGCGCGGCGCACGCTGCACTCCGGCGTGACCACCGTGCGCTGCGTGGCGGAGAAGGACCACGCCGACTTCGCGTTGCGGCGGGCCATCAACGCCGGCCGCACGTCGGGTCCGCGCATCTACACCGCCGGTCGGGCACTGGTCTGCACCGGCGGACACGGCCACGAGAGCAACGACACCCTCGAGTGCGACGGCCCGGTCGGCTTCCGCCGGGGCGCACGCAGCCAGATCAAGGCCGGCGCGGACCTCATCAAGGTGATGATCTCGGGCGGCATCGCCGGTGAGCACGAGCGCATCAGCACGCCCCAGCTCTTCACCGACGAGATGACCGCGGTGATCGAGACCGCCCACGCGTGGGGCCGCAAGGTGACGGCGCACGCCGGTCCGGCCGACGTGATCGGCGCGGCGGTGGAGCTGGGACTGGACTGTGTGGAGCACGGCTACCAGCTCACCCCGGAGGTCGCGGCGCGGATGGCCGAGCGCGGCACCGCGCTCGTGCCGACGCTGCTGGTGACCCGGTGCAAGGAGTTCTTCGACGAGCTCGGCGTGCCGGAGTGGATGCAGTGCCGCTCGCTCGGCGCCGGCCCCCGGCACCTGGAGAGCTTCGACATGGCCGTCGCCGCCGGTGTGGAGGTGCTGCTCGGCAGCGACATGCCCCCGTTCTGGGAGTTCGAGGGAACCACCGCCTCGATCCGGGAGCTGGAGTACATGTCCGAGCGGATCGGGCCCGCGCGGGCGATCCACGCCGGCACCCTCGGGCCCATCCGGTGGCTTGGGGCGGAGTCCGACCTCGGCACGGTCGAGGCCGGCAAGCTGGCCGACCTGATCGCGATGAACGACGACCCGCTGGCCGACACCTCGGCGTTCCGGGACGTGCGGTGGGTGATGAAGGGCGGGCAGATCGCCCGCGACGACCAGAACCAGGAGGACGCGCGATGACGTTCGCGGAGGCAGGCGCGGCGGCGATCGCCGCCGGCATCGATGACATGTACGACGCTTTCCTCGCCGGGGACAAGGTGCGGTTCGACACGCACCTGCACGCCGAGGTGACCACCTGGGAGACCCACCTGCCCGGGCCGCTGCGCACCCGTGCCCAGTTGAACGACTACCGCGAGCAGCGGGACGCCGCGGGCCAACGGCCGCAGCTGGCGGTGCTCGCCGCGCGGGACAAGCGCATCGACGTCTGGGACGACTTCGGCGTCGCCCGGTACATGCTGGTCTCGCAGGTCGGGGCGGACGACGAGCAGGAGCTCACCCGGGTCACCGACGTGCTGCGCCGGATCGACGGCCGCTGGGTGATCGTGCACCACCACGCCGAGCTGGTACGGGATCCGGTGGGCGCGGCATGATCCGCCGGCTGGTCGCCGAGCGGACCGGTGAGCCGGCGGACGTGCTGTCGGTGGCCGAGCTGCCCGACGACCCGCCGCCCGGCCCCGCACAGGTGCGGCTCGCCGTGCGTACGGTGGGCCTGAACTTCCTCGACGTCCTGCTGTGCCGGGGTGAGTACCCGGTGCGGCCGGACCCGCCGATGACGCCCGGGGTGGAGGCGGCCGGCCGGGTCGTCGCCGCGGGCGTCGGGGCCGAGCACCTGCTGGGCCAGGAGGTCCTGGCCTGCCCGACGTTGCCGCGTGGCGCGCTCGGCACGACCGTGACGGTGGACGCCGCCGTGGTCGTGCCGCGGCCGCCCACCATCGACCCGGTGACCGCGGCGGCGCTGCCCGTCACGTACCAGACCGCGTGGTTCGCGCTGGAGCGGGCCGGCCTCACGGCCGGGCAGACGGTGCTGGTGCACGCCGGCGCCGGCGGTGTCGGCATCGCCGCCATCCAGCTCGCCGTGGCCCGTGGGGCACGGGTGGTCGCCACCGCCGGCGGCCCGGCCAAGACGGCCGTCTGCCGTGCCCACGGCGCGGAGGTCGCCGTCGACTACACGACGGAGGACTTCGTGGCCGCCGTACGGGAGGTCACCGCCGGGCGGGGCGCGGACGTCATCGTGGATCCCGTGGGCGGCGACGTGTTCGCCCGATCCTGGGAGTGCCTCGCGTTCGAGGGCCGTCTCGTCGCGGTGGGAGCGGCCGGCGGCCCACCGCCACCGGTCGACCCGGTCCGGCTGATGGCGGCGAACGCGACCCTGGTCGGCCTCTCCTGGGGCTCCCGGTACCCGTGGCAGCGCGCGTCGGCGGTCGAGGCGGCGTACCAGGAGTTGTTCGACATGTGCGGGTCCGGCGCGGTCCGGCCGCCGGTCAGCCGGATCGTCTCGCTGGACGAGGCGCCGGCGGCGTTGACCGAACTGGCCGAACGACGGACCACCGGCAAGATCATCGTACGGATCGACGAGGGGGAGGGCCCGTGAGCGACAGCGCCGACGGCGACATGGAGATCTACGACCTGAAGGTGACCGTCGACCGGATCGAGGGCCGGTCGGTGTGCGGCATGGACGTGGGCGACTACTTCGAACTGACCAACAGCGCACACCTGCGGCTGCCCGAGGGACAACACTTCTGCGTGTACGCGCTCGCGTCGGTGCTGCCCTTCCTCGCCGCGAAGCAGCGTGACCTGGCTGCGGGGGACTGGCTGGCCCAGGACTCCCACTTCATCTGCCCCGACCCCGAGGAGCGACTCGTCATGAAGGTGGAACGGACCTGCCGGCGCCGGATGAACTCGGCGGACCTGACCTGATGGCCGTCGAGATCGGACTCGGCCTGCAGAGCGACAAGCCGGCCGGCGCCTACGCCCGGCTGGCCCGCGCCGCCGAGTCACACGGCTTCGACGTGCTGACCGTCTTCGGTGACCTGATGTACCAGCCGCCGATCTTCCCGCTGCTGGAGATGGCGCAGGCGACCAGCCGGGTACGCCTCGGCGCGGCCTGCCTGAACCCGTACTCCATGGCACCGTACGAGATCGCCGGTCAGCTCGCCGCGCTGGACCTGGCCTCGCACGGCCGGGCGTACCTGGGGCTGGCCCGCGGGACCTGGCTGGGCGCGGTCGGGCTGCCGCAGCCGCGACCGTTGACCACGATCGAGGAGGCCGTCGAGGTCGTCTACCGCCTGTTGCGGGGCGACCGGAGCGGCTTCACCGGCCGGGTCTTCTCGCTGGCGCCCGACACCGCCCTGCGCTACGCCGTGCACCGGCCCGATCCGCCGCTGCTGCTCGGCGCGTGGGGTCCGCAGGGCGCGGCGGTCGCCGGCCGGATCGCCGACGAGATCAAGGTGGGCGGCAGCGCCAACCCCGACATGGTGGCGGTGATCCGCGAACGCGTTCGGGTCGGTACGGAGAAGGCCGGGCGCGACGTCTCCGACGTCGGCATCGTGCTGGGCGCCGTGACGGTGGTCGACACCGACGGCGAGGCGGCCCGGGCCAAGGCCCGCACCGAGGTGGCGATGTACCTGGCGGTCGTTGCGGAACTCGACCCGACGGTCGCGCTGCCCGACGACCTGGTGAAGCGGGTCGGCGACCTGGTCGACGCGGGCGAGGACGAGGCGGCGGGCCGGCTCATCCCGGACGACGTGCTCGACCGTTTCGCCTTCTCCGGCACCCCGGAGCAGGTCGCCGCGCAGGCCCAGGCGCTCATCGACGCCGGCGTCCGCCGGGTCGAGTTCGGCACCCCGCACGGCCTGACCGACGAGCGCGGCGTGGACCTGCTCGGTTCCGCCGTCCTGCCGCTGCTCCGCAGGTGAGAAAGGGGTCCGCCGTGGAGGTTGTCGTCGTGGTCGGCCCGGAGCTGGTGGCCGACAACGCGCTGCTGGCGTCGCTCACCGCCGCCACCTGCGCCGAACTCGGTGTCACAGGCCGGTTCGTCACCGCCACCTCGGCCGGTGAGATCCGGTCCCTGCTCGCTGCGGCGGACCCGCCGGCGGTGGTGTTGCCCGGCCCGACGCCCGAGGCACGTGCCCTCATCGGCGCCCGGCCGCAGCACGTGGTCTGGTACGACCCGACGGTCGAACCGCCGGTCCCCGGCGCGGTCCACCTGGCCGGCCGGGGACTGTGGGGCGTGGCGTGGGCCATCCGGCACGCCGTGCACCGCCTGCGCTCACCCGCCACGCGGATCGCCTACGGCCCGCACCCGGACCAGTGGGGTGACCTGCGGCTGCCGTCCTCCCCGCAGGCCGGTGCGGCGCCGGTCGCGGTGCTGCTGCACGGCGGGTTCTGGCGATCCGCCTGGGGTGCGGACCTGATGGACGCCGTCGCCGTCGACCTGGCCCGACGTGGGTACGCGTCCTGGAACCTGGAGTACCGGCGTCCGGACCGGCACGGTTGGGACGCCACCACGGGCGACGTGGCGGCCGGCGTCGCCGCGCTTCGGGACCTCGCCGGCGACCGACCGCTGGACGCGGAGCGGGTCGTGATCCTGGGTCACTCGGCCGGCGGGCAGCTCGCCCTGCGGGTCGCGGCGGACCTGGCGGCGGGGGAACGCGCTCCCGTCTCCGTCGCACTGGCGGTGTCGCTGGCCGGGGTTCTCGACCTCACCGAGGGCGAGCGGCGCAACCTCGGCGACGGCGCCGTCGCCGAGGCCCTGGGCGGCTCGCCGACCACGGCCCTGCGGCGGTACGCCGAGAGCGACCCGATGCTCCGGCTGCCCGTGGGGGTGCCGGCCCTCCTCGTGCAGGGGACGGACGACAGCTTGGACCTCGTCGACACGAACCGGCGGTACGCCGTGGCGGCCCGCGACGCGGGGGACGACGTCCAGCACCTCGAACAGCCGGGGGACCACTTCGCGGTGATCGACCCGGACGCGGCCATCTGGCAGGCCACGATGAGCGCCGTGGACCGCCGCGTCGCTCGGTGACGCCTGCCCCTACTCGGGTGCTTCACGAAATTGTCCCTGTGTTCACGTGTGTGAACGCAGGGACAATTTTCCGCGAGTGGGATTGGCGTCAGAACAGCCGGGGCGTGACGACCGAGACCACGGTCGTCACCGAGTCGGTGTCGTTGTACATCTGGTGCGGTACCGACGACCGCAGGTGCACGCTGTCCCCCGGGCGCAGCCGGTGCTCGACGCCCTCGACCTCGTAGAGCAACTCGCCGGAGATGACGTAGGCGAACTCCTCGCCGCTGTGGCCGTACGCGTTCTCCCGCCGCCCGCCGGGGGCGATGTGCACCATCATCGGCTCGAGCACCAGCTCCGGCCCCCGGTCGGAGAGCATGCGGTAGGTCTGCTGCCCGGAGACGTACTGCGTGGTCGCCGTCTCTGCCCTGGTGAGCGTGAAATGCCGGGGAAGCGTGGAGACGGTGCTGTCGGGGGAGCTGGTGCCGGAATCGAAGAAGTCCGCCACCGAGTGGTCGAGCGCCTTGGCGACGCTGCCGAGCGCGGTCAGGCCGATGGAGGAGATGCCGCGCTCGACCTGGGACAGGAAGCCGATCGACAGCCCGGCGCGCGAGGCGAGGCCGCGCAGGGTGAGCCCACGCTCCTTGCGGTACCGCCGTATGCGAGCGCCGACCACACCGGCCGGGGTGCTCTCCTCCGAAGGGCCACCAGGGCCGGCCTGCTCCGACGGCGGCTGACTGTTCATGGACCGCACGAGGACCTCCTGTCGAGGTGGCGGGAAGTCCGCCCGGATGTTCGATGGTATCGAACATCCCGACGGGCGCGCGAGGGGCGCACCCGAAACGCTCTTGTCAACCGCGCCGGCGGTGACTCCATTCCTGCCGGCGGTGCACCGACAGAAGCGCCCCTCCCGATCGGTTCGATCGGGAGGGGCGCCTCGTCAACGGCTCAGCGTGAGGGCTGCGCCGTCAGGGCCGAATCAGCCCACCTCCAAGCCGTCGACCTGGGGACCGGTCGGCGGCAGCTGATAGCCGTGCCGCGTCATGCTCCAGTCCGGCCGCACCTCGCAGGGAGCACAGTCGTACCAGAAGTTGGCGGGCGTGCGACCGGTCACCGGGTTGCGGTAGTGGAACCACATCGGCACGATGTCCGGCCACTGGATGTACCCGGGGCTGCCGCCACGGAAGCCCCTGGACCGCTCGCCGAGCGCGCTGTGCAGGACGTCCGGCGGGAAGATGTTCACGAGGTTGCTCGGCGCCGGATCGGGCAGGCTCGGATCGCGCGGCACCGCGTCACCCCAGCCCCGGGCCCAGTTGGCCGACTGCCAGTAGAACTCGTCGATGTCCAGGCTCCAGATCCGCCAGATCCCGTCCTCAAGAACGAACTGGTCGTTGTACATCGCGCCGTTGATGTACCCGGCGTTGTTGGTCGACGCGTTCACGTGCATCAGCCGGGCCCGGACCGATGTCGAGCGACCGTCGTGCGACACGTCGATCACCGGCTGCGGTCGCCAGTGCAGCACGAGGAAGGACTTCGTCGTCGGCGGCGTGGTGTTGCCGTACGTCGCGACCACCGAGCCGAGGATGCGTTCGCGCGTGCCGTTCCAGCCGGCGAACGGCGACAGCTTGTGGCCCTCCACCGCGTGCACTGCCGCCATTTCCTGCCAACGGCTGTCGTCGATGTAGTAGCTGTACGCCGCCGAGACGTTCTCGGACCCGTCGTACGCGACCGAACGGCTCAGCCTCCGTTGCAGGTCGGCGAGATCGTGCTTGGGACCCTTCGGGCCGCCGGCTGCCTTGCCGGGCTTGGATGCCGGCGTGCGGCCGGCGACGTCGAGGAATTTCGGCGCCTTCACGGATGCGACCGGGCCGGTCCCGCCGTCGCCCCAACCCGTGCCGTAGGGCGCGGTGATCAGGGGCGTCAGGTGCATCTCCTTGAGCTTCCACAGCCCGCCCTGCTTGACGAAGCGGTTCGTGAAGACGGAGAACTGCCAGGAGGCGCCGCTCGCGTCGTTGAGCATGCCGACCTCGATGCCGCGCGTGGTCGCCTTGGTGCCGTTCTTGTCGACGTCGACGATCGTGTCGAACAGCGGCCGGTCGTTGAGGATGCCCTGCGTCAGGCCCTCCGGGCCCATGCGCTCCATCGCCTGGCGTACGCCGTTGGCGTTGCGGAAGACACCCACACCGTCGATGGTGACCTTCGCGCCGTTGGCGAAGAGGTCGACCACGTCGGTCCACATCCGGCGGTCCACGTAGTAGCCGTACGAGTGCTGGAGATTGCGCACCGAGTCCTCGTCGTTGAGGGCGTCGATGCGGTCGGCCAGTTCCTTCGCGTTGAACCCGGCCTTGGGCGCCTTCCCGGTCGGCGCGGGGATCGGCACGCCGGCGACGTCGGGCGTGAAGTGGTAGGGGACCACCGGCACCGGCTGCCGGTTGATCGTCCGGAATCCGGTCGCGTAGTCGCCCTCGTAGAGCGGGTAGTAGCGCAGCAGCGAGATCTTCCACTCGCCCTTTTCGAGCACGTACTCGTTCTGGTAGATGCCGCCGTCGATGCGGGCCGCGCCGGCCCCGTCGCCCAGGAAGCGGATCCCGGACCACCGGCCCTTCGCGGTGCGACCGTCGGCCGAGAGGTTGACCAGTGGTTGGTCGATCACCGTGGTGTGGAGCGCACCCGGCGTGGCGCCGTTCATCGCCCCGGCCTCGGTGGCGAGCCATCCCTTGATGGCCTGGTGGCCCGTCACGACCTGGTTGCCCCAGTGCAGCGTGCCGTTCCCACTGAACAGCTTCGCCATGTCTGTCCAGCGCCCGAACTGGGCCAGGTGGGCGTAGGAGCGCTGCACGTCCTTGACCTCGCGCAGCGATTCGACCCGCTCGACGTCCCGCGCGAGCGAGTCGAGGCTCACCGGGGCGTTGCTGTTCGCTGATGCCTGCGGTGCCCGCACGGCGACGTTCACGCTGGCCGCCAGCAACAGCCCTGTCGCTGCTGCCGTCAGCCGCCTTGTCAGAGGTTTCATGGTCACATCCCTATCCGTGCTGCCGCGCGGAATCCCACGCGGTCGGGGTGGGGGGATATTTGGCATCGCCAATCCAGGACGGAGGGCGATGCCGTGAAACGTACGCGACATGTTCATGCAACGCAACGGACAAACCGGCTAGTGAACTTTATGCGTGGTGGATCGCCGCCGATCTTGCTGAGCTGGGCTGGTTTCCGTGCTTTTGCCCGACGTGTGTAGGTAGACAATCGTCAGGTCGCGGGATGCCAGCTCCATCCCGAATTGCTATGCGAACATTCGGTTCGTTTTCCGCACTAGCCGAATGATGATCGCGGAAACTCGGCGGCGGAGAGGCACCTCGCCGGCCGGCAGCGTCGTCCGCGCGGATCGGGACGAGACCGCCGAGATCATGGCCGGATGGCCCGACCCGGATCCTCCGTTGTGGACTGAGGCCGCACGCTCGCGGTGCCGTCCACGAGCTGGGTCGGCCACAGCGCCACCGCTGTTTGGCCGGTGTCGCCGCCCGCCGAATGGCAAGGTGATGTCCATGAACAGGATGGACGTTGCCGAATGGATCGCGAGCTACGAGAGGGTGTGGCGGACGCCGGGTACGGACGCGTTGGTCACGCTCTTCACCGAGGATGCGCGCTACCAGCAGGGCCCGTACTGGACACCCGTCGTCGGCCTACCGGCGATCACCCGGATGTGGGAAAAGCAGCGCCAAGGCCCCGACGAGGCGTTCCAGATGACCACGGAGATCGTCGCGGTCGACGGCGACACGGCGGTGTCGCGCCAGGAGGTCCGCTACGGCGACCCGGTCGACCAGGAGTACCGCGACCTGTGGGTCATGCGATTCGCCGACGACGGGCGATGCCGGTCGTTCGAGGAGTGGCCTTTCTGGCCGGGACAGCAGCCGGCCAACTCCCCGGACGGGTCGTGACCGAGGCCCTCGCCACGGTCACCTGACGGCATCACCATCGCTCAGCGGCCTCGCGCCGCGGGTGTGTGGCTGCCGTGCTGTGGCACGGCAGCCACTTCGGGCGTCACCCCTTGTGCTTCTCCTGGCACGGCACGCAGAAGCGAGCGTGCGGGAGAATCTCGAGCCGCTCTGGCGGGATGGACCTGTGGCACTTCTCGCAGGCGCCGTAGGTGCCGTCGGAGATCCGGCCCAGCGCGCCGGTGATGTGCTCGATGTTGCGGCGGGTGGCCGACAGCAGCGCGGCGTTGTGGTGGGCCTCGCTGGGGTCGCCGGTGTCCGCGCTGAGTTCGGTCAGTTCTCGCAGCCGCGCCGTCTGCGTGGCGAAGTCGTCGGCCAGGGACGATCGCAGATCAGCCAGCCAACTGCTGTCGACAGGACGATGGTCGATGCTCATGGTCTGCCCTTCGAAATGGTCCGGGTAAAGAAAAAAGGGCCGAAGCTTGGATAGCTTCGCCCTGGCGGTCGTTTTGGATGCAACGATTCCGCGGGAGGGCCTCGGCCGCTTCGCTTCGGGCTGGGCAGCCCCTGTGTGAGCGCGATGTGCGGCGCGCGGACAACCGGCACCCGCATCCACGCCATCCGGCGCGCCGCCGTCGTCACGCGGGCAGCGCCGAGTGCCGTCACCTCAGTGACGGTAGGCGTGCGCAACGTGACCAGCGGCATGCATCCACCATAGGTTGATGTCTGCGCTAAAGCCAGCGTCCCTGGGCGGACGGTCAGCGCAATGGCGCGACCCCGGCGCGCTGGTCGTCGACGGCGGGCGTCACGGTTGCCCTGTTCGGCGGCCAGTGCGAGGTGAGCGCCACCGTCGCCGGGATCTACCCATTCGCCCGACGTCGCCGATTCAGCGCCAGCGGCACGGTCGTCCTCGTCCCCTGGGCGCGGCCCGATGCCCGGTCCCGGCGAGATCCGGTCACCCCGGCCCGCCGTGGACCAGGGTGACCGGCACTACCCGAAAGAACGTACGGTCGCGTCTAGTCGTCGATTTCCGAGCCGATCTGATTGCCTTCTCAGTGGCTCATTCCCGCCATTCCTCCGGGGCCGGGCGAGGCGTTGAGCGCCCAATGACCAAGCGCCCGCGACGCCCGGCAGGTGGACGGCGGGCGTTCCTGAACGGATCCGCCGGGCGGGCAGACCGGGGTGGGTCCGGATGATCAAGTGATGCGCGGGCGTCGATGTTAGCGCCAACCAGCGTCGTCTCCCAGGCGGCCCAGCTCTGGCTCGCTCCGGTGGGGTCTGCGGGGGTCGGTGAGGGGCGGTCATCCCAGGGGCAGCCGTCCGTCGTGGCCTGATGATTCCGGAACGTTACGACTTGACGAACGGCATGTTATCGCTCACAGTCGATGTCCAAGGACGACGATACCTGTGGCTTACCGGGCGAGCCTGCATCGTCGATCTCGATTCAGGCGTGCGCCAGGAGATGCAGACGTCTTGTAACCACTCATGTTCTCGACGCATGCGTCCGGCCACGCGTCGCGGTGCGCCCATCCTCGGGCAGACCGTTCGGCTCTTGGTCATGTGGAGGAGGATCATGTCTGCCTTTGGTAGGGCTCCATCGATCGCGCCACCGGCGCGGCGGCGCAGATGGTTGCCGCGCTTGCTCACCGCCGGCGTGGCGGCGGTTCTGGTCGGTGGTGCCGCGGCGGCGGTGGTGTCGTCACCCGCTGCTGCGGCGACGGTCGACACGAGCGCGTGGTACGTGTTGGTCAACCGCAACAGCGGCAAGGCCCTGGACGTGTACAACCTGGCGACGAATGACGGTGCGCGCATCACGCAGTGGGCGCGGAACAACGGCAACCAGCAGCAGTGGCAGTTCGTGGACTCCGGCGGTGGCTACTACCGGCTGAAGTCGCGGCTGTCCGGCAAGGTGCTGGATGTCTACAACTTCTCGACCGCCAACGGCGGCAGCATCGTGCAGTGGACCGACCTCAACGGGTCCAACCAGCAGTTCCGGCTGGCCGACTCGGACAGCGGCTACGTCCGCTTGATCAACCGCAACAGCAACAGGGTGGTGGAGGTGCAGGGCGCCTCGACCGCCGACGGTGGAAACATCGTGCAGTACGACGACTGGAACGGCGCCAACCAGCAGTGGCAGCTCGTCCGCGTCGATGGCGGGGGCAACCCCACCACGCCGCCGCCGACGACTCCGCCGCCGGGCGGCACCTGCAACCTTCCGTCGACGTACCGGTGGTCGTCGACGGGTGTGTTGGCGACTCCGCGGTCGGGGTGGGTGTCGTTGAAGGACTTCACTGTCGCTCCGTACAACGGTCGGCAGTTGGTCTACGCCACCACGCACGATTTCGGGTCGAGTTGGGGTTCGATGAACTTCAGCCTCTTCACGAACTATTCGGAGATGGCGTCGGCCAGCCAGAACGCGATGTCGTCGGCGACGGTGGCGCCGTCGTTGTTCTACTTCGCGCCGCGCAACATCTGGGTGCTCGCCTACCAGTGGGGTCCGACCGCGTTCTCCTACCGGACCTCTACTGACCCGACGAACCCGAATGGTTGGTCGTCGGCGCAGCCGCTGTTCACCGGGAGCATCTCCGGCTCGGGCACCGGGCCGATCGATCAAGCGGTCATCGGTGACGGCACGAACATGTACCTGTTCTTCGCTGGTGACAACGGCAAGATCTATCGGGCGAGCATGCCGATCGGGAACTTCCCGGGCAGCTTCGGCAGCAATTACACGACGATCATGAGTGACTCGACGAACAATCTGTTCGAGGCGGTGCAGGTCTACAAGCTTCAGGGCCAGAGCCGGTATCTGATGATCGTCGAGGCGATCGGGTCGCAGGGTCGCTACTTCCGGTCGTTCACGGCCACCAGCCTGGGTGGGTCCTGGACCCCGCAGGCGGCGACGGAGAGCAACCCGTTCGCGGGTAAGGCCAACAGTGGCGCGACGTGGACCAACGACATCAGCCACGGCGAGTTGCTGCGCACCAACGCCGATCAGACGATGACGGTGGACCCCTGCAACCTGCAACTGCTCTACCAGGGGCGTTCGCCCAACTCCGGCGGCGACTACGGCCTGCTGCCCTACCGCCCCGGCCTGCTCACCCTGCAACGCTGAACGGGCGCGACGAAACGGGCGGGCTCGGTGCCACACCGAGCCCGCCCCCTCGTGGTCAGCGGCGGAACTTCGCGACCGCCTCCTGGATGGCCGGGCCGGTCGCTGAGGACGCCTGTGCCCACGCCTCGAACTCCAGGCTGGCGGCGAAGTCGGACCGGTCGGCGGTGCGTACCGACGTCTTGATGTCGCGGGCCAGCGCCGGGTCGAGCGCGGCCCAGCGCTCCGCGCGCTCGTGCGCGGCCGCGACCGGGTCGTCGGCGAGGGTCGCGGCGAGCCCGATCCGTACCGCCTCGGTGCCGTCCACGGCGCCGCCGTCGAGCAGCATCTGGAGGGCCCGTTCCGGGCCGAGTGCCCTGGTGAGGAACCAGGTGCAGCCGCCGCCGGGGTGCAGGCCGATCTTCGTGAACGACGCGACCAACTTCGCCTTCGGGCCGACGATGCGGGTGTCGCAGGCCATCGCCAGGTTCAGGCCGGCGCCGACCGCCGGCCCCTGCACCGCCGCGATGGTGGGGATCGGCAGCTCTCGGACCCGCAGGAAGCTGTCGTAGATGCGGTGCAGGTCGGCACGGATCTCCTGCACCGACCGGCCCGCCTCGCCGAACATGGCGGGCAGGTCGGCGCCGGAGCAGAACGCCGTCCCCGCACCGGTGATGACCAGCGTGCGGGCATGCCGGTCGGCGGCCACCTCGGTCACCGCGTCGCGCAGCGCGTCACGCATCTCGGTGTCGATGGCGTTGCGCCGGTCCGGATCGTTCAGCGTGAGCGTCCAACGTCCGTCCGCGTTGTGCAGGTCAACCTTGCTCACGACGAAACCTCCTGAGTGGTGAGCCAGGACCAGACGCCCGCGCTGCCGAGCGGCACCAGCGCCGCCCCGAGCGTCTCGGCCCACGACTGTTGGGTGCCATTCTCGTCACGCCAGGACCAGAGTCGGCGGGTGGACAGGTGCAGCGGGTGCTCGCGGGTGACGCCCATGGCCCCGTGCAGTTGGTGCGCGCCCCGCGCCACGATCGTGGCGGCCCGGCCGGCGAGAACCCGGGCGGTGGCCACGTTCAGCGGGTCCGGGTCGGCGAGGGCTGCCGTCAGCGCGGTGCGGGCCAGCATGGTGTGTGACGTCATCTGCGCCAGGGTCTGCCCGACGGCCTGGAACGCCAGCAGCGGACGGCCGAACTGCTCCCGGGTCGTCACGTGCTGCCGGGTGTGCTCCATGGCCGCCTCCAGCGCGCCGACGAGCGCCGCCGCCGTCAGCAGCGCCGCCTCCGCGCGGACCGTCCGTGCCGGCGCCGCCCCGGGCAGTCGCATGTCGTCGGTGACCACCACGTCGAACTCGACATCGTCGCGGGGCTCGGCGGCCAGGTTCCGGCCGGGTGTGACGCGGACCCCGGGGTGGTCGGCGGGAACGGCGAACGCGTTGTCCCCCGCGTACACCACAAGGGTTCGTGCCTGGCTGGCCCACGGCACCCGGGTCGCGGTTCCGCGCAGCCGGCCGCCGGCCAGGTCGAGCCCGGCGCCGACGACCACGGTGGCGACACCATCCGGAAGGCTCCGACCGGCCGCGGCGAGCTGCCGTCCGGCAAGCGCGGTCTCGGCCAGGGGCAGGGAGACGGCGTTTCGTCCCAGGCCCTGCGCGAGCGCCGCCAGGTCGGTGAGCGTGCCACCCGAGCCGCCGGCCGCCTCCGGCACGGAGACGCCGGCCCAGCCCAGCTCGCGCACGGTCGACCAGAGCGCGGGCACGCCGTCCGGGTCACCGCCGTGCCCGCCCAGCACGTCGTCGGCCAGCTCGCGCAGGTCGTCGCCGTCACGCCTCGCGGGTCGCGCGACGCTCTTGGCGATGATGGTGCGCAGCACCTCGGTGGTGCCGCCACGGATCGAGAACCCGGGCGCGGCCAGCAGCCCCTGGGCGAGCAGCCCGGCCGGGCCGTCGCCGTCGGGGTCGGGCTCCGCGTCGAGGACCGTGCGGGCGATCTCGTTGACCTCCCGCTCGAACTCGGTGCCCAGGTCCTTGAGCACCGCGGCGGCGTGCACCGGAGCCTGCCCGGCGTCGAGGTCACCGGCGATGCGCCAGGCCAGCCCGCGCAGCCCGGCCAGCCGGGCGAGCGCCTCGCCCAGTGCGACGTCCGCGCCCCGCCGGGTGGCGCAGGCGTCGATCGTGGCGGCCAGCAGCGGGTACGTGCTGAGCACCCGTTCCATCCCACCGCGCTCGAAGGAGAGCTGCTCGGTGACCTGCTTCCAGCCGTTGCCGACCGTGCCCAGCACGTGGTCGCCGGGCACGTACACGTCGTCGAAGACGACCTCGTTGAAGTGGTGCTCGCCGCGCAGGTCGATGATCGGCCGGACGGTGACACCGGCCGCCGCCATGTCCACGATCAGCTCGCTCAACCCGTCGTGCTTGCCGGCGTCGGTGTCGGTGCGGCACAACACGTACGCGTGCGTCGAGCGGTGCGCGTGGCTGGTCCAGATCTTGCCGCCAGTGAGCCGCCAGCCCTCGCCGTCCGGGCGGGCGGTGGTGCGTACCGAGGCGAGGTCGCTGCCGGATTCGGTCTCGCTCATGCCGAGGCAGAACGTCACCTCACCGCCGGCGATCCCCGGCAGGTACCGGCTGCGCAGCGCGGGCGAGCCGTACCGCAGGATGGCCGGGCCGATCTGCCGGTCCGCGATCCAGTGCGCGGCGACCGGGGCACCGGCCCGCAGCAGCTCCTCGGTGACCACCAGCCGGTCCCGGTTCGAGCGGGCCTGCCCGCCGTACTCGCGCGGCCAGGTGATGCCGATCCAGCCCCGGGCCGCCAGATCCCGGCTGAAGTCGGCGTCGTACGACCGCAGCCACGCGTCGCAGACGGCGCTGAACCGGCCGTCGTCGTGCCACGACCGCACCAGCTCACGCACCTGCCGGCGCAGCTCACCCAGATCGTTGCCAGTCATCGGTTGTCTGTCTCCTTCGCCACTGAGTAGCCGCGCTCGGCGGCCCTGCGCAGCACATCGGTGGCCGCGGCGCGCTCGTCGGCGGTGACGGCCGTGCGGGTCACCGCGCCGTCCGTGGGCACGCCGAGCCCGGCCAGGTGTGCGCGGAACGCCGCGCCGTCCGCGGTGATCTCTTCGAGCCGGGGGTCGGCGCCGAGCCGGACGACGCCCCACCGGGTGTGCAGCCGGACCAGCGCGTCCGGTGCGGGCGCGGCGGTCACGTGCTCGACGGCCCGCACGATCCGGCGCAGGTCCCGCGCGCCGTGCAGCAGCACGAGTTCCCGCGCGACCGCCGCGATGTCGGCGGCCCCGCCGCCGCCCGGCAGTCGCACCGTGGGCCGCTCCCGTGGCCCCACGTAGGACGAGTTGATCCGGCCGCGCAGGTCGACGTTGCTGGCGTCGAGCACCACCCGGTCGAACCGGGGGCCCATCGCCAGCAGCACGTCCGCCGTGCTGCCCAGCCAACCGAACCCGTTGGCGTACGCCGGGTAGTCGGTGGTGCTGGTCGGCACGTCCGCGCCGGGCAGGTGCACGCTGGCCCCCGCCTCGAAGACCTGGGTGAACGGTTCGCCGTCGAGCGCGTACGCGCACTGCCCGGCGAGCACCGGCCAGTGGAAGCCGGTGAACACCCAGCCGCCGCGTCGGAACTCGCGTGCCGCCCGGGCCAGGAAATCCACCGTCGTCACGGGGTGAACACCTCCTCGGTCAGCCACTGTCCGAAACCCTCCACGGTGGCCGACCGGCGTGAGTACCGCTCGTACGCCTCGACGTCGCGCGGGTAGCGGCCGGCCGCGCCGTCCGGGTGGACCGCGCCGGGTGACTCGACGAGCGCGTCGACGAGCAGGCCGGGGATGCTGATCCCGGCGGCGCGTACCGTCTCGGCGTCGGTGACCTGCTCGGCGACGAGCACGGTCCGCCGGGCCGCCTGGGCGGCGACGAGCACCTCGCCCAGTGGGCCGCGCAGCACCCCGTTGCCGTCCGGGTCGGCCAGGTCCACGTGCACGAACGCGACGTCCGGCCGCTCGGCGCGTACCACCCGGGCCGATCCGAACTCGGACTCCACGGCGGACAGCCGGCCACCGCTCCAGTCCTCGTCGAGGTAACCGGTGCCCGGCACGTCCGGCACCGGCATGAACGGCACCCGCCAGGCGCCGGCCGTGAGGGCGGCGGTGAGCAGCCCGAGGCTCAGCTCGTGCAGCTCGACCGTGGTGTCACCGGCCTGCGCGGCGCGTCGGAAGTTCCAGGCCGGCGCCGGGCCGACCGGGCTCCAGCAGTGGCCGTAGGTGGCCGAGCGCAACACGCCCGCGCCGAGCAACTGGTCCATCAGCAGCCCACCGGAGGCGATCACCGCGTGCACGCCGTGTGCCCGCTGACGGATCATCTCGTGGCCCACGCTGAACAGTTGCGCGCCGAAGTTGCCCAGGTAGACCCGCTGGCCGGGGCGGACGTACTCGGCCACGGCGGCGGCGAGGGTGCGGCCCTTCACCGGTACGCCTCCGGCAGCATGTGCAGGCCGGCGCCGAGGTGCGCGCCGCCGTCGATCTGGATGAGCTGGCCGGTCATCATGGCGGCGGCAGGGCTGGCCAGGAACGCCACCAGTTCGGCCACCTCGTCGGCGCGGGTGGGTCGGCGCAGCGGGGTGCCCCGGTCCACCAGGTTGTCCAGGACGTGCCGCGACCCCTCGTCGTCGAGCGCGGCGGTGAGGACCGTGCCCGGCCCGAGGCAGTTGAGCCGGATCCCGTCGACGGCCCACTCCAGAGCCAGGGTGCGGGTCAGCCCGAGCACCCCGGCGCGGGCCGCGATGGAATGCGCCATGCCCTGCCCGCCGCGCTCCACCCCGGACAGCGACAGGTTGACGACGCTGCCGCCGGCCCGCTTCAGGTACGGGTACGCGGCCCGGGTCAGGTGGAAGACGCTGGTCAGGTTGAGGTCGAGGACCGCCGCCCAGCCGCCCGCCGAGATCTGGGTCGCGGGCGCGAAGAACTGCCCTCCAGCGTTGTTCACCAGCAGGTCGATGCCCCGCCGCCCGCCCACCTCGGCGAGCGTGGCGGCGGCCCGGTCGTGGTCGCGGACGTCGCAGACGGCGTACTCGTAGTGGCCGTCGCCGGTGGCCAGCGCGGCGGTGCCGGCGAGCGTCTCGGCGTGCCGGCCGAGCCCGGTGACGCCGGCCCCCAACTCGACCAGGCGGACGGCGACCGCCCGGCCGATGCCGCTGCCGGCACCGGTGACGACCGCGTGGTGGCCGGCGAGGGCGCCCTCGCGCAGCACTGTCGCGTCGGCGGTCCGGGTCGCGGTCATCGGGTGGCCCTCGCCTCGCCGAGCGCGCGACGGCGCAGCATCTGCGCCGGCCGGTAGCGCGGGTCGCCGAACGCCCCGGTCATCGACAGCAGGGCCTGGTGCACCGCCACCGCGCCGGCCGAACCGAGGGTCTCGAACGGCCCGCGCGGGTGGTTCATCGCCAGCCGTAGCGCGACGTCGACGTCGTCGGCGGTCGCGGTGCCCTCCTCGACGACCGTGACGGCCTCGTTGACCATGCAGTAGGCGAGCCGGTCGACGATCAGGCCGGGCAGCGCCGGCACCCGGACCGAGGGCGCCTGGAGGTGGTCCAGCAACTCGTCGACGAACCCGGGTACGGCGACCCGGGCGGTGGCGTCCTCGACGACCTCCGCGAACGCGGCGCCGTCGGTGCGCTGGTGCAGCCGGACCCAACCGACGCCGTCGGGCAGCACCGGCAGCCAGCCGCCGTCGGAGCTGTCCAGCACCACGTTCCCCCGCTCCGCCAGCCGGCCCAGCTCGGCCACCAGCGCCGGGGTGGGCGCGCCGCAGCTCAGCACCCGTACCGTCGATTCGCCGGCCGGCCCCGGCCGCCGCACCACCCGGGAGTTGGCGTCCCGGGGCGACTCGGTGGCGTAGTCGTAGAAGCCGCGCCCGGCGGCCTTGCCGGTCATGCCACCGCGGACCAGGCCACGGACCTGGGGGATGGGCCGGTAACGCGGGTCGCCGAACTCGCGCAGCGCGGTCTCCGAGGACGCCAGGTGGGTGTGCAGGCCGGTGAAGTCGAGCAGTTGCAGCGGCCCCATCGGGTGGCCGAGCCCGCCTCGGGCGGCCGCGTCCACCACGGCCGGCTCGACACCCTGCGCGACGAGGAGTTGCGCCTCGTAGTACAGCGGCCGGCAGACCCGGTTGACGATGAAGTTCGGCGAGTCCCGGCAGAGCACGGCGGTCTTGCCCAGGGACTCCACCAGGGACATCGATCGCTTGACGGTGGCGTCGCTGGTGGCCGCGCCGACGATCACCTCGACCAGGCGCATCCTGGTGGGCGGGTTGAAGAAGTGCAGCCCGATCAGGCGCTCCGGCGCGCCGAACGCCCGGCCCATCTCGTTGACACTCAGCGACGAGGTGTTGGACGCGACGAGCAGGTCCGGTCCACCGGCTGCGGCGACGCGGGCGAGCAGGTCGCGCTTCGCGTCCATGTTCTCGACGATCGCCTCGATCAGCACGTCGGCGTCGACGAGCGCGGCCTCGACGTCGGCGGCGGCCGTGATGTCGCCGGTGCCGCCGTCGGCGCGGATCCGCTCCAGACCGGTGTGGCCCAACTCGGCGGTGGCGTCGACGACCCGTACGGTGTGGCCGGCCCCGGCGAGGACCTGCGCGATGCCCCGGCCCATCGGGCCGAGGCCGACGACGACGGCGATCACCGGGTCACCCGCTCGATCACCGCGGCGATGCCCTGCCCGCCGCCGACGCAGAGGCTCGCCACGCCGTACCGGCCGTCGCGGCGGGCGAGTTCGTGCAGCAGCGAGACGACCAGCCGGGTGCCGCTCTGGCCGGTGGGGTGGCCGAGGGCGATCCCCCCGCCGTTGACGTTCACCCGCTCCTCGTCCAGGCCCAGCGCCCGTACGTTCTGCACGATCTGCGCGGCGAACGCCTCGTTGATCTCGAACAGGTCGACGTCGCCGACGGTCAGCCCGGCACGCTTGAGGGCCAGCGGGATCGCCGCCGTGGGTCCGATGCCCATCATCGTCGGGTCCACGCCGACGGCCGCGAAGCCGACGATCCGGCCCAGCGGCGTCAGCCCGTGCCGCCGCACCGCGTCGCCGCTGGCCACCACGACCGCGGCGGCGCCGTCGGCCATCTGGCTGGCGTTGCCCGCCGTGACCGTGCCACCGTCGGTGAAGGACGGCGTGAGCCGGGCCAGCCGCTCCGGGGTGCTGTCGGCGCGGACCGTCTCGTCGCGCTCCAACTCCGCGAGCGCCACCACCTCGTCGGCCATCGTGCCGGACTCCCAGGCCCGGACCAGCCGCTGGTGGCTGCGCGCCGACCAGGCGTCCTGGTCGGCGCGGGAGATGCCGAACTCGCGGGCCACCTTCTCGGCGGTCTCGCCCATGTTCATCCCGCAGATCGGGTCGGTGCCGCCGTCGCGCCAACCGTCCTGCAACAGGATGTCGCCGCGCCGTACGCCCTCCCAGCGCAGGTGGTACGGGGCGATGTACGGCATCGTGCTCATGCTCTCCGCGGCCACCGTCAACGCCACGTCGGCCTCGCCGGTCAGCACCGACTGGTGGGCGAGTTGGATCGCCTTGAGCCCGGAGGCGCAGGCCATGTTGATGGTCTGCGCCGGCACGGGCACCGGAACGCCGGCCGCGAGCGAGATCTGCCGGCCCGGGTTGGGGCCGTTGCCCGCCTGGCGGCAGTTGGACACCACCGTCTCGTCCACCGCGTCCGCGGCGACACCGGCCCGCTCCAGCGCGGCGGCGCCGGCCAACCCGCCCAGCCGCACCACCCGCACGTCGCGCAGCGAACCGCCGTACCGGCCGTGCGGCGTACGCACGGCACCGACCAGAAATGCTTCCCTACCCATGGACGGAACCTCTCAGTCGGCGCGGACGACGCGCTTGCTCTTGTGGGTGCTGCGGGGCAGCGTCCCCTCCGGGACGGTCTCCACGACGGCGCGCACGGTCAGCGCGGCGCGGAGGGCGTGCGCCAGCTCCCCGGCGAGGTCCGGGCTGTCGCCGGTCACCTCGACGCGCACCTTGATGCCGGTGAGGTAGCCGGTCACCGGGTCGGTGACGTCGTCGTCCAGCACGATCAGGTATTCGCCAGCGGCGCCGGGGGTGCCGCGCACCACCTGCTCGACGGCGGACGGGAACAGGTTCACCCCGCGCACGACGAGCATGTCGTCCGCGCGGCCGACGACGCCGCCGGGCAGTCGGGCGAGGGTGCGCCCGCACGGGCACGCGGTGCTGTCCCGGACCACGATGTCGCCGGTCGCCCAACGGACCAGCGGGCTCGCCCGCTTGTCCAGGTGGGTGAGCACCAGCAGGCCGGGGGTGCCGTCGGGCACCGGTTCGTGCGTCTGCGGGTCGAGCACCTCGGCGTACGCGAAATCCTCCGCCAGATGGCCGCCGGCCTGCTCCTCGCACTCCCAGGCGATCGGCTGGAACTCCAGGCTGCCGTAGCCGTCGAAGCACTTCGCGCCCCAGCGCTGCTCGATGTGCGCGCGGGTGGCTGGCACCCCGGCGCCCGGCTCGCCGCCGACCTGGATCCGTCGGACCGGCGAGTCGCACAGCGGGGTTCCGGCGCGCTCGGCGGTCTCGGCGAGGTGCAGCATGAACGACGGCGTGCCGCCGACGGCGGTGGTCCCGTACCGGAAGATCGTGTCGATCTGGCGCTGGGTGTCGCTGGAGCCGCCGGGCAGCAGCGTCACGCCGATCCGCTGGTAGCCCGCCGTCACGCCGAGCCCGCCGACGAACCACGCGAAGCTGAACAGGCACTGGTACACGTCGGTGTCCCGGACGCCCTGGCTGTACGCCGACCGGGCGTACAGGTCGGCCCAGCGGTCAAGGTCGTACGCGCTCCACAGCACCGGGGTGGGGCTGGACGTGGTGCCGGAGGAGAAGTGCACCCGGCGGCGGTCCGCGACGGGCGCCGCGACGGCGCTGCCCCACGGCGGGTTGGCGGCCAGGTCGGCCACGTAGTCGGCCTTGCCCACCAGCGGCAGACGGCGCAGGTCGGACAGCTCACGCACGTCGCCGGGATGGAAGCCGAGGCTGTCCCACCTGGCCCGGTAGAAGTCGCTGTTCGCGTATACATAGGACAGTTGCGTCCGCAGCTGGGTGAGCTGGTGCGCGGCGAGTCGCTCGCGGGGCCACGTCTCGGCCTCGTGCCAGTAGCGCTCCGAGAACGGTGTGGTCATCGCGGGCTCCTTCGCAGTCCGCCGAGGATGAAGTCGGCGTACTCGTCCGCGACGCGTTGGCGGGTGTTGTAGTCACCGCGTTGCGGGTCGTACCAGAGGCTGATCCAGTTGAGGGCGCCGAGCAGGGGCTTGGTGGCCAGCCGGCTGTCCACGTCGCGGAACACCCCGGCCTGCCGGCCCTCGTCGATGACGTCGGCGAAGAGCTGCTCGTAGCGGTCACGCATGGCGACCACGGTCTCCAGGGCCTGCTGCTGGGCGGGCGCCTCGCCGAGCCGGCGCATCTCGACGGCGCGCATGGCGACCCGCTGGAACGAGTTGCGGGTCATCATCAGCCCGGCGTGGTGGTGCGCCATCCGCCAGAGCCGGGTGGCGGGGTCCAGGCCGGTGTTGCCGGCGATGGGCTGCACCCCGTCGATCAGCTCCTGCATGCCGGTGGTGACGATGTCGAGGAAGACGTCCGCCTTGGCCCGGTAGTAGTGGTAGACGCGACCCTTGGTGGCGCCCATCTCGCGGGCGATGTCGTCGATGGTGGTGGCGGTGTAGCCACCGCGGGTGAAGGCGGTCGCCGCGGCCTCCAGGATGTCGCGCCGGCCGGGTGCCGGGGGCCGGGTGACCGGCTCGTTGTCGTCGGTCATCGCGCCGGCTCCGACTCGGTGGCCTGCGGTGCGATGGCGAGGGGGCGGATCGGCGAGCCGGTGCCGCCCCGGATGGACAGCGGGGTGGCGATGAAGAAGAAGTCCCAGACCCGCTCGGCGGCCAGTGGCGCGAGGTTCATCGCCTCCATGATCAGCACGCCATTGTCGACCAGCAGGTGGCAGTGCACCGCCAGGGCGGGGCTGGGGATGTGCTCGAACGCGATGGTGTCCGCCCCCGCCGCGACCACACCGTGGTCGGTGAGCCAGCGCGCTCCGCTGAGGTCGACGCCCGGTGCGCCGGAGTTGACGCCGAGGTAGGCGGCGTTGTCGGTCCACTTCTCGTCCCAGCCGGTACGCACCAGCACGACATCGCCGGGGCGGGGCCGGGGCCGGCTGGCGAACCAGCTCTCGAACAGGTCCGCCCCGACGGAGTCGGCGGGGGTCAGCGGCCGGTCGAGCGCGACTGTCGCGTCCACCAGGTGCCCCGGGGCCAACAGCGGCGGCAGTTCGTGCACGGACGCGTCCCGCACGCCGTCGGCGTAGGACTGGTTGGCGGTGACGTCCACGCCGCCGTAGACCTTGCCGAGCCGGGAGACGTGCGCGAGGCCGTCGACGTGGGTGCCCACGTGCCCACCCGTGGTGATCATCTCGGCCGCCGCCGAGACGCCGTCCGGATACATCACCTCGCCGTGCCGCTTGGTGAGGGTGAAGCTGTACGGCGGGTGGTTCGGGTGGTGCGGGATGCCGGTGTACATCTGCTGTGCCAGGTCGAACACCCGCGCGTCGGTGAACGACGGCCAGTCGACGGTCAGTCGCCAGGACGCGCTCACGCCGCCACCGACGCCTTGATCGCCCGGCCCAGCACCAGTCGCTGGATCTCGGAGGTGCCCTCGTAGATCTCCAGGATCCGCTGGTCCCGGTAGAGCCGCTCGGCGGGGCACGGCTTGCAGAAGCCGTCGCCGCCGAACACCTGCACCGCCGTGTCCACCGACCGGTGCGCGACCTCGCTGGCGTACAGCTTGGCCATCGCGCCGAGGGTGCTGACGTCGCCGCCCTCCTGGTGCACCCGGGCGGCCTCGAAGGTGATCATCCGGGCGGCGGTGATGCCGGTGGCCACGTCCGCCAGGGGGAACGAGATGCCCTGGTTGTCGATGATCGGCCGGCCGAAGGTCTCCCGCCGGGTCGCCTCCCGGGACGCGACGTCGAAGCCGGCCAGCGCGACACCGAGGGACTGCGCCGCGACGCTGATCCGCCCGGCGGAGAGGGTCTGCATGGCCAGCCGCATGCCACGGTTGAGGTCGCCCAGCAGATCGCTGTCCGGCACCCAGGTGTCCAGTTTGAGGTTGCTGGTGAGCGTCCCACGGATGCCCATCTTGTCCTCGTACCGGTCGATGGTGACGCCGTCGGCGTCCTTGTCCACCAGGAACGCGGTGATGCCTCGGGTGCCCGCCTGCGGGTCGGTCAGCGCGAAGACCACGTAGTACTGCGACGCGCCGCCGTTGCCGATGTAGATCTTCTCGCCGCGGATGCGCCAGCCCGCGCCCTCCCGCTCGGCCGTGGTGCGGATCCGGGCGGCGTCGCTGCCGGCGCCCTCCTCGGTCAGCGCGAAGCTGATCGCCGCGCCTTTCGCCAGCCCGCCCAGGTAGCGCTCGCGCTGCTCGGCCGTGCCGGCAAGCGTCAGCGGAGTGGCGCCGAGGGCGTACGCGGTGAGGATCGCACCGGTGGACGGGCAGGCCCTGGAGACCTCCTCGATGACCGCGCAGGTGGTCACGAACGAGGCGCCCTGCCCACCGTGCTCCTTGTCGACGAGAAGTCCGGCGAGGCCCTGCTCCACCAGCACCCGCACGCTCTCCCACGGGTAGCGCTGCTCGCGGTCGAGCTCCTCGACGAGCGGCACGAAGTCGCGTGCCGCCACGTCCCGGGCGAGGTCGCGCCAGTGGCGGCCCTCGTCGTCCAGGCGTGGCTCCCAGATCACGGACACGTGGTGCCTCCCAAGTCTGTCGTGCGGCCCCGGCCTGTCTCCGCGCCCCGAAACGCCGCGGTGCTCGACGGCCGCCACCGGTGCGGCGGTCTGCTCGGCTGGTCGTCCCGCTCCATACCGCCGAGTATGTCGAGATGCTAAACGGACTCCAGGCGATCATGTCAAGAGCATCCCAGATGCTCTTCACCCTTGTAGGGGCACGTCACGTGCGCAGATCATCGAATTCTTGACGACATACCGGCGAGTATGTTCTGCTGCTGGCCCAGATGACAGGGAGGTGATCCGTGGAGCCCGTCAGCTACACGGTGAGCGGCGTGGTCGCGGTCGCCACGATCGATCGGCCCGAGGCGCGCAACGCCCTCAGCACCGATGTCCTGCACGGCCTCGCCGCCGCGATGGACCGGGCAGAGGCCGACCCGCAGGTCCGCGCGCTGGTGCTGACCGGCGGCCCGCGACTGTTCGCCTCCGGCGCCGACATCCGCGAACTGCGTCGCACGTCGCCCGCCGACTACCTGCTCTCCGAGCGGCTGGAGTGCTGGAATCGGTTCGCCCGCTTCGGTAAACCGGCCGTCGCCGCGGTGGCCGGCTACGTCCTGGGCGGCGGATGCGAACTCGCCCTGACGTGTGACCTCATCGTCGCGGCCGACTCCGCCGTGCTCGGCCAGCCCGAGATCAATCTCGGCATCATCCCGGGCGCCGGCGGGACCCAACGCTGGGCCCGGGTTGCCGGCCGGTTCCGCGCCGCCGAGCTGGTCCTCGGCGGCGGCCTCGTGGACGCCTGGACCGCGCAGCGGATGGGCCTGGTCAACCAGGTCGTGCCGGCCGAACGGGTGGTCGAGGCCGGCATCGCGCTGGCCGGCTCGGTGGCCGCGCGCAGTCCGATCGCGACCCGGCTGGGCAAGCAGGCGCTGCGCGCGTCCGAGGAGATCGGCCTGACCGCCGGCCTGGCGCACGAGCGGTCGCTGCTGCTGACCCTGCTGTCCACCGACGACCACATCGAGGGCATCGACGCGTTCCTGGAGAAGCGTCCCGCCCACTTCACCGGCCGATAGGAGAGGCACGTGGTGCAGGTTTACGAGGCTGGCGACCCCGGTGCCGGCGAACGACTCGGCCCGGCCGCCCGCGCCACCCTGGGCGACGCCCTCAAGCGGCACGCCCGCACGCCGGGGCAGCCGCTGCTGATCCGCGTCGAGGGCGATGCCTGGTGCCACGAACCCGACGACCTGACCCAGCCGGTGGTACGCGGGCAACTGCACGAACTCGTGCTGCGGGTGCACGCCGCGCCCGGGCCGGTCATCGTCCAGCTGGCCGGCGCCGTACGCGGCCTCGGGCTCGGCCTGGCGCTCGCCGCGGACCTGCGGGTCGCGGCGCCCACGGCGAGCTTCGCCGTCGGTTCGCCCGCCGCGTTCCTGGCCGGCGGCGTCGGCCAGTTGCTCGCCGGCGTGGTGGGCACCGGGGTGCTGGCGCAGATGGCCTGGACCGGCGCCACGCTGACCGCCGACGAGGCGCTGCACCGGGGCATGGTTGGGTCGGTGACGGCCGATCCGCAGGCCGGTGCCGCGCTGGCCGCCCAGGTGGCCACGATCGGCGCCGGTACCGCGTCGGCACTCGCCCGCGCGCTGCGCGGCCGCGACCGGCCGGACCTGACCGCCGCGCTGGACTACGAGTCCTGGTTGGCCGGCGTCGAGTGATCCGGCACGAGGCCGGGGACCGGACGTCCCCGACCTCGTGCCGCAGCGTCCGGCGGCGCCGGACGCTGGGATCACGCCACCGCCTCCAGACCGGCGCGCGCGACCTCCATGTCCTGGCTGTAGTGCCCGCCGCTCACGCCGATGCCACCGATGACCGCGCCGTCCTCGGTGACCGGGAAGCCGCCGCCGAAGACGACCAGCCGGTCGATGCCGGCGGTCGCGCCCGTGGCCAGCGGACCGTCGTCCTTGATGAAGTCGTACCAGCCGTCGGTCGGCATGCCGAAGCCCGCCGCCGTGTACGCCTTGTCCTGCGCGACCTGCACCGACAGGAGCGCGGCGCCGTCCATCCGGGCGAACGCCTTCAGCACGCCGCTCTCGTCCACGACGGCGATGACACACGGAAGCCCGATCTGCTCCGCCTTGGCGATCGCGGCGCCGACGATCCGCTGGGCGGCGTCGACCGTGATCGAGTTCTTCTTGAAGTTGTTCATCAAGGTTCCTTTCTCTGGGAGGGGGTACGGGAAGTCAGACGACTCCGGCGGCACGCAGGCGAGAGATCGCCTCGCCGTCGAATCCGGCGATGTCGCGGAGCACCTCGTCGGTGTGCTGGCCGAGCTCGGGCCCGACGCCGCGCACCCCGCCGGGCGTCGCGGTCAGCTTCGGCACGACGTTCTGCATGGGGAACTCGCCGAAGTCGGGGTGGTCCAGGCGAACGATCGCTTCACGGGCGAGGTAGTGCGGGTCGGACAGCATCTCCTTCGCCGTGAAGATCCGGCCGGCGGGCACTCCGTTGGCGTGCAGCAACTCCAGCAGCTCGTCCGCGGTGAACCCGACGGTCCACGCCGCGATCAGCTCGTCAAGCTCGCGCTGGTGACGGCCGCGCTCGGTGTGGGTGGCGAAGCGCGGGTCGGTTGCCAGCTCCGGCTGGACCATGGCCTCGGCCAGCCGCCGGAACACGGTGTCCTGGTTGGCCGCGATCACCACCATGTCGCCGCCGGACGTGACGTACACGTTGCTGGGCGCGATGTTCGGCAGGATCGACCCGGTGCGTTCGCGGATGTAACCGCCGAGCGCGTACTCCGGCACCAGCGACTCCATCAGCGCGAGCACGGACTCGTAGATGGCGCTGTCGACGATCTGCCCCCGGCCGGTCGCCTCGGCGACCCGCAGCGCGCCCATCGCGCCGACCGCCGCGAAGGTGCCGGCGAGCGAGTCGCCGAGGCTGATGCCCACCCGGCTGGGCAGCGACTCGGGGTCGCCCGTGGTGTAGCGGATGCCGCCCATCGCCTCGCCGATGGACCCGTAGCCGGCCCGCCCGGCGTACGGCCCGGACTGGCCGTACGCCGACACGCGCACGATCACGAGCCGTGGGTTGATCTCCCACAGGACGTCCGGGCCGACACCCCACCGCTCCAGCGTTCCGGGCCGGAAGTTCTCGACGAAGACGTCGGAGTCGGCCACCAACCGGCGTAGCACCTCCTGCCCCTCGGGCACCCGGAGGTTGAGGGTGACCGAGCGCTTGTTGCGCCCGACCACCGGGAACCAGAGCGACTTGCCGTACGGGCGCTCGCGCCCCCACTCACGCATCGGGTCGCCCTTGCCCGGCTCCTCCAGTTTGATCACATCGGCGCCGAGGTCACCGAGGATCTGACCGCAGAACGGGCCAGCCAGCAACACCCCGGCTTCGATCACGCGTAAGCCGGACAGCGGACCGCGGGCATAGTCGTTCATGTCGTCCCTGTTCTCTCGTGGTTCGTCTCGTACGTGTGCGGTGACTCAAGCCGCCATGGCGCGCGGCTGCGCGTCGGGCTCGGGCTCGGGGGAGCGCCGCTCCATACGTTGGCGGATCCAACCGAGCGACACCGCGCCCAGCAGCGTGAGACCGAGCAGGATGTCGCCGAGTGGCAGCGGCATCCCGCGCAGCCGGAAGATGTTCAGCACGATGCTCAGCGAGAGCAGGCTCAGGAAGGCCGTCATCGGGCTTCCGTGCCCGCCGCCGGCCAGCCGGAAGCCGGCAATCAGGAGCGCTCCGTAGACGTACAGCTCGGTTCCCTCGCCGAGGGTGATCGCCGAGGCGCCGGTGCGCATCACCTGGATGCAGCCGGCGACCGCCGCGGCCGTGCTGGTCAGCACGAACAGGCCGAGTTGGATCCGGGGTGCCCGGATGCCCGCCCGGGTGGCGACGACCTCGTCGCCGCCGGATGCGCGCAGGTGGTTACCCCAGCGGGACCGGCGCAGCATCGCGCTGCTGGCGAGCGCGAGCCCCAGCACGATCAGGATGGCTACCGGCAGCGGGCCGATGGTCGTCTTGAGCATGGTGCTGAGGTCCGGGGTGTACGCGGCCACCGAGCTGCCGTCGCTGAGCACCTTCGCCAGGCCGCGGGCGGCGACCAGCATGCCCAGCGTGGCGATCAGCGGCCAGACCCCGAAGATCAGCGCGAGGCTGCCGTTGGCCAGACCGGCCAGCAGGCCGACACCGAGGGCGGCCAGAACCCCGATCTGCCAGGATCCCGAGTTGGTGTAGACGGTGGCGTAGACGACCGCGCCGAGGCCCAGCACCGATCCCACACTCAGGTCGGCCACGCCACCGGTCATCGCCAGGCTCGCGGCGAGCAGGATGATCGCCGGGGCGAGCATGTCGCCGAGCATGCTGGAGACGTTGGCGCGGGACAGGAAATCGGGCGCGACGCTCACCGCGGTGACCACGGCGATCACGAACAGCAGCACGCTTGGGGTGGACGGACGCTTCAGCAGGAGAGCCCATCCGGCCTCCGGACGGGTGGTCCTCATCTCGCACTCCTCACGGAATTGACGGCGAGCGCGACGGCGAGCACGAGGCCCTCGATGACGGGCTGCCAACTGGAGGAGACCCCCCAGGTGACGATGGCGGTGGGAAGCGTGCTGAGCAGGAGCAGAGCGGCGAGGACGCCGACGAAGTTGCCCCGACCGCCGGTGAGCGCCATGCCGCCCAGCAACAGAATCGAGATCACCCGGAACTCGGTCCCCGGCGTCAGGGTGGACTGGACGATGTCGCCCTGGGAGGCGAGGACCAGACCGGCGACGCCGGCGATCAGGCCGCAGAACACGAGCGCTCCGGCCTGGATCCGGCCGGGTCGCAACCCGCGGACGAGGGCGGCCTGCTGGTTGCCGCCGACCGCGACGATGTGTCGGCCGAGGCGGGTCCGGTCGACGACGAACCAGGCGACGACGAGCAGCACGATCATGATCCAGAAGACCCGGGGTACGCCGAACACGTCGCCCGAGATGTGCTGGCGAAGGAAGCTGCTGCGCGGAATCGGCACGAACTCGATGAACAGCCGGGTGGTTCCGCTGACCAGGAACATCGTCCCGAGGGTGGCGACGATGGGGTGGATCTTCACCGTCACGATCAGGGTCGCGTTCAGCGCGCCGATCAGCGTGCCGAACACCAGGACCGCCGCCAGCACCACGACGAACGGCATGCCGTCGGTCAGCAGTTGGGCGGCGATCAGCGCCGCCGCGACCGCGGTCACGCCGACGGACAGGTCGAACTCGGCGCCGCTGAGCATGACCACGCTGACGCCGACGACCAGGATGCCGACGAACGCCATGTTGAAGGCGACGGCGATGACGGTCTGGTGGGACAGGAACGCCGACGATTTCAGGGCGGTGGCCAGCACCAGCGCCAGCCACAGGGCCGCCAGGGCGAGTGTGGAGCCGTGCCGGCGGAGCACGGAGAATCCCGTGCTCCGCACGACGGCTGCCTCCGGGGCAGTCACAGACATGTCAGTTGCTCACCCGTCGAGTCCGTACGTCTCGGTACCCGTCGGGCAGTACTGCTCGGCGGCGGACTTCTTCGGGGCGTCGTTCGCGTAGAGGGCGGTGATCCGGTCCTGCAACGGGGGGATGGACGACACGGCGTCCTTCGGGAACGCGCAGACCGGGTTGAACAGGGCCTTCGGGTCCTTCGGGGAGTCGACCACGGGGATCTTCTCGCCGGCGACCATCCGGTCGAGGATCGTGTAGATCTGCTTCGCGTAACCCTCGTACCAGAAGGCCGTCGATCCGCCGAGTCCGGGCGTGTCGACGCCGAACAACATGAGGTCCGCGCCGAGACCGTATCCGTACACGTCACCGGCACGACTGAGCTGCTCGGCGGCGTTGATGGTGCCGATGATCATGTTGTCGTTGCCGCCGAGCGCGAGGATCTTCTTCGCGTTGGGCTTGGACACCAGGATGTCCCGCGCGACGCCCTGGGCGCCGTCCGGGGTGGTCGGCGAGTTGCGTCGGGTGATGGCGTCACCCAGGTTCGGGCACACCTCGTTGAGGCCCTTGAGGATGCCCTCGGTACGCAGCAGCGCCACGTCGCCCGACTCCTCGTTCTCCAGGAGGGTGACGAGGTCCGGCTTGCAGTCCCACTTCTCCTTCGCGTACGTCCCGCCGGCCCTGCCGGACAGCCGCCCGGACTCGACGTTGTTGATCCCGAAGAAGTGGGCGCCCGGGTGGGCGATGTCGATGGCGATGACCGGGACGCCGGCCTTGTTGAAGATGTCCATGATCTGCGGGCCGACCTTGCCGTCGCCCTGGAACTCGACGACGTGGGTGACACCGCGGGAGACCATGGTCTCCGCGTTCGCGACCGCTGTCGGGCCGTCCCGGTCGTTGTTGAGGACGAGAATCTCCCATCCCCGCTTCTCGGCCTCCTTGCGCATGCCGACGTCGATGGCCTTGAGGACGGGGCTGGCCGGCTCCGCGAAGTTGGCGAAGCCGATCCGGACGTCCTTGGCTTCCAGGGCCTTGCCCTCGGTCGGGGTCGACGAGGTCGCCCCCTCGGTCGAACAGGCTGCCGCCGACATGCCCAGCGCGAGTACGAGCGCCGCGCCGGCGAAGGATCTCAATCTCACTCGTTGACCTTTCTCTGATGATGTTGTTCTCGGGTGTCAGGCCTGGGGGAGGGGCGCGGCGGACGCCGCCCCGGTGATCAGGGCGACGATGTCGCCGGATGTCGCGTCGGCGGTGGCGAGATCGCCCACCGTGCGCCCCTGTCGCATGACCGTGACGCGGTCGGCGACCTTGAAGACGTGTTCGAGATTGTGGGAGATCATCAGCACGGCGATGTCCTGCTGCTTGAGCGCCGTGATGATCTCCAGGACGTGCTCCGACTCGGTGACGCCCAGCGCCGCGGTCGGCTCGTCGAGCATCACGATGTTGCGGCCCCACATGGTGGCCCGCGCGACGGCCAGGGCCTGGCGTTGTCCGCCCGACATCGACGACACGTGCGCGGACAGTGAGGGGAGCCGAGCCCCGATCCGGTCGATGGCCTTCTGTGTCTGCACCGCCATGGCGCGGCGGTCGACCAGGCGCAGCATCCGGGACACGGGGTCACGGCGCAGCGGCTCCCGGCCGAGAAAGACGTTCTCGGCCGCGCTCATCGAGTTGATGAGGGACAGGTCCTGGTAGACGGTCTCGATGCCGGCGTCGAGCGCGTCGGCCGGCCCGGCGAACCGGCGTGGCTCGCCGTCGATCAGGAGCTCGCCGGTGTCCGGCGTGACCACGCCGGCGAGGGTCTTCACCAGTGTGGACTTCCCGGCGCCGTTGTCGCCCATGAGCGCCATGACCTCGCCTCGACGCAGCGTCACCGACGCGTCGCGCAGGGCGCGGACGGCTCCGAAGCTGCGGGCCATGCTCCGCGCCTGCAGAACCGGTGTCGCGGAGGGGGACCGGACATCGTCCCGGCGGCGCTCTGCGCCCCCGGTGAGAGGGGCGGCTGCTGCCTGCTCTGTCATGGCGTGAGAGTCAAGCAATGTATGCAATGTCTGTCAAGGATTTGTGTCAGGCAGATGTCCGCCAGGTCTCTGACGACGTCCCAGCAGTGTGGCATTCCGCCAGCTAGAGGCCGTTAGAGCCGGAATCTACCGAGGTAGAGGGCTCGTCCGGGGGTGCCGGTTCCGCTGGTCGGCGGTGCACCAAGTTGTTCTTGACCGACAGGGGGTGCCCCCCTATGTTGTGTACATTCGCAACCCGGGTGGTGGCCCCGGTCACACGGTCCCGGCCGACGGGCACCAGCGCGACAGCGGCCGTGCCCACCCAACGCGCCGCCACCCGCACCCGTTCCCCAGCGGTCGAGGTGCGCTCGGGCTATCGACAAGAACGGAGGCGACATGATCAATGACAGGATCGTCGTGGACGGCGTCGTCCACGGGTACGACTTCCGCCCCGAGAACAGGGCGCCGCACTGCTCGCAGGCCGCGTACGACGGCATGGTGAACGCGCTCTACCGCATCGGCCACACGTCGGTCGAATCGCCGTCGCACAACTACCCCATGACCCGCGACGAGTTCACCGCCGGCTGGACGGCCGAGGAGCTCGCGGACATCGTGTTCGTGGAGAGCGCCGTCGACGTGATGGTCTACCACGGGGTCGAGATCGACGGATTCTTCGACGGCGGCGCCTCGCCCTACGAGCTCGGCCGCGAACTGAAGCGCAGGCACCCGGACCGGGTGCTGCTCTTCGCCCCGGTGGACCCGCTGCGCGGGCCCGCCGAACTCGACCTCATGCAGCAGCGCGCCGAAGAGGACGACATCGACGGGTTCAAGTTCTACCCGACCAACGGCGTGATCGATCCGGAGGTGAACTCCTCCAAGCTGATGCTCCTGGACGACCGTGAGCTGGCGTTTCCTTTCCTGCAGAAGGCGCTCGACCTCGGCGTCCACCACATCGGCGCGCACAAGGCGGTGCCGGCCGGCGCGGGCCCGCGGGTGCTGAACCACGTCGACGACGTGACCTGCGCGGCTATCGCCTTCCCGAGCCTGACGTTCGAGGTGGTGCACAGCGGCTGGGCGTTCCTGGAGGACTGCGCGCTGCAACTGCGGACGCACCCCAACATCTGGGCGACGATCGAGTCGGTGTCGAACATGGTCGTGCGCAAACCGCGCCGGTTCGCCGAGATCGTCGGCATGCTCATGATGCACGGCGGGACCGACCGGATCATGTTCGCGACGGGCGTGCCGTCCGCGCATCCGCAGCCGATCATCGACGCGCTTGTGAACTTCGAGATGCCCCGGGACCTGGTGGACGGCTGGGGGTTCCCGGAGTTCACGCCGGAGCTGCTCGGCAAGTTGCTGGGCGGCAACGCCCTGCGTCTGCACGGCCTCGACGAGGCCGAGGTGCGCTCGAAGGTGGCCGGGGACGAGCTGACCCGGCGCCGCGCGGAGTACGTCGCGCACGAGCCCCGGCCGTGGGCGCTGCACCGTGAGCGGCTGAGCGCATGAGCGTCGGCGACGGTGCCGTGGTCGGCCTGGAGCCGCGCCTGTTCGAGGCCTGCAACAAGGTCTACGACCCGTGCAGCCTCGGGGTCGGCCGGCGGCTGGGGATCGTCGACATGGGCCTGGTCCGGGGCGTCCGGGTGGAGCGGACCCCCGACGGCCGGTTGCGGGCGGCGGTGGATCTGATCACCACCGGGCCGTTCTGCATGTACACGCCGTTCTTCGAGCAGAGCGTGCGGCAGGAGATCGGCAAGCTGGTGCCCGAGGTCGACGAGGTCGAGGTCGAGTGGGGTGACAGCACCGACTGGTCCGAGGCGATGATGACCGACGAGGGCAAGGCGATCCTGCGTATCGGACGGCCCGCTGCGGTGACCGCGACCCGCTGACAGTCCCGGGCCGGCCCTCGGGGCGGGCCGGCCCGCCCCGTCTGGCGGCGGACCGATCCACGGTGCCGGACAGAGGCTAGGAAATACAATCCTTCCTCGCGGAGCCGCGTCGACTTCTGCGCCTCCGGGCGATATTGCCAGCTCGAACAGGGACTATGTTTCGGCAATGTGAACTATTGACTGTAGATGTTGATCGTGTTGGACTGCGATTGCATGCAACCTGAGGCACCGTTTCGCGCTGGACTCGGTCCCTTCACCCCCCCTATGCGCTGACTCATCAGATTCGTTCTTGGACGTCTGCGCCCCACTCAGGGAGTAGCACCGTGACAAACACCCCCAAAGCTTCCCGGTTCCGCACCATCTCCGTCGCGCTCGCCGCAGCGCTGGCGTTCACCACCGCCGCGTGCGGATCGGGTGACGACAGCGCGGCGTCCGGCACCCCCGCCGCCGTCAACGACGAGTACACCCAGATGGCCCGCAAGCTGATCGAGGCCGGCACTGGCGGCATGCTCTATTTCGAGGGCAAGGAAGCCGACATCACCCTCGACAAGATCAAGGTTTACGACGAGTGGTCCGGGCCGACAACGTCGGTCAAGCCGCCGGCGAACGGCAAGTTGAACATCATCGTCTGCAAGATCGGCACCTCCTGCGAGGAGGTCGGCAAGCGGGCCACCGCCATCGCCGAGAAGCTCGGCTGGAGCGCCGAGATCCTGGACGGGCAGGGCTCCCCGGAGGGTTACCAGAAGGCGCTCGCCACCGCGGCGGCCAACAAGCCCACCGCCGTCATCACCGTCGCGATCCCGGAGAACCAGGTCGCCGACGGCCTCGCCGAGCTGCAGAAGGCGAAGATCCCGGTGGTTGGCGTCTCGGCGGTGGCCGAGGGCGGCGCGGTCGGCTACGACGCGCACGTGTCCAGCCGGGAGACCTTCCAGGCGGTGCTCGAGGCGGCCAAGGCCGTCGCCGACTCCAACGGCACCGCGAAGGTCGTCTTCCTCTGGGACGTCGGCTACCCGCACCTGGTCGAGGCGCTGAACGCCAGCAAGCGCGTGCTCGCCGGGTGCACCGGCTGCCAGCTGCTGGAGGTGCGTGAGCGCACCCTGTCGCAGGCCGTGGACCCGATCGAGATGCAGAACATCACGACCTCGCTGATCCAGCGGCACGGCAAGGACCTGCAGTACATCCTCACCCCGTACGGCAACGGCGTGGAGTCCATCATCGCCGCCGTCAAGGCCGCCGGTCGGGACGACATCAAGGTGCTCTCCAAGAACGCCGAGCCCGAGCGGCTGGGCAGCGTTGCCGCGGGTGACCAGCTCGCCGACTTCGGCGCCATCCGCGGCTGGAACGCCTACGCCGCGATCGACCAGGTGGGCCGCCTGGCCGCCGGCCAGCCCGCGCTGCCCGACGCGGAGCAGGGCATCCCGGCGACGGTGTTCGACAAGAGCAACGCCCCCAAGGACGGCGCCGTCGACTGGAACAGCTACGTGAACTACGCCGAGCGCTACGAGAAGATGTGGAGCGAGGCCAAGTGAGCACCGCCTCACCGGTGCTCGAAGCGGTCGGCCTCGGCAAGTCCTACGGTCGGGTGCGGGCCGTCACCGATGTCTCCTTCGACGTACGCCCGGGCGAGATCCTGGGCGTCGTCGGGGACAACGGCGCTGGCAAGTCGACACTGATGAGCATGGTCAGCGGCGCGCTGGCCCCGGACTCCGGTCACCTGCGGGTGGCCGGCCGGGACCTGCTGCCGCACACCATCGGCAACGCCCGCTCCGCCGGCATCGAGATGATCTATCAGGATCTCGGGCTCTCCAACAATCTGAGCATCGTCGAGAACGTCTTCCTGGGCCGGGAGTGGACCGGCGGCGTACGCGGCATTCCGATTCTGCGCAAGAAGGCGATGCGGGTGCGTACCCGGGCGGTGCTCGAAGAGCTCGGCATCGACCTGCACGACATGAACGTGCTCGTGGAGGGCCTCTCCGGCGGGCAGCGGCAGATGGTCGCCATCGCCCGCGCGCTGGTCACCGAGAACGAGCCGCGCGTCATGGTGATGGACGAGCCCACCGCCGCGCTCGGCACCACGGAGTCGGCGGGCGTCAACGCCCTGATCGGCCGGCTTCGCGACCGGGGCTACGCCGTCATCGTGATCAGCCACCGGATCCCCGAGATCCTGTCGATGGCTGATCGGCTGTTGGTGATGAAGGGCGGCCGCAACGTCTACCACGGCACGACCGACGGGCTCGACGTCGAGCGGTGTGTGCAACTGATCGTCGCCGGCGAACTCGCGGCGGCGGGGGAGGTGACCCGATGAGCACATCCACCACCGCGCCCGCCCCGCCTGGCGGGCCCGGGCGGGCGGTCGTCCGGCAGAACGCCGACCGGTCCCGCGCCGGCGCTGGCGAGCGGATCGTCGGCGGGGTCAGCCGGTTCGGGCTCCTCGGCATGCTCGTCGGGGTGATCGCGGTGTTCTCCGTGCTCACCCCGGACACCTACTTCACCACCACCAACTTCCGGCTGATCCTGGTCAACCAGACGGTGACCGTGATCGTGGCGATGGCCGCCACGCTGCCGCTGCTGGCGCACTACCTGGACGCCTCGGTCGGTCCGATGCTGGGCCTGGCGCAGGGCATCAGCATCTGGCTGATCTCGGTGCACGGCGTACCCGTGTGGCTCGCGCTGCTGGCCGTGCTCGCTGTCGGCGTCGCGGTCGGGCTGCTCAACAGCCTGTTGGTGCTGAAGTTCGACATGAGTTCCATCATCGGCACGCTCGCGGTCGGCAGCCTGCTGATGGGCCTGCTCTACATGATCACCAGCGGCCGGGTGCTCTACCAGAACGTGCCGCCGGGATTCACCAGCATCGCCCGCGGCGACCTGGCCGGCATCCCGCTGCCCCTGATCTACCTCGTGGTCCTCGTGCTGGTGCTGGAGTTCATCGTCGTGTGGACGCCCTTCGGGCAGCGTCTGTACGCGATGGACGGCAACCTGCGCGGCGCCGCCCGAGCCGGCATCAACGTACGCAGTTACACCATCCGGGCGTTCGTCGGCGCCGCCGTGCTCTCCTCGCTCGCCGGTGTCCTGCTGGCGTCGCGGGTCGGCTCGGCACAGCCGACAGTCGGCGAGCAGTTCCTGCTGCCCGCGTTCGCCGCGGCCTTCCTCGGCGCCGCCGCGCTGCGTCCGGGCCGGGTCAACATCCTCGGCACCGTGATCGCCGCGTACTTCATCACCTTCACCATCGCCGGTCTGCAACACCTCGGTGCCGCGACCTGGATCGAGCGGGTCTTCAACGGCCTCGCCGTCATCGTCGGCGTCTCGGTCGCCGCCTGGTCCGTCCGTCGCCGCCGTCAACTCGCTGTCCGCCACGTCGAACGACTTGAGAACGACACCGAATCGAAGGGACGCACCACCTCATGAAGAACGACTTTTTCGTCTTCGACAACGCGGTCCACATGTACAAGCTCACCGACGAGAACATCGACTTCAACCACGGTGGCAAGAAGTCGACGAACGCGCTCGTCGAGTACGCCAAGAAGTACTCCGCGCCGGGCTACCCGTACGACGACATCTCCGGCCGGGAACTCTCCGTCGAGGACGCGTACCGGCTGCTGTTCGACGAGTCCGACACCGACCTGGCGATGGCCCAGACGGTGCCCAGCCACGGCGGCTGGAAGCTGGGCTTCTCGCCGGCCGAGAACAACTACAAGCTCAAGGAGGCGTACCCGGAGCGGGTGCTGTTCTGCGGCGGCGTCGACCCGATCACCCACGGCCGCTACGGCGCGGTGACCGAGATGATCCGGCAGATCGAGGAGTGGGGCGCCACCAGCTTCAAGTTCTACCAGGCGCACTCCGGTGGGCTGTCCTGGAAGATCGACGACCGGCAGGTCGCCTACCCGCTGTGGGAGACCGCGCTGGAGCACGGTGTGACGAACGTGCAGTTCCACAAGGGGCTGGCGTTCAACACCCAGCACATCGCCGACCTGGCCCCGTTCGACCTGGAGCGCGCGGCACAGGACTTCCCCGAGATGAACTTCATCGTGCATCACCTCGGTGAGCCGTTCATCAACGAGACGATCAACATCGCCGCCCGGTACGAGAACATCCACCTCGCGCTGACCGCCTGGATCAACCAGTACCCGGTGGCGCCGCGGGCCGCCCTGCACGCCATCGGCAAGTGCCTGCTGCACGTCGGTCCGGACCGGCTGCTGTGGGGTTCGGAGGCGTTCGTCTGGCCGAAGGTGCAGGCGTACATCGACCTGTTCGCCGAGATGAGCATGCCCGAGGACCTCCAGGACGGCTACGGCTACCCGGAGATCACCGACGAGGTGAAGGCCAAGATCTTCGGGCTGAACTTCGCCCGGCTGCTCGGCGTCGACGTGGCGGCCAAGAAGAAGGAGTTGTACGGCAAGGGCGGCAAGAAGTCCAAGAAGAAGGACCGCAAGAATGGGCGCTAAGAAGACCACCCGCGCCGCCGACCGTGCCCTGGACGGCAAGGTGCGCCAGCTCGTCGAGGCGCACGGCGGCGGCATCACCGTGGACGTCGACTCCGCCGGCGACGCGCACGTCACCTTCCACGGCCGGTGCGCCGCCTGCCCGTCCGCGCCGGTGACCATGGGTTCGCTGGTACGCCCGACGCTCCTGAAGATCGACGGCGTCCGCTCGGTGTCCCGTAACGGCGCCGTCTCCCGGTTCGCCGAGGCCCGCATCGAGAAGATGTTCGGGCTGTCCGAATCCACCGAACCGCGCGCCGACGGCGCGATCTGAGGAGGTAGTCATGGCGAAGAACCCGTACGTGGTGAAGAAGCAGTCGATCTCCTCCCGCGCCGCGCGGGCGATGGTCGACGCCGCGGTGGAGAAGGCCGGCGAGATGGGCTTCGCGGTCACCGTCGCGGTGTGCGACGAGAGCGGGGTGCTCAAGGCGTACGAGCGGATGGACGGCGCACCCCTGGTCAGCGTCCAACTGGCCCAGGACAAGGCGCACACCGCGGTCGGATTCGGGCTCAGCAGCGACGGTTGGTTCGACTTCATCAAGGATGATGCCCCGCTCGCCATGGGCGCGCCGGCCGCCGTCGACCGGTTGGTCACCTTCGGCGGCGGGTACCCGGTGAAGGTCGACGACGTGCTGGTCGGAGGCATCGGCGTCAGCGGCGGCCACTACACCCAGGACATGGAGGTCGCGCAGGCCGGCCTGAAGGCGCTGTCGTGAGCGTCGAGATCGTCGAGGTCGGGCCCCGGGACGGTCTGCAGAACCACCCGGCGACGCTACCGACCGCGCAGAAGGCCGAGCTGGTGCGCCGGGCCGTCGCGGCGGGCAGCCGGCGGGTCGAGGTGACAAGCTTCGTCAACCCCGCCAAGGTGCCCAAGCTCGCCGACGCCGACGAGTTGATGGCGCTGGTCCGCGACGAGCCGGCCCTGGTGCCGATCGGCCTGGTGATGAACGAGCGCGGCCTGAACCGGGCGGTCGCGGCGCGGGTCGCCGAGGTGAACTTCGTGGTCATCGCCAGCGACACCTTCTGCCGGCGCAACCAGGGCATGTCGTCGGCCGAGGCGGTCGCGGAGGTGCTGCGGCTGCTGCCCCGGGCCCGCGACTACGGGCTGCGAACGTCGGTCACGGTGGGGGCCACCTTCGGCTGCCCGTTCGAGGGGGAGGTCCCGCTGGACCGGGTGCTGCGCATCGTCGACGACCTCGAACCGGTGGCGGCGGACGAGGTGGCGCTGGCCGACACCATCGGGGTCGCCGTGCCGTCCGAGGTCGAGCGGGCGTTCACCGCCGTACGGGAGCGCACCGCGGCGAGCCTGCGCGGTCACTTCCACAACACCCGCAACCTGGGGCTCGCCAACGTGCTCGCCGCCGTCGCGGCCGGCGCGCGGGCGATCGACGCCAGCGTCGGTGGCATCGGCGGCTGCCCGTTCGCACCGGCGGCGACCGGCAACGTGGCCACCGAGGACGTGGTGTACGCCCTGGAGCGCTCCGGACGGAGCACCGGCGTCTCGCTGGACGCGGCGATCGACAACGCCCAGTGGCTCAGCGGGGTGTTCGGGGAAGAGCTGCCGGGGATGCTGAGCCGGGCCGGCGGGTTCCCGTGACCGGGCCGCTGGCCGGGCTGCGGGTGCTGGACCTGACCAGCACCTTCTCCGGCCCGTTCTGCACCCTGACGTTGGCCGACCTCGGCGCTGAGGTGATCAAGGTGGAGCCGCCGGGCGGGGACATCGCCCGCCAGCTCGGCGCCTGCCGCACCCCGGGCATGGCGGCGGTGTTCCTCAACATGAACCGGGGCAAGAAGAGCGTCGTCCTGGACCTCAAGACGCCCGGTGACCGGGCGGCTTTCGACCGGCTGGTGCCGACCGCCGACGTCCTGGTGCACAACATGCGCCCCGCCGCCGCGGTTCGGTTGGCGGTGGCCTACGAGGACATCCGAGCGGTCCATCCGGCGATCGTCTACTGCGCCATCCCCGGCTACCGGAGCACCAGCCGGCACGCCGACCGGCCCGCCTACGACGACGTGATCCAGGGCGCGTCGGGCATCGCCCGGTTGCAGAGCGTCAACCAGGAACAGCCCGGGTACGTCACCACACCGCTCGCTGACAAGATCGCCGGGTTGACGGCGTCCACCGCCATCCTGGCCGCGCTGCGGCACCGGGACGCCACCGGCGAGGGGCAGCGGGTCGAGGTGCCGATGTTCGAGACGATGGTTGCCTTCGGGCTGCTCGAACAACTCGACGGCTGGACGTTCGACCCGCCGACCGGGCCACCGCTGTATCCGCGTACGGCCGCGCCGAACCGCCGCCCGTACGCCACCGCCGACGGCCACCTGTGCGTCCTCATCTACACCGAACGGCAGTGGCGGCGGTTCCTCACCCTGGTCGGGCAGGCGGACCTGCTGGACCACCCCGACTACGACACGGTCGGCAAGCGGATCACCAACGCCGACGGGCTCTACCGGGTCGTGGCCGAGGTGCTGCGCGAGCGTACGACCGCCGAGTGGTTGGTGGAGCTGGCGGCGATCGACGTGCCGTGCGCGCCACTGGCCGGGTACGAGGAGATCCTGCGGGACGAGGAACTGGCCGAGTCCGGCTTCGTGTCGATGGTCGAGCACCCGGTCGCCGGGCGGCTGCGCAGCATCGCCTCGCCGATCAGCATGTCGGCGTCGCCGTTGCCGCCGCCGGATGGGCGGCACGCACCCACGCTCGGCGAGCACGGCGACGAGGTGCTCGTCGACGTCGACCCCGACGGCCCCCGATGACCGCAGCCAGCAGCAGGAGGAGAGCCAGATGAGGGGCAAGGTCGCCGTCGTCACCGGCGCCGGTTCGGGGATCGGGCTCGCCGTGGCCCGCCGGCTCGCCGCCGAGGGCGCCGAGGTGCTCTCCGCCGACCTGGACGTCTCGGCGTGCGCGGGTCCGGCGGTCGTCGCCGACCTGGGTGACGCGGCCGGCGTCGCGGCCGTGGTGCGGGAGGTGACGAGCCGGTACGGCGGGGCCGACGTGCTGGTGAACAACGTGGCGGTCGCCCCCTACCGGGACGCCTTCACCGACATCGACGACGCGGCATGGCAGCGCAGCTGGGACGTGAACGTGATGTCCTGCGTGCGCCTGTGCCGCGCGCTCATCCCGCTGATGGCCGACCGGGGCGGCGGCAGCGTCGTCAACATCGGATCCGAGGCGGCCCGGCACCCGAAGCCGCACATGCTCGACTACGCGGTCAGCAAGGCGGCGCTGCTCAGCCTGGCGAAGGGCCTGGCCCAGGAGTACGGCCCCCGGGGCGTACGGGTGAACACCGTCGCACCCGGGCCGACGCGCACCGCCACCATGAACGCGTATCTGGCGTCGGTCGCCGACCGGCTGGGCATCGACGTCTCCACCGCCGCCGACCACGTGGTGCACGAACTGCGCAAGTTACCGCTCGGCCGGATGAACGAGCCGGAGGACGTCGCCGAGGTCGTGCTCTTCCTCGCCAGCGACCGCTCGCGGCAGGTGACCGGGTCGGAGTACGCAGTGAACGCCGGATCGACCGCGTCGATGTAGGTTCACCATCGGTGAACGGAGGGGGACGCATGGGCCGAGCCACTCAGTCCGCGTATGAGTCGATCAAAAACCGCATTCTCGGGGGGACGTACGAACCGGGCAAGAAGCTCTCCGAGGAGGATCTCGCCGCCGCGGTGGGCGTGAGTCGTACACCTGTGCGAGAGGCGCTGCGCAGGCTGCACGCCGAGGGTCTGGTGGACTGGGAGGCCAACCGGGGTGCGACAGTCCCGGCCTGGCGCAAGCAGGACCTGGAGGAGATCTTCGAGCTGCGGGCGCTGCTGGAGGGGTACGGGGCGGAGTTGGCCGCGGCGCGGATCACAGCGGACGAGATCGCCCGGCTGCGCGAGTTGTGCACCGAGATGGAGGGCTACGCGGCCAGCCAGCGAAGCGACCGGGCGGACCCGATCGCGGTGTGCAACGCGCAGTTCCACGAGATCATTCTGGGCGCTGGGCGGAACCGGCGGTTGAGCGCGCTGCTCGGCGCGGTCGTGCAGACGCCGCTGGTCAACCGGACGTTCCGCCGGTACAACGAGGCCGCGATGGCACGCAGCATGTCGCACCACCGGGAGTTGATCGACGCGCTGGAGGCGGGTGACCGGGCCTGGGCGGGTTCGGTGATGCGGGCGCACATCCTGGCCGCCCGCGCGACGCTCGGCAAGCCCTGACCGACCCCCACGTGACCGGGTCCGGCCGGGCCTCGACGCCCGTGCCGTGATCGGATCAGGCCGTCGGGGTGGCCACGTCAGACCAGGAGGCGCTCCCGCAGCATCGCGCCGAGGTTGATGCCACCGACCGGGCGAGGGCCGGTCGGGTCGTGCACGGCGAGGGTGTTGTTGCGGCGCATCAGCTCACGGACCGGAGGTGGCAGCCGGGGTGGGTCGTCCACGGCGGTGAGGAGCTGCCCGGCGCTGGAGATCAGTCGATCGGCCAGGGTGGCGGCGTCGGTGTCCACCCGCACCCGGCCGTACTCCCAGCCGGCGGTGGTGAGGTCGAGGACCTCGAACATGCGGGTCAGGATGGGGTGCGGGTCGGTCACCCGGTCGAGCCGGGGCGCCTGACCGCCGACCACCGTGACGGCGGCGGCCACCTGCGCGTACGGGTGGAAGCCGGACGGCAGCGCGAACAGCGGCCAGCGCAGCGCCGGGCCGGCCTCCATCCACAGTGGCCGGTAGTTGCGGCGGTTCACCACGAGCCGGCGGCCGGTTCGTCGGTGGATGTCGTGGGCCTGCGCCAGTAGGTCCGTGTGGGCCTCGTCGGCGACCTGGCCCACGATCCGGGCCGCCACCACCAGGCCGTCATCGCCGTCGAGCATCCCGGTGATCGCCTCGACCTGCTCGGAGAACCGGACCCGGGTGTGGCCGCCGTACCGCTGCTGAGCGTCGCGTAGCAGCACCTGCTGCCGCTCCGGATCGAGTTGGACCCGCCCGCCGCCCAGCAACCGCCGGAGCCACCGCATTGCGCCTCATTTCAGCAGAGCCCTTTCGGACCGCCATGGTAGTGCGTCGACTGTCCCTTCTGTCGTGTCGGGGTGGCCGAGCGAGGCCGAGTCGCTCAGCCGCCGTCCAGGACGTCGCGCAGCCGTGCCGCGAACTCCTCGGGCTTGCCCGCGTAGCCGAACTCGCCACCGAGGAAGCCCCCGTGGTGGCTCGGGAACACCACGGCCTCCTGGCCGAGCAACGCCGCGGTGCCCAGGGCCGTACGCGCGGTGTACGTCCCCGTCGACTCCTCGCCGACCGCGATCACGATCCGGGTCGGCGCCGCGGTGAGCGCGCTGGCGTCGGGGCGGTAGTCGGTGATCGCCCACGAGTTCTGTGACAGCAGCGGATCGTCGCGGCTGCCGTCGTCGTCGGTCGGCAGGCCGAACATCGCCGGGTCGGGCGTGGGCTGGGCGAAGTAGGCATCGGTGAACTCGCCCTGCCAGGACGTCATCGCGATGAAGGCGGCCATGCCCGCGCCGTTGCCCCCTGCCTGGTACGCCTCGTAGAAGGCGGCCCGGGCGCGCTCGGCGGCGGTGGCGTCGGGGAGCACGGAGTTGATCGGCGGCTCGTGCGCCACCAGCGTGACGACGTCACCGGGGTGGGTGGCGACCAGTTCGAGTGCGGTCACCGCGCCGCCGCTGCTGGCGAACACGTCGACCGGGCCGGCGTCGAGCGCCTCGATCAGCAGGTGCAGGTCGGCCGCCTGCCGCTGCGGCGTGTGGTCGGAGCGGCCGTCGGTGCGGATGCTGCGGCCCAGCCCGCGCGGGTCGTAGGTGACCACCGTGCGGTCGGTGAAGTGCGGGGCGAGCGCTCCGAAGCCCTCCGCCGTCATCGGCTGGCCGATCATGAGCAGCGCGGGGAGCCCGTCGGCCGGGGGTAGCGGACCGCGGACGTCGTAGACCAGGTCGACGCCGGTTGTCGCGAGGGTGTGCGCCTGCGGCTCTGTCATTCGGTGAGACTACGGCCGGTGGGGTCGGATCGGGGTGCGCGAACCGCACCCGGGACGGTCGGGTCCTGGGCGAGTGACCGTGGCGGCCGGCGAAAACTCGTGGCGTCGACCACTTCTCTATGCATGACCATGCGGCATGGTGCATACTCTTCCTCGTGTCCAAGGTTCTCACCTCCCTGCCCATCGGTGAACGTGTCGGCATCGCCTTCTCCGGCGGCCTCGACACCTCGGTGGCCGTCGCGTGGATGCGCGACAAGGGCGCCGTCCCCTGCGCCTACACCGCCGACATCGGCCAGTACGACGAGCCCGACATCGACTCGGTGCCCGGTCGCGCGCTCAGCTACGGCGCCGAGGTGGCCCGGCTGGTCGACTGCCGTGCCGCCCTGGTCGAGGAGGGCCTGGCCGCGTTGACCTGCGGGGCCTTCCACATCCGTTCGGGCGGGCGGGCGTACTTCAACACGACCCCGCTGGGTCGGGCCGTGACCGGGACCCTGCTGGTGCGGGCGATGATCTCCGACGACGTCCAGATCTGGGGCGACGGCTCGACGTTCAAGGGCAACGACATCGAGCGGTTCTACCGGTATGGCCTGCTGGCCAACCCGCAGCTGCGCATCTACAAGCCGTGGCTGGACACCGACTTCGTCACCGAGTTGGGTGGGCGCAAGGAGATGTCGGAGTGGCTGCTGGAGCGCGGCCTGCCATACCGGGACAGCACCGAGAAGGCGTACTCCACCGACGCGAACATCTGGGGCGCCACGCACGAGGCGAAGACCCTTGAGCACCTGAACACCGGCATCGAGACGGTCGACCCGATCATGGGAGTCCGGTTCTGGGACCCGTCGGTGGAGATCCCGACCGAGGATGTCTCGATCGGCTTCGACCAGGGTCGCCCGGTGACGATCAACGGCAAGGAGTTCGGCAGCCCCGTCGACCTGGTGCTGGAGGCCAACGCCATCGGCGGTCGGCACGGCCTGGGCATGTCGGACCAGATCGAGAACCGGATCATCGAGGCCAAGAGCCGCGGCATCTACGAGGCGCCCGGCATGGCGCTGCTGCACGCCGCGTACGAGCGGCTGGTCAACGCCATCCACAACGAGGACACGCTGGCCAACTACCACAGCGAGGGCCGCCGCCTCGGCCGGCTGATGTACGAGGGGCGCTGGCTGGACCCGCAGGCGCTGATGCTGCGCGAGTCGTTGCAGCGCTGGGTCGGCGCGGCGGTCACCGGCGAGGTGACGTTGCGGCTGCGCCGGGGCGAGGACTACTCGATCCTGGACACCACCGGCCCGGCGTTCAGCTACCACCCGGACAAGCTGTCGATGGAGCGTACCGAGGACTCGGCGTTCGGTCCGTCGGACCGGATCGGTCAGCTCACCATGCGCAACCTGGACATCGCCGATTCGCGGGCGAAGCTGGAGCAGTACGCGACGCTCGGCATCGTCGGCGGCGGGACTTCGCAGCGGATGGTCGGCGCCGCGCAGGCCGCGTCGACCGGGTTGATCGGCGCGATGCCGGAGGGCGGCGCGGAGGCCATCGCCTCCCGGGGTGTCTCGTCCGCTGACGACGAGGCGCTCGACCGCGCCGCGATGGAGTTCGGCGTCGACTGACCGCCGCCCTCGAATGTCACCCGACGGCCCGCCACGCAGCACGCGTGGCGGGCCGTCGCTGTCGGTGCGCCCGACCGCCTGCGGACACTGCAACAAACCTGCAAGCGCCAGCCCTTGCCTCTAGGGAAACCGCTTTCCTACGATTGCCTCACATCGATGTTTCGTTCGTGGGTCGGGCAGACACGCATCGACCATCGCCACTTGCTCTATGCCGTTTCGCGCGACGGCTTCCTCTTTTCTGGGCGATGGCAATCCGACGAGCTGATCGTCGACGATTCCGGACGGTCGGCAGTTCCCCGTGCCGAAAAACGCGGCCGCGACGGCTGCCGCACACGGGCAAAGCCAAACCGATACGAAGTGAGGCGAGATGAGACGACCAGTCGCACTGCGACTTCAGGCAGTGCTGGCCGCGGCGGCCGTGGGGATCGCGATCGGGGTGAGCCTGCCGACCCCGCAGGCTTCGGCGGCGGTCGGCAGCGCCACCGGCTACGCCACCCAGAACGGCGGAACCACCGGCGGCGCGGGCGGGCAGACGGTCCGCGCGACCACGGGGACCGCGATCCACGCGGCGCTCTGTGGGCGGGCCAGTAGCAGCACCCCGATCACCATCGAGGTCACCGGGACCATCAACCACGGCAACACCAGCAAGGTGTCGGGTTCGAGCTGCAACACCGCGGCGGGCGTGATCGAGCTCAAGCAGATCAGCAACGTCACCATCATCGGGGTCGGCAGCGCCGTCTTCGACCAGCTCGGCATCCACATCCGCGACTCCAGCAACATCATCATCCAGAACGTGACAGTCCGGAACGTCAAGAAGTCGGGCTCGCCCACCTCCAACGGCGGCGACGCCATCGGCATGGAGAGCACGGTCCGCAACGTCTGGGTCGACCACGTCACCCTGGAGGCGTCCGGCGGGGAGTCGGAGGGGTACGACGGCCTGTTCGACATGAAGGACAACACCCAGTACGTGACCCTGTCCTACAGCATCCTGCGTAACTCCGGTCGCGGCGGCCTGGTCGGGTCGAGCGAGAGCGACCTCTCGAACGGCTTCATCACGTACCACCACAACCTGTACGAGAACATCGACTCCCGTACGCCGCTGCTCCGCGGTGGCACCGCCCACATCTACAACAACCACTACGTGAGCCTGCGCGAGTCCGGCATCAACTCCCGGGCCGGCGCCAGGGCCAAGGTGGACAACAACTACTTCCAGAACTCCAAGGACGTGCTGGGTACGTTCTACACCAACGAGCGCGGCTACTGGCAGGTCAGCGGCAACACCTTCGACAACGTGACCTGGTCCAGCGCCGGCAGCGAGAACTACCCCGCCGGCCCCAACCCGACGTCCAACACCACCGTCAGCATCCCGTACTCGTACAGCCTCGACGGGGCGAGCTGCGTGCCGAACATCGTCCGCCAGACGGTGGGCGCCAACACGGGGCTCAAGGTGTCGAACGGTAGCTGCTCGCCGCAGACCCCGTCGCCCACGACGCCCGCGCCGACCACGCCCGCGCCGACCACGCCCGCGCCGACCACGCCGGCTCCCACCACGCCGCCGCCGACCACGCCGCCGCCGTCGGGCGGGACGAACCTCAGCCTCGGCGCCGGTGCCGACGGGTCCAGCAAGGCCAGCGGCACCAGCTACGGCAACGTGCGCGACGGCAGCCTCAGCACCTACTGGTCTCCGGCCGGATCGACCGGCACGATCTCGATCAAGTGGGGTTCCGCCACCCGGGTGTCCCGCGTGGTCATCCGCGAGCCGTCCGGCACCTCGGGCTCCATCGGGTCCTGGCAGCTCATCAACAACGACACCGGCGCCGTCCTGGCCTCCGGCGGCGGGGCGGGTTCGATCACCTTCTCCGCGACCACAATGAGCAAGATCAACTTCAAGATCAACAGCTCCAGCGGTACGCCGCGAGTCGGCGAGTTCGAGACGTACGCCAGCTAGCAGCCGGCGACGGGCGGGGGCGGCAGGGTCCTGCCGTTCCCGCCCGCCCGCGTCACGGCGGGTGTCGCCGCTGCGGGATCCAATTTTCTCGGACGCTGATGTCGAGAACCCCGGACTGGTTCCGTCCCTGGGGTGAGCGCGACCAAAATGGGTCGGATCAGCTTCGAGGAGAGACACGATGGCCAAGTACCTGCTGCTCAAGCACTACCGTGGCGCCCCGGCCGCGGTCAACGACGTCCCCATGGACAAGTGGACCCCGGAGGAGATCTCGGCGCACATGCAGTACATGAACGACTTCGCGACCCGGCTCGAAGGCACCGGCGAGTTCGTCGACGGGCAGGCGCTCGCCCCCGAGGGCACGTTCGTCCGGTACGACGGCGAGGGCCGCCCGCCGGTCACCGACGGCCCGTTCGCCGAGACCAAGGACCTCATCGCCGGCTGGATGGTGATCGACGTCGACAGCTACGAGCGCGCCGTCGAACTGGCCGGGGAACTGTCCGCCGCCCCGGGGGCCGGCGGGAAGCCGATCCACGAGTGGCTCGAGTTGCGTCCGTTCCTGACCGCGTCGCCCACCATCACGGATTGAGCCCGAGGTGAACGAGGTTCTGCTCCGGAGCCTCCTGCCGAGGGTGCTCGCGATCCTCGTCCGCCGCGGAGCTGACTTCGCGGCGGCCGAGGACGCCGTGCAGGACGCGCTGGTGGAGGCGGTTCGCGTCTGGCCGGCCGACCCGCCGCGGGACCCGAAGGGTTGGCTGGTCACCGTGGCGTGGCGCCGGTTCCTCGACGCGACCCGGTCGGACGCCGCCCGCCGCCGGCGCGAGGACCTCGTCGACGAGGAACCGGCGCCCGGCCCCACGCCGGCGGTCGACGACACGCTCCAGCTCTACTTCCTGTGCGCCCACCCCTCGCTGACGGCGTCGTCGGCGGCCGCGCTCACGCTGCGTGCCGTCGGCGGGCTGACCACCCGCCAGATCGCGCAGGCCTACCTGGTCCCCGAGGCGACCATGGCGCAGCGGATCAGCCGGGCCAAGCGCAGCGTCTCGGGGGTGCGGTTCGACCAGCCCGGCGACGTCGCCACCGTGCTGCGCGTGCTCTACCTGGTCTTCAACGAGGGCTATTCGGGCGACGTCGACCTCGCCGCCGAGGCCATCCGGCTCACCCGGCAGCTCGCGGCCGTGATCGACCATCCGGAGGTGGCGGGACTGCTCGCCCTGATGCTGCTGCACCACGCCCGGCGCGGCGCCCGCACCACGCCCGACGGCAGTCTGGTGCCGCTCGCCGAGCAGGACCGCCACCGGTGGGACACCGTCTCGATCGCCGAGGGCGTCGAGATCCTGCAGGCGGCCCTCGCCCGCGACCGGCTCGGCGAGTTCCAGGCCCAGGCCGCCATCGCGGCCCTGCACGCCGACGCGCCCACCGCCGAGGAGACCGACTGGGTGCAGATCGTCGAGTGGTACGACGAGCTCGTGCGGCTGACCGACAGCCCGGTCGTCCGGCTCAATCGCGCGGTGGCCATCGGCCAGGCCGACGGGCCGCGCGCCGGCCTGGCGGCGCTCGCGGCGCTGGACGACACGCTGCCCCGCCACCGGGCGGTGGAGGCCTACCTGCGCGAACGCGACGGCGACCTGGCGACGGCGGCGCGGCTGTACGCCGACGCGGCCCGGACAGCGCCCAACCTCGCCGAGCGCAACCACCTGACGCGCCAGGCCGCCCGGCTCAACGCCCGCCGTTGACGTCCACGCCGATCCGGGTCACGCGTAGGCGAGCAGGAAGTCCACCGTGCCCGTGCCGCCGGGTTGGCCTGCCGGGACGCTCAGACCGGGCTCGCTGTTCAGGACGTAGAACCCGCCGTTGCCGACCAGGCGGGGTGTCACGGCCATCATCTGCGCCGCCATTGTCGCTCCGGTCGGTCGCACCACGCTGTCGCGCAGGAGCGTGAAGAGGTTCTGGTTCAGGTTCGCGACGTGCAGCACGCGGTACGAGCGGGGCGCCGGTGCTCCGGTGCTCGTCAGGCCCCAGACCGGAACGACCTGGTTGCGCCACCTCGACGGGTTGTTGGTGATCATGCTGTCGTGGTTGTTCAGTTGCGTCTGGATGCCGGAGTGGATGCCGGCCAGGTGGATGTGGAGCTGGTCCTGCTGACGGATCATCGGATCCGCCGAGTTGATCCCCAGTCCGACGTGCGGGTACACCACGTGTCCCGGCTGGCCAGGTTGAGCGTTGACCCACGCGTCCAGCCAGTAGTTCGGGGCGCTGGCGGTGGCGATGAAGGGGCACTCGATCCCGCTGACCCGACAGGTGGGGACGAGGAGGAAGTCGTGGTTCGAGCCTGACCCGCCATTGAGGACGACATAGGTGGAGGTCGTCTGTAGGCACTGGGGAAACGGCGGCCCGGTCTTCGTGCCCGCGCAGACCTGCACCCGGTCCCACAGGTCGTACCTGCCTCCGGTGTCGCTCGGGTAGCCGCACAGGCTCGACGGCGTCGGGCAGGGCGAGGCGCCAGGGTCACCGGGGGAGGGTGCGGGGGGTTCGGCGGGCTGCCCTCCGTCGGCCAGCGCCCCACCTGCTCCCATCAGGCCCAGAAGGCCCGTGGCGCCGGCGGTCCCGGAGAGTCTGACGAACTGACGCCGGTGGATCTTCCCGCTGGTCGCGCTGTCGCCCATCATCACCCTCCGCGGCTCTGATTCGCTCGCACCGGCCCCATACGGACAGGATCAGGTCGAGACTAGGGCGAACCGGGCAAGACCTGCGGCAACGCCCGACCGGGTCGCCTGATCGGGGCGCCCGAGGGGCGGCGACAGTTATCCTCCCCACCGTGACCCACGAACGTGAGCTGACCTCACCTGTCGACCTGTGTCAGCCGGACGGGCGGCTCAACCCGGCGGCGGTCGGCTGGTCCCGGCGTCCCCTGCACACCGCGAACCTGCGCGGCTGGGGCCGGACCAAGCGGTGGGAATACTGGGGCATCGTCACGCCACGACACATCGTCGGGCTGGTCGTCTCGTCGCTCGACTACGCCGGTGTGCACAGCATCTACGTGCTCGATCGGGAGAGCGGCGCCGAGACGAAGGCCGACGTGGTGGTGCCGCTGGCGCGCGGCGCGGTGCTGCCGGCGCGCAGCGGTGCGGGCGAGGCCCGGGCGCGGGGTCGTGGCCTGGACATCCGGATCGCCCAGCGCCCGGACGGCACCGCCATCTCGGCGAACGCCCCCGGAGTACGGCTGGAGGTGCGGGTGCCGTCGCCGGCCGGGCACGAGTCGCTCGCAGTGGTCGTCCCGTGGAGCCCGACGCGGTTCCAGTACACGGTCAAGGACATCGGCCGCCCCGTTCTCGGCACGCTGGAGCTGCACGGCCAGACGTACGAGATCGGTGGGCCGGACGCCTTCGCCGTGCTGGACCACGGCCGCGGCAGGTGGCCGTACTCGATCACGTGGAACTGGGCCGCCGGCGCGGCGCCGGGGCGGGCGATCCAGCTCGGCGGTCGGTGGACCGACGGCACCGGGGTCACCGAGAACGGCCTGTTCGTCGAGGGCCGGTTGCACAAGATCGGCGACGAGGTGTGCTGGACCTACGACCGGTCGGACTGGCTTTGCCCGTGGCGGATCAGCGGCGACCGGGTCGAGGCCGAGTTCCGGCCCTTCCACGAGAAGGTGGGCCGCACCAACCTCGGTGTCGTCGCGAACGAGACGCACCAGTGCTTCGGGCACTTCTCCGGGTGGGCGAAGACCGACGACGGGACGAAGGTGAGCCTCGACGGGCTGGTCGGCTGGGCCGAGGAGGCGCGCAACCGCTGGTAGGCCGGGGGACTGCCGGTCGCCGACCCCGACGCCGCGGCGCCTGACCCGCGCTCAGGAGAGCGCGGCCCGCACCAGCTCGACGACCTTCTTCTCCACGGCGGGGCTCCAGGCCTGCAGCGCGTACGCCACGGGCCACATATCGCCGTCGTCGAGGTTGGCCGTGTCCTGGAAGCCCAGGGTCGAGTACCGGTAGTTGAACTTGCCGGCGTCCTGGAAGAAGACAACGATCTTGCCGTCGGCGTTGGTGTACGCGGGCATCCCGTACCAGGTCTTCGGTGACAGCTCGGGGGCGGCGGCGGTGACCGCCACGTGTACGCGTTCGGCCAGCGCGCGATCCTGCGGCTCCATCTGCGCGATCCGGTCCAGGACGGCCTGCAGCCCGTCGGCCTTCTTGGCGCCCTTCCGGCCCTCGGCGCGCATCTCGGCGGCGCGCTCCTTCATCGCGGCGAGCTCCTCCGGGCTGAAGCCGTCGGACACGGTGGTCGAGGTCTTCGCGGACATTCTCGGTCTCCCTTGTTCACGGCTCGGCGTGCGCCGGCCACCTGCGAAAAGGCTAGGGCCGGAGACAGTCGGCGTGCTTCTTGATTCCTGATCGAAGCGCCGGCTGGCGCGTTGTCGCTGATTCCGGGTCGAGATTCGAGACGGTTATGCTCGCGTCGGCGAGGCATGGCGCGTTCCCCGCTTCGGGGCAGGATTCGATTCGAGGGCGTGTATGAACATCGGGGAGATCGCCCGCCGGGCGGGGGTGTCCCGCAGCACCGTGTCGTACGTGCTGAGCGGGAAGCGGGCCGTGTCCGAGGCCACCCGGCAGCGGATCCAGGCGGTCATCGACGAGTTGGACTACCGGCCGAACGCCAGCGCCCGCGCGCTGAAGGAAGGCCGTACCCGCACCCTCGGGCTGGTGATCCCTCCCGCGAGCCAGCGGTTGACCGACATGCAGTTGGGCTTCGTCGCCAGCGTCGTCGAGGCGGCGGCTCGCCATGACCTCGATGTGCTGCTGTCCCCATCCGGTGGCGACCATGACCGATCGTTCGAGCGGATCGTCACCGGGCGTCGGGTGGACGGTGTGGTGCTGATGGAGATCCGGTTGGAGGACGACCGGGTGACCCGACTGATGAAGGCCGGTCTGCCGTTCGTCACGATCGGGCGGACCGCCGAGCCGCACGGCATGAGCTGGATCGACATCGACTACGCGGGGCTGATTGGCCGGTGCGTGCACCACCTGGCCGATCTGGGGCACCGACAGGTGGCTCTCGTGAACCGCTCCGCCGAGTTGGTGGCCGCGGGTTACGGCCCCAGCCATCGAGCGCTGGCTGGTTTCCGGGCGGCGGCGGCGGAGCGGGGCCTGACCGGCGTGGAGGTCTGCTGCGGCGACGACACGGTCTCCGGCGAGGCGTGCGTGGAACAGTTGCTCGCGACACATCCGGACGTCACGGCGGTGGCGACCATCAACGAGGCCGCGCTACCCGGGATGCAGCGTGCGCTGACCGGCGCCGGCCTGTCCGTGCCGGGCGACTTCTCCGTCACCGGCGTTGCCGCCCAGCACTGGGCGGAGGATTTCCGCCCACCGTTGACCGCCGCGGATGTGCCGATGGTCGACATGGGCGCCGAGGCGGTCTCGCTGCTGTTGGAGATCATCGCCGAGCCCGGGTCCGTGCCCCGCCACCGGCTGTACAGCCCGCCCATCTCGTTGCGCTCCAGCACCGGTCCAGTCCGGACCCGCTGACCCGGCCGAGGCTGGACCTCGGCGGCAGGCCGGGCTCGCGCGGTCGGTGCGGGCTACCCGCCCGTGGCTCGCCGCTCCTCCTGGGCGGCGGCGAGAATGAGGTAGCTGCTGGCGGTCCAGGTGTATGCGCGGTCCCGGAGCCCGTCGCCGGTCTCGGCGTCGAAGTTCTCCGCGAACCCGGACTTCTCACACAGTGCGAGGAAGCGGCGGCTGATGTCGTCGGCGATCCCGGGATGCCCGGCGCGTCGCAGACCGTCCTCGATGAGCACCGTGGAGGGCGCCCAGATCGGGCCACGCCAATAGCCGTCGGCGAGGTAGTGGGCCGAGCCCGTCGGCTCGGTTGCCAGGCCGTGCTTGGTCAGGTGACTGTCGATGCCCCGAGCCAGTGCGGTGGCGACCGGGGCGGGCAGGTCCGCGCCGAGTGCGACGGGCATCAGGTCGAGCAGGCTGCGGCTCGCCCGGCGGTGCCCGGTGGCGGGGCTGCGGGCGGTGAAACGCTCGCCGTCCCACAGGTCCCGGAGCATGGCGCCGTAGATCCGGTCGGCCTCCCGAGACCACCGGTCGGCGGGCTCGCCCAGCTCGGCGGCGAGGTCGGCCACGCAGCGAAGCTGCGAGACCAGGAACGCGGCGAGGTCGGCCGTCTGGAGGACCCGGTCGTCGTCGAAGGTGGTCGCGTTGTCCCAGCCGCTGTCGTTGCCGTGCTGGTAGTGGGGCAGATCGTGGCCGGGGGCTCGGCGCGCGTCGAGCCAGAAACCGGTCCAGCGGGCCATCCGGTCGTAGGTCTGCGCCAGCGCCGCCCGGTCGGGCGGTTGGGGAAGACGTCGGCGCAGGTGCCGTAGTGCCCAGCCGTGAATGGGTGGCTTGACGTAGTTGTGCAGGACCTCGGAGTGAGCGATCGAGTCCGGTAGGGCACCGGCCTCGTCCTGGTGGTCGAAGGGCAGCTGGAACTGGTGCCAGGCCAGCTCCGGCTCGCCGGACGCCAGTGCTATCGCGTTGAAGCAGTGGTCCCAGCTCCACACCTTGTCCATCCAGTGCTTGGACATCAGGACGGCCGGTCGGGTGACGAAGCCCGCTGGGGCGACGGTGGCCGACCACAGCACGTAGGCGGCCAGTTCGGCGGCTGGGGTGTCCGCGGTACGCCAGGGTGCGACCGCGTCGACGAACGCGGCGAACTCGCTGCTCCGGTCGCGGCACAGCTCGTCGAAGGTGCGGGATCCGGTGTACGGCCGGCGGGCGGTGGCGTACTCCTCGATCGCGATTTCCCAGGTCTGGTCATCGGGTAGGTCGAGGAACCGGTCGGCGGTCCCGAGCGCCTGCACGCCCTCGGCCCGCCCAAGGGCACCGGAGAGCACCGTGATCCGATAGCGGCGCCCGGTCTCGTACGAGGTGAACACGTGTGACCCGTCGAGCGGGTCGAGGTAGAGGTAGGTGCCGCTGAACGGGGTGAGGGTGTGCGCCGCCGCGGCTATCCGCAGGCCGAGCCGCCGACCCCGGACTCGCAGGGTGTCCGGCCCGTCGTAGACCGCCTCGATCCGGTCGTCGCCGCTCCGCCAGGTCAGCAGCGCCGGTGCGGCGACGACTGTGGTGCCGGCGACCGCGGGTGCGAGGCGCAGCACCGGGTGCAGCCCGGTCTGGTGCGAGACCAGGTGCAGGTCCTCGGTGTACGTCTGCTCGGCCACCACCGGGGAGATGTTGAACCAGGATCCTCGGTAGCTGAACGGAATGTCCTGGATGGGGAACTCCGGACCGGACGGGGCGACGGTCATGGGTGACGGGTGCCTTTCTGTGGTGCGGGTGGTCAGTCCTTGACGGCGCCGGAGGTCACGCCCATCGAGACGTACCGCTGGGCCAGGACCAACAGCACGGCGGCCGGGATGGAGGCGACGACAGCGGTGGCCATGATGGCGTTCCACTGCTGGTTGTTGTTGCCGATGTAGTGGTAGATGCCCAAGGTGATGGGCTGGTGGTCGCCGCCGCCCGCGAGGGTCGAGGCGAAGATGAAGTCCGACCAGGACCACAGGAACGCGAACAGGGACACGGTGACGATCGAGTTGCGGCTGACCGGCAGCACGACCGACCAGAAGGTCCGCAGCCGTCCAGCGCCGTCGACCACGGCGGCCTGGAGCAGCTCGTCGGGAATTCCGGACATGAAGGCCGTGAAGATAAGTACGCCGAACGGCACCGCCAGGGTCGAATCGGCCAGGATCAGGCCCGGCAACGTGTTCAGGACACCGAGATTGAGATAGATGGCGTAGAAGCCCATCGCCATGATGATTCCGGGAATCATCTGCGCGATCAGCAGCACGAAGCTCAGTGCCGGGCCGCCGGGCGGCCGGAGTTTCGCCAGCGCGTACCCGGCGGGGGCGGCCAGCGCCACGGTCAGCGCCACCGTGCCGAGACCGACCAGGAAGCTGGTGCCCAGGTACGGCAGTTGCTGGTCGAGCACCGCCCGGTAGCCGTCGAGCGTGCCACCGGTCGGAACCAGGTGCGGGGGACTGGCCCGCATGTCCTGGTCCCGGGTGAACGACACGTTGATCATCCAGTAGACGGGGAAGAGCATCAGCCCGGTCAGCACCAGGCCGACGGCGGTCTTCCACCAGGCGCGCGGCGTCGAAGGGGTCATCGGAGGTTCTGCCTCCGCTCGATCCGGATGTAGACGAGCCCGGCGATCAGGGCCATCACGATGAGCAGGTTGCCGACGGCCGCTCCCGGGCCGAACTCGGGCAGCAGGTTGCCGAAGCCGAGCCGGTACGCCCAGGTGGCGAGCGTGGCCGAGGAGCCGGTCGGGCCACCCTTCGTCATGATCCAGATGATGTCGAAGACCTTCAGCGTGTAGATCAACCCCAGCAGCAGCGTGATCGCCGAGACGGGGCGCAGCAGCGGGAAGGTGATCGACCAGAATCGCTGCCATCCGGTCGCGCCGTCGAGCGCGGACGCCTCGTACATCTCGTCCGGGATCGCCTGCAGGCCGCTGTACAGCACCACCAGGTTGAACGGGATGCCGATCCAGACGTTCGCGATGATCACCGAGGTGAGCGACCAGCCCGGCGAGGTCAGCCAGTTGACCTGGTCGATCCCGACGACGCCGAGCGCCGCGTTGACCAGCCCCGAGTCGCTGTTGAGCAGCCACGACCAGGTCGACGCCGAGACGATCAGCGGCAGCAGCCACGGCACGAGGATCAACGCCCGCAGCGTGCGCGACAGCGGGAAGTGCTGGTGGAAGAAGAGTGCCAGGGCCATGCCGATGGTGAACTGGAAGGCGAGCGACGCGGCGGTGAAGACCAGGGTGTGCGCCAGCGTCGGCCCGAAGGCCGGGTCGGTCAGGACCGTCCGGTAGTTGTCCAGACCGGCGAAGGGCGCACCGCCCTGCACGAACGAGCGGACGGTGTACTCCCGCAGGCTCAGCTCGACATTGCGATAGAGCGGGTAGGCGTAGAAGGCCACCAGGTAGACGGTCACGGGTGCCAGGAAGCACCACGCCGGCCATCGGCTGGGCCGGCGGGCGCGGGACGGGGGAGGCCCGGGTGGGGCGGTCGGCGCCGCCCCACCCTGGTCTCGTACGGCGGTGGAGGTCCTCGTCGCGAAGGGCATGGTGTCGGTTCGGCTCGCTTACCGGGTCGCGGCTGCGGCCTGCGCGGCGGTCAGCGCCTCGCGCGGTGACTTCCCGCCGCTGAGGGCCGCCTGCACCGCGGTCCACAGCGCCTCGGAGATCTTCGGGTACTTCGTGCCGAGGTTGTCACCGGTGCGGCCCTTGGCTGCCCGGACCGCCTCGACCCAGACCTTGAGCTTGGGGTCGGCAGCCGCCTGTCGGTCCTGCACGGCGGCGACGGGTGCGACGTAGGACAGCGTGGTGTCGGTGGTGAGCAGATTGTCAGCACTGGTCAGGCAGGCGACGAGTTTCTGCGACTCGTCGTACCGGCCGGTGTTCTTCTGCACCGGGATGGAGACGAACTCACCGCCAGTGGGTGCCGGCGCCGGGCCGCCCGCGCTGGCAGGGATCGCGATGGTGCCGTACGAGAAGCCGAGTTTCTCCGCGTTGGCCAGCTGCCAGGTGCCGTTCTCGGCGAACGCGTAGTCGCCGGTGGCGAACTCCTGCCAACTCGTGGTCTGGGTGTTGTTGATGACCGAGTTCGGGGCGTGGCCCTGCTTGAGCCAGTCCGTCCAGAGCGTCAGCGCGGACACCGCCTGTGGTGAGTCCAGACTGGTCAGTTGGGCTCCCGACCCCCAGAACCACGGCAGGAACTGGAAGCTGCCCTCCTCGGTGCCGATCGCGGAGAAGGTGATGCCCTTCTTGCCCGCGGCCTTGACCGTGGTCAGCGCCGCGGTCAGTGCTGTCCAGTCCGTGATCGTGGCCGGGTCGACGCCAGCGGCGGTCAGCAGATCCTTGTTGTAGTAGAGCGCGAGGGTGTTCGCGCCGATCGGCACCCCGTACGTCTTGCCTCCGCTCTGCCCAGCGCCGAGCAGGTTCGTCGCCATGGCCGAGACGTCGAGCTTGTTGTCGTCGGTGGTGGTGAGCGCGCCCGCCTCGGCCAGGGTGGAGATGACCGGGTTGTCCACGATCAGCACGTCCGGCGAGTTGCCCTGCTGAGCGGCGAGCAGTGCCTTGTTGGTCAGGTCGGTGGTGTCGTAGCCGGTCCGCTCGACCGTCACTCCCGCGGCGGTGCCGCACTTCTTGAGCAGCGCAACCCATTCGGAGTCGTCGGCGAACTGCGGATACGGGTCCCAGACGAGGTAGGCGCCGCCGTCGCTGGGGCCGTCGGCGGGCGAGGAGCAGGCACTGCCTGCCACTGCGGCGAGCACTATCACGGCGACGGCGGCCAGGCGCCGCCGACGGCTGAGTCCTGTCATGTGTTGCCTCGCTTCACATCGATCGTCAGGTGGGATGTGCGGGGTGACCGTCGCGGGCCGGACGTAACCCGACCATGAGGCGAATCGATTCGACGAATCGGTTCGCACGAAGATAGGTCCGCCCGCGTGCAGCGGTCAAGAGGTGCTCGACGGCAGTGCGGGTGACGCTGGGAAACACAGACTTCATCGCGCCGTCACCTCATTGACATGGATAAGTTTCCGGCCCTACGATCCGTGCGAATCGATTCGCAAGCGCAGCCTCCGGAGAGCGTCCCCCGCGCCCCACCAAGGAGCCGCCCGTGAAAACCCCGTCCCGCGGCAGGTCAGGACGAGCCCGTGCGCTCGTCGCCCGACTCGTGGTCGGCCTGCTCGCCGCCACCGCCGCCGTAACCGTCGCCGCGTCTCCGGCCCAGGCCGCCGACGAGTCGATCAGTGTCAACTTCTCCTCGACCAGCGGCACGCCGACCTACCGCGCGTCCGGCTGGATCTACGGCATGACCGAGAACGCCAGCGGCCCGCCCGACCACTTCTACCGCGACGTCAAGTTCCAGTACATGCGCGCCGGCGGCGCGCAGCTCGCGGGGAGTGGCTGGGTCGGCGGAACCTACGACCGACGATGGAACTCCACCCTCGCCCAGGCACGTCGCACCACCGCCCTCGGCGGCAAGTTCATCCTGCTGCCGCACGACCTGTGGGGTGCCGACGGCGCCGGCATCTCCCGCTTCCCCGGCGACAACGGCAACTGGACCGACTACGACAACTTCCTGACCCGCCTCATCAACGACGTCCGGGCGGCCGGGCTGTCCGTGCAGTGGGACATCTGGAACGAACCCAACATCACCATCTTCTGGAACCGCCCGATCTCCCAGTACCTCGAACTGTGGCGCCGCACCTACCAGCGCATCCGGGCTGAGTTTCCCAACCAGCTCATGGTTGGGCCGAGCTGCGCCTGCGTACCGTCGACCACGCACACCTTCTGGAACCAGTACCTGGACTTCGTCCGCTCGACCAACACCGTGCCGGACATCATCAGCTGGCACTCGCTGCCAGGTGACCCGGTCGCCAACGTCGCCGCCGCCAACGCCACCCTCGACCCGCGCGGCATCGCCCACCCCCGGCCGTACCAGATCAACGAGTACGGCGCGCCCGAGGAGCAGAACCCGGCCGACGGCGCCTGGTACATCGCCCGCCTGGAGCGGGCCCGCGCGGACGGCCTGCGGGCGAACTGGGCCGGCGGCGGCAACCTGCACAACGACCTCGGCAACCTGTTGGTCCGCAACTCGGCCGGCCAGCACCAGCCCAAGGGCGAGTGGTGGGCCTACCGCTACTACGCCTCCCAGAGCGGGCAGATCGCCTCGGTGACCGCCAGCCAGTCGTACGACGCGTTCGCCACCACGGCGACCGGCACGGCGAAGGTCCTGATCGGTGGCGGTCGTACCACCGGAAACCTGACCGTCAACCTGCAACGACTGGACACGACCAGCGGCATCGTGCAGAACAACCAGGTCCGTGTCCTCACCCAACGCATCCCGCACAACAACGGCGGCGCCGTGCAGGGGCCGGTCACGGTCTCGAACAGCGTGGTCGGGGTGTCCAACAACAACGCCACCGTGACCCTGCCGTACAGCAACCAGACCGACACCTACACCGTCACCCTGCTGCCCCCCTCGGACGGCGGCTTCCAGTCGGTGGCGGTGGCCCAGCACTCCCAGCAGTGCCTGGAGAACCCCGGCCCGGGCACCGCCGAGGGCAACGTCCAGCAGCAGTACTACTGCGAGGGCGGCGACCAGCAGCTTTGGAACTTTCGCCCGGTCGCTGGCGTGGCCAACACGTACACGGTGGTCAACCAGCAGAGCGGCAAGTGCCTCGACGTCAGCGGTGTGTCCACTGCGGACGGCGCGACCGTGCACCAGTGGACCTGCCTGAACGGCCTCAACCAGCAGTTCACCCTCCGCAGGGTGACCTATGGGGGCAACGACTCGCACGACTACCAACTCGTCGCCCGGCACAGCGGCAAGTGTGTCGATGTCAGCACGGTCTCCACAGCGGCCCGGGCGCCGGTTCACCAGTGGACCTGCAATCCGACCGGTCAGGGCAGCCCGTTGAACCAGACGTGGCGGATCTGGGGGCGGTAGGCGATGCCTGACCCGCAGCCCACACCACCACCCGAGGGTGCGCGTCGCCACGCCCGCGCGCTTCGACGACTCCGAGGAGACACTTCGTGAAAACCCCGTCCCGTAGTGGGCCAGGACAGGTCCGTGATCTCATCCACAGGGGTCGACGCCGACGTCTGACCGCCCTGGCTGGCGCACTGGTCGGCGTCCTCGTCGGGCTCGGCGCGGCCCCCGGCACCCTCCCCGCGACCGCCGTGGCAGCGCCCGTGGCGGCCGCCATCGAGCCGGGGCAGAGCGCCCCGATCGTCGGCACTCCCTCCGGTCGCTGCCTCGACGTCCCCAACTCCAGCACCGCCAACGGCACCCAGACGCAACTCTGGGACTGCCAGGGCGGCGTCAACCAGACCTGGACCTGGACATCGAGCAGACAACTCATGGTGTACGGCAACAAGTGCCTGGACGCCTCCGGCCGGGGCACCGCCAACGGCACAGCGGCGATCATCTGGGACTGCAACGGCCAGGCCAACCAGCAGTGGAACGTCAACACCAACGGCACCATCACCGGCGTGCAGTCCGGGCTGTGTCTCGACGCCAGCGGGTACGGCACCACGAACGGCACGAAGATCCACCTGTGGGCGTGCCACGGCGGTGCCAACCAACAGTGGACCTCGCCGACCGCCCCACCGCCGACCGGCACCCGCCCGTGCGACATCTACGCGTCCGGCGGCACCCCGTGCGTGGCGGCCCACAGCACGACCCGGGCGCTCTACGCGGCGTACGCCGGCAACCTTTACCAGGTCCGGCGCTCGTCGGACAACACGACCCGCAACATCGGGCTGTCGAGCGCGGGCGGCACCGCCAACGCGGCGACGCAGGATTCGTTCTGCGCCGGCACGACCTGCGTCGTGACGGTCGTGTTCGATCAGTCCGGGCGAGGAAACGACCTCTGGTACCAGGGGTCGAGCGTGGTCCCGGGCTCACCGCAGAGCAGGCCGGCGGTGGCGACGTCGGAGTCCCTGACCGTCGGTGGGGCCAAGGCATATTCGCTCTACATCAACCCCGGGAACAGCTACTGGCGGGACGGGCACCTGACCGGGGTGCCCACCGGGGCCGCTCCCGAGGGCATGTACATGGTGACCAGCGGCACCCACGTCAACAACGGCTGCTGCTTCGACTACGGCAACAGTGAGACGACGAGGAAGGCCGACGCCGCCGGGGCGATGGACGCCATCAACTTCGGCACCCAGTGTTGGTTCGGCGGCTGCTCCGGCAGCGGACCCTGGGTCCAGGCGGACCTCGAATGGGGTCTCTTCCCGGGTGGCAGCAGCTCCTGGAACCCGAACCAGCGCGCCTTCACCAGCAAGTTCGTCACGGCGACGTTGAAGAACAACGGCACCACGCGCTTTGCCATCAAGGGCAGCAACGCACAGTCCGGCAGTCTCTTCACGCTCTGGGACGGCGCACTCCCGCCGGGATACAGCCCGATGAAGAAGCAGGGCGCGATCATCCTGGGCAGTGGCGGGGACTGCTGCAAACCCGACGGCGGCGCGAACCTGAGCGCCGGCACCTTCTACGAGGGGGCCATGGTCGCGGGCTATCCGTCCGACGCGATCGAGAACGCGGTGCAGGCCAACGTGGTGACGGCTGGCTACCGCTGACCCGGCAGCGCGCCCGCCGGCCAGCACCGCACAGCGGTGGTGGCCGGCGTGGCGTGTTCAGTCGCCGTCGGTGCTCCGATGGCCGCGGGGAGCGGCCTCGGCGAGCGCGGCCCGGATGGTCTCCAGCAGGTCGTCGTCCGGGTGGTTGATCCAGTGCTGGGTGGCGACGCGCAGGATCGCCAGGAAGGTCGCGGACAACAGGCGGGCGCGTAGTGCCACCGCAGGGCCGGTGAGCCGTGGTACGAGTTCCCCAGCCAGCTCGCGCTCGATCGCCGTGTACGCCGCGACCTGGTGTGCGGCCAGGCCGGGGTGCCCGCGCAGCTGTCGGCGTCGGGTCAGCCAGGAGAGGTCGTCACCGCCGAACGCCTCGGACGTGAAGTGCTCGGCCGCCCGGCTCAACGCCGTCCACGGCGGCTCGTCGACCGGCCGCTCGTGGACCAGCTCCAACAGCAGGCGCAGGCGCACGGTGTCGCCGTGGAAGAGCGCCTCTTCCTTGTTGGAGAAGTAGTTGGAGAACGTCCGCCGGGAGACGTTCGCCGCGTCGGCGATCGCCTCGACGGTCACGCCGTCGAGGCCATGGTCGGCGGCGAGGCGCAGCGCGGCCTCGTGCAGAGCGAGGCGGGTGGCCGCCTTCTTGCGCTCCCGTAGCCCGGTGATCTCGTGCATCGGCCCCAGCGTAGCGGGGTGATGCGCTTCTCAGTGAGCAAACTTGCCTAGTAGGCAAGATCAGTAGATGCTTGCGTGAGGCAACCAACTGGGTGTGAGGGGCAGGCGTGGACAGCACCGCTGGTGAACTCGGCCTCCGGCTGTACGACCTGGTGCGGACTGTCCGGCTGCTGAAGCAGCGCCGGGCGGATGAACGGCAGGCCGTCGCGCCGGGCCTGCTCGGCCTGCTCATGCAGATCGACCAGTCCTCCAGCGGCTGCCAAGCCCGTGAGCTGGCACGTCGTACCCGGCTCGACCCGTCCACCGTCAGCCGCTCGGTCGCGGCGCTCGTCGCGGACGGCCTGGTCGAGCGGCGGCCCGATCCGGCCGACAAGCGGGCGAGCCTCCTGGTGATCACCCCCGCCGGCCGTGCCGCCCTGGCCGAGAGCTTCGGCTGGTACGGCGGGGTGCTCGACCGGGCGCTGGCCGACTGGACTCCCGACGAGGTGAATGCCCTGAGCGGCGCCCTCGACCGGTTCGCCCGAGATATCGAGGTTGCCCTCGGAAACCACGACAACCTGGAGGCCGCGCCATGAGCGCACCCACCACCATGACCGGCGCTGAGCCGATGACCCATCGGCGGACGCTGGAAGCGCTCAGTGGCCTGCTGCTGGTGCTGTTCGTCGCGATGCTGAGCAGCACGGTCGTCTCCACCGCGCTCCCGAAGATCATCGGAGCGTTGAACGGCTCGCAGACCCAGTACACCTGGGTGGTCACCGCCACCCTGCTCACCGCGACCGCGACCACCCCGATCTGGGGCAAGCTGGCCGACCTGTTCAGCAAGAAGCTCCTCATCCAGGTCGCCATCGTGGTTTTCCTGGTGGGCTCGGTCATCGCCGGGTTCTCGCAGACCGCCGGCCAGTTGATCGCCGCCCGCGCGTTCCAGGGCATCGGGGTGGGCGGCCTGCAGGCCCTCGTCCAGGTGGCGATCGCCGCGATGATCCCGCCGCGCGAGCGGGGCCGCTACAACGGCTACCTCGGTGGCGTCATGGCCGTCGCGACGGTCGGCGGCCCGCTGCTCGGCGGCCTCATCGTCGACACGTCATGGCTCGGCTGGCGCTGGTGCTTCTTCGTCGGTGTGCCGGTCGCCGCCATCGCGTTGGTCCTGCTCCAGGCCACCCTGAACCTGCCGACCACGCGGCGCGAGAACGTCAAGATCGACTACCTGGGCGCCGGTCTGATCGCCGCCGGCGTCAGCGTGCTGCTGGTCTGGATCTCCTTCGTCGACGGCTCGTTCGCCTGGGTCTCCTGGCAGACGGCGGCCATGGTGGGCGGGGCGATCATCCTGCTCGCCCTGGCGGTCTGGGTCGAGTCGCGGGCCGCCGAGCCGGTCGTACCACTCGACATCGTGCGCCAGCACACCACCGCGCTGGCCATTCTCGGCAGCCTCGCGGTCGGCATGGCCATGTTCGGCGGTGCCGTCTTCCTCGGCCAGTACTTCCAGATTGGCCGTGGCTACAGCCCGACCGAGGCCGGCCTGCTCACCATCCCGATGATGGCCGGGGTGCTCCTGTCCTCGATCGTCGCCGGACGGCTGATCACCACGAGCGGAAAGATCAAGCCGTACATCGTCGCCGGCTCGATCATCCTCGTCGCCGGGTTCGCACTGCTCGGCACGATCGACCACGAGACGTCGCTCGTCGTGGTCGGCGTCGCGATGTTCATCGTCGGCACCGGTGTCGGTATGACCATGCAGAACCTCGTCCTCGCCGTGCAGAACACGGTCTCGCTCAAGGACATCGGCGCGGCGAGTTCCAGCGTTGCGTTCTTCCGGTCGCTCGGCGGCACCATCGGCGTGTCGGTGCTCGGCGCCGTCCTCGCCCGCCGCGTCAGCGACCAGATCACCCACGACCTCACCGCCGCCGGTATCCCCGCCTCCGGCAGCTCCGACGGCAGCAGCAACCTCAACATCACCGCCCTGCCCGACGGGGTGCAGGACATCGTCCGGGCCGCGTACGGCGACGCCACCGGGCACATCTTCCTCATCTCCGCCGCCATCGCGGTCGTCGGCGTCATCGCCGCGCTCCTGCTCCGGCCGGTCACCCTGCGGACCAGCCTGGACCTACCGGACACCGCCACGACGACGGCCGTGGCCGCCGACGCGATCGACGGTGCTCCCGCGTTCGACCAGACCTCAGTGGACGATGCGCCGAAGGAGACGACTCACCGGCGCTGACGCCGGACCCGCACGACCCGGGGCCGCCACCGTCTTCCAACGGTGGTGGCCCCAGTGCTGTCCGACGACCGCCCAACTGCGGTGCCCGAAACGGGTCGGCATCGCCTGACGGGGTGCGTGACCGGGTTGGCGGCGTCCGATCGCGTCTGACCGGGTCGTCCACCGCCCAACCACGGTGCCTGGCTGGCCGTCCTGACTGCCGGCTGTCCCACCTGGACCTGGCGGGCTGTGTCTGAGCGGCCATCCTCCCAACATTCGGTCATTGCCTCCCGCCTGTCAGGACGGCAGCAATGATCGACTCGATATCGCCGATACGGGGGTGTCCTGATAGCGGGATACCCCGACATCGCCGATCTCGTGTTGATCTCGGCCCGACGGGGCCCCCACTGCCCGCCGGAGCCCCGGCGCGGTGCCGCGTCAGTTGCCGCGCGGGCACCGTGCCGCCTTTGGCGCCGTGCCGCAGCCGGCGCCGCGTCAGCGGTGTCGCTGCTCGGGTCCGGCACCCTTCGGCCATGCCACTGCTCGGGTCCGGCACCCTTCGGCCATGCCACTGCTTGGGTCCGGCACCCTTCGGCCATGCCACTGCTTGGGCCCGTCACCCTTCGGTGGTGCCACTGCGTGGGTCCGCCGGCCCGGCGGTGTCAGCGCGTGGGCCTGTCGGCCGCCGACGATGCTGACGCCGTAGCGATGGGAAGGGCGGGAGGCGGCCGGGGGCGCGTGGCCAAATCCGGACGCAGAAGGCAAGAGGCGCACTCCCTGCCACTCTCAACATATACCGCACCGGGGGTCTTGCCGCAAGACCCGGGTCGTGCCGCAGAATCTCCCAGCCGAGGCCAGAGCCTGCGCAAACGAGAGGTCCGCGGGTGCGGATCGCGCTGCACCGCTGGCGTGGCGACATCCGTGGCGAATGGGGGTTTTCATGATTGACGTGATCATTGCCGGCGGGGGACCGACCGGCCTGATGCTGGCGAGCGAGTTGCGGCTGCACGGCGTGCACACGCTCGTGCTGGAGAGGGACACGGAACCGACCAGGTACGTCCGCGCGCTCGGCCTGCACGCGCGCAGCATCGAGGTGTTGGACCAGCGCGGACTACTGGGGCGGTTCCTCGCGCTCGGCCAGCAGTACCCGGTCGGTGGTTTCTTCGCCGCCATCACCAAGCCGTCGCCGGGCGGGCTGGACACCGCCCACCCGTACGTCCTCGGCATCCCACAGCCCACCACCGATCGCCTGTTGGCCGAGCACGCGATCGAACTCGGCGTCGAGGTGCGGCGCGGCTGCGAGCTGGTCGGGCTGGACCAGGACGAGCGTGGGGTGACCGTCGAGCTGGCCGACGGCGCGCGGTTGCGCTCGCGCTACCTGGTCGGCTGCGACGGGGGCCGCAGCACGGTACGCAAGCTGCTCGGTGTCGGCTTTCCCGGTGAACCCAGCAGGGTCGAGACACTGCTCGGTGAGATGGAGGTGGGGGTGCCGCCGGAGACGGTTGCCGCCGTGGTGGCCGAAGTCCGCAAGACCCAGCTCCGGTTCGGTGTCGGGCCCTTCGGCGAAGGGGTGTACCGCGTTGTCGTACCGGCTGAGGGGTTGGCTGTGGACCGTTCGGCCCCGCCGACCCTGGATGAGGTGAAGCGGCAGCTGCGGGCGGTCGCCGGCACCGATTTTGGCGTGCACTCGCCGCGCTGGCTGTCCCGCTTCGGCGACGGTACCCGGCTGGCCGAGCGGTACCGGACGGGCCGGGTGCTGCTGGCCGGCGACGCGGCGCACATCCACCCGCCGACCGGCGGGCAGGGGCTGAACCTCGGCATCCAGGACGCGTTCAACCTCGGCTGGAAACTGGCCGCCGAGATCAACGGCTGGGCGCCGGAGGGGCTGCTGGACAGCTACCACGCCGAACGGCACCGGGTCGCCGCCGACGTCCTAGACAACACCCGCGCGCAGATGGAGTTGCTGTCCACCGAGCCGGGTGCTCGGGCGGTGCGTCGACTGCTGTCGGAGCTGATGGACTTCGAGGACGTGAACCGGTACCTGATCGAGAAGGTCACCGCGATCGGGGTCTGCTACGACTTCGGCGCGGGGCATGACCTGCTCGGCCGGCACCTGCGGGATGTACGACTGAAGAGGGGGCGGCTCTACGAGCTGATGCACGGCGGCCGGGGGCTGTTGCTGGACCAGACTGGCCGGCTCTCGGTTGCGGGGTGGGCGGATCGGGTCGACCACGTCGTCGAGGTCAGCGACGAGTTGGACGCGCCCGCCGTGCTGCTGCGGCCGGACGGCCACGTGGCATGGGTGGGTGATGATCAGCAGGAGCTGCTGGACCAGACGCGTCGCTGGTTCGGGGCGGCCGTCGACTGACGCCGCGACCGCCGCCGAAGGGCCCGCCCGCGCGACCGCCGTCGCGAGGCCCGCACGCGCGACCGCTCTCGATAGCCCGCACGCGCGACCGCCCCGACCAGCCGCGGCACTGCGGGACGGGATGTCAGCGCGCCGCGAGGCCGTATTCGCGGTCGGTGAACAGGTCCACGTCCCGCGGGCCCAGCTTCGCGACCTGTCGGGCGTGCAGGGCGAGCTGCCGGCGTGCCTCGCCAAGGCGGCGGCTGGCGATCGTCATCTCGTCGGACGGCTCGAACGGTTCCGTGCCGCTGCACTGCATGGCGGCGGCCATCACCCCGTTGTACGCGGTCATGAGCCCGTTGGTCAGGGCGATGCCGTCCTGGTCGCCGTGGGTCCAGATCTGCGACCAGGCGGTCTCCACAGTGGTCATGTCCCGGGCCAGCCAGTCGTGCAGCACCATCGGCCCCAGCGGTTTGTGCCCCGCGAACAACTCGTTGCCCGCCTCCGGCAGGCTGGAGCGCCAGTACCTGGTCTGCCGCAGCGCCTCGGCCTTGTGGGCGAGGCGCAGCGCGCCGGACAGGATCAGGATGTAGGCCCGCTGGAGGTCAGCCCGCTCCCGGCGCCGTCGCCTCAGCCGGCTCTGCAGTAGGACCACGAACAGCGATGCGAAGGCGGTGATCGCGGAGCCGAGCAGAGCAGCCAGGGTTGAGTTCACGCCGACATGATGCCTGCCAACCTTTGGCGCCGATTCGGGGGCTCTCCCGATCAGTCGGCAGGGTCGGACGCTCGACGCGTGCTCGGGTCCGCCACGGGCCGTCCCAACGGCGGGAGCGGGGTCGGGCGGTCCGGGTGAAGGCCGTAGCGGGTGAACGGTCGCCGGCCAGCGGCCACCAGCGACTTGACGTACGGCATGTTATCGCTCACAGTCGATGTCGAGGACAGCAGCATCTGTGGCTCACCGGGCGAGCCCGCTGACCGAACCTCGTGATCGGACGTCCCCCCAGGGCATGCGGACGTCGCATCAGGACCCTGTCATCAGCCGCCGGCGACGCGCGGCGGACGCCGCGCGCCCGTCGGGCGCCTCCGGATGACCGGCTCGGACGTCACGGCGGCCCACCCCCGGAACCGACGGCGGAAGCAACCTCGGGCGCCACCACCGCTGCAACCACCGAGAAGGAATCGACATGAGACTCAAGAGAGCCCTGCGGGCGACGGTGACCCTCGCCGGCGCCGGCGTACTCACCGCGGCCATGATGGTGTCCCTGGCCCCGGCCGCCAGCGCCGGGACGACCCTGCGCGCGTCGGCGGCCGAGAAGGGCCGTTACTTCGGCGCCGCGGTCGCGACGGGCAAGCTTTCCACCAGCACGTACGTCAACGTCCTCAACCGCGAGTTCAACAGCGTCGTCGCCGAGAACGAGATGAAGTGGGACGCCACCGAGCCCCAGCAGGGGCGGTTCAGTTACACCGGCGGCGATCGTCTGGTCAGCCACGCGCAGGCCAACGGCATGAGCGTGCGCGGCCATGCGCTGCTGTGGCACGCTCAGCAGCCGAGCTGGGCGCAGGGCATGTCCGGCAGCGCACTACGGAACGCCGCGATCAACCACGTCACCCAGGTAGCCACCCACTTCCGGGGCAAGATCTACGCCTGGGACGTGGTGAACGAGGCGTTCGCCGACGGTGGCAGCGGCGGCCGGCGGGACTCGAACCTGCAGCGCACCGGCAACGACTGGATCGAGGCGGCGTTCCGGGCCGCGCGGGCCGCCGACCCGGGCGCGAAGCTCTGCTACAACGACTACAACACCGACGGGATCAACGCGAAGTCGACCGGCATCTACAACATGGTGCGGGACTTCAAGTCCCGTGGTGTGCCGATCGACTGCGTCGGTTTCCAGTCCCACCTGGGCACCACGCTGGCCGGGGACTACCAGGCCAACCTGCAACGCTTCGCCGACCTCGGCGTCGACGTGCAGATCACCGAGCTGGACGTCATGACCGGCGGCAACCAGGCCAACATCTACGGCGCGGTCACCCGCGCCTGCCTGGCCGTCTCGCGCTGCACCGGCATCACCGTGTGGGGAGTGCGGGACTGTGACTCGTGGCGCGGGTCCGACAACGCGCTGCTGTTCGACTGCAACGGCAACAAGAAGTCCGCGTTCGACGCCGTGCTCAACGCCCTCAACAGCGGCACGCCCATCCCGACGACCCCTCCGCCGAACCCGACGACCCCTCCGCCGAACCCGACGACTCCTCCGCCCGGTCAGGTCGGCTGTTCGGCGTCGGTGTCGGTGAACTCGTGGACCGGCGGGTTCGTGGCGACGGTGAAGGTGACGGCTGGCTCGGCCGGCACGCGCGGGTGGAATGTCAATCTGACGCTGCCGAGTGGCGCGAGTGTGACGAACACGTGGTCGGCCACGGCCAGTGGCAGCTCCGGGTCGGTGCGGTTCACGAACGTGAGCTACAACGGTCAGCTCGCTCCCGGTCAGGTGACCGAGTTCGGTTTCCAGGGCAACGGCAGCGCGACGGGCCTGACCCCCATCTGCGCCGCCAGCTGACCACCTGAGCGAACTGCACCAAGGGACACTGCCGGCACGCTGAACCGGCGCCCGTCGTGGGCGTCGGTTCGGCGTACCCCCGTCGCGGCGGCGGGCGGCACTGAACCACGGTGGCCCGGCCCGGGGACGAACCCGGGCCGGGCCACGCGGCAGCGGCCGCGTGCGGGCTCCGTCGCGTCGGACGGGAACCCGCGTACCCATCGGCTTCGTTAGCGCTAACACCCCCGAGACCTACGGGCGGTCAGCGGCCCTCGGGAACGGCCATCTCCCCGAGCAGCGACCAGTCCTGCTGCGGCACGGTGGTGTTGACGATGCGCGGCGTCTCGGCCAGGTGCGGCGGCAGGTCCTTCTGCGCCGCACGGAAGTGGGCCGACTGCACGTGCGCGCCGCCGGCCTCGTCGTCACGGAACGCCTCGACCAGGACGTACTCGGTCGGGTCGTCGAGGCTGCGGGACCAGTCGAACCACAGGCAGCCGGGCTCGGCGCGGGTCGCCTCGGTGAACGAGGCGGCGATCTGTGGCCACTGGTCGGCGTGCTCCGGCAGCACCCGGAACTTGGCGGTAATGAAGATCATGGCACCAGGCTACGCAGCGCACGGCACGTTGGCAGTGGCTCGGCGCACCCCGACCCGATCACGACCGGGACATTTTTCGATGACGGATCGTGCCGCCCGGTTGATAGGCGGAGCCGCCCACGTTTAGTTGTGCTGGGCGCACATGCGCCCGGAACGGGGGCCGTGCGGTGCAATCTCCAACAGGGAAAGAAGATCCGGTGCGATCCCGGCCGGAGCGAGGGCGACCGGCAGCCGCGGTCGGCGCGGTGATCGTCGTGTTGGTAGCGGCCGGTGTGGTGGCGTGGGGAGTCGCCACGCGGCGGGATGAGCCCGCGTCCACCGCCGGTGCGGTGGTCGAGCAGGTGCTCACCACGTTGCCACCGCAGCTACAACCCCCAGCGACGGCGGTGGACCTGCCGACCGACCGAGGCGTTGGGACGGGGGCACTGATCTATCACCCCAAGACCGACCCGGGGGACCTCGATCCGACCGGCAAGAACTTCGAGCAGCACGACATCTACCTGGTGACCGTGTCGGGTGAGCAGTTCCGCATCGGGCGTACGCCCCCGAACGTCGGACCGCTGAACCTGTCGCTGTCGCCCGACGGGCGCTGGCTGGCCACCAAGCGGGACGGTCGCTGGCGGGTACGGGACCTCTCGGGGACAACCGAGCACGAGGTCATGATCGGGTACGAGCTGAGCGTGTGGTCCACGGACGCCCGGTCGGTGCTCCTGGTCAAGCCGGACGAGGACAGCCGGGACTACGCGGCCATGGCCCTACCGGACGGCGAGGTGCGACCGCTCGGTGTGCGAACCTCCGGCGTCGCCTGGGGGGTGGCCTTCATCGACGGCAGAGAGCTTGCGGTCTACGAATGGCAGATGCTGGGTGGTACGTCCGCGTCGTCGGAGCTGACCATCAAGCTCACGGATGTCGTCACCCTCGTGACCCGAACGCTGACGTTGGGCGGGCAGACGCCGTCGGGCAGGGTGCCGGATGTGCCAGTCTTCGGGTGGCACGCCGGTGGGAGCCCAACGGCCATCTGGGCGCAGGTCAACCTCTCCGATCCACGCTCCACCGGCACCTCGACCGGCCTGCAACAGGCGCTGCTGGGCGTCGACGTGACGACCGGTGCGGCCACCACCAGGATCGAGATGACGACTATCGCTGGGCAGACCGCGGAGTGGTTTCTGGGCGTGGTGGCCGAGGGCGTCGTCCTGCAACGCACGACGACAACCAATACCGAGTTGGTCGTCGTCGACCCGCACAACGGCACCCGACGTGTCGTGACGACGTTTCCGGGGCTCGTGGATCCGCTGGTCCCCGGTGCGCAAGCCTGACCGCGGCCATGACGCCGGCAAAGAGCGCCGACCGGCCGGCAAAGAGCGGCGACGTCAGCGTAGGCCGGCGAAGAGGTCGTCCTCGGGCACCGGCGCGTTCGTGGTGTCCCGCACGCGGACGAACGTCTCGACGCCCATCAGTTCGGTGAACTTCTCCCGGCCCAGTTGCAGGAAGAAGATGTTCTCGGTCTGACTGGCGTGCGCCGCCAACGCGTCGAACTTCTGGTCGCCGTACGCCTTCGTGTCCACCCAGGTGGTGATCTCGTCGTCGGGCAGGCCGAGGGCCGGCTCGGGCGACGACGGGTCCGGGTCGGCCCACTCGATGCCCAGCTCCTTCATGATCCGGCCGAAGTCCTCGAACGCGCTGCGGGGCACCGTGGTCCAGTACACCTTCGCGGGAACGTCGGTCTGCGCGACGGCCGCCATCGTGATGCGGTGGGCCTGGATGTGGTCCGGGTGGCCGTAGAAGCCGTTCTCGTCGTAGGTGACGATGACGTCCGGCCGGTACCGGCGGATCAGCTCGGCCAGCCGGTCCGCCGCCTTCGCCACCGGAGTGGACCAGAACGAGCCGGGCTGGTCGTTGGTCGGCCAGCCCATCATCCCCGAGTCGCCATAGCCGAGGGTCTCCAGATGGGTGACCTTCAACGCCGCGCAGCTCGCCTCCAACTCGGCCTGGCGCATCGCCACGACGGCTGCCGGGTCGTGACCCGGGTCGCCGGGCTTCACCCCGCCGGGCCCGTCACCGCACCGCCCGTCGGTGCAGGTCACGAGGACCGTCGAGATTCCCTCGGCCGCGTAGCGGGCCAGGACGCCGCCGGTGCTCGTCGCCTCGTCGTCGGGGTGGGCGTGCACCGCCATCAGGGTCAGGGATCGCTCAGCCATGCCACCACCCTACGGCGGTCGACGTCGGAGAACGGAACATCGGTCACCGTTCGGTGCGGACCGTGTCGCCCCGCACCAAATCGTCGTGGATGCGCCACAGGCCACGCCGGGCGGCTTCACCCTCCAGGCGGCGCAGCAACCGGGCCAGCGCCCAGGCGCACTCCTGCGGGCCACGCCCGCTGGACAGCAGCAGAGTCCCCAGGGGAGTGGTGCTCAGGCAACGACGCTCACTTCTCGCTGAGAACGGAAGGGACGGACGGCAGTACGGCACCGGTCGGCCTCATGCGGCCCGGTGCGTCAGGTGGTGTCCGTCAGTACGTCATGGGGTGCACTCTCGCCGAACCCGTCGTGGGCGGCAACCGACTTTCGCGCGTACGCTGCCGCGATGAGCGCACCACGGCGCATCCTGGTCTACGGGGTGTACGGCGCAGGCAAGACCACACTGTCGCAGCAGTTGGCCGCACGCCTCGGGTTGCCGTGGTATCCGGTGGACGACCAGCTCTGGCTGCCGGGCTGGGTCGAGGTGCCGGTCGCGCAGCAGCGCAGCCGGATCGAGGAGATCTGCCGCCGGGACACGTGGATCATCGACGGGGCGTACCACGGCTGGCGGGACGTACCCCTGGCCCGTGCCGACCTGGTGGTGGGCCTGGACTACCCGCGGTGGTGCTCGTTCTGGCGATTGCTGCGTCGCACCCTGCGCCGGCTCGTGACGCGCGAGGAGATCTGCAACGGCAATCGGGAATCGCTGGGCAGCGTGCTGTCCCGGGACTCGATCCTGCTCTGGCATGTCGGCGCGTTCGGCCGGGCGCGGCGGTGGATGCGGGCCTGGCAGAGCGATCCGACCGCACCACCGGTGCTGCTGTTCCAGAGCCCGGCGGCCCTGGACGCCTGGCTGGCTGGCCTGCCCTCAGCGCCGGCCCGGCTCCGGTCTGATCGCCCGGCCGAGGACGCAAGGTGAGGACGGGCTGGAACTGGTGGCCGGGAACCGGAAGCGGCGCAGCTCCTCGATGACGAAGCCGCCGGCCGTGATGGCGGCGGTGGTGTCGCGGCCGGTGTGGCAGCCGCCGCACAGTTTCGGCCACACCGTCGCGTCGACCAGCCGCTGGATCCGGCGCAGACGACCGGGGTCCTCGGCGGCGACGTGTTCGAAGAAGCGCAGCTGACCGCCGGGGCGCAGCACGCGGTGGATCTCGGCGAGCGCGTTGCCCTGATCGGGCACGGTGCACAGCACCAACGCGGCCACGGCCGCGTCGAACTCGCCGTCCCCGGCGGGCAACGCCTCGGCCAGGCCGTCGACGACCGTGACCGGCACCGGCGCGGTCGCCGCCGCCCGCACGGCGGCGGCCCGCAGCCGTCGTTCCGGCTCGACCGCGACCACCTCGGTCACGGCCGGCGGGTAGTGGCCGAACATGCGGCCGTTGCCGGCGCCGACCTCGATCACCCGGCCGGACAGGCCGGCGACCACGTCGCGGCGGAACTCGTCGAGGCCGGCGCGGTCCATGGCCACGCTGAGCCGCTCGTAGACCCGGGCGAACACCGGGTGGGACACCGCGGCCACGTCGACCTCCAGATGCGGATGGGGTTCCTGCTGCCAGTTGTCCGCAGGTTAGCCAGGCGCGACGGGCGGCGGCAATCACGACGCCTGATGTCCCCGCCTCGGGATCCACGGGTACGTAGGCTGGAAACGACCCGTTACGTGCCGTCTTGACCGATAGCGGAAGACAGGAAGTGGTTCGATCATGAAGATCGTCGTCATCGGTGGCAGTGGCCTCATCGGCTCCAAGCTCGTCCGAATTCTCGGTGAGCAGGGCCACGAGGCGGTGGCGGCGTCACCGAAGACCGGGGTGAACACGCTGACCGGCGAGGGGGTGGCCGACGTGCTCGCCGGTGCGGACGTCGTCGTCGACACCTCGAACTCTCCGTCGTTCGAGGACGCGGCCGTGCTGGAGTTCTTCGAGACGTCCACCCGGACCCTGCTCGCCGCCGCGACAGCCGCCGGAGTGCGGCACTACGTGGCGCTCTCGATCGTGGGCAGCGACCGGCTTCCGAACAGCGGGTACATGCGAGCGAAGGTCGCCCAGGAGCGGCTCATCGCCGGGTCTGGACTGCCGTACTCGCTGGTGCACGCCACGCAGTTCTTCGAGTTCGTCCAGGGCATCGTCGACGCCGCGACGGACGGCGACACCGTACGCCTGGCGCCGGTGCTGATCCAGCCGATGGCGGCCGACGACGTCGCGGCCGAGGTGGCGGCGGTCGTGGTCGGCGCGCCGACGAGCGGCATCGTCGAGATCGCCGGCCCGGAGCAGTTCCGCCTCGACGAACTGGGTCGGTCCGTGCTCACTGTCCGAAAGGACCCCCGCTCGGTGGTGACCGACCCCGGTGCGCGGTACTTCGGCACCACACTGGACGAGCGCTCGCTCGTTCCCGCCGATGGCGCCCGCATCGCCGGCACGCGCCTTGACGCTTGGCGCGCCCGGACCTCGAATGCCGCTTGATCCATTCGTCACGGCGGCGGCCCGCCGAGGCGGCGCGCCAACTCCCGCACCGCGTCGGTGAACCCCTCGTCGGATTCGCAGGGCCAGTGTCCCTGAATGGGCGGGGGGACGCTGTCGCCCGGCGGGGTCACCACGTCGATGGGGTCCCGCTGTCGGCGATCAACGGTGGCCGCTGGGTCGCTGTCGTGCTCTGCTGATCGGTGGTCGGGGAAGATCCGACCACCGATCGCGTCGGTGTCGCGCCACAGGTTGACCCACCGCCAGCCGACCCGGCCGCCGATCTCGCGCAGCACCTCGTCGTCGACGTACGCGGGGAACAGCCGCGCGTAGAGCCGCCGCAGCGGTGACCCGTGCGTGAGCAGCGCGACCCGGGCGCCGATCCGTGGTGGCAACTGGAGCACTGTCGCGGCGAGCAGGACCGAGCCGTGGCTGTGCCCGGTGAGCAGCACCCGGTCGCCGCGTTCGACCAGGTAGGTGATTCGTCGGGTCAACTCCGGCACGGCGCGTTCGGCGTAGCAGGGCGGCGCGAACGGGTGGGCGGCTCGGGGCCAGAACGTGCCGAGGTCCCAGATGACGCCGACGTGCCGCCGAAACGGAACGGTCCGGTACGCGAAGATCCCGCCGAGGAGCAGCGCGAGGATGATCGCCGCGATCGCCCAACTGCCGAACGCGATGGCGAAGGTGATCACGTCGGCGGGCACCCCCGAGGTCTGCTCGACGGCGTCGCCGGGAGTCAGCCCCAGCAGGCCGATGGTGGTGGTGGTCGAGCCGATGCCGGCGAGGCAGGCGAAGACGACGGCCAACAGCATCAGCTTCTCGGTGAACCGAGCCTTGGCTATCGCGTCGCGTACCTGTCGCAGCCGTGGCCGCGCCTCTTCCGGCGGGTCCGGGTAGTCGCGTGCGACGATCGCCGCCGCAGCGCGGTATCGGCCGGGGCGGGAGAACACGACGATGAGACCGGCGGCGACGGCTGTGACCAGCACGGTGCGGAAAAACCCGAAGATCGCCCAGGTGTACGCCGCGGGCGGGCCGGCGGCGATGCCCTCCCCGGTCGGCACGTCGCGGTCCAGGAAGTCCGCCACCCGGTAGACCAGCTCGGCGGAGTACGCCACCGCCGCGCTGGTCGCGGTGGCCATGATGGCCACCGCTCCCAGCCCGAACAGCGGACTGCCGCCGCGCTGACGGTCCCGTTGCCAGAGCAGGACCACGCCCAGAGTGGCCAGCAGTGTCGTCTCGGTGATGCACACCCCGGCCAGGATCGCGTCGTAGCCGGGCAGGTGGTGCCCCTCCTGCCACGAGTCGGGGCTGGTCAGCACGTGGGCCACGACCAGGAGGGTCAGGATGACGCTGGTCGTCCGCAGTGTGCGGGTGATCGTGTCGAGCCGTGGGTTCGTCGGGGCTCGGTCGATCAGCGGGGGAGTGCACAGCAGGACCACACAGGCGGTCAGGACCGTGCCGGTGGCGACCATCAGCGCGAGCGTGGCGGCTGAGGCGCCGTTCGTGACGCGGGCGGCGAGCAGGACGAGGCTCACCGTCGCGAACGCCGCCGCGACGTGCACGGAGCGGAGTCGCCCCACCAGCGGTTCGGCGTCCCACTTGCCGACCGCGCTGAGCCGATGCCCGCCCAGCTCCTCGTCGGGTGCCCGGAACGCCTCGAACGACCTTCCGGGCCGGTTGCTGAGCCGCCAGACCAGGGCGATCGCGGCGGCCGGGAGCAGCGCGAGCGCGGCCAGCCGCACCCCGGTCCGCTGCCCGCTCAGCCAGGACAGCCAGCTCCGCCCGGCCAGGCAGCGGGGTGACGTCAGGCATTTCCAGGCGATCAGGTCCAGGGCGACGCCCGCGACGGCCAGCACGTACAGCACGGTGAGCGTCAGTGCCAGCACCCGGCACAGGGACTTGACCACCGCCTCCGACTCCGGGTTCGCGGGGCGCATCCAGATCGCCACGTTGGCCAGCATGAACGGCAGCAGGAACACCAGCCCGAGGGTCCGGGCCACGGTCCCGGTGGGCAGGTCACCCCAGCGGTACGCCTCCAGCGTCACGCCTCGTACGGCGTCGGGTGCCGGCCCTGATGGACGAATCCGGAAGAAGCCCCCGCTGCGGTCACCGGCGACCTGCGCTGTCTGCCGCAGGCCCAGCAACTGGTCGGCGCTCGCGCCGGAGACGCCGTGCACCCGCAGCTCGACGATGTCGCCGGCGGTGTCGGGCGCGCTCAACCGTGCTGATCCATCCGTCATCGCCCCCCGAGGCTCCCGGCAGCCCAGCCAGCGATCCTGCCGGGGACGGCCCCGCCACCGGTGTGGCAGACCCGCGTCTACCCCGCTCGGGCGGACCCAATCGTGTCGACGCCGCCCCGCCGCGCGGATTCCAGCGCGTTCCCGCCGGAGGTCGTCGCGCCCGTCACGCGGCTGCGCAGGGTTGAGCCGGACAGTCCCGGGTAGCCGCCGTCATGGTGGCTGCCGGTCGGCGCGGTAGGGGCGGGGGTGCTGCCGCCCGCGCCGACGACACCGCGCACACCGGCCCGTCGGCGACCGTCGTCCGGCTCCGGAACCGAGTGGTGGCGACGCTGGGCGACCGTCTGCGTCGGGTACACGCCATCGGTGTTCTGGCCCTGCAGGCCGGGCTCGCCGCGGCGCTGGCCTGGCTGCTGGCGCACGAGGTCCTGCACGTCGCCCAGCCGGTGTTCGCGCCGATCTCGGCCGTCTCGACCCTCGCCGCGTCGGTCGGCCAACGCCTGCGCCGCACCGTGGAGCTGATCATCGGTGTCACTGTGGGGGTGTCGGTCGGTGATCTGCTTCTGGCCGTGATCGGCACCGGGTGGTGGCAACTCGCGCTGATCGTCGCGCTGGCGATCCTCGTCGTGTTGTTCCTCACCGCCAGCGCGGCGGTGGTGCTCCAGGCCGGCGCGACGGCGGTGCTCATCGCCACGCTCAGCCCCTCCGTGGGCCATCTGGAGATCCCCCGCTTCGTGGGCGCGCTCGTCGGGGGAGGGGTGGCGCTCCTGGTCACCGCCGTGCTGCTGCCCCTGAACCCGCTACGGGTGCTCAACCGGGCCGCCCGGCCGGCGTTGGACCTGCTCAGCACGCAACTCGACGCCACCGCGGGCGCATTGGCCGAGGGCGACGCCGGGCCTGCCCGGACTGCCCTCACGGAGCTGCGGCAGAACAAGGACGAGCTGCGGGCGTTCATCGAGGCGACCCAGGGCGCCCGGGAGGCCAGCACCCTGTCGCCGGTCCACTGGCGCGAGCGGCACGGGCCGGTGGCCCGGTACGCGCAGGCGGCCGAGCCGATCGACCGGGCGATGCGCAACACCGGAACGCTGATCCGTCGGGCGGTGAGCCTGATCGAGGACGGTGAGCCCGTACCGAAACCGATGCCGGAGGCGGTCGCCGACCTGGCTGAGGCGGTCCGGCTGCTCCAGCGGCAGTTCGCCGTCGGTCACGAACCCCGGCAGGCGCGGGAGCAGGCGCTGCGGGCGGTCGGCCGGGCCGGCCACGCCTATCGGGAGGGGGTCGGTTTCTCCGGTGCCGTGGTGGTGGCGCAGGTCCGGACGACCGTCAGCGATCTGCTGGTGGCCACCGGGCTGACCCAGGACGTCGCGAACCGGCTGGTCAGACGCGCGTTCGGGGAGTTGGGCCGCTCCGCCGACACCAACCCGGATGGATGATCTGGCATCACGGTGAGCCGCAGGTGTTGCATCCTGAGCCAAAGTGATGCCATGATGGCGTCATGGATTTGAGGCCGTACGTCGAGAACCTGCGCAACGAGTTCGCCGTCGCCGCCGAGGGGGTCGACCCGGACGGCCGGGTGCTGGCCGAGCGGCTCTTCACCCAGTTGGAGGCGGCGACCCACCTCGCGTTGCTTGAGGCGCTGTCCGACGCGGCCGACGAGATCACCCGCGAACTCGCCCCGGGGTCGGTGCACGTCCGACTGCGCGGGCGTGAACCCGACTTCGTGGTGACACCGGCCAACCCGCCGACGGGTGGCGCGGCCGAGCAGACCGAGCCGCCCGCGCTGCCGGCGCCGGTGCTGCCGCCGGACGGCGACGACGGTGGCACCTCGCGGATCAACCTCCGCCTCCCCGACCACCTGAAGACCAGCGTCGAAGAGGCCGCCGGCCGTGCCGGGCTGTCGGTCAACGCCTGGCTGGTGCGGGCGGTCGCCGGTGCCGTCGGGGCAGGCGACGCGGACCGTCGCCCCGCCCGCCGACCGGAGCCGCGCTCCGGTCAGCACTTCACCGGCTGGGCGCGCTGACCCGCCCCGTCCTCTTTCCTTCCCACCCCACTCACCAGCGGCAACGCCCGCTGGCGTCCTTTCGGGAGACCGCCATGCCTGTTTTCGCCACACCAGAACCCATTTCCGTCCGGGTCGAACTGCCCGTCGGGGACGCGTGGATCTCCGCGTCCGACCGCACCGACACGGTGGTGCAGGTGCGGCCCCGCGACCCGTCGAGCAAGGCCGACGTGAGCGTCGCGAATCAGACCACCGTCGAGTACGCCGCCGGTCAGCTGACGATCAGGGTGCCGAAGAGTTGGCGCCGCTACGGCTTCGGCCCCGGCCCGTCGGTCGACGTCCTGATCGAGGTGCCGACCGGTTCGCGGGTGCACGCCGAGGCGTCGTGGGCGGCCCTGCGCTGTGAGGGTCGGCTCGGCGAGTGCCACGTCAAGACCGGCGGCGCGATCCGACTCGACGAGACCGGGCCGCTGGACGTCGACACCAGCCACGGTGAGGTCACCGTGACGCGCGTCGCCGGCCCCGCCCGGGTGAAGGCCTCCTCCGGCAAGGTGCGCCTCGGCGAGGTCGACGGCACCGCCGAGATCAAGAACTCCTCCGGCGACTGCTGGATCGGCCGGAGCGGCGGGGACGTCCGAATCAACACCGCCCACGGCGACATCACCGTCGACGAGTCGACGGCCTCGGTGACGGCGCGCACCGCGTACGGCAACGTCCGGCTGGGCGAGGTCGTCCGAGGGTCGGTGGAGCTACAGACCTCGTTCGGGGCCATCGAGGTCGGCGTCCGGCGCGGGACCGCCGCCTGGCTCGATGTCGGCTCCCGCCACGGTCGGGTCCACAACGCGCTGTCCACCACCGACGGGCCTGCGGAGACCGACGACACCGTCGAGATCCGGGCGAACACGTCCTACGGCGACATCATGATCCGCCGCGCCTGACCGCCGACGACTCCGCCAACGAATCGAGGAGACATGACCCTCCCCACCCGGCACGCGATCGTCGCGACCGGCCTGCGCAAGTCCTACGGCGACAAGGTGGTGCTCGACGGCATCGACCTAAAGATCCCCGAAGGCACCATCTTCGCGTTGCTCGGTCCCAACGGGGCCGGCAAGACCACCACCGTGCAGATCCTGTCCACCCTGATCAGCGCCGACGGGGGTCAGGCCCGCATCGGGGGGCACGACCTGACCCGGGAGCCGGACGCGGTCCGCGCGTTGATCGGCGTCACCGGTCAGTTCTCCGCCGTCGACAACCTGCTGACCGGGCGGGAGAATCTGCGCCTCATGGCCGACCTGTGCCACCTGGACCGGGCAACCGGCCGGCGGCGCATCGCTGACCTGCTCGACCAGTTCGACCTGGTCGAGGCGGCGGACAAGCCGGTGGCGACGTACTCGGGGGGCATGCGCCGACGGCTCGACCTGGCGATGACCCTGGTCGGTGACCCCCGTGTCATCTTCCTCGACGAGCCGACGACCGGCCTCGACCCGCGTAGCCGTCGCGCCATGTGGCAGATCATCCGCGACCTCGTCGCCGGTGGCGTCACCATCCTGCTCACCACCCAGTACCTGGAGGAGGCCGACCAACTCGCCGACCGCGTCGCGTTCCTCGACCACGGCCGGTTGATCGCCGAGGGCACCCCGCACGCGCTCAAACGGCTCATCCCCGGTGGGCACGTCGTGCTGCAGTTCGCCGACCAGGACGGGCTCGACTCGGCGGCCCGTACGTTCGCGGAGGCGACCCGGGACGACACGGCGCTCACCCTGCACGTTCCGAGCGACGGCGGCGTCGGGTCGTTGCGCTCCCTGCTCGACCAGCTCGACCGTGCGTCGATCAGCGTGGCCGGCCTCGCCGTGCACACCCCCGATCTCGACGACGTCTTCCTCACCCTCACCGGCAGGACCGACCAGGAAGGGGCCATGGCGCGATGAGCACCCTCACCCTCGCCGTCCGCGACTCCAGCACGATGCTGCGGCGCAGCGTGCTCCACATGCGGCGCTACCCGTCGCTGACGCTCATGCTCGTCGGCATCCCCGTCATCCTTCTGCTGCTCTTCGTCTACGTCTTCGGCGGCACCCTCGGCGCCGGCCTCGGGCCCTCGGGTGGCCGCGCCGAGTACGCCAACTACGTCACACCGGGCATCCTGCTCATCACGGTGGCGAGTGCGGCGCAGGGCACCGCCATCTCGGTCGCCATGGACATGACCGAGGGCATCATCGCCCGGTTCCGCACCATGGCGATCTTCCGGCCGTCGGTCCTCACCGCCCACGTCCTGGGCAGCCTGATCCAGACGTTGCTCGGCCTCGCGGCGGTCATTGGTGTGGCGCTGCTCGTCGGGTTCCGGCCCACCGCCACCGCGATCGAGTGGGTCGCCGTGATCGGCGTCCTCGCCATGATCACAATCGCGGTCACCTGGCTGTCGGTCGCCCTCGGCCTGGTCACCAGGAGCGTCGAGACGGCCAGCAACCTGCCGATGCCGCTGGTGCTGCTGCCCTTCCTCGGCAGCGGTTTCGTCCCCACCGACTCGATGCCGACCCCGGTGCGGTGGTTCGCCGACCATCAGCCCTTCACCCCCGTCATGGAGACCCTCCGCGGCCTGTTCTTTGGCACCGGTATCGGCAGCAACGCGATCGAGGCGGTCGCCTGGTGCGTGACAGCCACCGTGCTGTGCTTCTTCTGGGCCCGGGCGCTGTACAACCGCAATCCGAGCGCGTGACCCGACCCGCGCTCGACGCGCGGTGACGGACGGTCCGAGTGCGAGGTGAACGACGGCCCGGCCCCGGTGGGGCCGGGCCGTCGGCGAAACGTCGAATGTTATCGATAACACCGCGTCGTCGTCGGACTCGGTGCGACGGCTGTTCGCTCACCCGCCTGCCCGAGCCTGGGCGGTGGCGCCCATCGACCGGTCCGTGGGATTCGATCACGGTGCTGAGTCGTCCGACGATGTTATCGCTGCCATCGTCGCCGGTCGGTACGCCGTGGTGCGGGCAAGCTCCACTGCGCGGTCGGGTGCGATGGCCGTCATGTCGCCGCTGCCTGCCGAGGAGGCCCGGTAGTTCGGTCGAGCCTCCCGACGACGCCTCCCGCCGGACCCTCTCGGGATGCGGTCGGAATAGTTCGTTTCACCCCGGTCTGACGATCGGCGCGCCCGAGCGGGTGCGCCTCCGCGTTCCGTTACGGAGCTGTTGCGGCCAGATGTCTTGACGAGGTTGGATGTGAGCGTTAACACTATCCCCGTCAAAGCGGAGGTGGACATGAATCGTGTGGACGGAGCTGCCGAAAGCTACGTCGTCGGCGTCGACTACGGCACGCTCTCCGGGCGGGCTCTCGTGGTCCGGGTCGGTGATGGTGCCGAGCTGGGGACCGCAGTCCACGAGTACCGCGACGGGGTGATCAGCGCTGCGCTTCCCGGCGGCCGGTCGCTCCCGCCGGACTGGGCGCTGCAGAACCCGCAGGACTACCGCGACGTGCTGCGCTACGCCGTCCCGGAGGCGGTGTCCGCCGCGGGGGTGGACCCGGCCGCGGTGATCGGCATCGGCATCGACTTCACCGCCTGCACCGTGCTGCCGACCAGCGCCGACGGCACGCCCCTCTGCGAGGACCCCGAGCTGCGCGACAGGCCACACTCCTGGGTCAAGCTGTGGAAGCACCACGCCGCGCAGCCACACGCCGACCGGATCAACGCGCTGGCCCACGAGCGGGCCGAACCATGGATCGGGCGGTACGGCGGCAAGATCTCCGCCGAGTGGCAGTTCGCCAAGGGTCTGCAGATCCTGGAGGAGGACCCCGAGGTCTACCGCCGGGCGGAACGCTTCATCGAGGCCGCCGACTGGATCGTCTGGCAGCTCTGCGGCACCGAGACCCGCAACGTCTGCACGGCCGGCTACAAGGGCATCCTCCAGGACGGCCAGTACCCCGCCGAGAGCTTCCTGACCGCGCTCAACCCCGACTTCGGCGACTTCGTGGCCAAGCTGGACGGTCCGCTGCTGCCCCTCGGCGCCCGGGCCGGCACGCTCACCGCCGACGCGGCCGCGCTGACCGGCCTGCCGGAGGGGATCGCGGTGGCCGCCGGCAACGTCGACGCGCACGTCACCGCGGCGTCGGCGCAGGCCGTGGAGCCCGGTCGGCTCGTCGCGATCATGGGCACCTCGACCTGTCACGTGGTCAACGGCGCGCAGCTCGCCGAGGTGGCCGGGATGTGCGGTGTGGTGGACGGCGGCATCAGCCCCGGCGCATGGGGTTACGAGGCCGGGCAGAGCGGTGTCGGCGACATCTTCGGCTGGTTCGTCGAGCACGCCGCCCCGGCCGGCCTCGCCTCGCACGAGCACCTCACCGAGCTGGCCGCCAGCCAACCGGTCGGCGCGCACGGCCTGATCGCGCTGGACTGGTGGAACGGCAACCGCTCGCTGCTGGTCAACCACGACCTCAGCGGGATGGTCGTCGGGATGACCCTGGCCACCCGGCCGCAGGACATCTACCGGGCGTTGCTGGAGTCCACCGCCTACGGCACCCGCATGATCATCGAGGCGTTCGTCGAGGCCGGGGTGGCGGTGAACGACCTGGTGATCGCCGGCGGTCTCACCTCCAACGAGCTGCTGATGCAGATCTACGCCGACGTGACGAGGCGGCCACTGAACATCATCGCCTCCGCGCAGGGCCCGGCACTCGGGTCGGCGATCCACGCTGCCGTCGCCGCCGGGGCGTACCCGTCGGTGCGCGAGGCGTCGCAGGCGATGGGTCGGGTGCACGAGGCCGTCTACCGCCCGGATCCCGACCGGGCCCGCGCCTACGACGCCCTCTACGCCGAGTACCGGGCGCTGCACGACCACTTCGGCCGTGGCGGCAACGACGTCATGCTCCGCCTGCGGGCGATCCGCAACGCGGCGGTGGGCACCGTCGCGGCCCCGGCCGAGACCACCCTCGACAGCACGCCCGAGACCACGCTGGAGGTCGTCGCATGACCGCCGAGGTGACCCGACAGATCCACGAGCTGCGCGAGACGGTCGCCCGTCTGCACTCCGAGCTCACGCGGTACCAGTTGGTTGCCTGGACGGCCGGCAACATCTCCGCCCGCGTCCCGGGGCGCGACCTCATGGTGATCAAGCCGAGCGGGATCGGCTACGACGATCTCACGGCCGACACCATGGTGGTCTGCGACCTCGACGGCGTCCTCGTCGAGGGCGACCTCGCCCCGTCCAGCGACACCGCCGCCCACGCCTACGTCTACCGGGCCATGCCCGAGGTGGGCGGGGTGGTGCACACCCACAGCTCGTACGCCACCGCCTGGGCGGCCCGTGGCGAGGCCATCCCCTGCCACCTCACCGCGCAGGCCGACGAGTTCGGCGGGGAGATTCCGGTGGGTCCGTTCGCGCTGATCGGCGGCGACGACATCGGCAAGGGCATCGTCACCACCCTCGCCGGGCACCGCTCGCCCGCGGTGCTGATGCGCAACCACGGCGTCTTCACGATCGGCCGGGACGCCCGCGCGGCGGTCAAGGCCGCGGTCATGTGTGAGGACGTCGCGCGCACCGCGCACCTGGCCCGCGCGCTCGGTCAACCCCTCCCGATCGCACAGGCCGACATCGATGCCCTGTATCACCGCTACCAGAACGTCTACGGTCAACAACCAGTCGCACCGGCGGGCTCCTGACCATCCAGAGTGGAACTGGAACCCGCCGGTCTGCACCACGACGCACCAGCACGCACCACCCGCGTAGGCCGCCTCGGCACCTCGGCGGTTGACGTGGTCAACCACCACACCCAGCCAAGGAGAACTGATGAGAAAGATGCGAACGCAGTCCGCTCCGTGGCGCGCTGTCGCGGTCCTCGCCAGCGTGCTACTCGTCGGCGGCGTGGCGGCCTGCGGCAACAGCGACACCGGCGGCGGGTCCACGGACGACGGCAAGATCACGATGGGCTTCTCCCAGGTCGGCGCGGAGAGCGGGTGGCGTACCGCGAACACCACCTCGATCAAGGACGCGGCGGCCGCCGCGGGCATCGAGCTGAAGTTCGACGACGCGCAGCAGAAGCAGGAAAACCAGATCAAGGCGATCCGCAACTACATCCAGCAGAAGGTCGACGTGATCGCCTTCTCGCCGGTGGTGGAGTCGGGTTGGGACACCGTCCTCAAGGAGGCCAAGGACGCCGGCATCCCGGTCATCCTGACCGACCGCTCGGTCGACTCGGCCGACAAGACCCTGTACAAGACGTTCCTCGGCTCGGACTTCGTCAAGGAGGGCCGACTCGCCGGTGAGTGGCTGGTCGAGCAGAAGAAGGCCGCCTCAGGCCCGGTGAACATCGTCGAGTTGCAGGGTACGACCGGCGCCGCCCCGGCCAACGACCGCAAGAAGGGCTTCGCCGAGGCGATCGCCGCCAACCCCAACCTGAAGGTCATCGCGTCGCAGTCCGGGGACTTCACCCGGGCAGGTGGCAAGCAGGTCATGGAGCAGTTCCTCAAGGCCAACCCGAAGATCGACGTGCTGTTCGCGCACAACGACGACATGGGTCTGGGCGCGCTCGAGGCGATCACCGCGGCCGGCAAGGTGCCCGGCAAGGACATCACCATCATCACGGTCGACGCGGTGAAGGACGGCATGCAGGCTCTCGCCGACGGGAAGTTCAACTTCATCGCGGAGTGCAGCCCGCTGCTCGGCCCGCAGCTGATGGACCTGGCCAAGAAGGTCCACGCGGGCGAGGAGGTGCCGCCTCGGATCGAGACCGAGGAGACCACCTTCACGACGGAGCAGGCCAAGGAGGCCCTGCCCAACCGCAAGTACTGATCGACGCCGGGGGGTCGCCGCGCTCGCGTGGCGGCCCCGCCGCGTCGCCCCCAACCCCCAACGGACTGGGCATGGCCCGCGACAACCCCGTGACCCGCCCGCCCGAGCCACCCCGCGAGGGTGGCCCGGGCGGGATCGGCGGGAGCGTGACGGCCCTTCCGCGTCGACAACCCCCAGAAGAGGTCTGATGGGATGACGGATAGCCGTCCGGTCGTGACGATGGCCGGGATCAGCAAGTCCTTCCCCGGGGTGCGCGCACTCCACGACGTCAACTTCCGGCTCTTCCCCGGCGAGGTGCACGCCCTGATGGGCGAGAACGGCGCCGGCAAGTCCACCCTGATCAAGGTGCTGACCGGTGTCTACGACACCGACGCGGGCGCGATCACCCTCGACGGTGAGCCGGTGTCCTTCAGCGGGCCGATGCAGGCGACGGCCGCCGGGGTGAGCACCGTCTACCAGGAGGTCAACCTCTGCACCAACCTCTCGGTGGCGGAGAACATCTTCATCGGACGCGAGCCCCGGCTCCTCGGCGCGGTCCGCTGGGGTGAGGTGCGCCGCCGCGCCCGCGCGCTGCTGACCCGCCTCGACCTCGACCTCGACGTCAGCGCGCCGCTCGGCTCGTACTCCCTCGCGATCCAGCAGATGGTCGCCATCGCCCGCGCCATCGACATCAAGGCCCGGGTGCTGATCCTGGACGAGCCGACGTCCAGCCTCGACGCGGGCGAGGTGGCGCAGCTGTTCCGCATCATGCGGCAACTGCGCGACGAGGGCATCGCGATCCTGTTCGTCACCCACTTCCTCGACCAGGTCTACGAGATCGCCGACCGCATCACCGTGCTGCGCAACGGCGGGCTCGTCGGCGAGTACCCGACCACCGAGCTGCCCCAGCTCAGCCTCGTCGAGAAGATGATCGGCAAGGAGCTCGATGTCCTGGAGGGCATCGAGGAGCACTCCCGACGGGACCTGGCCGCCCTGGAGGAGGGCACCCCCATGGTGGCGGTGTCGAACTTCGGCCGGGCGGGCGCGGTCGAGCCGTTCAGCCTCACCATCCACGCCGGCGAGGTGGTGGGCCTGGCCGGCCTGCTGGGCTCCGGGCGTACCGAGGTGGCGCGGTTGCTGTTCGGGGCCGACCGGGCCGACGGTGGCCAGGTCGCGGTCGACGGCACGTCGAGCAGCCTGCGTACCCCCGCGCAGGCCATCGACCACGGCGTCGGCTTCTGCTCGGAGAACCGCCGCGCGGAGGGCATCGTCGCCGACCTGTCGGTCCGCGAGAACATCATCCTCGCCATGCAGGCCGCCCGGGGCTGGCTGCGGCCCATCCCGCGCCGTCGCCAGGACGAGCTGGTCGACAAGTACGTCAAGGCTCTCAACATCCGCCCGGCGGACCCGGAGGTGCCGGTCCGCAACCTCTCGGGCGGCAACCAGCAGAAGGTGCTCCTGGCCCGGTGGCTGATCACCGAGCCACGACTGTTGATCCTCGACGAGCCGACCCGGGGCATCGACATCGGCGCGAAGACCGAGATCCAGAAGCTCGTGACGCAGTTGTCCGACGGCGGCATGGCGGTGCTGTTCATCTCCGCCGAGCTGGAGGAGGTGCTGCGCCTCAGCCACAAGGTGGCCGTGATGCGGGACCGGCAGATGGTCGCGCAGCTCGCCAACGACGAGAGCCTCGACGCCGACCGCGTCATGCAGACCATCGCGAGTGGATCCCAGCGGGAGGAGGCAGACCGATGAACGACACCATGGGCCGCTACCGGGCGATGATCGGTCACCGGCTGTTCTGGCCCGCTGCCGTGCTGGTCGTCATGCTCGCCGCGAACACGATCTACCGGCCCGGGTTCCTGTCCATCGAGCTCAAGGACGGGCACCTGTACGGCACGCCGATCGACATCCTGCGACTGAGCGCACCGCTGATCCTCGTCGCGCTGGGCATGACCCTGGTCATCTCGACCGGCGGCATCGACCTGTCGGTCGGCTCGGTCTGCGCGATCAGTGGCGCGATCGCCTGCATGTACATCAGCAAGCAACCCGACCAGAACAGCCTGACCGTGGTGCTGACCGCCCTCGCGATGGCGATGGGGGTCTCGCTGGTGCTCGGCGCCTGGAACGGGGTGCTGGTGGCGGTGATCGGTATTCAGCCGATCATCGCCACGCTGATCCTGATGGTGGCCGGTCGGGGCCTCGCCCAACTGGTCACCGAGGGCCAGATCATCACCATCAACTCCGAGCCGTACCGGGCGATCGGCCTGGGGCACGTGCTGACGCTGCCGCTGGCCATCTTCATCGCCCTGGCGGCGGCCCTGCTCGTCGCCGCGTTCACCCGCCGTACCGCGCTCGGCATGATCATCGAGTCGGTGGGCGGCAACGCCGTGGCGAGTCGGCTCGCCGGCATCCGGTCCGGCCGGGTCATCTTCCTCGCGTACGTGCTCAGCGCGGGCTGTGCCGCGATCGCCGGCTTCATGATGACGGCCAACGTCTCCAGCGCCGACGGCAACGCCGCCGGCCTCTGGGTGGAGCTGGACGCCATTCTCGCGGTGGTCATCGGCGGCACGTCCCTCGCGGGCGGCCGGTTCTTCCTCAGCGGCACGATCCTCGGCGCGCTGATCATCCAGACCCTGACCACCACGGTGTACGCCATGAACATCTCCCCGCAGACCTCGCTGCTGTTCAAGGCGGTCGTCGTCATCGCCGTCTGCCTCGTCCAGGCGCCGGCCTTCCGAGCCCGGTTCAGCCGCCGCAGGAGAAACGCGCCGCCGCCCAGCCCCATCGCCGACAAGCCGAAGGAGCAGGTGCCGGCATGACCACTGGATCGCTCACCACTGGTCGTCCCCGGTTCCGGCTGCCGAGGCGGCAGATACCGGTCCTGGCGACGCTCGCCCTCCTCCTGGTCATGTACGGCATCGGGGTGTCGCAGTACACGGCGTTCTCCAACGTGCAGGTCATCTTCAACGTCTTCATCGACAACGGCTTCCTGCTCGTCGTCGCGGTGGGGATGACGTTCGTGATCCTCACCGGCGGTATCGACCTGTCGGTCGGGTCGGTCGTCGCCATGACGGCGATGGTGTCGGCCTGGCTGCTCCAGGAGGGCCTGCCGGCTGCGCTGGTGCTCGTCATCGCCCTGCTCATCGGCCCGACGCTCGGCCTGCTGATGGGCTGCGCCATCCACTTCTTCGAGATCCAGCCGTTCATCGTGACGCTCGCCGGGATGTTCTTCGCCCGGGGCATGTGCACGTTCATCTCCGGCTCGTCCATCCCGATCACCGACGGGTTCTGGACCAGGATGTCGCAGGAGCGGATCGGCGACCCACGGGGCAACTTCGTGTCGATCAGTGTGCTGATCGCCTTCGTCGTGGTCGCCGTCGCCGCGTACACGCTGGCCTACACCCGGTTGGGGCGCAACGTGTACGCCATCGGCGGCAACCCGCAGTCGGCGCTGCTGATGGGCCTGCCGGTGGGGCGTACCCGGATCGCGGTCTACACGATCAGCGGCCTGTGCTCCGCGATCGGCGGGATCCTGCTGTCCTTCTACACGCTCTCCGGCGCGCCGCTGATCGCCGTCGGGATGGAGTTGGACGTCATCGCCGCCGTCGTGATCGGGGGCACCGTGCTCACCGGTGGCGCGGGATACGTCTTCGGCACGGTGCTCGGCGTGCTGGTCCTGGGCGTGATCCAGACCCTCATCACCTTCGACGGGAGCCTCAACTCCTGGTGGACCAAGATCGTGATTGGCGGTCTGCTCTTCGCGTTCATCCTCCTACAGCGCCTCATCGGAATCCGTTACAAGTGACCGCCCCTCTCGCGGAAGGCAACCCCATGGCACCACACACCGAACCCGAGATCTGGTTCCTCACCGGCAGCCAAGGCATGTACGGCGAGGAGACGCTCCGGCAGGTGGCCGAGCAGTCCCGCCAGATCGCGGCCGCGCTCGACGACTCGCCGCAGATTCCCGCCCGCGTGGTCTGGAAGCCCGTCCTGACCAACAGCAGCGAGATCCTGCGGGTCTGCCGGGACGCCGCCGCCCAGGGCGCCATCGGGGTCGTCGCGTGGATGCACACGTTCTCTCCGGCGAAGATGTGGATCGCCGGTCTGGACGCGCTGCAGACGCCGCTGCTGCACCTGCACACCCAGGCCAACGTCGTGTTGCCGTGGAACGACATCGACATGGACTTCATGAACCTGAACCAGGCCGCGCACGGCGACCGCGAGTTCGGGTACATCCAGACCCGGCTCGGTGTGGCCCGCAAGACCGTCGCCGGGCACGTCAGCGACCCGCGGGTGGCCGCCCGGGTCGGCGCGTGGGCCCGCGCGGCGCTCGGCTGGTCGGCGATGCGGTCGCTGCGCCTGGCCCGCTTCGGTGACAACATGCGCGACGTCGCGGTGACCGAGGGCGACAAGGTCGAGGCGGAGCTGCGCTTCGGGGTGTCGGTCAACACCTACGGCGTCAACGACCTGGTCCAGGTGGTCGGCGAGGTCACCGACGCGCAGGTGGACGACCTCGTGAAGGAGTACGAGGCCACCTACCGCGTCGTTCCGGCGCTGGTCTCCGGGGGTGAGCGGCACGACTCCCTGCGGTACGCCGCCCGACTGGAACTCGGCATGCGCGCCTTCCTGGACGCGGGCGGTTTCCGGGCCTTCACCACGAACTTCGAGGACCTTGGCGGTCTGCGTCAGCTGCCCGGCATCGCCGTGCAGCGGTTGATGGCCGACGGCTACGGCTTCGGCGGGGAGGGCGACTGGAAGACCTCCGTCCTGGTCCACACCCTCAAGTCGATGTCGGTGGGGGTGGACGGCGGCACGTCGTTCATGGAGGACTACACCTACGACCTCACTCCGGGTGAGGAGCTGGTGCTCGGCGCCCACATGCTGGAGGTCTGCCCGACCATCGCGTCCGGCGTACCCAATGTGGAGATCCACCCGCTGAGCATCGGCGGCCGGGAGGATCCGGTCCGTCTCGTCTTCGACGCCGCGCCCGGCCCGGCCGTGGTGCTGGGGCTGGCGGACATGGGGGAGCGGTTCCGGCTGGTGGCCAACACGATCGACGTCGTGACGCCGCCCCAGCCGCTGCGCCGGCTGCCGGTGGCTCGGGCCGTCTGGCGTCCGCAACCCGACCTGCCCGGCTCGGCCGAGGCGTGGATCACCGCGGGCGCTCCCCACCACACCGTGCTGTCCCAGGCCGTCGGCGTGGAGGAGTTGCACGACCTGGCCGAGATGAGCCGCACCGAACTCGTCGTCATCGACGCGGACACGAAGCCCCGCCGCTTCGCCGACGAGATCCGGTGGAACCAGGCCTACTACCGGTTGGCCCGCGGCTTCTGACCCCTCGCGCCGCGCGCCCCCGGACGGGTGGCCCGCCCCTGCCTGCGACTGCCGGCCGGGGACGGGCCACCCGTTTGCGTGGGTGCCCAGCACGACCAGGAGCCGGTTGTGTTACGTCTTGACTAAGAGCGTGTTATCGCTCACAGTCTATAGCCAAGACAATCAATGTCTGCGGCTGGCCCGGCCGCGATCGTGTCCACCCCCCGTCTCGACGAAATGCTGTCGTGGCGGCGCGGGAGCGATGTTAGCGATCACATAGGTCGGGCCGTGGCCAGTACGGTGCCCCGCCCGGTGCCGCGGATGCCGGTCCAGGCCGCTCGGTTCGCGTCATCGAAGGAGGATCATGGTTGCCATCGGTCGGGTTCCCTGGGCTGCGCCACCAGCGCGGCGGCGTGGGTGGTTGCGGCGGCTCACCGCCGTCGCGGCGGCGGTGCTGGTGGGCGGCGCGCTGACGGCGGTGGCCGCGTCATCCGCGTCGGCGGCGACGGTGGACACCAACGCCTGGTACGTGTTGGTGAACCGCAACAGTGGCAAGGCACTGGACGTGTACAACCAGGCGACGAACGACGGCGCGCGGATCACCCAGTGGGCGCGCAACGACGGCGCCTGGCAGCAGTGGCAGTTCGTCGACTCCGGCGGCGGCTACTACCGGCTGAAGTCGCGGCACTCGGGCAAGGTGCTCGACGTCTACAACTTCTCCACCGCGAACGGCGCGGCGGTGGTGCAGTGGGCCGACGGCAACGGGGTGAACCAGCAGTTCCGACTGGCGGACTCCGCCGGAGGCTACGTACGGCTGATCAACCGCAACAGCAACAAGGCGGTCGAGGTGCAGAACGCCTCGACCGCCGACGGCGGCAACATCGTGCAGTACGACGACTGGGGCGGCAACAACCAGCAGTGGCAGCTCGTCCAGGTCGGGGGCGGAGGCAACCCCACCACGCCGCCGCCGACGACTCCGCCGCCCACGGGCGGCACGTACACGAACCCGGCCATCTGGCAGGACTTCGCCGACGTCGACATCATCCGGGTGGACAACGCCTACTACCTGTCGGCGTCCACCATGCACTACTCGCCGGGCGCTCCCGTCCTGCGCTCGTACGACCTGGTCAACTGGGAGTTCGCCGGGCACTCGGTGCCACGCCTGGAGTTCGGGTCGAAGTACGACATGAGTGGCGGTAACGCGTACGTCGACGGGATCTGGGCGTCGACGCTGAACTACCGGCCGAGCAACCGCACCTACTACTGGGCCGGGTGCATCGACTTCGCGCAGACCCACATCTACACCGCGTCCGCCGTCGACGGCACGTGGAGCAAGCACACCACCATCCCCAACTGCTACTACGACGCCGGCATGCTGGTCGACGACAACGACACCATGTACGTGGCGTACGGCAACGGCACCATCAGCGTCGCCCAGCTGTCCGCTGACGGGAAATCCCAGGTCCGCGCCCAGCAGGTGTACCAGACACCGTCGAGCATCGGCACGCTCGAGGGTGCCCGCTTCTACAAGCGCAACGGCGCCTACTACATCTGGCTCACCCGCCCGGCCAACGGCCAGTACGTGCTGAAGTCCACCAACGGCCCGTTCGGCCCGTACGAGCAGCGGCAGGTGCTGCTCAACCTGCCGGGCCCGATCTCTGGCGGCGGCGTGCCGCACCAGGGTGGACTGGTGCAGACCCAGAACGGCGACTGGTACTACATGGCGTTCGTCGACGCGTACCCCGGTGGTCGGATGCCGGCCCTGGCGCCGATCACCTGGACCGGCGACGGTTGGCCCGTCCTGCAGACGGTCAACGGCGCCTGGGGCAGTTCGTACCCGAGGCCGAACCTGCCCGCGGCGCCCCGGGCGGTGAAGCCGCTCACCGGCACCGACACGTTCGCCGGCACCACCCTCGGCCCGCAGTGGGAGTGGAACCACAACCCGGACACCAGCAGGTATTCGGTCAACAACGGGCTACGCCTGCAGACCGCCACCGTGACCGGAGACCTGTACGCCGCGCGCAACACGCTGACACACCGCATCCAGGGCCCCACCTCCACCGCCACCATCGAGCTGGACTACTCCACGATGCGCGACGGTGATCGCACGGGCCTGGCGGTGCTGCGGAACTCGTCGGCCTGGATCGGTGTCCGACGGGACAACGGCTCCACCCGTCTGGTCATGCAGAACGGCCTCACGATGGACGGCAACTGGAACACCACCAGCACCGGCAGCGAGGTGGCGAGCACCGCCGTCTCCGGTGGCCGGATCTGGTTGCGCGCAAACGCCGACATCAGACCGGGGTCCGGCCGGCAGGCCCGTTTCTCCTACAGCACGGACGGGGTCACCTTCACCTCGTTCGGCAACGCCCTGACCCTCGCCAACAACTGGCAGTTCTTCATGGGTTACCGGTTCGCCATCTTCAACCACGCCACCCAGGCGCTCGGGGGTGCGGTCACGGTGCGCCGGTTCGATCTGACGACTCCGTGACACCTGTCACAGAGTTGTCGGCTTGAGCGGTGGCGCGGACGACGGGTCCGAATCTCGGATGGGGAAGCCCGCGCCACTGTTCACGCCCGTCGCCGCCCTGCTCCGCGCCCGTTCCGGGAGCGTGGAGCAGGGCGGCGTCGCTGTCCCGGTCCGGACCGTTCGGCGGTGTGGGTGTGGGTGGCGGCAGGGCCGGCTCGCCGACCTGTCACCCGTCGTGTCGTTCCCCCATAGCCGTGCCCTTTCCGGGCCGCTGGCTGGCGTAGACTGTCGGCGATCCAGCGCTGGTCACCTGGGATTCAGCACCGGCGTGGTGACTGAGCGAGGGGGATCGGGCCGGGCCGCTCCAGTCGACGTCGACGGGCTGCGGGCCGGATGAGGCGGGGGGAGTGAAATGGCCGTCCACGGTCCCGCGATGACTGATGTCGCTCGTCTCGCCGGTGTCTCCCACCAGACGGTGTCGCGGGTACTCAACGGGCACCCCAACGTTCGTGAGCAGACCCGGTTGCGGGTGCGGGCCGCGATCGCCGAGCTGGGCTACCGCCCGAACGGCGCGGCGCGCGCCCTGGTGACCGGCCGGTCGCAGGTGATCGGCGTGGTCGCACAGAACACCACCCTCTACGGCCCCGCCTCGCTGCTGGCCGCGCTGGAGCAGACCGCCGCGGAAGAGGGCTTCGCGGTCAGCGTGGGCAGCGTGCGCGACCTCGACCACCGGTCGATCTCGGCCGCGGTGGAGCGGCACCTGGCGCACCGGGTCGCCGGCATCGTCGTCATCGCGCCGGTCGAGTCGGCCGGCGAGGCGTTGGAACGGCTGCCCAAGGACGTCCCGCTGGTCACCGTCGACGGCGATCCGCATCGGCCGATGCCGCTGGTGACGGTCGATCAGGTGGCTGGCGCCCGGGCCGCGACCCAGCACCTCCTCGACGCCGGACACCGCACCGTCTGGCACGTGTCGGGGCCGTCCGACTGGTTCGACGGCGCCGGTCGCATCGAGGGCTGGCGGGAGGCTCTGCTGGCCGCCGGGGTGAGCCCGCCGCCGCTGATGCCGGGGGACTGGTCGGCGGCATCGGGTTACCGGTGCGGGCAGATGCTGGCGCGGATGCCGGAGGTCACCGCCATCTTCACGGCCAACGACCATCTCGCGCTGGGCGTGCTGCGGGCGTTGCACGAGTTCGGCCGGCGGGTGCCGGCCGAGATCAGCGTGGTGGGCTTCGACGACGTGCCGGAGGCCGCGTACTTCATTCCGCCGCTGACCACCGTCCGGCCCGATTTCGACGCGGTGGCGCGGGCGAGTCTGCAGATGCTGTTGACCCAGATCGAGTCGGGCAGCGGCGGGGCGCTGCGGCAGACCATCGCCCCGACCCTGGTCGCCCGCGACAGCGTCGCCCCACCGCCTTCCCGCTGACGATCGGGTCGCGCTGACAGCCGACCACGATCACTGTCGGTAGCGGCCGCCGTCCTGCCATGGAGCGCACGCGTGGACGCCGTCGATCCACTGTGGATGGTGATATCCCAGGCCGCGCGGCTGGGCAGCCTCTCGTTACGAGACCGTGACACCGGTATTTCAGATCAAGTGTTGACGTGCCTTATGTGAGCGCTAACACTACCCCAAAGTGACACGTGCGCCCGCGGCGGTCGGCGGGGAAATCCGGAGAGGAGAGGCCCGTGAGCAGGAAATTCCTGGTTGCTCTGGGTAGCGCGATGCTGGCGCTGAGTTTGACGGCATGCAGTGGTGGGGGTGCCGGCAGCGGCGGAGACACCAGTGACAAGAAGCCCGGTGACCTGACCATCGGCGTTTCGATGCCGACCCAGACCTCCGAGCGGTGGATCGCCGACGGCAACGCCGTGAAGCAGAAGCTGGAGGCCAAGGGCTACAAGGTCGACCTCCAGTACGCGGGCGACGACATCCCCACCCAGTCGCAGCAGGTCGACCAGATGATCACCCAGGGCGCGGACGTCCTGGTCATCGCGGCGATCGACGGAACGGCGCTCAGCGGCCAGCTACAGGCCGCCGCCGACGCGAAGATCCCGGTCATCTCGTACGACCGGCTCATCCGCGGCAGCAAGAACGTCGACTTCTACGTGAGCTTCGACAACTACAAGGTCGGCGTCGCCCAGGCCACCGGGCTGCTCGTCGGTCTCGGCCTGCAGAACCAGGACGGCTCGAAGGGCACGGCGACTGGCCCGTTCAACATCGAACTGTTCGCGGGTTCGCTCGACGACAACAACACCCAGTACTTCTTCGGCGGGGCCATGGACACGCTGAAGCCGTTCATCGACGCCGGCACGCTGAAGGTGAAGTCGCGCCAGACCACCATCGAGCAGGTGGCGATCCTGCGGTGGCAGCAGGAGACCGCGCAGAAGCGGATGGAGGACCTGCTCACCTCCAGCTACAACGACGGCTCGCGGGTCGACGGCGTGCTGTCGCCGTACGACGGCATCTCCCGGGGCATCATCACCGCCCTGCAGAACGCCGGCTACAGCGGTACCGGCGCGAAGAAGCTCCCGGCGGTGACCGGCCAGGACGCGGAGATCGCCTCGATCAAGCTGATCAACGACGGCGTGCAGACCTGCACCGTCTTCAAGGACACCCGTCTGCTGGCCGACCAGGCCGTCAACGCCGCCGAGGCCTTCCTGCAGGACAAGCAGCCGCAGGCCAACGACACCCAGACGTACAACAACGGTGTCAAGGTCGTCCCGGCGTACCTGCTGCCGTTCGTGACGGTCTACAAGGACAACATCAAGACCGCGCTGATCGACTCCGGGTACTGGACGGCGGAAGAGGTCGCCGCCGGTCAGGCCAAGAAGTAAGCCGTCGGGGGGGGGGGGGGGGGGGCCCCCCCCCCCCCCGCCCCGGCCCCGCCCCGCCCCCCCCCCCCCCCCCCGCCGCGACCGACGTCCCCACCAAAAAAAAAACAGAAGAGAAAAAAACAG